>NZ_JBHMET010000036.1:59821-166244 GCF_042430365.1 Bradyrhizobium erythrophlei
GCCGCCGTCCTCGCAAAAACGCCTTCACGTCTTGCGAGGAGACACCAGCCACTGGGGCGTCAGGACCACACGACTTCGCCGTCCACGTCTGCCACGCTCGTCAGTCGTGACATCAGCGTCCACCGGATCTCGACCCGCGTTCGTGACGATCGCGATCCGCCCCTCGTTCGGGTGAGACGGGCGAATTCATACACCGATTCCAACTTGCGAAAAACCGAAATATTTTTCACGAGGGCACTTGCGCCGTCGGGCAAATCAGTGGCATGGGCCGCGGAGCTGTAGGATGGGTAGAGCGCAGTGAAACCCATCAACACTCCCGGCGATGCGATGGGTTTCGCTTCGCTCTACCCATTCTACAGCACCGGTTTGCCGTCGGGTTGATTTGTCGCATGCGGGCCAGGCAGACCGGCGCAAATCAATCGCGTGGCGGAGCGCGCGCGGACGAGCCCCGGATGTCGCCACGCTCATCCAGGCTTCGCTTGCTTAACCGCCTGCCATCAAATCCCTGGCCAGCGCCATATAGGCCGGCAACGTCACGGGGTCGTTGGCGACATTTCCCGCGGCTGGGTGCGAGGCGTAGCGCGCGATCACCATCTCGGCTTTCGGGTCGACATAGATGCCCTGGCCATGAATGCCGCGCGCCATGTAAGCGCCGTGCGCGTTGTGCGTGACCCACCATTGATTCCGGTACGAGGCGCCGGGCAGCGTGGTGTAGCCGGCGGGCTTGAACTTCTCGGGATCGCCGCCACGCGCGATGTCCTCGACCACGGATGCCGGCACGATCTGGCGACCGTTGAAGCGGCCGTGATTGCGCATGGTCTCGCCGAAGCGGGCCAGATCGCGCAGCGTCGTCGAGAGACCGCCACCGCCGCTTTCTGCCCCGATGCGGTCGACGTGATAATGCGCGTCCTCCTCCGCGCCCATCGGCATCCAGATACGCTCAGAGAGAAGATCAGACAGCGTCATGCCGCTCGCGCGCCGGCAGATCCAGGCGAGTACGTCGGTGTTGACGGTCTTGTAGGCAAAGGCCTTGCCGTGCTCGCCCTGCTTGCGCTGCGCGCACAGGAAATCGAAATTGGTGGTCGGGCCGTCATAGCCAGGCTCGATCGGCGCCATGCCGTTAGCGCGGCGCAGCCCCCACACATGCGAATTCTTGTCAGTATAGACCTCGGTGTATTCGAGGCCCGTGGTCATATCGATGACCTCGTGGACGCGCGCGTCACCGAACGCGCTTGCTTTCAGCTCCGGCAGATAGTCCGCGACCAGGGCCTGCGGATCGATCCTGCCCTCGGCGATCAGAATGCCGGCCAGCGTGCCGGTGAACGATTTTGTCACCGACATCGCGATATGCGGCTTGTGCGGCTTTAGCGCCCCGAAATAGCGCTCGTAGATCAACTTGCCCCGGTGCAGCACGGCGATGCCGTCGGCATAGGTTTCCTCGAGCATGCGCGCGAAGGTCATCGGACGGCCGTCCATCGTGACCGACGCGGACGCGCCGATATCATGCTCCTCGCGCGGCAGCACCGACGCAGGCCCTGCCCCGCGCCACACATTCACGGTCGGCACCAGTTGGCGGATGTTGCTCCAGGCCCAGCGCAGCTCAGGGAAGCTGCGGAACGAACCGTCCTGGAATGTGATCGTCTTATCCTGCGGCGGCGGAAAGCCCTGCATCCAGCCAAGCGTTTGCGGATCGGTCTCGGCGGCGGTTGCGGGCTGCTGGTTGGGGGCGGTCGCGACGGACATGAGGGCTGGCTCCGGAGGGACGATACTGATGTCGTATCATGCGAGGGCATGCAGCACATCGCGCGTTTGCGCTGGGGTGACCGTCGTCGTGCGCGGTTGGCTAGACACGAGCCGAGGCATTCCCAGGGGCGGGTCCGCATCAGCTACCAGGACGTTCAGGGCCACATGCAGACCGAGGAATCGGAAGGCCTGCGCGCGGTCTATCACCAGCATGAGATCGATCAGCTGAACGGCGTGTTCTGGATCAAGCAGTTGTCCCGCGGCAAACGCGAGCGGCTGGGCGGGCGCAGGACTTGACACGATCGTATCTTGATGAGACATACGTCTCATTACGCACAGATAATCTCACGAAGGAGAAGCACCTTGGCCCTGACCTATGAATTCATGGATCGAAAGATCGAGGAGCATTTCGGTTTCGAGGCGCGCGACGACATTGACGGCGTGCTCTCGACCCTCACGCCCGATTGCGAGCACGACGTCGTCGGTTGGCCGGGCGGCCCCTCCATCGGCCATGCGCAGGCCCGCAAGTTCTACGAGGCGCTGTTCGCCGATCTTGCGGAGAGCAAGACCGAATGCGTCCGTCGTCTCTACGGCGACCACTTTCTGATCGACGAAACGCTTTGGCGTGGACGCGCTGTCGGCAGACCATTCGGCCTCGAGGGAAAGGGGCGCCCTCTCGCGTTCCGGATGCTGCACGTGCTCGAGTTCACCAACGCAGGCGACATCCAGCGCGAGCAGGTCTGGCTCGACTTCGGAGCCATCCTCCAGCAACTGTCCTGAAGGATCGGTCATGTCGGATCGCAAATCCCGCGACCGCGGCAACCAGCAGTACAGAACCCGCAAGGACCTTCTCGCGGCGGCCGCGCAACTGATGAAGCAGGGCCGCAAACCGTCGCTGGAAGAGGTCGCGGAGGCGGCCCTTGTGTCGCGGGCCACAGCGTATCGCTATTTCCCTGACATCGAGATCCTGCTGGCGGAAGCGTCGATCGACATCGCCACGCCCGACGGTCCGACAATGTTCGCGAACGACACATCGAGCGATGCGGAGGCCCGTCTCGAGCGGGCCGAAGCCGCCCTTCACCGCGCGGTCTACGACAACGAACCGGCGCTGCGGGTCATGCTGGCATCCTCGGTGATGGTGGAAACGCAGGGGGTGCCGGTTCGCCAGAACCGGCGCCTGCCGCTGATCGAGGCGGCGCTCGCGCCTGTGCGCAGCAGACTGGATCGCCGCGAGTATGAGCGGCTGTGCAACGCGCTATGCCTGATCTTCGGCCCCGAAGCGATGATCGTATTCAAGGATGTGCTCCGCATCGACGAACAGGCCACGCGCGACGTGAAGGCGTGGGCCATTCGGGCGCTCGTGCGGGCCGCACTCGACAGCAAGCCAACTCGCGGGGCCCGGTCAGCGAAGGCATAACCCGCGATCACGCGCATGACTCGACTACGCCACGGCTAATCGATCGTATCCCTTGAGGATCGTTTGTTTGCCGAGAGATCAATATTTCCAAATCGTCAGTTAGGCTAATAAGACCACGATCAAACATCCAATGTGCGGTGCCGGAAAGAGCGATTCCATTGCTGACGATATCTGGTCCGCTTGCTTCCACCGGCCGGATGTGTGCGGCAGCGACTTCCGCTCGTCCTCTTCCGTTGATGAGCTTTAGCCCGGTGATGGCGCAGCGTTCGTCGTAGGCACGCAGGACAACACGACGAAAAACTCGGTCACGCAATATCCTCGACACGGTGACGCTCATACGGTCGCGCTGCTGGTCAAACGCAAATGGTGTCTGCACCTCGTCAAAATTCGGCGATGGCATGTCATTGTCGAGCCGCGGCAACAGGGGTGCTTTTTCTTCGAAGCCGCGTTCGACTATTCTGCTGAAATCTTCGGGAGAAATTGGACGGACCGCCGCATGAGCGCGGCCGGAAATCCGTCCTTGGTCATTGAGCACGCCTCGCTCGACCGGTCCCATTGCTCCGTTAAACGGGACTGGATTAGCAAAGTCGAGGTAGCTTCCCGGCTCGATCAGCGCGAGGTACATCCCTGAAATGCAGGGATCGGGAATAACTTGACGAACTTTTGCGATTGCAAAGTAGCCTCGCGTCTCAGCAACCTTGCTGGGTTCATAATAGATTATCCAGTCACCGACGCAGGCCTCAACACGACGCAGATACTGGCTGGGAAATTGATATTGCTCTGCTGGGCTGTCGTTGTAGATCGAGTCCGAGCGATGAATGAAAACTCCAAATCCCATGGTTATCTCGGCACGACCCTTCCGCAGATCAAATCTCGTAGGGCCGCTTCTTTCCAGTAGGCATTTGCGCCCCTACCCCTCCAGCGCCCCAATCATCTCCACCCGCGTCGCATGCCGGCCGCCCTCGAACTGGGCGGTCAGGAACGCATCCACGATATCGAGCGCCAGCCCTTCGCCCACCACGCGCGCGCCAATCGACAGCATGTTGGCATCGTTGTGCTGGCGGATCATGCGGGCAGAGAATGTGTCGCCGCAGACGCCGCAACGGATGCCCTTTACCTTGTTCGCCGCCATCATGATGCCCTGGCCGGTGCCGCAAAGGACGATGCCAAACCGGCAATCGCCGGAGGCGACGAGCCGCGCCGCCGCTTCGCCGTGCTTAGGATAGTGTGTGCTCTCCGGCGTCGTCGGTCCGATGTCGACCACCACCCAGCCATGGGCCGCGATATGAGCGGCAATGGCCTGTCGGAGCTGAATGGCGGCGTGGTCGCTGGAGAGGGCGATGCGGTTGCTGGCTGTCATGGAGAAGTCGTCCCGTTTCCGGAAGCAATTTGGCGGCTTGGCCGAGTTGGATCAACTCACCCCTACTCCCACTCAATCATTTAGGACGACATTACCGCGTTGATTTTCAAGCGCAAAGTTCAAAGCTGGCCAAGAAATCCCGACGGAGTTTCCGCTCTAACTTTTTGTTCTTGAATTCACAGGAAAATTCATACGTCTCGCAGGAAGGGCGACTTCGGCAACTATCGGAGTCAATCGACCAAGTGGGCCCGCGTACTTGGCGGGAAGGTAACCGCTCGCCCTTGTGCGGCGTTGGCTCCGATACCGTCAATGATAAGGATTTCGGTGATCGCCCTCACCGCTCATCCGTCCCTGGACAATCAGGTTCTCTTCGCGCCAGAAGCACTCGTGGCCGACAATTGTAGCGCGCCATCCTGGCGGGCCAACTTGCTTGTGGACAAGGCGAAGCCCAGCCAATCAGGCCGGCAGATAAAAGCGCGCGCTCGGACACCGTGGAGTGTGTCGTCAAGCAATAGTGCCGCCTCCATCCACTACGACGGTCGAACCTGTCGCGAAAGGCGTGCATGCCAGAAACAATACAGCGTTCGCGACATCCGAAGAATTCCCAATACGCCGGACCGGTAACCGCTCGGCGGTACTCGCAAACATCGCCTCGCGATCCGTTTGGGACATGCCCGACCATAGGGATGTCGCAATCAATCCAGGCGAGACGGCGTTAACTCTTACGGGGGCCAGCTCCAAAGCAAGGCCACGGCTGAGAGCCTCGAGTGCGGCATTGACAGCGCCTTGGAGAACAGTATTTCCCGACGGACGAACACTCCGAAAACCGGAGACAAAGCAAAGTGATCCGTGGTCTCGAATTTTGGCCGATCGGGCCACATGGTAAGCGCCCCAGAATTTGCTATCCATCGTAGCATGGGCCTCCGATAGACTCAGCTTCCGGACCGAACCACTGGTCGTCTGGGCGGCCGATATGACGACATGGTCCCAAGCCGCTCCTCCGGCAAAGAAGGCTTCGACCGACGCAAGATCGGTCGTATCGAGTTGGCGTCCTGTCGCAGCAGGCCCCAAGCCTGCAAGAGCCGAGTCGAGCTTCGCTTGCGAGCGCGAAGCGATGGTAACCGCCGCACCAGCGGCGGCGGCGGCGGTTGCCACGGCCAGGCCGATGCCGGAACTGCCTCCTACAACAAGAAACTGCGAATCTCTTAGATCGACATGCATACGGGGAATTCCTTGATTAGCTCTAGGCAGCGTTGGTTAAGCCATTGGGAGAGCCCCGGCGAAATTGCGCGCACAATGCCTTGGCGCGGGATTCTGTTCGCCTCACCGATTCATCCTTCACAAGGCCGTAGCCTCGGATCTCGTCCGGATAGCAAGCCAGGGCCACGGCCGCTTCGAAGTTGGTGCCGTCGAGGTTGGCCACGATTTCGTCGACCTTCGCGAAGTACCGATCGCGCAAGGTTCGCTCCGCGCGGCGCTCTTGCATCCAGCCGAACGGATCCAGCGCCGAGCCGCGCAGCACCTTGCATCGCGCCAGCACACGCAGCACAGGCAGCAGAACTCTTGCCGAAAACGCCCTCTTGCGCGGGCGCCCGGTAGCCGGATCACGGCCAAAGAGGATGGGCGGAGCCAGATGCAGCCTGAGTGCGCCGCCGTCGAACCGGCGCCGCACGCCGTCCCAGAAGGATGGATCGGTCAGCAAGCGAGCGACTTCGTACTCGTCCTTGTAGGCCATGAGCTTGAAGGCGTTCCTGGCGACCGCTTCGGTCAGCCGGGTCGAGCCCGCGGCAATGTTGTCTTCCACGCTCCGCACGCGCTCGACAAGAACGCGGAAGCGTTCGGCGTACGCGGCATCCTGATAGGCCCGCAACGCATCGATTCGAACGGCGATACGCTCCTCCAGCGTGTCGCGGGGCTTGGCCGCCATTGTCACTTCCGGCTCATCCGGAGCCAGCAAGCACCGCGCCGCCTCTGGTTCCGCGAAGTACAGTCTGCCGAGGCGGAACGCGCGTAGCGTTCCGGCCACATCCGCGCCGTTCAGCCGGATTGCCTGCTCCATCGACTCCGGCGACAGCGGCAGCGCTCCCATCTGCAAGGCATATCCCAGCATGATCATGTTGGCGGAGATGGGATCGCCAAATGCGCGCCTCGCAAGGTCGTTCGCCGGCACGCGAACGGGCTGTCGGTCGACCCGCCGCTCGAGGCGACGGACGAGGCGTTCGGCGTCGAGATCGATGTTGCTGTTCTCATGAAACGTCTGCGTCGCCACCACCTCGCTTTCAACGAGGACCGTCGTCGAGGGCGCCACTGCCTTTAATGCTTCAAGTTGGGTTGCCGCGACGACATCGGATGCGATGAGGATGCCGGCATCCTCCAGTCCGAGCCGGAGCGGCGCCACGCTTCCTGGCTTGGGCAGGATCCGCATGTGGCTGTAGACGGCCCCGCCCTTTTGCGCGAGGCCGGTCATATCGTAGATGCCGACGCCGCGCCTCTCCAGATGAGCCGCCATGCCGACGATCGCAGAAGCCGTCACCACGCCGGTGCCGCCGATACCCGCGAACAAAATGCCGAACGGCTCTCCGTTGGCTCCGTCGGTTCTGGGTCTTGGCAAATGGGCGACGACGGCGTCGAGGTCCATGGGCTCAGGCTTCTTGAGCTCGCCGCCTTCAATCGTGACGAACGAAGGACAGAAGCCTTCAAGGCAGGACATGTCGCTGTTGCAGCTCGCCTGGTCGATGCGGCGCTTGCGGCCGAATTCGGTTTCCAGCGGCTGCACGGACATGCAGTTCGAGGCACGGGAGCAATCCCCACATCCTTCGCAGACCGCGGGATTGATGACCACCCGTTTCGAAGCAGCAGGGATTTTGCCGCGCTTGCGTCTCTTGCGCTTCTCCGTGGCGCACATCTGCACGGAGAGAATGACCGTCGTTCCGGGGACCTCGCGCAACTCCCGCTGCACGCCTTCCATGTGGCTGCGGTGAAGGACTGCAACGTTAGCCGGCAACGCGTGCCCGGAGCGTAGGCCATCCGGATCTTCGGCCACGACCACGACGCGCGTAGCTCCTTCCAGCAAGACCTGTCGGACCATAGCCTCGACCGACAGACCGCTCCCGACGGTCTGGCCGCCCGTCATCGCGACCACGTCGTTGACGAGGATCTTGAACGTCACGTTCGCGGCGGAAGCCGCCGCAGCACGAATGGCGAGCGAGCCCGAATGCGAGAAGGTGCCGTCGCCAAGATTGACGAACACATGCTTCGTGTCCGTGAAATGCGACAACCCGATCCAGTTCACCCCCTCAGCCCCCATATGGGTGCAGGGCAAAGGGTTGCGGTCCATGAACTGCACCAGGCCATGACAGCCGATTCCGGCGACGCCAAACGAACCCTCCGGCAGCTTCGTCGACCGGTTGTGAGGACAGCCTGAGCAGAAGACCGGACGGCGCGCGAGCGAACCGGCCTCGATCTGCTTGAACGAGGCGAGGCGTCCGGAGAGCCGCCCCAGCGTCGCCTCCAGCGCTGCGCCTTCTGTGAGATCGGTCGGAACGACGGCGAGGACACGACGGCCGATCGCCAGGCCGGCGCCGGCGGCATCCAGCGGTTCGTCCGCTGGAAGCAACGGCTCTCCATCCGGGGTGCACTTCCCCGAAATGTTCGGTCGCCGGGCCCAATGGTACATCAGCGCGGCAGCCTGGAGCTCCATGTGGGGCCGCTTCTCCTCGACGAACAGCAGCTCGGCAGCGTCCTGCGCGAATGCATTCAGGGGCTCCGGGTCGAGCGGATAGATCAGGCCCACTTTCAGGACGCCAATACCCAGCCGGCGCGCGAGGGCGTCGTCGATGCCGAGCAGACGCAACCCATCAACAACGTCCTGGAAAGCCTTGCCGGCGGTCACGATGCCCAGACAAGAAGGCCGTTCCGCTCCGAACGCGACGCGATCGATCCCGTTCCGCCGCGTGAACGCGTGCACGCGCGGCAGCTTGTTTCGGACCATCCTTTGGTCCTGCGCCCTGACCGCGAGCATTTCCACGCGAATGCTAACGTCGTTGCGCGCAGTCGGCGTCTCTTCGAGGACAGGCATCACTTCGTCGAGCGAAAACTCAACCGCCTGGGTGCAGTCCGCTGTCTCGTTGACGAGCTTCAGTCCGGCGAGGAGTCCGCATTCGCGCGACATCGCAAAGCCGGCCAGGCTGATCGCATCGCCGGATCGATCGACACCCGGGCCCTTGCCGTACCACATGCCGAACACGCCATCGACGCGGCGGCCCGGCACGAAGTCGAGCTGCTGACTGCCCCACACGGCGGTCATCGCGAGATCTTCGTTCAGCCCAGGCTCGAAGACGATGTCGGCAGCCTTCAGGCGATCGGCGATCTTCAGGAGCTCGTTGTCGATCGTACCGAGGGGAGAGCCCCGGTAGCCGGAAATATAGCCCGCAGTGCGCAAACCGCGCCGCCGGTCGAGCTCCCGCTGCAGCAGCGGCACTCTCGACAAGGCCTGTTTTCCGGTGATGAAGATCGTGCCGCTGGTGAGGTCGAACTTGCCCGAAAGCGACACTTCGCGCATGGCCCGAGGGGTCTTCGTCTTATCGTTCATTTTTCTGGAATCGCCGCGATGCATTCGATCTCCACCCGGACATCCGGGCGCACGAAATTGGAGACTTCGACAAGCGTACTTGCTGGCGGATCCATGCCTGCGAAGAACTCCTCGCGGATCTTGTTCGTCGCGGGATAGTCGCGGATGTCGAGCACGAACACGTTCATCTTCAGGACGTGACGGAATCCTCCGCCCTCCTCGTCGAGGACCGATCGAATACGCTCATAGATGACGCGCGTCTGCGCTTCCGTATCCTGCGCGCCTGACTCCCGAGCCGTGACACCCGACACAAACACCAGCTTAGTTCCCGCGAGCGGCAGCACTGTCGCATGAGCGAACTTTCCGAGCGGCGCAGGCAGCGCGTCGTAGGTCCGCGATCTCGTCGTCGTCATAATCAGCTACTCCGAGGTGGTGATCGCCGCGGCATCGCGCACAATGTGGGCCAGTGCTCGCTCGCGGAAAGTACGGTCGGCAAGCGCCGAAGCATGATTGGCTCCAGGCACGGTCTGTCCCACGCCTGCGGCAAAGAACGCCGCCACGGGATATGGGGCGCCTGCCAACTTGTCCTGGTCGCCGACCATAACGAGCGTCGGCGCAGTCACCGCCGCGAGGCGATCGAGGTCAAAAGTCCCGGACTGCCCACGCAGGCATGCCGCGAGAACGCTGAGATCGTTGAACGGCCGCGACGCCGCGTGCTGCCTGAACCGAACGGCGTAGGACGGAATCTGCGGTCGGTCGCCAGAGACCTCCTCAGCCTCGTCGAGCGCGTCGGCGAATTCCGGCGCGAGCCCGACGGTTGCGGCGATCCGATCGCCCATGCCACCCAGAACGAGGTTTGCGACATAGCCCGTCAACGCCAGCGCAACTGACATCGCGACGTGCGCCCCCATCGAATAGCCGACCAGGCTGAATGAACGCGTTCCCCAGCAATCGTGGCAGAGCGCGATGACGTCGCTGGTGAACGCATCCAGCCGGTAGTCCGCGGGATCGCGGGATTTGATGCTGCGGCCATGTCCACGCAGGTCCGGAGCAACGACGTCCAATCCTGCGGCGACCAGTGCGTCGAACCAGCCGGTCTCAACCCAATCCTCGTTCGCGTCGGAAGCGAAGCCATGCAGCAGAAGAACGGGTGCACCCTGCCCCGCCCTCAAAAACGAGACGTGAGCCCCTCCGCCCGCGGCGAGAGGACCGACCTCCAGGACATGGCGCGTTGCGCGATCAGCCGACATGACCGGATGTCCGCGAGCCTGCTGCACATCTGCGAGCGTCGAGGGCCTCTATCGTCGCAGCGGCAGCAAGGACGTTGCCATCCCTTCCCGGCGCGGCGCCGACCTGGAGCCCAATTGGAAGCGCGGCGCCCTCACTGTGCCAAGGCACCGAGACGGCCGGACCATGCGAAAGATTGAACAGCGGCGTAAACGGACACCACTTTAACCAATCGACCGCTGCGGAGGCCGGCGCGTCCGTGCGAAGCGGCAGGCATGGCATGGTCGGTGTCAGCAGGACGTCGATCTCGTCGACCAAGAGCGCTGACAACCGGCTCGCAATCTCTTCCCGACGCCGCTGCAGCCCCAGTAAATCCTCGGCTTTAAGATGCTTCACCGGTTCGATGAACGCGAGAAGATCATCATGCAGGCCATCGCGCTTGTCCTCGGAGACCTGAGACACGGCGTAAGCGCAGCCGAGACGATAGAGCGTGCCGACGATGTCCCTCGACTCCTCGATCGGAATCTCGACGGTCGAGACAGGCGTATCGACCGCGATGACGGAGAGAGCATCGTCCCAGGCATTCCTGATATCCAGGTCGAGATGGCCGTCCAGTCCGGCCGGCACCCCGATCCGGATCTTCGACGGCCGCCCTTGGCCCGACAAATGCTCACCAAGCGTCGTCCGGGCCAGCGACGTCCAATCCGATCCCGCCGCACCGCTCATCACGGAGGCGGCAAGCGCTGCGTCCGCCACGCTCCGCGTGATCGGCCCGATATGCGGAAGCTGCCAGAACGCAGCCGGATAGGGATCGAGCGGTATCGCTCCGAACGTCGGTTTGTATCCGACCACACCACAGAACGCGGCCGGAATGCGGACCGATCCGGCAGCGTCGGTGCCTATTCCAACGATGCCGAGCCCCAGGGCCGTGGCCGCTGCGGCTCCACCACTGCTGCCACCCGCATGACGGGCCGGATCCAGAGGACTCACCGTGACGCCGTTGAGCGGGCTTTCGGTCAGCCCTTTCCAGGCGAACTCCGGGGTTGTTGTCTTGCCGAGGAAGACCGCGCCGGCCGCGCGCAGGCGCGCGATCGAGACTGCGTCTTTCGGCGCCGCCGCATTCGACGTCGTCTGTGATCCCCGCCGCGTCGGCCAGCCGGCGACGTTGAGCGTGTCCTTGACCGTGATCGGGACGCCATCCAGCGGGCCAAGCGGCTCGCCCCGGCGATACCGCCCTTCGGACTCCCGCGCCATTTTCAAAGCGAGAACCTCGTCGATCAGGACGAAGGCGTTCACGCCTTGATTCAAGCGGTCAATCGCATCGAGCTGTGCCCGCGCGACGTCCACCGGCGACAGTTCGCGCTTATAGCGTTCGTGCAGCCCTGCGGCTTCGCCTTCAGTCGACATAGACTTGGTCCCGCGCAGCGGCGTAATCGGCGGCGCCTCCGAGGTAGGCCTGGCTCAGCCGAGGATCGGCCGAAAGCTCGGCACTTGAACCTTCAAGCACGATGCGGCCGAGCTCCAGCACATAGCCTCGGTCAGCCACGGACAGGGCAAGTCGCGCGTTCTGTTCGACCAGGATGATGGTCAGCCCTTCCGATTTGAGCTGGCCGATGACACGCAGGATCTCCTGGACGATCAGCGGAGCCAGGCCGGTCGACGGCTCATCGAGCATCAGTAGGCGAGGTTCGGCCATCAATGCCCTGCCGACCGCCAGCATCTGCTGCTCGCCTCCCGACAGCGTCGCGGCCTTCTGGCGACGCCGCTCGGCCAGGATCGGAAACAAGCCGTAGATCCTGTCCAGCGATTTGGCCGGCGCACCGGAGCGATAGCCGCCGAGCCGCAGATTGATTTCCACGCTGAGATTCCCGAACAACTCTCGCCGCTCGGGCACAAGGACCACGCCACGACCGACCAATTGCTCCGGGCGAAGGCCTGCGAGCTCGACGCTGTCGAGCGTGACGGCCCCCGCACGCGGCGGACAAAGGCCCATGATCCCGTTGAGCAGGGTCGTCTTGCCCGCGCCATTGGCACCGAGGACAGTGACCAATTCTCCGGGCTTCACGTCGAGGTCGAGGGATTCAATCACCGTCGCTCGACCGTAGCACACGTTCAATCCGCTGACGCGCAGGTGCGGCATGATCACGCTCCCAGATAAGCGGCGATGACGCGCTCGTCGCGGCGGACCTCATCCGGTTGGCCGGTCATCAGGCCCTGCCCGCGGTCCAGAACGACGACCCGATCGACACAGTTCATGACCAGATCCATGTCGTGTTCGACGAGAAGAACCGACATTCCCGCCCGCTTCAGACGATGCAGCAGCGTGACGAGCTTGAGTTTCTCGCCGCTGCGCAGGCCAGCGGCCGGCTCGTCCAGCAGCAGAAGCCTCGGTCGACTGATCAGCGCGCGGGCAACCTCAACCAGCCTGGCCTGCCCCATCGCCAGGCATGACGCCGGCTCATGGGCCAACCCATCCAGCTCCACGATCTCCAGTGCACGCCAAGCCTTGGCGAAGGTCGCGGCCTCCTCGCTGCGGTCGAAGGCGAACATTCCGGAGACGATTCCGGAACGCCCCTGGGCGTAGGCGCCGAAGGCCACGTTCTCGAGCACGGTCCGCTCCGGCACGATTCGCACATGCTGGAACGTGCGGGAAACTCCCCGATGCACCAGGTCCGACACCCGTGAAGGTGGCGACGCCCCCATGAGGAGAACACTGCCCTCGGAGGGCTCGAGCAGCCCGGTTGCGATATTGAACGTCGTGGATTTGCCCGCACCGTTGGGGCCGATCAGACCCACGATCTGGTCCGGGCCCACCGAGAAGGATACGCCCTGCAGCGCCCTCAGCCCGCCGAAGTTTTTCGCGATTGCCGTGACCGTCAGAAGATCCTCGCCCTCGGCGCCGCGCTTCGACGGGGTGAGTTCTATATTCCAGCTGGGCCGCGCCACCGAGAACGTGGGCCAGCCGCGCTGCAACGCGAACCAGATGCCGCCGGGCCATCGCAGCAGCACGCCGATCAACACGATGCCGAACACGATCATCTCGACATGTCCCGACAATCCAAGCATGCGCGCCACCGTGTTCTGCAAAACCATTTCGAGCGCGGTGATCGCCATCTCGCCGAGCACGGCACCGAGCGGATGGGCCATTCCGCCGAAGATGCAGGCGATCAGAAGGTTGATGCTCGACGTCAGTCCGAACGGCGCCGGACTGAGGAACTTGAAGTAGAAGGCATAGAGGCCGCCGGAAAGCCCCGCCAACGTCGCGGCGACGATGAACACCAGCAACCGCAGTCGCGTGGCATTCACCCCGAATACTTCCGCCATTTCAACATTGGTTTTCAGCGCGGCAACGGCGCGCCCGGTCCGGCTGTGCAGCAATCGCGACAATCCGCCGCCCAACACCGCGACAATCGACCAGACCAGAACCGCGAAAGCGCGCTCGTTCACCAGTTCGAGCCGACCAATCGCAAGCGGGGGAATCTGGCCAAGGCCCGAGGCGCCGCCCGTCATCGATCCGGCAGCGACGATGCCGGCGCTGGTGGCGATGCCGACGGCAAGGGTCGCGAGCGGCAGGAAATGGCCTTTGAGCCGCAACGTGATCGCACCCACGACAACGCCCGCGGCCGCCGACGCCGCGACCCCGATCAAAAGGGCGAGGAGCGAGGGAACACCATGGTCGCGGGCGAGGATCGCCGCAACATAGGCACCGATGGCCATGAAGGCGCCCTGTCCCAGCGACACCTGGCCTGCGATCAGCAGGAGGGTGAGGCCCATCGCCGCAAGTGCGGCCAGCCCCACCGTGACGAGAAGAGTGACGTCGTATTGCGGGCCGAGAATGGCGATGATGCAGGCGAGCACGAACAGACCAATCGCGGCGGCGAGCGAGGCGACGCCGGGCGTACGCCAGGACGATCGGATACCAGATTGCGGAGCGCTCATGATCAATGCTCGTGCGCTTCAGGTGGACGGACCGCGTTCCGCCACAACAGAATGGGAATCACCATCAGAAAGACGACGACGTCGCGGAAGGCGCTCACCTGAAACGCGGAAAACGACTCGGTCAGCCCGACCAGCAGCACGCCGAACAGCGCTGTGGGATATTCCACGATCCCGCCGAGCGCCGCCGCGTCGAAACCCTTGAGACCGATCGGGAAGCCCATGTCGTAGTTCGCGGTCACGAGCGGAGCGAGCAGCAGACCAGAGAGCGCGCTGAAGCCCGCTCCGATCGCGAAGCTGAGCTGGCCGGCCACGCTGACGGGAATGCCGCAGAGCTGCGCCCCGGTCCTGTTGGCCGCAGTGGCCTGCAAAGCCTGCCCGACCAAGGTTCTCTCCGAGAATAGATAAAGCGTGATCATCGCCAGCACCGAGAAGGCGCAGATCCAGAGGCTCTGATAGGTGACGAAGACGGGTCCCAGCGTAAGACCTCCGTCGACGACTGGCGGAACGGAGCGCGGCTCTGCGCCCCAGATCATCACGGCGGTACCGTGGAAGACCATGTAGACGCCGACGCTGACGATCAGGAGCACGATCGGAGATGCGCCGGACACGGGCTCTACGGTCAGGCGATACGCCAATGTTCCCAGCGAGGCGGTCGCCACCAGTGAGGCGAGAACGGCGAGCCAATAGGATCCCGGCAGAAGGCTGGCGGCCCAAGCGGTGGCAAGCACGACCAGGATCCACAGCACCCGCGAGAGGATGATGCGAACTCTGACCGTGGCAGACAGCCGCCGGTCCGCGACATCCTTCAGTGCGAATGCAGCGAGCCCGCCAGCGACGATTGCGCTCAGCACGTTGAACGACCCGGACAGCGCGCCCGCGAACGAAAGCGCTCCTAACGTCACGTACTCGCCTTGCGCAATGTTCACTACGCGCGTCACCGTGTAGATCACGATGAGGCTGAGGGCGACGAGCCCGTAGACGGCACCGTTGGTGACGCCGTCAGCAAGCAGGAACAGGAGCGTGTCGAGCAAGGGTCACTCCTCGACTAGGACGAACTTGCCGCCCTTGATCTGCGACAGGAAGGTCGAACGCTTGTCGAGACCCAGATGGTCGGTCGGGGTGATGTTGAAGACGCCGTTCACGCCCGGCCATTCCTTGGTCCGCTCCATCGCATCCTTGATCGCGACGCGGGCGGCGTTCAGATCATCTGCCTTCGCCCCACATTCTGGAGCTCCTTGAGGCCCCCTTCGCCGTAAGCGTCTTCGAGGCCGAAAAAGCCGATCTTCTTGATACCCTGTCGCTTCATGTAATCGAGCGTGCGCTGGAGCATCAGCTTGTCGGACGTCGGCGTCTTGAAGGTGAACGGGCGAGCGCTTGCCGGCTCGACGATGGTCGCCGACGAGGCCATCGAGATCATCGTGATCTTGGCGGCGTTCACGGTGTCGATGATCGCCATCGAGCTCGGCGTGGTCGTGCAGCAAACCACGACATGGGCCTTGTCCTCCTCGATCGCCTTGCGCGCGAGGCTGACCGACTTGGTCGGGTCCGAGCCGTCGTCGTAGGAAATCACCTTGATCCTGAACGGGAGATCCTCGCGGTTCGACCAGGTCTTGTCGAACAGATCGACTGCGTTCCGCTCCGGCGCCCCGAGGGCTGACGCCGGCCCTGTCACCGCGATGATTGCGGCGATGCGCAACTCCGGCTTCTCCAGAGCATTGGCTGGGCGATGATCGAAAATTGCGATAGCCCCGGCAGTAAGCAGTGTGGACAGGCCGAATGCGATGGAGGCGCACTTCGCGGTCGTGGTCATGTTCCCCTCACGGTTACCGTTATGACTCCAGCGTGACACTGACGCGGCGCGCTCCGCTGTATCTGCGGATACATCGGCCAGTTTGTGCTGCTGGATACAGCGGAGCACGGGTGCCTGACTTAGAACTGGGCACAGAGAGAGCGGCTGAGCTCATGGAGATTGACAACATGAACGGGGATCCCGCCCAGGACTTTCGGACGTTCTTCCGCAGGCTAACGACCGGCGTGACACTGATCGCGGTCGCAGGGGAATCAGGTCCGGCCGGCATGACGGTCAATTCCCTCACGCCGGTGAGCCTAGATCCTCCGCTGCTGCTATTTTGTGCTGCGCTGACCAGTGCAACGGCAAAGCGGATTACCGTTGTCGGCTCTTTTTCCGTCAACCTGCTTGCGGGTGACCAGCAGGATGTCTCAATGCATCATGCCGGCAAGCCCCTCGCCGCGCCGACGTGGCGCTGGAAGGAGACTGAAGGCGTGCCCTGGATCGAGGGAGCCAACGCCACCTTCCGCTGCCGGCTCGTTGCGGAACATCCCGGCGGGGACCACCGCATCCTCATCGGCCAGATCGACGACATGTTCGGGCCGACGACAGCTGCAACGCCACTGCTCTATCATGGAGGCAGGTATGCCCGCCTTCCCTACGATGAGCCGAACCAGGCCACGGAACAACGCATCGACGAACTC
The DNA here is from genome assembly GCF_042430365.1 of Bradyrhizobium erythrophlei. Taxonomy (GTDB): domain Bacteria; phylum Pseudomonadota; class Alphaproteobacteria; order Rhizobiales; family Xanthobacteraceae; genus Bradyrhizobium; species Bradyrhizobium erythrophlei. Next base: position 76,571 of record NZ_JBHMET010000036.1, read on the forward strand.
TGGTGGACGGGTTGAGTCCAGGCTTAGACGTCGAGGTTCTTGGCGAGGATGGTGAAGCCGTCCTCGACGGACAGCATCCCCTTGTCGCGCAGCCGCCCAAGGGTCCGGGTGACGGTTACGCGGGAAGTGCCCGTCATAGACGCAATCTGCTCGTGCGTCAGATGCGTCAAGATCTTCCGGCCTCGCTCGTGATCGACGGCAAACATCCTGCTCAGCCGATTGAGCAGTTCGAGGATGCGCTCTTCCGGATCGTTGGAGACGAGATGCTCCAGTCGTAGCGCAAGAATCCGCTGCTTGAGACTGGTGAGCCGGAGCATGGCGAGGGCAAATTCCGGGTCCTCTCGAATCAGGGATTCCAGCCTGGCCACGTCGAACTCAAGCGCTTCGGTCGGTTCGACTGCGACAGCCGACGAGAACCTCGGTAGTCCATCGAACGCAGCGCCTTCGCCACACAGGGCGTTCGGTCCCATGTTCTCCAGCACGACTTCAGTGCCGTCCCGCCTGAAGATCGACACCTGGACGAGACCAGACTTCACGAAATAGAAGCAGCCATTGACCTCGTCCTGCCGGTAAAGCTGCTCGCCTTCCGCAAAGCGGCGCAGCCTGACCTTACCCTCGAACGAACGCAGCTTGGCCGCGAGCGCATCCGTCATGCGCCAGGTCGCGGCGGGCTTTTTCGTCATTCATGCCCTCCGCAGATTTCTCCAAAGGAACAATAAGCACGTATCCGGCGATACAGCGCGCAAACGTCACCCCACGGTATCCGACGAGAATGATAGCGCGAGAGGAGGCAATCGCAATGGGCTTGGCACAACGAACCGCAGGCCCCGCATCCGTGGAAGCGGGAGCTGAACAGGTCATTGAAAGAACCGCCGCCCTTGTACCCTGGTTGAGCGAACAAGCGCCTCGGATCGAGGAAGCGCGCCGCATCCCCGACGACGTCGCCGGACGCCTGTTCGAGACCGGGCTGTTCAACCTGATGCGACCTGCGCGTTTCGGCGGTTTCGGCGCATCGCCTCGGCTCGCTTGGGAAGCGACGTTCAACATCGGACGCGGCTGCTCGTCCAGCGCCTGGCTGTCCGGATTGACCAGCGCCAACATCGTGATGCTCGGCAAGTTCTCGGCCGAGGCGCAGGCCGAGATATTCGCGGACGGCGTCTCGCCAATCGTGCCGATGCTGACCGGTGGTGTCGGTCAGGACATCCAGGTCGACCTCGTCGAGGGCGGCATCGTCTTGAGCGGACGCTGGCGTTACGCGTCCGGCGTCGACGTCGCCGATTGGCTGGGCCTTCTGGTTAACATTCCCGGAGCGACCGGAGCACCCGCGCCTCACATCGTTCTTGTTGGCCAGTCAGAGTTCGTGATCGACCACCAAAGCTGGCGCGTCATCGGCATGCGTGGCACCGGCAGCAAGAACATCACTCTCGAGAAATCGTTCGTGCCTCAGCATCGCTTCATGAGCTGGGCCGATCTGCAAACCGGAAAGAAACATCCGACCAGCCCCAACGACGAGAGGTGCTACGACTTTCCGCTCAACACCGCATTCGCGATGTCCGTCCTGGCGCCAACGCTGGGCGTGGCCAGCGCCTGCAGCGAGGAATGCATCAAGATCATGCGCGGCCGGATCAGCTCCGGTAACCAGCAGGCCCAGATCAACGACAAGATCGCACAGGTCGATGCGGGCAGCAGCGCGGCGACCATGAGCCTGCTGCGTGATTTCCTTCTCTCGGAAACCGCCATGATCGAGGACCGCATCGGCCAGGTCGGTATCCTCACGCCGGAAGAACGCGGCCTCAGCCGCACCAAGATCGCCGTCGCCTCGCGACAGGCCCTCGCTTCGACGCAGCGGCTCTTCGCGGCGCTTGGCGGGGCCCTCCTGCCGGAAGGCACGCGGATCGAGCGCCTCTTTCGCGACATCCATGCGATGAGCTCTCACTTCCTTCTCCAGCCCGAACCGATCTCGGAGGCCTACGGACGCCTTCTGCTAGGTCTCGAACTGACACCCGGGACGCGCCTCTGACATCCACAACCTCGAAAACCGTGAGGACTCTTGAATGACCAAAACAGTGTACAGCTCGACGAATCCGATCTTTGCTGCCGCCGGCGGCGGAAAGATCTTCGACAAATTTCAGTATTCATCAGCGGTGAAGGCTGGAGGCCTCGTTTTTGTCGCTGGACAAATTGGGCTCAACCCCGACGGATCAATCCCGGAGAAGCCCGAACAGCAGTTTGTGAACGCCTTCGAACGTTTGAAGCTGGTTCTGGAAGAGGCCGGGTGCCAAATGAGCGACTTGGTCGAACTGGTTTCCTACCACGTCGGGCTAAACACGCATCTCGCCGATTTCGCGAAGGTCAAGGCCCAGTACGTTCCCGCCCCCTTCCCAACCTGGACCATCCTCGACATCGCCGGACTGGCCCGCCCGGGTCTGATCATTGAGATCAAGGCGGTTGCCGCTGCCAAGAACTGAACGAAATCCGTTTTCTCCCAGACTGGGTCGGGATCAAGGTCGATCCCGGCCGCCTTTCTCTTGCGAGTCGCGGCCCAATGAGGGAACAAGGTCGGTCCTCGAGGGCAAACACGACATGTACCGCTTGTCGGCTAATGCAACTCCCGCCTGCGGGCTCCCGAAGCGACTCGCCCCCGACACCAGCATCCTTTAACTCACCGCAGAAAACGATAGGCCCCTACTGCGCGGCGATACGAAGGCAGGTCCGTTCGCCACGCCGCCGTGCGATTGGGCCGCATTGCACGACCTTTCTGCACGCTCGCAGTGCCCCCGCTAACGGAGCGGAGTGGAATGCCGAGCTCAATCGGGTTAAGCGGAGGTCGTAACTCTGGACAATCCCACTGGATACGAAACGTGGACTGCCAAAACATACGCAAAGCTGCGCGATAGCAGCCGGCCACACTACTCCCCATTCAATCATTTAGGACGTCATTATCGCCTTGATTTGCAAGCACAAACTTTCAAAGCTGGCGGTCAAATCCCGACGGTACACCCGCCTAACCTTTTGGTCTTGAATCACAGGAAAATTTATGAGGCTCGGAAATTGGCTACTGCGGCAAGTATCGGAGTCAATCGATTAAGCGGACGCGTGTGCTTACACAAAAAGCCACCGCTCCCCCTCATCGGTTTGCATTCGATACCGTCGATGCTCAGGCAAGGCCTGGTTCGGTTTGCACCGTGACCGCCCGCACCGCTCACCGAACAAATGAGTCATCTTGCCCGACTCGTGCTCAATGGATGCCAACTCCGAGAAGGCGGTCGACGAGAGACTGGTTGGATCTGAGTTCGCTCGAGGCCCCCGACCAGGCCTCCCGCCCGCGCTCCAGGATCAGCACGCGGCTTGCAAAATCCAGCGCGCGCTCGATTTGCTGCTCGACGAGCACGACTGTCACATCACCGGAAGCCGCCATGTGGGAGATCATCGACATGAGCTCGTCGCAGATGACCGGCGCCAGTCCTTCGAGGGGCTCGTCGAGAAGCAAGATGGAAGGTTTTCCAAGCAGAGTCCTCGCCATCGACAGCATTTGCTGTTCGCCACCGGACAGTTGCATCCCAAGATGATGTCGCCGCTCAGCCAGCCTTGGGAACATCTCGTATGCCTCCGCGAGCGCACTTCGCGGCCGATCCTTCAACCCCGTCGAGAGATTATCCTCGACGGTCAGGGAGCGGAATATGCCGCGCGTCTGCGGGACGTACCCAACCCCGAGACGCGAGCGTGACGACGTGCGAAGGTCTGCGAGATCGATCCCATCGACCTTGATTTGCCCAGCGTGACGGGTTGAGAGTCCCATCAGCGTCGCGAGCAGCGTGGTTTTGCCCATCCCGTTCCTGCCGAGGATCGCCAGGCGATCCCCGGCCGCCACGTCGAACGACATGTCGGTGATGATCCTTGTCGCGCCGTAGCCGGCGCTGACATTTGCGACCTCAAGCCGTGCGGCGGGCATCGGCGTAGCTCCCAAGATAGGCACGACGGACCTCTTCATCCGACGTGACCGCTGCCCGCGTTCCTGCAAAAATCAGCGTGCCGTTGGCCAGCACCAAAACCCGCTTCGCGAATCGAAAAACCAGATCCATGTCGTGCTCGATCATGAGGACGGCGATATCGGACGGCAGCCGCTCTATGGCCTCCAGTATCCTCGGCGCCTCGTCGTGAGGCACCCCCGCCGCCGGCTCGTCGAGGAGGAGCACCTTCGGCCTGAGCGCCAGACCGGTCGCCATCTCAAGCAGCCTCTGCTGACCGTAGGCGAGCTCCGATACACGACGGTCTGCAAGGTGGACAATGCCGAGCGTCCCGAGCAACTCCCGGCATTCGTCACGAACGTCGGACGCGCGTCCGGCGACCGACAGGAATTGCCGGGTCATTCCCTTGCGCTGCATCACTGCCAGCGCGACGTTTTCGATTGCCCTCAGCGTGGGAAAGAGGCGCGTGATCTGAAACGTCCGGACGAGTCCACGACGGGCGCGCGGCGCGATCGATAGATCTGTCACGTCCTCGCCGTCGAACATGACCCGCCCTTCAGTCGGCGCAAGGTTACCGGAGATCACGTTGACAAGCGTTGTCTTTCCTGCGCCATTTGGTCCGATCAACGCAACGCGATCGCCGCTCGACAGGTCGAACGAGACGTTTCGGTTCACGTGCAGTCCGCCGAACGATTTCGAGACATCGCGCAGGCTGAGCAGTATCGTCATGCTCGCGTTTTCCACCCCCGCAGTTTCGACCATCCAACCGCCGCGCCGTCGGAGATGCCGCGCGGGACAAAGAAGACAATCAGCACGAGGAGCACTCCGACCAGTGTCATCCAATGGAACGGATTTGTCGCAGCGACGACATGCTCGAAAACCTGAAAGAGCACCGCACCGGTCAATGCTCCCCAAAGATTGCCGGCTCCCCCGAGAACCAGCATCACCAAGGCCTCAGCCGAACGCTCGAACCCGACGCTATCCAGGCCAACCACGCCGGTCGTGATCGCCGTGAGCGCGCCGCCAATGCCCGCAACGGCTCCGGACACGGCGTACATGGCGACCAGCCGCGGGTAGACCGACGCGCCGATCATTTGCACTCGCAGATCGTCATCCTTGATGCCCCGGCAGAGCAGCCCGAACGGCGACCGGACGAAGCGCACCAGGAACGTGAAAACGACGGCCAGTATCGCGACGGAGAACACGAACGCGGTCCGACCATACATGTCGAATGAAAAAACGCCCAGGACAGGCGCGGGCGCGATACCCGACAGCCCGTCGCTTCCGCCCGTCACCCACGCGAGCTTGTTGGACAGTGCCGCAATGAGTTGACCGAAGGCGATCGAGATGACGAGTTGCGGCAATCCTTTGAACCGTGTGATCAACGCACCCGATAGCGACCCTGCCAGAGCCCCGCAGGCCGCACCGACCCCGAGCAGAGCGAAAGGGTCCTTGACCCCCGCGATGCAGGCGTTGCCGGCGGCATAGGCGCCGATGCCGAAGAGCGCTGCATGGCCCAGCGTCGCGACACCGCAATATCCGGTCACGAGGTCGAGCGACAGGACCAGGAATGCGACACCTATCAACCTTGTCAGGAACGCAAGATCGTCGGGAAACAGGACGTACCCGCACAACCCGAGCACGGCGATCGTCGCGACGCCGATCAACTCGGGCGGAAAAGACGGCCTGACCGTCGGCACCTCTCTCGTCACAGCCATCGCCATCTCAATGCGCCCGGCCGAACAAACCGTTCGGGAACAGAAATACGATCAGAATGACCGCAAGATAAAAGAAGAACTCGCCGAATTCGGGGGCCAGATATTTGCCGGTGGTATCCGCCAGTCCGAGCAACAACGATGCAGACATCGCCCCGAAGATGGACCCGGCTCCTCCCACCGAAACAACAACAAGAAAGACGACCATGTAGCGAAGAGCGTAGAATGGCTCGATCGGAAGCAACTCGGCGCCGATGACACCGCCGAAGGCACCGAGGCCAACCGCCAGCGCGAAGGTCGCGGAATAGATTAGCTCGGTCCGAATTCCGAGCGCTTCTGCCATGTCGTTGTCGTCGACCGCGGCCCGGAGGCGTACGCCGAATTCGGTCCGCTCCAGCAGATACCAGAGCGCAAGCGCCACAGTGCCGCCACAGCCGATCACGAACACCCGGTGGGTCGGGAGCATCCGAAAGCCGATGTCCAGCGGACCGCTGAGCGACGCCGGCAGGGGTATCGGCTTGAGCGTGGGGCCGAAGATGAAGTTCGCCACCCCGATGATGAAGAACGCAATTCCGATTGTCATCAGCAATTGGGTCAGGGCATCGGACTTGCGGTAAATTCGACGGTAGAGCAGAAACTCCAGGGGAGCCGAGATCAGGATCGTTCCGGCGATGGCAGCGACAATCGCCACCGGATAACTCATTCCCATTCCGCGCAGCGCGTATGATGCAAGATATCCGCCGATCATGGCGAATGCGCCATGGGCGAGGTTAACGACGCGCATCAGGCCCATCATGACCGACAGGCCGATCGAGATCGTGAACAGCACCATGCCGTATGCGACGGCATCCACGCCGATGCTCAAGATTGTTCGCACGGTTTCATCCCATCGGGCCGGCTGCGCCGCGGCACCAGATCAAGAGAGAGAGAGAGAGAGAGAGAGAGAGAGAGAGAGAGTAACGAAGCCGGCAGTCCGGCTGCGAGCGCCGGATGAAGGTCAGTTTTTGCTGAGCGCCCAATCCGGTTGAGCGTCGAACGTCTGGATTTCCTTGTTGATCAGCTTGCCGTCCTGCTTGGCCACTTCGCGCAGGTAGACGTTCTGCCGGATGTGCCTCGTTTCCGGATCGATCGAAACCGGTCCACGCGGGCTGATCCATTTCATTCCCTTGACCGAGGCAACCGCCTTTTCCGGGTCCCGCTGTCCGTTGGTCGCCTCGATCATCCGGTAGATCAACCGCGCCCCGTCATAAGCCGCGACCGAGGTCATCGTGACTTCGTCGAGCTTGCCACCGTCCTTGACGATCTGATCCAGGAACGCCTTGTTCTCCGGTGATGAATGGGAGAGAGCGTAGTGGTAGGTTGACAGGATGCCGATGCCGCTCTCTCCGATGTTCGGGAGATCCGGCTCCGTCACGACGTCGCCTGTCGACACCAGCTTCACACCGGCCGCCTTCAATCCATTGTCGATATAGGCCTTTACGAAGCCGAGCGTCGGAGGACCTGCCGGCAGGAACGTGAAGATGGTATCGGCGCCAGAGTCCTTGATCCGCTGCATGATCGGACTGAAGTCGGTCGTATTCAGCGGCATGCGAATGACTTCGGTCACGGTGCCGCCGTCGGCTTCGAAGGTCTTCCTGAATGCGCTTTCTGCGTCGAGGCCCGGACCGTAGTCACTGACCGCGATAGCGACCTTCTTCGAGCCACTCCTCATCGCTGCCTTCGCCGCCGGAACGGCGTTCTGCCACATCGTGAACGATGTTCGCACGATGTACGGACTCTTCTCGACGATGGTGGAGGTCGCAGCGTTCAGCACGATGAGCGGCGTCCGGGATTCTCCCAAGAGCGGCGCCACCGCCAAGGCATCCGGCGTGAAATAGAGTCCGGCAAGGTAATGCACCTTGTCCTTCACCAGCAGTTCTTGCGCCAGCGCCTTGGACTTTGCCGGATTGGGAGCCTCCTCGTCGCGATAGATGAACTCGACCTGGTGATCGCCAACCCTGGAACCGTTCTGGGCGACCCAGGCTTCGATCCCCCTTTTGAAGTTCTGGCCGAACAGCGCAAAGGGACCGGACATGGTGCCGATCACCCCAACCTTGATGACGTCCGCGGCCGCCGCCGAACTCATCAGTCCGAATACGGCCACGGCGGAAAGCAGGCTGGTCGGCTTGATCATTTCATCCCTCTCGTGTCGACGGCTTGTCGGGCCATGGTTGCTCGGCTTGGCTCAGAACATCTCGAAATATTCACGCTGTTCCCATTCGGTGACCTCCGCCTGGAAGCGATCGATCTCCGCATTCTTGATATGGACGTAGTAGTCCACCAGCTCCGCGCCCATCGCATTCCGGAAGAAGGGATCCTCCTGCAGAGCGAATACCGCTTCGCGCAAGGACTTGGGCAACAGTGCGGCGTTGGTCTCGTAAGGTGTATCGGCTGACGGCCCTGGATCGAGGGCGCGGTCGACGCCGTCGAGTCCGGAAAGGATCTGCGAGGCCATGTACAGATACGGATTCGCCGCAGGCTCTCCGACCCGGTTCTCCAGGCGCGTCGCCCTGTCGTCTGGACCGCCGAGAACGCGCAGCATCACGCCGCGATTGTCGCGCCCCCAGATGGCGCGATCCGGTGCCAGCGAATAGGACCGATAACGCTTGTAACCGTTGATCGTCGGCGTGGTGAAGACGGTAGCAGCGCGGGCGTGCTCGAGCAGGCCCGCCAGATAATGCCGTCCAAACGTAGACAGCGGCTCTCCCGCGACTTTCGACATGAAAGCGTTCTCGCCCCCCTCGCGGCTGACCAGCGACTGATGCAAATGCCAGCCGGACGAGACGACGTTTGGAATGCGCGGCCTGCACATGAAGGTCGCGTGATAGCCATGGCGGCGCGAGATCTGCTTCACGGCGCCGCGGAACAACACCATGGTATCGGCCGGAACAAGGCCCGTCGTCGGTGCAAAAGTGAGTTCTGCCTGGCTCGGTCCGTACTCGACCTCCATCGAACGAAGCGGAAGACCCAGCGCGACGAGGTCGCGCCGGATGAGCTCGAGCACGGGCTCCATCTGATCGTAGCGCTGCTCCGTCAGATACTGATATCCATGAGAGAGAAGGCTGATTTCGGGCGGCTCGCCGGGTTGGCCTGCATGTTGCGGCTGCATCTTCGGGTCGTTGACCCGAAAGATATGGAATTCGACCTCGAGCCCCGCGACGAAATCGTAGCCGCGTTGGGACAGTTTTTCCAACGCCGCCTTGTACACGCCACGCGTGGCGAATGGGACCGGCCGCCCGTCCGCGAAGTGCAGGTCGCACAACAGCCAACCCGTCGTCGGCGCCCATGGCAGGATCTTGAAGGTGGTCGGATCCGGCACCATCAGGACATCGCTTCCGCCCTGCATCTCGCTCCTGCCGAAGCCGCCGCCGGGCGTAAACACCGGAAATACCGTGCGATGCGAGGTGTCCTTTGCCAGCATCGTCGTCGTGATCGAGCAGCCGCTTTCCAGCGCTTGCAAAGCCTCGGACGCAATCAGCGTCTTGCCGCGCAGGATCCCGTGCTGATCCGGAAACGACAGCCGTATGGTTTCGAGCTTGCTGTCCTCGGCGATCCGCCGCAGCCGCGCGGCCGCATCGTGTTGTTCGTCGGACCAAAGCCCGTGTTTCCTGACAAAGCTCAGGCCAGGTTCATCGGAAGGGAGCCGCAGCAGCATCACTTTGCCGCCGTCAGATGAGGGACCTTCTGCGCGATATCGGCGGGAACCGGCGCCGCCCAGGGAGCGCCCCTCCTCCGCTTCACGTCGACCTCCATCCAGTAGGTCTCCCAGCCTTTGGTCGGGCCGATGCCGTCCATCGTGGCGGGGCCCTGAATGCTCCGGGCGTGCGCCTCGTCTAGAAACATGAAGGGCTTTCCGCCCTGTGAGACCTTCTCGATCTCCTGGCGGAGCAGCCGGCGGTATTGAATGATGGCCTTGTCCGTCTGGCCGAGATGCTCCCGCGTACGATCCTGGATCGCTCCCATTGACTCGACCGCCCACTGGTCATGGACGTTGATGTCCGCCCCCATCCCCGTGTAGGTCGCGTGCGCCTGCTCGTGCGGATCGAAACCGTAGTCGTTGGACTTGTTCTTGCGCGATCGGTATTCAGGCAGTTCATAGAGCTCGAGGCGTTGCTCGCGCATCTTCTGCTTGTTCACGGGCGTGGTGTAGCTGGTGAAGATTGCGTACCAGTAGCAATTCCTATCATCCACCGGCACGTGCCACTGCGTGATCGTCATCTCCGTGCTCATCGGGATTACGAACGCATGCGGGAAGAGCTGATTGGTGACGCGGACATGCGTCCGCTCCTCATCGATAGTGCGCAAGGCGATAAGCCGAAGCCCAAACTCGGTGTGCTCGACATTGATGATCGGCCGATCATATTCGCGCAGCACCTTCGTCATCGGCATTTCACTGTCGGCCGACGCGCCGCGGAACTGCTTTCCATACGCGATCGAGGTGTCTTCATCCTCGAAAAAGCGATGCAGGAACGACGCATGAGCCGGATCGATGCCGACTTCCAACGCCTGAAGCCAGTTGCACTCCATCAAGCCCTTAAAGGCGAAGGTGTAAGCTTCGGGGGCCGCAAAGCAATCGAGCTCCGGAAAAGCCGGCGGCTCGCCCTCAGCGAGATAGGTCCAGAGGATGCCGCCCTTTTCCACGACCGGGTAAGAGCGCTGCCTGATGTTCTTGCAGAGCGACGATCCTGCCGGCTCTGCCGGTGTTTCCAGGCACTGCCCGTTCACATCGAAGAGCCAGCCGTGAAAGGCGCAGCGCAGCCCGCCATTCTCCAACCGTCCGAACGCCAGATCGGCGCCGCGATGCGGGCAGTCGCGATCCATCAGCCCGTAGCGGCCGCGCTCGTCGCGGAACAGCACAAAGTTCTGGCCAAGCAGCTGGACCGCCTTGATCGGCCGCTCGCCCTGGAGTTCATCGACCAGCGCCGCCGGCTGCCAGTACATCCGCATCAACTTGCCTGCGGGATCCGCCGGGCCGATGCGAGTGATCAGGTCGTTTTGCTGTTGGCTCATCATCGTGCGGTTCTCCTTCGAGTCTCGATGTCTTGCTTGCCGGGACTACGGCTTAACGCTGAAAGACGACCTTGCCGCCGACCAGCGTCAGGTCCGCCTTGATGTCCTTGATCTGCGCTTCCGGCACGGCCATGTAGTCAGCGGAGACCACCACGAGGTCGGCAAGCTTTCCGGGTTCGATCGTCCCCTTCCGCGCTTCCTCGAAGGTGTAGTGCGAAGCCGCGCTGGTGTAGAGACGCAGGGCCTGCTCGCGACTGACGGCTTCCGACGCACCGTAGACGTTTCCATTCGGATCCTTCCGGGTCACCATGATGTACATGTTGAGGAAGGGGTTGATCGGATTGACGGGGAAGTCCGTTCCGGCGCCGAGATTGTCGAGCCCCATTTTCGCGATCAGTGTCCTGGTCGGCACGGCGCGGTCGGCGGTCGCCCGGCCCAGAAACCGCTCGACGGTCGCGGCCTTGTCCCACATGAAGACGTTCTGGAAATCGATGCGGACCCCCAGCCTGTGCGCACGCTCCATCTGCTCGGGCCTGATCAGACTGGCGTGGATGAGGACGAAGCGACGATCCTGGATCGACTTTTCCTTGTTTGCCGCCTCGAACGCGTCGAGCACCTGGTCGATGCCGAGGTCGCCCACGACGTGCACGCCGACACGCCAGTCGTAGCGGTTGCAGATCGAGACGAGTTGCTTCAGCCGCTCGGGGGTCTGCTGCGTGATGCCGTGATAATCGTCATGTGAATCGGGATAGACGTCGCGCATGAGCGCCGTCTTCAGCGTCATGCCACCATCGTAGAAGATCTTGATGCCGGCGAATTTGAGCCAGTCGTCGCCAAAGCCCGACGAAGCCCCGTTGCCCGACATGATCGCTTCCCAGGCGGACAGATCAGCAGGGGGCTCAGGCCTGACCATCACGCCGGTACGCAAGGTTGCGTTTCCGGACGCGGCGATCTTCTGCAGCGTGCGGATATCGCGGGCTTCCGTTGCGCCCTCGACCGCGCTCGTAATTCCGAAACTGTTCAGCACGCTCTCGGCAATGGTGAACTGCCGCACCTCGTCGTCCTCCGTCCACGGCGGCACGGCCTTCTCGACCCGATCGATCGCCGTTTCGACGAGGACGCCAGTCAATTCACCGGCAGCGTCCCGCTCGAAGGATCCGCCACTCGGATCCGCGGCGGTCTTGTCGACCCCCGCCTTTTGCAGAGCCATGGTGTTCGCCATCGAGAAATGCCCGACGGTGCGCAAATAGACCGGATTGTCTGGAGCGACGCTGTCGATCTCCTGCCTGGTCAGATAGCGCTTCTCGGCGAGTTGCGACGGCGGATGCCACGCGCCGCCCACGATCCACTCACCCGGCTTCTTCCTGACCGCGAATGCCTTGATCGCCTCGAGCGCTTCCGCGGCCGTCTTCGCACGGCTCATGTTGACGACATAGTCGGCAAGACCAGCCGCCTTGAAATGAGCGTGAGTATCGATCAGTCCGGGAATGACGGTCTTGCCGGACACATCGAACACACGCGTCCGGGCGCCCGCAAGGGGCTTGATCGACGCGCTGCTTCCGGTCGCGAGAATCTTTCCGTCCCTGACGGCGACCGCCTCAGTCACGGTCGATCGTTCGTCCAGCGTCAGGACCTTTCCGTTGATGAGAACGAGGTCTGGCGCATTCAAGTCCACCTGCTGCGCCACCGCATGGGTCGCACCGGCGAACCACATCCCCGCACCCAAAACCGCAAGCGCCACCGGAGGTTGCAAATGTCCAGGGTGAAATTCGTCCAGACGGACGGAACGGAGAGCGTGATCGATGTTGCGCCGGGCGTCAGCGCCATGCTCGCCGCGGTTCGCAACGGGGTATCGGGGATCGAGGGCGAGTGCGGCGGCTGCCTGGATTGCGCGACCTGCCACGTCTACGTCGACGAAGCGCAATTGGGCGCGTTGGCTTCGCCGAACGCCGATGAGCTGGAGTTGCTCGGCTCGGTCGCGGCAACCAGAAAGCCCAACAGCCGATTGAGCTGCCAGCTCAAGGCCCCCTTCCCCGCCGAGACGCTCATCGTCTACATCCCCGGAGTCCAGTCATGACCGGGCTCGTCGTCATCGGCGCTTCGTATGCTGGTATTCAGGGCGCGCTTGCCGCTCGTGACGCCGGATACTCCGAAACCATCACCGTTGTGGCCGACGAAACGTGGTTGCCTTACCAGCGACCGCCGCTGTCCAAGGATTTCCTCGCGGGTGCCGCAACGGAAGAGAGCCTCGTGCTACGCGATCGTGCCTTCTTCGCGAACAAGGGCATCGACCTTGTGGTCGGCGTGCGCGCGGTCGACATCGACCGCCGTGCGCGAAAGGTCGGGCTTGCCGGCCATCCGGAGCTCAACTTCGACAAGCTGCTGATCGGGACCGGATCCCGTGCGAGAAGGCTTGCCCTTCCCGGCGCCGATCTCAGCGGGGTCCTATATCTGAGGACGCTGCAGGATGCGATCGATCTCAGGGCCTCCTTGCTGGATGCTGCCGAGATCGTGATCGTGGGAGGGGGCTTCATCGGTCTCGAAGTCGCCGCCTCGGCTTGCAAGCTGGGCAAGAAGGTGACCGTGCTCGAGAGCGCTCCGCGCCTCCTGGAACGGGCCGTTTCGCCGACTGTGTCCGAATTCCTGCTGGACGTGCACCTCCAGCACGGCGTCGACATACACCTCGGCGAGACCATCGTATCGATCGAGGGAGAGAACGGTCTCGTTGCGGCAGTTCAATGCGGGAACGGCACTAAGATCCGAGCCGACCTCGTCCTGGTGGGGGTCGGAGGCCTGCCGAACGATCAGATCGCCAGGGACACCGGATTGAGCTGCACCAACGGCATCACAGTCGACGACCACGGGCGCACCAGTGACCCGAACATATTCGCCGCAGGGGACTGCGCCACGCACTACAACTCCTTCGCGCAGGATTGGATTCGTCTCGAATCTGTTCAAAACGCCCAAGATCAGGCCAAGGCGGCGGGGTTGGCGATAGCCGGAAGCACCGGGCCGTATGCATCGGTGCCGCGTTTCTGGTCCGACCAGTACGATGCCAAACTCCAGATCGTGGGGATATCGCGCAACTTCGACGACCAGGCGCTTCGGGGTTCGATCGACGACGGACAATTCTCGATCTTCTACTACAGGCAAGGGAAGCTGATCGCAGTGGACAGCATCAACCGGCCGGGTGAGCAGCTCGCGGCCAGGAGGTTGATTGCGGGCGGGATATCCCCAACCCCGGACCAGGTCACAGACCTGTCGTTCGACCTCAAATCCCTGCCTAAACCGGCTAATGCCGCTAGAGTATAGTCGGGAGATTCGGGCACCTTTTGCCACGCAGGCGAACCAACGGAACGGACGGCTCACGCGAAATGCCAAAACTCAAGCGGACGGCAGAAGAAGCGGAGGCCAGGCGGGAGGGACCCGAGTTCGTCGAAAGCCTCGATCGCGGCCTGCGCGTTCTCCAGGCCTTCGGAGTTGAGCGACGGCCGATGACGCTCAGCGACATCGCCAAAATCGCGAACCTGCCGCGAGCGACCGCCCGCAGGCTCCTGATGACGCTTCAGAAGGCCGGCTATATCGCGGGCGACGAGCGACTTTTTTCGCTGACGCCGCACGTATTGACCCTGGCTTCCGCCTACCTTGCCTCCAATCAGATCAGCACCGTCATGCAGCCGCTGATGGACGAGGTCTCCACCAGGGCCAGGGAGGTCTGTTCGCTGGCGCTGCTGGACGGAAGCGAAGTCGTCTTCGTCGCTCGCGCGAGCCCGGCGCGTGTCTTTCCCTCGGGCATTGACATCGGCTACCGGCTTCCGGCCTTTTGCACCTCCGTCGGACGGGTCCTGCTCGGCCGCCTATCGAACGAAGAACTCGCTGCCGCGATCGACGCGATGCCCTTGAAGGCGCAGACGTCCGAGACGATCGTGGACAAGTCCCTCGTGCTTGCGACGATCATCACCGACAGGAGCAAGGGCTATTCGCTGGTCGATCAGGAGGCCGAGGCCGGATTCCGTTCGATCTCCGTCCCGATCCAAAGGTACGACGGGGGCATCATAGCGGCCGCCAATATAGGAGCGCACGTCGATCGCATCACAACGGGCGAGATGATCGACCGGTTTCTTCCGCTGTTGCGGGAGATGGCGGCCAGGGCCAAGCCTCTGCTGGTCTGAGTCTCGACGGCTTATCCTTGCCAGCTCATCACTTCAATCGCTTCTTGTAGGCGTCCGGATCCATGTCCCGGATGTCGACGCTGAGGCTGTAAGTGTCTTCGAGAAGTGCGACCAGGGTCTTTCGGATTTCGATGCTCAGCTTCTCTTTTTTTTGCGGCGTCCTGCCGGCCAGCATGTAAAGCGTGACATGGAAGAACGATCTCTCCTCCCCCGCGACGAGATAATCATCGAACGCTTGGGCGCGGATCTTCAGGTCGTGGCTCCTGACGACACCGGTGGAAGCGGCCGCCCGATGGATCGCCGACAACACGTCGCGCATCGGCGACATCTTTTGTCCGGTCGAGTAGTGACATACTATATGGGGCATCTGATAGCTCTGTCGATGACAGTGTCGGCCTGAGCGCTCAATCGAATGCTAGACAACGTCGTCTCCTATCCGACGAAAGGCGCGCCGGTCGAAACAATAGCGACGACTCCCCTCACAGAGAAGATATTTCGCAGTGTCTCAGAGCCATGACGAACCTCAAGATGGAGGTTTGAAATCGTAGGAGATCCGTCCTGCCGGAAGATAGAACAGCGCAATGAGCGCGCCGCCCCTGAGTGCCGGCTCGCCTCCTTGGAAAACTTCACGGTCTTGACGTTCAGCACCACAAGGACCAGTCGAGGATTGCAATCTCCTGGTCCGTCAAGCCGCTCTCGACCGTCACCTGCGGCACGACATGGGCGATCTCCGCAATCGCGCGGTCGGCAACCGCCAATCCCTTCGCCGTCAGCCGTACCAGCTCCGATCGACCATCATCGTTTCTCCATCGCTAAACTTCGAAGAACACAGTCTCGTCGTCGCCCTGCAGATAAATGTCGAGGGCGTAGACTGCGTTGCCCGATCCGGCCTTGCGTTTCGCGATCAGGGTCGCACGGCGGTCGGCCGGCACCAGCGCCAGCACGGGATCGCTGGCGTTGCCGGCTTCATCGTCGAAATAGATCCGGGTGTAGAGGTGCAGCAGCATGCCGCGCGCGAACACCGCGAGCACGATGTGCGGCGCCTGCGGCTTGCCGTCGGGATCGGCGACCTGCCCCGGCTTGATGGTGTCGAAGGCGTAGCCGCCGCTCTTGTCGGTGCCGACGCGGCCAAACCCCTTGAAGGAGGAATTCGGCTGCGCGCGCGTGTCCTGCGGATCGGAGAAGCGGCCCTGGGCATCGGCCTGCCAGATCTCGAGCATGCAGTCCGGGATCACGGCGCCGTCGCCGTCATAGACCTTGCCCTCGACGCGGATCCGCTCGCCCGAAGTATCAGACGTGACAAGGTTGTTGTTGAAGGCGTCGTTCCATTCGTAGTCGCCGCCCGGCGTCAGGCCGTACTTGAAATAGGGGCCGACGGTTTGCGACGGCATGATTCCGTCAGGACGCTGGTTCGACACTTACCTGGTCTCCATCGGCGTGGCGTTGCGCCCGCGCAGCACAATATCGAAACGGTAGCAGAGCGCCCATTCCGGCTTGGTGTTCTCGAGATCGAAGGACGAGATCATCCGCGCGCGCGCCTTCTCGTCCGTCACCGAGTTGAAGATCGGATCGAACGGGAACAGCGGGTCGCCCGGGAAATACATCTGCGTGACCAGACGCGAAATGAAGGAATGGCCGAACACCGAGAAGTGGATGTGCGCCGGCCGCCAGGCGTTGTGGTGATTGCCCCAGGGATAGGCGCCGGGCTTGATGGTGATGAACCTGTAATAGCCCTTGGCATCCGACTGGGTGCGGCCGGCGCCGGTGAAGTTCGGATCGAGCGACGCCGGATGCTGGTCGACGACATGGACATAGCGGCCGCAGGCATTGGCCTGCCACAGTTCGACCAGCGTGTTCGGCAAGCCGCGGCCATCCTCGTCGCGCACATGGCCATGGACGATGATGCGTTCGCCGAGCGGCTCACCCTTGTGCTGGATGGTGAGATCGTTGTCGTGCGCGCGCACCGTTTCGTGGCCATAGACCGGACCTGTGAGCTCGGACAGCGTGTGCCGCATCGGGATCAGCGGCTTCTGCGGCGAGCGCTTGACCGAGCTCCTGTAGGCGGGAGACAACGGCGCAGGGTGGATACCCTTAGAAGTGACCGGATAGATCAGCGTCATGTGCTTTGCTCCAAAGACGGGTGACGCCGTTGCATGGCGCCACGCGCGGTCAGCAGTCAGGCCGGAGCCTTGAAATCGTAGGAGATGCGTCCGGCCGGCAGATAGAACAGCGCGATGACCGCGCCGCCCCTGACCTCGGGATAGTGCCGGCTGCCGGGATCGGGCGCCGTCCAGCCGGGTCCCTGCCACCCCTGCAATCCCTTCAACTCCGCACCCTTGTTCAAGGGCACCACAAGGTTGAGCTCTCCATAGGGATGGCCGTGATACTGCCCGCGCAACACGTCGTGATCGTCCTCGTCCTTGAAGCGGCGCGGATCGGCGCTGTTCATGTAAACAGCGGTAATGCTGAACTGAAAGGTCTCGGGAGTCGGCTCCAGGATTCGGCTGCGCCGGTAATTCGGGCCGTCCACCTCCTGGTTCGCCGCCCACCCCTCGTCGACCCCGATCTTGATCAGGCGAGCGAGATCCTGATAGAGCGGGCTCTCCTCGCCATATTTTTCGTTGAGCCAACGCTCCATCTCGGCGCCGGGCGTCATATCCTTGACTTCCCGGAGAAACGGAATGCTGCGCTGAATCAGTTCTTCTCGGCTTCCCATGACCGTCTCCCTTTCTCGTTTGGGTCTTATGCTTCGAATCCCGCGAACGTGACGAACTCATCGACGTCAGCTCGCGGCATCAACCTTTCCCTCGCCTCAACCTTGCCACGCCCGATCGAGATGCCGCACACCACCATCTGCTCCGCAGGGATCGACAGAAGCGGGCGCAGGATCCTGTGATATTTCGCGAAGGTTTCCTGCGGACAGGATTGCAGCCCGCGTCCTGCGGCAGCCAGCAACACGTTCTGAACGAACATTCCGAGGTCGACCCAGCTCCCCACCTCGAGCCGACGGTCGATAGTGACGATCAATCCCACCGGCGCGCCGAAGAATGCATAGTTTTTGGCGGTCTGCCTGCTGCGGGCGTCAATATCGGTCTGAGCGATGCCGAGCGAGCCGTAGAACAACCGCCCGAATTCTTGTCGCCTTTTCAAATACGGCTCGGGCAGATCGCTGGCGTAATATTTGTATTCCGAGACGTGCTCGTCGCGACACGTTTCGTGCGCCTCCAAGAGCGCCGCCGACGCCCTCTCCTTTACGGGGCCCGCGAGCACGTAGACGTGCCAGGGCTGGATGTTCGCGCCACTCGGCGCGAACCGCGCCACGCCGAGGATCTGCTCGATAGTCCGTCGCGGGACCGGCGTATCTGAAAATTCACGGCACGCGAAGCGGCCAGCCATGATTTCGTCGATGTGGTTTCGCGCTGTCCGACCTGCGCCTTCGCCGATCACGGCTTCTTCAAGAGCGGACATCCGCCTTCCTCCATCGGTTTGAAGGCTTCCTCCCCGGGAATTGTCGCGAGCAGCTGGTAGTAGTCAAACCTGTATCTGGACTCCTCCGGCGACTTTACGCGGAACAGATACATGTCGCGGACCAGCCGGCCGTCCTGGCGGATCCGGCCGTTCTTCGTCATGAAATCGTTCACCGGCATTTCGCGCATCTTGGCGGCAACGGTCGGTCCATCCAGCGTACCTGCCGCTTCGACCGCTTTGAGATAATGCATCACTGCGCCATAGGTGCCGGCATGGATCATAGTCGGGACCTTCTGGATCTTCTCGATGAAGCGCTTCGCCCATGCGCGCGTCTCGTCGTTGAGGTCCCAATAGAATGCCGAGCTGAGCATCAGGCCCTGGGAGCTCTGCAGTCCAAGACTATGAATGTCGGCAATGAAGACGATCAGGCCCGCAAGCTTCTGCTCGCGCGTGATCCCGAACTCGCCCGCTTGCTTGACCGCGTTGATGAAATCGCCGCCGGCGTCGGCGAGCGCGATCACCTCCGCCCTGGACGATTGCGCCTGCAGCAGGAAGGATGAGAAATCAGGGGTGTTGATCGGGTGCTTGACGGCTCCGACGACCCTGCCGCCGGTCGCGTCGATCACCTTGCGGCTGTCGGCCTCAAGCTGCGCGCCGAGAGAGTAGTCCGCTGAAAGGAAGAACCAGCTCTTCGCGCCGAGACGCGAAATTGCCTTGGTTGTGCCCTGCGACAGGGCGTAAGTGTCGTAAGTCCAGTGAATGCCTGTCATCGAGCATTCGTCGCCGGTCAGGCGCGACGTTGCGGCGCCTGTGGCGAGAAAAAGCTTCTTCTTGTCACGGGTGATGCCTTGCACCGCGAGCGCAACGGCGGAGTTCGGCACGTCGAGGATCGCCTCAACACCTTCGTTCTCAAGCCAGCGCCGTGTGATCACCGATCCCACGTCAGCCTTGTTCTGATGGTCGCCGGCGATAATCTGGACGGAGCGCCCCAGCACCTTGCCCTTGAAATCGTCAACGGCCATCTGCGCGGCAACCACCGAGCCCTGGCCGCCGTTGTCGGCGTAAAGCGAGGACATGTCGGTCAGGATACCGAGCTTGACCGGACCGTCCTGCGCGATCGCTGATGTCGCGAATATCGCCGACGCCAGCACCGCGCCGATCGCGCTGTCTTTGACACCCGACATCACGCTGGATTTCATTTGCCCGCCTCCTCCAAACACGGCGACGGGATAATGACGGGATCGGCCGGTTGCGGAAGTGAAACTCTTGCAGATTGATCCTGAACTGCCTTCAGATTGCCGGCGATGGCGCCACGACGTGTTCGGACCGTCCGCTCGGTTGCGTCTGCCGCACGCCTGGCTTTAACTGGGGACGATCGCGGCAACATGTCCGGGCGCGCGGTCAGCCCCCAACTGGATCCTCATCGTGTCCGTTTCCTTCAAGACATTGGACCTGAACCTGCTCAAGGTGTTCGACGCCGTCATGGAGGAGCGCAGCGTGCTGCGCGCCAGCCAGAAGGTTGCGCTGAGCCAGTCCGCTGTGAGCCATTCGCTCGCCCGGCTCCGCGAGATGCTCGAAGACGACCTGTTCGTCCGCACCGCAACGGGCATGCAACCCACGGCGCGCGCGCTGACGATGGCGCCGCAGGTTCGCGAAGCCCTGCGCGCCCTTGAGGCGGCGGTCGAACTGCCGACCTTCGTCCCGGCGACATCCACCAAGCAGTTCACGCTCGCTGCCAACGACTTCACCACGATGGTGCTGGCGTCTCCGCTCCTGAAGATACTCGGCCGCGAGGCGCCTTCCATCGACCTGACCATCAAGCCAGTGACCCGGATCGACCTTGCCGAGCAGATCGACCTCGGCCGCATCGACGTCGCGATCGGCGTCTTCTCGGCCCCGCCGAGCCGTTTCCGCACGTCGCTGCTGTTCGAGTATGACGACGTGCTGATCGTCGGCGGAAAGCGCAAGCTCGGCCGGCTGGACAAGGCGAAGCTCGCGCGCCTGCCGCTGGTTGTCGTCTCCTTTGGCGGCGAGCAGGAGGGCGCGATCGGCGGCTTCATCTCCGAGCGAGGGCTCGCCAGGCGCTCGGAAATGTACGACCGCGCGGCACTCGAGCGGGCGCTCGCCGAGAGCGACCGGCCGCCTCGGATCGCGGTCTCATTGCCGCATTTTCTTGCCCTGCCCGCGCTGCTCCTGGATTCCGAACTGGCGGCCATCGTCCCGCGTCCACTGGCAAAAGCGCTCGCGCAAAGCCATGCGATTGCGACTTATGAGCTGCCCTACACCACGACGCCGGTCGAGGTCCGGTTGCTGTGGCATGAGCGTGTCGAAGGCGAGCCATCGCACGAATGGCTTCACGAAATCCTCCGACGCGCGGCCGAGGACCTCAGGCGCGGGAGTTAGGGGATCGCCGCGCCCTTATCGAACTGCCATGGTGCCGGACATCGGGATCCAGCGCTCGCCGTCGAAGCGTTGCGGCCGCAGCGCCTTGATCAGGCGATAGTCGTCGGGGGACGTGCTGACTGTAATGCCGGGAATCAGGCCCGGAAGCGCCACGTTCTTCAGTGCCGTAGCATGCTTCATGAGATTCTGCGGTGAAAGGTCGTCACCGCAGGCTTCGATCACCCGAGTCATGAGCACCGCGACGTTCCATCCGGTGAAGTTGAGCTGATCCTCGATGTCGCCTTCCGGATAGTACTTCTTCATGAAGGCCAGCCATTCCAGATAGGCCGGGTCGTTAGTCCACTCGGGATCGCCCACGGTCTTGGTCGGCGTAGCCGAAATCGCGCCCTTGGCGTTATCGAGTCCCGCCGGCTTGAGGATCGTCGCGACGAAGTTGCTTCCGATCGGCAGGAACTGTTGCGCATGCCAGCCGAGTGCACCGGCCTTGCGGATCGCCTGCGACGTGAACTTGCCGGTCGACGCGTTCAGGAAGACGTTGGCATTGGTGCTGGCCAATGAGACGACCTGGGAGTCCACCGTCGGCGACGTCACCTCGTAGGGCGCGACGGCAACGATCTCCGACTGCGGATCGAGCCGTGCCAGTTCGGCCTTGAAGCTACGGAGATACTCGCGTCCATAGTCGTCGTTCTGGTAGAGCACTGCGACGCGGGCCCGCGGGATGCTCTCGGACACAATCCGCGCGTAGGTCGCCGCTTCGGTGCTGAACAGCGTCATTCCCGAGATGGTGTAAGGGCTGGTCTTCGGATCGGCGAAGCGGTCGCTGGCGGCAAAGACAAAAAGCTGCGGTACCTTCCGGCCGTTGAGATATTTCTGGACCGCAGCGTTCTGCGCCGTCCCCATACTGCCGAAGATCGCGACGGCCTCGTCATTCTCGACCAGCCTGCGGGTCTGTTCCACTGCCTTGGGCGGGCTGTAGCCATCGTCGAGCGAGATCAGCTTAACCTTGCGGCCGTTGATTCCACCGCGCTCGTTGATCATCTGGAAATAACGGGTCTGCACCTTGCCGACTGCGCTCAGCGCCGAGGCCGGACCGCTATAGGGCATCGTCTGCCCGAGGATCAGTTCGCCTTCACCCGCCATGGCTGCGCTTGAGGCAGCCAGTGAAGCCACGAAAAAAAATGCTGCGCCAAATCCCCGCATGCCACGTCCCCGCATACGACCCTCCCTATATTTCTTACTTGGAATATTCTTCCTTGGAAGATAATTGTCAATATCGGCCGTGGCGGCAAATGGCCGCCGCATCGGGCGCGGTCCACGGTCCTTCGACCAACACCGGGAACTTGCCGCGCGACACGTGACGTCGAGAGTGTTAGATTGAACCAAGGTATGATGCCAGCGCCTTCTGGCGCAGGACCAAGGTGGGTAGCAAGGAATGGGGAAGAAGAGTGTGTCGCGCGGTGCAGTGCCTGTCGGCAAGCCGACGTCCAGGCCTGATAGCAGCCTGTACGACGATATCGAAGCCGCCTGGCTCGAGCAGCGCCCCGACCTCGACCTGGCGACCGCTTGCACCCTGCTGAGGCTGGAGCGGGTCAACCAGCTTCACGAAATGCGCCTGCAGGAGATATCGAAGACCGTCGGCCTGCAGACCGGCGAGCTCTATGTCCTGCTCGCGTTGCGGCGCTCGGGAAAGCCGTACGAATTGCGCCCGACCGACCTGTTCCGCGCCCTGCTCGTCACGTCCGGTGCCATGACCAAGCGCGTGGCGCGGCTCCAGGAAGGAGGGTTCATCCTGCGGGTCTCCGCGAACGATGATGGCCGCTCCGAGCTGGTCCGCCTGACCGCGAAGGGCCTTGCGACCGCCGACCGCGGTATCACCGAGATCGCGAAGGTCGTGGAAAGCGTGACCGAGGCCAGTGGACTGTCCAAGGCCGAGATCGCGATGCTCGACCGGTGCTTGCGCAAGCTTTTGGCCGTGAAGACGGTGAAGGCGACGAAGAAAGCGAGCCGGCTGGCAGCGGCGGGCTAGGAGACGCGAATCCCGCGAAACTAGACGACGGCTTTGTCGATCGTCTTCAGCAGCGCTTTGATATCGAACGAGCCGTCTGCCGCCTGCCCCGGCGTCGGCGAAATCCGCGCTGCGATCAGGCGCCGCGCCGCCATTTGATCACCCGGCCTGTTGATGCTGTCGACCGCGACCAGCCTCCCCTGCCTGTAGTGGAATATGGAGAACCTGCCCTCCTGGATCGAGCCGCGGGTCACCATCTGGTCGCAACCTCCGGAGAGCCCCACGATCTGGAGCTTGAGATCGTACTGATCCGACCAGAACCTTGGGACACTGTCGTAGGGCTCATGGCTATCCGCGAT
The DNA here is from genome assembly GCF_042430365.1 of Bradyrhizobium erythrophlei. Lineage (GTDB taxonomy): Bacteria > Pseudomonadota > Alphaproteobacteria > Rhizobiales > Xanthobacteraceae > Bradyrhizobium > Bradyrhizobium erythrophlei. Next base: position 99,710 of record NZ_JBHMET010000036.1, read on the forward strand.
CGCGAGCCCCGCCGACTTGCCCTGGTCCTGGGCGTGCTGGACCGACTCCAGCCTGAGCCAGCCCTCCGCAAACCGATTGTAATGGTTTGCGCAGTCGCCGGCGGCATAGATGCCGGGCACCTCGGTACGGCCATGCTCATCCACGACGATTCCATTGGCGCATTTTAGTTCGGCAGCGCTGGCGAGTTCATCGTTTGCGATTCCGCCAATGCCGACGACGACGAGATCCGCGCGCAGGCGGCCGCCGCTGCCGAGATCAATGCCCGCGATTCGACCGGCATCACCGGTCATCGAAATGACCGTCTCGCCAAGCCTCACATCAACACCCGCTTGCGCATGGGCATCGAGCAGGAAGCGCGAGACAACCGGGGACACCGCCCGCTCGAGCAGCCGCGAGGCGGCCTCTATCACCGTGACCTTCTTGCCGAGCTTCGCCGCCGAGGAAGCGACCTCGAGTCCAATGAACCCGCCGCCGACAGTGACGATCTCGCCCGCCCGCCCCAGGCGCGCCTTGAGATCGATGGCATCAGTGACCGTTCTGAGATAGCAGACCCCATCGAGCTCGGCGCCAGGGATTGATATCCGCCGCGCCCGCGATCCCGTGGCAATCACGAGCTTGTCGAAGTCCAGCCGCGCGCCGTCCACCAGCGCGACCTGCCTGGCTGTCCGGTCAATCCTGATCACGCGGTGGCCGAGCAGCAGATCGATTTCCTTGCTCGCGAAGAATGCTTCGTCGCGCAGGACGAGCTTCTGTTCGCGGGTCTTGTCGAGCAAAAAAGCCTTCGATAGCGGCGGCCGCTCATAGGGGAGCGAATGTTCGTCGGCAACGATGGTCACCGGCTCGGAATAACCGGCCTCGCGGGCACCGAGCGCCGCCTGAACACCGGCATAGGATGCTCCGATGATGACGAGCCCGCTCACGCTTCGGCATCCAGCGCGCGGTCGGGGGCCCCCTCATTCGCAGCACCCTCCTCGAGATCCACGTAAACCTCGCCGTCGCGGATCTCGACCTTGAATGACCTGATATCCTTGTAGGCACCGGACCGACACCTGCCGTCACGCACGTCGAACATAGCACCATGCAGCGGACATTCGACGACATGGCCTTCGAGAAAGCCGGTGGAGAGCAGCGCGAACGCATGCGAGCAGACGTCGTCCGTCGCGTAGATGGCGTCGTCGACCTTGTAGAGCGCGACGCGTTCGTCACCGACCTTGAAGCCCAGCGGCTCCCCGTCGGACAGTTTCGAGGCGGCGCACAGATGCTTCCAGGCCATGGCACGATATCTCCTGAGCCGGGGAATGGACGCGGACGAGATGTCCGCGCCCGGCGCTTCCGATCAATCAGCGGGGAATCTGCCGCCAGTTCTCGGCGGCGGACGCCAGCCGGCCGCCGACCGCGCGGATCTCCTTGTAGGACGTGGTTTCGCTCTGGCCGCTCTTCGGCGGTTTGCCGTCCATGAAGCCGCGCACTTCCTCGAGCAATTGGCGGCGCACCCTGACGATCGCCTGGTCCGCCGAACAGAGATATTCCTGCGAACGGTCGACGATCGGGCCCATGCTGACCATCACCACGAAGTCCTCGATGACGATCTCGTGGAAGCCGGTGCTGTTGCCGGAATCCATGATCTGGCGGTTCTGTCCCCAATTGTTGGACTGGTCACCCGGGAGACCGCCCGCCATCGGCCACTGATTGGCCCGCTGCACCTTGCGCCAGGAATCCACCGGCTTCTCGGGATTGTAGAAGATGTACCACTGGATCAGGTTCTCATCGTCGATCGGCACGGCGATGATCGCGGTGCGATCCTGCTGCGGCCCGGAGAAAATCGGTGCGATCAACCCGTAATAGGGCATCACGAACTCCGTCACGCGTGCAAGACAAGATCCGTCAGGGGCGGAGCGAAGCGCAGCGGCCCGGAATCCGTATGGCATCTTGTCGAACTGGTAGCTGACCTCGGTGTTGACCCGCGTCGCGCCAAAGTCCGTTGCCGAGCTTGCGGTCCAGCTTTGGTGCAGCAGGGCGACATGTGATGAATCGATGGTTGCCTCGACACCCTGCAGCCAGTTCGCATTGAGCTCGATGCCGGCCGCGTAAACCTGGTCCGGCGGCAAATCCATCCATTCGAAGTCCGGCGCGGGTGGCGCTGCGCCTTCGCCGAGCCAGACCCAGATCAGGCCTGCGCCTTCGCGTGTCGGGTAGGCCTTCGCCTTGACTGTCTTGGCGAACTCGCTGGGGTTGTTCGGCTCGTTGGGAACGTCCAGCACCTCGCCGCCGGCGCTGATCTTCCAGCCGTGGAACAGGCAGGTCAGCGAACAATCGTCGACCCGCGCCAGTGCAAGCGAGGCGCCCCGGTGCGGACAGGCTTCATCAAGGAAGCCGACGGTTCCATCCCTGCCCCTGAAGGCCACGAAGTTGCGGCCGAACAGCTTGACGCGCACGGGCGCCTCGCCCCTGCGCACCCGCACCGAGAGGACGGCCGGCAGCCAGTAATGCTGACGCAGCATGCGCCCCATCGGGGCGTCGCCGGTGACGCGGCACAGCAATTCATTCTCTTCCTTCGTGACCATAGCGAGATATCCCTGGTTGACGCGTTTCGTTATCTCGGCCATTATCTTCCTGGGAAGATTGTTGTCAATACACCTTCCTAGGAAGAGATGTCGGAGGATCAAATGGCCGAGCGACGCCTGAAGGATTGTGTTGCGCTGGTGACGGGAGGAAGCCGCGGAGTCGGGAAGGGAGTAGCCATCGGCCTGGCCGAGGCCGGAGCGACGGTGATCGTGACCGCACGCACACGCAGCAGCGCCAGCGGCTCGGAATGGCCCGGCTCTCTCGACGAAACCATGGCGGCAATCGAGGACGCCGGCGGCAAAGGCGTCGGCCTCCTCTGCGACCATTCCGAGGACGGTTCGGTCAGGGATGTGTTCGATTTGATCCGACGCGACTACGGACGCCTCGATGTGCTCGTGAACAACGTGTTTGCGGCGCCGAACGTCATGCCGGTCAACGTGCCCTTCTGGCAGGTCCCGACCTCTCTGTGGGACACCCTGCATCGCGTCGGCCTGCGCTCACACTTCGTCGCCAGCCAGTTCGCTGTCCCGCTGATGCTGCCGCAAAGACGCGGCCTGATCGTCAATACGTCCTCGGGCGGCGGCGTCCGATACACATTCAACGTCCCGTTCGGCGTGCAGAAGTCGGGCGTCGACCGGATGGCGCGCGACATGGCCCATGAACTGAAGCCGTTCGGCATTTCCGCGGTCTCGATCTGGCCCGGCTACATCAAGAGCGAGAAGCTTGCGGTACAGCCTGGTCGGGTCCCGGCGGCGCTCGCCAGGCTGATTGCCGAGAGAGGCGAGACACCGGTCTTCGTCGGGCGCGCGATCGCGGCGCTGGCCGCTGATCCCGACGTGATCGCCAAGACCGGAGAGATCCTGCTCGCATCGGAGCTAGCGGCCGAATATGGCTTCACCGATGTGGACGGAAAGATCCCGCCTCCGCCGAGCCGCGATCCCGCGCCGCTTTCGGTGTTCAAGCCCGCCACAGCGATTTGAGATCAAACAGGAGACGCCAATGACCATTACATTGGGAACAATGAGGCCGCTCGCAGAGCGGGACTGGCATCGGCTGTCGCTGGCTGTTGTGACGGGTTTCGCCTGCGCGGTGGCGATCGCGAGAACGCTGCCGGTCGCGATGGACGCGATATCGGCAAGTCCCGCGCCGCTGTGCGCCGACAATGCGTCGGGCTCATCGCTCAACAAGGTCGAGGTGATCGCCTCCCACGCCTTGACGAATGTCCCGGGCAAGAGGGTCACAGTGGTGCGCGTCAGTTACGGCCCCGGAGGCTTCACTCCGCCGCACCGCCACGGCGGCGCGGTTACGGCCTACATCACCAGGGGCCAGGTCCGCTCGCAACTCAAGGGTGGCCGGCTGGAGACCTTCGAAGTCGGGCAATCGTTCTTCGAACCGCCGGGTGCGACACATCTCGTTTCTGCCAATGCAAGCAACACGGAGCCGGCCGAACTGATCGCCGTGTTCGTCGTCGACGAGGGGGCGGAATTGACCACCCTCCTCAGGTGAGCCGCTTTGCGTCAATAGCTGCCGCTATTCCAAACTGAGGCTTTGGGCCACCCCAGCCGCCCTTCTGCACGATGAAATGCGCTGCAATACTTCGCTGGCGAAAACGCGGTGGAATGCCCACCTCGATCGGGTTAAGTGGAGGCCACAACTTTGGTCGCCCAGATGTGAAAGGAAGTGAGAACAACCTCACCAAACCTACGCCAAACTGCGCGACAGTAGCCGGTCGCACTACTCCCACTCAATCATCAAGAACGCCATCACGGCATTGATTTGCAAGCACAGATTTTCAAAGCTGACGGACCAATCCCGACAGCGTGCATATCCGCCCTTCCGGTCTTGAATTCACAGGAAAATTCAAGCTGTCCGAAGGAATGGCGACTTCGGGAAGTATCGCAGTCAATCGACTAAGTGGCCGCACGCGCTAAGCCTAAATGGCCTTTCGCACTCGAACGCTTGCGATACCGTCAACGACGAGGAAACAGCTGATCAGTTGCGCGGTGATCGCGCGCAAGCGGCTCGGTGCGTCAGCGCGACGGCACGAATGCCACCGCCTCGATCTCCACGCGCGTGCCGGAACCAAGGAGCGACCCGGCTCCGATAGCGGTGCTGGCGGGCGGCTCCTTGCTGTCCATGAATATTTCGACGCGAACCCGGTTGAAGCCGTCGTAGTCGGCAAGGTCGGCCAGATAGGATGTGGTCTTCACAATATCCGACAACGAGGCGCCGTGTTTCGCCAGCACGCGGGCGATGCGGTCGAAGATACGACGGGTCTGGGCCTCGATGTTGTCCCGTGCGTCCTCGTCGACGCAAAGAATTCCCGACAAGAACAGGAGATATCCACTCGGCCCAAGCGGGACGCGGCGGGCCGGCGAGTATCGCGGTCTGTTTTCGTTTGTTGTCGACATGGGATTGAGCCTTTCTTCTCTACACGATCGGCATGCGTCTTTACTTTTGCGCCGGTATGGCGGCGGCAGCGGTCGCATACACCGGCGGCCGCCGTTCGGCGAAGGCGCGAAGCCCCTCTTCCGCATCGTCGGATTGAAGCAATTGCTTCTGCAGCGCGCCTTCGAGGACCAGCCCCTCCTCCAGCGAGCCGTCCAATCCGTACTGGACGGCTCGCTTCGCGGCCTTGACCGCGAGCGGTCCGTTCGCCGCGATGCGCTCCGCAATCGCGAAGGCGGTATCGAGCAACACGTCGGCCGCGACCACGCGGTTCACGAGGCCAATGCGTTCGGCGCGCTGTGCATCGATCGACTCTCCGGTCAGGATCATCTCCAGAGCGCAGCCCAGGGGTACAAGCCGCGGAAGCCGCTGGGTGCCACCGCCGCCTGGCAGCACACCCCATCGCACCTCTGCAAGCCCGAACCGCGAGTCCGGCGTACAAACGCGCAGGTCGCACGCCATCGCCAGTTCCAGTCCGCCAGCGATGCAATGCCCCTGGATCGCGGCGATGACCGGCTTGGTGATCTCGTCGACCAGCGTCATGCCGCCGAAACTGATGGTGCTTTCGGCGCCATGCAGGGCGCGGTCGCGGCGCCACGGCATATACGTCTTCAGATCGCCGCCTGAACAGAATGCACGACCGCCCGCACCTGTCAGAACTGCGACCAGCAACGTCGCGTCCGCCTCGAACTCTCTCCAGACCTCGGCGAGCGCGCGATCGTGCTCGACGTCGAGGGCATTCATGGCGTCGGGCCGGTTGATCGTGACGAGGGCGACGGCGCCCTTCCGTTCGAAATCGATGGACATGATCCGTTTCCTTCAGGTCCGGCCTTGAGGCATCAAGGCCCAGGATTCAAAGGCGGCAAGCGCCGCGTTGAGGATGAAGCCGAACGCCCCGACGACGGCCAGCAGGCCGAAGACCTCGGCCGCGTTGAAATTGCGTTGGGCCGTCAGGAGCAACGCGCCGAGCCCCGGCATCAGCGTCAGCATCTCCGCCAGCAGCGATACGATGATCGCCAGGGGAGCGGCGACGCGCACGCCCGTCAGAATCGACGGCAGCAGCGCCGGCAGGAAAATCTTGGTCATCCGGGCGATCGGACCGAGCTGCAAGGATCGCGCGGCCTCGAGCAACGTCGGATGGAGCGACCGTACGCCCATGGTGGTATTGAGCAGAACGGGCCAGAGCGCCGCGAACACGATCACGAACAGCTTCATCGCTTCGTTGACGCCGATGATCAGAGCCGCCACCGGCACGATGGTGGGGGGCGGCAAGGTGCGCAGAAATTCCAGCGTCGGCCCGAGACAGCGAGCAAGAACCGACGAGGCGCCGATCAGCCCGCCGATGCCGACGCCCAATGCCGTGGCAAGGACAAGAGCCGCAGCGACCGACTGGAACGTCACCAGCACGGCGGGAACGAGATCTCCCGAGTTCGTCCGGTCGATCAGGGCGGCCGCCCATGTAGACGGAGGCGGAAAATATGGCGAGCGCGGATCGCCCAGCATCTGCCAGAGCAACAGCAAGGCGACCAGCGGCAGCAGCCCTTGCAGCGCCAACCATACGTTACCGGCCGCATGGAAGGCCCACCGGCGTCCTCTGCCACCCGCGACGGCTTGTGCGGACACGTTGGTTGCGATCATGATTGCTGAATCTCCCGAATGCCGGGAAACAGCCGAGCGAAGGTCAGCCGAAGGCAAGCGTTGAGGAGAACGCCGAGCGCGCCCGTGGCAACGAGGTAGCCAAACATGAGGCCTGGCTGGAGAGCTTCCTGCGCCGCCACCAGCCCCCAGCCGAGCCCGGCCGGATTGCCGACCATCTCCGCGATGACCGCGACGACGAGTGCGAGCCCGAGTGCGACACGAGCACCGACCATGGTGGATGGCAACACCGCGGGAAGGACGACCTTGCCGAGCCGTTGTGTTCGCGACAAATGCAGCGTCGCGGCCGTATCGAGGAGCCTTGGGTGGATGGCTCTCGCCCCAGCGACGGTGTTGACGATGATCGGCCACACGCTCGCGAAGACGATCACGGTGATCTCCGTGGTGACGGTGAACCCGAACAGCAGGACCGCGACCGGAACGAACGCAACCGCCGGCAAAGGCCGGAGCAGCTCGAGCGACGCGCTGAAGAATCGATGGACCGTGCGCGAAAACGCGAGCGCGAGCCCGATGGCCGCGCCAAGCGCGCCTGCAACGGCCCATCCGGCCAAGGCGCAGGCGACCGTGTGCACGGAATCGCCGATGATCTGGCCGGATCGGATCGCGCCGTAGAGCGCCTCACCGATCTCTGTCGGCGCCGGCAGGAATTCGAACCGGGTCGCGGCGGCCCTGACGCCGACTTCCCACGCGACGAGAAGGACCGCCGCGGTCGCGAGCGCTGGCGCGTTAAACGCCACCCCTGACCGCCTAAGCATGGATTTCATGGCGAAACGCCTCGTAGAGCAGATGACGCAGCCGCAGATATTCGGGAAGCTCCTTGGTCACGATCTGGTCTCGCGGCCGCGGCAGGTCGACGGTGATGCGCCGCGCGATGTGGGCCGGACTGCCTTTCAAGAGGATGATCGTATCGCTGAGATAGATCGCCTCCTCGATGTCGTGGGTGACGAACAGGACGGTCGCGCCGGTTTCGGCCTGGACCGCCAGAAGCTGGTCCTGCAGCGAGGCCTTCGTCATCGCGTCCAGCGCCCCGAACGGCTCGTCCATCAACAGAGCGCTCGGCTCCATGGCAAGCGCCCGGGCGATCTGCACCCGCTGCTGCATGCCGCCCGACAGCCGCCACGGATATTCGTCCTGGAATCGCTCGAGCCCGACCATGCGGATCGCGTTCTGAACTTTTCGATCGAGCCCACCGTCGCGCAGGCGCCCTTCCACGCCGAGCGCGACGTTTCTCCGCACGGTTCGCCACATCAAGAGAGCGTGCCCGTAGTCCTGGAACACCATGGCCATGCCGGGGACCGGGGAGCGGACCTCGCGCCCCTCGTATACGGCGCGGCCCGAGCTGTAGGGCGTCAGCCCCGCCAGCGTCCGCAGCAGGGTCGTTTTACCGGTACCGGAGCCGCCGAGGATCGAGACGAACTCGCCTCTTCCGACTTCGAGATCGAGATCCTCGATGATGCGGCGAACACCCGGCACACCGGGCAAATCGATGCAGAGGCGCTCGCACTCAAAACTGGGTTGGGTTGTCATGATCAGCGCCAATCGCCTCGTGTCACTTCAGCACCAGATCGGATGCACTCAACTGAGCGTTGAGTTGCCCGGTCTCCCGCGTCGCCTCGATCCACGCCGAGATGTGCCCTGCAGTCAAAGATGTGCTGTACGTTGGCAGCACGATGCTTTCGATCACGTCATTCGGCAGACGCGTCCATTTGGCAAGGATCGCGCGTGCTTCTACCTCGTAACCCGCGATATAGGCCCTCGCCTCCTCGAGCGCGGCGACCCAGCGCACAATCGCGTCTGGATTGGCGCGCGCCCAGGTGCCATTCGCCATCCAGCACGTCAACGTAATGGGATCGCCGACCTGTAGCATCGGATCGCCCAGGTCGACGTGGCCCGACTTCTTCAACGCAATGACGAATGGCTCGACCGCCTCGACCGCGTCGACGCGTTGCGCCTTGAGCTGGTCCGCCATGTTGGGAAACATCATCTCGATGAAGCGCACGCCTTTTGGATCCACCCCGCCGCGCTTGAGGGCAAGCAGGGTCGCGATGTGAACGACGCCGTTGATCGATGGCGTGCCGATCGTCTTGCCGTTCAGCTGGCCGATCGAGGTGATCCCGGACTGATTGCCAGCCATGAGGCGCATCTGCCGATTGGCTGCGGTCTCGATCGTGTTGCCGCACACGCCCACGACATCGAGACCGCCCGCAGCCGCCTTCACGATATCGATCGCGGTAGCGCCCGAAATGTCCAGCTGGCGCCCAAGCGCGCCGATTGTCGTGGAGAGGTTCTGGACCGTCATGATTTCGACGTCGAGCCCTTTCTCCAGAAAGAGGCCCTTGTCCTTTGCCACCCAGAGCGGAAGCCAGGCCGACGAGATCACCGAAGCGACGCGGATCTTGATGGGTGCGGCGCCGCCTTGCGCGAAGGCGCGCGATGCGGGGTGTGCGGCGGCCATGCCAAGCAGGCCGAGAATGATGGAGCGCCTCGTGGGCATCACGCTTTCCTCCATGTTGTGCAGCGTTCCTGTTAAGCGCACCGGCCCGTTCAGGCTGGAGCAAGCGCGACGGCTTCGATTTCCAGCAGCGATCTGAAATGAAGGGACGCCACGCCGGCGACCACCCTCGCCGGCCGGACATCGCCGATCCAATCGGCATAGATCTGGTTGAATGCCGGCCAAGAGTTCATGTCAGTCACGTAGATGCGCACCTGGACGAGCCGGCTTCGATCGGTCCCTGCGGCTTCGAGGCAGGCGTCGACATTGGCAAGCACCTGTCCGGCCTGCCGCTCGAACGGCTGGTCGGTCATGGGGGTCCCGTTCACATCGACCGGAAGCTGTCCGGACACGAACACGAGTCCTGCGGCGGTGCAGGTGTGGGAATAATGGCCGGCAGGCGGACGCAGCCGGTCACTGTTTGCGAATAGGATACTGTGTTGCATGACGCTGCCTTCGATGTCTGCCTTCAGTTCAGTAGAACTGCATGAGGACCTTGTTGTCCGCCAATTCGTCGGGCGACGTTTCGTGGATGATCGCTCCCGAGCGCATCACCAGGACGCGGTCGGATATCTTGAATGCTTCCTTCACGTTCTGCTCGACCAGCAGGATTGACAGTCCAAGCTGCTGCTGGAGCTGCCGGATCGGCTGCAACAGATCCTGAAACAGCTTTGGCGCCAGTCCGATCGACGGCTCGTCCATCAGGAGACAGCGGGGGCGGCTCAGCAAGGCGCGCGCGATGCTGACCATCTGCTGCTGCCCTCCCGACAGCGTGCCCGCGCGGCGGGCGTAGAACGTCTTGATGCGGGGCAGGATCGACATCACCCACTCGATGCGCTCGGGCTGCTCTCGCTGCGGCACGTCGGTCGCCCACATCGCAAGGCGGAATATCTCGTCGACCGTAAGGCCCGGAAAGATGCCGCGGCCTTCGGGCACGAGGCCAATCCCCAGGGCCGACATCTTCTTCGGCTCAGGTTGGTGCAAGTGCTCGCCGTCGACCGATATCTCGCCGCCCTGGCGGGAGACCACCCCGAACAGCGAGTTCAACAGGGTCGACTTGCCGGCGCCGTTGTGACCGACGAGGCAGAGCACCTCGTTCCTGCGGATGTCCAGGCTGACATTGTCGAGCACGACGCGGCCGCCGTAGCCGACGCGGAGATTATCAACGCTGATGAGAGCATTGGTCATGAGTTGCGTTCGCCGAAATAGATGGATGACAACTCGGGATTCCCGAGGATCTCCTCGGGCTCGCCGTCGGCCAGAAGGCGCCCCTGATCGAGGAAGCTGATCCTGTCGGAGATGCTCACGACGATCTCGAGGTTGTGCTCGATGATGCAGATCGTGATGCCGCGGCGAACTTCGCTGCGCAGCAGCGCCACGAAGCGTTCGTAAGATCTGGGATCGAGCCCCGACGCCGGCTCGTCGAGAAGCCACATCCTGGCCCTGGTGGCCATGATCCGCGCCATGCTCAGAAACTTGCGCTCCGCATAGGCCAGATCGTTCGCACGCACGCCGGCCTTGTGCAGCAGGCCGATGGCGTCGAGTATTTCGTGCACCCGCTGGTACCGTTCCGCGCCGCTGCCCGCCTCGGATTGCCAGAACCAGGCACTCTTCTCCATGACCGTGAGAACGTTCTCGAAGACCGTCATGTGGGAGAAAAGACGGAGATCCTGGAAGGTCCGGGCAACACCGAGGCGCGCGATCTTCCACGGCGCGGTGCCGACGATCGATTCGCCCTGCCAGCGGATGTCGCCCGAGGTCGGCCGGAGATGTCCAGTGATCAGGTTGAAGAGCGTTGTCTTACCTGCTCCGTTCGGACCAACCAGCGTAGTGATGATCCCTTCGCGCAGGTGTAGCGAGACATCCTCGACGGCCTTCACGCCGTCAAAGCTCTTGGTGAGATTGGCAATCTCAAGAAGCGTCGCCGGCGGCGCGGGTGATTTCGACACTTGCAGCACGTCACGCCTCCCCTTGCTTCACGCCCATCAGGCCGTCCGGCTTGAAGATCATCAGGAGGACCATCGCGAGCCCATAAATCATCTGCTGCACGGATCCGATTTCGGTGCGCGGGAGGAACGGCAGATAAGTCAAGGCGGCCGGTAGCAGCGTGAGAAGAACCGCGCCGACGACCGGCCCCCACACCGTTCCGATGCCGCCGACAATCACCATGGCCATGAAAAGCGTCGAGGCATCGATGGTGAAGCTCTCGACGTTGATGAAGCTGAGGTAGTCGGCATAAAGGACACCCGCCACGGCGCAGATCGCGGTCGAGTAGAACACCGAGAGCGTCTTGATCACCGCGACATTCTTCCCGAACGCCAGCGCGGCCGACTCGCTGTCGCGGATGGCCTTGAGGCTGCGACCGAAGCTCGAACGAACGATCGCCGTGGTGAGCACGACCACCAGCGCCAGTGTCACGCCGGCGAGGCCGAGGAACTGGGCGGGGTCGCCGAACGCGTGTCCCGCGATGCTTGCCGGCGGGATGCCGACGAGCCCGCCGATGCCGCCCGTGACCGACTTCCACTCCGAGAACACCGTTGCGGCGAGGACCTGAAAGCCGAGCGAGGCCGCCACGAAGTAGTCGCCACGTACCCTCAAGGCTGGCAGGGCCAGCGCCGCGGAGATCACGCCGGCGATGAGCATCGCGGCCGGCAACTGAAGCAGCAACGAATCCGTCCATTGCAAGGCAATGAATGCCGCGACATACGCGCCGACACCGAAGAACACCGCATGGGCAAGCGAGAAGATGCCCGCATATCCCATGATGAAATTCAGGGTGATCGCCAGAATGGCGTTGATGCAGACCAGCGTTGCAAGGTTTACGAGATAAGCGATCACGATGCAGACCCTCAATTAGTCACGACGCGGCCAAAGAAGCCTGACGGACGCAGCACGATGAACGCGAACAGAATGAGGAAGGTGACCGCCTCGCTCCACTGCGGATCGAACCGCCACAACGCCAGATTCTCCGCAATGCCCAGCAACAGTCCCGCGCAGGCGGCGCCACGCAGGCTGCCGACGCCGCCGACGATGGTGGCGGCGACGCTGATCAGCATGACGCGGCCGCCGATCGCCGCATTCAGCCCCGACGTCATGCTGGTGAGCACCGCGGCGGGGACGACGAGCAGGGAGCCGAGCGCGAATGCGCATGTCGACACGGCCTTCGGGTTCAGACCAAACGTTCGCACCAACGCGGGGCTCTCAGAGAGCGCGCGGAGTGCGATCCCGATATTGGTCCTGCCGAGAAACAGCTGGAGCGCGACGAAGCAAACCACCGCGGTGACGAGGGCAATCCCCGCCGTGGGAGCCACGTAGAGTCCGGGCACGAGCTCGACACTCCTGCTCAATGCCGAAGGCACCGAAATGAAGCCCCGCCCGAAGACGGTCCCGATCAGGTTCTGGATGACGACGGCGACGCCGAAGGAGCCGACGAAGATCGTAAAGAACGATCCGTCGGTGCTCTGGATCGGGCCATAGACGTAACGGTCCAGGGCAACTCCGAACACCACGACCACGATGCAGGCCGCAAGAATCGCGATCGGCCACCAGACCAGGAGAACCGCATAGAGATAGTAGAAAACGTACGCGCTGATCGCGAAGCTCGCGCCGTGGGCGAAGTGAAAGATCTTCGTGGCCCCGAAGATGAGCGAGAAGCCGACCGCGGTCAGGCCGTAGAGCGCCCCGACCTGGATTCCGTTGATGATAAGCTGGAGTAGCAGCATTGTTCCTCGCACAGGCGTCAGATGCTAGGGAGCCGCCGCAACGGTCTCGACGACAGCCGGCTCGCCGTCCACTTCGTTGATCTGCATCGCGGATCGGATCGTGCCGTCCTTCTCGAAGGTCACACGCCCGCCGACCAGATCGAACGCTCCAATCTCACGACGTTTCGCCAGCAGGTTCTGGCCCGTGATCGGCATGCCGGCCTTCTGCAAGGCCGACGCCAGGGTCCCGTAGAGGATCACGGCATTGTAGTAGTTCGCGGCGTAGGCAGTCGGCGCCCGGTTGGTCCTGGTCTGGTACTCCCGCGTGAAGCGCTTGGTCACCGGATCGTCTGAATTCCAGTCGATTCGCTGCGTCGTGAAGAGCGCCCCCTTGGCCTCGGGAAGATTGGCGATGGCGGGAATCGCAAACCCCGAGTAGCCGGCGAGTTGCTGCGTAACCCCGTTGTCACGCAGCTGCTTGATAATCTGCGATTGCTGCGCGCCGAAGGAGGCGATGTATACGACATCTGGTTTGGCATCCCGTACCCGGGCCGCGACCCCGCTGAACTGCTGGGCATTCGACGGAACGGACAGCGCCTCGGCAAGCGTCGCACCGAGCGAAGGCAGGCTGGATTCGAGCTCGCGCTTGATCGACTGGCCGAGCGGATCGTCGACATAGACGAGGACAAACCGCTTCAATCCCCGCTTCTGGACGAGGTAGGGCGCCATCGCCCGCACCTCGAAATTGGCGAGCGGGATGACGTTCCAGAAATACTCGCCGAGCTCGGCAAGGTCGGGCCCGACCCCGCCACCATTGACGGCAACCGTGCGGCTTCGCGCCGCGGTCGTCGAGATGGCCTTGGAAACCCCGGTGAACGCCGAGAGCACGTAGCTGACCTTCTCGACGTTCACGAGCTTGTTCATGGCGATCACGCCCTGCTGCGGGAGCGCCTGACTGTCTTCGTAGGCGATCGACAGCTTTCCGCCGAGGACTTTCGCGTCGTTTAGGTGGGAAACCGCAAGCTCGGTCGCTCCCATGTAGAGATCGCCGTAATCGGCGTTCGCGCCGCTCAGGGGAAAGATGGCTCCGATGCGAAGATCCTCGGCGGACGCCGGCCCGGCGAGTGCAAGAAGCACCGAAAACGCAAGAACCGCGACTTTCCGCAGAGGCCACATCGCAAACTCCCGATTTACGAAAACGATTTCGTAACCTAGGTCGCGCCGGCCCGGCTTGTCAAGCGAGAGATGTCGGCTTTCAGATTTCGCCGGCTGCGACCAATTGGCTGCCGTGGGACGAGCGCAGAATCAGCTCGGGCGACCAGATTTCCTGCAATTCCTTGGGCGAACGGCCGTCCATGAGGGCAAGAAGCAGATCGACCATCCGGCGCCCGGCCTCGAACGTCGGCGCGGAAAACGTGGTCAGAGGTGGATTCAAGTAAGGCCCGAGCGGGTGATTGTCGCACCCGATCACCGGAACATCGACGCCCGGGCGCCTGCCCGTTTCCGCGATCGCCTGCATCGCGCCGGTGGCAATCAGGTCATGACCGCACATGATCGCCGTCGGCGGATCGCTCATGGCGAGCAGCTGCCGGGCGCCGTTCAGCCCACCCTCTTCACTGGTGCTGGTTTCGACCACGAGATCAGCATCGAACGGCAGCTTCGCCGCCTTCAGGGCCGCACGATAGCCTTCCTGCAAAAGGTGGCTGATCATGAGATATCCCGGCGTGCTCAATAGCCCGATCCGGCGATGCCCAAACCCTACGAATCGCGCGGTTCCGTTACGGCCGGCGACCGTTCGGTCGATATCCACGAAGGGAAACGGCTTGCCGGTCTCGCTGCGGCCCAGCGCCACAAACGGAACGTTGCGCTCCTGGAGGTAGCGGATCCGGGGGTCGTCGCGGCGCGTGCGGCCGAACATCACGCCGTCGACCCGCTGCCGCTCGACCAGGCGGCGGAAGCTCTCGAGCTCAGTCTCCAGCGTTCGTCCCGCGACGATGATGAGCTGAAACGGGGTCTGGCTGAGATTCTGGTCGATCCCCATAAGCAGATCGAGGAAGAACGGATGCGCGAAATGGGTCTGCGGCGGCGATAGCACGAAGCCGATGGTCTCTGACGTCTGCGTGCGCAGCCGCCGTCCCGCCGGATCCGGTGAAAAGCCAAACTTTTCCGCCGCTTCCAGCACACGCCGCTTGGTCTCATCGCTCACATCGCCGCGGTCATTGATGGCCTTCGAGACCGTCGACACGGCGAGCCCCAAATGCCGGGCGAGCTCTACGATACTGATCCGCTGCTTCATTCAAGCCTCTTGCCGACCAACACTTGACACAGGAGTTCGCCGGCGTCTAGGTTGTTTACGAAATCGTTTTCTGAAATTTCCATGATCGACCTTGCTTCACATGAGATGACGATGCTCCGCCAGACGGTGCGGGGATTCGTCCGCAACCGCCTGGAGCCGCTCGAGCAGCAGATCGAGACCGACGACAACGTGTCTCCAGACTTGCTGGCCAAGTTGCGCAGCGAGGCCGCGGAGCTCGGGATCTACGGCTTCAATCTTCCGCCTGAGCTCGGCGGTTACGGCCTTCCGGTCGCGGCACAGGTCGGAATCCTGGAAGAGGTCACCCACACCTCCGTTCCGCTGTCCGAGGTTGTCGGGTTCCTGCCGCTCTCGCTGATCCATCTCAACGAGGAGCAGCGCGGCCGCATTCTTCCCGATCTAGTGTCCGGCCGCGTGACGATGACATACGCCCTCACCGAACCGGATGCCGGCTCGGATTTGGGCGCGATCCGAACCAAGGCGTTGAAGGTCGAAGGCGGCTGGCGTCTCGAAGGGGCGAAGCAGTTCATCTCCAACGTCGAGACCTGTGACTACGTCATCGTGCTAGCTGTGACCGATCCTTCCGCCTCCCTCAAGGGGCGGCTGACCACGTTCATCGTCATGCGCACCAATCCGGGGCTCGTGGGCATGACGCGCTACAAGAAGATGGGGTGGCACGGCTATCATCTGAACGGCTTTTCGCTCGAGGACTGCTTCGTTGCGGATATCGACGTTCTTGGCCGCCCCGGCGACGGCTTCCTCGTCATGATGGCCTCGATCAACCACGACAGAATCCTCTCTGCCTGCCGGTCGTTGGGATTGGCTCAACGCGCGCACGACATGTCCGTCGCTTACGCCAGGGAGCGTCGCGCCTTCGGCTCGCAGCTTGCAGGCCATCAGGCCATTCAGTTCATGATCGCGGACAACGATGTCGAGATCGAAGCGACACGAGCGTTGATCTATCGCGCCGCCGCACTGTGCGACCAGAATGATCCGACCTCGCGGATCGCGGTGTCCAGGGCCAAGCTGTACGCCAGCGAGATGGGATGCCGCGTCGTGGATCGCTGCCTCCAGATCTTCGGCGGAATGGGATACATGTGCGAGCTCCCCATCGAGCGTTTCTACCGGGATGCCCGCGCGTTCCGGCTGGGCGAAGGCACGTCCGAGATGCAGCGAATTCAAATCGCTCGCCAGGCTCTTTCCAACTGACGCAGGGAATCACAATGAGTGGAGCGCCAAACCCCTTTTTCGGGCTGCTCGATGACTATGCCGAAGCGCCGGCGATCTATCTGGGCGACTATGTCGCTACGCGCAGGGATCTGGCCGAGGCGTCGAACCGCGCCGCAGCGTTTCTGAACAGCCTCGGGTTGACGCGCGGCGATGTGATCGCGCTCTGGCTCCCGGACGGCCCGACCTGGCTGCAATTCCTGTTTGCCGCCGCGCATCAGGGGATTCTGGTCGTTCCGATCAGCACAAGATACCGGCGCGCCGAAGCACTCCATGTCATCGCGTTGTCCCGCGCGAAAGCCGTCGTGGCAGCGACCAGCTTCCTCGATGTGGCATTCGCGCAGATCGTGCGCGAAATCCAGGGCGAGGTGCCCACGCTCGCGCACGTCATCGAGATCGCCGACCCGACCCGTTTCCATGCAGGTGTCGATGGTCATGTTGAAGCTGCGGGCCGGCCTCAGGATCTGTTGTGCACATTCAGCACGTCCGGAACGACCGGTGCGCCGAAGCTCGCCGTTCACGACCAGCACAGCTGCCGCACCCACGCCCACACTGTTGCTTCCGCATTCGACATTCATCCCGGCGACAAGACGCTTTGCGCATTGCCCCTCTATGGCGTGCTGGGATTTGTCCAGGCCATCGCGACGCTGGCGGGCGGCGGGGCCTGCGTTCTGCTTCCTGTCTTCAAGGCCGCCGAAGCCGCGTCGGCGATCGAGCGGCATGCGGCAACCCACGTGTTCGGCTCCGACGGGCTGCTGGATGCCGTCTTCAACGTGCCCGCGGCGAAACTCTCGACGCTGCGCGCCGGAGGTTTTGCCGATTTCGCAGGCCTGACCGACCGGGTGATGAGGACCGCCGAAGACAAATGGGGACTGCGCCTGGTGAGCGTGTACGGCTCGTCCGAAGGTTTTGCTCTGATGGCCGCGCGCTCGCCCTCCGAACCGATCGAGGCCAGGGCGCTGCCTGGCGGTCGTTTGCTATCCGGCGAGATGGCGTTTCGTATCGTCGAGCTCGACAGCGCAACGCCGGTGGCACCCGGCGCGACCGGCGAGTTGCAGATCCGCGGCTACAATGTGATGCCCGGCTATCTGAACAACGAGGCCGCAACCGCGCGGTCGTTCACCTCCGACGGCTGGTACCGGACCGGCGATTTTGCGTACGCGGACGACGATGCTTTCGTTTTCCTGTCGCGCATCGGCGACGGCCTGCGCCTGCGCGGTTATCTGGTCGATCCCAGCGAAATCGAGACGTTTCTCTGCCGGCATCCGGACGTGTCCGCCGCGCAGGTCGTCGGTGTGCGCCTCGAGGGCGAAGGCGATGTTGCGGTGGCCTTTGTCCGCGCCGACCGCCAGCTCGGCGAGACCGAGCTGCTCGCCCACTGTCGCGAAGGCATCGCCAACTACAAGATCCCGCGTCGCATTGTTCAGGTCGACGCGTTTCCGGTCATCGACGGCCCGAACGGCACCAAGATCCGGAAGGCGGCCCTGAGGGAGCACGCCTCCCAGCTCCTTAGTTCCGCTCCCATCACCTGACGAGGTTGACATGAAACGGCACGAGATCAAATCCGACATCGCCTGGGCGACCCCCACGCAAATCAAGGTCCACGGGCTGGACCTCTGCTCCGAGATCGTCGGCGTCGTCGATTTCGGACAGATGGCGTTCCTCGAGATTTTCGCCCGCCTTCCGAACGCGAACGAAGCCCGCATGTTCAACGCCATGATGGTGATCCTGGTGGAGCATGGAATTACCCCCTCTTCCCTCGCCACGCGCATGACCTATTGCGGGGCGCCGGAGGCCGTCCAGGCTTCGGTCGCCGCGGGATTATTGGGGCTCGGTTCCGTGTTCGTCGGCTCGCTGGACAACGCGGCGAAAATGCTCCAGGACGCCCTGCCCGATCCGCAGGCGTCCGTCGATCTAAAGCAACTGGCGGCCGACATCGTCAGCGCCCACAGGGGTCGGCGAGAGATTATTCCAGGCGTCGGCCATCCCTTCCACAAGCCGATCGATCCGCGCACGCCGGCACTGTTCAAGGTCGCCCGGGAAACCGGTTTTGCCGGTCGCTACGTCGAGCTGATGGAGAAGATCGGCGCAGAGGCAAGCAAACAATACGGCCGGCCGCTCCCTGTGAACGTTACGGGCGCCATGGCAGCCATTGCCTCGGAGTTCAAGCTGCCCTGGAAGATGTGCCGCGGCCTCGCCGTGGCAGCTCGCGCGGTCGGGCTTGTCGGACACATCATCGAGGAAATGCGTCAGCCGATGGCCGAGGAGATCTATTACCGGATCGAGCACGAGGCCACCGAACACTCCCGCCCGCGCGAGTAAGGAACGACGGATGATTAAGGATCCGGCTTCGCCAGCTCCTTCAACGCCACGGCTGACGCCGGAGCACTTCCGGTTCTGGAGTCTGGAAAAGCTGCGCAACGCAGATACGGATCAATTCCGGCACGTCAACAATGCCGCGATCGCCAGCTTCATGGAAGGCGGCCGGATGGAGCTGTTTGCGGACCCCGCGGTAAGCCGCCTGATGAATGGGCTGAATGTCGTGGTCGGACGGCTGAACATCGAATTCCATGCCGAGATCTTCTATCCGGGCGAGCTGAGTATCGGCTCGACGGTCACCCATGTCGGCCGCGCTTCGTTCGAGGTGCTGCAGGGCGTCTTCCGCGACGATACGTGCGTGGCCTCCGCTGTCGCGTCTTGCGTGCTGCTCCAGGCGGGAAAGCCGCATGCCGTTCCGGACGAGATCCGGCGGCACCTCCTCGGCGATTCCTCCAATTCGGCAGGAGCCTGAACATGCCGGTGCTTTACAGCCGCCACGGCGATGTCGCCATTCTCACCCTGAACGACCCGCAGCGACGCAATGCCCTGTCGAGAGCTTCGGTCGCGATGCTGCTCGAGCTGATCGAGCGATCTCGTGCCGAGAAAGCGCGAGCCATCGTGATCGCCGCCCAAGGTCCGGTCTTCTGCGCGGGCGCCAACATCGACGATTTGAAGGCCGGATGGATGAGCGGCGCTCCCGATCCGACCGATCCTGCCCTTCTGTTTCGTGCATTGGCCGAGGAGAAGCGTCCGACCATAGCGGCGGTCCAGGGCGGGGCTCTCGGCGGTGGATTTGAACTGACGCTCTGCTGCGATCTCGTCGTGATGGGAACGGAGAGCTATTTCGCTCTCCCGGAACTGGGTCACGGTGTCATCCCCAACACCGCGCTGGCGCGCCTCCACCGGGTGGTGGGCACGAGGCGTGCGGGCGAACTGATATTGACGCGCCGCCGGTTGAGCGCAGCTCAGGCCGTCGACTGGGGATTGGCAAATCGCGTGGTGCCGACGGCTGACGTCCTCTCAAGCGCCATCGACCTCGCGCTCGGCATCGTGCAGTCGGCGCCACCGGGCGCCATCGCTGCCGCGAAACGCAACCTCGCCCATCACGGCGAGACGGATTGGGCGCGCGTGCTGTCTTCGCCCGAGGATGTTCCGCCGGCCGAGTGGCGAGAGGGATTGCGATCCTTCGATGAGCGGCGCAAGCCCAGCTATGATCGATTCTGGCAGGACATTTGAACAATGGAGCCAAGGGCAACCCGCGCCGCGTCGCAAGACATCCACTTCTACGAGCCGGCGAAGGGGCACGGCTTGAAGCACGATCCCTTCAATGCCATCGTCGCGCCGCGGCCGATCGGCTGGATTTCCTCGCGCGATGCCAAGGGCAACATCAACCTCGCGCCTTACAGCTTCTTCAACGCTTTTTGCTACACGCCGGCGATCGTTGGCTTCTGTTCGACCGGCTGGAAGGACACCGTTGCGAACGTCCAGGAGACCAAGGAATTCTGCTGGAATCTCGCAACCATGGATCTGGCGAGACAAATGAATGCGACCGCAGTCCATGTCGGCCGGGAGGTCGACGAGTTCGCGATTGCCGGACTGACGAGAGCGCCGAGCAGGTTCGTCAACGTGCCGCGCGTGGCGGAGAGCCCGGTGTCCTTCGAGTGCAGGCTGACGGAGATCATCCAGCTCAAGGGGGCGACAGGTGAACAGGCGGAGGCCTGGCTGACGCTCGGCGAAGTCGTCGCCGTCCATATCGACAAGGCGTTCATCAGGGACGGCGTCTATCTCACCGAGCTCGCGCGCCCGATCGCACGCGCCGGCCGGCGCGGCGACTATTTCGAGATGACGCCCGAGACCATGTTCGAGATGGTACGGCCGGACTGACGACATTGGCCATGCCAAGATATATGCGCCTGTGTGGTGTGCAGCCTTCGCTTCATCTCCGACTGCGGTGTCTTTCCTGATACCGTCAATTTCCGGAAATCAAGTTAGCTCCACCAATGCATGCGGCCCTTGGCCCAAAGACGACCTTCCGATAGTATGGGAACGGTACCGCCTGTCACTACTCAAGACGCGCTAACTCATCCAATCTTAGGCATAGGTCGGTTGGGGGGCAGCGTAGCTTGCGCTCATACAGAGGAATGTTGAAGCACTTCGGACTGCAGATCGGGTGAAAGCGACCCCGCCTTATTGGCTTCGCCGAAAAGTTCCCTGTGCGCTCGCTATAATCTTATTCTCGGAAGTAGCCACCTGACCCGAAGCGAAATATAGCCGCCTGCCCATATGGGTTAAGCGCCCGGTCGCAAACAATCGGCCGCTGTCGACCTTGGCAAGATAGCTGATCGTCAGCATGACCGTTACCGCATGGTCCTGAGCTTCCTCGCCATCGGGAGTTAGCCCGGCATAGCCGCATGCAGCGTCGAGCAGGGTGGCGATGACACCGCCTTGAAGGCTAGCCTGGCGATTGAGGTGACGCGGCTCGACATCGAGATAGAACCTGCAGTGTCCTGCCGTCCATTCCGACAAGCCAACTCCCAAATACGCCAACAGCGGATTCTGCAGATCCATCACTCGCTCTCGGCACTCGCGAGATCGGCCTCACCTCTGACAAGCAAATGGTTGTGCTGGCCCAGAATTGGCGGCGGCATCCGAACGGCCAGGGCCGGACCGCCGATCGCAAATCCCGGCATCTCAACCTCACCTGCGCGTGGATGGTTCACTAAGGCGACGATTCCCGCTGTTGCGAAGCGCTGGGACGTTTGCAGGTGCGCATAATCCGCGATCGGTCCGCAAACGATGTCAGCGGCCTCAAGAGCGCAAAGCCAGGTCGCGCTGTCATTCGTGCGGAAGATCAGACCGAGCTGCCTGGTCAACTCCTCACGATTGTCCATACGTCTGGGAAGCGTCGCGAACCGTTGATCGTCCGCGAGCTCGGGGCGATCGATTACGCGACAGAGCTTGCGCCAATGTTCCTGCTGGTAGGCAGCGACCATGATGTAGCCGTCAGCTGTCTCATATGCCTCGTTCGGCGTCGAATAGGGTGCGCCACTTCCGCAGCGCCTCGGGAGCTCGCCGGAAATTAGGAAATCGGTCAGCGGAACCTGCTGAAGAAGAAGAGCCGAAGCAAACAGGCTAATGTCCAGATGGGACGGAACCGTGCCGAGGCTGCGTTTGAGCAGAGCTCCGAGAATCGCAATCGTCGCTTGGTATCCAGTGACCATGTCCACCACCGGAGCCTGGAGCTTCGCGGGCGGCTGCCCGTCAAACCCTGTGATACTCATTAGCCCGGAGACAGCCTGAAGGACGCCGTCCACACCCGGCTTTCCATGCTCGGATTGACCATACGCGGACACTGAGCAATAGATCAGCTTGGGATTAAGCGCCCTCGCCTGCGCGTAACCGATGCCGAGCCTGTCCGCGACGCCCGGGCGGAAGCTCTCCACGAGAACGTCGGCGGTTTCGATTAGGCTGCGGGCATCCATCAGCCCCTGCTCGGTCTTGAGATCCAGGACGACACTGCGCTTGTTGCGATTCAGCGAAAGAAACGTGGTGCTTTCCCCGCCGGCAAAATTCGGGCCCAACGTCCGGCTGATATCGCCGCCCGGCGGCTCGATCTTCACAACGTCGGCGCCCATGTCGGCCAGCAGCATGGTGCAGAGCGGGCCAGCAGCGATCTGCGAGAAGTCGACCACGCGGACGCGGGACAGAGCGCCTTCGAGCGGATGCGAGATCGCCGGGGTGGACGTTCGAACACTGGTCATCGTCATCGTCCCTGAAAGCGTGGCGGCCGTTTCTCGGCGAAGGCATTGCGGCCTTCGATCCGATCGGCCGTGTTCTTGATCATGCCGAAGACCATTTCGGTCATGTTGAGAAGCATCGAGCGCGACGATGTCTCGGTTTCCCGGGCCAGGCGCTTGGTCGCATAGAGCGACAAGGGCGCGTTGCTGGCCACGGCCTGCGCCAGTTCGCTTGTGCGTTCGGCCAGCGACGCCGACGGCCAGACGTCGCTCACCAGTCCGATACGAAGGGCCTCCGCGGCATCGATGCGCGCCCCGGTCAGCAGCATCTTCGAGGCCGCTGCGGCCGGGATCGCGCGCAGCAGCAGCGGTCCACATACGCCAGCGACGCTGCCCACCTTGACTTCCGGCAACGCGAAGCTCGCGGTATCCGCCGCGACACGCAAATCGCATTGCAGCGCAAGCTCGAGCCCCCCGCCGAGACAATAGCCATTGATCGATGCGATGATCGGCTTCCAGATCTCCAACCGGTCGATGTTCATGAAGCGGACATAGGCGCCGCGCTCGATTGCGACCTCGTCGCGAGCCGTCCAGGCTGCGGCGTATGGATGCTCCGCGTGAGCCGTCCGCTTCAGGTCGGCCCCGACCGAGAACGCGCGTTCGCCGGCGCCGGTCAGCACGATCACGCGGACCGCATCGTCGTCCCGGGCAGCAATCAGCTCGTCGCGCAGCCGCCTCTGGGTCTCGAGATCCAATGCATTCAGGGCGTCTTGCCGATCGATGGTGATCGTGGCGACCGCCCCTTCGCGCGTTTGGTGGAGGGCCATGTCAGACGCTCACGCTGGAGAGGCTGCGGCCGCCGCAGACATAGATGAGCTGCCCTGTGATGTAAGAGCTTGCCCGCGCCGCGAAGAACTGTACGGCCTGGGCAATATCCTCCGGCAGCCCGATGCGCTGCATCGGAACGCTCTTTTTGAGCCGCTCCTGGACATCCGCCTTGAAATCCCGAAACAGCGGTGTGTCGACGATCCCCGGAGCGATCGCGTTGACGGTGATGCCCTTGGTCGCAAACTCGATGGCAAGGCTTCGGGTGAGGCTCACGACGCCGCCCTTGGCTGCGGAATAGTTCGCCTGACCAAAGCCTCCGAGCCACGCGCGCGACGAGATGTTGACGATGCGGCCGTAGTTTCGCTCGACCATCCCCGGAAGCACGGCCCGCGACATCAGGAACTGCGATCTGAGATTGGTCGATACGACGAGATCCCAATCGTCGTCGGACAGATCGAGGAAACGTCGGTCGCGAACGGCGCCCGCATTGTTGACGAGGATTTCGATACCGCCAAAGGTTTGCTGCGTGAGGCGAACCGCGGCTTCGATCTCGCTGCGGTCGGTGACGTCCACCGGCACCGGCAGCAATTGCTGCTCGGTTTCGGCCTTCCGCAATTCCTTCACAGCAGCCTCCAATGCCGCGGGGTCGCGATCGAAGAGAGCAACGTTGTAGCCGGCGCTCCAAAGGCTCCGGGCAATGCCGAGCCCGATACCTCGGGCGGCGCCGGTGACGATCGCGCTGTCTTGCTTGGTCATGGCTACACTCCGAGCACGTGAACGGCTGACGCGGCATGATCGACGCCGGCGATGCCGCCGCCCGTACACTGGGTCAGTCCGATCCGTGCACCTTCGACTTGCCGCTTCCCGGCCCGGCCTTGGAGCTGCCAGGCGATCTCGACCATTTGCGCGACGCCGGTGGCGCCGAGAGGGTGACCCTTGGCGAGCAACCCTCCGCTCGGATTGACGGGCACGCGCCCACCGAGAGCCGTGGCGCCGCTGCGGAGCAGCGCAGCCCCCTCGCCTGGCTCTGCGAGGCCCAGCGCCTCGTAGTACAGGAGCTCCGCGATCGTGAAAGCGTCGTGCAATTCGACGACGTTGACGTCGCGCGGGCCCAGACCCGCGCTTTCATAAGCCAGCCGCGCGGTTCGCGCGGTGATCTCGGCGTCGAGAATATCGTCGCAGCCTTCCTCGAGCAGGCCGGATTGCACGGCCGAGCCGAGGACGCGCACGGTCGGGCGCGCGGATGATGGACGAACCGTCGTCAGCACCACCGCCGCGGCGCCATCGACCATGGAAGGACAGCACTGGAGCAATGTCAGCGGCTCTGCGACGGGTCGCGACTGGAGCACTTCGTCGACCGACACGGCCTTGCGCTGCTGCGCCAAGGGATTCAGCTCGCCATGAGCCCGGTTCTTGACCGCAATGCGGGCCAATATCTCGGGCTTTTCATTGCGTTCGTGCAGATAGCGGGTCCCGCGCATGGCGTAGACGGTCGGCAGCGTCATACCCTGCGCAGCGTAGAGCTCTGTCTTGTAGTCGTTCCGCTGCAGCGGGATCGTCCCACCGCCGAGCGACGTCAGCTTCTCGACACCCCAGACGAGAACGGTGTCGTAAACGCCGAGCCGAAGCGCGTGGCAGGCGAGATGCACCGCTGTTGCCCCGCTCGCGCACGCGTTCTCCACGTTGTACAGGGGCGGCCCTGTGATGCCGAGGTCCCGCATGAGCACCTGGCCCAGCACCATGCCGCCATACACATTGGCGTTGTACATGGCTTGAATGCGGTCGGCCGTGACGTCGGCGTCGGCGAGCGCACGCACCACCGCGGACTGCGCAAGATCCTGCATGGAGAGGTCGTTGTGGCGACCGAAGGCGGTCATCGCGGCGCCGGCGATATAGACGGTCGTTGTCACGATCGGGCCTCCTCGACGGGTACGAATGAGTAGGTCGCCGCGGTGCCCCGTTCGGCGATCCGTGCTTCGACCTCCATGCCGACCAGCGGGTGGCGCTCCCGCGACAGGAGCAATCGTCCGAACACGCGCGCGCCTTCCGGAAAATCTGCGTAGATGACGACGAAAGGCTGTTCGCCGGTTTTCGGGTTCGGGTGGATCACCGAGAAGGTGTACAGCCGTGCAATTCGCGACAGGGTCACCGGCTCATAGCGGTGCGCGCTCGGCGAGCGCGCCGGAACGGGAGGGAAAACACACCGGCCGGTTGCGCGGTCGCGGGACGCGAACAGCCTCCCGGACGCTTGCGAGCCGATGGCGTCGCGATCTGCCGAGAACGTCTCGACGTTCGAAAGCTGGTTCATTGATCCTCCCGGGAAACCGAGGCGTGCCGAGCAAGCCATTGGCCGAGAGGTTTAGGCGGATATCCCGCGGGCTCAGAACGAGAAACGCGGGGGCTATTGTTGACTAAAAGGCAACGATCGGCGCATAGTCACTCTCGATGGACCGATTGCCTCCACTCAATCCGCTGCGCGCCTTCGAAGCCGCCGCAAAATTACGCAGCATCCGCGGTGCGGCGGAGCTGCTTTCCGTGACACCCGGCGCCGTGAGCCGGCAGGTGCAGATTCTCGAATCTTATCTCGGTGTGAAGCTGTTTCGCCGCGAGCCGCGCGCGGTGGCGTTAACCGCCGAGGGAGAGCAATATCTGGAAGCCATCGCTCACCATCTCGACGGGATTCGCGACGCGACCCGCAAGCTGACGGGAGAACGCTCCGGCAATGTCCTGAAGATCAGGGCCTACACCACGTTTGCGATGAAATGGCTGGTGCCGCGCCTGTCGTCCTATCAGGCGATGAACCGTCTGAACGAGGTTCGCCTCACGACCTCATTGGAAGAGGTCGATTTCCGGAACGAGGATGTCGACTGCGCGGTGCGCCTGGGTGACGGAAACTGGCCTGGACTGGGCGTGGACAGGCTCGTGGCAAACCATTTGATTCCCGTCTGCAGCCCCAAGTATCGGCGCGAGATCGGGTTGAAGCAGAAGGGCGATCTTCGCCGCGCGCCGCTGCTGCACTCGCTGGCACGGCCGGACGACTGGATGTTCTGGCTCAAGGAGGCGCAACTCACCGACATCGATCCCTATGCGGGACCGAAATTCACGAGCTCCGTCCTCGCCTATCAAGCCGCTCTCGACAGCCAGGGCGTCGCCATCGCGCAGCGCGTGCTTGTGGCCGATGACCTGCGCGCAAGGCGCCTGGTTCAGCCCTTCGGCCCGACGCTCGACCGCGAGGGATTCACCTATTACCTGATCTA
The DNA here is from genome assembly GCF_042430365.1 of Bradyrhizobium erythrophlei. Classification (GTDB taxonomy): domain Bacteria; phylum Pseudomonadota; class Alphaproteobacteria; order Rhizobiales; family Xanthobacteraceae; genus Bradyrhizobium; species Bradyrhizobium erythrophlei. The sequence continues at coordinate 126,254 of NZ_JBHMET010000036.1, forward strand.
TCCTCAGAAAAGCCTGCGCAAGCCGGCATTCAGGCAGTTTCGAAGCTGGCTGGTCGAGCAGACCCAGGCCGAAGACGACCCGCCCACGTCGCCGGCGGGTCGCAAATTGCGCAAGGCGATGGCCTGACCGGAGTTGCACTAACCCGGTCAGCACCAAACGCATATTGTTCAGGCGATGCAGGCTGTGAAAATCGCTTCGGCCTGGCTTACCGTCATCTTCCTCGGCGCAACGCTCTCGATCACCGTGTCGTCGGTAATCTTCATCGACTTGAACCGCTCGATGCCGGCTGTGCCGGCGTAGAGTCCCGGCACGGCGCGTTCTGCCATGAGCGCGCCGGTCCCGCAGATGATGCGGGTCGGCATATGATAGACACTGGACACGATTGATGGCTCCGAGCTGACGGGTCAGTTCGCTGACGCCGCGACAACGGTTCTGTCTTGCTACTTGCTTTGGATAATGGCTCTTGAAAGCGACCTGGCCTGCCTCAACCGAGCACGAACGGGTTTGCGACGCCGGGCTTCGGATTGATGAACACGCTCTTTTCCTCGAGATATTCGTAGATCGCGTTCAGACCGTTCTCGCGGCCAAGCCCTGACGCCTTGACGCCACCGAAGGGGGCGAGATAGCTGACCAGGCGATAGGCGTTGACCCAGACCGTGCCCGCCTCAAGCTGTTTCGGCAGCAGCATGGCGCGCTGCAGGTCCCTCGTCCAGACTCCTGCTGCCAGCCCATAGGGGCTGTCATTTGCGATCGCGATCGCTTCGTCATCGGTCTCGAATTTCAGCACGGCAAGGACCGGCCCGAACACCTCTTCGCGGGCGATCCGCATGCTGTTGGATACGCCGGTGAAGATTGTCGGCTCGACGAAAAGCCCCTTCTCGCAGCCCGGCCGGCGCGAACGCTCGCCGCCGAGCACGCATTCGGCCCCTTCCTTCCGGGCGATGTTGAAATAGGCGAGAACCTTCTCGAATTGCGGTTGGGTGGACACCGGGGCGATATTCGTCTCGGGCTTTCGCGGATCTCCAAGATGGGCCGTCTGCATGAATTTCACCAGACGCGAGACGAATTCGTCATGGATCGAGGCGTGAACCAGAAGGCGCGAGCCTGCCATGCAGGTCTGCCCCGTGGCCGCAAAGATTCCCGATACGACGCCCTTCACCGCGTCATCGACGTCCGCATCGCTGAAGACGATGTTGGCCGATTTGCCGCCGAGTTCGAGCGAGACCCGCTTGATGTTCTCAGCGGCCGCCGCGTAGACATGCCGGCCGCCATTTTCGCTTCCGGTGAACGCGATGCGCGCCACGAGCGGATGCCTGACCAAGGGTTCGCCGACCTCCGGTCCAAATCCGGTAATGACGTTGACGACGCCCGGCGGGATACCGGCCTCCTCGCACAGCCGCGCGAACGTAATCGTCGAGGCCGACGAAAATTCGGATGGCTTGATGACGATCGTATTGCCCGCGGCAAGCGCGGGCGCGATCTTCCATGCGGCGAGCAGAAGCGGAGAGTTCCAGGGTGCAATCGCCGCGACGACGCCCAGCGGCTCGTGCAGCGTGTAATGAAAAACGCCTGGCTTATCGATCGGTGTGACTCTGCCTTCGACCTTGTCCGCCAATCCGCCATAATAGTAGAACCATTGCGGCAGATATCGCATCTGCCCGAGCATCTCAGCCTTGAGTTTCCCGTTGTCGTTCACCTCAAGCTCCGCCAATTCCTCTGCATGACGGGCAATGAGATCACCAAGCCGGTTTAGAAGGAGCCCCCTCGCGCTGGCTGTCATCGACGGCCAGGGGCCACTCCGGAAGGCTCTGGACGCCGCCAGGACTGCTGCGTCAGCGTCCGCGGCTTTGCCGCGCGGCATACGGGCCCAGTCGCGCCCGGTGTAGGGATCCATGCTCATGAACCATTCGCCGTCTTCGGCCCGGCGCCACTCGTTGCCGATCCGCATCAAGAATTCCCGCATTTCCAGACCTTTCGCTGAAGCGGCGGTGCGACGCACCGCCCAAACAAACCATCTCTTCCGCACCGTCCTGACGCGCATCACGCCCCGGAGATGTCGGTCCCCTTCGTCTCCCTGGCGAGCACGAGTGCAATGATGAAGGCGACTCCGGCCACGATGCTGGGATAGAGGAGCCCGGCATAGATATCTCCCGTCGCTGCGTTGATGGCGAAGGTGGTCGCGGGCAGGAAGCCACCGAACCAGGCGGCTCCGAGATGGTAGGGAAACGACATCGCCGTATAGCGGATGCGCGACGGAAAGAGCTCAATGAGTGCTGTGCAGCTCGGCGCGAAGGTCATCGTTCCAAGACTGAGCAGGAGGACGAGGACGAGGACGATCCCGGGCTTGTTGATCGAGGCCGGGTCAACCTGATCCAGCACGTATCCCCGTTTCTTCAGGGTCGCCGCCAGGGCCGCACTGAATTCCCGTTCCTTGCTCGCGGCCTGACCGCCAGAGGCGTCGAAGCCCTGGATGACGTCGTCTCCAATCTTGACCTGGGCCACCGCTCCCGGCGTCGCTGCGCTGCTCTGATAGTTGAGGCCGAGCTTGGCGACGGCCGCCCTGACGACGTCGCAGGACGACGTGAAGCGCGCGGCACCGCTCGGGTTGAACTGTAGCGAACACTGCGCAGGGTCCGCGACGACGACGATCGGAGCCTCGCGCTGGGCATTGTCGAGATCCGGGTTGCCGAAATGCGCAAGCCCGTGAAACAGCGGAATGATGAGAATGGCGCCGAGCAGATAGCCGGTCAGGTAGACCGGCTTGCGGCCGATGCGATCCGACAGGGCGCCGAAGAGGATGTAGAGCGGCGCCGTCACCACGGTCGCGGCAATGACGAGCAGATTTGCGGTGGTTCCGTCGATCTTCAGAACTTTCGTCAGGAAGAAGAGCGAATAGAACTGGCCCGTGTACCAGATGACGGCCTGGCCGGGCACGATTCCGAAGAGCGCGATGAGCACGAGCTTCAGGTACCGCCACTCACCGAACGTCTCGCTGATCGGCGCCTTGGAAGCGCGGCCCTCCTCCTTCATGCGCCGGAATTCCGGTGTCTCATCGAGCTTCAGGCGGATCCAGAGGGAGACCGCGAGCAACAACACCGAAACAAGGAACGGGATTCGCCAACCCCACACGGCAAAGTCGGGTTCGCTCAGGCAGAAGCGGAGCGGAATGATGACGCCGACCGCGAGGAGAAAGCCAAGTGCTGCGGTCAGAATGATCCATGCGGTCCAGGCGCCGCGCCGCTCGGCGGGAGCGTGCTCCGCGACGTAGATCATTGCGCCGCCGAACTCGCCGCCCAGCGCAAGACCTTGAAGCATGCGCATCGTGATGAAGAGAACGGGTGCGGCAATGCCGATATTGGCGTAGGTCGGCAACAGACCAATGGAAAGGGTCGACAGCCCCATCAATACGATCGTCACGAGAAACGTGTATTTGCGGCCGATCAGATCCCCCGCACGCCCGAACACGAGCGCACCGAACGGCCTGAGAAGGAAGCCTGCGGCGAAACCGAGCAAGGTGAAAATGAAGCCGGCAGTCGGATTGACGCCGGAGAAGAACGCCTTGGTGATTTCCGTAGCGAGCAAGCCTATCAGAAAGAAGTCGTAGATCTCGAACACGCTTCCGAGCGATGCGGCGAAGATGACGCGCTTTTCCTTCCGCGTCATGGTCACCGTATCGTTGGCCGCGATGGCTGCCGTCATATCCATAAATCCCTCACTCTCTATCATTCGTGACGTCCCGGGCCCGGCTCGTCCGGGCCCGGACACTTGAAAATGTAAAATCAGCAATCGGTCAGGCGACGGCGGCGACCTTCGATTCCGCCGTTTGCGCCGCTGCATGCGCGCCGGCGATGCGGCCGAATGTCAACGAGCGGAGCACAGATGTCGCCGGCGGATATTCGTGGTAGAAGAGGCCCGTGACTTCCCCGGCCGCATAGAGATTTGGGATCGGGATGCCCGCGGGGGTCACGACGCGCGCGTGAAGATCGGTGCGAACGCCGCCATATGTGAAGGTGATCGCAGCGGTCAGCGGGATGCCGTAGAATGGTGGCGTGTCGAGCGGCACCGCCCAATTCGATTTGGGCGGTGTAAGACCGGTCGTGCGCCGGCCGTCCAGCCTTCCGGGTTCGAACTTTCCGGGGACGGCTGCGGCGTTAAACGTGGCGACCGTCTTTCCGAGTCTGGCAGGATCGAGCCCCAGCTTGCCGGCCAGCGCTTCGACCGTATCGGCCTTCTCGGGCGGAAGATCGCTGAGCATTCCCATCTCGACGCCGGGTATCTGCATCGTCTTGGCGTCCGCGATCCAGGAGGCCTTCTGGTTCTGGTTGCGCCAGATCTCATAGCCGATGTGCTCGAAGGTGTTGTCCCAGGTGTCCTTGCCTTCGTCATAGAACCGGTCGGCCTCGCCGTTGACGAAAATGCCGCCGGTGTATGTGTAGATGACGGCGTCGGCCCTGGTGGTGCGCGTGTCGATGGGCTCGGCATGAATCATGTCAAACTGACCCGCGGTATCGGCGCCCAGCTCGAGCGCCATTCTCAGCCCGTCACCCCGGTTGTTCGCAATTCCCGGCGCGATGAGCGGCAGGTCGCAGGCGCGCGCGCCGATATACCGCGTCAGCATCTCGACATTACCTTCGAAACCGCCGGACGCCAGCAGGACCGCATCAGCTCCGATGCGTTTGAGCTTGCCATCATTGCCGCGCACGATCAGACCGTCGACGGCGCCCGCATCCGACACCGACAGGCGTACGGCTTCGGTTTCATAGAGCATGTCGACATTGGCGTGCTTCTCAAGCGCGTTGAACAACGCCGAGACGATCGCCGCGCCGCCGCCGACTGGAAGGCCGGGCGGCGTGACGCCGGCCTCACCATTGAAGGTATGCGCGAACGGAAACTCCGGGAAGACGAGCTCGACCCCCCTCTCCTCGATAAAGCGAAGGGTTGCCGGCGTCTCCTGTTCGAGCTTGCGGCAATATTCGTAGTCCGAACGCCCGCCGGAAACGCGACGGACGCGATCCGGCCAATCGGCGTCGAGCTTGCGGCTTTCGTTGATCCGCAGGAAAGCTCCCGTCCATTGGGTCTCTCCGCCACGCGCCTCTTTTGTTGCGCGTTCGAGCACGGCGATCCGGACCGGCCGTCCGGCCGTGGACTCGGCGTAAGTGACGGCAGCGGACAAGCCCGCTGCACCGCAGCCGACGACGACAAAATCGTAGCTCTTCAATGTTTGCATGTGGTTTCCTCCTGTCCGATTTTTCATTGAATTGGCTCTGCCCTAGCGGACCGGCATGGCACGCGGCGACCATAGGCAGGTCGACGGATCGGCCAGCACGAGAAATTGGGAGGTTCTTGTTGACTAAAGAGCAACGATCCGGCGACTTTGGATCGGGCAACCGGGAATGCGGAGGTCCGGCATTAGCAATCGCGCGACTGGCGGGCTGTTGACCGCTGCGCAACAGTCCCGGAGAAAAACTCGATTGCATGGTTCATTGTATTTGGCCTAGGCCCGGGAATGCAGTTGCGGGCCTTGGGCTATCACGATCGCCCGAAGGAGACGGGAGCAAGTTCGATGCGTGTTGCCTTTCTGGATGATTTTCATTGCGCCTATCACGAGACGGCCGGCGTTCGGCGTTTGCGCGAACGGGCCGAGGTCGAGATTCTGACCACGCCCTTTGGCGAGGCGTCTGCGCTCCGCGGATTCGATGCGCTGGTCGCGACGCGCGAACGGACGCGCTTTACGAAGGAGCTTTTCGAACAATTGCCGGATGTGAGGATCATCGCCCAGACGGGCAATCATGCCTATCACGTCGATCTCGCCGCGGCGGAGCAGCGCGGCATTCTCATCGGCAAGGCGACAGGAGGTTTCTGCACCGCCGCCGGCGAGCTTGCCATCGGACTGATGATCGCGATCATGCGCCAGATCCCTTCCGTGGATCATGCTGTGAAGGCGGGAGGATGGCCGACGCCGATGACGCGGGTTCTGCGCGGCAAGACGCTAGGAATCGTGGGGCTGGGAAACATCGGCAAATACGTGGCGCGGGTCGCGAACGCGTTCGACATGAAGGTTCTGGCCTGGGGTAGCCGGCTCACGGCCGAAACCGCGTCGCAGCATGGCGCCGAGCGCCGCGAGCTCGATGACCTCATGCGCTGTTCGGACGTCATCTCGATCCACGCAACGCTCAGCCCCGACTCACGCGGCCTGATCGACGCGGCGAGGCTCGCGTCGATGAAGCCGACAGCCTATCTGATCAACACGGCGCGCGGACCTATTGTCGACGAGACGGCTTTATACCGTGCGCTTGCCGACGGCCGCATTGCCGGTGCCGCTCTCGACGTGTTCGATGAGGAGCCCTTGCCGGCCGCTCACCCATTGAGGCGGCTTTCCAATGTTGTTCTCACCTCGCACCTCGGCTGGCCGACGGACGAAATGTACGAGCAGTTTGCAAACGCCGCTGCCGACGTCCTCCTTGGCTACATTGATGGGAAAGACGTTCCGCGTTTCGTGTCGCAGCACTGAACAGAATAGCGGCTCGGTCCATTGGTGACCGCCGGCAGGGTCGCATTCGGCGTCGCGATTTTCGGACCTGGCATCACGGCAACGTCCTTCGTGGTGTCGCTCGGTCCATCGGTGCTTTCAAAACTCCTTCATGTCACTAGCCCCCTCGTGGCGGGAGGAACGGCCTGCGCCATGTTCTTGACGGCAACGGCGTCCAGTTCACGGTCAGGCGGCTTCCGATTTGAACGATCATGTTGATCGGTGCGGCCGCGCCGGTCATGTCCATGATCAGCATTGCCGTCGCGGTCGACGCGTCGCTGGCGGGTCTCTTGACCCTTGCCGCCTTGCTCGCCGGCGCGGGCCAGGGTCCTGGTCAGCTCGGCGGTCTTTCACTAATTGGCCTGCATGTTCCGGCGGAGCGCCGAGCGGAGGCCAACGCGGTCATGAACTTTGGCGGATACGTACCCGCCGGACTGCTTCCTGTGTTGACGGGCTATCTGATCGACTTTGCGGGGCTTGCCACCGGCGCGACCATTTTTGCCGCCGCGCTCGACCTTGCCGCTGCGGCGGGCGCGTGCTTCGTCCAAATTCACCTCAGGGAATAGTTTGATCAATCCGCGGTAGTAATTCCAAAAGGACAGATCGCGCGCCGGGCACAGCCTCGAGTACTGCTACCATGGAGCGCAGGTTATCGTTGAAAATCGTAGATGAGCACACAGAAGCGTGCCCGTTGTCGCAGGGGAGCGACTCGCGCCCCGACATCGACATCCTTCAACCTCGCTGCTTGAACGATAGGTCCTGCTCCGCAGCATACACAAGGGCTGGTTCATTTCGCCCCGCTGACGAGCGGCCTACTCAGCCTTGCGGGACCTTTCTGCACGCTCCAACGCGCTCCGGTACTCCCGCTAACGAAGATGGATGGATTGCCGAGCTCAATCAGCCTAAGTGGAGGTCTGTAACTCTGGTCCCTCAATGGATAGGAAAGGAAGTAGACACCCTCACCAGAACATAGCCGGCCACACTACTCCCACTCAATCATTAAAGACGACCCTATCGCGTTGACTTGAAAGCACAAACGCTCAAAGCCGACGGTCAAATTCCGATGGTATATCCGCCCTAACTTTTCGATATTGAATTCACAGAGAAATTTGCGTTGCTCTGGGAGAAGGATATTTCGACAGCTATCGAAGTGTATCGAAAGAACGAGCGCGTGCGCCTAGAAACAACGCTTGATCCCGGTTCTCACCTTCTCCGTCCGATACCGTCGATTGAAAGTGATCACCAGTCGAAACGGACGCCTGGCCCGCGCGCATCGCTTCCTCCTGCGAAGGCTTGTCATCGTCTGCGACGACGTCCTCGCCGCTCCCCTCGTCAGGCGCGCCGGGATCGGGTCGCCTCACCTAGGCGGGCAACGGCCAGGTGACGTCTCTGCCCTTCAATTCCTTGTAGCGTCGAGTATGGGCGCGGATGCTCCCGAGGTCCGACATTCCGCGCGACAGCAGGTCGCGGTCGAGACGAGCTGCGACATCGATCGCCACCAACGTAGTGGCCTGAAGCGCCCGCTTGGCGAAGGCGTAGGCCGTGTAGCAATCCGGAGGCACCAGCGCCGCCCAGGCGACGGCCGCATCGATCAACCTGTCCGGCGCGACCGTCTGCTGGACGGCGCCCATCCGGGTCGCGGCGGCGAGGTCGTAGATCTGACCGAACAGGGTCAGTTCCGAAGCCGATTGCGTTCCGATCGCGTACTTGATGATCTCGCAGTAGACGGCGGGCATCGGAATGCCGATCGGCACCTCGTTCAACGCGAACTGCAACGAGCCCTCGCTCGCGATCCGGTGGTCGCAATCGATCGCGGTGATGAACCCGCCCGCGTAGGCGTGGCCGTTGATCGCCGCCACGGTCGGCCTCGGATACGTGAACAGACGCAGGTTCGTCGCGCGATACTCGTCGAACCACGCGTCGATCTCCTTGATCGACCGGCGTGCGAACATCGGAAAATGATGGTCGAAATCGAGGCCCGCGGTGAACACCGCCCCCGTCCCGGTCAACACGACGGCGCAATCGGCGAATTCGGACTCCAGACGATCGAACGCAGCGTGAAGATCGGTAAAGAATGCAGGGTTCTGCGCGTTGACCTTGTTTGTGTTCATCGTCACCACGGCGACGTTCGGGTGTTTGCGTTCGATGATCCAGGGCATCGGTGTTCCTACGGTTGGGGATCGGGGTCAGGCCAACTTGAACAGACGGCGTGCGTTATCCGTCAGGAAGGAAGAGCGGGCGTCCAAGCCGAGCTGCAGGTCGCCGAGGCCCGCAAGGCACTCGCCCGCCGGCCAGAACGGATGGTTGGATCCGAAGAGGACGCGATGTCGCTTGTTGCCGCGCATGTACGCGACGAGATCGGCCGGGTAGCGGCTGACCTTGTAGGCCGACGTGTCGATGAAGACGTTCGGGTACTTCATGATCAGCGACAGCATCTCGTCGAGCCAGGGCACGCCGATGTGGCCGCCTAGGATACGAAGCTCGGGAAACTCCAGCGCGATGCGATCGAGGTAGGGGATGGGGCGTCCCGGCTCGGACTCCCGCAGCGGTCCCGCGTGTCCCACCTGCGTGCAGAACGGGATGTCGAGCTCGCAGCACTCCGCGAACAGCGGATAGTAGCGACGATCGTCCGGAGGCAGCCCCCATATCCAAGGCAAAACACGGAGGCCCTTGAAGCCGTCCCTCTTCACCCGCAGCCTCAACTCCCGCACGGCATCCATCGGGCGGAAGAGGTCTACCGAAGCGATCCCGACGAATCGGTCCGGGTGAGCCCGGCAGTGCTGTGCCACCTCGTCGTTACTGATCATGGGACCCGCCGGGCCATGCCAGCCGCAGAGCATACCGACAGCGACGCCTGCACGGTCCATTTCGGCCAGGGTTTCCTCGATGGGAGGCGCCGTTTCCGACCACTTTCCGGGCCGCCATCGCCGCAGCGACTCGAACATCGGATCGCCGATCCAGCCGGCGTTGGGGTGCTGCATCCAGGCGTCGATGATCATTGGAAAGGTGCCCGCGTCTGACCGTGGATCGAGGTTGGGACCCACGACCCATCGGCGCGGAAGGCGAACCTGCTCAACCGGCTTCGGTCGTGGTCCCGAGTGGCCACACCGCCATCATTAGACGCGTGGACCTTCCGGCGTCTTGAAGAAATCGGACAGCCTGTGCGCGGGGCCTGCACCAGGCCCGCCTGAACGCGCCGGGCGTAACGCCGGCATGGCGCCGAAACTCTCTGGTCAGGTGGGCTTGATCGGAGAATCCGAGATCGGACGCGATCGCTGACAGACCCTCGCCGCCCGCTGCGATTTCGTACAAGGATCGACGAAAACGCTGAGCGGCGAGAAAGCGCTTCGGAGGGCAGCCCGTCCAGATCCTCACCCGCCTCTGCAGCGTCCGGACGGAGCTACCGACCCGGACCGCGAGATCGCTCACGCGGCCTTGAGACGGCTCCAGAGGGGCGTCGCCTGCAATCGAGACTTGCCCTGTTTGGAGCGAGAGCGCGAACAGGGTCCGGTCCACCAGATCGAGGATGTCCGAGCAGGATGCCCCTTCTTGGATGATGTGCTCCAATGCATCGCGGCAAGCAACAATCGCCGCATCGGCGACGCTCGGCTCCCCCGGGCAGGTCGGCTTGAGCTTGACTCCCACGATCCAGCCGAAGAACGCCCTCGCCTTCCGCCGGTGGTCGAGACTCGGCCCGTTGAAGACCACCTTGCCGCCTGGCGCGTCCTTTCGAAATATGAAAGCGAGTTCCCTGAGCGGTGACGCGAACGACATGCGGCTCCCGGTCAGTCGGCCCCGATCCTTCAGGATGTAGATAGAGTCCACGACGGCGGCCTGTTCCTCGCGCGGCGCAAATTCGGCATAGAACGAGGAACGGGCGAAGATGCTTTCTTCGTCTTCGTCCGTTTTGACCGGCCCAGCGGGTATCCGCTTTCGATGTTTGGTCAGCAAATGGGCTCCGAAAATCTAGGTAGCGCGCCTGCGCTATCTATTCCTGCTAAGGGCCCGAAAACAAGCGTGCAGCCGTTGGAGCGTCGGCGCTCCTCAGGCGACGATTGCCCCCTTCCGGGAGGCTGCGGAATCCGGAACCGCGTGGACCGTCAGGTAGCGATCGGCCTCGAGCGCGGCCATGCAGCCCAGTCCCGCCGCGGTGACGGCCTGGCGGTACACGCCGTCCGCGACGTCACCTGCCGCGAACAGCCCGGGCACGCTCGTCGTCGTCGTGCCCGGCTTCACCTTGATGTAGCCGTCGGCGTGCAATTCGACCTTGCCCTCCAACAGCGCGCTCGCCGGAGCGTGTCCGATGGCGACGAAGACGCCGTCGAGGGCGAGTTGCTCGATGGCTCCCGTCGTACGGTTCTTCAGGGCTATCGCCTCGATCTTCGCGGGATCGTTGTTACCAACGAAGGAATCCACTTCGCTGTTCCAGCGGACCGCGATCTTGGGATGTGCGAACATTCGATCCTGCAGTACGCGTTCCGCGCGAAGCGTGTCACGTCTGTGGACCAGCGTGACGGAACTGGCGATGTTCGCGAGATACAGCGCTTCCTCGACGGCGGTATTGCCCCCACCGACGACCGCAACCCGCTTGTCGCGGAAGAAGAAGCCGTCGCAGGTGGCGCATGCCGATACGCCGAAGCCCCGGAAGGCTTCTTCGGAGGGAATCCCGAGCCACTTGGCCTGCGCACCGGTCGAGTAGATCAAGGCGTCGCAAAGATAGTGGCCGCCGCTGTCGCCGATCAAGCGGAACGGACGGACGTCGGTCACGATCTCCGCGATATGGTCGTAGATCACCCTTGTGCCCATGTGCTCGGCCTGCGCCTGCATCTGCTCGACCAGCCAGGGCCCCTGGATGACGTTGGCGAAACCGGGATAGTTCTCGACATCGGTCGTCGTGACCAGTTGGCCGCCCGGCTGCATGCCCGTGATCAGGATCGGCTTGCGGCTCGCGCGGGCGGCGTAGATCGCGGCCGTGTATCCGGCCGGACCTGCGCCCAGGATGATGATGTCTGTCTTGTGTTCGCGAGTCATGTCGTCGTCCTTGTCCGATTAGAACTTCTGCATTCCCCAGCGCCTCACCGTCCGGCGTTCGATTGTGCGGAAAATGACGCTTTCGACGAAGAGACCGATGAGGATCACACACAGCAATCCGGCGAAGACGTTGGCCGTCTCGAGGTTGTTGCGGTTTTCGTAGATGAACCAGCCGAGACCGCCCTGTCCCGAACTCACGCCGAACACCAGTTCGGCGGCAATCAGGGTGCGCCAGGCGAAGGCCCAGCCGATCTTGAGGCCGGCCAGAATGGAGGGAAGCGCGGCGGGGATGAGTATCTCGGCCACGAGAGACAGCCCCTTCAGGCCGAAGCACCGGCCGGCCATCCGCAGCGTCTCGCTGACGGACTGGAAGCCCGTATGCGTGCTGAGAGCCACGGCCCACAGGACCGAGTTCACGATCACGAAGACCAGACTTCCCATGCCGAGACCGAACCACAACAGCGCGAGCGGCAGCAGCGCCACGGCCGGCAACGGGTTGAACATCGACGTGAGCGTAGACAACACGTCGCTGCCGAAGCGCGTGGTGGAAGCCAGGATCGTGATCGCCCCGGCTGCGGCGATGCCGGCGGTGTAGCCGATCACCAGCACCTTCATCGTCATCAGGATCCGCGCGAAGAGACCGCCCGAAACCAACGATGAGAAGAGTGCGACGACGACCTCCGAAAGGCGCGGCATCATGAGCGGATTGTCGAGCCAGGTCGCGTAGCCTTCCCAGACGGCGGCCAGAACCCCGACGACGACGAGCCGGCGGAATACGGTGCTTTGGAGAATCCGTTCGTGGAGCGGAAGCGGACGCTCGACGTCGGCCGACGGCTCGATCACGCTCGACAATTCGAATTCGTCGCGAACTGGAGGAAGCGCGAGCGCTAGACCCGCGGTCTGTTCGATCGTGGCCATCGTCTCAAGCTCCTTTCGGGTGCCGTGGGCACGGCGTGAAGAGCATGTGATGGATACGACCGCAGAGGCTGCCGAATTCCGTGCTCCCCATGTCGGCGAAGGCGAATTGTTGGGAATTGATCTCGGCTCGTACCTGCCCTGGGTGCGGGGTCAGCACCAGGATGCGCGACCCGACGATCACGGCCTCCTCGATGGAATGCGTGACGAAGAGGATGGTGGAGTGCGTCCCGCTCCAGAGTTCGAGCAGATCGTCCTGCATCTTCCGGCGGGTCAGCGCGTCGAGCGCGGCGAACGGCTCGTCCATCAGGAGTATCTTCGGCTCCATCGCCATGGCGCGGGCGATCGCGACCCGCTGCTTCATGCCGCCCGAGAGCGTGTGCGGGTAGGCGTCGCCGAACTTCTCGAGGCCGACCTTGGCCGTGAAGAGTTTGGCCCGGTCCATGACTTCGGCCGCCGACCATCGCTTCGACTTCTGCATCGGATAGGCGACGTTTTGCAGAATGGTCTTCCACGGCAGCAACTGGTCGAATTCCTGGAACACCATCATCCGGTCCGGCCCGGGCGCATCGATTGTCCTGCCGTCGAGCCTGATTTCGCCGGCGACGGGTTTCAGGAAGCCACCCACCGCCTTGAGCAGCGAGGACTTCCCGCATCCGGACGCTCCGAGAAGGATGAACCGGTCCCCCCGATGCACGTCGAAGCTCACGTCGTAGGCCGCGGTCACGATGCTCGCGTCGGTCCGATAGCGGAGCGTCACGTTCTTCAGGCTCAGCACCGGCTTGGATCCGGTTGCGGTATAGGCCTGCTTGATCTGGGGCTGATTGATCATGTTCATCTCAGGACCCCTGCCGTTCCTGAATGAACGGGAAGAACGGATCCTGCCACTTGGCCGGCTTCGTCTTGAGCTGGCCGGTACGCTGCATGAAGTCCGCGTAAGCCATCACTCCACCCGGGGCGACACTGAACACGTTCTCGGGGTCGCGGAGAATCCTTTCGACGTATTCGGGGCTCAACGACTTGGACGGCTCCTGCTTGAGGTAGAGCGCGGCCGCCTTAGCGGGGTCCGCCTTGATCCGTCGCATCGCCGCCTCCATGGCCTTGACCATCGCTGCCGAGACCTTCGAGTTTTGGTCGACGAAACGGGTACTCGCCGCAAGCAGCACGAACGTTGATGCCCTGCCGAGAACGTCTTCTGAACTGAGCACCCGGTGCACCCGCTTGTCGTCGGCTTCGAATTGGTCGAACGGAGCGTTCGTGAAGTGCGCGGAGACCTCGGTGCCGGATAGCATCGCGGCCATCGCATCGGGGTGAGGCAGATTCACGACATTCGCGTCGAGCTTCTTGGCGTCGCCGAGCGTCTTCTCCGCTGCCATCCGGAGGCATAGATTCTGGGGCGACGTGGTCGCAGGGAGAGCGATCCGGTCCTGAGGCTGGAAGTCGGCGATCGTCTTCACCCGATCGAGCACCGTATTCAGCACCATGGGGAACGAAGAACAGCCGGCGAGGCCCTTGAAGGCTCCGCGGGATTTTTCCGCGAGGATCAGGAGCGACGGGGAACCCATCACGCCCATGTCCGCCGTTCCGGCCAGAAGTCCCTCGTTCACGGCGTTCGAACCGCTCACCCGTTGCAATTTGACCTCGACGCGGGGATCGCCCTGTTCGGCCAATGCCGCGCCGAGCAGCTTTTCTTCCTCGATCATCATCAGCGGCAGATAGGATACGCCGAACTGGATGATGACCCGTACCTCGGTAGCAGCCTGCGCTCTCGCCAGGCCCGGTAGAGCCATCGCTCCCGCCATGGCACCCAGCGCCTGGCGTCGTGAAATTCCATTCCTTGCCATGTTTCCTCGCTTCTACGTGTTCGCGCCGTCCGCTTCTTCGTCGGACCTAGGCTCTGTTCTTCGAGACGATTCCTTGCTCTTCCAGCCGGTTCACTTCGCTCACCGCCATCGATAGATCGCGGCGGAGGATCTCTTCGGTGTGAGCACCCAGACGCGGCGGCGCGCCTCCGTATTCGATTGGCGTGCGCGAGAATCTGATCGGATTGCCGATCAACTTCGTGGCTGCCCCGCCGTCGTGCAGGTGCTGCTCGACAACCAGACCTCTGGCGACGACGTGCGGGTCTTCAAACACTTCATTCATTTCGTTGATCGGCCCTGCGGGAATCTTCTCGCCGTCGAGCGCGCGCAACAGTTCCGCCTTGCTCCACGTCCGGATCTTCGAGATCAGGATGGATAGAAGCTCGGCGCGATTGCGCACTCGGTCGGCGTTGCGCTGGAATTTCGGATCCGAAGAGAGCTCGGAAACGCCGAGGATCGCGACGAACCTAGCGAACTGCGCGTCGTTGCCGACCGCCGCGACGATGTGGCCGTCGCGGGTCGCGAAGGCTTGATACGGCACGATGTTCGCGTGAGCGTTGCCGTGACGTTGCGGCTTCTTTCCGGACGCGAGGTAGTTCATGCCCGCGTTGGCGAGCGTCGCGATCTGCACGTCGAGAAGCGCGAGATCGATGTGCTGGCCCAGTCCGCTCGTCCGCCGTTCGTTGAGGCTGGCGAGGATCGCCACCGTGGCGTAGAGGCCGGTGAAGATGTCGGCAACTGCGACGCCCACCTTCATCGGCTCGCCGTCCGCCGCGCCGGTGATGCTCATCAGGCCGCCCATCGCCTGCACCAGCAGGTCGTAGCCGGGCTTGTCCTTGTAAGGTCCGGTCTGCCCGAACCCGGAGATCGAGCAGTAGATCAACCGCGGGTTCAGGGCCGAAAGGGCTTCGTAGTCGAGCCCCAGGCGCTTTAGCCCGCCGACCTTGAAGTTCTCGACGACGACGTCGCAGGATTTCGCCAGTTCGGTGACGAGATCGCGGCCCTCGGGCTTGCTGAAGTCGATGGTGACGGATTTCTTGCCGCGGTTGGCGGCCAGATAGTAGGCGGCGAACACGTCGCCGGCGTCCTTTCCGACGACGAAGGGCGGACCCCAACCCCGGGTGTCATCGCCCTCGCCCGGTCTTTCGATCTTGATCACCTCGGCGCCGAGGTCGGCCAGAAGCTGCGTTGCCCAGGGCCCCGCGAGGATGCGGCTGAGGTCGAGAACGCGCAGACTGTCCAGACATGCTTTCATGATCGCCTCAGGAAAAAGCTTGGATACCGGTGATCGCTCGCCCGAGTATCAACGCGTGCACGTCGTGGGTGCCTTCGTAGGTGTTTACCGTCTCCAGGTTCTGGGCGTGCCGCATGACTTGGAATTCACTTGAGATGCCGTTGCCGCCGTGCATGTCGCGGGCGGCCCGAGCGATATCGAGTGCCTTGCCGCAGTTGTTGCGCTTCACCACCGAGATCATCTCCGGGGCCATCTGACCGGAATCCATCAGACGGCCGACCTGGAGCGAAGCCTGTAGACCGAGGGAGATCTCCGTCAGCATGTCGGCGAGCTTCTTCTGGATCAGTTGCGTGGCCGCGAGCGGCCGGCCGAACTGCTTGCGGTCGAGCACGTACTGCCGGGCCCGATGAAGGCAATCCTCGGCGGCGCCCATCGCCCCCCACGAAATCCCGTACCGCGCACGATTGAGGCAACCGAACGGACCCTTGAGGCCGGAGACGTTCGGCAGCAGCGCGCTTTCCGGCACGACCACGCCGTCCATCACTATCTCGCCGGTAATCGATGCGCGCAGCGAGAGCTTGCCCTTGATCTTCGGCGCCGAAAGACCCTTCGTTCCCGTCTCCAGGACGAAGCCGCGGATCTGATTGTCGTGAGCGGCCGACTTCGCCCAGACGACGAACACGTCGGCGATCGGTGAGTTCGAGATCCACATCTTCGAACCGGTCAACCGGTAACCGTCGGCAACCTTCTCGGCCCGCGTCTTCATCCCGCCGGGATCCGATCCGGCATCCGGTTCCGTCAGACCGAAGCAGCCGACCCACTCGCCGCTGGCGAGCTTTGGCAGATAGCGCTTGCGCTGCGCGTCGTCGCCGTAGGCGTAGATGGGATACATCACCAACGACGACTGCACGCTGTTCATCGAGCGATAGCCCGAATCGACCCGTTCTATCTCGCGCGCGACGAGCCCATAGGACACGTAGCCTGCGTCGGCGCAGCCGTACTCTTCGGGAAAGGTCACG
Organism: Bradyrhizobium erythrophlei; assembly: GCF_042430365.1. GTDB lineage: Bacteria > Pseudomonadota > Alphaproteobacteria > Rhizobiales > Xanthobacteraceae > Bradyrhizobium > Bradyrhizobium erythrophlei. Next base: position 142,845 of record NZ_JBHMET010000036.1, read on the forward strand.
CCGATCAGACCGAGCGCGCCCATCTCGCGGAAGATCTCGCGGTCAGTCTCCTCGTTCAGATAGGCCTCGGTCACGCGCCGCAGCAGCTTCTCCCGCGCGTAATCCCGGGCCGTGTCGCGGATCATGCGCTCGTCTTCGGTAAGCTGCTGATCGAGCAGGAACGGGTCGTCCCATGCGAATGCGGGATGATGCGTCGTTGGACGTGGCGCTCGTTCCACTTGGGCCATCTGTCGCTCCGGATTGCCGAGGAGGCGACGGTCGGCGGAAAGGCTGGTTATATCAAGGAGTTTCTGATACCATCAATAATTGCAAAATAGGTATAAATGAGATGAACACGTCAGGATTGCCCGATCTTACTTCCCGCCAACTCGAGACGGTGCTAGCGCTCGCCGAGTATGGCAGTTTCATCGCAGCCGCCGCCCTGCTCAAGACTTCGCAGCCCGCCGTGACGCGCACGGTCAAGCACGTCGAAGAGGTGCTCGGTGTCAAGCTGTTCGACCGCAGCACCCGGTCGGTCCAGATCACCGCGGCGGGAAAGGAATTCGTGGGCGTGGCGGGCCGCATGCTCAACGACCTGAAGATCACCATTCGCAGCATGCGCGAGCTCGCGGACCAGCGACGCGGCCAGATCATCGTCTCCTCGATCATGTCGGTCGCGAACGGCAAGCTGCCGGGCCTGGTCTCCGAATATCGCCTCGCCTATCCGGGCATCGAACTCCATGTCCGCGACGGCGTCCACGGGACTGTCATCGAGGACGTGCGCAGCGGCGCCGCCGACTTCGGCATAACCTATCTCGACGACCTGCCGGATCCCTTCCAGTCGACACTTCTCGGCAAGGAGGAATTCACGGTAGTGCTTCCGCGCGATCACGTTTTGGCCAGGAAGAAAGCCCTCAGTCTTTCGGACCTGAAGGATGCACCGCTCGTCTCTCTTCCTAGCGATTCGAGGACGCGGCGCGTGATCGACAGCGCGGCCTCGTCTCTGGGCCTGACGTTGAATCACGTCGTCACCGTCTCGCAATTCGCGACTATGCTCGGCTTCGTGCGGGCGGACATCGGCCTGGCAATCGCTCCGCGCAGCGGCGTCGCCAGCTTCCTCGGTAAGGAATTGAGCGCTGTGCCGATCAAGGGCAGACCCCTTGCCCGCGAACTTGGCCTCATCACCTTGAAGGAACGGGACCCCTCACCAGCCGCGTCAGGTCTGATGTCGCTCCTGCGGACGAACTGGAACAAGACGCTTCGGTAGTGCCCGCGGCACCCACTTATGCGATTTCTGTATTAATCCCGGCTATCAGGATTTCCTTGGCATATAATGGATTGGGCATAGGGTGACTCCGGGTTGAAACAGCCGGAGCGAGATAATGGCACTTGAGACATTGGAACAGGTCGGCGCGGCCGCAATCGAGCGGGTACCGACCAGCACGGATCTCATCGAACTCTACTACGAACGCGGATGGTCGGATGGACTTCCCGTCGTCCCGCCCACCCAGGAAAAGATCGACGCGGTCGTGACCGCGCTCGGCGGCGACCCGCAGTTCGTCGAATGCAAGGTGGCGCCGCGCTGGGGTGCCCTGACCCGCGAGATACTCGCCATCAATGTGGTGATGGCCGGCTGCCGTCCCGAATACGCGCCGATCGTCCGCGCCGCCATGCTGGCGCTCACCGACCGCGCCTTCAATCTCAACGGCGTACAGGCGACCACCCACGTCGCCTCTCCGCTCATCATTGTCAACGGACCGCTCGCCGCGGAAGTCGGCATGAACGGCGGCCCGAACGCTTTCGGATCCGGAAATCGCGCCAACGCGACCATCGGCCGGGCCGTCCGTCTGATTATGCTGAACGTCGGCGGCGGATGGCCGCCGGATTTCGACAAGAGCACGCTCGGTCACCCGGGCAAGTACAGCTACTGCGTCGCGGAGAACGAGCTCGACAGCCCGTTCGCTCCGTACCACGTGGAGCACGGCTACAGCGCCATGGATTCGACCGTGTTCGCGATCGCAGCCGAAGCGCCCCATAGCGTGACCGACCACCAGTGCAACGACCCGGAAGGCATCCTCGACACGATGTGTTCGGCGATGAGCACCATCGCCTCGAACTCCGCCGTCCTGGGCGGACACTGCACCGTCGTGCTCGGTCTCGAACATGCGAAGACGATCGCGAAGGCCGGCTGGACCCGCTCCGACATCCGCCATTACCTCTGGATGAATTCGGGCAACGCGTTCCGCTTGATCTCCCGCGACCACCGCTACGGCAAGGTCTACAACCGCAACCTGCCCAAGTGGCTGAAGCGCGATCCCGACACCCGCATTCCGATCGTGCCCTCCGCCGACAACATCCACCTGTTCATCATGGGCGGACACGCCGGACGTTTCTCGGCCTTCATTCCCGGCTGGGGTCACATGAGCACGCCGGTGCTCAAGCCGATCAATTCCGCTGCCGGTCCGGCCGACGACGGATGCGCCGACGGCGCTTGCGCGCTCTAACGAAAGCAGAGGAAACTGACATGTTGATGAAGGTAACTGACGCGAATTCGGTAACGGTGTTCGACCCGCGTGGCGTCGTGGAATCGGCGAATACGCCGATCGCGGCCCGCCCGAAGAGCCTGGACGGTCTTCGCCTGGCGATTCTCGACAATTCGAAGTGGAACGCCAACAAGGTCCTGAGGGCGTCCACGGCGACGCTCGAGAAGAGCATCAAGTTCGGCAAGGTGAACTACTATGTGAAGGGCTCCTTCTCGAAGGACGCCGAGCCCGAACTGATCGCCGAAATCGCCGCCAACAATGATCTGGTCCTGACCGCGATCGGCGACTGCGGATCCTGCTGCTCCTGCTGCATCCGGGATTCGGTGGCGCTCGAGAAGCTCGGCATCCCCTCCGCGGCAATCATCACCACGGAGTTCGAGAAGGAGACCGTGCTCACCCGGACCGCGATCGGCATGGAAGGCTTGATTCCGGTGGTCATCGACCACCCGGTCAGCAGCATCACCCAGGCCGAAGTCGAATCCCGCGCCGCCCGGGTCGCCGAGATGGCGCCGAAGGTCTGGCTCGGCAAGTAGCGCGTCTTTCCTCCCAGACTTGGGCCCCGTCTTGAAGAAGCCGGGGCTCTTTTTTCGCCTGCTGTTCGTCGACTTTTTGCATCGATAGCGATGCATTGCGGCAGGCCAGAGCAGAAAGAACCAGGATCATGACTCGCACAACCGGCCGCTCAGCCTTCCTGTCCCTGCTGAAGGATGAAGGGATTACGCATCTGTTCGGCAATCCAGGGACCACCGAATTGCCGGTCATGCACGCTCTGAAGGACCATCCGGAGTTGACCTACGTGATGGCGATGCAGGAAAGCCTGGTCGTGGCGATGGCCGATGGCTTCAGCCGTGCCTCGGGGAAACTCGTCGCTTGCAACGTTCACGTCGCTCCCGGTCTCGGTAACGCCATGGGTTCGCTCTACAATGCCAGGTTCACCGGCACACCAATGATACTTACTGCCGGCCAGCAGGAACAGGGTCACGGTCTTATGGAGCCGCTTCTCTACGGTCCGCTGGTTCAAATGGCCGAACCTCTGGTCAAATGGGCGGTAGAGGTAACGCGACTGGAGGACCTTCCGCGTATCGTCCGGCGGGCCGCCAAGATCGCCACGACGCCACCGACCGGACCGGTCTTCATTTCTCTACCTGGCGACATTCTGAATGCAGAGGCCGACATCGAGCTCGGTCGGTCGACGCGCGTCGATACGCGGGTCGCCCCGTCGAGGGAGGCACTCGATGCACTCGTCGACCGAATCCTATCCGCGCGGCGTCCGGTCCTGGTGGTCGGCGACGAGATCGTCAAAAGCGACGCGCTCGACGAAGCGGCCCTTCTCGCCTCGCGGCTCGGCTGTCCGGCTTATCAGCAGACTATCGCTTATGGCACGCATTTCATCTCCGATCATCCATGCTTCATGGGTGCGTTGCCGCGCGACCAACAGCAAACGAGCAAAATCCTTGGGGCTTACGATCTCCTTATCGTGCTCGGTTCAGATCCTGTTCGCATGTCGGTCTATAGCGCCCATGAGCCCCTGCCACGGGGAATTCCGATCGTGCAGGTCGGACTGGTGGACAACGATCTCGCGAAGAATTTTGCCGCCGAGATCGCTCTCAAGGCCGATGTACGGGAAACCTTGCGCGTTCTTGTTCCCGCTATCGAATCCGCAGGAGGTCCTTCTTTGGCGAAGCTCGCCTCGGACCGCATCGAAAGCCTGAAGCAAAAAAACTGGTCGGCAAACCGCCATAGGCTCGAGCGGGAAATCTTGCAAAAGAATGGGGCCATTCCGATCGATCCCGATTGGATAGCGTTGCAAGTCATCAACAGCCTTCCCCCGAACGCGATCCTTGTCGACGAAGGCCTGACCTCTTCCCGCTACATGTCCGCTCTGCGGGCTCACCGCGACCGATACGGCTACCATCAAATGGCGTCCGGAGGCATCGGCTGGGGCCTGCCGGCATCCGTCGGCGCCAGTTTTGCAAATCCCGAAAGACCCGTAGTTTGCTACTCGGGAGACGGAAGTGCGATGTACTCGATCCAATCCCTTTGGACAGCCGCGCACCACAACCTGCCGCTCACTGTCGTACTGCTCAACAATGGAGGATATCGGATTATCAAGCAGCGCCTGCAGGCGTTCCACGGAACGAACCACTTTGTCGGTATGGACTTTCGTGAGCCATCCGTCGACTTCACGGGCCTCGCCCGGTCGCTTGGTATCCGCGCCACTCGCGTCAACGAAGGCGACCAGTTTCGGGACATTCTATCGGCGGCGATCGAGCGCCGCGCACCGGAACTCATAGAAGTCTTCGTCGATGATGCAGTCTAGATCGTAGCCTCGTTCGATCAAACTCGATCCGGTAGCACAACGCCGATGGCGGGCGACCTCAAGTGGAGGCTGCGGCTCAGGCAGCTTCAGCTCTTCTGCACGCTATGGTTCGACGCGGTACTCCGTCAGCCAAAACGCGGTGGAGTGCCGTCGGAGGCAACCGACGTCAATGCGGTGATCCTCAGTCTGCTTCCGGCGGGACTACGTTTTGTGGCCGGTTGTCGATCAGCACCGCCCGCATCGTTTCGGCCGATTTGCGCTTGATGTCCTCGTAAGCTTCCGGAGAGGCGAAAGCGCTGTGCGGGGTGACGATGAATCGCCCCTCTAACCATGGCTCGTGGGCGCGATAGGCGCGCAGCAATCCGGATATCGGCTCGACCGGCGGCTCGATCGGCAGGACATCGAGACCCGCGCCGGCGAGCCGGCCGGTGCGGAGCGCCGCCTCAACCGCATCGAGATCCAGCACCGGGCCGCGCGCCGTATTCACGACGATCGCACCGTTCGGCAGTATTGCGATCTCCTGCGGCCCAATTATACCGCGCGTCTCGCGCGTCAGCGGCACATGCAGCGAGAGGATGTCGGCCTGACGAAGCAGATCCGGCAAGCTAGCCACCCGCGACACGCCGAGCGCAAGCTCGATCCCGTTGGGCAGGTGCGGATCGAAGAATATGACCCGGCAGCCGAGGGCCTTGAAGCGCAACGCGGCGGCGGTGCCGATTCTCCCAAGCCCGACGATGCCAACGGTCAATGAGGACAGGCGGCGCACCAGGGGATCATCGATCGGCTTCCAGGCCGCTGCGCGCCGCTGCGCCTCATGATGCAGCAGCACCCCGCGACGAAGCGTCAGCGCGAGCGCGACCGCATGGTCGGCGACCTCCGTCGTGCCGTAGTCCGGGCAATTGCACACTGTGATGCGCCGCCGCGCTGCCTCGGCACGATCGATGCGGTCGTAACCGACGCCCATCCTGACCACAACCTTCAGCTTCGGAAAGCGCACCATTTGTTCGGCCGGGAAGAAGTGCCGGAACAACATCAATCCGTCCGTGCGCGCACAATCGGTATCATCCAGTTCGGCGAGCTGTCCGACGTCGCGGCGGATGATCTCGACGTCCGGCCCGAACAGTTCGCGCTCGAAGGCCGCGTCAGTAAACGCCGCTTCCGGATAGAGAATGGTGGTCATTGGCCCGCCCGCACGCCGGCGCTACTTCGATTCAAGGAGCTCGATCAGCACGCCGTAGGGGTCGCGCAGATAGAGGCCGCGGATTCCTGCGGCCGGGCCCTCGGTGATTTCCGTGATACGGCCGGCAAGCTTGCCGCCGCCCGCGAGGATGCGCTCGACTGTGGCATCGAGGTCCTGCACCTTGAAGCACACATGCCCGGTGCCGCAGTCGTTGGCCCTCGGCTCGCCGGACGCGCCGCCGGCCGCGCCGAACTCGATGAACTCGAGGTGCGTTCCATGACCGAACAAGTGCGCAATCTTGAGCTCCGCACCGTCAACCCCCGTGAAGGGCGCGACCCAATCGCCCTTGCGCTCGACGCTGGGCATCGGGTCAAAGCCCATCACTTCCGACCAGAATCGAACCGACCCCTCGAGCGATGGCGTGATGAAGCCGGTATGATCGAATATGACTTTTTTCATGGTGTCTCCTCGATGCGATGGACTAGGCCCGAAGCCTCGCGCCGGCATCGGCGACCTTGATGCCCTTGAAGCCGCGGCACGCGTCCTTGAGCGCCTGCTCGATCGGGATGCGCTCAATGCTCGAGGCCGCCACGAACCCGACCGCACCGGTCTTGAGATTGGCCAGCTCGGCATCGGCCATGCTCGACAACGGGCCGCCATGCGACAGCAGGACGACGTTCGGATTGACCTTCCGCACAGCATCGAAGATGCCGTTCAGCACGTTGAACGCCTTCTCGAGCGCCATCGCATTGGTCGAGCCGACATCGCCGCCTGCAGTCAGCCCGCAATGACCGACGATTAGGTCGCAGCCCGCCTCCACCATGCGCACCGCATCCTCAGGCGTGTAGACATAGGACATCGTCAACATGTCCTCGGCACGCGCCCGACGGATCATCTCGACCTCACGCGCGAAGCCGAGACCGGCGGCCTCGAGGTCGCGGCGGTATTGCCCGTCGATCCGGCCCACCGTCGGGAAATTGATCACGCCGGAGAAGCCGGCGCGGCGCATGTCCTCGAACAGCAGCCCCATGTCCCGGGTCGGATCAACGCCGTAAACACCGCCGACCACCGGAACGTCCCGGGTAACCGGAATCACCGACCTTCCGCCGAGCTCAAGCATGATCTCGTTGGCGTTGCCGATCGGAAGATTGCCCAGCATGCTGGGATGGCCGTTGAGGCGAAAATAGCCGGAATTGTAGACCACGATGATATCGGCGCCCGCGTCCTCGGCGCAGCGCGCGACGAGCCCATTGCCGGCGCCGACGACGAGGATGGATCGGCTGGCCCCGATCTGCTTGTTGAGACGGTCGAGAACTTCGGTTCGCTTGAATCTGCGGCTCATGGTGCCTCGACGCGGTTCGAACGGGAAATCATGTTGGTCAGGAGTCGCGTGGCGCGGTCGATCACGACGCGTTCGTTGATGTGCGCATCGACGCGCTCGACTGGAATGGCCGGATCGAGCCTCGCCGTGAGTGCTGCACAGAAGGCGGCATCGGCATCCGGATCGAAGAACGGGCCGCCCGCGATGTCGTAGGCCGAAAAGCCTCGGAGCGGCAGCACCACCGCCGCCGGGCCTTTGGCGCGATTGAGCTTCGCCGCGATGAATTCGGCGATCGCGACATTTTCATCCGCCGTGGTCCGCATCAGCGTGGCGTGCGGCGTATGGGAGGTGAAGGTGCGGTGCTTGAACCGCTCGGGCACTGTAGCGGGCGGACCGAAGTTGACCATATCGATGGCGCCGGGCAGCACGACTTGCGGCACGCCCATCTCAGAGGCCGCCGACAGCCGATTGGGTCCCGCGCTGCAGATCCCGCCGACGAGCTCATCGGCAACTTCCGTCGTGGTCAGATCGAGTACGGCATGGACGCGCCCTTCCCGCACGAATGCCTCCATCGCTTCGCCGCCGATACCGCGGGCGTGAAACGAGAGGATGTCGTAGGTCCCGACAAGAGTATCGTGCGCGATCGTCGCGCCTTCGGTGGTCGAGCCAAAGGTCGTCATGCCAATGCAGACACGGCTGGCGCGCTCCGGTTTTTCCGCTGGCGAGTCCAACATAGCGCAGAACGCGCTAACCGCTCTCGCCAGAACATCCTCGAGGAATGCATTGAGGCCGAGAACGTCGACGACGGAGTGGACGAGCACTACGTCCTTCATGCCGATGAACGGTCGGGTATTGCCGCAGGCCACCGTCGACACGAGCATCTTCGGCTGACCAAAAGGAAGCAACGCGAACGCAGCCGATGCAAGCGCGGCGTTGGTCCCGCCACCCAGGCCAAAATATCCGGCAATCTGCGCCTTGCCCTGCAGATCAAGCAGAATGGCCTCCAGACCGCGGATCATGGTCGGGATGGCGCTTGCCCGGTCGCGCGAGGCGCGCATCGCCGCGATGTCCCCGCCGCCAGCCCGAGCAACGGCGGCACGCGTGAAGGTCGCCTCCGTTCCGGGTTCGCCGAGGATGCCGCAATCGATCACAGTGACGGCCATGCCCCGCCGCTCGAACTCGCGTCTGACGAATGCGACCTCGGTGCTTTTTGTATCCAGCGTGGCTGCGATGACCACGGCTGGCCGGCCGGGTACCGTCATGGCCACCTCCGGGGTGCAACGCGGCCGTCGAGAGAGTCGTTACACACGTCCTGCTTCCTTCGCCTCGCGCCAGTCCTTCTTGATGTGCTCCGGAATTTCGATTTTCACCACCCGCTCCTCAAGCCCGGCTCGAACCAGGCCATCGAGCGTGAAGCTGTTCACCACCGACTCTACCAATAGTGGCCTTGAATTCTTCGCCTCGCCCGAGACCGCTTTCGCAAAGTTTTCCAGCTGCGGGCCGTACGCGAGGAACGACGGCAGATCATCCTGGACCGGCAGCGGCGATTTGACGGTGTGGACATGCTCGCAGATGTGCGAGAACTTCAGGGCCTCGATTTCGACGATGGTGCCGTCACCAGGCATCGTGAACGGTGTGGCAAGACGGTAAATGCGGTTCGAGCAGGTAACCTGCACCTCCTGGCCGAACACCGCGCCGTTGCTGCTTTCGATCAGCGCCACGCGGCCGTTCTCGTACGTCACTTCGCCGTAAAGACGCGTGACGGTACCGAGCTTCTCGCTAACCGTTGCGGTCGCGGCGACCTTGACCGGCAATGCGTGGGCATAGCGCGCGCAGATATTCACGGGATAGCAGGTCCGGTCGTATGGCACCGAACCGCCGGTCTCCTTCCGCTGGCGCCAGGTGAGCTGCTGGCTGCCGTCGGGCTCCGGCAAATACATGTGGAAACTCGCCCGCACCGAATCGACCGTGCCGCTAACCTCGCGCTTCACCAATTCGTCGAGTCTGGCGATTACGGGGTGGTGCGTGTACATGAAGCCTTCGACGATGGTTACGCCGGCCTTCTTGGCAAGGTCGTAGATCTCGACCGCCTCCTCGCCCGTCAGAGCGAGTGCTTTTTCGCACAGGATGAAGCGCGCGCCTGACTTGATGGCGGTCTCGAGCTGCTCGCGGTGCTGCGCCGGCCAGGTCGCGAACACAACCGCATCGAGCTGCTCTTTCTTTAGCATCTCCTTGTAATCGGTGAAGAAGGAATTGCTGCCATAGGAGGTCGCAAAACTGCGCGCAGCGTCTTCGTTCACGTCGGCACAGGCCGAGAAGCGCAGTCCCTTGCCGATGCGCTGGGCGGCAATGCCGTGGGCGTGAGAAATGCGGCCGCAGCCGACGATGCCAAGTCGCAGGTCCATTTTCTTCTCCTTAAGGTCGACAGCGACAGCAGCGCCGCAACCGAAACTTTTCCAGGCCGCGCCTGAAAGCCGCCCGTCAGGGCTTCGGGAATTTTCCGGTCACGATCCGCTTCCCTTCAAGCGGCTCGCGCGGCAGGAACGACAGTCCGGCGCCGCGCGCGATGTGATGCAGACGGGCGAAATTCAGGGCGTAATCGCGCTCCTCGTAGAAATGCTCGAGATAACAGGTCATGTCGGCGTCGAGCGTCGCGATGTGACGCACATAGGTGGCGATATCCATTGTGCCCTCGCCCAGCGGCACCTCGTTCCAGCGCAGGCCGAAATGCGCTCCCTCCCACTGGATGTCCTTGATGTGGACCGAGACGACATCATCCTTCAGCAGCGCGAAGGTGCGCTCGATCATGGCGGTCGTATTATAAAAGCTGGCGTGGGAGATCATGTTGCCTTGATCCATGTGTAGACCGAAGCGCGGATGGCCAACCGATACAATGAACTCCTTGATGTCCTCCGGCTGATAAAAGAACGTCGTGTACCAGGGCTCGATCCCGTATTTGGTGTTCTTGAGCTCGAGGCCGTCCAGGATACGGAGTACGATTTCGCGAAATTCGGCACGGCACTCCCGGGTGAAGTTGTAGGCGTGGGGGAACAGCGGCCGATCCGACGGATGCTTGGTTCCGACCAGCGTGTTGGCCGAGCGCACGCCGGCAATGTCGGCGTTGCGCAACAGCTTGCGGAACCGCTCGATCCGATCCGCGCGCAGCTCCTTGTCGTCGGTCAGGAAATTTTCCCATAGACCTGTCTCGCCGATCACAAGACCAAGGTCTCGGGTCCGCTCGCCATAAGCGTACGCCTCGTCCTCAGTGAATTCGCCGAACGTTTTGGGCCCGATGATCGCCGACAGTCCGTAGACATCGAGGGTCTCGACCAGCACGTCGAGCTCCGCAAGGGATTGGGGAGCGAGAAAGATGCATCCGAGCCGCATAGACATTCTCCGATCGGTTTCCAAACGGCGGCCCCAGCGCGATCATTCGCAGCCCTTCGGGGCGAGACCTCCGAAGCCCCGAGCTCCCTTTCTTGTCCACCTAAGCCACTCCGGTAAAGATGTCAACAAACTTGTAAAATCAAGTCACTCACCACAATTTTTCAGTTATCCCACTGCGTTCGCGCAGGAAATTCTCCCAAGGCGGCTGGCGCGACCCGACCAGACGATGCTTGTGACGATTGGCATATTGACATGCTCTAGGGAGTTATCCAAAGATTTGTAACATTTCCGGATAACAACTAGTCGAAGTTGTCCCGATAAGCAGAACAGAGTCCGTCGCGCCGGCAATCGGTCCCGTCAGACTCCGCAATCATAATCAGGGAAAACGAATGGCGCCGGTCACGATCAACGGCTTGAGGAAACGCTTCGGCACTCTCGATGTGCTCAAGGGCATCGACATCGATATCGCGAATGGCGAATTCGTCGTCCTTGTCGGCCCGTCCGGCTGCGGCAAGTCCACTCTGTTGCGCATGCTCGCCGGACTCGAAGGCATCAGCGCGGGCGAAATCAGGATCGGCAGCAGGGTCGTCAACGACCTCGCCCCGAAGGACCGCGACATCGCGATGGTGTTCCAGAATTACGCTCTCTATCCGCATATGAAGGTCGCAGACAACATGGGCTTCTCACTGAAGCTCAGAAAGATGCCGAGACCGAACATCGGCGTCCGGGTGGATCGCGCGGCCGAGGTATTAGGACTCCAGCAATTGTTGGATCGTTACCCACGCCAGCTGTCCGGCGGCCAGCGGCAGCGCGTTGCCATGGGCCGGGCCATCGTGCGGGCTCCGCAGGTGTTCCTGTTCGACGAGCCGCTGTCCAACCTCGATGCCAAGTTGCGGGTGGCGATGCGCGCCGAGATCAAGGCCCTGCACCAGAAACTCAAGACGACAACAGTCTACGTCACGCACGATCAGATCGAGGCGATGACGATGGCAGACAAGATTGTGGTCATGCGCGACGGTGTGGTCGAGCAGATCGGCTCGCCGCTGGAGCTCTACGATCGGCCCGCCAATTTGTTCGTTGCCGGCTTCATCGGCTCACCCGCGATGAATCAGATCCGGGGCAAGGTGAACGGCGGCGCCTTTGAAGCGGCCGACGGAGTCCGGCTTCCCCTCAGCCAAATCCCAGCGAACAGCAGTGGACGCGCCGCGGTCTACGGTGCGCGGCCCGAACATTTCACGCTCTCCGACAACGGGCTGCCGGCGGAGGTCTCAGTGGTCGAGCCGACCGGCTCGGAAACGCACGTCATGGCCACGCTCGGATCCACACCCGTGGTCTGCGTCTTTCGCGAGCGGATCAGGGCCAAGCCCGGCGACACAATCCGGATCGCTCCGGTGCCAGAGTTCGCGCATCTCTTCGACGCCGACACTGGCCGCAGCATCCGTGCCGCCTGATCGGCACCATCTGCAACGATAATTCAACGAGGAAGCAAAGGAAGGCCACCATGACCAGATCTCCACGTCCGGCCGCCAAGCTATCGCGCCGGTCCTTTCTAGCCGCATCGGCGGGGGCCGCCGGCGCGCTCTATGCGCCGTCCATCCGGGCGCAAGGCAATGTGACGCTGCGACTGATGAACACGGAGACCGCGATCGGAAGCATCGAGGCGCTCAAGAAGATCGTGGCCGCCTACAAGGAGAAGACCGGCGTAACGGTCGTCTTCGACAATGTAGCGCCCGCCGATGAATATCCGAAGCTGTCGAGCGCGATGCGCTCCGGCTCTCCTTACGACATCGCCGCGCTCGGCTTCATCGGCGACGTCATCCTCCTCGCCGACCAGAATTTGCTCGTTCCGATGAACGAGCTCGTGGACCAGTACCAGTGGGGGCCGAAAATCCTGTTTCCCTACAAGGGAAACAAGTACTGGCTGCCCCATGACTACAATTTCTGCATGATTTACTACCGCAAGGACTTGTACCAGGCGAAGGGACTCAAGATCCCGAACAACTGGGCGGAATATCGCGAGAATGCCGAAAAGCTGAAGAGCGGCGAGATCGCCGGGTGCTTCCACCCCACCGGCAACACCGGTGCGACCCAGTGGATGTCCACCGGTTTCCATTTCGCCGAAGGCGTCCAGTTCCTGAGCGACAAGCTTGAGGTCGTGTTCGACAAGGGCGACAACGGCAAGAAGGCGATCGCGGCGCTCGAGTATTTCACATCGATCTACCCAACCATGCCCGCCGGTATGGCCCAGGCGAGCTGGGCGCAGTCGCTGGGCCTGTTCTCTAGCTCGCAGGTGGCCCATGCTCCCTATTCCGGGCGCATGATCGAGGTGCTCGACGACAAGGCGCCGCAGATCGCCGCACAGGTCGGCGCCTTTCCCTACATGGACAGCACCGGCAAGCAGAAGGAGGTCACCCACGGCTATGACGGCTTCGTAGTCCTGACCACGCCGCGCGCCGAGGAAGCCATGAAGTTCATGACCTGGTTCGCCAAGGAAAAGTATATCGACTGGCTGCATGCCGCACCGGTGCACCAACAGCCTTGCCGGCTCGATGTCTATGACGATCCGCGCTGGCGGAGCCATCCGATGCTGCAAAAATATGCCGACCTGGTCGCGGAGATGCGCGGTTTCCTGACCCGCCCCGATGTGATGATTACCTCGATCGACACGCAAGGGCCGAGCGCCAATCTCAAGGCGGCCAAGGTGTTCGAGTCCCTGGCCTTCAACGAGATGCTGCAGAACGCCACGCTGAAGAAAATGCCGGCGGCCGAGGCGGTCGGTATCGCCGGCGAGAAAATGCGCCGCGCCACCGCGGATTAGCAGTGGCAAGCGCCAGTCCCGCCGCGCCGTCGCTGTCGACGGCGCGGCTCCATCTGCCTCATGCCGTTCCGACGGCCGGAACCAGCCCGTGAAGCCAGACGCCACCGTTAGGGTCTTTTTGCTGCTTGGCCTTGCAGTCACGGCGGTGTTTATCGTTTTGCCGGCGGCACAGGCGATCCTGCTCAGCTTCCAGTCGATCAACTCCTTCGTGGCCGCGGGCAAGTGGATTGGCTTTGCCAATTATCGGCGCATCCTTGCGGTGCCGGAATTCTGGCGCGACCTCTGGACCGGGACGTTATATGCGACGGTGAGCGTTGCGCTTCAGGTGGTCCTGGGAATCGCCTCGGCTCTGGTCCTGCACGCGCCGATCCGGGGGCAATCGCTGTTCCGGGCGATCGCCATCCTGCCCTACATCCTCCCAACCGTTGTGGTCGCGATCAGCTTCCAATGGATGCTGGATGGCAATGTCGGAATCGTCACCCACTGGCTGAAGGCGCTGGGTATCACCGGTTTTGTCTGGTCCGATTCGAGCTCTGCTGCGTTCGCCACTGTGGTCGCGATCAGCGTTTGGATGTGGACGCCCTTCGTCACGATTTGCGTGCTGGCGGCGCTGCAGACCATTCCCGATGATCTCTATGCCGCCGCGCGCGTCGATGGCGCCGGCCCCCTGCAGCGCTTTCGCTACGTGACGCTTCCCGCGATCCGCGACGTCCTTGTCGTGGTCGTTCTGCTGCGCGCGATCTGGATGTTCAACAAGTTCGACGTGATCTGGCTGATGACGCAGGGCGGACCGCTCGGCGCCACGGAGCATCTGCCCGTCCTCTCCTATCACATGGCGTTTCGGCTCTACGACATTGGTGGCGGCGCGGCGGTCGCCACGGTGTCGCTGCTACTACTCACACTGGCGCTCGGCGCTTTCTTCCGCCGCTTCCCGATCGAGATGTGAGGCATTTATGTATTCGCGCAAACGCATACCTATCGCCAGGACCGGGCTGAATTCGCCTCGACGCGTGCTTTTTGTCAGGACCGGGCAATACCTTCTGGCGCTGCTGCTGGCGATCTATTCGGGGTTTCCGATCTATTACATGATCATCTGCAGCTTTCGCGAGCCGGCCGTGTTCTACACCTCGCGCTCGCTATTGCCGACCTCGGTCACGCTGGAATATTACCGCACGCTGATCCGCCGCACAGATTTCGCGCTGCAGTTCTGGAACAGCGTCGTCGTAGCCACTGCGACGGTGATCGTCACGCTGGTTGTTTCGATCATGGTGGCCTACGCCGTCTCGCGCTTCAAGGTCCGCGGCAAGAAGGCCATCATCGGAACGATGCTCTATGCGTACATGTTTCCGCCGCTGCTGCTGGCGATTCCGCTCACCTCGATTTTCGCGGCGCTGAATCTGGTGGACCGGCTGCCGTCCCTCGTGGTCGCCCATTTTACCATGACCCTGCCCCTTGCCGTGTGGTTCCTGTGGGGCTTCCTGAAGGCGATGCCGTTCGAGCTCGAGGAAGCTGCGATGGTCGATGGCTGTTCGCGTCTCGGGGCTTTCGTGCGCGTGATTTTGCCGCTGTCGCTGCCAGGACTGACGACCGTCGCGATCTTTTCGTTCCTGCTGTCCTGGACCGACTACACGTTCGGCCTGGTGCTGCTGTCGAGCGACACCAACAAGACGCTGCCGGTCGGTCTCGCGTCCCTGCTCGCCGGTGTCGACATGCGCTGGGGCGAGGTGATGGCGGGCGCTACGCTGATCGTGATCCCCTTGTTCGTCCTGTTCGCCTTTTGCAGCCGCTACTTCGTGGCCGGCATGGCGGCCGGCGCGGTCAAAGGTTGACAAGTTTGACTGCTTGGCGCTTATGATGTAAACATGTAAACAAAAGACTGGACCGGTTGTACCGGGCTCGAGGGGCGGGTCGTCCAGCAGCACAGGAGGAATCTCATGGTCAAGATCACACGCCGCCACGCATTGGTGCTCGGCTCCGGCCTGCTGGCCACGCCGCTCGTTTCGCGCTTCGCCCTCGGCCAGGATGTCCGGATCGGATTCCTCTCGTCCCAGAAGCCCGGCGCCTTCGATGCCGTGATCGCGGCATTCGAGAAGGCCAATCCCGGAATCAAGGTCCAGTCGCAGAACGTTCCTTTCGACCAGCTCAACGCGCAGATCCAGGCCCGCCTCGGCGCCGGCGACACCAGCGTCGACGTCTATACGGTCGACGAGCCGCGCGTGCCGGCTTACGCCCACAAGGGATTTCTCACTGACCTGACGGCGACGCGTGCGGAAATCGAAGCGGCATCAGCGCCCGCCGCCATCAAGGGCACGGCGTTCCGGGACAAGCTCTGGACCTTGCCGTTCTGGACCACGTCGCAGTTCCTCTACTACAACGCCGATCTGCTAAAGAAGGCGGGCCTGCCAGCACCTGATGCCGATCCCGCCAAGCGCCTCACCTGGGAAGATCTCCTGGGCAACGCACGGACGGCGCAGAAGGCCGGCGCCAAATGGGGCTTCGCTTTCGACCAGAACGACCGCTACTACGAGCTTCAACCGCTCTATGAATCGCGCGGTTACGGGCCCGGCCTGACTGGCGAGGGTCTGCTCACGCCCGCTCTTACTTCTGATGGTTGGGCCAAGACGACCGAATGGTATCGGGACCTCTATGCCAGCGCTCTCGCGCCGCGAGGCGTCGCCTACGAGCAGATGCCTGCGCTCTTCTCGTCCGGACAGGTGGCTTACATGGTGGCGGGCGTCTGGCACGCCCGGGTGTTCCGTTTAGCCAAGGAGCTCAATTTTGGCATCGCCCCAATGCCCTATTTCGCCGGCGGCAAACCAGTGACACCAACCGGCTCCTGGACCATCGGAATCAATCCCAAGAGCGCCCAAAAGGACGCAGCGACGAAGTTTGCCAAGTTCCTGACGCTGGACAGCGACGGTTCGTTGCTGGCGAGCACGATCGCGCCCCAGCCGCCGGCGAACAAGGCGGCCTTCGCGGCGTATCTCAAGCGCGAGTCCGAGGCCGGCGGTGAAAACACCGCGCCCTTTGCCAGCATCATCAGCTATGAACTGGCCAACACCGCCGTGAGCCGGCCGCGCACCATCGGCTATGTGGTGTTCGAGGAAACCATGAACCGGATGTACAGCGACATCCGCAACGGTGCTGAAGCCAAGCCGTCCCTGGAGCGCGCCGAAGCGGCATTGAAGGCGGCATTCTCCCGATTGGAATGATGACAGTTCTTGCTCCCAGCGACGCAGCAGAAGTGACCCGCAAGGAATCGGTCCGTGCGCGCGGCGATATCAGCGAGGGCCTGGTCGCCGCGATCTTCCTCGCGCCGGCGCTGGTTGCCGTCCTGATGCTGCGCATCTGGCCAACCGGACTTGCGCTGTGGCAGTCGTTTCAGGTCGGGAGCGCGGGCAAGTTCGGATTGGCCAACTATGCCTTCCTGTTTTCCGATCCGTCATTTCATGATGCCCTCGCGGCGACGCTTCTGTTTTCGCTGGTGGTCAATCCCTTTCAGATCGCCTGCGCGCTCGGTCTCGCGCTCGTGCTGCACCGCGTCCTTCCCGCCGGCGCGCTGTGGCGCACGTTGATCCTCCTGCCGGTTGCCGTGCCGCAGAGCGTCTCGGCCATCATCATGGGCGTCGTTTTCAGGCCCGATGGTCCGGCGAACGCACTGCTCGCGACCATCGGCCTGCCGCCGCAGGGCTTCCTGACAACGCCGGGCCAGGCGCTCTACACCATCATCCTTATCGTCAGCTGGATCGGCGTCGGCTACTGGACGACGTTCCTGCTCGCCGGGCTCAAGGAGATTCCGGTAGCGCTGTACGAGGCCGCGGTCATCGACGGCGCAACGCCTTGGCAGCAATTCCGCTACATCACCCTGCCCCAGCTGCGCCGTCCCCTGACGTTCGTTCTGGTCGCCGACACAGTCGCGAACTTCCTGGTCTTCGCCCCGGTCCAGATCCTCACCAAGGGCGGTCCGCAGGGATCTACCAATCTCATCATGAACGATATCTACACGCGCGGTTTCCTGTCGGCGGACATGCGCGGCGCAGCGGCCGAAACCGGGATCCTGGTCGCGATCGTGATCGTCATCGTCGCAATTCAGTTCCGCCTGATGACGGGTGCGAAATCGGAATGAGACAGAAGCACACGATTAGCCTGCTGATCATCGCAGTCGGCGCTGCCGCGGCCGCCATGCTGCCGCTGATCTGGGCGGCGATCAGCGCGCTCCGCCCGAGCGCGGAGATCTTCCGTTACCTGTCGCCGCTTAGCATCCACACCTTCGTGCCGACAGAGGTTACGTTTCAGAACCTGGTCGCGCTGTGGAGTGGCCCTTTCGCTCGGGCAATGCTCAATTCCGCGCTGGTCACCGCCATCACGGTCGCGCTCGGGCTCGTGATCTGCTCGATGGCAGCGTTTGCGTTGGCCGCGCTGCGCTATCGCGGCCGCGGCGTGGTTTTCGCCGCGATGATCATCAGCTTCCTCATCCCGTTCGACTCGATCGCAGTGCCGCTTGCCCAGGTGTTTCGCGACTTCAATCTGCAAAACTCCTATGCAGGGCTGATCCTGCCTGGCATCGGTAATGGCCTAGCGGTATTCCTGCTGCGTCAATTCTTCCTGGGCATCCCGCGCGAACTCGCGGAAGCCGCCATGGTGGACGGCCTTGGGTGGTTTGGCATTTTCACGCGGATCTACGTGCCGCTGTCGAAGCCAGCGTTGATCGGAGCTGCCCTGATCCTGTTCGTCTTCCAGTGGCAGGCCTATCTGTGGCCGCTGCTGATCGCACCCGACCCGGACTATCACGTTGCCTCGGTGGCGATCGCAAGCTTCGCCGGCCAATACGACGTGGATTACGGCCAGATGTTTGGCGGCGCCGTGTTCACTGCGCTGTTGCCGATGGCCGTGCTGCTCGTGTTCCAGCGCTACTTCATCGCTTCCTTCGCCACAACGGGCAGCAAGGACTAAAGAGAGCTTCCTCAGATCCACTTGCCCAGGAAGACTCGCTCCTGCGAGCGGGTGATGTGCTCGCGCATGCGAGCACGCGCACCCTCTGCATCTCCGTCGCGGATGCATTCGAAGATGGGCTCGTGACTGGACCGGACGGACGCCGAATGGTTCGGCGATCCCAACGTCGAAAGATTACGTGCGAGTTCGATCAAGAAGCGGATATGCACGCGCGCCGCATTCCACGCCGCGATGAAGAATTCGTTGTGCGTCGCCTGGGCAATCGCCTCATGGTACTCGAGATCCTCCTCAATACCCTGCGTATTGCTGGAAATGCTCGACTTGATGTCCTGCAACAGGCTGCCAATCCGTTTGATGTCAGCGGGCTGGCGATTCTGCGCGGCGGCGTAAGCGAGTTCACCCTCGAGAGAGATGCGATAGGCGTAGAACTTTTGAATAGCGACAATGCTGTTGATCTGGGGCGGCATCGCATCGGGCGCGATTTGCAACGGCATCGCAACCGCGGCCGAATGCGCCTCGCCGTTGGCCACGAAGCTACCGGCGCCCTGGCGCGAGCGGATCAGTCCCTCAGCTCGCAAGCGCTCCAGTGCCTCGCGCACGATCGGGCGGGATACGCCGAAGCGCTCGCAAAATTCCTTCTCGGAGGGCAGCCGTTGATCGGTTGCGAATGCCCCGGAATTGATCTGCTTCAGGATGTCACTGTAAAGGACATCACTCATCCTGACGCGACGCGGACTCATCCGGATCGTTCCCCTATTCCATTCGTGAACGTCTGCGCGCTGTTGTTCTCGACAAAGTATTGGCTCGGTCCATCATCTGTTGGGCATTGCCGCTGACAATGGCAACCGCCTTCCAGCATTGAGCCGCGGCGCGTTCCTTCGCTGCATCCCAACCGGCCTTATTTCACCCGCAGCGGGTGCGCAAGGGACCCGCTGCGTTGGTTGTTATAATCATGGAACGTAATCATTACAACATTGTTTACAAGTTGGCGGCGGCGCGGTTCGTCACCTGCTCGCTCCGAAGTCGGCCCGTTGAAGGAAGAAGACCGTTACGCCGGTCTGCTCACTCGCGTTTGCCCGCTGCCATCCGAAAGCTCGATCAGACGCTTAATCGAGGGCGTCGGCGAGTGGCGGGTCCAGAACCTCGACGCGACCGGACGATTGTATCAGCTGGCCGCCGCCGGTGCGGGATAGCGATTTGGGCGCTCGCTCCCGTCGCCAAGCTCATTCGGCTGCGAGCGCCCTGTACTCCCCCGCTTCGTGGAGGAGCGAGCCTCGCACCCGCGAGCATCCGCTTCGCGCCAATAGTAGCCGTTCTTCAGACGTGACGATTTGGCCCGCCGGGCTCCGGCCCTTCTGCACGCTGTAATGCGCAGCAATACTCCATTAGCGCGAGCACGATTGAATGCCGGCTTCGACCGGGTTAAGTCCAAGTCCGCAACTCTTGCCAGCCCCGCTGATGTCAAGGGAAGCGAGGACGAAACCTTCACCAAAAAATACGCTAAACTGCGCGATAGCAGCCGGCAGCTCTACTCCCACTCCTTTGTTAAGGTCACGCATAACTCGTTGAGATTTCTTCGAATTTTTCCCTACGGCCAAACATTTTCCGGTAGCAGGTCCGCCAGAAAGTTACGCTTTTGATTTTAAAGGGAAAATCGTCGCAAAAATATTTTTGTGGTTTCGACAACTATCGGCATCGACCGATAAATTTTCGCGCGAGATGACTCCGGGAATCGTTCTCCGGGTCCAATCAGAAGGTACCGTCAAGGATTTTTCGGACGTTCAGAATGCGGCTGCTTGCGCTACGCAAAGCGCCACTCACCTGAGGCCGGGACGTCATGAGCCCGAGCCAGAACGTTTCGATCTATCATCGCCAATGCCGACGACCAGCTCGTAGAGTTCTACATGATAGAGCCGCTGAATTTAAACGGCATCCTTGGCGACCTTCAAGGGCGACGCCTTGACCGACTTGCTCGCAGGCTTTGCCGCGAACTGCATCGGCTCCTTCGTGAAAGGGTTTACACCCATCCGCGCTTCAGTAGCCGGCTTGTTCACAACCGACATCTTCACAAAACCAGGGATGACGAACTCGCCAGACTCATTCAGCTCCTTATAACCGACAGTCGCCATGTGCTCGATCACGGCCTTTACGTCGCCCTTCGAGATCTGCGTGCCTTCAGCAATCGCGTCGATCAATTGATTCTTGGTCATCTTGGCCATTTGAAATCCTCTGAATTTGTTGCGCGCGAGTTATGAGATAACTCTGCTGAGAACACGGTTGAGCCACGCAGCGCGCTTCTGATCCATGCCAACGTTCATGAAGTCCCCGGGCTTAAAACCTATCGAGATCCAAAACGCAAGCAGCAGTTCTGCGTGAGCTCCGGACTCCTCTTCCTAGGCAACACCGTCAACGTGGTCTTTATCGTGAGCTCGCTTCGAGAGCGGCAGGACGAACCAGCCGTGGGCTTTCAACCCTGTCCCGTCTCCCACGTCGGCCCCTTTGGATTATGCCGATCGACCGCCACGTACTAGGAATGCAGTAGCAGCGTATCTCATCGGCAGACGAATGCACGTCGATGCGATCAACACGAATGGCCTTCTCCTAGATGCGCAAATCTTCCAGGGCTGCTTGCCGGCAAAGGCAGCCACAGACGCATGCTCCCTGGCCTCGCCGGACCTGGTGCTCCTTTGTGTGAAGTCGGCTGATTCCCTCGGAAGCAGACGTCTGAACAGACTACCTCCATGTATGCGTTGGGCCAGGAACGGATTCATGCGTTGCAAGTCCGAGATGGGCCCAGATCCGGAAGTGGCAAAACGGCTGTTCACCAACTTCCCAATCGGCAATCAGCGCGTTCGGCCTCGGGCGCGCCGCCCGCTGCCGCAGGGTTTCGCTTGGCGACCCAGAACGCAAGCGAACTCGATCGCTCCGGCAACTTATTGACTACTCACGGAACGAAGCGGCGCGAGGCCGACTTCAGGTTGGTCAAATATGGCTGATCGTAAATAGTTTTCAAATGCGGTTGCCGGAAGAGGCTTAGAGAACAGGAACCCTTGCAATTCCGAGCAACCTTCCGCCGATAGAAAATCGGCTTGGGCCGTGGTTTCGACGCCTTCGGCGATAACTTCAAGTCCAAGGTTGCGCCCCATCACGATAATCGAACGCACGATAGCCGTGTCCTCAGCGGCGGATTGCGCACCGATTTTCTGGATAAAGCTCCGGTCTATCTTTATCCGAGTGAGCGGATAACGCGTCAAATAGCTGAGAGAAGCGTAGCCCGTGCCGAAGTCGTCAAAAGCGATACCTACACCTCGCGCTCGCAATGCTTTCAGCGGTGACAGCGTTCCTTCCTCACGACCAAGCGCAATGTTCTCGGTGATTTCAAGCTCGAGGGCATCGGCAGGTAACCCGCTTTCGGACAAGGCTTGCTCGACATCCTGCAGCAGCGAGCCGTTACGGAATTGGGTGGGGAAGAGATTCACGCCCATGCGAATTGGCGGGAGGCCCTTCGCGCGCCAACTGGCTGCCGTCTTGCACGCGTCGGTGAGGATCCATCGGCCGGTTTCAATCGCGACCACGCTTTCGCAGAGCGCGTCGATGAAGGCTCCCGGCGTCAAAATGCCTCGCTCCGGATGGTGCCAGCGAAGCAGGGCTTCAGCGCCAATCACGGCGCCGTCGCTCGATCTCACCTGAGGTTGGAAGTGTAAGACAAACTCTTGATTAGCGCATGCACGCCGCAGCTCCGTATCGAGTTCGCGGCGATGCTTCGCTCGCGCGCGCAAGGTCGGAACGTAGAGCCGACGCGACCGACTGCCTGCCGCTTTCGCGTCATGGAGCGCGAGGTCGGCATTGGCGAGCAAATCATCGACGTTCGAACCATGGGCCGGTGCAATCGCAAGGCCAACACTCGCGGTGACGAACAATTGGTGACCATCGATTTCAAATTGTGCGGTAAGGCGTTTCAGGACGGTCTCCACGACGTCGGCCGCAACCGATGGATCGCCGCAATTCTCAAGCAGAAGGACGAATTCGTGTTCGCCCAACCGATAAACGCGGGTCTCATCTAATACGGACGTCAGCCGTCCCGAGACTTCCTGCAGAAGTTTGTCGCCAACCGCATGACCAAGTGTATCATTTACGTCCTTGAATCCGTCGAGGCCGATCATCGCGACCGTGATCGGATGGGCAGGATTACCTGCGCGTTCCCTCAATATCGTGTCGATATCCTTATGCAAGCTGACGCGATTGGGCAGGCCCGTCAGTTGGTCGAAGTGGGCCAGTTGCTTCAAGGCCTCCATCTTCTCGTGCACGGTCGCATCGGCGTCAGCGCGTTCTTTCGAGGCCAAAGGAAGCCATCGCAACACGAGTAGGCCGAACACCGCACTAGCCGCCACGATGTTCATCACCTTCGGAAGAATGAGGTACGTAGGATTGCCCAGCACTCCGACGATGGAGGCCGGAAACAGTCCGTACTGACCGCCGAAGTACAAACCGAAATACAAGTTCTCGATGATATTCCGACCGGTGTCGATCACGATAACGGACAGTAACAGGCGCACCGCACCAAAGGTTCGGGGGTTGCGGACAAACGCCACGCACACCGGCGTCAGGACAGAAAGCCAGAGTCCGATGATGACCCAGTAAATCAGTGCCGCAGCGAGGCTCATGAACACGTAGCCTTGGGGGATTCGTCTTCTGTCTATCAGCGGTTGCAATAACGGTTGGTTGATTGTTGACGATTTCAGGCGATGAAACTAACAGGACGTTAATGCGCACGAACGGCCCGCGTATTCTTGAACTAACTTGAGGCATTCGCAGGACTAGGCGGCTTGTTCTGGAAACCCTAGGAGCCTGTCCAGTTAGCTCCGGGAAGGCGGTTTTATCCTAATGATAGCGGTTCAT
>NZ_JBHMET010000037.1:0-8445 GCF_042430365.1 Bradyrhizobium erythrophlei
AAAAATTGAATCAGCAAATTCTCGCTACGGCGAGAGGTTTTTCAGCAGACTGCTAGAGCGCTTCCGAGCGAAGTGGATGCCGGTTCGCGTGAAGGAAGCGCGTCAAAACAAGAATCTAGAGTTCGGTTCTGATCCAATCAGAACCGAAACCTCTAGCCCTGTTTCGGGATGTGTTTGGTGAAGATCCGGATCGTGGCGCCTTTGACGACCGGACCACTGTCATAAAGGTCGGAAGCGATCTTCTCGAC
This sequence comes from Bradyrhizobium erythrophlei, assembly GCF_042430365.1. Taxonomy (GTDB): domain Bacteria; phylum Pseudomonadota; class Alphaproteobacteria; order Rhizobiales; family Xanthobacteraceae; genus Bradyrhizobium; species Bradyrhizobium erythrophlei. The sequence continues at coordinate 249 of NZ_JBHMET010000037.1, forward strand.
GACGTCGCGCAACGCGACGAACTGCGCCTGCCGCGCGATGCTCGGCGTTCCCCGCGTGCCCGCCAGTTCATCCATTGCGGCATCGCTGATCTGGCATTCGATTGTCTGGTCGCCGTCGAGCATGGAGAATCCGAACGCCATCCGTTCGGAATCATATCCCCCGATACGGCCACGCGTGAGTGGCATCAGAACCTGTCCCTTTGAGCGCTCCCCCTTTGCGAGAGTGCTGCCTCAGGGCGCGTTTGTCGAGGGCTGCGTGGCGTGTGCGTTAACGCGACGGCCTGTCCATCTCGGCCACTTCGAAATTGAAGCGGTCGCGCAGATTCTTGCGCTGCTCGAGGATGTCCTTGAGGAACTCGCGATCGGCGTCGCTGCGCATCATCGTCTCGATCAGGTCGATCTGGTTCATCGCGACGAGCTGGAGGATTTCGGTGCGCGGTTTGCCCGCCGCATCGCGTGGCAAGGCGTGGACGACCTGGATGTGTTCGGGCGGTTTGACGCCCCTGGCCGCGGCGAGTTCGTTGCGCAGCGTCTTCTCTAGCTCGGCCTGGTCGGCCTCGACGAAGGCATACAGCCCGACGCCGACGCGGCGGTCGGCAAAGGCGACGATCGCGGTGTCGCGCACCTCGGGATTCCTGCGGATCAGGTCGACCAGCATGGGCGCATCGTTGACGAGGCGTCGGCCGCCGCCTTCGCGGTCGGTGAAATTGAAGATGCCGCGGGTGATGGCCTGATAGACCTTCTTGCCGGTCTTGAGCCAAAGGCTCGCGACCGCCGATTTCTTGGCGAGCACCTTGCGCTCTCTTGGCGTCAGCGCCTCCGGCGCGTAACTGCGCTTATGCTTCAGGAGATGCCGCAGATCTTCATAGGCCGCGATGCGGAACAGGCGGCTTCGCCTCTTGAAGCAGGCAGCGAGCTGGAAGTCGGTCAGATAGGCGCGGCCGTCGCGGCCGACCAGCCAGTTCTGCTCCTTGGCGAGATCGTTGTGGCAGATGCCGGCGCGATGCAGTTTGCGCAGCGCTGATTTGGCCGAGCGGAAATAGGCGACGTCGCCATGCGGCTTGGCCAGATGCAGCGCCGCGCCGTCGATGAAGCCGCGCACCAGCGCGCGCCGGCCGGCCCACAACAGTCTGGGGCCGACGTCGAGGTCGCGCGCCAGCGTCAGCGCGCGGCGCTCGCGTGAGAACAAATGCAGCGCGAGCCCGAACGACCAGAACGGCACCTGGTCGAGCCGGCGCAACACGCCGTCGACCTCGCCGGTCCCGGTGCGGAAGCGGCCGCGTTCCACGGTCGAGAACACGTCGCGCTTGAGCAGGACGCCCTGGCTCCATCGTGCCGACAGCGTGGCAGCGTCGTCTTTCGGCAAGCTCATGAGTGTCAGGCCGCAGCTGCAACGCGCAGGTGATCGGCGATCCAGCGATCGAGATCGGCGAGTGCGCGCGCGCTGATCGCCTGCTTCTTGGCGACGGTCTTCTCGTTGCCGCGCAGCCGCGAGCCGTCCGGCTTCTTGGCCGGCGGATGGGCGAGCGGCGGGAACAGGCCGAAATTGATGTTCATCGGCTGGAACGAACGCGGGCCGGCCTCGATCGTCTCGATGTGGCCGCCGGTAATGTGGCCGAGCAGCGCGCCGAACGCCGTGGTCGATGGCGGCGGCGTCAGCGAGGTGCCGCGCGCCTCGGCGGCGGCGCAAAGCCCGGCGATCAAACCGACGCTCGCCGATTCAACATAGCCCTCGCAGCCCGTCATCTGTCCGGCAAAGCGCAGCCGCGGCTCGGCGCGCAGGCGCAACTGGCTGTCGAGCAGCTTGGGCGAGTTCAGGAAGGTGTTGCGATGCAGGCCACCCAGGCGGGCGAACTCCGCCTTCTCGAGCCCGGGAATGGTGCGGAACACGCGCTGCTGCGGGCCGTGCTTCAGCTTGGTCTGGAATCCGACGATGTTGTAGAGCGTGCCGAGCTTGTTGTCCTGGCGCAGCTGCACGATCGCGTATGGCTTTACGGTTGGATTGTGCGGATTGGTCAATCCGACCGGCTTCATCGGCCCGTGGCGCAGCGTCTCAGGCCCGCGCTCCGCCATCACCTCGACCGGCAGGCACCCGTCGAAATAGGGCGTGTTGGTCTCCCAGTCCTTGAAGTCGACCTTCTCGCCGGCCAAGAGGTCCGCGACGAAGGCGTCATACTGCTCCGTCGTCATCGGGCAGTTGATGTAGTCGGCGCCGGTGCCGCCGGGCCCAACCTTGTCGTAGCGCGATTGGAACCACGCCACCGACATGTCGATGGAGTCCTTGTGCACGATCGGCGCGATCGCATCGAAGAAGGCGAGCGCAGTCTCGTCGGTCAGCTGCCGGATCGCATCCGCCAGCGGTGCCGAGGTGAGGGGGCCGGTCGCGACGATCACGTTGCTCCAGTCGGCCGGCGGCAGCCCGGCAACTTCCTCGCGGCTGATCTCGATCAGCGGATGTTCGCGCAGCGCGTGGGTGACGGCGGCGGAGAAGCCATCGCGGTCGACCGCGAGCGCGCCGCCGGCCGGTACCTGGTTGGCGTCGGCCGAGCGCATGATCAGCGAGCCGAGGCGGCGCATTTCGGCGTGCAGCAGCCCGACCGCGTTGTTGGCGGCGTCATCAGAGCGGAAGGAGTTCGAGCAGACCAGTTCGGCGCAGCCTTCGGTCCGGTGCGCCTCGGTCATCCGGGCCGGGCGCATCTCATGCAGCACCACGCCGACGCCCGAATTGGCGACCTGCCAGGCGGCTTCCGAGCCGGCGAGCCCCGCGCCCACGATGTGCACGGGTTGGGAAGAGGATTTGTGCGATGTCATCGCGCAGCGTTAGCGCGTTTTCATCCGGCGTGCATCTGAAACTATAGCGTTTTCAAGCGAAGTGGATTCCGGTTCGCGCAAAGAAAACGCGTCAAATCAAAAAGCTAGAGCCCGGTTCAGATGCAACCAGAACCGAAAAGGCTCTAGGCCGGAAACGACAACGCCCGCTGTGAGGAGCGGGCGTTATCCGTTCATCAGATGGCCGACGAGCGATCAGCCGTTGTAGGTGCCGGCTGCAACACGCGGAATGTCCGAGCGATCAAGGCCGATATCGGCCAGTTCGCGATCGCTGAGCTGGGACAGTTCGCTGACGTTGCGCTGATAGTCCCGGAAGGCCTGGATCATGCGGATAAGCGAAAGCAGCATTGGTAGTCTCCTAGTAGTTCCGATTCAGCCTTTCGATTGGCCTCATCGTTGAAATGAATATAGATGAGATTTTGCAGTGCAGAAGTTCCGATGTTGCGATGCAGCTAATCCCAAAACGCATGGCGCGGGTAAGGTCTGATTAACTCTTCGGCGCCAGCGGCCGGCGTCGGGTCCCAGGAGCCGGCGGACGAACGGCGTCATGCGTGTAATAAGCAATAAAATCAATGGCTTGCCGCACGCGCAGCATACTTGCCGCTGTCCTATCAGGTGGTAATTTGAGACCGCAAAATCAAGATCATGTGAGCCAAGCAAGGCCTGATCGTTGCTTGGAGCGGGGTCGATAGGAAGAACCTCTCCTATGCGTGATTCGCATGCAATATCTGGAATAAAAGTGATTTGTAATTCATTTATTGATTCCGCTGAAGCACGATTGCGCGCGAGACTTGGCGGAAGGCTTGAACGGCAACGATTGACCGGTGGCGCATTGCGGCGACGTTCCACCGCTCAGTCCGATCGTCCGAGATCCCCTGAGTTCGTTCGCCTCGGCCGGTTGCCGGCCCGCAGCGGCGAAACTGGTCCTCTCGGCCTCGGCGCAGGCTCACGGCCATGAGGCCTATCCGGATCTCATCGATGCGGCGCTCGACCGCTGGCTGGCCGGTCCTATCGCGAAGGGTGCATTGTCTCGTACCGCAACTGCGAACGGATTGATGCCGGCTCCGCGAACCACGCCGCAAATCTTCAGGTGATCGACCCCGCGCTTCCTTACCAAGGTGTAATGAAAACACGACACAACGCATGCGAGCGCTGCGCGTAGTGCGCATCACATTTGTATCGCGTGAAGCTCATTCTGCACGATGCGCGGAACTGGGAATAATCCCGTCGCAGATTCCGCAATGACGCTGGTTTCTGTTCAAAAACAGAAGATGGAAAATCCCATGATCAAGACATTGATCGGCGCAGCCGCCATGGCTGCCGTTGCTTTCGCCGTTGTTCCAGCTCAAGCCGCCAAGATGGGTGTTGGCTGCAGCGGTGCCAACCTCGCCAAGACCGAATCCGCGGTCGAAGCCATGGCTGACGGTGACGGCAAGTTCATGGCGCAGAAGGAAATGTCACTCGCCCAGGAGGCTATGCTCAACGGCAAGATGGGGGCGTGCAGCATGCACCTCGGCAAGGCGATGCACGCCGGCATGGCGAAGTAGGTTTGTCCAGCACGACAGGGGCCGGTCGCCTGGGGCGATCGGCCCTTTCATTTGCCTCACGGCGCGCGGGCGAGCTGGGTCGCGAAGTAGCCGATCGTTCTGGCGTACACCTCGCTCTTGTTCCACTGCTTGATCACCGCAAAATTCTCGCTGCCGGGCTCCCAATCCTTGCCGCGCTTCCAGCCGTAACTCGCCAGGAAGTTCGCCGTGGAGGCGAGCACGTCGGGCACATTACGCAGGAGATCGCGCTTGCCGTTGCCGTCGAAGTCGACCGCGAACTTGACGTAAGACGACGGCATGAACTGGGTCTGGCCGATCTCGCCGGCCCAGGCGCCGCGCATATCCTGCGGCGCGAGGTCGCCGCGTTCGATGATGCGTAGCGCGTCCATCATCTCGGCCTTGAACATGTCCGAGCGACGGCAGTCATAGGCCAGCGTCGCCAGCGAGCGCATGGTCGGAAACTTTCCGGTATTGACGCCGAAATCGGTTTCCAGCCCCCAGATCGCCACGATGATCTCGCCAGGCACGCCATAAGCCTGCTCGATGCGCGACAGCACCGAGCCGTATTGCTTGAGCATGTTGGAGCCGCGGGCGAGGCGCGGTGGCACCATGCGCCCCGAGAACTGCTCGAAGGTCTGGCTGAAGACCTGCTGCGAATGGTCGCGCGACAGGACCGCCTTGTCGAGCGTCACGCCGGCCAGGCCGGCCTGGATCGCGTTCTGGGAAATGCCTTTGGCGGCGGCTTCCTTCTTGAAATCGTCGAGCCAGGCTTCGAACGAGCCGGTGCCGCAGGGCGCGGCAAGCGCCGACGCTGCCGATGTCAGCAACCAGGCGCTTATGGCGAGCGCGCGAATGGAAATGCGAGAGGTCATATGGCCGTTCACTCCGGAGTCGATGACGTCATCGACATTGGTCGCGGAACCGGCGCGTATGTTCGCGGCAACAGCGGCCAAAACAAGGCTGGTGGTCGACCCGTCGATAGCAGGTATCTCTGCAATTGCCACGCCATCGTCACATCGGCTCGACGCCACCGCGATGACGACACAAGACAAACCGCCGGCTCAGCTTCAGCCGGCGGTCTGGTCGCATCTTCAATTCCACCCGCGATGGGCGCAGGGCTCACTCGTCCCCGCTGCGCCGCCACGGGAAGAGGTTGGCCGGGAAATCGGCCGCCGGCTTGCGCGGGCGCGGTTGTGGGATCAGCGGGCGCGCATTGGGATCCCTGACGATGACCTCGCGATACAAATGCCAGGTGGCGTGGCCGAGCAGCGGGATCACGATCGCAAGTCCGAGGAAGAACGGAATCGTTCCCAGCACCAGCAGCACCGCGACGATGAGGCCCCAGGCGAGCATCGGCACCGGATTTTGCGCAACGGCGCGCATCGACGTCACCATGGCTTCGCCGGCGGTCGCGTGCCGGTCGAGCATCATCGGGAATGCGATCACGCTGATGCAGAGCGCCACGAGCGCGAACAGGAAGCCGACGCCGCAGCCGACCACGATCAGCCACCAGCCTTGCGGGGTGGTCAGGATGCGCTGCGCAAAATCCGGAATGTTGGCCGCGGTCTCGTAGCCGAACACCGCGGTGTAGATCGCCTGCGCGGTCGCGATCCAGGTGACAAACAGCGCGAACAGCAGCGTGCCGACGCCAAGCATGGCGCCTGACGACGGTGAACGGAACACCTCCATCGCATCCCATGCCGAGGCGTCGCCGCCATCCTCGCGGCGCCGGCTCATCTCGTAGAGGCCGATGGCGGCAAATGGGCCGAGCAGGGCAAAGCCCGCAGCCAGCGGAAACAGCAGGGGCAGCACAGAATAGCCGTGCACCGTGCGCGCCAGCACGAGGCCGAGCACGGGATAGATCAGGCAGAGAATGATGGCGTGGGTTGGTACCGCCTTGAAGTCTTCCCAGCCGAGCCGCAGCGCTTGATGCAGGTCGGACAGGCCGATGGTGCGGATCTCTGGCGCAGATGCGGCAGCTTGTCCGCTCTGCGTCATGGATGTGACATTGCCTTGAGTGGCCATGGTCGTTGTCTCCCTCTGGACGGCCGCATGTCGCGCCCGTGAGACGGGCACAAACGTACCGCTTCTCGAAGCGATCACGAATCGGCCAGGCGCGAAAGACAGAACAGGGAACTGGCCATGTCGCGAACTGAACCATCAGGCTACTCCCAAACATGAACAAAAGCACTCTCACGCTTCAGTGAATGTCGCATTGGCAAGGTATTGACGTGGCGGTACAGTTAATCTGCGACCCCGGTCAGGCGCTCCGGTCCACCAGCGCCGCCTAGAACCGTCACACCGTCTCAGGTCTTTTGGGAGCAAACGATGAGCATCTTTGGAAAAATCATGAGCGCGATCTTCGGCAGTAGCGCCAGCGCCGCGCCGGCTGGCGGAGCGGCCACAACCACGGCATCCGCCGGCGGATCGTCCAGCAGCGCATCGTCGTCTCCCGCCGCCACCTCTGCTGCACCGGCGCAGACCGTTGACGTCGCGCCGATCCTCGACAAGGCGGTCGCGGCCAAGGGCGAGAAGCTCGAGTGGCGGACCTCGATCGTTGATCTGATGAAGGCGCTCGACATCGATTCCAGCCTCGCCGCGCGCAAGGAGCTTTCCAAGGAGCTTGGCTACAGCGGCGATACCAATGATTCCGCAAGCATGAACATCTGGCTGCACAAGCAGGTGATGGCGAAGCTTGCCGCCAATGGCGGCAAGCTGCCGCCGGAGATCAAGCATTAATCGGACCACCCAACGAGCGACCAGGGCCCGCGTGATCGCGGGCCCTTTTTTGGTGTGCCGAGTATGAACGACAGCTTGGAGGTGGAAGTCCTCTACCAGCCTGATGGCGGCGAAGGGTAGCGAAACGCAAGGGCGTCGCCGCGAGGTGGGGTCTGAAGAAAGCGTGGAGCAAAGCCGCGGCCCGATGGACAAGAACCGGATAACGAGGCCTACCCGGCCGGACGAGCGAGCCAATGATCGCGAAGTCCACAGTCATCAAGGGTCGGGGTGGTAAATCCGGCGGGCGTGCGGTGAAGGCGGTCGGTCTTACCTCGGGAGATCTGCGCTGTGTCCCGGCAACGGGACTGAGGGCGCCGCAAGGCGGCCTGACCACAGCGCAGAAGTCAGCAGAGGGCATATTAGGCGGCGGCGCGCCGCCGAAGGCCCGAACGGTGGAAGTGGTTAGTAGAGCGGTCGATCTCGCGCGAGCCATGCGGCAGAAGAATCAGGTTGAGCTGAACTCGGACACCGGAGCGAAGGGTGAAGCCCAAAGCGCCGCCGCCCGAGAGACCGAAGCAAGCGCGGCGACGGCCAGTCTTGAACGCCCGGCGGTCGTAGGACCGTCGATGGAAGCAGTAGCCGAGCGTGAGAATCTGAAGAAAGCGTTGGCGCAAGTGAAGCGCAACAAGGGTACGGCAGGCGCCGACGGGATGACCGTCGGCGAGCTTCCGGCCTACCTGAAAGAGCACTGGCCTACGATCCGGGCCCAGTTGCTTGAGGGCACCTACAAACCACAGCCGGTGCGGCGGGTGGAGATACCGAAGGCGTCGGGCGGCATGCGGCTGCTCGGCATTCCGACGGTGCTCGACCGCGTCATCCAGCAGGCGGTGATGCAGGTGCTGCAGGCGGACTGGGACGGGACGTTCTCCGAAACGAGCTTCGGCTTCCGGCCGGGGCGTTCGGCGCATCAGGCGGTAGAACGGGCGCAGGCGTATATCGCGTCTGGGCACGCCACTGTCGTGGATCTCGACTTGGAAAAGTTTTTGGATGTTGCGTCATACTACACCTTCAGTTTTTTTGAGAGGGTCGAAGAGGTCTGGAGC
>NZ_JBHMET010000038.1:0-5803 GCF_042430365.1 Bradyrhizobium erythrophlei
GGGTCCGTCAACGCCGTTTCAAAGGCCGCCGTATCACTCAGCTCTGATTCCGGGTACTAGACGCAGGTTTTCTGCGGACAGTTTGCCCGAGCTGCCTGTCTTGAGCTCGAAACTGATCCGGGCTCCCTCAGCGAGCTCGGTGTGGCCGGCCTTCTCAACCGCCCTGATGTGCACGAATACGTCGGCTCCGCCATCATCGGGTTTGATAAAACCGTAGCCCTTGGTCGCGCTAAACCACTTCACAATACCAGTCGCCATTACAGTATCTCCAATTCAAACGACCGCGATCTATCTATTATTTACAGAAGGATCAAGAGCCAGACCATCCGGTTGGTCGGCGCGAATTTTAAGTATCGAGAGCTGAAAACTCACACTCGTCATCAAACGCGCCAACATGAATACCGCACACTGGCGGCGCAAGCTTAGACTGTCCTTCAGAATCCGGGGAGAGGCCCTGTTATTCCCGAGCCATTCCGGCAGGACATACGAGCCGCCAAGCATCGAAGCTGACTGATCCTGGACAGCCCAGCCTTGCGACACCGAGTTTACACGGCTCGGACATACGCAGACCAAAACTCGCGAGAGCGATTTTCCAATTCCAAGGTCGCGACGTCGCAAAGAATGCGCATTGAAAACTACCATACGCGCGTGAATGTATCCGCGCCCTTCAACTTGCCAGGCCGACCATTCTTATCAACGTAGAACAGCGTCCATGTCGTGGGCATTTGAGACCCGTTAGTTTTTCCGACCCAGCGAGTAAAGGAATTGCATTGGGCGAAAGTAACAACAAAATACAAGCCAGTTGGACTAACGGCTCCCGACGCAGGATAAGGAATGCCTTGGCACGCAAACCCTTGAGCATGATTTGTGAAAGCCCCTTGTATTGTCCCGTTATTGGAGGACCAAATAAACAGGTCAGAACCCCGTTCATTCTTCCAATACGAGGGAGCAGGAAGCCCCTGCGCCATGACCTCGTCGGAAAGTAAGAAAAACGGAGCGATAAGCAAAAGTCCCAAAAATCTCTTCATATTGAAGCCCCCGAAAAGAGGAGTTCTCTTTAAGGTAGTAACATAAGTTATATGCTCGGATGGCGCAATGACTTCTGCCGGTTTTCTACTTGTACATTTTCTTCGTACGAATCGTACCCAGCGCAACCTTCCGGCTCTATGCCCCGTAGCGATCGCGCCGCTTTTCGAATGTTCATCGCAACCTCCAACTTCAGAGTATTGCGACGACCGTTTGAAGCCGCCCAATATGCCTCACAACGACTATCGCGTAGCCCTCTCGGCCGCCGACATCACCACATCGATGGGCCGCAAGGCCGATTGCTTCGACAACGCCGCGCGATGGAGAGCTTCATACATTGAAGACCGAATTCGTCCATCATCGCAAATACCGGACCCAGGCCGAGGCAGCGCGGGATGTCTTCGTTTTCATTGAAGGCTTCTACAACCAAACTCGACTTCATTCCCCCGTCGGATAAGTCGCTCCGATCAAGATGGAGCTAAAAGCCGCTTAAATTCGTCCACTTCTTTGGGGGAATGTCAGGGTTCCGCGCGACTGCCGTGTCGGTCCTAAGAAGCCTTGATGGATCGGCTTGATGCGCCGACATCCATCAAGCGAAGGGCTGTTTTCCGCGCCACCAAAGTCCGGAACACAGGCTCGCCGTGCAGATGCGCATTTCGTTATTTTCTTAGGCATACGGGTCTTAGTTGCGGAAGCCGTATAAGGCCGCAGGGGTCTCGCTAAGGATCCGTCCTCTAGCGTCCTCGTCTGGTACGATCGCCTCAAGCCACGTCAATGTTTCCGCATAGAGTGGCGCATAGGCGTGGGCGACCGTGACGTGCGGCCACTCTGACCCCCAGAGCAGCTGTTTCGGCCCGAGCTTCTTCAGCAGCCTGTCCGCCGTTGCCTTGGCCCATTCATCTGGAACGCGTCCGCTCCCCGACAGCTTCACCCATGCTTCCGCGCCTTCAGCGAGCGCCAACAGCCGCTCCACGCGCGGATCCCAGGCGGGATCGCGGGCAAAGTCCGCAAGCCCGAAGTCTCGCAACACCAGGCGATGGCCGTCGGCCAGGAGCTGCTCTGTGAGGCGCTCTCGTCCTTCGACCCCGCCGGACACCTCCAAGTGGAAGCCGAGCTGAAGGGCGGCCTCGAGGGACTCGGCCAACGGATCAGGGTCGTCGAAGGTTAGCGCCAAACCCACGGCGCCCGATCGACCCCACTGCGCCAAGACCTCAGGCGCCAGCGGTTGCGCAAGCGGCGGAATAAGCCTCACCGGCATTCGGGCCTGGCTCGCCTGGGCGAAGAGCTCCGTCGGGTCGCCGTGCAGGAAAGAGGGTTGGACCAGCACCAGCCCCGTGATCGCGCACCCGCGAGCAGCTCTTTCCAACAGCTCCAAGGAGCCGTTGATGACGGGCGCCGCACGCCGGGCCTCTTGGCGGAAGGCATGGACCTCGCAGTCGATCCTCATGGCGCGTCCTTGCCGCAGAATGCAACCGGCCGAGCGCTCGCCAGGCCGTCGTTCGCTCGTAACCGCAAGTCGTCGGCGTCTGCCCGGCGGCCACCGTCCAGTCTCTGCTCATGCGCGTCGCAGGCGGCGCCCCGCTGCGCGTCCAGACCGTGGCGCTCGGTCTCCAAGGTCTCGCCGAGGTAGAGCCCCAAGATGGAAATGCTCGCACACCATCTCAGTGAGGGCTCGCTGTAGATGCTCACATTTGGTTATTTGCCCGGTGTTTCCAACCTTGGCCTACTCTCCCCTTAGCGCGAACTAGAAATAGGAACAATGCGACCGGAGGAAGCAGATCAAATCGTTCGTACGTTTCGGACCAACGTGACGTGCGGGCTCTGCACGTCATGTACAGACTGTTCCTTCTTCACGCCTGGAATTGTGTGAGTTCCTACAGCCCGTCAATGATGCCAACAGCATTCGTCGCACGCTCGCGAACTGCGGCCAACCGATATCGTGTCTGGCGCCAAGATGTCCGACAAGACACTCGTGCTTGACAGTAACCGGCATGAGGTCCCCACCTCGCCATCGCGAGGCGCCTGCGATACAGCGTGGCATGAGCTGATCAGCGATGGCAAATGCCATGCTTGATGCCAGGCGAGAAGGTGATTCCTATCGTCGGGTCGAGGTGATCACTGGGCAGCACCGGCGGCGGACGAGCCTGGGCGACCATCGCGACATTGCTGCAGACCTCAAAGATGAACCGCTCGCCTGGCTTACCCCAACGCTTCAGTGCATTGCCAACGGCTGGCCGAGCAGCGAAATCGACGCGCTTATGCCATGGAATTACGCCGCCTGAACGGCCTCAGCTTGCCGCTTACATCGAGCTAGGAGCCGCGATCGAGACAAAAATTATGGGTAATTGAAAGGTCTCCCACGGGCTTACAGAACTTCAAAGCCTGAACGGCTTCAGCTAAGCGGCGGACATGATGATCTCTTGAGACGTCGCGGCGCTCCGACGATAATCCGCGACACGTATCCAAGGTCGTTCACAATCCAGAGAACTGCCGTCGCTGCGCCAAAAATCGCCGCTCCAATCGCGCTTGCAACGACAATTCTGGTCTTACCGTCCCAAAGTTCTCCGAATTGTATCAAGTCCGTTAAGCGAAAGACGGCGCCCTGAACTAAGTAAAGCAGCAGCGTGCTTTGACCAAGCTTCACCGCAACAAGGCGAGCTAATCGAGTCAAGCATAGAACCCTCCAACAGTGAAACATAGATTGCGCCGCCACTGCTGCAGCAGCTGTAGACCCGGTGAACATCAGCAAGACCTGTTTAGCCGATTGTGCATCATGAACTAAAACAAGATTGTTGTAAGCGTAAGTGTCCCTCCCCCAATCAAGAAAGCACAGGCAAGCCGCTGCCCAGAATGAGAACATCAAAAGAGATTTGTGACGCAGCATGATGTTCGCCCGCTCCTCGATCGTTTGGGCAAACAAGAACCCCAAACAGAAGAACGGATAGTATATCTCAGCAATGGTACTATCGATGATGTGATAGGCATAAGTGCGATCACAATTGCAGACGCGCACAGGATCCATTTCGATAAAAGGTTGATAGCCGCAAAGAGCTTTATGAGAAGGAAAGAAGCAAGTACTGCCCACAAGAACCAATATGTGCCAATCAATTCCCTTGAAAAGTCCAGGAGTCCGGCAGTCACGCCGCTGAAGTGAAAAAATGCGGCTAGCTTGGCTGTTTCAATAAGTGCGCACCAAAACAGCATTGGGATCAGTAATTGAACCGCACGATCACCGACGGCGCGACCGAACGATGTTCGCAGAATTGTTCCAGAAGCAAGATATCCACTTATGGCCATAAAGAGGGGCATGTGAAACATATAGATCGCCTTAAAATACGGCGACAACCAAAAGTCATCTGTGTTTCGATAGATCACCAATTGTAATAGATGACCCAATACTACCAAAATAATGAGAACGCCTTTAACAAAATCAAAGGTTAGATCGCGATTGTTCGCCGCTGCGGAGCACGAACCGCGCTCCGCAGCGGCGACTGCGGTGTACCCCATGATCTGCTCCTGAATTTTTATCCAGCGACGGTTATGCATTCTCGAATAGACGATCGGGAGACTTGGGACAGGAGAAAATCAGTTGGTGATCAACGCCTATCTGCCGCCGGCGATGACATCTGGCTTGGGCTCCCTGCAGATCCACCAGATAATCAATCTTGTTTAGATTAGGCCTTCGGCTCAACTTAGATTGCTTCTTGGATGGTCTACTAACTGCCCTCAATGAAGTGACCTTATAGACCAGCTCTCCCAATCAGCTTCCTTATCCGCTTTTTCAGAATTGGTGCAATCAATTGTTTGGATGAACCGCATTTACATGATGGATTGATATCGGACTTTCTAACCGCCAACGAGTCCGCCGTGAAGACGCGCTTGGCCACAACTGTTCCGGCACAAAAGATCGTTCAAATGCAACCCGGTATGAGCTCCCACGTCTGCGGTGATCAGCGGGGACGTGCGTAGCGGATCGGCATCCAGTATTGGCGCGTGGCCTCGACGGCCGCTGGGATATCGAGGTGGGCATTACGGAGGTCCCCAGTCTCGGGGCCCCTTCGTGGCGGCCCTCCGAGCAGCGGACGGTTCTGATCGTCGCGACAGTGCAGCAGGATGGGTAGAAGCAGGCCATGATTGACGTTGCCGGCGTCCAGCAACGGTGCCCACGCCGGCAGCCTGAGCTGCATCGCGGCGTAGAATCCCTGGCACCAGGGGCGCGGATCGATATCGCCATTGACCTCGCGCCGGTGCATCGGCTCGAATCGATCGGGCGCGGTCGAGAGGGTGTTGCTGATGTCGTTGTGGCGCAGCGCGACGGCAGAGATCGCGGCGAACTCCGGCGTGCCGCCATGGTTGAAAGCGTCGGCGTCGATCGCGAGCAGCGGGCAGATCCAGTCGATCGGGCTCATTGACACCGGTCCGGCGACGATCGCGGCGGCATAGCCGTCGAGCATGGGAATGCTGGTGGCGACAGGATGCCGATTGACGCGAGCCTGGAGCCATCGCTCGAGCTCCGCAAGCGGCATTGCGGCTGACGCCATCGACGATGCTGTTTTATGGCGACGCGCGCTCATGCGGCAGCCTGTGTGGTGAGATGGCGCGCCGCCTTCCAGTTCCAGGCGAGCAGCTCGTGAAGCTGATGGCTTTTGGTTCGCCCGGACACGATGCGCTCCAGCACATCGGTCAAGTAGGACTGCGGGTCGAGTTCATGGAGTTTTGCCGTTTATGCCGACCGCCGAACTATGCCGAATGGGCTTGTTTTCCCCGAGATTCACCG
>NZ_JBHMET010000039.1:0-159032 GCF_042430365.1 Bradyrhizobium erythrophlei
TGATCTCAGCTCCAGCCGCCGCGCCAGCGTTTCTACACGGCCTGTTTCGCCAGGACGACGTCGTGGAGGCAGCATCACATCGCCAAGATTTCGGCAGCAGCGATCGTCACATCGCCGAGAGCAGCCTGTCCCCGCAATAATTCGCGTAGAACTTGCCGCCACATTGGCGCTTGATGGCGGCGCAGCGCGCTGCCGGCGAGGCGTTTTGCGGGACCGAGAAGCTGCAGGTGAGGCCGTCGGCGCTGCGGCCGCTCGTCCCGGCGGCAAAGGCAGCGCTGGTGGCGGTGATGCAGATCATGAGCAACGCCGCGGCTGCGATCTCGATCAGCAATCTCATCACGATTCCTCCGCCAAATGGTCGCAGAATCTCGACTTTCGGCGTCGATCCTAACACCAATCTTGTGGCGCCCGAATGCCTCAAACCGGCCCGGTCCTTGCATAAAATCATATCAGCGCGTTGCACGGCAACGCTTCCGGTGGTTTCGGTTGCAGTGCAACGCGCGTATCATTGTAAGCGTATCATTGTAATGAGTCTGAACGGCAGGGATTGGCGCGTTGCAGGAACAAACAAACCACCCGGCTCTGAACCAGCCCGTCGACGAGCTGGCGCTGGCCGAGATCAAGGGCGCGATCCTCGCCAAGCTCCGGCTTGCGATCGGCAAGGACGCCGGTATGGCGACCCGGCGCGACTGGTACAAGGCGGCAGCGCTGGCGCTGCGCGACCGTATCGTGCACCGCTGGCTGACGGCGGAAAAGGAGAGCTACGACGCCGGCGCCAAGCGGGTCTATTACCTGTCGCTCGAATTCCTGATCGGCCGCCTGTTCACCGACGCGCTGAACAATATGGGGCTGCTAAGGGTGTTCGAGGCCGCGCTCGGCGATCTCGGCGTCGACCTCCAGGATTTGCGCAAATGCGAGCCGGATGCCGCGCTCGGCAATGGCGGCCTAGGGCGGCTTGCCGCCTGCTTCATGGAGAGCATGGCGACGCTTGCGATCCCCGCGATCGGCTACGGCATCCGCTACGATTTCGGCCTGTTCCGCCAGATCATCAACCACGGCTGGCAGCAGGAATATCCGGACGAATGGCTGGGCTTCGGCAACCCCTGGGAATTGCAGCGGCCGGAGGTGGTCTACAACGTCCATTTCGGCGGCCATGTCGAACATGTCGACGACCGCGGCCGCGATCGCGCCATTTGGCACCCGGCGGAAACCGTGGAGGCAATGGCCTACGACACGCCGATCGTCGGCTGGCGCGGTCAGCACGTCAACGCGCTCCGCCTGTGGTCGGCGCACGCGCCCGACCCGCTCAGCCTCGACGTCTTCAACAGCGGCGACTACGTCTCGGCCAGCGCCGAGCAGGCGCGCGCGGAAGCGATCTGCAAGTTCCTCTACCCGAACGACGAGAGCGCCGCGGGGCGCGAGCTCAGGCTGCGCCAGGAATATTTCTTCGTCTCCGCCTCGCTGCAGGACCTCGTCAAACGGCACCTCTCCGCCGACGGCCAGCTGCGCAGCCTTGCGATGAAGGCCGCCGTGCAGCTCAACGACACCCATCCGAGCCTCGCGGTCGCGGAGCTGATGCGCATCCTCGTCGACCTGCACAGCTACCGCTGGGACGAGGCCTGGAAGATCACGGTCGCCACCTTCTCCTACACCAACCACACGCTGCTGCCGGAGGCGCTGGAGACCTGGCCGGTCGAGCTGTTCGAGCGGCTGTTGCCGCGGCATCTCGAGATCATCTACCGCATCAATGTGCAGCATCTGGCGCTCGCCGAGGAGCGCTGTCCCGGCGATATCGAATACCGCGCCTCGGTGTCGCTGATCGACGAGAGGAGCGGCCGCCGGGTACGGATGGGCCAGCTCGCCTTCGTCGGCTCGCACCGCATCAACGGCGTCTCGGCGATGCATTCCGACCTGATGAAGGAGACCGTGTTCCACGATCTCCACCATCTCTATCCCCAGCGCATCACCAACAAGACCAACGGCATTACCTTCCGCCGTTGGCTGATGCTGGCCAACCCGCGCCTGACCGCGCTGTTGCGCGAGACCTGCGGCGAGGCCGTGCTCGACGACTTCTCGCTGCTCGAGCGCCTCGAAAGCCATTCCAGCGACCTTGCGTTCCAGAAGCGCTTCCGCGACGTCAAGCACCACAACAAGCTGGCGCTGGCGCGGCTGATCCGCGAGCGCAACGGCATCCAGGTCGATCCGTCGGCGCTGTTCGACGTGCAGATCAAGCGCATCCATGAATACAAGCGGCAACTGCTCAACATCGTGGAGACGATCGCGCTCTATCATGACATGAAGGACGAGCCGCAACGCGACTGGGTACCGCGGGTCAAAATCTTCGCCGGCAAGGCCGCGGCGAGCTACCGCTACGCCAAGCTGATCATCAAGCTGATCAATGACGTCGCCGAAGTCGTGAACAACGACCCTGTGCTCGGCGGCAGGCTGAAGGTCGCCTTCCTCGCCGACTACAATGTCAGCCTCGCCGAGGTGATCATCCCGGCCGCCGACCTTTCAGAGCAGATCTCGACCGCGGGCATGGAAGCCTCCGGCACCGGCAACATGAAGCTCGCGCTCAACGGCGCGCTGACCATCGGCACGCTCGACGGCGCCAATATCGAGATCCGCGACTGGGTCGGCGCGGAGAACATCGCGATCTTCGGTATGGAAGCCGGCGACGTGATGGTCCGCCGCAAGCAGGGGCTGGATGCCAGCGACGTGATCGAGAAATCGCCGCGGCTCGATCGCGCGATCCACGCCATCGAGAGCGGCGCGTTCTCGCCCGGCGATCCCGCCCGCTTCGCCTCGATCGGGCATGCGCTGCGCTATCTCGACCACTACATGGTGTCGGCCGACTTCGACTCCTACTTTTCGGCGCAGCGCGGCATCGACGCCCGCTGGCAGGTGATGCCGGCCTGGACCCGTGCCTCGATCCTCAACGTCGCGCGGATGCCGTGGTTCTCCTCCGACCGCACCATCCGCGAATACGCCGAGGACATCTGGCACGTGCCGGTCCACCCGACCGCGTCACCACAGCTCGGCGCCAAGCGCGAGGCGAAGGGATAGGACGCGCGTGCAATCTGCCCGGTCCCTGCTTGAGCCGCGACGTGCTGTGATGGCCTGATGAGCGCGTCCGACGCCACTCCGATCATCCTTTTGCCGGGCATGGACGGAACAGGCGAGTTGTTGGGAAGTCTCGCAGAGAGGCTCGCGCTAGTTCGCCCTGTCCAGGTGTGCGCGTACCCGCTCGACCGACCGCTGGGCTACGATCAATTGGCCGCTTACGTCGTGGAGCGCACGCCGGATCGCCCGTTCGTCATCCTCGGCGAATCCTTTTCCGGGCCGATCGCGATCGAGCTAGCCGCCGCCGATCCCCGTGTCGTTGGGCTGGTCCTGGCATCGAGCTTCGCGCGACATCCGATACCGGCGCAGTTCGCCGCGCTTGCTCCCCTCATCGACTTCAGATGGCTCCCGAAGGGCATCATCGCCGCGGCGCTGATGGGATCAACGGCGACGCCCGAACTCACCGCTCGCCTTTGCCGCATCCTCGCGAACCTGCCTCATAAGGTTCTCCAGCGGCGCTTCCGCGACGTGCTTCGCGTGGACAAGCGCAGTCGACTACGGGCGATCACCTGCCCGGTGCTGTGTCTGCACGGTCGCTCCGACCGACTGGTGAGACGGAGACAAGTCGATGAGATCCTGGCTGAGCAGCCGCGTTGCCAAATCCATCGGTTCGAAGCCGCGCATATGCTGCTGGCAACTCATCCCGACGAAGCTGCCAGGGCAATCGACGATTTTTGCGCTCCCATGGACCAGTGACGGACCCATGCAATCCCGGCACGCGGAAATTCATTGCCTCCCGCGTCATTGAACTCGGGGCGGCTGCCGGGATACTGGTACTGACCCGCCGCGCCGTCATTGCGAGCGTTAGTTGCACTTGAGGATTTGATGCTCACCAAGACCCCGCACCTCTTCGACGAAGCCACAGCAGTTACGGCCGGCGACAGCCGCTGGCAGGGGCGGACCAGCCCGGATTACTGGGCCTTCGTCGGCCCGTTTGGCGGCTGTACCGCCGCGACGATCCTGCGGGCCCTGATCCAGCATCCGCAGCGCGCGGGCGATCCGCTGGCGCTGACAGTCAATTATTGCGCGCCGGTCGCCGAAGGCACGTTCGATCTCGACGTCCGCCTGGTGAAGGCCAACCGCTCGAGCCAGCACTGGAGCGTGGAGATGACGCAGGGCGGCGGCGACGTCGTCACGCTCGCCACCGCCGTGTTCGCCGAGCGGCGGCCGTCATGGTCGCACCAGCAGGCCGACTTTCCGGGCGCGACGCCGTTCGAAGAGACGCTGCCGTTTCCGAGCCTCGCAATGTCCTGGGTCAAGCAGTACGACTTCCGCTTCGTCGCGGGCGAGCCGAAGCTCAGGAGCGGACCGACAAACCCGCCGTCGTCAGCCTATTCGAAGCTGTGGATCGCCGACCGCGTGCCGCGCAGGCTCGACGCGCTGTCGCTGATGTCGATGTCGGACGCCTTCTTCGGCCGCGTCTTCCACGCGCGGCGCGAGCTGGTCCCGTTCGGCACGGTGTCGCTGACGACCTATTTCCATGTCGACACCGACGACCTCGCCGCGGAGGGCGCCACCCGCGTGCTGGCGGCGGCCGACGGGCGGATTTTCCACAAGAGTTACGGCGACCAGCACGGCGAATTGTGGTCACCGTCCGGCCGCCTGCTCGCAACCACGACGCAAATCGCCTATTTCAAGGCTTAGGCGGCGCAGGCGAGGCAAACTATCCACATGGTCGAATTTGACCGGATTGCCTATTTCAAGGGTTGAAGGAACATTGGTGCGTCGCTTCTGTTCCACGCCTTTGGGAGCCCTGCCGCATGTCCGAAGCCGACACGTCCAGACCCTCGCGCATTGCCTTGCTTGGCGTTCCTATCGAGATCGGCGCGGCGCAGGCCGGCCCGCTCATGGGACCGGACGCGCTGCGCACGGCCGGGATCGCCCGCGTGCTCGAGCAGTTGGATTTCCGCGTCGACGACCACGGCAATCTTGCGATCCCGGCCGTTGTCACCGACGCCCCGGCCCCGGCAAACACAAAATTCTATGATGAGGTGAAGACCTGGACCCGCGCTCTCTCCGAGCGCGCCTATTGGCTGGCGCGTTCCGGCGCGATTCCGATCTTCATGGGCGGCGACCACTCATTGTCGATGGGATCGATCAACGGCGTCGCACGCTACTGGCAGGAGCAGGGCCGGCCACTGTTCGCGCTGTGGGTTGATGCGCATGCCGACTACAACACGCCGGCCACCACCATCACCGGAAACATGCACGGTATGTCGGCGGCCTTCCTGTGCGGCGAGGATGGACTCGACGATCTGCTCGGCGGGCTGCCGCGCGCCTCGATACCGCCCGACCAGCTCGAGATGATCGGCACCCGCTCGATCGATCCGCTGGAGCGCAAATTGTTGCGGCAACGGAAGGTCTCGATCGCCGACATGCGCCAGATCGACGAGTTCGGCGTCGCCGTGCTGATCCGCCGCGTGATCGACCGCGTCAAGGCGAAGAACGGCGTGCTGCACGTCTCCTTCGATGTCGACTTCCTCGATCCTGCAGTCGCGCCCGGCGTCGGCACCACGGTGCCCGGAGGCGCGACCTACCGCGAGGCGCATCTGATCATGGAGCTGTTGCACGATTCCGGCCTGGTGCGCTCGCTCGATATCGTCGAGCTCAATCCGTTCCTCGACGAGCGCGGCCGTACCGCGCGCGTCGCGGTCGAATTGATCGGCAGCCTGTTCGGCCTGCAAATCACCGATCGCCCGACGCCGACGAACGCCGTGCTGCCGGATATGGGTGAGTAGCCCGTGCACCAGGTCAGGGTGACGGGCAGGGATATCGGCGCGGCGACGGAACAGCCGAAACAGAAAAGGCGGCCACGAGGGCCGCCTTTTCATATCACGTATCATTGCGCGGATTATTCCGCGGCGATCTTCACTTCCGGCGCCGCGGCGCGGACTTCGGCGTCGACCTGCGCCTCGAACTTCGCGAAGTTCTTCTGGAACATGCCGACCAGCGCACGCGCGGTCTTGTCGAACTCGGCCTTGTCGGCCCAGGTCTTGATCGGATCGAGGATGTCCGGCTCGACGCCAGGCAGCGAGGTCGGCACAGCGAAGCCGAAATACTTGTCGGTGCGGAACTCGCCGTTGCGCAAGCTACCGTTCAGCGCGGCGGTGAGCAGCGCACGCGTCACCTTGATC
The DNA here is from genome assembly GCF_042430365.1 of Bradyrhizobium erythrophlei. Taxonomy (GTDB): domain Bacteria; phylum Pseudomonadota; class Alphaproteobacteria; order Rhizobiales; family Xanthobacteraceae; genus Bradyrhizobium; species Bradyrhizobium erythrophlei. The sequence continues at coordinate 6,258 of NZ_JBHMET010000039.1, forward strand.
GGCATGCGGCGACCGGTGCCGTACTTGCCGCCGGTCCAGCCGGTGTTGACCAGCCAGCAATCGACATTGTGCTTGGCAATCAGCTCGCGCAGCATGTTGCCGTAGACCGACGGATCGCGCGGCAGGAACGGCGAACCGAAGCAGGTGGAGAATTCCGGCTGCGGCTCGTTGCCGAGACCGCGCTCGGTGCCGGCGACCTTCGCGGTGTAGCCGGACAGGAAGTGATACATCGCCTGCGCCGGCGTCAGCTTGGCGATCGGCGGCATCACGCCGAACGCGTCGGCGGCGAGCATCACCACGTTCTTCGGGTGCGGCGCGCAGCCGGTGCGCGAGGCGTTGGGGATGAAATCGAGCGGATAGGCCGAGCGGGTGTTCTCGGTCTTGGAGCCGTCGTCGAAGTCGGGCACGCGGTTGCTCTCGCCGAGCACGACGTTCTCCAGCACCGCGCCGAAGCGCTTGCTGGCGGCGTAGATTTCAGGCTCGGCCTCGCCTGACAGCTTGATGCACTTGGCGTAGCAGCCGCCTTCGAAATTGAAGACGCCGTCCTCGCTCCAGCCATGCTCGTCATCGCCGATCAGCGTGCGCTTGGGATCGGCCGACAGCGTGGTCTTGCCGGTGCCCGAGAGACCGAAGAAGATCGCGGTGTCGCCGTCGGGACCGACATTGGCCGAGCAGTGCATCGGCATCACGCCCTTCTCGGGCAGGTAATAGTTCAGCGTGGTGAACACGCTCTTCTTCATCTCGCCGGCATATTGCGAGCCGCCGATCAGGACGATCTTGCGGGCGAAATCGATGGCGACGACGTTTTCCGACTTGCAGCCGTGGCGCTTCGGATCGGCGCGGAAGCTCGGCAGGTCGATGATGGTGAGTTCGGGCACGAAGCTCGCGAGCTCCGACACCTCGGGACGGATCAACAGCGTGCGGATGAACAGCGAGTGCCAGGCAAGCTCGGTGAAGACGCGTGTCTTGATCCGGTGCTTCGGATCGGCGCCGCCGTAGAGGTCCTGCGCGAACAGCGTCATGCCTTCGGCATGCTTGAGGAAGTCGGCATGGAGCGTGGCGAACTGCTCCGAGGTGATGGACTGGTTGCCGGCCCACCACATGTTCTTGTCGGTCAGATCATCGCGGACCGTGAACTTGTCCTTCGGGCTGCGGCCGGTGAACACGCCGGTATCAGCGCAGAGCGCGCCGTCGGCCGAGAGCACCGCTTCGCCATTGCGCAGCGAATGCTCGTAAAGCTGAGGCGCACCGAAGTTCCAGTAGACGCCCTTGAGATTTTTTAAGCCGAATTTATCGGCGCCAAAGGCACCGTTATGCACGCCCGTCTCTTGCACGAATTACCTCCTCGAAACCGCGTATCCTGTTCGCGCGAATGTCGCCAAACGCGCCCCCGTCGCGGTGACCGCTCTGTGAATATAGCCCTCTGGCCCCGGTCCGGCGACCTAATAGTGGGGATCGCCGGGCTTGCCAAGCTAGTCGACCGGGTTTTGGTTTATTCCATGGCAGCCACATCGTCATATGCAAATACTTGCCGCAGCGCGGGAGCCTTTCGTTTGGCTTTCGGTTGCCCGTTGTATTCCCAGGAGTCACGCGACGTTCAGTCGCTGTTCCCGGAAAACTACGGCGTTGCGATGCACAAAGAGTGCCATTCAGCTGGCGCACGACCACGCGCGTTGCGGGCCGTCAAATCCTTCGGCACGAAAGTAATGTTTTGTTCGGCGGGACAACACGTCGGCGCGAGGCTTGTCGCCAGCGATCGTATCGCACGCGGATAGCACCCGTTGATGCGAGTGATTGAAGCCGGGATCGCCGAAGCTGGTCATCGGCCTTGCACTCGCCATGCACGCGAATGCGCGCAACCTGATTGCACATTCGGAGACGATCTCGGAGACGCATCCGGCATCGCCAGTCCACAAATGATGGCGCTATCATGCCGATGTTCGCAAAAGTGCCAACGATAGCGTGACGTCAGCGTGACAGCGCAATCTCACAGGCGCCGGCGCATCGCTGTCCTTGGAGCGCGCGCACGGAGCAACGGCCGTGCGACATGATGCCTCGCGGCGGCGCCGGCCGGGCCAAAGATCATCCCCCAAAAATCCCCGCTGAAATTACTCCTTGGCGCGGGCCTCGCCGGCGAGCCGGACCAGCATCTTGCGCAGCTCAGTGCCGCTGGTGACCCGCTCCGGGAAGTCGAGCCGCAGTGTCTTGCCGCCAGCCTGCATGTCCATGCCGTCGGGATCGCAGCCGGTGCAGGTCCAATCCGCGCTCTCGGCGCCAAGCAGGCGCGTGGCATAGAGGTTCATGGCCTCGCGGTGGCCTTCATTCATATGTGCGACGGCGCCCGGCTCGGCCTCCAGCAGGGCGGCGGCATCGCCGATCGCGGTCAGGAATTGCTCCGGCTTGAGGTCGACAATGCGGCCAAAGCCCGCGACCAGATGCGCGCCTGTGGGCCGAATCTGGAAGAACGAAAAATCCTTAAATCCTGCAAAAGCTTCAGCCGATGGATGGGCATTGAGGTAACGCCGCCGCAGGAGGTCGATGGCGGCTTCGGGTGCCTCCTCGGCCCGCCCCGCCAGCATGATGCGGGCCCTCTCCAGCGGATCGCCCGCGGCGCGCTCGTCGAGCATCAGCGAGACCCTGTTGTCCGCCAAGAGGTTCTTGGTATGCAGCGCCAGCCGCGAGATCAAAAGAATCGGCGAGCCATCAGGATGGCTGGCGACATTGACCAGGGAACAATAGGGGTCGCCGCTGCCGGCCGAGAGCGTGGCGAGCGCTCCCTGGCGGCTGCGGCGAAGCAGCGAGCGAGCGAGCCTTGCGGGGTCGAAATCAGCGGTCGGTTGCATGGTTTGGCAGCCATCTCATTGCAAAAACGGCCCTTTTCTTATCCCAAAAAGGGCCTTTCCTCATGGTCTCAGGGTGCTATATGGGGGTTGGAACGCTCGGACCGCAGAAGCGTTCTTGGGAACTCGGTCACACTTCAGCCAAGCTTGCATCGCTCGTTGGCCGCGTTCGAAGCCCATTTGTACGGCGCGTTGCTGGAATGCCCGCCGTTTAAGCCACTCTCATTGTGAAAGCAGCTCATGCCCACAATCGCCCTGGTCGACGACGACCGCAACATTCTCACTTCCGTCTCGATCGCGCTCGAGGCCGAAGGCTATCGCATCATGACCTACACGGATGGTGCGTCGGCGCTGGATGGTTTTCGCACCTCGCCGCCCGATCTGGCGATCCTCGACATCAAGATGCCGCGCATGGACGGCATGGAGACGCTGCGGCGGCTGCGCCAGAAATCGGATCTGCCGGTGATCTTCCTCACCTCCAAGGATGAGGAGATCGACGAATTGTTCGGCCTGAAAATGGGCGCCGACGATTTCATCCGCAAGCCGTTCTCCCAGCGCCTGCTGGTGGAACGCGTCAAGGCCGTGCTCCGCCGCGGCCAGCCCAAGGATCCGACCGCCCCGCCGAAGGAGCCGGACGCCCGCGCGCTCGACCGCGGCCTTTTGCGGATGGACCCGGAGCGCCACACCTGCACCTGGAAGAACGAGCCGGTGACGCTGACGGTGACCGAATTCCTGATCCTGCAGGCGCTCGCCACCCGCCCGGGCGTGGTGAAGAGCCGCAACGCGCTGATGGACGCGGCCTATGACGACCAGGTCTATGTCGACGACCGCACCATCGACAGCCACATCAAGCGGCTGCGCAAGAAGTTCAAGGTGGTCGACGACGAGTTCGAGATGATCGAGACGCTCTACGGCGTTGGCTATCGCTTCAAGGAAGCCTGATCTGCACTTTCGGAACGGCTTGTTAACTGACAGAGCCCGCGCGGCTGGGGTAGGCTGACGCGGGCGATCACATGCTTCACGGGACGACATCCAAACCAACCGGCAGTTTTGCCTGTGCTTGATCGAACGCAGCCAGAGCAGGGCCTGACCAGCGAGGACGCCGCACAGCTCCTCGAACAGGACCTCGCGGCCGACGACACCGTACTGGCGCAGGAGAAAGGCTGGCGCCCGCTCGACTGGCTGCGCCGCGCCGGCCAGTTCTTCTTCGCGCTGTCGTTCTCGAGCCTGACGCGCCGCATCGTTTCGCTCAACCTCGCCGGCCTCGTCGCGCTGGTGGCGAGCATCCTCTACCTCTCGCAATTCCGTGCCGGCCTGATCGAGGCGCGCACCCAGAGCCTGCTCGTCTATGCCGAGATCATCTCGGAAGCGATCGCGACCTCGGCGACCGCCGAGGGCAACACCACGACCTTCGATCCCGACCGCCTGCTCGATCTGAAGCTCGGCGAAAGCGTCGGCACGCCGGATGAATCGGCCGACTTCCCGATCAATCCCGAGCGCGTGGCGCCGGTGCTGCGCCGCCTGATCGCGCCGACCAAGACGCGCGCCCGCATCTTCGACCGCGACGGCGGGCTGATCCTCGACAGCCGCAACCTGTTCGCGCGCGGCGACGTGCTGCGCTTCGAGCTGCCGCCGCCGTCGGAAAAGCCCTCCCTGTTCGAGAAGACCAAGACCGCGATCAAGACCTGGTTGAACCGTGGCGACCTGCCGATCTATCGCGAGCTCGGGCCCGAAGGCGGCAGGGGCTATCCCGAAGTCGCGCAATCGCTCGAAGGCATGAAGAGCAGCATGGTGCGCGTCACTGAACGCGGCGCCGTGGTGGTGTCGGTCGCAGTCCCGGTTCAGCATTTCCGCGCCGTGCGCGGCGCACTGATGCTGACCACCCAGGGCGACGACATCGACCAGTTGGTGACGTCCGAACGCCTCGCCATCCTGAAGATCGGCGGCGTCGCTTCCGCTGTGATGATCGTGCTGTCGCTGTTGCTCGCCAGCACCATCGCCGGCCCGGTGCGGCGGCTTGCCGACGGCGCCGAGCGGGTCCGCCGCCGCATCCAGACCCGCGTCGAAATCCCCGACTTCACCGGCCGGCGCGACGAGATCGGCCATCTCTCCGGCGCGCTGCGCGACATGACGAACGCGCTGTACAGCCGCATCGAGGCGATCGAGATGTTCGCCGCCGACGTCGCGCATGAATTGAAGAACCCGCTGACCTCGCTGCGCTCCGCGGTCGAGACGCTGCCGCTGGCGCGCAACGAGAACAGCCGTGCCCGGCTGCTCGCCGTGATCGAGCACGACGTCAAGCGGCTCGATCGCCTGATATCCGACATCTCCGATGCGAGCCGCCTCGATGCCGAATTGCAGCGGCAGGACATGGCGCCGGTCGATCTGCGCCGCCTGCTCACGACGCTTGTCGGCGTCGCCAACGAGACGCGGCTCGGCCACGATGTCGCCGTCGAGGCGCGCTTCGAAGGTCGCGGCCCGACCGACACATTCTCTGTGCCCGGCCATGACTCACGGCTCGGCCAGGTGATCTCGAACCTGCTGTCGAACGCGCAGTCGTTCTCCAAGCCCGGCGACAAGGTGCGCATCGTCTGCCGCCGCACGCGCGGCGAGATCGAGATCGTCGTCGACGATGACGGCCCCGGCATCGGCGCAGATGCGCTGGAGCGGATCTTTGAGCGCTTCTACACCGACCGGCCGCACCAGGGCTTCGGCCAGAACTCCGGCCTTGGGCTCTCGATCTCCAAGCAGATCATCGAGGCGCATGGCGGGCGCATCTGGGCGGAGAACCGTCTCGGCCCCGTCGACGAGGACGGCCAGCTCACGGTGGCCGGCGCGCGCTTCGTGGTCAGGCTGCCAGCGCTATGAGCCGCACGCCGAGCGTGCACGCCTCCGCCGTCCTGATCGGCACCCGCGCGGTGCTGATCCGCGGCCCCTCCGGCTCCGGCAAGTCGCGTTTGGCCTTCGATCTGATTCTTGCCGGGCGCTCCGGACAGCTTCCATCGGCCATTTTGGTGGGCGACGACCGTGTCCATCTCGACACAGCCGGCGAACAATTGTGGGTCCGCCCGGCGCCCGAATTGGCCGGCTTGATCGAAATCCACGGCCTCGGAATCCGCCGCTGTGCGTTCGCCGCCGAGGCTGTGGTCGGTCTCGTGGTCGACCTCGCGGCCGACGACGCGGAGCGGCTGCCCCCGCCGGAAGCGCTCAGGAGCCGCATCAACGGTGTTTTGTTACCGAGAATCCCCGTCGGAGCCGGTTTTCACCCCCTGCCGCTGGTTGTCGCGGCGCTGACGACAACTGAAAGTTCATCCCCCCGTAATCTTGCGGAAGATTGTGCACAGGGAATTGGTAACCATATCACATCCACTATTGCGTCCGATTCGGTCGGCGCAGCCTCCCCTCTCTACCGCCAGGAACCGGGAGACTAGCCAAGATGCCCTCTTGCGCAGGGCCTCTGGATGGTCAAAGTGGCGCGTTCGTGCGGTGCACCAAAAAGCGCCCGCGAGGAGTTTCCGATGATTGGTCTAGTGCTGGTGACCCATGGGCGCCTTGCCGACGAGTTCAGAGCTGCGCTTGAACACGTCATGGGTCCGCAGAAACAAATTGAAGCAATTACGATCGGAGCGGAGGACGACTCCGATCTCTGTCGAAGCGACATCATCGAAGCGGTGAATCGCGTCGACAGCGGCGATGGCGTCGCCATCCTCACCGACATGTTCGGCGGCACGCCGTCGAACCTTGCGATCTCCTGTATGAGCCGCCCGAAGGTCGAGGTGCTCGCAGGCATTAACCTTCCCATGCTGGTCAAGCTTGCCAAGGTCCGCGAGGAGCGCTCGTTGCCCGACGCGATCGCGATGGCCCAGGAAGCCGGCCGCAAATACGTCACCATCGCCAGCCGCGTTCTCGCCGGCAAATGAGCGACGAAACCCCGGGCACATACGACGTCGGAGCCGCCGTGCCTGCGGGCGCCATTTCCCGCGAGCTCATGATCGTCAATAAGCGCGGCCTGCACGCGCGTGCCTCGGCCAAATTCGTCCAGATGGTCGAACGCTTCAACGCCGAGGTCTGGGTCACGCGCGGCGGCGAGACCGTCGGCGGCACCTCGATCATGGGGTTGATGATGCTCGCGGCCGGCCCCGGCACGTCGGTCGTTGTCTCCGCCAAGGGCCCCGAAGCGGAAGCCGCGCTGAATGCGATCGCCGAGCTTGTCGCCAGCAAGTTCAACGAAGAAGGCACCTAGGCGCATCGCGAGCGCCGCTACTTCGCCGGCGGCACCAGATAAACTTTCCATACCGTCAACGGGCCGGGATGGCCGCCGAAGAAGCGCTGCGTGGTCATCACCAGCGGCTCGGCATCCCTGGCATGCTCGGCCATCCACGCCTCACACGGCTTCAGGAAGATCGGATCGGTGGTGTCGCAGACGCCGATGAAGCCGAGGCGTTTGGCGTCATCGAGCGAGATCAGTCCCGATGACACTTCGTTGGGCGTGATCGCGGCCGGATGATCGGGACTGTAGAACGTCATCGGCTCGCTGATATCGGTGCGCGCCGCGACCACCGCCCAGCGCGAATGGAATTTGCTGTGCCAGGTCCCGGTCAGCTCGCGCGCAAGCTCCGAACGCGCGAAATAGGTCGAGGCGCCATTGTGGCTCGACGCCATCTCCTGCCTCGCGATGCTCGGCGCCGCGAACAGCATGACGATCGTGATCACGAGCCAGATCGCGGTGATGGTGAACAGCGCCATCAGCGGAACCCGCACGCGGGGGATCGCGACCAGCGCGAGCGGCACCAGGAAGAACAGCGGGATGCCCCAATCGGTCTTGATATAGACCGTGAACGCGAGTGCGCCGAGCGGCGGCCCGATCGCGACGATGGCCTGAATGATCCAGACGTTGAGCGCCTGCGCAAGGTTGACGCCCGGGTTCGGCCCGCGCGACCAGATCCGCGCCAGCGCGGCCGCTGGCCGCCAGGTCGACGAGCCCAGCGACAGCGCCAGCAGGCCGAGCAGGACCGGAGCGGCGAGCAGCGCAAGATTGTGCCCGATATAGCCGATCACGAGCTGCACGTTGAGCGCGCGGCTCGACAGTGAATAGACGTCGCCGGCATAGGTGAACGGCGTGAAGCTGACCTCCTCCAGCCAGACCAGATGCGGAAGCATCGCGACGATCATCGTGCCGATCGCAACCCACGGCGCCGGCGAGCGCAGGAACGCAAGCCGCTGCGGATGGATCAAGGCCGCAAGACCGACGGCGCCGATCACCGTCACCACCCAGTATTTCGTCATCAGCGCCAGCGCGCTGGCAAAGCCGAGCCACAGCCCGGATTTCACGTTGCGCTTTTCGAACGCATTCAGATAGGCCAGCACCAGGAGCGGCAGCGGCACGAGCTGCACGAGGTCGGCGTTGTACTTGAAGCCCTTGAAATTGAAGATCGGGTAGAGCGCGAGCATCACCACCATGAAGAACGCGCGGCGGCGGTCGACGACACGGAGCGCGATCAGCCAGCAGGCGACGAGCGCAAAGCTCACGGTCGTCATCGCAAGCGCGTAAGCGGACCAATTGGTGACCGGGAAGATCCTGAACCAGACACCGGCGATCCATCCCGAGAGCGGTGGATGCTTGCCATAGCCGAGCAGGAAGCGCTGACCCCAGGCATAGGCTTCCGCGACGTCCATGTGAACGTCCTGCGCGGCCTTGAGCTTGACCAGGATCAGCGTCCACAGCACCGCATGGATCAGCGCAAAGCCGATCACGAGCCACACGCCGGTCCGCGGATCGACGGCGCGCGAGGCGAGCCACGCCGCCAGCCGGCGCACGGTCGGCCGGCGCCTCGCGCGCGATGCGGCGGGTAGGTAGGAAGCAGTCGACATGGCTTGTGCGTAGCGCGTTTTTGACGACGACGAAATCAGCTTGGCGTGAACGAGGGGCTGAAGCGGGGCGAACGGTCCAAGGCCCGCGAAACAGCCGCTGATTCGCCCGTCACACCCCCGCAAAATACCGCAATATGGTTGCCCGCGCGGGGGTGCGGATGCTATCCCGCGCCCCATGACAACCGCCCCGATTTCCAACATCCGCAACTTCTCCATTGTCGCCCATATCGACCATGGCAAATCGACCTTGGCCGACCGCCTGATCCAGATGACGGGCGGGCTGTCGGATCGCGAAATGGCGGGCAAGGAACAGGTGCTCGATTCCATGGATATCGAGCGCGAGCGCGGCATCACCATCAAGGCGCAGACCGTCCGGCTGAACTACCGCGCCAAGGACGGCAAGGACTACATCTTCAACCTGATGGACACGCCCGGCCATGTCGACTTCGCCTACGAGGTCTCGCGGTCGCTGGCGGCCTGCGAGGGTTCCCTCCTGGTGGTCGACGCGAGCCAGGGCGTCGAGGCGCAGACGCTCGCCAACGTCTACCAGGCGCTCGACAACAATCACGAGATCGTGCCGGTCCTGAACAAGGTCGATCTGCCGGCCGCCGAGCCCGAGAAGGTGAAGCAGCAGATCGAGGACGTGATCGGCATCGATGCGTCGGATGCCGTGATGATCTCGGCCAAGACCGGCGTCGGCGTGCCCGACGTGCTGGAGGCCATCGTCACCCGCCTGCCGCCGCCGAAGGGCGACCGCGACGCGACCCTGAAGGCGCTGCTGGTCGACAGCTGGTACGACGTCTATCTCGGCGTCGTGGTGCTGATCCGCGTCGTCGACGGCGTGATGAAGAAGGGTAGCCGCATCCGCATGATGGGCACGGGCGCGGCCTATGACATCGAACGCGTCGGCTTCTTCACGCCCAAGATGCAGCAGGTCGATGAGCTCGGCCCCGGCGAGATCGGCTTCATCACCGCGGCGATCAAGGAAGTCGCCGACACCCGGGTCGGCGACACCATCACCGACGACCGGAAGCCGGTGTCGGAAATGCTGCCGGGCTTCAAGCCCGCCATTCCGGTCGTGTTCTGCGGCCTGTTCCCGGTCGACGCCGACGACTTCGAAACGCTGCGCGCCGCGATGGGCAAGCTCAGGCTGAACGACGCGAGCTTCTCCTTCGAGATGGAGACCTCGGCCGCGCTCGGCTTTGGCTTCCGCTGCGGCTTCCTCGGCCTGTTGCATCTGGAGATCATCCAGGAGCGGCTGTCGCGCGAATTCGACCTCAACCTGATCGCGACCGCGCCGAGCGTGATCTACAAGATGAGGCTCACCGACGGCACCGAGCTCGAGATCCACAATCCGGTAGACATGCCCGACGTGGTGAAGATCGCCGAGATCGACGAGCCGTGGATCGAGGCGACGATCCTTACCCCCGACGAATATCTCGGCAGCGTTCTGAAGCTATGCCAGGACCGCCGTGGTGCGCAGAAGGAGCTCACCTACGTCGGCTCGCGCGCGATGGTGAAATACGACCTGCCGCTCAACGAAGTGGTGTTCGACTTCTACGACCGCCTGAAATCGGTCTCGAAGGGCTATGCCTCGTTCGACTATCATTTGACCGACTACAAGCCGGCCGATCTCGTCAAGATGCAGATCCTCGTCAACGCCGAGCCGGTCGATGCGCTCTCGATGCTCGTCCATCGCACCCGCGCCGAAGGCCGCGGCCGCGCCATGGTCGAGAAGATGAAGGAATTGATCCCGCCGCACATGTTCCAGATCCCGATCCAGGCGGCGATCGGCGGCAAGGTGATCGCCCGCGAAACCGTGCGCGCGCTGCGCAAGGACGTCACCGCGAAATGCTACGGCGGCGACATCACGCGCAAGCGGAAACTGCTGGAGAAGCAGAAGGAAGGCAAGAAGAAGATGCGGCAGTTCGGCAAGGTCGACATCCCGCAGGAAGCCTTCATTGCCGCGCTGAAGGTGGATAGCTGAGGCTACTCCGCAACGGCACGCTTGATGCCGTCGCCACCGCGACAAGGTTGAAGCGCACCTCGATTTGAATCGCGCTTGAACGGCGAGCCGACTATGCTGCGGCAATGTCGCGCAAATTGTTCGTATCGATCATCATCCTCCTGTCACTGCTGCCGGCCGTGACGTCGGCCGCGCCTGCGCACAAGCGAAACGCCGCGCGCTGGCACGGCTACGGCTTCCTGCCCGGCTATCGTCAGCCGCCCATCAACACCGTTCCGGTGTTTGGTGCGCGCGGCGCGGCCCGTGGCCTGCCGGATTACTCGCCGCGCTATTGGTATGGCGGCGACCTATACTATTTCGGCCGGCCCGGATTCTATCGCGGGCGCTACAATGGCGGCAGCTTCGGTCCGTGCTGGACCTGGACGCCGATCGGGCGGATGTGGAATTGCGGGTAGGAGCGCGAAAGCGTGCTGCGCCCGGATTGCCCTCTCACACCCAGCGCCGCACCCGCGCGGTGTAGTCGTCATAGGACGCGCCGAACTGGCGGCGCATCTTGGCTTCCTCGAAGGGAATGTGGACCCAATTGGTTGTCGCGAACACGGCGATCGGGGCCAGGAACATCGGCCAGGCGCCGACCCATAGCGCAATGCCGAGCGCGAGAAGCACGAGGCCGAGATACATCGGGTTACGGGTGAACCGGTAGGGACCGCTGGTGACCAGCGTGCGATTGGCTGGCGAGGTCGGCTCGATTTCGGTCCCCTCGCGCCGGAACAGGACGAGCGCCCACACCGGCGGAACGAACGCGATTACCACCAGCGCCATTCCGAGCGGCGGAAGCGGCAGGCCAGACGGCCGCGGCCAGCCGAGCGACCAACTCAGGGCCGCGCCGAGCAGGAGATAGATCAACGTCCAGATCGGTGGCGGGAGCTTGAGCATGGCGATGCTCCATCGGCGTCTCGGCTGCTGTTGCGGCGTGCTGCTACCGCAACAATTTGTTCGCTTTGGGTCCGCTGCGCGGCCCGTTCAGCCACGCATCACGCGGCCAAGAGCCGACCACATCGTCGCGAGATGGCTGATCTGCAACGGTGTCACCCCACCTTGCCCTCTCTCCACGGATAGGTCACCATCCCCTACCCGCCCATAAGAAGGCAAAGGGGACGAGGAACGCATGAACAGGCCGCAGGGTTTCGACCTCGTCGAGCGGGCACGCGCGCTCCAGCCGCTCATCATCAGCGAAGCCGACGAGATCGAGCGGACGCGGCGGTTGACGCCGGCGGTCACCTCGGCCCTGGTCGAGAACGGGCTCTATCGCGCGCTATTGCCGCGAAGCTTTGGCGGCGCCGAGGCCCCGCTCGATATTTTCATGCAGATGCAAGAGGAGATCGCCAAGGCCGATGCGTCGACGGCCTGGTGCCTCGGCCAGTGCGGCGTCTGCGCCATGACCGCTGCCTATCTCGAACCCGATGCCGCCAACGAGATCTTCAACGTCGCGCCCGGCATCCTGGCCTGGGGCGCGATCGCGCACGAGGTCCGCGCCGAGCCCGGCGGTTATCGGGCGAGCGCGCGCTGGGATTTTGCCTCCGGCTCGCGGCAGGCAAGCTGGCTCGGCGCCCATGTCCGTGTCGTCGAGGCAGACGGTTCACCGCGCAAGAAGCCGGACGGCTCGCTGGAGATCCGCACCATCCTGTTCCCGATGACTTCGGCCACCATGCACGATGTCTGGGACGTGATCGGGTTGAAGGGCACCGGCACCGATTCCTATTCGGTCGAGGACCTCTTCATTCCGGAGACATTCGCCGCGCTGCGCGACGATCCCGCGGCGTGCCGCGAGCCCGGACCGCTCTACAAGCTCTCGACCAACATGGTATTCAGCATGGGCTTTGCCGCCACCTCGCTCGGCGTGGCCCGCGCCACGCTCGATGCGGCGACCGAGCTTGCGCGCGGCAAGACGCCCCAGGGGCTGAAGGCGATGCGCGACAACAACGCCGTGCAGGGCCTGATCGGCCGCACCGAGGCGAGCCTGCGCGCCGCGCGCGCCTATCTCTACGCCACGGCCAACGACGTCTGGCGCGACCTGTCGCGCGGCGAGCCAATCACCGAGGCGCATCGCGTCGCGATCCGCATCGCCTCGACCTGGACCATCCATCAATCGGCCGCGGTGGTCGACATCGCCTACCACATGGCCGGCGCCACCGCGGTGTTTGCCAAGAATCCGTTCGAGCGCCGCTTCCGCGACATGCATGCGATCGCGCAGCAGATCCAGGCCCGCGACACGCAATACGAGGACGCCGGCAAGGCGATCCTGACCGGCAACCTCGCCGCGCCGCCGACGACGCGCTAGCCGGACGGTACCAAAGTAATAGCGGGCCGCACTGCCGCGGTAGAAATACGGGCCGCGACGGCGGCAGTTGTTAAGCTTTTTCTGAGACTTTGCGGACTCGTTACTGCCTGGAGTCCCGCCAGTCCCATGTTCAAGATTCGATCGATTGCCGCCCGCCTGATCCTTGCCATTTCACTGACCGTCGCGGTAGCCTGCGCCATCCTCGGCGGCTTCTCCATCAGCCAGCAGCGCGCACTGACCCGGCTGGCGCTCGATCAGCAGCTCAAGCTGCAATATGACAGCGTGATTGCAGCGATCGATTATGAGGGCCGCGCCGCGCTTGCGGTCAGCTCCGCGATCGCCGCGCTGCCGCCGGTCGGCGACGCCATCGTCAAGGACAATCGCGAAGCACTGGCCGCGCTGCTCGGCGACGCCAACAAGGCGCTGAAGGAGCAGGGCATCCCGCTGATCACCTTCCAGGTGCCGCCGGCGACGTCGTTCTATCGCGTGCATGAGCCGAAGGTCTTCGGCGACGACGTCTCGGGCCGCCGCGTGACCGTGGTCGAGGCGATCAAGAGCGGCAGGTCGATCGTCGGCGTCGAGCCCGGCCGCGAGGCGCTCAACATTTTCGGCCTGACCCCGATCATGCGCGACGGCAAGAGCATCGCCAATGTCGACGTCGGCGCCGCCTTCGGCAAGGAATTCGTCGACCGCGCCAAGAAGCGCTTCGGCATCGACCTCGCGGTGCATTCCTTCGACGGCCAGAGCTTCCGGCGGCTGTCCTCGACCTTCGGCAACACCGTCGTGGCGACCCAGGACGAGCTCAAGAGCGTGATGAACGGCTCCGCATTGCTGCGCGACGCCACGCTCGACGGCCATGCGGTCGAGCTCTATCTCGGGCAGATCAAGAACTACGCCGGCCAGCCGGTCGCGGTGCTCGAGATCATCAAGGACACCACCGAATATGAAGCGGCCGCCGCGAGCGCGCAGCGCAATTTGATCCTCGGCACGATCGCGATCCTGGCAGGCGCAGTGCTGCTCGCCTTCCTGCTCGGCCGCGGCCTGTCGCGGCCGCTCGCCGCTATCACCGCGGTGATGAACCGCCTCTCGGCCGGCGACACCGACGTCGCGATTCCCGGCAGCGAGCGCCGCGACGAGCTCGGCACCATGGCCAAGGCGGTCGACGTGTTCCGCCAAAGCATGATCGAAGCCGGCAGCTTGCGCGCGGCGCAGGAGACCGACAAGGCGAAGGCCGAGGCGGAGAAGCAGGCGCTGCAGCGACAAATGGCCGACCGCTTCGAGGCCGACGTCAAGGGCGTGGTCGCCGCGGTGGCGCGCGCCACCAAGGACATGGAGCGCGCGGCTGGCGACATCACGACCAGCGTCAACGGCACCTCCGCGGAGGCCGCCGCCGCAGCCGCCGCCTCCGAGCAGGCCTCGACCAGCGTCAGCACGGTCGCCGCCGCGACCGAGGAGCTCGCCTCGTCCGTCAGCGAGATCGGCCGTCAGGTCACCCATTCGAGCCAGGTCGCCGACAACGCCGTGGTCAAGGCGCGGCAGACCACCGAGATGGTGGAAAGCCTCGCCGCCGCCGCCGAGAAGATCGGCGACGTGCTCCGCCTGATCAGCGCGATCGCGAGCCAGACCAATCTGCTGGCGCTCAACGCCACGATCGAGGCGGCGCGCGCCGGCGAAGCCGGCCGCGGCTTTGCCGTCGTCGCCTCCGAAGTGAAGGAGCTCGCGAGCCAGACCGCGAAGGCGACCGAGGAGATCGCCGGCCAGGTCACCGCGATCCAGTCGGCGACCGGAGACTGCGTCACCGCGATCGGCGGCATCAGCGACACCATCCGCGAGATCAGCGGCATCGCCACCACGATCGCCGCCGCCGTCGAGGAGCAGGGCTCGGCGACGCGCGAGATCGCGCGCAGCGTGCAGCAGGTTTCGGCCGGCACCGGCCAGGTGTCGAACAATGTCGCCGGCGCCAGCCGTGCCGCGGACCAGTCCCGCGCGCTGGCGGGCAATGTGCAGGTCGCCTCCGGCGAGCTCGGCCAGCAGGCCGGCGCGCTGATGCAAAGCGTGGACACCTTCCTCGCCGGCCTGCGCAACGCCGCCTAAGCGCTCTGCTGCGCCGACGCGGCGGCCTTGAGATCGTCGGCAACGAGCTCCATCAGCGCGACCTTCGAGGCCCGGCGGTCGCGCACCAATTTGCCCCTGATCATCGGCATCATCATCCGCACCACGGTCTGCGCGACCTGGTTGTCGCTCTGTGGCCGCGCGCAGCGAAGCACAAGACGGGTGCCGCCATTGTCCAGCGGCGTGAACTCCGCGGTCTCCCGCACCACCGTGCCGAGCGGAGTGTGGATGTGATAGGTGACGTAGTCGAACGGCCGCCAGTCCACGACGTCATGGACGGTGGTCTCCTTGCCGTGGGCGCAGTGCTGGGTGGCACCGAGGCCGACCCGGCCGCGCGCGAGCCCGGTCATGGTCATGCCATCGATGCCCTGCTGCCAGCGTACCTTCCGCGCGACGTCGGTGACGTAGGACCAGGCCACCGCCGGCGGCACCGGCAGCTCGCATTCCATGATCTCGAACGCCAGCGGTTCGTCATGCCGCACGGCGATCCGCCGCGCGCCGCGCCAGGCCGCAAACACCGGTGCGAGGTCATAGACGAAGCAGACGGTGTCGCCGAACTCGCTGCTCGGCTCGACGTGACGGACGGTGTCGGCGAAGAACTCGGGCAGACCGATCGCGTCGGCGGCCTGCTCGGTGACCAGCGCATAGGCCTTGATGCCGGTCGCCTTGGTCACCGAGTTCTTCATCAGACGGTGCAGGCGGATCACCTCCGCGCCCTGCAGCTCGGTGCGCCCGGCGAGCGTCTGCATGGCATAGGTGCCGTGATGCAGGAAGAACTTCAGGTCGAGCTGCCCCATGTTGCGGCAGGCATTGCAGGTGCAGGTGGTGTTGAGCCGCATCGCCGCCAGCGTGTTGGCGAAGCTGCAATAGACCCGCTCGATCGCATCGAGTGGGAACTGCCGCTGCGGCAGGTCGGTGTCGGGCAGATAGGCCAGCACCGCGTCACCCTGCAGGTTTGACAGCACGATCGGCGCGCGGATCTCGGCGAAGATGCTCTTGAACAGCCCATCGAGCACGCCCTGGGCGTGCTCGAGCTCCGA
The DNA here is from genome assembly GCF_042430365.1 of Bradyrhizobium erythrophlei. Lineage (GTDB taxonomy): Bacteria > Pseudomonadota > Alphaproteobacteria > Rhizobiales > Xanthobacteraceae > Bradyrhizobium > Bradyrhizobium erythrophlei. The sequence goes on from NZ_JBHMET010000039.1 coordinate 22,428, forward strand.
GCTGGTCAGGAACATCGTGTAGCCGGTGATGTCGGCGATAAGAAGAAAGCCCTTCTGTGCCACGGCCAGAACCCTTCGGTCGACGAGGCGAGCTACGGGCAGACTAGCAGATGGTTGCAGCAGCAAAATAGCGCGAAATCGACTGACGGCCGGCGGCGAGAACGGCCCGCCTTGCGGGTGGGCGGGCGCGGCCTTCCGCCAGACCGGCGGACAACCTATTTACCTGGCGCAACCCCACGTGGAGTCCGCCATGCCCAAGCCGGCCCGACGATCGACCAGCCATTCGCGCGCAGGCAAGCCCGATCCTGCGGGGGCACTGTTCGGCGGCTACCCGGCGCCGGTCAAGGCGAAGCTACTGGCGCTGCGCCGGCTGATCCTCGACACCGCGAAGGCGACCAGGGGCGTCGGCGCCCTCGAGGAGACGCTGAAATGGGGACAGCCGAGCTACCTCACGGCGGAGACGGGCAGCGGCAGCACCATCCGGATCGATCAGGTGAAACCGGCGACGGACCAGTATGCGGTCTACTTCCATTGCCAGACCAATCTGGTCGAGACGTTTCGCGAGCTCGATCCCGAGCTCCGCTACAGCGGCAACCGCGCGATCCTGCTCAACGTCGCCGACAAGGTCCCGGAGACCGCGCTGCGCCACTGCGTCGCGCTGGCGCTGACCTATCACCTGAACAAGCGGAAGACGGGTCGCGAAACGTAACCCCACCGTCATTGCGAGGAGCTCGCGACAAAATTGCAAAGCATTTTTGCGCTGAGGCGACGAAGCAATCCATCGTTCCGCATATGTGGAAAGATGGATTGCTTCGCTTCACTCGTAATGACGGAGAGTTGGCAGCCCGCCTTACGCCACCAGCTGCGCCTCGCCGCGCTGCGCCTGTAGCAGGCTCACGATGTCGGCATGCGGCCGGGCGCGGCTGAACAGGAAGCCCTGGCCCTCGTGGCAGCCCTCGGCGCGCAGGCAGCTCAACTCGGCCTCGGTCTCGACGCCCTCGGCGGTGATGGTGACGCCAAGCCCCATGCCGAGACTGATGATCGAGCGCACGATCGCCTGCGCATCACGGTTGGAGCCGAGATCGCGCACGAAGGACTGATCGATCTTGATCTTGTCGAACGGGAAGCTGCGCAGGTAGCTCAGGCTCGAATACCCCGTGCCGAAATCATCCATCGAGATACGGACGCCAAGCGCCCGCAGCGCGTGCAGCGTGGCCAGCACCTGACTGCTCTTTTCCAACAGCAGCGTCTCGGTAATCTCGAGCTCGAGCCGGCGCGGCGGCAGGCCGGACTGCTTGAGCGCGTCGGTCACCAGCGAGAGCAAATTGCCGGTGCGGAACTGCAGCGGCGACAAATTGACCGCGACGCGAACGTCGTCGGGCCATTGCGCCGCATCCACGCAGGCGTGGCGCAGCATCAACCCGCCGAGCGGATTGATCAGTCCGGTCTCTTCGGCGACCGGGATGAACTCGCCCGGCGAGATCATGCCGCGCTCGGGATGCGGCCAGCGCACCAGGGCCTCGAAGCCGGTGATGCGGCCACTCTTCAGATCGACCAACGGCTGATAGTACGGCCGCAACCCCTCATTCTGGATCGCATCGCGCAGGTCGATCTCGATCTTGCGGCGGCTCTGCGCGCGGGCGTCCATTTCCGCCTCGAAGAAGGAGAAGGTGCCGCGGAATTCGCTCTTGGCACGCGACAGCGCCATGTCGGCGCTCTTCAACAGCTTCTCGGAATCGTCGCCGTCGCCGGGCGACATCGCGATCCCGATGCTGGCGCCGATCACCACCGAGTGCGCTTCGATCAGATAGGGTTCGCCGATCGCCGCCAGGATGCGCTTTGCCAGCAACACCGCATCTTCCGGCCGCCCGACGCCGTTCTGCACGATGGTGAACTCGTCGGAGTTGAGGCGGGCCAACACGTCTTCCTCGCGCAGTGTCGAGCGTAGCCGCTTGGCCACCCCGCGCAATAGCTTGTCGCCGATGCCGTGGCCGAGCGTGTCGTTGACCGCCTTGAAATTGTCGAGCCCAAGCATCAGCACGGCGACCTTGTCGGAGTTGCGGCGGTTGTGCAGCAGGATATCGTCCATCTGCTGGCGCAGCAGGTTGCGGTTCGGCAGGCCGGTCAGGCCGTCATGCTGGGCCATGAAGGCAAGCCGCGCCTCGGCGCGCTTGCGTTCGGTGATGTCCATCAGCGCGAGCAGCATGGCCGGCTGGTCGCCATGCATCAACTGGCGCGAATAGATCGCGAGATCGATCAGCGTGCCGTCAGCGCGCACATGCTTCCAGGTCCGCGCCACCTGCTCGTCGCTCGTGTGCTCCCCGACCCAGGGCAATTCGGCATCGAACGCCTGCAGGCTCTTGATCGTCAGCTTCTCGAACTCGGCGCGGCCATAGCCGTAATGCGTGATCGCGGCGTCGTTGACGCTGAGGATGCGCTCGCCGTCGAGCGCGCACACGATCATCGGCACCGGATTGCCGTCGAACAGCAGGCGGAACGATGCCTCGCGCTGCTTCAACTCGGTGATGTCGACGCGCAGGCCGACGACGCCGCCGTCCGCGGTCAGGCGCTCCTCGATCAGGATGACGCGGCCGTCGGCCAGCGCCTGCTCATGCCGCTCGCCAGGCTCGTAGAGCTTCTTGAGCCGCTCGGCGATCCACTCCTCCTCGCGGCCTTTGGCTTCGGGATAATCGCCGCGCTCGACGCCGACACGAATGGTGTCCTCTAGACGCGCGCCGTGCTCGAATAGGTCGGAGCTGCGCTTGTAGATTTCCGAGTATTTCTTGTTCCAGAGGATGTAGCGCCCCTCAGCGTCCAGGAACACGATGCCCTGCGGCAGGATGTCGATCGCCTCGCGCAGCCGCTCATGAGACTTCCGAGCCTCGGCAATCGCGGCTTCAGCCTGGGCGCGCTGGCGCACCAGTTCGCCAATTCCCGCCACTGGGCGGCGCGACTTGCCCGACAGTTTCGGTGCGGCCCTGACCGGCCGCCCCGGCAGGCGGGACGTCACGGCCCGCTTCAGTTTCTTGGTTTCCTTCGGCCGTATGCTCGGCATCGCACGCCCCACGCGCATTCCAACTCGGCGTGAGTTCTGCGATAAGTATCTGAAAAATTGGTATCTATTGGCGACTGGCTGCACCCGACGAGGTCCGACCGGTTGCCTGCTTTGAAGGCGAATTCACGCCGCAAGCGAACACGAGGCGCAGTGCACACTGCATTTCACCGTCAATCCGCACCAATGCATGGTGACGAATGCGTAAACACGCGCACGGATGCCCAACGAATGCGCGGAACGCGTCTGCTGCGCATCAACATTTGTCAACGAGCAACAGGGTTATCGCGCGGTTAAGCCACTGCGGCTTTCGTCGCATCCTGCGCGCGCCCCGCGCTCGTTCAAGATCTCGCGATGTGCGTCGCGCGCGACCAGCGCATACGAGCGACAGTGCGCGCCGGATGCAGGTGCACAGAGGCAGGCGGAGAAGCCGCGGGTCATCTTCATCCAGGCTGTGGGCGATCAAGCAAATGCGATTGATACGCGGCCCGCGTCGGTTGAATCCGTGCTAGCCTTGCGCAGACAGAGTGATCCGAATGACACCCCGCCTGCTTCTGATCCCGCTCCTGCTATCCGTCTTCGTCGCCAGCAGCGCTTCGGCATGGGCGCAGGACAAGGGCTCCGTCAATCCCAAGCCGCTGCAGCCGCTCGCCAACCCGAACGATCCGAAGATCGGCGCCAAGGAATTGTTCGCGCGCAAGCTGTTGCCGGCCGCGATGCCGCCGCGGTCGATCGGCTCCTACGCCAAGGGTTGCCTGGCCGGCGCCGCGCAGATGCCGCTCAACGGCGAGAGCTGGCAGGTGATGCGGCTGTCACGCAATCGCTACTGGGGCCACCCCGAGATGATCTCGCTGTTGAAGCGGCTCGCGGCCGGGGCGCAGAAGGACGCCGGCTGGCCCGGGATCCTGGTCGGCGACATCGGCCAGCCGCGCGGTGGACCTGCGCTCTCCGGCCACGCCAGCCATCAGATCGGGCTCGATGCCGACATCTGGCTGACGCCGATGCCCGATCGCAAATTGTCGCGCGAAGAGCGAGAAGAGACTTCCGCCGTCATGATGGTGCGCGACGATCGGCTCGATATCAATCCAAGGGTCTTCACGCCGGGACATGTGCTGGTGATCCGCGCAGCCGCGCAGGAGCCGGCGGTGCAGCGCATCTTCGTCAACGCCGCGATCAAGAAGGCGCTGTGCCGCGAGGCCAAGGGCGACCGCGGCTGGCTGTCGAAGATCCGGCCGTGGTGGGGCCACGACTACCACTTTCACATCCGCATGCGCTGTCCCGCCGGCAGTCCGGAATGCGAGGGCCAGCCATCGCAATCCGAGGATGAAGGCTGCAAGCCTGCCGACCTCGCCTACTGGTTCTCGGATGCGGTGCTGCACCCGAAGCCCCCGCCGACGCCGCCGAAACCGCGCCCGCCGATGACATTGGCGCAGCTGCCGGCCGCCTGCAAAATCGTGCTGAAGGCCGCTGACGCCAAGCAATAACATCTTCGTCAGGCGGCTATAGCCCCTCCACACGGGATTTTGCTAAGCTATGGCGCCGTCGCGCCGTAAGCGCACGTCTCCCGCCGGGACGCAGGTCCCGATCAACGTTTCACAGCCACGTCACACCGGCGCTGCATCTCTGCGCGGTCGCTGGGCATTTGCGAGGAGCCGTCATGCGCATCAGTGCACGCAACCAGATCAAGGGCACCGTCGTCGAGGTGAAGAAGGGCGCGACCACGTCTCACGTCCGCGTCGATATCGGCGGCAATGTGATGACATCGGCCATCACGAATGAGGCGGTCGACGACCTCGGCATCAAGGTGGGCGGCAAGGTCATCGTCGTGGTCAAGGCGTCCGACGTGATGATTGCGGTGGATTGAACATGCGCAAATCGCTCGTCACTGCATTGCTGTTGCTTGCTACGGCCCCCGCCTTCGCGGCGGAGGAGCCGAGCGGTTGCGACAAGTTCAAATGGCCTGTTGACTGCGAGCGCGCCGCGCTCACCACGCCCGATCGCGCCAAGCTCGCGTCGGGCAGCGAGCAGGCGGCCTTGCCGGCAACGGGCATCACGCTGGCGCTGGTCGCCCCTGGCGATGCCAAATTGCCGTCGCCGCCCGAGCGCGCGCCGAAGGAAGGCACCTTCGCCGGCTTCACCAGAATCAAGACGGCGCCGAAGGCCGGGCTCTACACCATCAGCCTCTCAGCCGGCGGCTGGGTCGACGTCGTGCAGGATGGACACGTCCTCAAACCCAGGGCGTTCAGCGGTGCGACCGATTGCGACGGTATCCGCAAGACCATGAAATACGAGCTGGCGGCGAGCCCCTTCGTGCTGCAGGTCAGCGGCACGAAGGAGAATTCGATCTCGATCGCCATCCTGCCGACGGAATAAGCGCCCGTTCGACAAACGGTCGCCTTTACCCGGGCCACCAGCCTGATATTGTTGGGCTATCGCGATATCCCCGACGACCGTAAGTCTTCCGGGGAAGAAGCGGAGCAGCGCTTCCGTCCGTCGCAATTTTCTGACCCACCCAACGCCTGACTTGCGCGTCGTTCGCGCGCAAGCTCGCACGGAGCGCGATCGATGTCTCGTCTTGCCGCACTATTCACCGCTTTCGTCATCCTGTTCGGCGCGGCGCATTCGCCCGCGGCCGCCGAGGACAAGACGCTCACCGTCTTTGCCGCGGCCTCGATGAAGAACGCGCTCGATGAGATCGACGCGGCCTTTACCGCCAAGACGGGCGTCAAGATCAGCGCCAGCTACGCCGCAAGCTCGGTCCTGGCCAAGCAGATCGAGCAGGGCGCGCCAGCCGACGTATTTATCTCCGCCGACACCGACTGGATGGACTACGCGATCAAGCAGAAGACCATCAACGAGCCGACGCGGGTCAACCTGCTCGGCAACTCGATCGTGCTGATCGCCCCGAAGGACTCCAAGATCGACAACGTCAATATCGGTCCCGGCTTCGACCTCGCCAAGCTCGCCGGCGACGGCAAGATCGCGACCGGCGACGTCAAGTCGGTGCCCGTCGGCAAGTACAGCAAGGCGGCGCTGGAGAAGCTCGGCGCCTGGCAGGCCGCCGAGCCGAAATTCGCGATGGCCGAAAGCGTGCGCGCCGCTCTGACGCTGGTGGCGCGCGGCGAGGCGGCGCTCGGCATCGTCTATTCGACCGACGCCAAGGTCGAGCCCGGCGTCAAGATCGTCGGCACCTTCCCGGCCGATTCGCATCCGGCGATCATCTATCCCCTCGCCGCGACCACGACCGCGAAGGGCGAGACAACGGACTATCTCGCCTTCCTGCGCTCCGCGGCGGCGAAGACGATCCTCGAGAAATACGGGTTCAAGTTCCTGGTCAGCCCGACGACATAACGCGCGTGTTCGAGATCACACCGGCCGAATGGACCGCGATCCTGCTTTCACTCAGGGTCGCGATCGTCGCAACGCTGTTCGCGACCCCGTTCGGGATCGCGCTCGCCTGGCTGTTGGCGCGACGCGACTTCTGGGGCAAATCGGTCGTCGATGCCGTGGTGCATCTGCCATTGGTGATACCGCCGGTCGTCACCGGCTATCTGCTGCTGCTGACCTTCGGCAAGCGCGGCCTTGTCGGCGGCTGGCTGGCCGACCATCTCGGCATCGTCTTCGCCTTCCGCTGGACCGGCGCGGCGCTCGCCTGTGGCGTGATGTCGTTTCCGCTGCTGGTGCGGCCGATCCGCCTCTCGATCGAGGCGATCGACCAGCGGCTGGAGCAGGCGGCGGAGACGCTGGGCGCGGCGCCGTGGCGGGTGTTCGCCACGGTGACGCTGCCGCTCGCTCTGCCCGGCGTGCTCGCCGGCATGGTGCTCGGCTTCGCCAAGGCGATCGGCGAGTTCGGCGCGACCATCACCTTCGTGTCCAACATCCCCGGCGAGACGCAGACGATCTCGTCCGCGATCTACTCGCTGATCCAGACGCCGGACGGCGACGCGGCGGCAATGCGCCTCGTCGTCATCTCTATCGTGATCGCAATGGCCGCGCTGATCGCCTCCGAATGGTTCGCGCGACGCGCGACGCAACGCCTGCACGGGAACTGACCATGCTGCGCGTCGACGTCAAGAAACAGCTCGGCGAATTCTCGCTTGCGGCCGCCTTCACCAGCGAAGGCCGCGTCACCGGCCTGTTCGGCGCGTCCGGTTCGGGCAAGACCTCGCTCATCAACATGATCGCCGGATTGCTGCGCCCGGACCGCGGCACCATCGCGATCGACGGTGAAACGGTCGACGACACCGAAGCCGGCATCCACGTGCCGGCCTATCGCCGCCGGATCGGCTATGTCTTCCAGGACGCGCGGCTGTTCCCGCATCTCGACGTCCGGCACAACCTCGACTACGGCCGCCGCATGAACGGCCTCGCCGACGATCCCGCGCAACGCAAGCGCATCGTCGACCTGCTCGACATCGGCGAGCTGCTCGACCGCCGCCCCGGGAAGCTATCGGGCGGCGAGCGCCAGCGCGTCGCGCTGGGGCGCGCGTTGCTGTCCCGGCCGCGGCTGTTGCTGCTGGACGAACCGCTGGGGGCGCTCGACGAGGGCCGCAAGGTCGAGATCCTGCCCTACCTGGTCCGGCTGCGGGATGAGGCCGGTATCCCGATGGTCTATGTCAGCCACGACGCGGCCGAGCTGCGCCAGCTCGCCACCCAGATCGTGATGCTCCGCCGCGGCCAGGTCACCGCATTCGGCGGTGTCAAGGTGCTGACGGCGACCTCCTAGCTGGCTGTTTCCCCCCAAGCTGGCTTAAGATGGCCAGGCTCGCTGGCTAGGCCCTGACCGGGTCATCGGATCGGGCGCATCGGGGACGACGGGTTGTGCGATTTACCGGCTGGATATTGCTGCTGATCGGCTTGCTGCTGTGCGCGACGATCGCGTGGGCTGCGCTCGGCTTCCTGTTGATGGGGGTCGGCCTGATCTCGCTGCAGGTGGCCGAGCGGGGCCGGCGGAAGGCGACTTTCGCGGTGGCCGGCGCGGCCGGCCTCGAGCTCCCCGCCAGCGGATTGCGGCCCCCGATGTTCGAGCCGGTCCCCCCGCGCGAAGCCGCCCCACAGCCGCCGCGACGCCGCGTTGCGTGGCCGGACAACCGCCCGGGCGCCGCCTATGACAAGGAGGCCTGGCGCGTTCTGGTCGAGAGCGACCCCGATCTCGCGGGGCTCGCCGCCGTCCTCGCCGACTACGGCCCGCAATATGTCGACGAGCTCGCGATCAGCTACCTGGCCGCCCCCGACAAGGGCCGGCTCGGCGCGATCGTCGACGGGATCATCGCCAGGGCGCGCGGACAGACGCTCCCGCTGCCCCCCGCCCCGCCGCCGGCCGTGCCCATGCCGGAGCCGCAGGTTGCGGCCCTGCCCGAAGACCGGCCGAGCCGCCTGCCGCCGCCGCTTCCGACCGCCCCCGCTGACGACCTCGAGGCGGCGCTGATTGCGGCCTTCGAGCAGGCATCGGCCAAGGTCACCGGGCGCGGCGACGCATCGAAGCCGGCCACGGCAGGCGAAGGACCACGGCCCGCCACCCGGCGGGAACCGGCTTTCGGCAGCGTACCCAGGCGGGACGGCGCCGCGGATCAGCCGCCCGGCCGAACGCCGCCGCCCCTGCCGGCCAGCACGCCGGCGGATCTCGAGGCCTCGCTGATTGCCGTCGTCTCTGAGGCCTCCGCCAAGCGCGCCGACCCGCCGAAGCCGGCGCAGCCGCAGGATCGTCCACCCGTCGTGGGCCGGCGCGAGCCGGACGCGCGGAGCGCGCCGAAGCAACCGACCGAGGTCCAACCGCCGCCAGCGCCCGCCACCGCACCCGCGGAGCAACTGGATGCATCGCTGCTCGCGGCACTTGCCGAAATATCCGGCGACAAGACACCCGGCAGCGCCGACCCATCAAAGCCGGCCACCGCCGCCAAGGACGCAGCCAGCCCGCCGGGCGACGATCACCTGACCGACATGATCCAAAAATTCGCGCCGGATTCGAGCTTCCTGCGCAAGCAGTGAGGCCGGCGCCAACCGGCAGCACGCCCGAACTCAGACGCCCGCCACCGACGTCCAGATGTCGGCGAGCTTGCGCTTGAGAGCCTGCGTGCGCGTCAGCGGCACGACCTTTTCCTCTTCCTCCGGCAGGCGGAGACCGACGACGTTGACGCGGCCGCCGCCGATATTGCGCGCCACCAGCACGATCTCGTCGAGCGCGAGCTCGGCGCCTTCCTTCGGCGCGCGGTCGAGATTGATGTCGAAATAATCCGCAAGCGTCAGCTTGGCCTGATGCTCGTCGACCTTGACGCCGTAGATCTCGGCGAGCTCGCCGAGCGTATGCTCGCCCGAGACCATGAAGTCGCCGAGCAGATGCGGATCGGGCGCACTCGACGGCGCCATCTCGACGAAGAAGCGATCGAGCGCCCCGGCGCGTTCCGGCGGCGCCAGCAGGTAAATGTAGTCGCCGGGCGCGACCGGATCGGCCTCGGTCGGCGTCAGGATCCGCTCGTCGCGGATCACCAGCGTCGGCTTCGACCAGGACGGGATCAGCCCGCGGCGGAAATACAGGCTCTTCGACCGCACCGGATAGCCGACCAGCTGCTGCTCCAGCTGGCCGGGCAGGTCGAGTTCGACACGCCGCGGGCCGCGTTCGGCGCGCGGCAGCGCGACATGCAGACGCCGCGCCGCCGGCGCCAGCGTCCAGCCCTGCAGCAAGAGCGAGATGATGACGACGACGAAGGCGACGTCGAAATAGAGATAGGCCTTCGACAGGCCGACCAGCATCGGGATCGAGGCGAGGAAGATCGCGACCGCGCCGCGCAGGCCGGTCCAGGCGATGAAGATCTTCTCCCGCCAGTTGAAGGGGAACGGCGCAAGGCAGATCAGAACCGCGAGCGGCCGCGCGATCAGCATCAGCGCGAATGCCACCAGCACCGCGCCGCCGGCGCTCGAGAGCAGGCGATGCGGCGACACCAGGAGACCGAGCAGCACGAACATCACGATTTGCGCCAGCCAGGTCGCCGCGTCCAGGAACGTCACCACGGAATTATGCGCGCGGGTCGGCCGGTTGCCGATGATGATACCGGCAAGGTAGACGGCGAGGAATCCCGACGCATGCGCGATCTGCGAGCCGCCGAAGATCACCAGCGCGGCTGTGGTGACGAACGGCGCGTGAAGCCCCTGCGGCAGCGCGACATAGTTCAGCGCCAGCACCACCAGCCGGCCGCCGATCACCCCGATGATGGCGCCGAGCACGGCCTCGCGCAGGAACTCCATCGCGATATGCGACGCCGAGCTTTGTCCGATCGAAATGAATTCGACCAGCATCAAGGTGAGGAAGATCGCAAACGGATCGTTGGTGCCGGATTCCGCCTCCAGCGTCGCACCGACGCGCGGACGCAGGCGCAGGCCCTGGGTGTGCACCAGCAGGAACACCGCCGCGGCGTCGGTCGAGGCGACGACGGCGCCGACCAGGAGCGACTCGGTCCAGTTGAGGTCGAGCACATAGCGGGCGACCGGCGCCGTGATCAGCGCGGTCAGCAGCACGCCGGCCGTCGCCAGAACCATCGACGGCGCGAGCACCGTGCGGATGCTGGCAAAGCGCGTCTTCAAGCCGCCGTCGAACAGGATCAGCGCCAGCGCCACCGAGCCGACCAGATAGGTGGTGCGGACGTCGTCGAACTGCAGCCCGCCCGGGCCGGAATCGCCCGCCAGCATGCCGACCAGCAAGAACACCAGCAGCAGGGGGGCGCCGAACCGCAGCGCCAACAGGCTCGAGAGGATTCCGGCCATCACCAGAACCGCGCCGAGCAGGATCGCTATACTGACCGAGTCGAGGGAAGCCATGCGCCTTCAGAAGGTGACAAACACTTGCAATTGCATCCTTATCGTCGCCACACTTGGACGCCAACCCATTTTGTGACGATAGCGGCAATGTGCCCGGTTTTACGGCCTGACATCGCCCCGACACTGTGTTGTATCGATGGTCGCGCGAATGCCTTTGTGGGATTCTGCCGATCGTTCGAATCACATTTGCCTGACCTGCTTGAATTGAGATTTTGCCGATGGACATGAGCCTGAAGGAGCTTCTGGAATCGATCCAAATGGCGGCGCGCTCGGTCGGCGCCGAGATCGCCTCGCCCTGGTTCTATCTTCAGTTCGGCATCATCCTCGCGGGCGCCGGGATCGCTTATGCGGCCGACACCGCCGTTCGTGCGCGCGTCGACATGTCGACGCTTGCCATGCGCTGGCCGTTGCCGCTCCGCCATGCCGCGCGCGTGATGGTGGCGAGCGCCTCCACCGCCATATTCGCGCTCCTGATGCTGATCTCGCGCGTTGTGATGTGGCACATGACGTGGCCGAGCCGCAGTTACCTGATCGCGGTCTCCGCCAAGCTGGCGGTGGCGTGGCTCGCCATCCGCCTCGTGACGTCGGTGATCGACAACGCCTTCATCGTCAAGCTGGTGTCGGTGTCGGCGTGGGTGGTCGCGGCACTCAGCATCATCGGCCAGCTCGATTGGGCCGCGGACACGCTGGACTCCTATGCGATCGTGGTTGCCGGCCTCAGGCTGACGCCGCTGCTGCTGATCAAGGCCGGCGCGCTGCTGATCGTGGCGCTGTGGCTGACCAACATCGCCAGCAATTTCGCCGAGAGCCGGATCTACCGCGCTACCGACCTCACCCCCTCGATCCAGGTGCTGCTGGTCAAGATCATCCGCATCGGCTTGATGGTGATCGCGGTCGTCATCGCGCTGAGCACGGTCGGCATCAACCTGTCGGCGCTTGCGGTGTTCTCCGGCGCGGTCGGCGTCGGTATCGGTATCGGCCTGCAGAAGATCGTCGCCAACTTCATCTCGGGCATCATCCTGCTCGCCGACAAATCGGTGAAGCCCGGCGACCTCGTCACTGTCGGCGACAGCCAGGGGCGCATCAGCGCGATGAAGACCCGCTACATCTCGGTCGCCGCCGGCGACGGCCGCGAGTTCCTGATCCCGAACGAGGACCTGGTGACGCAGAAAGTCACCAACTGGACCTATACCGACAAGAACACGCTGGTGAAGATCCCCTTCGCCGCCAACTACGACGCCAATCCAAGGCAGGTGTGCAAGCTCGCGATCGACACCGCCACGGCCCATCCACGCGCGACCAAGGTCAAGCCGCCGAACTGCATACTGACCGAGTTCGCCGAGGCCGGCATGCGGTTCTCGCTGACCTTCTGGATCGCCGATCCTGATGGCATGGACAATGTGAAGAGCGACGTGATGCTGGCCCTGTGGGACGCCTTCAAGCAGGAGGGCATCCGCGTGCCCTATCCGGTGCGGGAACTCCGGATTCGCGGCGGCGCGCTGCCGGTGGAGAGCGTGGTCGAGGTTTCCAGTTAGATTCAGGCGTTTGGGCATCGTCCCCATGCCCAACCTTGGCTTGCGCCGGCCGCCCCGATCATTAAATTAGGCCCTAAATCAACCCCTTCCCGGACAGAACCGCCCAGCCCATGAGCTATATCGACGCCACCGACACCTCCCTTCGCAAGACCGGCCAGATCAAGCTGCACGGCCAGAGCGGCTTTGCCGGCATGCGCAAGGCCGGCGCGCTGGTGTCGAAGTGCCTCGACGCGCTCACCGACGTCGTCAAGCCGGGCATCCCGACCTCTGTCATCGACGAGTTCGTCCGCAACTTCGCCTTCAGCCATGGCGCCTATCCGGCGACGCTGATGTATCGCGGCTACCGCTACTCGACCTGCACCTCGATCAACCACGTGGTCTGCCACGGCATGCCCGGCGACCGCCCGTTGAAGGAAGGCGACATCGTCAACATCGACGTCACCTTCATCGTCGACGGCTGGTACGGCGATTCCAGCCGGATGTACGCAATCGGCGGAATCGCGCGCAAGGCTGAGCGCCTGATCGAAATAACCTATGAGGCGATGATGCGCGGCATCGCCGCGGTGAAGCCTGGCGCCACCACCGGCGATATCGGCCACGCCATCCAGAGCTATGTCGAGCCGCAAGGCATGAGCGTGGTGCGCGACTTCTGCGGCCACGGCCTGGGGCGCCTGTTCCACGACGAGCCGAACATCATCCATATCGGCCGCCCCGGCGAGGGCGTGCCGCTGAAGCCCGGCATGTTCTTCACCATCGAGCCGATGATCAATCTCGGCAAGCCGCATGTGAAGATCCTGTCCGACGGCTGGACCGCGGTGACGCGCGACCGCTCGCTGTCGGCCCAGTTCGAGCACTCGGTCGGCGTCACCGCCGACGGCGTCGAGATCTTCACGCTGTCCGAGCGCCATGGCGAGAAGCCGTGGGTGCAGGTCTGATCAAACGACGTGTGAGCAAACGGCGTGTGATCAATCGTCCCCTCGCATGCGGCGGGTGATTTCCTCCGCTTCATAGTTCTCCCCGATCGACATCGCGCAGATGCGCGAGATGTGCACGTAAGGCAGGCCAGTCTCCTCGGCCCAGGCGTTGAACTGTGCCTGCACCTTGGCAAGATCGCGCTTCGACTTGACCTCCTCGGCGATGTCGAGGCCGGCATCGCGCAGGCAAGCGACGACGTCGCGCGACGTCACAAAGCCGTCCCAGCCGAGGAAGCGCAGCAGCATCTGCCCGGTATTGCCGCCGAGCCGGCTGCCGCGCTTGACCAGCAGATCCAGTAGGGCGACCTCGTCCGAGGACGGCCATGCGGCCAGGAATTTTCCGAAGCTGCCGTGCTCGCGCGCGATCTCCTGCACAAAGCGGCCATTGTCACGCACCGACATGATCTTGGCGCCGTTGCGCACGATCCTGGTGTCGCTGGTCAGCTTCTCCCAATATTCATCCGGCTTGAACGCGAGCTTGGCCGGGGCAAAGCCCAGAAAGGCCTCCTCGAACCCCGGCCATTTTGTGTCGATCACGCTCCAGGCGAAGCCCGCGCAGAACACCCGCTTCGTCATCTCGGCGAGCACGCGATCGTCGCCGAGCTTGGCCAGCGTCTTTGGGCTCACGACCGGCGGCAGCAGCTTTTCCAGCGCCTTGGGCCCGCCCTTGCGCTTCTCGGCGCGGGCACGGATCACTTTGAACGAGGTCACGCGGATTGCCTTTCTCGATGTCGTCAAGGCGAACGGTAGTTCGACCGCCCCAGCAAGGCAAATCGGGCGTGCGCGTCGCGGCACGATCCGCTCTTGCAAAACCCGTCCGGCACGGCAAGGTTGTGGCCGATGCCCGCCAAGACCAGCGACAGCCCCGACGATGCCGACGCGACGCCGCATTATCACGGCCATCGCGAGCGGCTGCGCGAGCGCTTCCACGCGGCCGGCCCGGACGCGCTGAGCGACTATGAGCTCTTGGAGATGGCGCTGTTCGCCGCCATCCCGCGCCGCGACACCAAGCCGCTCGCCAAGGCACTGCTCAAGAAATTCGGCTCGTTCGCCGAGGTCGTGCACGCCCCCGTCGCGCGGTTGCGCGAAGTCGACGGCATCAAGGATGCCTCGATCAACCAGCTCAAGCTGCTCGCGGCGGCCGCTGGTCGCATCGCCAAGGGCGAGATCAAGCGCAGCGTCGCGCTGTCGTCGTGGAACGACGTGATCGACTACTGCCGCTCGAGCATGGCCTTTGCCGACAAGGAGCAGTTTCGCTTGCTGTTCCTCGACAAGCGCAACCAGCTGATCGCCGACGAGGTGCAGCAGACCGGCACCGTCGACCACACGCCGGTCTATCCCCGCGAGGTGATCAAGCGCGCGCTCGAACTGTCGGCGACCGCGCTGATCCTGGTGCACAACCACCCTTCCGGCGACCCGACGCCGTCGCAGGCCGACATCCAGATGACGAAAGCGATCGTCGAGATCGCAAAACCGCTCGGCATCGCCGTGCATGATCACATCATCGTCGGCAAGAACGGGCACGCGAGCCTGAAGGGGATGCGATTGATTTGAGGGGGCATTGCGCAGGTATCTCCCGGCGTCGTCCCGGCGAAAGCCGGGACCCATACTCCACGGCGGGTGTTGTGAAAATGACTCGTCGTTCCAGCGCCGCACAGCAAGCGGCATTTGTGGTTATGGGTCCCGGCCTTCGCCGGGACGACATCGAATCTGTTGCACCGCTTGCGAGACACATATCCGCCTTCTCGCGACGCGAACCGCCCGAGCTTTGCATCTCGTTCCGCCCTCTCCTCAAGCAGAGGGCGCAGGGAAAGCCGGGTGCCGATTGCACCCATGGGTCCGGTGCAACAAAAAGCACAGGGGTAGGACCACAGGTGAAACCGGAAAACACGCCGGCTTTCCCTGCGCGATGGTTTTACTAACCGGAAACTCCGGCTTTCCCTGCGCGATGGTTTTACGGCTTCCTTCGTGCTCTCCCCGGCGAGACGGGCTTGTTTGTCACCGTCGCCAGCAAAGACTTGCTGACGAGACACCTGCCACTGGGGCGTCAGGACCACACGACTTCACCGTCCGCCTTGCGCGCACTCGTCAGTCACGCACGCCGCGTCCACCGCATCTCGACCCAACGCTCGTGACGATCGCGACGCGCCCCTCGATCGGGTGAGACGGGCGGATTCGTGCCACTGATTTGCCCGACGACGGAAGCGGAATATTTTTTACAATCAGCCTTGCGCCGTCGGGCAAATCAGTGGCATGGGGCCGTTCCTCATTCCGAGACGCATCTCCTGGCGCGAGCCCGGAATAACGACCGCCCGCCACGCTGCGCTGCGTCAATGATCGCCGACTGCGGGGTTTCTCATGTCGCGCTGGGTCACATGTTAGCAGCGCGCTTGAGAGCCTCAACGAAGGTCATGACAGCCTTGGGGCGTTCGGCCGATATTCGGCGCAGGATCACGCACAGCGGAGGCAATGCCACGCGCGGCATGATCTCAACGACCCGGGCACCGGGAAACGCGTCGCTGTCCCGAGCGCTGCCGTGCCGAACAACGGCGACCAATGAACGATCCAGCCTTATGAGTGCGCCAAGCGTTGGGGGCGAAACTGCTTCCACAACCGGCTGCGGCGGCGTCAGCCCGTTGTTCAGAAACCCTGCCATGAAGGCCCGCCGAACCGCCGTGTTGCGAGGGGGAGCGATCCATCGCTGGGAGGCAAGATCATGCCAGGTTACCTGGCCTTTGCGGGACAGCGGGTTCGCCTTCGCCACAATTGCGCAGATGTGATCGTTGAAGATGATCTCCGACTGCAATTGTTCGATCGGATCGTTCATCAACGCCTCGGAGGGCAGCGCGCCGAACACGCAATCGAGTTCGGCCTCGAGAAGCAGTTTCAAGAGGTCGCGCACGGGCCCCTCTCGAATCTCGACACAGACGCCTGGGACAAGCCGCATCAGTTCCACTGTCGCCTTCGGCACGACGTCGGTGATCGATGGCGCTCCCACACGCACGACAGCGGTCGCGCCACCCCGCATCGCGTTCAATTCGTTCGCGGCATGCGTAGCTTCGCCCATCATCACGCGTGCGTGGCGGATCGCGGAGCGGCCGAAGACATTGGGTTCAACGCCGTGCCGCCCGCGATCGAACAAGGCGGTCCCCAACGCCCGCTCGACCTCGGCCAGCATCTTGCTTGCTGCGGGCTGGGTGAGGTTCAGCGATGCGGCCGCGGCGCGTAACGAACCTTGATCGGCAAGCAGAACGAGCAATTGAAAATGCCGCATTCGCAGCCGCCTGAGCAGAAAGTCTGGCGTAGGCATTTTGTACGCTCGGCATAACAAAAAGTAATAGCTAGCTGAATATAATCAAATTTACGGGAATGTTCCAATCGTTCACCCTGCTTGCCAGTTGGTCTCCGAGGTCTCGGCATCTGGCGCCAACGAAACAGGCAGGGAGGAGTGACGATGGACCGCCGAGAGTTTCTTGCCGCCACCGCAGCCGCGCTGGCTTCAAACCTGGTTTGCGCGCAAACGCGCTTTGAAGCTGCATCTCCGGCCGCCGCGCCTGGCAGCCTGAGGGTTGCTGCACGCAATGCCTGGCTTTGGGGCCTTCCTCTCATCGAGATGGCAGACCAGCGGGCTGCACGCAGCGCGGATGGTGTCAAGGTCAACACCTTCCAGCATCAGCGCGCGTTGATCACCGCGAAGGGCCAATTCGTCACCACCCCCAACAACGACACCTTGTATTCGCAAGCCTGGTTGAACCTGGAAAAGGGTCCGGTGACGATCGGCGTGCCGGATTCCGGCAGCAGGTACTACTGCGTGCCGTTGATGGACATGTACTCGAACAATTTCGCGATCGTGGGCACCCGCACGTCCGGATCGAGCGCGCGGACGCTCACCGTCGTCGGCCCTCACGAAGCAAGCCACATTCCGATGGCGATCCGCGCCCCGACCAACTGGGTCTGGATACTCGGGCGGACGCTGGTCGACGGCGAAAGCGATTTGCCGAAGGCTCATGCATTTCAGGACGGATGGACAATCAAGGGACCTGAGACGGGCGCGCCGAAGAGCTATGCGAAGCGCTCGGCGCCATGGGACCAATATTTTGCATCCGTCCAGGGCCTCATGAACGAAAGCCCGCCCCCGGTGACGGATGCCCGCATGCTGGACAGCATGACTCCGTTGATCCAGTTCGGGCAACCCTTCGATCCGTCGCGCTTCTCCGCCGATCAGGTCATCGAAATCAAGGCCGGCATTGCAGAGGCGGCGAATGCCATGGCGCAGTTGCGGAGGACTATGCTGGCGCGAAACGGCTGGAGCTTCCCGCGCTTCAGTCTTGGAAATTTCGGCGAGGACTACGACTACCGCGCTGCGGTCGCCCTCGGTGGCCTCGCCGCTTTGCCACGGGTCGAAGCGATGTATCTCCGCTCCGCGGGCACGGACGGGCGAGGATTCGACAGCTCGCAATCGTGGAAACTGACATTTTCGGCGGATCAACTTCCTCCCGTCGACGCATTCTGGTCGCTCTCCATGTATCGGATCACAGCGGACGGCCAGCTTTTCTTCGCCGAGAATCCGATCGATCGATACACGATCGGCGACCGGACCGCCGGGTTGAAGCGCGGCACCGATGGTTCGCTCGAAATCTGGATGTCGCGAACCGAGCCGACCTCAAATCCGAACGCAAACTGGCTGCCGGCACCGGCCGACGGCAAGTTCGTTCTGATCTTGCGGGCATACATGCCGAAGCCGTCTTTGCTTGAGGGAATCTACCAGGTGCCTGCGGTGCAATCGGCCTGAGGCTGATGCAGTTCGCGGTCGCGGCCAAAAACTCCCGCGTCGACTCCGACGCGGGCATCGATGACAACCAGTAACGCAGAGGATAAATGAGAATGAACCGACTTCGGACAGCGGTGAGAACGTTAGCCGGATCTGGGCTGCTCATGATCGCCCCGTTTCTTGCCCAGTCGCTGATGGCCCAGCCCGCCACGCCGTTCTCGGCAGGCTCCGCAATGGAGCAGGCGTTCACATATTCCTTTCCAATTGCTGAAATGATGCGTTTGCGCTGGAGCTACCTGGAGGATCCCGCCAATCCTGCGCGCGGACCGGCCAATGAATTCGTGCACGGCCGCGACCTCGTGGACTACCGGCGGCGGGTGGTCACGACTCCCAACAATGACACGCTCTATTCGCGGGCCTTTCTCGATCTGTCGGCGGGGCCCGTTCGAGTCCATATGCCAGACACGAACGGACGATACTATTCTATCGCATTCTACGACGTTTTCTCGAACCACTTTGCGACGATCGGTCGCCGCCTGACGGGTACGCGCGAAGGCGACATTATCGTCGTTGGCCCGCACTGGCAGGGAGAGTTGCCGGGGAACGCGAGGCTCGTCCGCGCACCGACCGACGATGTCCTCGTCCTCACGCGCATCGTAGTCGACGGACCGGCAGATTTGCCCGCTGTCCGCGCGCTGCAGGACGGAACCAGGATCACCTCGCTGAGCAAGCAGGAATCCCAGCGACCGAAGGGGATCGCTCCCGTGCCGGGCAATGCGGCGGCGCTCGTGGCGACCGTCAATCAGGCGTTGGCGCTGAATGGAGCGCCGTCCTACGAGAAGCCGTTACTGGAGCGATTTGCGAAAGTCGGCATTTGTGGCGAGGCATGCTCCTGGGACGCGCTGCCCGCCGATGTCCGGACGGAATGGGACCGGCGCTTCCCGGCGATGCTTGCGTCGCTCAAGAAATCCCTGGCGGGAGACGCAACGCCGGTCGACGGCTGGTACTACAATCCGCCGCAGATCGGAAATTTTGGAACGGATTATAATTATCGGGCGATCATCGCCCTCAATGCGCTGCTGGCCCTGGAGCCCGCCGAGGCTGTCTACCCCAGCGCCGAAACAGATACGCGCGGCGAGGCGTTCACCGGCGAGCGAAAATACCGCCTTCACATCCCGGCGACCGGCATTCCTGTCGAAGCGTTCTGGTCGCTGTCCATGTATGAGCTGATGGACGATGGCCGGCTGTTCTTCACCGCCAATCCCATCAATCGTTACGCGATTGGCGACCGCACCAGCGGACTGAAGAAGAATGCCGACGGCAGCCTCGACATCTGGATCCAGCATGAAGCGCCTGGAAGCGACAAGGATGCGAACTGGCTTCCGGCGCCGAAGGGCCAGTTCAAGGTGGTCCTCCGGGCCTATCAGCCGAAGTCTGAAATTCTCGACTATCGGTTTCGGATCCCGGGGGTGGAGAGGAGCCAGTAAAGGAGCTCCCCGCATAGCGAAGGGCTTTCGAACGCGTCTCGCGCTGAGGCGCCAGCAAGCGCGCGAGATCGCTGCTGTTGAGGTCCGAACCTTCCAGCGTGCGCGCCAGTTCGTCCAGCCGATCGTGCTGTTTTCAATCGGTCATACGCGTTTCGCGTCCTGCCGAATTCCGGTAGGCCCCGCATCGATCTCCTCAATGGTAGGTAACGAATATGAGAGCCTGATTGGTTTCGAGCCGGCTGTCCGTTCTGTGCCTTCAACCAACTTGCCCTCGCCTCTCCCGCATTGATACGGTGCCTCCAGCGGCCATGAATGAGGCCAACGAGACAATAAAAATCAGGGGCATGCATGTCGCAGACCCAGGACCCGCCGGGCACCGTTGACGCGTTCGCCACGCTGGACGCCACCACCCAGGCCGATCTGGTTCGATCCGGCCAGGCCAGCGCCGCCGAGCTTGTCGAGGCCGCCATCGTGCGCATCGAGGCGATCAACCCAGCGCTCAACGCCGTCACGCATAAACTCTATGACCAGGCGCGGGAGCGCGCGGCCGGCCCGGCCCTATCCGGGCCCTTCGCGGGTGTTCCGTTTCTGATCAAGGATCTGCTGTCGGTGGCCGGCGCACCGAACACGATGGGATGCCGCGCGTTCGCCAACTTCATCGCGGCAAAAAGTTCCCCTTACGCCCTGGCGTTGGAGGCCGCCGGCCTGGTCACGGTGGGACGGACCAACACGCCGGAGTTCGGTCTGATCGACACGACCGAACCCAAGCTGTTCGGCCCAACCCACAATCCGTGGGACCTCGTGCGCTCGCCCGGCGGATCTTCAGGTGGCGCCGGCGCGGCGGTCGCCGCCGGGATGACGCCGATGGCGCACGCCAGCGATGGCGGCGGATCGATCCGCCATCCGGCGTGTCACAATGGCGTCTTCGGCATTAAGCCGAGCCGCGGACGCAACCGAAACGACGGCTCCCCACCCATGCCGTTCGGCCTGCCCGACATCGCCGTCAACCATGTCCTTACCCGGTCGGTGCGCGACAGTGCGCTCATGCTCAGCCTCACAGAGGACCCCGACAGCCAGCTTGGTCGGCTGGGCTTCGTGCGTGATCCGCTCAGCACACCGCTTCGCATCGGCCTGGTGCGGGAGGGCACCAGCGGCAAGCGCGCCGCCACCGAAGTGGACGATGCCGTGCTGTCCACTGCCCGGCTTTGCGAGAGCCTGGGCCACCATGTGGAGCTGACGGCGTGGCCGTTTTCCGGCCCGGCGGTGATCGAGGCCTTCCTCGATGAATGGATGGTACTGGCCGCTGGAGTGGTGCAAGCGACGTGCACCTGGACCGGATGTGAGGCGGACACTGATCGCTTCGAGGCCTGGACCCTGGCGCTCGCGCGCCGCGGGGCCGCGCTTTTACCCGATCGGATCGCCGGCGCGGTCGATCAGTTGATGCAGGCCAGCCGAGCGCTGGACGGATTCTTCGAGACCTACGATGTGCTGCTGTCGCCGGTGGTGCCCCATCCACCTAAGCTTCTCGGCGAACACGCGACCGACCTGGCATTCGAGTTACTGTTCGAGCGGGTCGTCGCCAACGCAGACTATACGCCCGTGTTCAATGCGGCGGGAACCCCGGCGATGAGCATACCCCTGAACCGGAACGCCAACGGCCTGCCCCTCGGCTCGCAGTTCGTCGCTCGCGTTGGCGCCGAGGCGACCTTGTTCGGCCTCGCCTATCAGCTCGAAGCCGCGCGCCCCTGGACCGATCGCTGGGCGCCCCAGAGCTACCCGGTGCTTGCTCGATAGCATCGCGAAGCGACGATAGCAGTCGAGTGCGGCCACCCCTGAATGTCTGGAACGAGTCAATTGCGACCGATTTCGCTGGGACTGTCGGCTGGTTGATGTCCGCCTGACGCGCCGATGCTCTCAGACAAGCCGCGTGGCGTTCCTCCCGCCCCCCGCCGACCAATTGACATTCGCCGGCTGAATGCCAGACTTCACCCAAAAATACAGGGTGGAGACCTCTGGATGGCCAATCTCGCGGCCTCTAATCACGTCGCCCGTGTTTTGTCGGCGGCCAATCATCTGGCAGGCGTCGAGACCGAGTCGCGGATCGCGACCTCCTGGCGACGTTGCCTCGTCAATCACAAGCTCGATCCGGCCCGGCGCGGCCCGCCGCAGACGCTGACCGAAGCCGAGGTGCGCCACGTCGCCGAGCCGATGGAGGAATTGATCCAGGTCGCGCTCCCGGAGCTGGAGGACCTCGCCCGCGTGCTGCGCGACTCCGGCTATTGCGTCAATCTCGCCGATCCCAACGCCACCATGCTGGTGAGCCGCCTGCCCGAGGGCGACTACGCGCGGATGTTCCTGGAATGGAAGATCTACACCGGCTCGAACTTCGCCGAGACATTCGAAGGCACCAACGGGCTCGGCACCGCGCTCGCCGAGCAGCAACCGATCATCGTGCATCGCGACGAGCATTTCCGCGAACAATGGGGCATGTTCACCTGCGCGGTGTCGCCGCTGTTCGATCATGCCGGGCGGCTCGCCGGCGCGGTCAACATCACCTCGTGCCGCACCGATCTCGGCCGCGGCGCGCATGAGCTGGCGCTGGCCGTCACCACGGAGACGACGCGACAGATCGAGCGCGCCTTCTTCCGCCGGCATTACCGCACCTCCTGGGTCGCGACGCTGCCCGGCAGCGACGGCCGCGGCATGCTCGCCTATGACGACGACCGCCGCGTCATCGGCGCCTGCCGCAACGCGCGCGCGGCGCTGGGCTTGACTGATGCGCTGCTCGCCGACGGCATCGACCTCGCGCGCCTTATCCAGCTCGACGATCACGCCGGCGCGATCGCGGACGGCAGCGTCGCGCTGCGCCGTGCCGACGGCTCGCCCTGGGGCCGCGGACATGTCGCGCCACCGGTGCGCGCGCGATCACAGCGCCCGCTGCCGGTGCCGCGCAAGCGCGGCGCGGAGCGCTTTGCCGGACTGCACAAGCTCGCCGGCCAGGATCCCGTGCTGATCAAAGGCGTGAAGCGGCTAATGACGGTCGGCAATCTCGATCTGCCGATCCTGCTGCATGGCGAGACCGGCGCCGGCAAGGATGTGTTCGCCCGCGCCATCCATGCCGCGAGCAATCGCGCGCGCAATAACTACGTCGCGCTGAACTGCGCGGCGATGCCCGAGAGCCTGATCGACGCCGAGCTGTTCGGCTACGAGGCCGGCGCCTTCACCGGTGCGCGGCGCGAGGGATCGAAGGGGCTGATCGTGCAGGCGAGCGGCGGCACGCTGTTCCTCGACGAGATCGGCGACATGCCGCTTGCGCTGCAGACGCGCTTGCTGCGCGTGCTTGAAAATCGCGAGGTCTGGCCGCTCGGCGCGCTGAAACCGGTCCCGGTCGACATCCGCCTGATCAGCGCCACCCATCGCGACCTCGCGCGCATGGCCGACGACGGCACGTTCCGCGCCGATCTCTATTACCGCCTGCGCGGCATGGAGGTGAGGCTGCCGGCCTTGCGCGAGCGCGCCGACAAGCTCGAGGTGATCGCGCAGATCGCGCACGAAGAAGCGCCCAACTGCCGCATCGCGCCCGAGGCCTGGGCCCAGCTTATGGCCTATCCCTTCCCCGGCAACATGCGCCAGCTCCGCCATGTGCTGCGGCTCGCCGGCTGCACCGCGGAGGACGGCGTCATCACCGAGGCCGATCTCGACCTGCCGCCGCTCGGCGGGCGGCTGGCGGAGGCGGATCATGCTGCAGCGGAACGCGCTGTCATCATCGAGGCGCTGCGCGCCAATGGCGGACGGGTGACGGCGGCGGCGAAAGTGCTCAAGCTCAGCCGCGCCACGCTGTATCGCAGGATCAAGGCATTGAAGATCGGGTTGGACGGTTAGCCGATCAGCGTGCGTCCTGCGCCGTCATGGCCGTGCATGACGGAGCGACGCATTCAAGTCGCCGGCATAACGTGTCACCCGCTCCCGTGCAGCAGCTCGGCAATGCGACCGTCGGCGCGGCGGAGCCGCCGGCAGAGTTCGCGGTTGATGTTCTGCATCACCAGCACATAGGCGTGGATGTCGGTCTTGTAGTACGCGTAGAGGCTTTTGGCCGTGAGCTCGTACAGCACGACCGCGCTCTGCGCGACCACGGTGGCCGACCGGTTCTGCATTTCGATCAGCGTCATCTCGCCGAAGAAATCACCGGGCGCGAGGTCAGCCATGCGGATGACGCCCGCAGTATCCCCGCGCCTGCTCACCACGAGCTCGCCGGAGTGAACGACGAACATCGAACGTCCGGGCTCTCCCTCCGCGACGATGGTGGCGCCGGCATCGAAGCGGCGCTCGACCAGCATGGGGATGAGGAGATCGAGGCTCGTGTCCGAGAGGCCACCGAAGAACGGCGTGGCGAGCAGGAATGCTTTCAGATCGGGCGAGCTGACAGCCATCCGGCGAATATACGCCCGCGCTTGGCGGCAGCAAGCGGGCCCCGCCCGCCGATATCCTGCAAACCCTCCCGAAAATGAACCTTCCGCCTGTCAGGCAGACCCAGAGTCACTGGGCCATCGATGATGGCCGCAGCGGCACTTGCTTCATTTCACAGGAGGGACGTTGCATGAAATACATCTCCCACTGGAAGTTGCCTCAGGGCACGGTGAATGCTGCAATCAAGCGGTTTCTCGAAACCGGCGGCGCGCCACCCGAGGGGATCAAGATGCTCGGACGCTGGCATGGCATGAACGGCGAGGGATTCGCGATCTCGGAGTCGACGGACCCGAAGGCCATGTATCAGTGGTATGCCCAATGGCTCGACGTGCTGGAGCTGACGGTGACGCCGTGCGTCGAAGACGCGGAGGCCGGCCCGATCCTCGCGGCGCTGCCGAAGCGCTGATCCAGCGCAATCTTTGCGGCGGCCCGCGAACGATCCGCATCGGCCGCCGCGGCGCTGTTCGGCCGCTTACGAAAACTCGTTCCAGCTCACACGCCGGGCGTCGGCGTCGCCGAGCGAGACGGCGTCCCTGACATCGCGCACGCTGTGGAAGCCGCTACGCAGATAGATCAGCGGATCGGCCTCGGTCGCCGTGCGCACATGCTGGACCTCGCCGATGAAGACCGAATGGGTCTTGGTCTCGAGCGCCTCGGTCAGCACGCAGTCGAACGCGGCGACCGCGTCTTCCAGCACCGGCGCGCCAGTCGCGCCCGTGGTCCATCGGCCGAAGGCGAAGCGGTCGTCGCCGTTGACGCCCTTCTGGCCCGAGAAGGTCAGCGCCAGCAGCGCGTGCTCCTCGCTGAGGAAGTTGACGACGAAATGCCGCTCCTCAAGGATGCGCGCATGCGCGCTGGCATTGCGGTTGACGCAGACGAGCACCGACGGCGGATTGTCCGAGAGCGAGCAGGCCGATGTCACCGTCAGCCCGGTCCGCTTACCGGGCTCGGCGCCGACCGTCACTAGGGCGACGGCACCGGCGCAGTGGCGCATGGCCTGCTTGAAACTCTGTGCGTCGATCGTCATGCCGCGCTCCGAGGCAGAAATATCCTGCCAAGATATGTGACGCAGGGGGCGGAGCAAGCCCCGCCCCTCGCGTAGCAGTCATGCAGCCTTCTCGAACTCGGCGCCGAGATGCTTCAGCCGCGGCATCACCTCGGTCTTGAGCAGCTCCAGCGAGCGCCGCCAGGCTTGCGGCTTGTGCTTGTAGTCGAAGCCGAACACGAGCAGCACGCCGAAGCCGCCGACCTCCTGGTAGATGGTCTCGATCTTTTCGGTGACGGTTGCGGGCGAGCCGACGATCCAATTCCGGCGCGCGCAATATTCGACGGTGACGTCGCTGTCGGGCACGTCGGGCGCGTGCTTCAGGTAGTCCTTGAAGCCGAAATGGCCGAGCAGCGGCAGGAAGTACTCGCCCATCATCCGGCCCATCATGTCGCCGGCCGAGAGCTTCCAGGCTTCCTCGTCGGTGTCGGCGACGAACACCTCGCGCACCAGCCGCCAATCCTTGCGGCTCGGCTTGCGGCCGGTCTTCGCGGCGCCCGCCTCGACCGACTCCCAATGGCTGCCGACATAGGCGGGGTTGAGGTTCAGGCTCATCGGGATGAAGCCGCGCTCGCCGGCGAGTTTTAGCGTGTCGGAGTTCTTCGACAGGCCAGCGACGCCGATCGGAGGATGCGGTCCCTGCAACGGCTTGATGTGGGGTTTGAGGAAATCGAACATCGTGTCGGGCTTCGACACCGTCCAGAACTTGCCCTTGTGGGTGAACGGCGCCGGCTCGGTCCACAGCTTCAGGATGATCTCGAGCGCCTCGCGCGTCATGTCGCGGTTCTGGCCGCTCATGCCGTCGACATTGAACATCGCCCAGTCGCTCGGCAGGCCCGAGGCTGCGACGCCAAAGTTCAGCCGGCCGTTGGAGAGATGATCGAGCATCGCGACGCGGTTGGCGAGCTCCGCCGGGTGGTGATAGGGCAACAGGAAGCCGCCGGGCCCGATGCGGATGTTCTTGGTCTGCAGCAGCGACTGCGCGATCAACAGGTCGGGCGAGGGATGCGGCTCCCATGGCGCGGTGTGGTGCTCGCCGATCCAGGCCTCCTGATAGCCGAGCTCATCAGCCCAGCGCAGCACCTGCAGGTCCCAGTCGTGGCCCTCCTTCAATCCGCACTCCGGCGGATGCGAGGGCATCGTGAAATAGCCAAGCTCCATGGTGTGTTTCCTTCCTTCTCGTTTGAATGGTCCAGGCTTGCAATGCGTCTTGCGCGCATTCGCGCATCAGTGAGCAAGCGCTGTGCCAGCGCGGAAATCGCAGGGAACGAGAAGGAAGCGCCGCATTCCGGCCTGTTGCGGCCGGTCCGGCGATGGAAACGAGCGCCTGGCCATCTCACTGTCGCGAGACGGTGGCGCAGCGGCGAGACGAACCCGATGATGCGTTTCGACCTCGCCCCGCACGCGGGGCAAGGTGAAGCGGAGTCCGCAGCGCTACCCCGCAACTCTCCGCGGCATCGCGTTGGTGTCCGGCTCCGACGGTGCGGGGATCTGCATCAGGATGGTCTGGCCGGCGGAGGCGATCTCGATCCCCTCGTCCTGGAAGCGCCGCTTCATGCGGCGGTTGAACTCGCGCTGCACCGGCCAGCGGCCGCCATCGGTGCAGCGGATCTGGCCGACGATTGTGACGACCGAGCCGTCGACCTTGTCGACACCCCACAATTCGAGATCGCCGCGGATCACCGCTCGGTACTCCGCCTCGCTCCGCATCTCGGCGACGATGTCCTTCAGGATCTGGCCGGCGCGGTCGGTGTCTTCCTTGAAGGCGACGTTGACGCTGACCGCGGCATTGCCGGCGCCGCGGCTCGCATTGGTGATCGTCGTCACCGCGCTGAACGGCACGACATGCACCGAGCCGTCGCCGGCGCGCAGCCGCATGGTGCGGATCGAGACGTTCTCGACCACCCCCGATAGGCCCGATACCGTGACGGTGTCGCCGACCTGCACGGTGTTTTCCAAAAGCAGGAACAGCCCGGTGATGAGGTCCTGCACCAGCTTCTGCGAGCCGAAGCCGATCGCGATGCCGACGATGCCGGCGCCGGCGAGCAGCGGCGCGACATTGACGCCGATCTCGCTCAGCGCGGTCAGGCCGACCACGGCGACGATCAGGCAGAACAGTGCGGTGCGCAGCATCGGCTGGAACGTGCGCAGGCGCGCGGCGCGGGCGAAATGCCCCTCGCGCGACAGCGTGTTGATCTGGCGGTCCATCAGCGCGTTGGCGACCTCCCAGATCGCGGCCGCGGCGAACGCCGCAATCCCGATCGTCACCACCGCCGAGATCAGGCGGCTGCCGATCTGGCCGCCATAGAACCAGACGATGGCGTCGACGCCCCAGACCTCGAGCAGCGCGACGAAGCCGATGACGCCGATCACCGCCGAGACGATCCTGCGCAGCAGCGGCAGATAGCGGTTGGCGCGGGCCTCGAGCCCCGGGAAGCGCTGTAGGATGTCGGGGCTGATGCGGAAGCCGCGATCGATCAGGCTCAGCACCACCATGGTGGCGAGCCGCGTCACCAGCAGCACCGCGACGGTGCCGACGAAATATTGCAGCAGCAGCGAATAGCCGTTGCGGATGTTGAGCGCCCACACCGCCCACAGCGCGAGGTCGAGCGCGATCGCGAGCACATGCCAGAGGCCGGCGACGCGGTTGCGGACGCGCGCCGCAAGGCCGGCACGATCGGCCGGCGCGCGGATTGCGCCGGCAACCTGGCGGCGACACTGCAGGATGATGACGACGACGAAGAGATGCACCACCAGCATCACGAGCCGCAGCAGCGCCGCGTAGCCGGCGCGGCTGAGGCCGAGCAGCAGCGCGACATTGGCGAGCGCGATGCCGGCAACGCCGACGGTGACGATGCGCCGTGCCCAGATCTCGACATAGGCCGCGGTCTCGGCGCGCACGCGGACCAGGCCGAACGGACCCGCCAGCGCCCGCACCGCGCAGATCAGCGCGCGCGAGAACGCATAGGCGTTGACAACCGCGAGGATGACGAGCCGTGTGGTCGACTGGTCGCCGATCTCGGTGCCGAGCAGCGCGGTGGCGACGCCGACGAAGGCGACCACCGGCAACAGTTCGAGCACGAGACGCCCGAGCACGAAGGGCAGACGGATCAGCGATTGCCAGGCCCGCGCCAGGCTGAGCCGGCGGCGACGCAGCTCGGGCTCCGGCGTGACGTCGGCGATCGACGATGGCGGATCGGCGATCGCCAATGTCTGCACCGGGGCGCGCGCGGTCTGCGGCAGCCGCGATTCCAATAGCGCCACCGGCCGTTTGATCAGGCGGAACACCACCCATTCGGCGGCCAACGCGCAGCCGAACACCAGCGCGAGCTTCCAGGCGATATCGAGCAGCAAGCCATAGGCCGACGGATCGTTGGCGGTGCGCACGAACCAGTAATAGAACGACGGAAAGTTGGTCAGCGTCCGCGCCATGTCGGCGACGTCGCGCGAGATCTCGCCGACCTGTTCGGAGACCATCAGCAAAAGCTGCGCGCCGAGGCTGTCGGCGGTGAGCGGGATCGGCGACTGCTGCTCCGGCGCTGATGGCGCAGCTTGCGGAGAAACGCCGGCGATGGCGCGCAGGGTGTCGATGATCTGCGCGCGCTTCTTGTCATCCTGCAGCGTCTCGAGCGCGCGCTTCGCCTGGTCCGGCGTCAGCGCCTCGGCCGCTTCGGCTTTCGCGGGCGCCGGCTTGGCGCCAGGCTGGGCAAACGCAGGCGAGATGAGAAGCGTGAGCGCGAACAGGATCGCGGGAAAGAGTCTGTGCGACACGAAGACCTCTTCTTGAAAATATTGCGCGACGGCGAGCCCTTCGAAATCGGGATCACCCTCGCGCTCGCGTCATGTCGGATCGCTCCCCTTTCTCCGCGATGATGTGTCGGAAGTGTGCCACTGCGGCGGCGTTCTCTTGGCATTTGCCGCGACACAAAAACGTCACCGCGATCGAGCGGCGCAGACCCGTGCAACCCCTCCCCCGGGCCCGTTTGCCTGAAACGACAGGATGCACCGCTCAAGCCGGGAACCTTTCGCTTGACGCGCCTCGCGCTTCATGATGTTCTATATTTGTTCTTTCGATCTCTGGTTGCGTATTGAGGGTTTCATGCACGACGTTTTCGCCGATGGCGGCTCGATCAAGCTCTTCATCCATGACGACGGCGAGACGCCGCTGGAATTCGTTCAGAACCTGCTGCGTACCGTGTTCGGCAAGTCGGAACAGGAAGCGATCGCACTCGCCGCCAAGATCGAGCCACAGGGCGGAATTCCTTTCGGCCCCTATCCCGCCGCGGTCGCGCGGGCGCTGCTGGACTCTGCGCGGCAACTGATCCGGGCCAATGGGCAGCCATTGCTGATCACCACCGAGGCCGCCGACTCCGGCCGGCCATGCGATCTCTGCGATGAACTGGGACCGGTGACGGACATCTTTCTCGGCGGCAAGACGGCCTGCCTGTGCAGCGAATGCCTGCTCGCGGCGAGGAACCGCTCCGAGGCGCTGCCGGGCGAGGAATTCCGCTATGGCTACGTCGCGCTGGACTGGCATTTTGCCGGCGTGCCGCGCCACAAGCTCGTGACGCGGTCGCGGCAGTTTCCCGGCCACATGCGCGCCGACGTCCAGGTCGCGATCGACAGGCTGTTCACCGCGCCGATCCATTTCTTCGGCATCCACGAGGAATACCGCTATGAGACGCTCGCCTTCGCGGCACTGATGAAGGACAGCCGCAACGCGCCCTCGATCGCCCCGCCGCAGTATCAGGATGTCGACATCGGCGAGTCCGAGCCGGTGAAGTGCCTCGTCAACG
This sequence comes from Bradyrhizobium erythrophlei, assembly GCF_042430365.1. Classification (GTDB taxonomy): domain Bacteria; phylum Pseudomonadota; class Alphaproteobacteria; order Rhizobiales; family Xanthobacteraceae; genus Bradyrhizobium; species Bradyrhizobium erythrophlei. The sequence goes on from NZ_JBHMET010000039.1 coordinate 52,367, forward strand.
GGCTGTGGCTGTGCCGGGCCGGAGAGTTGCGCTACGCCGTGCTGCTGACCTTTCATCGCGAGTATGACCGCGAGCCGACCTTGCGGATCGAGCTCGCGGTGCCGGCCGGCGCCGCCGGCAATGCCCTCGTGCAGCGTAGCTTTGCCGAGCTGGAGGCCGCCGTGCATGCGGCGCGGTCCTATCGCGGCAAGATCCTTTCGCTGGAGGGCGTTTCCGAGTATCGCGGCCGCGCGCGCGGCGTGACCGTGCATCGCCTGCCGACGGTCGATCGCGACGCGGTCATCCTGCCGGAGCGGACGCTGCGGCTGCTCGACCGCAACGTGCTCGGCTTTGTCGGCAGTCGTGACCTGCTGCGCCGGCTCGGCCAGTCGACCCGCAAGGGCATCCTGCTCTACGGACCGCCCGGCACCGGCAAGACCCACACCATTCGCTATCTCGCAACCAACCTGCCCGGCCACACGACGCTGATCGTCACCGCCGAGCAGGTCGGCCTGCTCGGCGCCCATATGGGCCTGGCGCGCCTGTTGCAGCCGACCATGGTCGTGATCGAGGACGTCGACCTGATCGCGCGCGACCGCGACGACATGGGCGGACCATGCGAGGAATCGCAGCTCAACAAGCTGCTCAACGAAATGGACGGGCTGAAGGAAGACGCCGACATCCTGTTCGTGCTCACCACCAACCGGCCGGAAGAGCTCGAGGCCGCGCTCGCCGGGCGTCCCGGCCGCATCGATCAGGCGATCGAGGTGCCGCTGCCGGACGAGGTCGGGCGCGGCAAGCTGGTCCGGCTCTACGGCAGGGGCCTGCCGCTCGAATCGCCGGTCATCGATGAAGCGGTCCGGCGGACGACAGGCGTCAGCGGCGCCTTCATCAAGGAGCTGATGCGCCGCCTCGCCCAGGCCAGCATCGCCCGCGACAGCGGCACGTCGGTCACCTCCGGCGACATCGACGAGGCGCTCAATGACATGCTGCTCGACGGCGGCCGGCTCAACGTGAAATTGCTCGGCGGCGCGCAGGGGATGAGCGCGGGGTGATGGCGGACCGGTGCGCGGGCAGAGGGAATCGTATGACCATTCCATTCGAACAGCTCAAGGCGCGCGCCTGCTTGCCGATCCCAAGGTGAAGGCAAAACCCGACGCGCTCGCGCCTGAGTTCGAAATCGCCGCGGAGTTGCTCAGGGCGCGCCAGCGCGCGGAGATGTGACCGTAGGCTGCGCGGACATGGACGCTGACGGCGAAGGCCCGCGTGCCGTTCAACTGATCGAAGGCGGCGCCGCATCCGCGTGATGCGGCTCCTTCATTGCGCCGCCTTACTTCCATCACCTACGCGACCGCGTGTCGCCGTCTCCCCCGGTGCCGTCCGTCGTCGGCGGCTGCAGGCCGGGGCTGTTGGCCCAGCGGTCCAACTCCTCGATGATGCGCTGGTGGCTCGGCCGGCGCGGCGCCGGCGCACCGGGCTCCTGCGAGAGCTTTCGGGGCAGCTTGACCTGGTCTGTCACGGGCAATCTCGCAAGAGGTGGGCGATGCACAGGATCTCGTGCCTCACGCGTCGACGCGCCGCACTCACGCGCGCGATTTCAGGAGGTCGCGGATGTCGGTAAGCAGCTCCTGCTCCCGGGTCGGCTTCGGCGGCTCGGCCGGAGTGGCGGGCGCCTCGCGCTTGAGCTGGTTCATCAGGCGGACCACCATGAACAGCACGAACGCGACGATCAGGAAGTTCAAGGTCAGCGTCAGGAAATTGCCCCAGGCCAAGACCGCCCCCTGCTTCTTGGCGTCGGCGAGGTTGGTTGCGGTGACCGACTTCGAGAGCGCCGTGAAATAGTTCGAGAAGTCGAGACCGCCGGTGATCGCACCGATGATCGGCATGATGATGTCGGCCACCATCGAACTCACGATGGCGCCGAACGCCGCGCCGATGATCACGCCCACGGCGAGATCGACGACGTTGCCCTTCATGGCAAATTCCCTGAACTCCTTGAGCATATGATCTCCTGTCCTGAAGAACGGACGCCCCGCGCCTCAAGCGGCCCGGCCATCACGGCCGTCCCGCAACGCGCGGCGAATTATTTGCGATCTGCTGTTTCGGCGGGCGCGCCCGCGGGCCGGAGCGGCACGGCCGGCTCCCATGGCGCCGGCAGGATGACCCGCGCCGGCGGTGGCGTCTGCGCCGTGCGCTGGACATTGCCGTCCACCTGCCGCCGCTCGCCGTCGGCATTGTCCGCGCGCGCAACCGATCCGCAGGCGCCGAGCGCGATCGCCGCAAGCATGAAGCTCGCCGTGACTGATCCGGTCGAACGCGCGGCACCGTCACAGGCGGGCCGCGGCCGATCACTGGTAGCAATGTGACGTGGAGCCATGGCAACCTTTCCTTACGCGATACAAATCCGGCCAAGGCGCACTCACCGGTTTCGACGCGAACTGTCGCGGAGCGAGCGGGCGCCTCGCGTTGCGCGAGACGTCCCGCACCGGTTCGATGCTGAGCGCTAGACCTTGACGTCGCTCGGCAGCTTGCCGCCGTTGGCCGCGAGCTTGGTCATCACCTGCTGATGCAGCCAGACGTTCATCGCGGCCGAGTTGCTGGTGTCGCCGGTGTAGTTCAATTCTATGGCAAGCTGCTTGCGTGCGGCGAGGCTGCTGTCGAGACCGAGCGCCTTCATCAGGTCGACGATCGAGGTTCGCCAATCGAGCCGCTCACCGGTGGCCGCCGCGGCCTTGTCGACAATGGCCGCGACGTCGACCGTCTGCGCCGCAGCCGAGCCGGGTGCAGCGGCAGGCGTAGCCGTTGGCGACGCGCCGGGCGCTGCGGCCGTGGTCGTCGCCGTCGGCGGCGTCTTGGCCTGGGCCGAGCCGTGACCAAAGATGGCGCCCATGATGCTACCAAAGATACTCATGATCTCTCGCTCCTGTTCCAGCGCGGGACCGGCGCGTCGACCCGCGCAAGGTTCCGACGATGGCGCGGACGATAGGCAGGCGGCCATGGCGGCGGAAGATGACCTTCGTCACTTTCGGAAAGTCGAGCGACATGCTGCATTTTCGCCGTGAAGCGCGCGGCCGCGATTCGATCGCGCACCACGAGATGCATGCTTGCACATGCTCGCCAACGGCCCCGAACGCCGGCCTCGAAGCCGGAGCGATCGCGGCTTATCTCCTGGCGAGAGCTTTTCATCGCGCGCCCCACGCGTGATGAAGTCAGCCGCCCCGGCGCGATTCGCCAGCCCCGAGAAGTCGGGGCGGCTGACACAAACCTAGCCCCCGTCCGTCATTGCGAGGAGCTCGCGACAAAATTGCAAAGCAATTTTGCGCTGAAGCGACGAAGCAATCCATTTCTCCGCTTGCGGCACGATGGATTGCTTCGCGGAGCCTGTCATCGGGCGCGCATTCGCGCGCCCCGTTGGCTCGCAATGACGGGGTGAGAGTTTGGTTCAAAGCTGCCGGCGGCGAATGATTTGCGCGAGCTCCGCAAAGCTTTCGGCGATGCCGGCGCCGGTTTTCGCGCTCACCGATTTGACGCTCGACTTTGCTAGCTCGCCAATGCGCCCCGCGCTGCCGGCGGCCTCGGGGAGATCGATCTTGTTCAGCAGCGCCTTGTAGGGCCGCCCCGGGAAGCGGGTCTCGAAACCGTGGACCAGCTCGACCATCCGCGTGACCGTCTGCGGCCGGGTCACATCGGATACGATGATCGCGGCCGCAGCGCCGGTGACGTAGACGGTGTCGAAGATCTGCGTGCCGAAATCGCCGTCGGTGTCCCAGAACACGAGGCGCATGGGGTCGCCGCCATCCGCCGGCGCGACGTCATGGCTCAGCACCTCGACGCCAAGCGTCGATTTGTACTGGCCCTCGAAGCGATTGTAGACGAGGCGATACAGGATCGAGGTCTTGCCGACCCCCATATCACCGAGCAGCATGACCTTTGCGATGTGCATCAGCGGGCCACTTCGGATCGATAGACGTTCTCGAAGGAGACGCGGCGGTTGCCGCCGATCGTCGTGTCGATCCTGTCGGTGATCGGCATCGTCGCCGAGCGCGACACCAGGACCAGCCGCGAGGGCTCGATCCCGAGCGCGGTCAATCTCCGCATCACCTGCTCCGCGCGCTTGCGCCCGAGCGTCTTGTTGGTGCCCTCCGTGCCGCTCTGGTCGGCATAGCCGACGATTCGGACCCTGAGATCATTGCCGGTCAGCAATCCGGCGAGCTCGCGGATCTGCTGCTCGGCCTGATCATTGTCGAGGAATTCATCGGAATTGTTGGTGAAGAACACCGCCGTCGCGGCGATGAAGCGGTCAAGCTTCACGGCCGGATTGTCGACGACCGATTGCAGCCTGGCGTATTGCTCGCCGAGCTTGGCGTACTGTTCGCCGAGCTTGTCGAACTGCTCGCCGAGCCTGGCGTATTGCTGGTCGCGGGACCTCGCCTCTCCGGCGATCGCCTCGCGCGCCTGGTCGACGCTCGCCTGCAGACGCGCCAGCGACTGCTGCAGCGCGGTCTGCGACGCCGCGAGCTGCTCCGGTCCGGACACGATGCCGATCCGGTCGACGATCCGGTACGGCGCCGCGGCCGCGCCCAGCGCGCTGAGCAGCGGCGCCGTCTCGAGCTGGCCCGGCGCAATGCCTGATACCGCGACGCTCCGGTTGCGATGGTCGAAATCGAGCCGCAGCGGAAACGATGCCAACAGCGGATGGCCGGCGACGAGTTGCTCCAGCGTCGCGTTGGTCCGCCGCTCCAGTAGGCTTCGCGTCACCGAGACCGTGGCGAACCAGACTAGCGCCACGGCAGCGACGGCGCAGAGGCTGAACAGGATGACCTTGCCGCGCCGGCTCGTCTTCCTGCGCGGGGAGGCGTCGGACTTGATCGACGTCGCCAATGCGGCGAGCATCGCCTTGTCGCAATTGGCGCCGCGGTCGATGCTCTCGATCGCATCGAAGAACAGCGCATTGATCCTGGCATTGTCGGCGGGGCGCAGCGGGCCCTTACACTCGGCTGCAAGGATGAACCGGGGCGAGGCGCGCAGCGCGATCTCCCGCCCGCCGAAGTCGAGCGTCTGCAAATCGCCTTCGCCGGCAAGCGCCTGAATGGAGAATTCGTGGATCGCCGCGACCATGGCGCTGAGCAGGTCGGCGCGCTCGTCGGGGGTTTCGTCGCGCTTCCAGTCCGCGATCAGCCGCCCGGCGCCGCGTTCGATTATCAGGAGACGGTTCACGCGCGGCGGGTTGTCCGCGAGCACGAATTCGCTGATCGGACGTCCGGTGACCAGCGACTTGATGCGTCCGACCCACAGCTCGGCGGATGTCAGCGCGTTGATGCGCTGCTCGAGATACGCGACCATCTCCTTGAAGGAATTCGCCACCGCGGCGCTGACCAGCCGGCCGACGATCGGAAACAGCGCCTCGACCATCTGCTCACGCGAGTTCCTGATCTCGCTCCTGATCGCGGTCACGACGGTCGGCGCGATGGCATTGGCGAGCTCGCGCGGCCGATCGACCTCGGCCCGCTCGAGCGCGGCGACCAGGATGTCCGCGGTTGCAGTTTCCAGGCGTTCGGCATTACCGACATATTGCTGCAGCGACCCAAGGTCGCTTTCCAGCGACTGCAGCCGCGTCGCCTCGGACTGAAACAGCAGTGTCTTGAGTTGCTCGATCTCGCGGTTCTGGCCGACGGCAGCCGCCATGCTATCTTCCCGTGCGGCCCGATCCCAGTCCGCTGATGGCTGCACCGAGCTCCGAGATGGCCGCGCCGATATCCTTCAGCGACGTCAGCCGCCGCTGCTCGGTGTCCCGCTCGAGCTCCGCGACCTTCGCCTGAACGGCGGCGATCTCGTTGGCGAAGTCCACCTGCATCTGCTTCAGCGACGCCTGCATCTCGTCGCGCAGGCCGGCGAGATTGCTTTCGATCGAGCGCTGCGCGCCGCCGAACAAGAGGTCACGGACCTGATCGATCGCCGCCGCGTCATGCACCGCGGGCGCGTCGCCCCCATTTGCCGAGGCCGCGCTACCAGCTAATCCATCCGTACCCTTGCTCTGGCGCTCGATGCCCTTCATGCCCGTTCCTTAAGTTATCTAAAGCTTACGCAAACCCGTCGCGATGCAACGCGCAAATTCCTGACAACCTATAGCCGGTTTCGTCATTGCAAGACAGAGGAGGACAACCAATCGGCGGTGGGAGGCGCCGGCAGCAACGCGGGGCACTCGCAATTATTTCTAGTAAGTTATTGCCTTTATTGCGAGTTCCGTACGGTTCTTGACCTGGCACTTCTCCAGGATGGTGCTGACATAATTTTTCACGGTGCCTTCGGCGAGGTGCAGCTGCTCACCGATCTCGGTGTTGCTCTTGCCTTCGACGATCAGCGTGAGAATTTCATTCTCTCGCGCCGTCAGGCCATCGCGGACGGGAAGCTTCGCCGACGCGCGCGGACCGCGCAGCCGCTTGAACTCGTCGAGGATGCGCGCAGCCACGCCGGGCGACAACCCCGACTGCCCGTTCATGACAGCGCGGATCGTCGTTGCGATCTCCTCGATCCTGGCATCCTTCAACAAATACGCCTTCGCGCCGGCGCTGATGGATTCGAAGATCAGGTCGTTGGTCTCGAACGTCGTCAGGACGACGATGTTGGTCTGCGGAAGTTCGCGGAGGATCCGCTGGGTCGCCGCAATGCCGTCGACGCGCGGCATCTGCAGATCCATCAGGATGATGTCGGGCCGGTAGCGGCGCGCGAATTCGATGGCCTGCTCGCCGTCGGCAGCGCCCGGCACGATCTCGAAGTCGTCGTTTTGCTGTGCAAGGAGTGTAGCGATACCGTCCCGGATCAACGCCTGGTCCTCGGCGATCAGCACCCGCACCCTCTCGTTCCTGCTCACGGGTGGTTCCACCATCGTTTCGAAGACCCTGTCATCCAACGCGAGACGGCAGCGGTCAATCAGCCAGCGTGCCTGACGACCGCGCCGCCGGCGGCGCCGCAACGGGCAGCGATATCCGGACCAGCGTACCCTTTCCCGGCGCGCTCTCGACCGTGCAGTCTCCACCGACGAGTTCAGCAAATTCGACCATTCCGATCAATCCGAAATGTCCCGGCTTCGGCACCGCCGGGTCGAAACCGCTTCCATCGTCGCGCAGCTCGACCACCAGCCGCCTGCCGACCGCGGCGGGCTGCTCGACCGCGTGGAACCGGACGTGCCGTGCCTTGGCGTGCGCCTGGATGTTGCGCAGCGCCTCGCTGATGATGCGCTGAACCGTCATTCCACATTCGCGCAATCCGTCGCGGGCACGATCGTCGATCTCGATCGACATCTCGACGCCGATGCGCTCCGCGAAGTCGGTCAATAGGCCTTCGACATCAGGATTGAGCTCGAGGTCGTCGGGCATGCGCAGGCGGCCAATGGCCTCACGCGCCCGTGCCAGGCCGCTGACCGCAGCCTCCTCTGCCGTCGCCAGACCGTCCGCGACGCGCGCGGGGTCGGCCGACAGATAATGCCTGATCAACCGGATCTGGGTCAAAAGCGCCACGATCGAATGCACGAGCGTGTCGTGAAGGTCGCGCGCCAGGCGAAGCCGGGTTCGCGCCAGCGAGGCGAAGCGCACCTCCGAGCTCGCCGCCTCGAGCTGCTGCTCCATCAGCCGCCGGGCCCGCCGCTCGCTTCCGAGCAGCAGCTCGACCTGGCGCGCGGCGAAGTCGGGCATCGCGATCACGAGGTAATGCGACTGCGCGGCATTCCACAGAACGACCGCCGTCACCGGCTGGCTGAGCGCGGGCGACGCGCCGCGCACGCCGGCGAGTGCGATCACGTCGCGCTGTCCTGCGGCAAGGCCCGCAAGCTCGGACTCCATGCCGACCAGCAGCATGCAGTCGCAGCAATCCGTGCCAACGGGAGGAAGCCATTCGACCAGGCGTCCGATCTTCCGCAGCATCGCGCGATCGGCGCCGATGACGGCCAATCCGATGACATCGGCTTCCGCGGCCGGAAGCAACTCCGCGCTGAGGTCGATCATGCGCCTTCAACCAATTCCAAGCGAGGCCAATTTCAAGCAAGGCCCGGAGCGTGACGACCATTCCTCGAACCGTCATCGCGCCCCAGCTACTATTTGAGCATGATCTCCGCGCAAGCGCCTCGCGTTTGCCGCGAGGGAAAACCGCCGTCCACTTGCCGCGGATCATGTTCGGTCACTCTGGAGTAAGGCCGCGACGTCCGCAAACGAATATGACTTTCGTCATGATCGATCCTGACCTTCGTCAGGTGCCGCCGGCGCGCGAAATGCGGTTTCTGGTTCACGAACGAACGAAATCGGGCAAGCCGTGGCGTGCCATACGCCGCGGGGCCGCCGCAACACGGCAGGGCCGCCCGAGCGGAGTGCGAGCTGACGGATGAAGGACGCGCTGCAGAAATTGTCGCGCATGGCGCCACGCAATGGCACAGCAGGTCCTCGCAAGCGCCGTCCGCTGAGCGCGGCGCAGAAGGCGGCGCTGGTCGCAGCGCTGGCCGGCCGCCTGCAGTTCTACCCGCGCGGATATGCCGCAAGCAAAACGGGCCCGTTCCATTCGCGGCGCGCCGTGCTTTCGCTCGCGCGTGCCGGCCTGCTGAGCTTCAGCGCGACGATGCGCTACGCGGCTGCAACGGCGCGGGCACGTGAAATCTACTCGGACACGGAAGCCGGTGACGCCGCTGAGCAGGTGGAGCGGCTGGAGGCCAAGCGCCGCGCTCCGCGCCGCGGGCAGATGAGCGAGGGCGCCGCGCGCGACGACGGCGCCTGACGTCCTTCAGCGTTGCGCCGCGCGACGGATGCGGGCGGCAGAAAGCGAGGATGCATGCTCGTTCACTGCCCGACCGGAAGCTGGAATTCGCCTCGATCGACGCGCTGCGCGACTATCTCGCCGCACGTCCACGTGATGGCGCCGATGCGTCCGCCGCCGCGCGCCCGGCTTGAGCCACCCGATAACATGATGGTGCCACCGCACGTTGTGCGTTAGGTTCTCCCGACAGTGCCGCCCGCGCCGATGGCGGTGGCGTGATGAATTCGCCTTCCGGGAGGAGACCGTCATGTCCGATCCGCAACGCCGGGAATTTCTTGCCGTGACCGCTGCCATCGCCTCATTGGCCGCGCTGAGCGGATCGCAGCCGGCGGTCGCCGGCGATCCGAGCTTCATGAACAATGTCCCGGATCCCGACCTGTCGGGCAAGGAGCTCCCGACCTTCAAGTTCGCGCTGGAGAAATCGACCGGCAAGGTGATCGGCAATAGCTTCGGCAAGGAGGCGACGGTTGCGCAACTGCCGATCTCCAAGGGCATCGCCGGCGTTTCGATGCGGCTCGAGCCCGGCGCGATGCGCGAGCTGCACTGGCACGCCACCGCGGCCGAATGGGCCTTCGTGATCGAAGGCCGCGTCCGCACCACGGTGATCGATCCTCAAGGCCTTGCCGAGACCAACGACTTCGATCCCGGCGATGTCTGGTACTTTCCGCGCGGGCACGGGCACATGCTGCAATGCCTCGGCGACAAGCCCTGCCATTTCATCCTGATCTTCGACAACGGCTACTTCTCCGAGTTCGGCACCTTCTCGATCACCGACTGGATCGGACACGCATCGGCGCCGCTGCTGGCAAAGAACTTCGGCCTTCCGGAATCAGCGTTTGCGAGCTTCCCGAAGGAGGAAGTGTATTTCGCACGCGGCGCGCTGCCGCCGGCCGAGCCGTCGGTGCCGCTGCAAGGATGGAGGCTGCCGCCGGAGACGCACAGATACCGCATGCTGGCGCAGCCACCGCACGCGACCTATCCCGGCGGCCGCGAGTGGCGGGTGGATTCCAGCCGCTTCCCGATTTCGAAGACGATCACCGGCGTCGTGCTCGACCTCGATCCCGGCGCGCTGCGTACGCTGCATTGGCACCCGAACGCCGACGAGTGGCAATATGTCCTCGCCGGCAATGTCAGCGTCACTTTGTTCGGCTCGCATGGGCGCTTCCGCACCGAGCAGCTTGAACAAGGCGACGTCGGCTGTATCCCGCAGGGCTATGGGCACTCGATCGAGAACACCGGTGACAAGCCGGCGCGCATCCTGATCGGATTCAACGCCGGCATCTACGAAACCATCGACCTCACGCAATGGATCGCCGGCAACCCGCCCGACGTGCTCGCCACCAATTTCGGGCAAGCCCTCGCGCTGATGCAAAAGCTGCCGCGCCAGGACGTGTTCATCGCCGACGAGAGCGGGCGCGGGTGACAGCCGGGCGCCCCGAGGCGCCGCCCCTCACCAACCGGTGATCACACGTCCGGGTGCGCGATCGAGACGATTACCACCGCATCCTTGGCGCGAATTGTCCCCTACTCGTCCCGAACAGGCATTTCGTGGGCCATTACCAAGGGCTAGCATGCCACCACATCGGTCGGAGGAGCTGCGACGGAAATGTCCCACAACCAAACCGCATTGATCGTCATTGACGCGCAGGAGTCGTTTCGGCATCGGCCCTTCTTCCGCAACGATGATCTGCCGCACTTCGTCGAACGGCTTCAGGCGCTGGTCGACGGCGCGAGGTCCCAAGGGATACCGATCGTCCAGATCTTCCATGTCGCCGACGAGGGACCGTTCTCCGAACGTTCGGGACACGTGTCCACCCTTGCACCGCTGCAGATCGAGCCGAACGCCGTTTTCCGCAAGCGCAGGCATAGTGCATTTGTCGGAAGCGGTCTCGCCGTCTGGCTGACCGCAAACGGCATCCGCCGCCTGATCATCTCGGGAATCAGAACCGAGCAATGCTGCGAGACCACGACCCGCCACGGCTCCGATCTTGGCTACACCGTCGACTACGTCACGGAAGCCACCTTGACCTTTCCGATGACCGACAGCTTGGGCCGAACCATCAGCGCCGCCGAGATCAGGGCCCGCACCGAACTGGTGCTTGCCGGGCGTTTCGCGCGCATCGTCACCGTCGAGCAAGCCCTCGCTCCGGAACGATCGCCGATCGCAGCATGACCGATCCTTCACGAGGACGCAGGGACGTCTCTGTCACTGTCATCATCCCGCCGCAGGCGCTACTACTCGATGTCGCGGGACCGATGGAGGTGCTGCGCCGGGCCAACCTGGAACAGACAACGGTCCGCTTCGTCGTCAACTATGTCGGGCCCGCACCGGTCAGCGACAGCTCGGTCGGTCTCCCGCTCGGCGGCATCGAACCGTTGCCAGAGCATCTTGAGGCCGGCGCATTGGTGGTCATCTGCGGCAGTACCGACAAGCCGCTCGGATTTCTTCCAAACAACGGCGTGAGCAAGGACGTCCCGCTGCTCGAAGAGAAGATTGTAGCCTGGCTGCGGCGCGCGATCGGTCCGGACGTTCGGCTCATCTGCATCTGTTCGGGCGCCCTGCTGGCGGCTCGCGCAAGTCTGCTGGACGGCTATGAATGCACAACGCACCACGGAACGATCGAGGAGCTGGCTCGCCTAGCCCCCCGCGCCCGCATTCTGGACAACCGCCTCTACGTCGAGGACCGCGATCGCCTTACCAGCGCCGGGATCACCGCCGGCATCGACCTGATGCTCCATGTCGTCGCGGAGATAGCCGGACATGCCTGCGCCTTGGCCGTGGCCCGATATCTCGTGGTCTATTTGCGACGGACCGGCGCGGATCCGCAGCTTTCGCCGTGGCTTGAAGGGCGCAACCACATCCATCCGGCGGTTCATCGCCTGCAGGATGCCATCGCCGCCGATCCCGCACGCCACTGGTCGGTCGGCGCGCTTGCAAAGGTCGCCTCTACCAGCCCGCGGAACCTGTCTCGCCTGTTCAACGATCACGCCGGCATGAGTGTCACGGCATTCGTGAACCGTATGCGCATCGCGGTGGCGCATGAGCTGGTGACCGAATCGCGACTTGATATCGAGACGGTCGCAGAACGAGCCGGCTTCGCGTCGGCGCGACAGCTCAGGCGGGCCTGGAACCGACTGCATGACCTGCCGCCGGCAATGACCCGGACGGCGGTCGGCAGGTAGATTTTTCGTCGGCATAGCTGATCATTGCCTCGTGATCGGGAAGAGAGGCGTGTCGCGGGCGATCTACGAGTCCGAAGCGGCCGAGCTCGAGGTCATTCGCGGGGCGTCCGCCTTCTCGTCGATGCTGCGCGACGTCGAAGCGAAATTCGAGAGCCTGCGCCTCGAGATGCAGGCCGAGCGGATCAGACTGCTGTTCGGGCAAGGCAAGGCACGTGACGGCCTCAGCCTCGGGGACGCACAGCGCATCATGTGGATGTACACCAGTCGCGACGTCTACCGGTTGCTGGTGACCGAAGGCGGCTGGTCATCAGACCAATACGAAGCCTGGCTGTCCGGCGCGCTGCTCGACGCGCTCGTCAAACCGGAAGCCAGGCCAAGCGACCGCGTCGTCACGCCGTAGCGCGGCTCGACTTCCTGTATTCGGCGGTCTCGGTGCGAAGCAGGTCGCAGAACTGAAGCGCGAGACGGCTCTGCGGACGTTGCGAGGGCGACAACAGCACCGTGGTGATCTCGAGCCGCGGCACGAACGGCTTGAGCACGATCCTGGAGCTGGAGAAGTCCCGCGCCACGATCGGGTCGACGATCGAGAATCCGAGCCCCTGCGCGACAAGGCCGCAGCGCTGCATGCTGTACTGGATTTCCGCGATGGTCCTGACCTCGACCTTCGCGTCGTCGAAGATGCGTTCGAGGCGAGCGCGCTGGGGTGCGCCCCGGGGTGGTGCGATCATCGCTTCTCCGCGCAGGTCTTGCGGCGCGATCGATCGCCTGGACCTCAGCCGATGCTGGCGGGGCAGGACGCAGACCGCATCCGTCGTCATCAGGAGCTCGTCGTCAACAGCAGTAAACCCCGCGATCGGCCGCGCCAACCCGACGTCGCACTGGCCGGCGGCGACGAGGCTCCAGACGCTTTCCGGGCTGTGCACGGCCACGGAAACGACGATGCCCGGATTCTTCTTCGAGAACACGCTGACGATCCGCGGCATCAGTGAATAGGTGAAGGCCGGTAGGCACGCGATCCGGAGCGTTCCGCTGCCGCGCTCGCGAATGCTTCGCGCGGTGCGCGCCAGATATTCGAGGCCGACCTGATTGCGTTCGACCTCCTGCAGGAAGATCGCTCCCTCCGGCGTCAACGTGACGCCGCCGCGCCCACGCTCGAACAATGCAAAGCCGATCTCGCGCTCGAGCCGCGCGATGGCGCGGCTGACGAAGGGTTGCCCGACGCGAAGACTGAGGGCGGCCCGCGTGATCCCGTTGTGGCGCACCACCTCGCGAAACAGATCGATGTGTCTCGGATTCAGCGACATGACCAAATTGCATATGAACTGCTTATGCGGTCATTTGACGGCATGGAGGTTCGATGCGTCAATAGGGCATGCATTCGCCGAACAGCCAGGCAAGCCTCGCCACCGACCGCGTCCTGCTGCGCAGGATGACCGGTCCGGAGCCGTCGCACATCGCGGCCCTCAGCGAAGCGGGCCTGCTGCGGCCCCTCGACCGGGGCGGCAGCGATCGACCGAATGCCGCGCGGTTCGCGGCCACGCTGGAACGGCTGCGTGCGACAGTCACGTTCGCGCTCGAGGCCGCGGGCACCGGCGACCTGCTCGGTCTCACCGGATTCTCTGCGATCGAAGCGGACGAGAAGCGGGTCACCCTCGCGCCGATCTGGACCATCGCTGGATGGGACGACCTCGCACTCGCAAGCCATGTCCTCCATTTGATGACGCGGTATGCGTTCGAGGTGCTCGCAGTCGAGCGGTGCGAAGCGCATCTCGATTGGCGCCTCAGGAACATGCTCGATCTCTACACGAGCCTCGGCTTCCGCTGCGAGGGCCGGCTCCGCGCCTATTTCGCCGCCGACACTTGCGCGTCCGCCGATGCGGCAGTCCTGAGCGTGGTTCGTGCCGAATGGCAACAGGTGGCGCAGCGCCAGCGCAAGGTTCTTGCCGGCGAGGACTGGCGCCACCGGCTGCCGTCCGATCGTCTCCCGTGAGCTGACGCACGGGAGGCGGATCGGCCGTCTCCCGACCGGCTAGAGCATGATCCGGAAAAGTGTGAAGCGGTTTTCCGAAAAGATCATGCTCAAACAAGAAGCTAAAGCGCGATGACGATTCAACCTAATCTCATCGCGCTTTAGAACTTCCAGCTGAGATCGGCCTTGACGCCGTTGTCCTGAACGCGCCTGGCGATCTGGCCGGTATAGGCGACGCCGAAGGTAACGTTGCGGGCGAGGTTGAGATCGAACCCCGCATCGATCGCGGCCGCATCGCGCGCGATCGGCAGGCCGGCCACCGTGAAGACGTTGCTGCCGGCAAGCGTCATCGCCGTCGTCGGCGTCACGTCGCCATAGCCGTGGCGCCAGCCGAGCATGCCCTTCAAGGTCGCGTCGAGACCGGCGACCTCCAGCCCGAACGCGCCACGCAGACCGAGTGTCGAGAAGCCGACACCGGTGTTGGTGGACGCAACCGTGAGCGCGGCGGCGCCGCCCCGCTCGGCAAAGCCATGGCCCTGCACATTGACATAGGCCAGCACTGCGAACGGTTCGAGCGCAGCCCGTCTCGTCAGGTCGATGCGATAACCGACCTCGCCGAACACCTGGGCCGTGTTGGCGCCATAGCCTGCCGCCAGCGCGTCGGTGAAGCTGGGGATCGCCACCGTGCGGCTGCTGTCGACGCGGTCGCCAGCTATAGGCCGCGCCGCTGCGGAAGCCGAGTGCGCCCCACTGGGCACCGGCAAAACCGCCCACATGGTAGCTGTCGACCGACGCGCTTGCGGTCGGCCCGCCCAAATTCGAATGGGTGTAGCCGCTGAGCACGCCGACGCGCCAGTCCTCGGCGACGCGCGCGTCGAGACCGGAGAAGAAGCCACCGGTGTTGTGCGACAGCGCGGCGGCGTTACCATCGCTTTTGCTCTCGCCCCAGGATCCGATGACGCGCCCCCACGCAGCAAACGCGGCGTCGGGCTGCACGGTTGCAGGATCGGCCGCATAGGCCATCGCCGACCTGCCGCCGGTGCCGACGCTACGGAACGCCTCGCGCAGGCGGTCGATCGCGGCAGCGCGCAGGAAGCGGCTGTCCTCGACCAGTGCACCGGCGGTCGAGGGATGGATATCGCCGGACACCTGGTCGAAGGCTGCGCGGGCCTGCGCGGCGTTCAGCGTCACCACGGCATTCCAGAGCGGGTTGCCGTAGCCGAGCTGATCAACGCCGCCTCCGGTCGCGATCTGGTTGCGCGTCACGCCGACGCTGGCGAAGCTCGCGGCGTTGCGCGTCATGGTGAGATAGACGTCGTTGGCGTCGTAGCTCAGCGATGGCGTCAGGAAGGCGGCATCCGACGTGGCGCCTGCGAAGCTGCCGGTGACGCCCCCGGCAGAGGTCAGGATCGTGTATTTGTTGCTGCCGGTATAGACGCCGGGAAGCGGCTGCGCCGCGACCGTGCCGCCGTTGAGGGTGGTCGTTCCGGCAACGGCCAGTTTGTCCGAATTGCCCTTGGCGTCCAGCTGCACCTGATAGAACGAGCCGGCATTGAAGGTGGCGTTGCCGGCGACGTTCAGCGTACCGATCGAATTGCCGGGCGCGACCGTGCCGCCGCTCAGGACCGTCAGCTTGCCGACGACGCCATTGCCGCCGAGCGCACCGGCCGAGACGGTGGCTTGCGCATTGGCGAGCGAACCGTTGACGGAGAGAAGGCCCCCGATGACGAGCGCGGTGCCGGTGAAGCCACTGGAATCCCCGGTCAGGATGGTATGGCCTGCCAGCTGGTAGAGATGACCGCTTCCGAACATCGGGGTCGCGAAGCTGTAATTGGCGTCGGTGTGGTTGAACACCAGCCCACCGGCGCCCGCGCCGAACACAATCGAGGGCGCCGTCACCGTACCGGACGCAGATGCCGCGGAGCCGATCTGCGACCCGATCACCAGGAAGCCGTTCGCGCCGGCGTTCTCGGCAATCATGATCGGGCTGCCAGCCACCACGTTGCCGCCGTTGCTGACGTCGACCACGCCGGTGCCGTAGGAGCCGATGGTCAGGCTGTTGGGGACTCCGGTGCGGCCGGTGGTGGTGAAGGTCGAGCCGGAACCGCTGACATTGACGGTGCCGATGTCGGCGGCATTGGCGCCAACCAGTCCGGTGACGGCGGTGACGGCGCCGCCGTTGGTCACATCAAGGCGCGAGCCCGCGCCGCTCGATCCAACAGTGAGGCTCCGGACCTGCATTGTCGATCCGGCGCCGTCGACCGTGCCCATGCCCGCACCCGCACCATTTCCAAAGCTCATATTGCTATTGCCGGCGACGATCGCACCACCATTCGTGACCGCGACGGTCCCGCTCCCGTTGTTGAAGCCGACGTTGAAGAAGCCGCTGCTCACGACGAGCTTCGAACCCGCGCCAGTGACCGTCGTCGTGCCATTGCCATTGAACCCGGTGGTCAGGCCGTTGGCGACGTTGACCTGGCCGCCGTGCGAGATCGTCAGCGCGCCGGTGCCCATATGGCCGACGTCGGTGCCGCCGTTGAGCGTCAGCAGCGAGCCCGCGCCATCGACCGTCACAATACCCTGGCTGCCGGCGTTCAGGCCGATGCTGGTGAAACCGTTGACGGTGACGCTGCCGCCGGCTGCGACGTTGAGCGTGCCGGTGCCGCCATAGCCGACCTGGAGCGACCCGCTGAAGCCGCTGCCGACGGTCAGGCTGGCCCCCGCGCCGGTCACGCTCACCGTACCAGTACTGTTCGCGGCGGTCGCGATCGAGAGGCTGGTATTGGCCGTCACGGTGCCGCCGGACTGGACAGTGAGCGTGTCCTTGGCCGGATAGGTGCCGACGAAGATCTGATCCGCGGTCAACGCCGCGGCGTTGCTGACATTGATGGCGCCGCTGCCGCCGAAGCCGGCATAGACGCGGCCGGACGCGTTCAGTGACGTGCCGCTGCCGGAAAGATTGAGCGTGCCACTGGAATTGGCGGCGTTGCCCAAGATCACGTCGCCATTCACCGTTCCGTGCGCACCGGACGCCAGGTTCAGGGTCCCGGTGCCGTTCCAGCCGACGACGAGCATCGCCGTGCCGGCTCCCGTGCCGACCACGAGGTTTGAGCTGGCACCGCTGACGGAGACCGTTCCGTTTCCGCCGTTGGCCAGGCCGAGGAATAGCCCGTTGTTCGCGACCAGCGCTCCGCCGTTGGAGACCGAGACCGAGCCGGTGCCGGCCCAGCCGACGGTGGTGGCGTTTACGGAGTACAGTACGGATTTCACGCCATCGACGGTGACGGTGCCGGTCGACCCGGTGCCCACGCCGAAGGCCAACCCGGTTGCGGAGGCAGCGCCACCATTGCTGATGTTCAGCGTGCCCGCACCGGAGTAGCCAACCAGGATGGTGCCCTGTGACCCTATCCCGTAGAACTGCGCCCCCGCCCCGTCGACAGTGACTAGTCCGGACGACCCCGCCTGCTGGCCAATGACCACCGTCCCGCCGCTCACGATGGCGCCGGAGGACACATTCACCGTCCCCTTGCCGAAATTGCCGACGGACAGCGACGCATCAAGGGGCGTTCCCAGGCCGCCCCAAGCCGAGCCTCCGGTCGTTACCCAGACTGCGCCTGCACCGGTCGCCGTGACCGTTCCATTGGCCCCTGATTGAAAGCCGATATAGCCGTAAGACGTTGCCAACCCGGCGTTGGAACTGATGGTGAATGAACCGTTGCTGGCCGCGCCAACGAACAAGGCGCCGGTCGTTGTGGTCGACGTGCCCGACAGCACCGGCGAATTCGGCGTCTTGCCGTCGATGACCATCCAGTCCGTCGTCGTGATCGGCACGCCGTTGTTCCAGTTGGTGCCGGTCTGCCAGTCGCTCGACGTCGCGCCTGTCCAGTTGTCTACCGCAAGCGCCCGCGACATGCTTGTGGCGCCAACCAACGCTGTGATGCCCAATAGGGCCATCACATAGCGAGCGACATGCGACCGATTGGGCATGCAAACGAACATCACAACTGTTGCCTTTCATAGACGAAGGGCCGCCGGAAGGAATCGGCAGCATCTGTCGAACACGATGAAAGGACTACGGAATTGCGGGTTTCGCGTCTTGCACTGACGGGCAGCGGATCAGGACTGCCAGGAAGTCCGTGATAGAATTCGCACTTGTGGTGAAATAATCACAAATCGGCCGCGTCGCAGCCCGGAGCGCAAGCACGCATCACGCGCCGCCGCGACAGGCCGTCGGTGACAGGCCATAGCGGCGGCGGAAGCAGCGGTTGAAATAGGATACTTCATTGAAACCGCACGAGAGCGCGATCTCACCGATCTTGAGGTGATCGTGCCCGCGGTTTGACAGCATGGCGTGCGCCTTTTCCAGTCGAAGGTCCAGCACTCGCTCGGCGAGCGTCTTGCCGGTTTCGTAAAGCAGGTCATTGACGTAGCGCGACGTCACCCCGTGAGCGCGCGCAACCTGCCCGGACGAGAAGGCTGGATCGTCGAAGCCGTTCTTGATGGCGAGGAGTACTTCTCTCAATCGCGCGGCCCGCAACCCGCGACCACTCGCGACCTCGGCCGCGTCGCGTTGCGCGCCGAGCGCCAATACCGCGAGATCCACCAGCGTCGTGTCGATGTGTTTGACGAGCGCCGGATCATCGCCGATGCCATCGTCTTGCATGAGAAACTGCAGGTACCTCCGGAGGTAGACCATGCTGGGGTGGCCGGCATTCAGCCTCGTCGCGACGAGATCTTCGACATCCGGCACTGCGGATAATAGTTGATCGGAGGGCAACAGCACACTCAGCGCACCTGTCCCAGGCAGCAGCTCGACCGTCCCCAGATCGGCGAGCGATGCCAAAAAGGCACCATCGCCGGTTGTAATGATATCCTTTCCGCACTGGCTCAGTCTGCGTCCCCCTCCACCCAGATCGAAACTGAGGAATAAGCCGCGATTGTCGGTGACACGCGCTGACAAACCCCTCAGCGAGGAAGCAGCTCCGCGAAATTGCGTAATCACCGCAGACGCGAGCGGCAGAACTTCATAACAGGCCGAAAATGGCCGGTCCGAAAATCGAGCCACGTCCGTCGGACGGATAACGTCGTTGTAGATATCGCGCCACTGCGAAAAGCGGGCACGATCGTCGAGCGCCGCCGGCAGATCGTCTGACGAAAATGCAATGCGCTTCATGCAGCTTTGAGGCCGATCCCGCTCAGGCCGTTCGCGGGCTGTTGCGACGATCGGCGGTCGGCGACAATCCGAAGCAGCGGTTGACGCAAGAGATTTCGTCGAATCCGCGTGCGCGCGCGATCAAGGTCCGAACCGCGCCGGGAGCGCGTCCCGTCGTCGAGTTTTGCGGGAGTTGGATGGTTGCGGAAACGATCCTGCTCATCACTGAAAGTGCAAATCGCAATCGTCAGAACCGGTCATGCGGGGCCGACTGGAATAAAATTCCCACCAAGCAAAGCAGCGGCAACATACAATCCCTTCGTCACGAGCTCAAGGAAGCTCGCGCGACGAAATTGCCGTGGTCTAACGCCCTGGTTCTCTTGAGATCAAGCCAGGTGCCTGACAGTGCAAGGGGACGGCTGTAGCTAACACGATCCGGCACCAGCCGAGCATCGCTCGCGCGCTGGTCTTCCGCACGCCCCCGGCTACGAGCCTTATCGATGGCTGGGCTGGTGCGGTGTGATCGTCTGCGGAGCGTGAGCGCCGCAGACCTTCCGCCGACATGCATGCTATGGCAAGACCATCCGCCGCCAATCCTTGGGCGGTAACGAAACGAACCGGCTGATCCTCAGGCGCTCAAGGCGGGATAATCGACGTAGCCCTGCGCGGCGCCGCCAAAGAAGGTGTTACGGTCTGCATCATTCATCGGCGCATTCGCCTTCAGCCGCGCGACGAAATCCGGATTGGCGAGGACCATCTGGCCGTAGGCTTCCAGATCGGCCAGCCCCGATGCCACGTCGGCGCCGATCTGGTCGCGCGAGCGGCCCGGCCGGTTCAGGATCAGCGGCTGCTTCCAGAGCTTGCGGATGTCGGTCAGAAGCGGCTCGTTGCCGTGATGCAAGATATGCAGATAGGCGAGACCAAGCTTGTCGAGTTCGGCGCCCAGATAGCGGCAGAGATCCGGCCCTTCAGCGCCTTCGTCGATGCCCCACATCGCCGTGCCGGGAGACAGGCGGATCGCCGTCCGGTCCGCGCCGATCTCATCGGCAACGGCTGACGTCACCTCGATGGCGAAACGCGCGCGGTTTTCGATCGACCCGCCATATTCATCGGTGCGCGCGTTGGCGCTCGGAGCGAAGAACTGATGAACCAGATAGCCGTTTGCGCCGTGGATCTCGACACCATCGGCACCAGCCTCGATGGCGCGGCGCGCCGAGGTGCGGAAATCCTGAACGGTCTGCCGCACTTCCGCGGTGGTCAGGGCGCGCGGCGCGGGGATGTCCTGCATGCCCTTCGCGGTGAACATCGGCGCTCCCGGCGCGATCGCGGACGGCGCAACGCCTTGACGATGATGTGGCGTGTTGTCGGGATGCGACATGCGCCCGGCGTGCATCAGCTGGATGAAGACATGGCCGCCCGCATCATGCACGGCCGACGTGACCTTCTTCCAGCCACCGACATGCGCGTCGGTGTAGATGCCCGGCGTCGCGAGATAGCCCTGCCCATCGTCCGACGGCTGGGTGCCCTCGGTGACGATCAGGCCGACGCTGGCGCGCTCGGCGTAATAGCGGGCGGCGAGGTCGCCCGGCACGCCTGCGTAGTCCGCCCTGGAGCGGGTCATCGGCGCCATGACGAGGCGGTTAGACAGCGTGGTGCGGCCAACGCGAACAGACGAGAACAATCGGTTCATGGAATGAATTCCCTGTCAGAGACGATGAAGGGAAAGATGGGCTCTCCATCTGCGGGATAAATCTGCTAATACTGAAATGATTGATCCATTAATGGAGCAATCATGGAACTGCTCAACGACATGGCGCTGTTCGTCGAGGTCGTGAAAGCCCGGAGTTTCCGCCGGGCGGCGCATACGATCGGCGTGCCCAACTCCACCTTGTCGCGACGGATCAGCGGCCTCGAGAAGGCGATCGGGTTGCGGCTTCTGCACCGCACGACGCGCAAGATCGAACTGACCGAAGCAGGCCAGCTCTACTTCGAGCGTTGCAGGCGCATCGTCGACGAGGCGCGGTTAGCCCACGAGCAACTCGGTGAGATGCTTGCCCAGCCAAGCGGCGTCTTGCGCGTGTCCCTGCCGGTGGATTTCGCCATGACTTTTCTTGCGCCTCAATTGGCGGAATTCACCCGACGCTATCCCGGGATCAGCTTCGAATTCGACCTGACGCCACGGCGAGTCGATCTGGTCGCCGAGCCGTTCGACGTGGCGATCCGCATGGGCGAGCTGCCGGATTCGACCCTGATCGCGCGCAAGCTCGCCGAGATTCCGCGCTATCTCTTCGCCTCGCCGCGCTATCTCGCGCTGTCAGGCGAACCGAGCCGCCCCGCCGACCTGGACAAGCATGAATGTCTCGACTTCCCGAGGGGCGGCGCCTGGACGTTGCGTGACGGGGTGCAATCGGTGGATGTGACCGTGGGCGGCCGTTTCCGGCTCAACAGCATCGGCATGATCCGGCGCATGGCCCTGCTGGACCTGGGCATCGCCATGCTGGCGGACGCCATCGTCGCCGAGGATCTGGCGGACGGGCGGTTGCGTCGCGTGCTGCCGAAATGGCAGGCGACGCCGGTCGCCGTGCACGCCGTCACCGAGACGCGTCTGCTACCAGCAAAAACGCAGCGTTTCATCGAGTTCTTGAGTGAGTGCCTGAACCGGGCGTGACCATTCGGCGAGACGCGGCGCTTGCGTGCCCGCGCAGGAGTCATGACACCGGCCGCGATCCGACGCGGCCCTATTGCTTCGGGCCGACGGTCCCGGTTTCCCTGAGCCTTGCCGATCTCACCCAGCCCGAGACGTTGCTGCCGGTTCTGGGATTTGTGTACATCACCGACGACCAGCCATCATGGGTTCGGGCGTAGGTGACGAGCTCGTCATCCGGGATGACGAACACGCCGCTGATCGGACAGTGCAGGTTCGGCGCCGAATAGAACTGCAGCCGCCCGGTGCCGGTCACGGCGCTTGCGAGCGGCGGCGAAAACATCGGGACACCCTTGCTGCCTGCCTGCGGCTCCCTGCAGCTTGCCGGCGTCTCCGCGCGCACGGACGCGCCGAGCGACCCCAGCACGATGGCACTGCAGACGATGCAGGCGAGGATGGCCCTGTCCGACATCATTTCATTCTCCCGGGACCGCGCGCGGGGCGGTCACATTGTTCCAATGCCGGGTTTGTCGTCGATCGGCGCCAACAGGTTCTGGGAGTTACGGCGGACGGAAAATACCGCCGCCCCACTCCAATAAACAATTGAAATATTGTTAGATTTTTAAACCATCGCCTTAGCCGGCATTCAGCGTCCACGCCTGAGGGAACGGAGAATCCCGTCCGACAGCGCTGTTTTCCGTCAGCGGATCGAACATCCGCCCGGCGCCGGCGCGGCAGAGCCACCCCGAACCGATCTGTGTCCAACGGGACAAGGTTCTCGCGCGCCTCTTCGTGCGTTTGAAGGACGCGGCCGCCCGACGCTTACGCTAGCGTGACGGTCGAGGACGCATCATGAACCAAACAGCAAGCGCTGCAAATTCGTCGCGTATGGCGTCGCTGGATCTGTTGAGACTGCTGGCAGCGCTGGCTGTTGTCTTCTTCCACTATTGCTTTCGCGGCAAGATCGCAGGCGATCTCGACAGCGGGTACGCCGCGGCGGCGCCGTTCGCCATCTACGGCTATCTCGGCGTCAACCTGTTCTTTCTGATCAGCGGCTTCGTGATCTCCTGGTCGGCCGAGGGGCGAAACTGGCAGGAGTTTTCCGTCGCGCGCTTCGTTCGACTCTATCCCGGATTTCTCGTCTGCATGACGGCCACGTTCGTCGTGCTCGCGATTGCCCGCGATCCGCGTTTCCCGACCGATCTTCTGACCTATGCCGCCAATCTTTCGATGTTCGCGCCCGCCTTTGGCCGGCTTGCGATGGACGGCGTCTATTGGTCGATCATGCTGGAGATCGTGTTTTACGGCTGGTTCGCCGCGCTGATCTTCGCCGGCGTCTATCCACGCCGAAAGCTCACCATTGTCGCCGTCTGGCTGGCAGTTTCCGCGCTGAACGAGACCCTCCTCGGTAGCGGCGCGCTGCGCATCCTGTTGGTGACGGCCTATGCGCCGTTCTTTGCCAGCGGAATCCTGGCCTATCACCTGGTTTCAAGAGGCCGCTCGCCGCAAGTGCTGGCGCTTCTCGCAGCGTCGTTCCTGCTGTCGTGCAAGACCATCACCTTCTCGCAGAACTGGATGATCGCGCATCTTGGAGTCGCGCCGTCCTACCTTCACCTCGTCGCCGCGAATGTCGCAGTGCACGCGATCTTTGCCGGCGCAATCCTGCTCCGATCCGTCGTGCGTCCGTCGCCGACGATACTGATGCTGGGCGGCCTGACCTACCCGCTCTATCTGTTGCACCAATTCATCGGCTACATCCTGCTCAATGCGCTTGCACCGCACATCGGCAAGTATGCCGCGTTCATGCTCGTTCTGGCCGGAATGCTCATCGCCTCATTCCTCGTCTGGCGCTTCGTAGAAATGCCGGTCCGCAAACCGCTGATTAAAGGGCTGATGTCCGTCATGACCCGCCTGACAGCAGGCTCTCGGCTTCAGCTGCATCGTTACTTCATCCCGACAGGGCAGATCAGTGCATCACCGGCGGCGCAAGAAGCGAGGTCTCTCGATCGCTTCGCCGGGCCCGAAAGTTGAAAGCCTCAAACCGTCCGCGTGTTCTCGATCTCCAATCCCCGTAAGTTGCGGGCGGCGTCCGACCACGTCCCTCGGCAGTGTCCGGAAGGCCCGGGAACCCGATCTGCCATTCGACGGCCGGTTGAATTCGCGGCGCCGGGGTCTTATGCGTGGCCCCTATGAACAGCCTTGCCCACGCCGAACAGTTCTTGACTTCCTGGCCTCGCCACCGGGCGCACCCCGGCAAGGCGGCACCGTTCCTGCCGATGAACCGCGCCGAGATGACGGCGCTCGGCTGGGATGCCTGCGACATCGTGCTGGTGACGGGCGACGCCTATGTCGATCATCCGAGCTTCGGCATGGCGATCATCGGCCGGCTGCTCGAAGCCCAAGGCTTCAGGGTCGGCATCATCGCGCAACCCGACTGGCATTCGGCCGAACCATTCAAGGCGCTGGGCAAGCCAAGGGTGTTCTTCGGCGTCACCGGCGGCAACATGGACTCGATGGTCAACCGCTACACGGCGGACCGCAGGCTGCGCCATGACGACGCCTATACTCCCGGCGGCGAAGGCGGCAAGCGGCCGGACCGCTGCACCATCGTCTACGCCCAGCGCTGTCGCGAGGCGTTCAAGGACGTGCCGATCGTGCTTGGCGGCATCGAGGCGTCGCTGCGCCGCATCGCGCATTTCGATTATTGGTCAGACAAGGTGCGCCGCTCGGTGCTGGCCGACGCCAAGGCCGATCTCCTGCTCTACGGGAATGCCGAGCGCGCGGTCGTCGAGGTGGCGCACCGGCTCGCCGCGGGCGAAGCGCCGCGCGATCTCGACTCCATCAGGGGCGTCGCGCTCTTCCGCCGCGTGCCAGACAACTACACGGAGCTGCATGCCGACGATCTCGACTCCGCGGATGAGGGCGCATCGCGCCATCCCGGCGACACCGTGATCCGGCTACCGGCGTGCGAGCAGGTCGAGCAGGACCGCGAGGCCTATGCCCGCGCCTCGCGCGTGCTGCACCGGGAGAGCAATCCCGGCAACGCGCGACCGCTCGTCCAGCGCCATGGCGACCGTGACCTGTGGCTGAACCCGCCGCCGATCCCGCTGACCACGACCGAGATGGACGCGGTCTACGATCTGCCCTACGCCCGCGCGCCGCATCCGTCCTACGGCGATGCCAGGATTCCTGCCTGGGAGATGATCAAGTTCTCGGTCACGATCATGCGCGGCTGCTTCGGCGGCTGCACGTTCTGCTCGATCACCGAGCACGAGGGCCGCATCATCCAGAACCGCTCCGAGGGCTCGATCCTGCGCGAGATCGAGCGCATTCGTGACAAGACGCCGGGCTTCACCGGCGTGATCTCCGACATCGGCGGGCCGACCGCCAACATGTATCGGATGGCGTGTAAGGATCCGAAGATCGAGGCCGCGTGCCGGCGACCGTCCTGCGTCTTCCCCGAGATCTGCCCGAACCTCAACACCTCGCACGACGACCTGATCCGGCTCTATCGCAAGGTGCGCGAGGTGAAGGGCGTCAAGAGGGTGATGGTCGCCTCCGGCGTGCGCTACGACCTCGCGGTGGAGAGCCCCGCATACATCAAGGAGCTCGTCACCCATCACGTCGGCGGCTACTTGAAGATCGCGCCCGAGCACACCGAGCGCGGTCCGCTCGACAAGATGATGAAGCCGGGGATCGGCACCTACAACCGCTTCAAGAAGATGTTCGATGCCGCCGCGGAGCAGGCCGGCAAGAAATACTACCTGATCCCCTATTTCATCGCGGCGCATCCGGGCACGACCGACGAGGACATGATGAACCTCGCGCTTTGGCTCAAGAGGAACCGCTACCGCGCCGATCAGGTGCAGACGTTCCTGCCGTCGCCGATGGCGACCGCCACGGCCATGTACCACACCGGCGTCAATCCGCTGCGCGGCGTGCGGCATGGAGGAAGCGACAAGGTCGAGGCGATTAAGGGGCTCAAGCAGCGCCGGCTGCACAAGGCCTTTCTGCGCTATCACGACCCCGACAACTGGCCGGTGCTGCGCGAAGCGCTGAGACAGATGGGCCGCTCTGACCTGATCGGCTCCCGGCCCGATCAGCTCGTGCCCGCCCACCAACCTCCCGGCACCGGCAAGGCCGCCGGCACACGACGGCCCGTGCGCCAGGGCGATCGGACGCAGCGATTCACCACCAAGGGCGTGCGGGTGATGAAGTGAGCGGGCCGCGGAACGGCGCGGCCCGGCGGTCGAACTTCATCCGCGTATGAATGCGAGAAGATCGGCGTTGATCACGTCGGCGTTCGCCGTATGCATGCCGTGCGAATAGCCCGGATATATCTTGAGCGTGCTGTTCCTGAGCAACTTGTCCTGCAGGAGTGCTGCATTCTTATAGGGAACGACTTGGTCATCGTCGCCTTGCAGGACGAGCGTTGGCACTGTGATCGTCTTCAGATCCTCGGTCTGGTCCGTTTCCGAGAAGGCCTTGATGCCTTCGTACTGGGCCTTGGCGCTCCCCATCATGCCTTGGCGCCACCAGTTCTGGACGATCCCCTGTGAGACCTTCGTGCCCGCGCGATTGAACCCGTAGAAAGGTCCGGAGGGCACATCAAGGTAGAATTGCGCGCGGTTGGCAGCCAGGGCGGCGCGAAAACCATCGAACACCTCGATCGGGGTGCCGCCGGGATTGCTTTCGGTCTTGACCATCAGCGGCGGAACGGCGCTGACCAAGACCGCCTTGGCAACCCGACCTTGCGGCTGGCCGTGTTTGGCGACATATCGCGCAACTTGGCCGCCGCCGGTGGAATGGCCGATATGGACGGCGTTCTTCAGGTCGAGATGCTCGGCCACTGCCGAGGCGTCAGCGGCGTAGTGGTCCATGTCGTGACCGTCGCTGACCTGGCTTGAGCGGCCGTGACCGCGACGGTCGTGGGCGACCACTCGATAGCCCTGGGCCAGGAAGAACAGCATCTGCGCATCCCAATCGTCCGAGCTGAGGGGCCAGCCGTGATGGAAGACGATTGGCTGCGCGTTCTTTGGTCCCCAATCCTTGTAGAAGATGCTTGTCCCGTCCTTGGTTGTCACGAATGTCATGGCCTCGTCTCCTTACTCTCGCGAAGGGGCTTCTCACCTTTCGGCATGATCGAACATGTTCAACCGCGTTGGCATATTCAGAACCAGTTGCGCGTCCTTGACCACGTCGAGGCGGAGGATGGTAGACGCCCCCAGACCGTCGAGTAGCTGGCTCATTGGCCCGCCACTGCGCAACAGCTTAACGTTTCGCGGAAACAGGCGTTCCGCAAACGAGAGCGTGTTCGACTGAACGGAGGTCTGATGCCATTCCCCATCGATCAGGCTGATCATGGTGTTTGTCCCCATGTGCGATTGGGGCGCGACATTGCATAATGTCGGACGCGGCGCACTGAGGGACAAATCCGGGGTGCCGTCGGCGGTAGCTATGCAGGCCGTCGCGTCAGTGCCGATGTTCACGTCGATCTCAGCGCGCCACTTGGGCAACTGATAGCCATACACCCCGCGCAAGCGCGCGATTTCCGTCGTGACGGGGAGCGCCAACACATGCGCGAAGAAGCTTCGCCGCCGTACGGATCTGAGCAGTTCCAGCGCATGCGA
Organism: Bradyrhizobium erythrophlei; assembly: GCF_042430365.1. GTDB lineage: Bacteria > Pseudomonadota > Alphaproteobacteria > Rhizobiales > Xanthobacteraceae > Bradyrhizobium > Bradyrhizobium erythrophlei. The sequence goes on from NZ_JBHMET010000039.1 coordinate 79,723, forward strand.
TCCGCGCGCGCCAGGCCGACGGATCACCACGGCAATGGAAACTTCGTTGTAGGGATCGTTGTCGCAGACCGCGTACGAAAAGAAAGTCAGCGCCACCAATCCGGTTCCTGGAAATGCCCGCAGAGGCTCGAGAGGCATCGGCAGCATCGCCCGCAGGCGGGATATCGGCGCCAGAAAGAGCAGCTGGATATTGCTGCTGCGGTAGTAGAAGTTCGGAGCCCATGTGGGGCCGACTCTCGAGGCGACCAGCTGCTTGGGTATTCGGCGGAAGTAGTCGATATTACCTGCGGCGGGGTCTCGCGCCACGGCATCGAGATCCGGGTTCATCCGAAATCGGTCGTAGTATCCTCCTTCGGGCACATCGACCTTGTGCCCCCCGAACTCGACCTCTGCGAACTGCCTACTCATACGCGACAGCCTCTCTCGACAACTGGCCCGACAGGAAGCTCCCCGGGAGCGAGCCGATCGACGGCCAGCGGCCCGATCGTAAGGTTAAACCGAACTTCAAGGTCAAGCATCGAGGCACCCGCTTATCGTCAGGCCGCGGCCTTTCGCGCCTCCATCCAGCGGCGATATTGCTTGGCTCGGCGCCTTGCGGCCGCCTGCGAGACGACCAGCGCCCAAACCGGCGAAACGCCGGGTGCCGTCCGCCGGCGGCGACTGAGGCGGGTCAACTGGTATTTGACGGCAGCCATATGCGCTGACGAGGCGAGCGGCTTGTTCTTCCAGGTGATCGGCTTGAGGGTCGGGACGTTGGTTCGGCCGAGCCGCCAGTTGCGCGGCAGATCCGGCTCGATCGCGAGCGCAGTGGCGATCCCTGCCATGGCGACACCGCTGTCGATCACCTGCTCCGCAACCTCACGCCGACGGATGCCGCCGGTGACCATGAGGGGCATCGTCGCGACCTTGGCGATGTCGCGCGCGAACTCGAGAAAGTATGCCTCGCGCGCCAGCGTGCGCTCGTCGCGCGCCGACCCCATCATCGCCGGCGCCTCGTAGCTGCCGCCGGAAAGCTCGACGAGATCGACGCAGAGCGGCGCGAGCATCGCGACCACGGCCTGGGCGTCCTGCGGCGTGAAGCCGCCGCGCTGGAAATCGGCCGAGTTGAGCTTGACGGCAACCGCGAAACCGGGCGCGACCACAGCGCGCACGCCGCGCACGATGTCGAGCAGCAGGCGCGCCCGGTTCTCGAGACTTCCGCCCCAGCGGTCCTGCCGACGATTCGACAGCGGCGAGAGAAACTGGCTGAGCAGATAACCATGCGCGGCATGGATCTCGACGCCGGTGAATCCCGCGCGTTCCGCGAGACGCGCGGTGGTGACGAAGCGGCGTTCGACCTCCGCGATGTCGGCCGCCGTCATCTCCCTCGGCATCGGAAATTGCTTCGACAGTGCCCCGAGGTCCAGCGCGACCGCCGACGGCGCCAGCGTCTCCTGGCCGAGTGCCGCCGGCATCTGCCGCCCGGGATGATTGATCTGCATCCATATCTGCGCACCGCGCGCGCGCCCGGCCTCGGCCCACGCCTTGAAGCGGTCGAGATGACGGTCGTTTTCCAGCACCACGCCGCCGGGGCCGGTCATGGCGCGGGCGTCGACCATCACGTTCCCGGTGATGATCAACCCGGCTTCGCCGTCGGCCCAGGCGCGATAGAGACGCAGCAGCTCTTCAGAGGGCGCATGGTCGGCGTCGGCCATGTTCTCTTCCATCGCGGCCTTGGCAATGCGGTTCGGGATCACGGCGCCGCTGGGCACCGTCAGTGGGGAAAACAACGACATCGGCGGTCTCCAAAGAAAGATTTTGCGCCACCCTAACGTTTAAGTTAAGTTGAGGGTCAAGCGTTTATTATTGCTGAGGAGCGCCGAACATGAAGATCGGGGAACTGGCGAAACGCAGCGGCCTCACCCATTCGCGCATCCGCTTTTACGAGAGCATCGGCCTGTTGAAGACGGTCGAACGCCGGCCGAATGGCTACCGGACCTATCCGCCGGAGACGGTGCTCATGCTCGACTTGATTGCCACCGCGCAGCAGGCCGGCTTCAGCCTTGACGAGATTCGCACATTGCTGCCCTCCGACCTGGAGCAATGGGAGCATGGCGCGCTGATTGGAACGCTCCGCCGCAAGGTGGCGGATATCGAGGCGCTGGAGGCGCGATTGGCGCAGAGCAAGGCGCAACTCGTCGCACTCATCAAGGATATCGAGGCAAAGCCGGACGACATCGACTGTGCCGCCAATGCGCGACGGGTTCTGTCGCGGATGATGGACGGCGCGAGAGAGCGCCCGACCATGGCGGCCGGCGACGTCAAGCTGCTCGAGAAGGCGACCCGGCGCCGATCTGCGAAGGCCCGCTAGAGCGTTTTCAAGCGAAGTGGACACCGGTTCGCGTGAAGAAAACCGCGTCAAAACAAAAATCTAGAGCCCCGTTCCGGTTCTAGCGGAACGGGGCTCTAGGCATGCACCGGCAAAGCCCGTTGCGCTGCCCCACGGTCAAAGACGTGCCGCCACCCACCTTGCTGCCCCGTAGGCAGGGTCCGACTCGAGCGTGCTTGATTCGCGTCCGGTCTATTTCGTCGGACAAGGAGCGCCTGCCGCGCCCCATTGCCTCACATATTCGACCAATTGAGCCGCGGAGTAGGGAGCGGACTCCCGTCCCGGGCCCGGTGCCCAACCCCAATGGACAAGCTCACTCTGCGCGATGTGTCCGGCGATCTTGTCGATGGTTCGGTTGCCGTTGCGCGCGGGGTCCTTGATCTGGGCGCAAATCTCGGCGCTCGATTTGCTGAACCATTGCATGTCCGGTGGCGGAAGCAGCCACTCCGGAGCGCCGGGCGGACCATGCGTGACTTGCGAGTTGTGCAAACCATGACATGCGCTGCAGGCGATGGACTCGGCGCCAATGCGGCTCATGCCCGCATTGATATTCATGCCGTGGGGGCGCGGCGTGGGTCCGTAACTTGAACCCGACCATATCGGCACGTTCTCGGGACCGACGTGGCAATTGGCGCAACGGGGGTGCGAGAAGACCTCGTAAATCTTGCTCCAGACCTGCAGCCCCTGATCCTGGGCCACGGCAGGAGTGGATATCAGCAGGATGGCAAGCACATAACGGATCATTTGCCGAGGCCCTCAGACGAACGCGACATGCTTGTTCAGCGGCAACTCGCGAATGCGCTTCCCGGTCGCGGCAAAGATGGCGTTGGCGAGCGCAGCAGCGGCGGGCGGCACGCTTGGCTCTCCGATGCCGCGGATCTCGCTGGTGTTCGCGAGCGCGCGAATCTCGATCCGAGGCGCCTGGTAAAGTCGCATGCCTTCATAGGCGTGGTAATTCGTCTGCTGCGCAATCCCGTCCGCATATGTCAACTCGGCGTTCATGGCGTGGCCCAGCCCCCAGATGACACCGCCTTGAACCTGGTTCGCAAAATTCTCAGGGTCCAGGACCTTGCCGACCTCTGCCGCGACAAAGACCTTGTCGATCCGGATGCCGTGCGAGGTGTTGGTGACCTCGACCACTTCCGCGACCGGCACGCCAAACGACAGCGTGAAGGCAATCCCGCGCCCGCGATCCTTGCCGAGGTCGCTTCCCCAATTGGCCATTTCGCCTACCGCCTCGAGCACCTTGCGCGAGGGCTCGTGCCAGCACAGCCGCAGCCGCTCCTTCAGCGGGTCCGCGCCGGCGAGATGGATCAGTTCATCGAGGAAGCAGTCGTGCAGGAAGCCATTTCCAGACGCCCCGACCGAGCGCCAGGAGCTGATCGGCACAAGCTCCGGCACCCGATAACCCGTCACGCGATAGTTCGGAATTTTGAACGGCTGGTCCCAGGCGCCGGCGACGATGGCAACGTCAGGACCCGGGATCGACAGGTTCTGCCGACCCAACTGTGACGCGTTCACGGATGGGCAAGCGATCCCGAGATCATAGGCGTCAACCTTGCCATCCTTCACGCCGCCGCGCATGCGTGCCACGGCGAGCGGACGCGGAAAGTCGTGGGTCATATCTTCCTCCCGCGTCCACGTCATCTTGATTGGCCGCCCCGGATACGCCTTCGCCAGCTCGATCGCCTGGCGGACATAGTCGTCCTCCAGACGCCGGCCGAAGCTGCCACCGGACATCTGCGCGTGAAGATGAACGTCTTCGGCGCCAAGTCCGGACACGGACGCCGCCCCGTGCACCAGGAAGATCGGGATCTGTGTTCCGGTCCAAATGTCGAGGCGGCCGTCCTTGAGCTGGACGACGACGTTCATGGGTTCGAGCGGCGCGTGGGCGAGGTAAGGCACTCTGTATTCGGCTTCGATCACGCTTGTACTCGTGAGCGCGGCCTCGACATTGCCTTCGTCCTTGAGGCGACTGTCGCGGCGCGCCGGGATGAAGGACGCCGCCACCGTCTCGAACATCGCCTCGCTACTCGCAGGATAAGGCGCTGGCCCCCAGTCGAATTTGATGAGGTTTACGGCCTTGAAGGCGCGCCAGGTGTTGTCGGCGATGACGCCGACGCCACCTGTGATCGGGACGATCTTGATGACGCCCTTCGCCTTGGCGGCCTCGCCGCTGTCATAGCTCTTGACGCCACCACCCAGACGCGGATTGGTGCGGACGGTGGCATAGACCATGCCCGGAATTCTGAGGTCGATGCCGTAGGCGGCCGTGCCCGTGCACTTCGCCACCATATCGATCCGCGGCATCACCTTTCCGAGGTAACGCCACTCCGACTCGGGTTTGAGCTTCACGCTCGTTGGCACGGCGATGGTCGCCGCCGTTGCCGCAAGAGAAGCATAGCTCAGCGACCTGCCGTCCGGCGTGACAACGGCGCCATCTCTTGTCTTGAGATCGGCTTTGCCTATGCCGGTTTGCTTCGCGGCCGCCAGCAGCAGCACCTCGCGGGCGACGGCACCAGCCATGCGCATCTTCTCGTAAGCGTCGGCAACCGTCGATGAGCCGCCAGTCACCTGCACGCCCAGGAGCTTGCCAAGGACGTCGCCGAACGCGCGCGCCTCGCGCGCGAGGAAGCTGCCGTCGGTCGCCGCAAACGGCAGGCCCTCCGCCAGGACCTTGCCGTTGTAGTAGGCCGCGCTCGGCGGCCCCGGGTCGACCTTGATCTGCTCCCACGCGAGATCCAGCTCCTCGGCGACCAGTGCCGCCTGCACGGAGTACACTCCCTGCCCGACGTCGGCGCGCGGGGTGATGATCGTTACGCCGCTGCGATCAATCCGCACGTAAGGCGTCAGCGCGACCTGCCCGTCTTCGAGATCCTCGAGCAGAGGATTGGCCGGCGTCCGCTTGTAGGCGTAGATCCCGAACACAACGCCGCCCGCCACCGCAGCCGAGCCGGCGAGAAAGCTGCGTCGGGCAATCTTTCCAGCGCGGCTCATGGCTTTTTCTCGCGCAGTTTGGCGGCGGCTGCCTTTACCGCTGTCCGGATGCGAGCATAGGTCCCGCAACGGCAGAGGTTCGCCGACATCGCACGGTCGATATCCTCATCGCTTGGCTCGGCATTGACGTTCAACAGCGAAGCTGCCGCCATGATCTGCCCGGACTGACAATATCCGCATTGAGCCACCTGGTGCTCAACCCATGCGGCTTGAACCGGGTGCATCGCTTGCGGCGATCCGAGCCCCTCGATGGTGGTAATCTCGCCACTGACATCGCCGACCTGGAGAGAGCAGGACCGCACGGCCGCGCCGTCGACATGCACCGTGCATGCACCGCACATCGCAATCCCGCAGCCATATTTCGGGCCGCTGATACCCAACTCGTCTCGCAGCACCCAGAGGAGAGGCATGTCGTCTTCGACATTCACCTCGTGCGTCGTTCCGTTGACCTTCAGGCGCATGAACTCTCCGGAGCACGGCTGATTGCGCGCCACTCAGCTGATGATCTTAGTCGCAAACCAGAGCTGATCGGCCGCAGGATTATCCTCCCGGAATGCAAACGTGGCAAATCCTCTGTCAGGTTCGAGACGCCCCTTGGACTCGTACGCAATTGAAATTGCTTGCAGTTTTTCTACCGCCGTGGTTCGACGGCGGTTGGTGCGGCCTCGGCCTGACGCACCGCCGCATGGAATCTCGGCCAGCCTCACGACAGGACAGCGTGCGCCTTTCGCTCCGGCATCGTAGTATTGTCGTCGGGAGCTGTCGAAGCTTCGAGACCGAGGATGTCGCGTACGCATGCGATCGCGGCGCTTGAAGAGATGCACTCCAGAATCAAGCTGATGACCGTGGCAGCGGTCGGACGGCGCGGCAAATGGAGGACATTATGGCGTGGCGTGACGACAAGGCCCGGGCAACCCTGATCCGCGATGCCGCGGGCAGCGTGACGCCGGGCAAGAGCCCCCGGGCCTTTGCCGAACCCTTGTTCGGCTACACCAATATCGAGGATCTCGCCAATTATGACGCCGCCTCGCTTGCCCTCCTGGCGGAGCAAGCCTGGGAGCACGTGCAGCGGCGCACGGCAGGCCGCGCCGATATCCGCGTCGTCAATCCGACGTTGCCGAACGGGCGCGAGATTTCCGTGCTCGAGATTCTCAACGACAACATGCCTTTCCTGTACGACTCCACCATGGCGGAGCTCGCCGAGCAGGGCATCGAAGTCACCCTCGTCGCTCACCCGATCATCGCCGTAGAGCGCGATGACCAGGGCAAGCTCGTGCGCTTCTACGGCGAGACCCTCCCGGAGGGAGCCAAGGGGGCGCGCGAAAGCCTGATTCATCTCCACATCTCCCGCCTGGATGCCGATGCCGATCGCCAGAAACTGATCGACGGCCTGACCAGGACGTTGAACGACGTCCGCTCCTGCGTCACCGACTGGCGCGCCATGCGCGACCGTGTCGAGGAAGCGATCAAGACGTTCTCGTCTAATCCGCCGCCGTTGCCGATCGACGAGGTCGCCGAAGCCAACCAGTTCCTGCAATGGCTCTGCGCGGACAATTTCACTTTCCTCGGCGTGCGCGAATATCGCTTCTCGCCCGACAGCGATGCGCCCGACGACATCACCACCGGCGAAGGCCTCGGCATCTTGCGCGATCCTGACGTGAAGGTCCTGCGCCGCGGCAACGACATGGTTGTCATGACGTCGGAAATCCGCGAGTTCATGCACGAGCCGACGCTCTTGATCGTCATCAAGGCCAATGTCTCCAGCCGCGTCCATCGCCGCATCCGGATGGATTATGTGGGCATCAAGCTCTATACGCCCGACGGCCGGCTCGAGGGCGAATTGCGCGTCGTCGGCTTGTTCACCTCAGGCGCCTATACCCGCTCGGTACGGCAGATCCCCTATGTCCGCCACAAGGTTGCGCGGGTGCTCCAGCGCGCCGGCTTCGATCCGGCTGGCCATTCCGGCAAGGCGCTCATGCATATCCTCGAAGAATATCCGCGTGACGAGCTGTTCCAGATCGATGTCGACACACTCTATAACTTTGTCATCGAGATCCTGATCCTCTACGAGCGCCCGCGCGTCCGGGCGCTGGCGCGGGTCGACAAGTTCGATCGCTTCGTCTCCATCCTCACCTTCATTCCGCGCGACAAATACGACACCGATGTCCGCACGCGCGTCGGTGCCTTCCTGTCGCAGGTCTACAAGGGGACCCTGTCCGCCTCCTACGTATCATTCCCTGAAGGCGCGCTTGCGCGCGTCCACTACATCGTCGGGCGCTATGAGGGCAAAACGCCCGTCGTCGAGCGCGCCACGCTCGAAGCCGGGATCAGCGCCATCGCCGCGACCTGGGCCGACAAGCTGAAGGCCGCGCTCGCCGCATCGACCGACGGCATGCGGGCGCGCATGCTCGCCAACCGTTATGCCCAATCCTTTAGCGGCGGCTATAGCGAGATTTTCACTGCTGAGCAGGCGATCGCCGATATCGCGACCATCGAACGGCTGACCCCGGCCCGCCCGGTGACGATTTCGGTTCACCGCGACGAGGGCGAGGACGATCCCAAACGCTTCGGCCTGAAGGTGTTCTCCGACGCCGCACCGTTATCGCTGTCCTATCGCGTGCCGGTGATCGAAAATCACGGCCTGCGCGTGGTCAACGAGCGCACCTATCAGATCGTGCCCGGCAACAGGCCGGAGCCGGTCTGGCTGCACGACATGACGATCGAGACCAGCGATGGCCAGCCGATCGAGATCAATCCGGACTTCAGCCATCGGCTGGAAGCCTCGATCATGGCGGTGGTCGGCGATCGCGCCGAATCCGACGGATATAACGCCTTGATCCTACGCACCGCCCTGGGCTGGCGCGAAGTCTCGACCATCCGGGCGCTGTCGCGCTACCTGCACCAGATTCGCGCTCCGTTTACCCAGGACTACATGTGGCAGACCTTGCGCAAGAACGCTGCGATCACGGCCACCCTCGTCGCGCTGTTCCAGACCCGCCTCGATCCGCGCCTCGCCTCCACGGACGCCGAGCGCTCGGCACGCGAGACGGCCCTGCTTGCCGAGGTCGAGGAGCAGCTCAAATCGGTCGCCTCGCTCGATGAAGACCGCATCCTGCGCCGCTTCACCAATCTGGTGCAGGCTACCATCCGCACCAATCTGTGGCAGATCGGCCACGACGGACATCCGCGTCCGGTGATCTCCTTCAAGTTCGACGCGCACCGGATCGACGATCTGCCCGCGCCACGACCTCTCTACGAGATCTTCGTCTATTCACCACGTGTCGAAGGCATCCATCTGCGGTTTGGCAAGGTTGCGCGCGGTGGCTTGCGCTGGTCCGACCGGCCGCAGGATTTCCGCACCGAGATCCTCGGCCTGGTGAAGGCGCAGCAGGTCAAGAACGCCGTGATCGTGCCGGTCGGCGCCAAGGGCGGCTTCGTGCCCAAGCGCCTGCCGCCGCCTTCCAATCGCGACGCCTGGCTCACGGAAGGCACCGAAGCCTATCGCATCTTCGTTCGCTCGCTGCTCGAACTCACCGACAATCTCGACGGCGACATCGTCGTACCGCCCGACTCCACTGTGCGCCACGACGGCGACGACCCCTACCTCGTCGTCGCTGCCGACAAGGGCACCGCCACCTTCTCCGACGTCGCCAACGCGATCTCGATCGAGAAGAACCATTGGCTCGGTGATGCCTTCGCTTCCGGCGGCAGCCAGGGCTACGACCACAAGAAGATGGGGATCACGGCGCGCGGCGCTTGGGAGGCGGTCAAGCGCCACTTCCGCGAGCTCGGCACCGACATTCAGACCATGCCCTTCACCGCGGTCGGCGTCGGCGATATGTCTGGCGACGTCTTCGGCAACGGCATGCTGCTCTCGCCGGCGACAAGGCTTGTGGCGGCCTTCGATCATCGCGACATCTTCATCGATCCTTCGCCGGATCCTTCGATCAGCTTCGCCGAGCGCAAGCGCCTGTTCGACCTGCCGCGATCGAGCTGGCAGGACTACAACAAGTCGCTGATCTCGCCGGGCGGCGGCGTGTTCTCGCGCCACCTCAAGGCGATCCCACTCGCGCCGGAGGTGCGCGCCCTGCTCGATCTCGACAAGCCGCAAGCCACGCCCTTCGAGGTGATGACGGCGATCCTGAAGGCGCGCGCGGACCTGTTGTGGTTCGGCGGCATCGGCACCTATGTCCGCTCCTCCTCCGAAGGCGACGATCAGGTCGGCGACCGCGCCAACGATCCGATCCGCATCACGGGCGGCGACGTGCGCGCCCGGGTGATCGGCGAAGGCGCCAATCTCGGCGTCACCCAGCGCGGCCGCATTGAAGCGGCGCAGAAGGGCGTCAGGCTCAACACCGACGCGATCGACAATTCGGCCGGCGTGAACACGTCCGACGTCGAGGTCAACATCAAGATCGCGCTGGCGCGCCTCGAGCGCGAGGGACGCCTCAGCCCGGCTGATCGCAACAGCCTGCTTGCCGCGATGACCGACGAGGTCGGCACGCTGGTGCTGCGCAACAACTATCTGCAGACGCTTGCGCTCTCGCTGGCCGAGCGCAAGGGCGTGGCCGAGACCGGCTTCCTCACCCGCCTGATGCAGTCGCTCGAGCGGCGCAACCTGCTCAGCCGCGCGGTGGAGTTCTTGCCCGACGACGCAGCGCTCGCCGAGCGCACACGGCGCGGCCAGTCCCTGACGCGGCCCGAGCTTGCCGTGTTGCTCGCCTACGCCAAGCTGACCCTCTACGATGACCTGCTGGTCACCAGCGTGCCTGATGATCCCTATCTCGCCCGCGAACTATCGCAGTATTTTCCACGCGAGGTTCAGGACAAATTCCCGACCGCGGTCGAATTCCACCGCCTGCGGCGGGAGATCATCGCGACCAGCCTCGCCAATGCGGTGATCAACCGCGGCGGCCCGGCCTGTGTCGTGCGCCTGATCGACGAGACGGACGCCGATATCCCGATCATCGTCATGGCCTATGTGGCGGTCGACGAATGCTACGGGCTGAAGTGGCTCAATGACGCGATCGACGCGCTCGATACCTGCATCGACGGGCAGGTGCAGCTGTCGCTCTACGCTTCCGTGCAGGACCTCCTGCTCTCGCGCATGGTCTGGTACGTGCGCAATGTCGATTTCAAGGATGGGCTGGAAGCCGTCGTCGCGCGCTTCGGCCCGGCGATCCGCCAGATCGTCGCCGGGCTCGACACCACCCTGCCGCCGGACCTGCAGGCCGCGCGCGGCAAGCGGCGGCAGGAACTCACCGACGCGGGCGTCCCGCCCGGCCTCGCCGGCGAGCTCGCCGATCTCGACGCGCTGGTCTCGGCACCCGATATCGTGACGGTTGCCGAGCGCACCGCCCGCCCGATCGGCGAGGCGGCTGCGACCTTCTTCGCCGCGGAAGCCAATTTCCGTCTCGACCGCATCATCGCCGCCGCGCGCAGCGTGCCGGCCAACGACTATTTCGAGCGGATCGCGATCGATCGCGCCGTCGAGCAGATCGCTGCCGCCGAAAGAAGATTGGCCGCGGATATGCTGGCAACCGGCCAGTCCGGCCAGCAGGCCGTCGAGACCTGGCTCGCGGCTCACCCCGAAGCGACGCGCATCCGCCGCTCGGTCGAGGAGATCGCCGCCAGCGGCCTGACTCTCGCCAAGCTGACGGTTGCAGCGAACCTGCTCGGGGACCTGGTCAAGGCCTGAGGGTGTGCGAAGCAGCGATCTGAAACCGCAAGGCGCAGTGCTGGGGCGGGGAAGCGCAGCGATGCCGACGATTGATCAGCGGCATCGCAAGCAAAGGGGAGAATGGCGCGCCCGGAACGATTCGAACGTCCGACCCTCAGATTCGTAGTCTGATCGCCGGGGCCGACGGGGCTGCGAGGCAGCCGTCAGTAGCCACAAAAGCTAAATGAATTCAAAGCCCATTGCCGACAAGGCTACCTTGGGTCACGCGGCGTTTTGCGTTACGGTGGTAGCTACGTGGTAGCTACGGGGACCCTCAGATGGCACTCAAGAGCGTCACGGTCCGCGCCGTACAAGCGCTCGCTCCGGGCGAAAGCATTTGGGACGCGGACCACAAAGAAGCGGTGCGGGGCTTTGGTGCTCGTCGGCAGCGTGACGCAGTGGCCTACGTCATCAAGTACCGGGCGCACGGTCGGCAACGGTTCTACACCATTGGCCCCCATGGCTCGCGGTGGACGCCCGAGAAGGCCCGGCGCGAAGCCAAGCGGCTGCTGGGGCTTGTCGCGGATGGCGAAGACCCTGCGGACGAAAAGGCCCAAGCGGCGCTTCAGGCGGCCGACACTTTGCGGAGAATTGCTGACGAGTATCTTAAGCATGCGCGAAAGAAGCAGAAGCCGCGAAGCTATGCCGAAACGGAACGGCATTTGCTGATCGATTGGAAACCGCTGCATTCAGTCTCGGTATTCAATATCCGCCGACGCGACATCGCCGCTCGACTTGCCGAGATAGCCGAGACCCAAGGGGCAGTTGCTGCGGGCCGGGCCCGAGCGGCTTTGTCGGCCATGTTCAATTGGGCAATCCGCGAAGGGCTCGACATCGCGGCTAATCCCGTGATCGGCACTAACCGCCCTGGTGGAGCCCAAGGCGCGTGACCGGGTCCTTGCCGACGCCGAGCTATCCGAGATTTGGCGCGCATGTCGCGATGATGACTATGGTCGCATTGTCCGGCTGTTGACGTTGACCGCTCAGCGTCGCGACGAAGTCGGCGGCATGCGATGGCCCGAAGTGGCCGGGGCGACGTGGACTATCCCCGGAGCCAGGACGAAAAATCATCGTGAGCATTCGCTGCTGCTGGCCCCTGCTCCGCTGGCGCTGATTGAGGCGCAGCCCCGGCGCAATGATCGCGATTTCATCTTCGGCGACGGGCCGCGTCGGGATGGCGATCCGCAACGCGGCTTCTCCGGCTGGTCGAAATCGAAGGCCGCGCTTGATACCCGCATTCTTGAGGCTCGGCAGAAGGCCGCAAAGGATGCAGGCGAGGACGTGGACGAAGTGAAGCCCCTGCCCGATTGGCGCCTGCACGATCTTCGACGTACAGCCGCAACCGTGATGGCGGATCGGCTGGGCGTGCTGCCGCATATCGTGGAAGCTGTGCTGAATCATGTGTCCGGCCACCGGGCGGGCGTGGCCGGAGTCTACAATCGGGCACTCTATTCGGCCGAGATGCGCGATGCGCTGGAGCGCTGGGGCGAACATGTGGCGGCGCTTGTCGGCGATGCGAGTTGCAATTTACAGCCCGCCGCAAAAATTCGTGGGCGTTCAGATACAATTTAGTATTTCGACGGCTCACGTCTGCTATAGACAATCAACGGCATCCGGATCGGGGTAATGACCTACGCAATAAGCGTAGGCTCTCGGCAAGCTGAAAGAGCTTTCAGGCTCAACAGCCGTCGCACCAGAATAGCCTTCGGGCTCGCCGCTTCCTCAAACATCGTTGGAGAACGATCATGCCTGCATTGCTTATGCAGCGTGAGGCGGCTGCGCTACTACGCCTCTCAGAACGTACCCTAGAACGCTGGCGCGTCAGCGGCGACGGCCCACCATTCGTCAAAGCGGGCCGCCGGGTGCTGTACCGGCCTGCCGATCTCGACACTTGGATCACCACTCATATCGTTAGCAGCACCAGCGAGGAGGCGGCGCGATGAACGACAAGGCTCAACTGATCCCCGTACCGGTCATGCCTGATATTGCCAAGCTCAGGCATCATCCGATCGCGGCGGACTTTCCCATGGCGAGTGATAATGACTTCGAGAACCTGAAGACCTCGATGACGGATCGCGGCTTCCTCCCCAATGAGCAAATCGTGCTGTTCGGTAATCCGTCAATGGTCCTTGATGGACGCAATCGCCTCAAGGCCGGGATTGCCGTGGGGCACAAGTTCACTAAGGAGAACTTCCTGCTGTTTACGGGCAACGAAGTGGAGGCCGAAGCCTATTCGAACGCAAAGAATGGTGCGCGTCGTCACCTTACCGCTGAGCAGAAGGCAGAACGGATCAAGGCCTACATCGCGCAGTATCCTGACGCTTCAAGTCGCGAAATCGCCCGGAAGCTCAGCGTCAGCCACGTCACCGTTGAAAGATACAAGAACGAGAAGACCGAGACCGAAAAGGAGTACAGCAAATTCAAAGCTGTCTGGAACAAACTCTCGGACGAGAACAAAACCAAGTTCATCAGAGAATGTTCAGCGTGACCATCAAGTAACTTTCTGATCGAGCATTTCTTTAGGGGCGGATCATTTATCCGCCCCTTCTTTTTGATCGCGATCCCCGGCCTCGGATGCCACCGCGCTTCCGAGGCTTTTTTTATGGCCCGGGCGTGCCGTTTTTATGGCCCGGGCGTGCCGTTCGATCCCGTAACCCATTGACAACGCTTGACTTTATCTCGTAATACGTGTATACTGGTATGATACAATCAAAGGATGCGCACCATGATCGAACGCAAATGCACTTACTGCGGCAACCCCGTCATCCCGCGAGAAGCCAAGCACAAGTTTTGTTCGGACGACTGTCGGATCGGGTTCTATGCGGAGGAACGCCGGGAAGCCGTCGCACGCCTCCGGCAGGAACGCGAAGCCTCGACCTACTTCGAACATGCACAAGCCGACGCTGCGCCCGGCGGACGCTTCGCAAACGCTGCGCCGTTGCACGTGACCAGAGCGGAGCCGTCTGTACCACTCACTGCGCCCGACTGGTCCCGCGCCATGGCCTCGATGCCCGATGAGCCTCCGCTCAACGAAGACGTGAATTGGCTGCCCGACATGACTGTAGTGGAGCGCTGACGATGACCAACGATGAAGTGTTGAAGCTGTTGAAGGGGCTCTCGAAGCGGTTTGGGATTTCAATCACGGAGATTGATCGCATGGCACGGATAGCTGCTCAATCTAACGCTGGGCTTGATCCGCTACCGCTTGACGAACAGGGACCGCCCTTTCGGTTCGATCAGCCCAAGCTCTGCGTGTTCGACAACGACGACTTCACTTGCCTCAACGAGGTGCCGCCGCCGAATGCAGAGGTCAATCTGCAGAAGGCTCAGCAAGAATTCATTGCCGACACTCGCACCACCGATGAAATCTACAAGAGCGGTCGGGTACTGACGTTCGAACAGCATTGGCTCCTGTTCCGGAACGCATGGGATTGGTTTCGGTTCTGGGCTCGCCGAGCACCCGATCCGCAATCGCGGGAGACGTGGGCCGCAGGGCTTCGGCAGTTGGATGCGGCCGCAGAGCGCATCAACGGACTGGTGAACGCTCACCTGCACCGACATGGCGTGCATGTGCTGACGGGTCGGCGACGCGAGGAGGACCACCAATGAGATTTCGCTTACTCAGCCCGTGGCCCGTAGGACAGTGGCTGATCCCCGCCGGCACCGAGATTGAAGTCAGCCGAACTCCGGCTGACGAAGCTGATTTGTCCAAGTTCGACTCGCTCCCGCAATCCGACCTAATCAAGTCAGCAGCCCGAGCCGCTGCGGATCGGGCCACATCCGCCTACGTGGTGCCAGTCCCCACCACAGCGTGGGACAACGCAGAGAGCAATTCATTCGTCGGCATCCCTCTCCCGCTCCCTCTCCCTCTCAACGCGAAGGCCCTCGATCAAGAAGCCTACGATCAGATGGTCCGTTGGTACGGCGATGAGTTCCTGCATCTTCTCCAATACGAACCCAGCATCAAACCGAAAGGAAGAACGCAATGAGCAAATCCAAATCCCACAGCGGCGGCGGCAAGACCGAACGCCAAGTCCGTCCGGTCGGCGGCTCCGCGAACACTCGTAAGGTCTCCGCTGACGCAGTCTCGAATATCGGCCGATCGATCGGCAACCACATCAGCGAGGCTGGGGGCAAAACAGTCCAGCGCCCCAACGTGCCATTGTACCAATCGGCAAAGGCCCCCGTGCCGATGGGTAACGCAGTCGGGACGAATATCGGCAAGGGCGGACCCGGCGCGGGGCGCACCGTTCACGGTCGCAGCGGATCACAGGGAACGCATGGCCCCGTGAAGTATGGCGAGACGCCGCAGCCGAGGGACATCCTTTCAGAGTTCGGACCCGAGAGCAGCCCGAGGGGCAAGCGATGAGCGCCGACGCATACCTCGCCAAGATGGGCTTGGTGCGCACTCAGCCGCAGCCGCAGAAGCCCGCTCCGCAGGCACCACCGAAGACAATCGCTGAGTGCCTCTATCCGCACCTGATCCCCAAAACCAGCAAAGGAAACCGAAATGAGCACAGCATTGAAGCAAGCACAACGCCGCGAAACGCTGACGAAGCTCGGAGTACCAGAGTGGCAGATTGATATGATTCTCGGCGGCGTCGGAGACGATCTCATGGCCGACATCGTGCGGGACTTCCGCAACGGTCCCGCATCGCTGCCCGCGATGGGGGGCGCAGCAAAGGTCCGCGTCGAGGGCGCTCCCGTGGTGCGTGATGCGCCGTCGCATTCCCCGGGAAGGGGATGGGTGGAGCCGCCTGCGGTGGATGACTGGCGACCGCCTGGGCAGGCCATCATGGATCAGATGATGGACGCGCACGATGCGAAGTGGCGTGCGGACCGCAAGAAGGAGTTCGGCGGATGACCGCGCAAATCTTCTCGTCGCATGACTTCCTCTGGAAGTTGGTCGAACGCAACATCGCGGCGTTCCTCGATGGCCGCGAGCGCGATATGGAGCTCGCCAACATCGGCCGCGCCATCGGCTTCGGCCTGCTCGACCAAATCGAACCGATCAAAGATTGTTGGGCTGAGGCCCGCAAGATGAAAGAGGCGAAGCAGCGACCCGCAGCGGATCGAGGCGCGTGATGAGTGATGAAGTTGCAAAGGGCCTCGTCGCAAGATTTCAGCGGCGAGTTGGCGCGGCTGCCCCCAAGCTCATCGAGCCCGAAGCGGCGAAGCCCGCGCCGCAGCCTGAGCCCGAACCGCCGAAGGCTGAGCCACCACCGAGCGCGGCCCCCGGCGAGGCTCAGATACTAGTTGACGTAGGCGCGCCCTACGAAGTCGCGCGGCGCTTCTTACTCAGCCGATATTCCATCGGCAGCGTCCCCACGCTACGCTGCTGGCATGGCGATTGGCGCAAATGGACCGGCACTCACTATGCAGAGATGGAGGACGCCGCACTCCGCACCGAGCTTTACGATTTCCTCGCGACGATCAACGGAGGGAAATTCGATCCCAAACCAAAGCACGTGAACGAATTGATCGATGCGATCAAGGCCCGGGTGTTACTCAACGAAGAAATTGAGGTGGGCACTTGGCTCGGCGACGACGCTGCGCCGTGGGGCGATGGCGCATTCATCTGTTGCAGGAATGGCGTGGTTCGGCTCAGCGACGGAAAGCTATGGCCCCACGATCCAAAGCTGTTTGTGCTCAACGCGATCGAAACTGAGTACCTGCCCGAAGCGCAGGCGACCAGATGGCAAAGCTTCCTTGACGAGCTTTGGACCGACGACGAAGTCACCCGCGATGCGTTGCAAGAGTTCTTCGGCTTGGTGCTGACCGATGAAACCCGATTCCAAAAAGGCTTCATCCTCGTTGGCCCCGCACGAAGCGGCAAAGGCACCATTGCGCGGGTGCTTCGCAATTTGCTCGGCAGCAAGAACTACTGCGGCCCGAGCCTCAATCAAATGGCCCGGGAATTCGGCTTGCAAAGCTTCATCGGCAAGAAGCTCGCGGTTGTGCCCGACGCACGGCTCGACAACCGGGCCAATCGCAGCGTCATCACCGAGAAACTGCTCAGCATCATCGGCGAGGACCCCCAGGACATCAATCGCAAGAACAAGGACTTTTGGAGCGGGGTACTCCGCACCCGGATCATGATCCTGTCGAACGAACTCCCCGACTTCAAAGACGATACGGGCGTGATCGCGACCCGGTTCATCATCCTGCAAACGCAAGTGAGCTTCCTTGGTCGGGAGGACCCCGGCTTGGAGGACAAGCTCAGCGCAGAGCTGAGCGGCATCCTCAATTGGGCCATCGCGGGCTGGCAACGCCTCGCCTCCCGGGGCAAGTTCAAGCCGCCGGGCAATGGCGAACTCAATGACGAACTCGCCGGGATGGCCAGCTCCATCAAAGCCTTTGTCGCGGAGCGCTGCGAGCTTGGCGCGGACTACTCAGCAGCCGTTGACACCATTTATTCCAGCTATCGGGAATGGTGCCAGAGCAACGGCGGCGGCTGGTCGGATCGGCTGCCGATCAATCAATTCTCCGGCAAGCTCCGCTCGGCATTCCACGGGCAAATCGAAACGATCCGACCGCGCACAGGCAACGAGGGCCGCAAGCGTATGTTCGCGGGCATCCGCATTCGCCAGCTTCGCGTGCTCAAGTGATGCTCGAAGCGTGGTCCGCACGGTCCGGACGTGGTCCGCATAAAAGTCCGTGGTCCCGCATGGTCCGCATGCAAATCTAGTGCGCTCCGGTGGCTTAGTTAAAACTGAGGATAGATTTTCATGAGGACCATGCGGACCATGAGGACCAAGAGGGAAATGGAGGGGGAGAACCGATGCAGATGGGGGGTCTTAGCGAACTTCATGCGGACCGGATATGCGGACCACATGCGGACCAAGGGTAAACCATGAACCTGTTGCCTGATCTTTCGAGAGCCGCGTCGGAAATCGAGCTTGCCTCCGACGCAACGTCGCTGGATTTTTTGCAAGCGGTCTATCGTGACGAAGGCTTGCCGTTATCAACCCGAATGCGAGCGGCAATCGCCGCGCTGCCATTCGAACGGCCAAAGCTGGCGGTGATCGCCAACGTCCGCGACTTCGCAGCGCAGATGGAAGCCGCACAGCGTGCCCGGGGCATGTCGCCAGTGATCGACGCAAAGCCGAACTTTCAAAAAGTGGAGGTTTTGAAAGAGCCAGATTGATCCTGATGCCTCCCGGATCGAGATCGCTCAACTAATCGGACGTAAGCGACGCTTGAGCTTCGCCCATCTGAAATAGTGCGACTGACGCCGGCCTTTAAATTCTTTCCAATCTTCAATCATTCCCAGAAAGAGCCGGCGCCGCGAATATCTCAACTGGCCCAATTCCCGCTCTAATTCTGTCTCCCCTAATGCAAGAACTCGTAGCTCGAATTGATACTTATATTCTTCAAACGCTGTAGGAGAAATTCGGCTTTCGGCATTCTCAAAGTTCTTATAGCCCCGCAGATTCTCCTGCTCTAAGTACGAGATATGTGAATTGCAGGTTTGGCAAAGCAGCCCTCGAATATTGTATATCGTCTGTTTCGATCGAACTCCTGGGTGATGTTCGTGATCAAAAACCAAGCCTGTTCGTCGGCTGCAAAAATAGCATTGGAATTTCTGTTCGCGGGCCAACTCAATCAGCAATTGCTGGGTGCGGTTTTCGAGCTTGTGCCACTCCACTAATGATTTCAGGAATAGGCCGGGCGGCAATCTATCCCAGCGAGACCGGCTTAAAGCTCTGTGAGCTCGTAGGGATCGTCTCCTCGGGCGAGCGATCATCACGGCCGAAGCCTACTTATAGTGGTGTGACTAACCCCGAACGTCCGCGCAATATCCGTCAATGCCTCACCAGCCTCCCGCCGCGCTAGCGCCTCACGCTGTTGATCCCGATTAAGCGCCGCAGGTCGCCCCATGTGCACCCCGCGCGCCTTCGCTCGCTCGCGCCCCTCACCAGTGCGGGCCTTGATCAGCTCTCGTTCGAACTCAGCAAGCCCGCCCAGCACGGTCAGCATCAGCCGCCCATGCGCCGTGGTCGTGTCAGCCCAGGTATCAGCCAAGCTCTTGAATCCCGCACCGGCCTTCCCGATCGCATCGAGCACGTTGAGCAGGTCCCGCGTCGATCGCGCTAACCGGTCCAGCCTAGTGACTAGCAGAACGTCGCCTGCCTTAAGGGCCGCGAGTGCCCGCGTCAGCGCCTTCCGATTGCCCGCACTGGCCCCGCTGATCTTTTCGGAGAACACCTTGGCCGCACCAGCCGCCACCAGCTGGGCTTCCTGGCCCGCGAGCGTCTGCCCCTCAGTACTCACCCTGGCATAGCCGTACACCGTCATCGCTGCGCTCCACTTTCGTGCAAGACTTACGCACAGTGTAACCCACTGACGAATCAACCTCAACGAGATCGTGCAGAAGTCCTAACTTTCGCACGCAGGCGGCGGACGGTCAGGCAACATGCGTTGGGGTACCCCGGGGCCAAAAATCGTCGGCGTGAACCGGCCCTGTAGTGCCCCGCGCAAATTGTGAGAAATCCGCTCCTGTCATCCGCCGCGCTGATGTTCGCGCTTCAAGCGTCTAGTGATCTCGTCGTCGACAAGGTTATCAACGAGGTTCTCTAAGCTGCCACTCGCGCGAACGTCGTCTTGGAGTTTAATCAACCTATCGATCATCGCGTCGCCAGAGGCATATCCGACCGTACTTCCCAGCAGGCTTGGGTCGATTCCCCCTTTCTCGTAGTAGGAAGGCGGCAACTTAGCTTTTTGTTCGGCACTTAGCTTCGTCTCGTCTAGTCGCGGCCACCCGCTATGGTGCTTCCCAAATAGCCATCCGGTCCTCAGATACTTGTTGACGACAAAGTCGGGGCGACAAGCTAGGTCTTCGGCCACCCTCAGACGAAGATGGTCTATGTCGCTTTGAATGGATGGACGTTCATCGGTCGGATTTGCGGCCTTACCGCCGTTCACCTTAGGGGAAAGAAATCCTTGAACGATCCAAATCAACAATTTCAGGAGGACGGGTGCTCCCAAAGGGACGAGTAGAAAGAGCACAATAGAGAATGCGAGATGTTGCCTTGCATTGGTCGAGTAACTTGCTCGGTCCGCGTAAAGTGCGATTTGATATCCGAACCACGCGATCCACGGCACCGCAATCGTCAGATATGCCCGGGTGAGCCCCTTTCGGATGTTTACCGGCAATGCTCTCCAGCTAGATACCGCATGGTCTCTGACTATCAACCACACGACAGTCGGTAAGAGCGGCAGTATCAAGCAAAAAACCAATAAAGGCCCATAGTGCACACTGCCCGGCTGCTCAATGGCCACCAGTGCAAGCGCACACAGCCAGACGGGGGCTCCCAATATTAGGTACAATCGGAAATTCTTTCGCGCGACTACCAACCCCCGGTTTGCGATGATCTCCGCATTGGGAGGTTCCACACCCAGCCCCTTTCGCGGCCGAACACCGTGATTAATGCCGAGCATGATTTTCGCCTGCTCTATCGCGGGACGTAGCCCTTCTTTGGTCGCGGGGTCGAGCTGTGGGGCTTTTCCATCCGCGACGTCACGGCCCATTTGGTGCAGCTTTGCGAGATCAAAGTAATGATCCGTAAGGGCCAGCGACACCATTAGTTCGTCATCTGACTTTGGGCGCGATCCGCAGTTTTCACAGTTGGAGAACGCACCCCACTTAATAGCCCCGCAGTTGAAACACACGGCTTGCGTCATCAGCGTTTCTCTCAGAGGTAACGATGTTACCGAGCAGCGCTCAAATTTCTGAAGCGCTCCCGCGAACGTAATCATCTGCTTGACTGGTCAACCACCTGATGGCGCGCTTTCGATCCTTATTGTAGAATTGAACGACGGCGTAGAGCACGTATCCGGCGACCACAACGCTGGCCTCTCCAGCCGCGTATGCTGCCTTGCGGAGTTTGGCGAAAGCGACAAGAAACTCGTAATCCGTAGCTTGAATATGCATCATGTCATCTGAACATCGATGCCTGACAAAAAACAATTCCATCTCGCGTGAGTATCTCGTCTCCCCCGTCGTATTGTCGAGATCATCTTCTCTCGGATGCGTGGCTATAAACTCTTCTAGCTCCACAAAGTCCTCGAATTCAAAAGGCACATTCAATCTCACGAGGGTTATCTTTGCGTCTTTGTGCCAAAGCACCGCCTCTTCCTTCCCGCGGATGAAGCGTACACTACGTTTCGTAAACGGCGCCTCTGTCCCATCGTGCGGTACTTCGGTTGTCTTTTTCCATTTGTATTTCGGTGCCTGTCGGATCTTCGAATCGAAGGGATTAGGTTTACGCCCGGCAAGCTTTCGCAAAGCAATCGCGAGCGACAACTTCGCGATTGAGAAAACGATAAAGGCCCCCATCGCGATGGTCGCGTAGATCGGAAGAATCTTAAGTGGCTCGCTTATGAAGTCCGAATGAAATTTACTCAATCCATAACCCAGGAAGTAGACCGTGACGTTGGCTGCGGCGGCGATGGAAGTCCCAAGCAAGAGGGACCCCACCACTCCTCCCTTGGGAGACTCTCCAGCCCCAACCAACCGTGATAGCGGCCATACTAATTGACCAAAGCAGAGCCGCGACCACATCGAGACCCATGAGACCCCAACGCAGCGGCCATCCGAAATCTAGGATGAGAAAGAGAATCAAACCGATCTGCTTCATCTGAGGCCCTTGGGCTGAAAGCACCGTTCCCAGTCACTTTGTCTAATATATCGAGGTGAGTATTTTGGGCAATCGGGGTCCATTCTGGGGATGGACCTGCGAGACGTCTTGGCCGCCAATCTCCGCCGCCTGCGCAATGAAAAGGGGCTTGCGCAGGACGATCTCGCTTATGAGGCTGAAGTCAGCCGCAGCTATCTGAGCCAGCTTGAAAAGGGAGCGTTCTACGCTAGCCTGAAGATACTTGAGAAGCTTGCAAAGGCACTCAAGGTCGAGCCGTACGAACTAATTCTGCCGCCAAGCCGGAAGCGCCGCTGACTTTTGGCGTCGGCCTCTGCACTCACCGTCACCAGCGAAGCAGGATCGATCTCTCACCAAGACCGGCAATCCACTTGGTGCGGGTTCACATCGTCAAGGTACCTTGAACGACCTATAGGGTATTCTTGAGCGGCGGATACGGACTGGATAGCTGACCCTCGCCGATTTCAGTATCCGCCTGATCTTTGCCTCCGTGCCATTGGGAGCGGCTGGCCCTATAGCGATCTCAGCAATCGTGCCGGAGTCTTGAAGCGGCACATCATAGGGAATGTACGGAACCTTTTTGCCGTTTCTCTGTCGTTTCGATAGCTTACCTCTGAACTTGCTAACTTGCCCCAGAATCACAAGGCGCACCTCAGCCTCATGCTTATAGCCGTGGTGCTTGCACGTCAGTGCGTTCCAGATCAGGGGCGAGGCGATCACGGACCGCGCAAGCTGATTTAGGAACTCCATTCCGATTTCTTTGTATCGAAGGTGGCGCCGGGCGTACCGCAAGGCGGCGTCAAGAATTGAGCTTGCCTTATTGAACCCCTTCGCATGCCGGGCACGCGTCTGCGCGTCGACATATCGCACCGGACCGGCAAACGTGTTTCTTCGTGGGTCTCCGTGCTTCTTTTCGTTTGGTTGAAAAAGCTTCGATGAAAATCCGATCGCAACGCCGCGTCCATCGTCGGCATACGCTCTCCATTGGTGTAGATCATCCCGATTCTTACTAAAAGACGCGATGAAGAATGCGAGGGCTCGCCCGAAGTTTCGCTTCGTGAGCAAATCATCGATCCAGAGGAAGAGAAAAGCGTGAAATCCCCCTTTCTTAGCTCGCCTCGCCAGCATCGCCTTTGCAAGGCCAATCCCGTGCATCAATTCAGTCTCATCGTTTAGATGCCGGTAATCCGTGAACCAAATCTGTCCGCTCTTAAGGATGCCCTCGAAGCCTCGCAGATCAGTATAATGAAATAGTGGTTCTGCTATCTTGCTCCGGCTCTCGACGTTGCGAAAGTACCTATTAGACCAATCCTCATAGTCCTTGATGGCTCCTTCCAGTGTTTGCGGAAGCTCTACTGGCGGAAGCAACTCGCGTCGGGAATGCTTTGACTTTCTCACGGCGTGGTCAGCTCCTTTGAACCGACAAGGGTAACAATTATCTTGGATGATCCCTCTTGCGCCGCCTAGGGCTAACCCGCCAGGAACGGAAGTAAGCTCGCTTCCGCTCTACTCCTTCACTAGAAGATCGCTGATTGACTTCGCGGAAAGCAGTTTTGCCTTCGTCGTATAGCGCGGCCCCTGCATCGTTCCGGATGGCGCACTCCCGAAAGGAATCGGTCCAATTGGCTTTGCGGGTTCGGAAAATACGAGCCTGTACTTTCCATTTTCGCCGTAGGGCTCGATACGCTCAACAGGCGCAATATGCGTGATGGCTGATATTGGCTGCGTTTGATAAGCAGCAATGTACTTGATCTTTTGCAGCATCCCTCCGGAGATGCGAATTGCATGCCAGGCATTTTGGCCTATGAAGACCCTTTCAAAGCCTTCCTGTTGAGCTGGAACGATAACTGTATCTGGTTCATTGGGAAAAGTTGATGCGGTGGCATTTTCAACATGCGCCTTCGGAAGCGCGACGGCCTTCGGCTGTTCGAAGCAAGTTAATCCGATCAAAGGCAGGATTTGCAGCATTTCCCGCAAGAATGCTTGCGTATCGGCCCGCTCCGCTTCGGAAAGCTGAGGTGCCTGCGGTTCAACGCCATTTTCTAGATGGCTCTGGCCAATCTGTTGGGCACGCTGGATCAGCGCATATTCCAGCCATGTCGCATGAGCGCGGTTTAGGCCGCCAGTTGCGTTGGACACGAAGACCGCTGCCGAACCCCAGAAGTCCTTGCTGACGAAATGGCTGTCAATTCGGTTGCGAACTACATCACCCTGACCGATGTAAATGGTCGGCAAATCGTCGTCCGTGACGCGACCAATCAGGATGTAAACTCCGGAGCGCGAGAAGTCGGCACGGGTTTTGATCTTCGGCCAATCTTCGCGTGGGAACGCGATGCCGAGTCCGGTCCAGTTCATCCGGTCGATGATGCGCAGACCCTCTGGATTGCCGTCCGGAACGAAAATGCGAATTGTGAATGGATCAGCCACCGTTCCCCCCAGCCATTCCTCTTGATTGCGCAGGATAGTGGCGAACCGGCGGTCTCTCAAGGATGCGCATTCGCATCGTCCGAACAGCCCCCCGGCTTCCCGCCCTAACTAATGCAAGCACGATACAGCCAAGGCGCAACGTAGCTTCCTGCCCACATGCCGTGCGCAGCGTGTTCGGGATCGCGTCAACCGGTGAAGATGATCGGCCCCAAAATCGGAAAGCGGCTCACGGGTTGCGCGACCGCTTCAGCAAGGGCTCTTCGCAACGCTTCCGTCGTGAAGCTCTCTGTCACGGGATCGGTCCCCCTCGCTTGGGGGGCGCGTTCGTTCGCTGGTGTCAGGGCGAGGGCGGCGTTTGCCCTGGCTGCTAGGTAGGCGCCACGATAAAGCCAACTGATGGCTTGTGCCAAACAAAGGCGCTCCCATCCATCTGGCCCGCTCGCGGTTACCGCTAGTGCAGCTTCGATCGCCGCCACGGCTTCGGCCTTTTCGCGACCACGCTGAGCAAGGTGCTGTTCATCGTCAACTGGCATTGTGTCTCCTGAAAGACATTTGCTCTAAACTCGGTCGCCGCCCTTGCGCCGCATCCCTGCTCAGGTAGTTTCATCCGTTAGTTGTATGGGTCAAGCGATTTCGCAGGGCAGCCGGGAATGCTTCAGCACTTCGTGGTCATCAGCATATTCGAAACAGAGTTCTACGGCGAAGCGAGGCTTGGTCCACGGGACCCCGATCGGGCTCACCAATGGGTATCCCAAACCTTACGAAACGCCGGAGTGAGTCCCGGTCCAGCTCAAGACCCAATGTGGTATTTGATGCGGGAGGGGAAGATCATCGGATATGTGAAGGTCTTTCGAGAGGAAAGATACGCCCGCAATTGGTTTCGCGATCTAGCTGATCAAGGGAGCAGCATGAATTTTTGGGCGTTTTGGCGGGACGGCCAACCGCTTGCCCTTGTCGGAGGTGCAAACGCAAAGGACGCAAACCAGTTTGTTCGCCAGATGATGCTCTGTCGTGTAAGGGCATTTTCGGCACAAAGTGCCGCCGAAAATAGTTGGAAGAATTGGATTTCAGGACGCCTGACGGCACTGGAAATATTTCGCGATCGGCCACAGAAACCGGTGGAACGAGAACCGAGCCGCACGTCCACCGACGAGGTTTCGCGACGCCGCCGCGGAAGCGCGGTGGTCAGCGGCTGGAAGATCACGCGTGAGAACATCGGCGAAGGAAAACGGCCGAGCGAAGAACTGCGTCAGACTATCACGGTCACTGGCCTTGCCCCCTCGCAGCCTTCAGCGGTGCTGAGCGTAGTGTTCAAATTGACGAGCCATGGCCTTATCGGCGACCCTGATGACGAAGGGAGCGGCATACGATTCGATCGAAAGCTGAGTTTTCTTCTTCAGCCATTTTTCTTACCCCACGATGCAGATTTCGTGATGAGCTTGGCCGCCATCGATCAGTCCAGAGAGGAGAAATTCAGCGTGATCGCGTCTCCGTTGGATGGCGACACCTCCGTAATCAAGAAGTTCTACGGACCCACGGATGTTGCGACCTGCGTGGATATGCTCCGGCTCGGCAAAGAGCTACTCTTCACGATTGCCGATGAGACCGAAACCCTCGTCAAGTTGCCGTTGCCGAACGATGATCAGTTTAGGCGACTGGTGGATGAGGCTTGCGAGCGCCTAATGCGCGCGGAAATCACCTACTACATTATCAAACAGCAATCCCGCCGCTGACTGGTTATCGGCCAATCTGGCGGGCCTCGCCGTTTTCGTTTCCGGCGAGCGTAGCCAAATATAGTTCGCTACTCACTTGCCCCCTCCTGATTGCTAACGGCATCCTTACGCGAACAAGTAGAGCGCGACCAATGTCCAACGATTGCGTCATCTGCGGCAAGTGGCCTGAGCGCGACCGCTGGGCGCTGCGGGAAATGCTCGATACCTTGCCGCTAAGGGAAGAGCCGATATGCGACGAATGTGTTATGGCATGGTGGAAAAATTGCTTTGGGGAGCCGGAGCCCGACGACCCAGGCAAGCACTAGCCACGCCGTGGTAGCTAGATGGTAGCTATCAAGCTTTTGTTCGCTAGGAGATTTTCGCTAAGCCATTGATCTTAATGGCGCGCCCGGAACGATTCGAACGTCCGACCCTCAGATTCGTAGTCTGATGCTCTATCCAGCTGAGCTACGGGCGCATCTTCGCGGCAGGGCTTAAGCCCGGAGTGCATCCGAGAAGGCTCGGAAACATCGCGAAAGAGCGCTCTAGCTACAGGGTCCGGGTCCGGTTGGCAAGGTCCGCGACGCGGGTTCTGACCGGCGATTTTGACCGGAAAGAACGAAAATTGCGTCCGAAGCGACCGATTTTAGGTCATTGGCACGCGCCAGCTCGGAATCTCGCGCCACAAGCTCAGGGTTCCGGGTTCGGCGCGTACGCCGCTCCGGAATGACAGCAGCCCCTTACGCCCGCGCCCGCTCGTTGCGAATCGACTGCAATTCCACCGGACGGTCCGGGATCGAGATCCGGAAGGTGGCGCCGATGGTGCCCTCTACGAGGTGGATGGCACCGCCATGGGCGCGGATCAGCTCGGCGGCGATGGCAAGCCCCAGCCCGCTGCCGCCGGGGCGGCCCGAGGTCTGGAACGCCTGGAACAGGTGCTCGCGCGCCTTCGCCGGGACGCCCGGGCCGGTATCGGAGACCTCGATGATCGCAACCGTCCCCTCGCGGCGGCCGGTGATGCGGATCTGCATGCTGGAGGCGTCCGGCGACGGGTGGGTCTCGAGCGCCTGCGACGCGTTGCGCACGAGGTTGAGAAGCACGCGGAACAACTGATCGGGATCGGCATCGATGGTCAGCCCGCGCTCGATCGCGCTGATCCAGGTGATGGTGGCATCCGCGGCAAGGCCGGCGGACTCGCGCACCTCCGCCACCGCCGGCTCGACCAGGATCATGCGCCGCTCAGGCGCAGCCTCCTGCGCGCGGCCGTAGGACAGCGTCGACTGGCAGAAGTCGATGGCGCGCTCGAGCGAACGCAACAGCTTTGGCGCAAAGCGCTGCACCCGCGGATCGGGCACGCTGGCGAGCTGGTCCGACAATAGCTGCGAGGACGCCAACAGGTTGCGCAGATCATGGTTGATCTTGGAGACGGCAAGCCCGAGCGCGGCGAGGCGGCTCTTCTGATGCAGCATCGAGACGAGATCGCGCTGCATGTCCGACAGCTCGCGCTCGGCGACACCGATCTCGTCGCCGCGCTGGCTCGGCACGATGATTCGCGCGGCACTTTCCGGGTTTTCGTGGAAGCCGACCAGGTTCGCGGTCAGCCGCCGCATCGGCCGCACGAACAGATAATGCAAAGCGAGATAGACCAGGAGCGAGGTGATGCCCGCGATCAGGAGCGCGACCACCAGCACGTTGCGCGAGAAGCGGTACATCGCCCGCCGCAGCGGCTTTTCGTCGATCACCACCTCGATGAATTGCGCCTGGCCGGGCGCTGCACCGACCACGCGGATGGTCTGGTCGCCGCTCTCCAGCATGATCTCGAACGCATCGACGATCGCCGACCACACCGTCATGGTCCGCATGTCGACGTCATGGTCGATCGCGGCCGGCAGGTCGGCGCTGGCGAGCAGGCGGCGCTGCTGGCCGAGCTTGATGGCGACCGCGCGCGCCCCGATGCTGGTCAGGATCTGCCGCGACAGCGATTCCGGCACCATGCCCGAGGGCGCCGCATCCAGCACCAGCGCAGCGGTGTTGGCCGCGGCCAACCGATCGTTCAGGCGGTTGACGCGGAAGTTGGCGATCGCGGGCACGTAGATCAGCATCCCGGCGATCATCGCCAGGGGGATTGTCAGCAGCAGAAGCTTGCCGGACAGCCCCAGCCGAACGGACGGCTTGGGCCGTGGCTTCTGCAGATCAGCCTGATCGTCGGTCTCAGCCACAAGAAAGGCCTTGTTTGGCTCAAGGGGCTGGAAGATGCGGTCCGGCCCCCCGGCCGGTCAAATTACGGATCGCTAATGTCGGAGGTTCCCGCGGGCCGCCGCAAGGCACCCCCCTCATCGTCAAAAACCCCGCGAAAACAGATATATTCGCCCCAATTGCGACCTTTCAAAGAAGCCGGTTGCGGCCCCCTGTGACATTGACGAAAACGGGGCGCTCCCGTATAAGCCGCGCCAATTGTCCGCGATGGCCCGGTTCTTGACCGGGGGCGGCTCATTTGGGCCGCGCGCGGCTCATTGTGAGCCGGCCAGCATCACCGGACTTCATCTCAACGGACTTCATCTTAATCCAGGCAAATTGCCCGGTCAGCGGAGACTTACCCGTGAAGCGGACTTATCAACCCAGCAAACTGGTGCGCAAGCGCCGTCACGGCTTCCGCGCCCGTCTCGCCACGGCCGGCGGCCGCAAGGTCCTCGCCGCGCGCCGCGCGCGTGGCCGCAAGCGCCTGAGCGCCTGAGCCCGGACACGTCTCCTCCCGGAGGCTTTTATGGATCGGCTAAGGCAGCGGGCGGACTTCCTCGCCGTTGCCAATGGTGCGCGGGCGAACAGCGCAGCGTTTGTGCTGCAGGGACGCCGACGCGACGATGACGGCCCGATCCGCATCGGCTTCACCGTTACCAAGAAGAACGGCACCGCGACCGAGCGGAACCGCATCCGCCGCCGGCTTCGCGAGCTGGTGAAGCGAATCGACGTCATATCGATGCGACCGGACCATGATTATGTGCTAGTCGGCCGTCGTGACGCGCTGACCCGTGACTTTGCGACCATGCTTGACGATCTGCGCTCGGCGCTGCGCCGCCTCGACCGGGCGGCGCCGAATGCGCGTAATCCGAATGGAATGACGAGACCCTAAGAGATGTCCGACAACCGCAACACCATCCTCGCCGTCATTCTGTCCGGCCTCGTCCTGATCGCCTGGCAATATTTCTACAACGTCCCGCAGATGGAGAAGCAGCGCGCCGAGCAGCAGCGGCAGGCCGAGCTGCAGAAGCCGACCCCGCAGGCGACCCCGGGCCAGACCACCACGACGCCCGCCCCGTCCGCCGGCACCACCCCCGCAGCCACCCAGCCGGCCGCCGCGGGACCGATCGTCAGCCGCGACGCCGCGATATCGGCCACCCCGCGCATCAAAATCGATACGCCACGGCTCTCGGGCTCGATCTCGCTTAGGGGTGCCCGCATCGACGACCTCGCGCTGGTGCAGTATCGCGAGACGGTCGAGCCGGCCTCGCCGCCAATCGTGCTGTTCTCGCCGTCGCAGACCGCTGCCCCCTACTACGCCGAATTCGGCTGGGTGCCGGCGACCGGCTCGACTGCGCGCATCCCCGACCAGACCACGGTGTGGCAGCAGGAGGGCACCGGCAGCCTGACGCCGACCACCCCGGTGACGCTGAAATACGACAATGGCGACGGCCTCACCTTCCGCCGCACCATCGCGATCGACGACCACTACCTCTTCAGCATCAAGGACGAGGTCAGCAATGTCGGTACCGCGCCGGTCACGCTTTATCCTTTCGCGCTGATCTCGCGCCACGGCACCCCGCAGGTGTCCGGCTACTACATCCTGCATGAGGGCCTGATCGGCTATCTCGGCGACCAGGGCCTGCAGGAATACGCCTACAAGAAGATCGACGACGCCAAGTCGGTGAGCTTCAACGTCACCAATGGCTGGCTCGGCATGACCGACAAGTATTGGGCGACCGCGCTGTTGCCCGACACCACGGCCAAGCTTGCGGCGCGCTATCAGTCGAACGCGGTCGGCACCACCCACAACTACCAGACCGACTATCTGCAGGAGCCGCAGACGCTCGCGATCGGCGGCACGATCAGCGCCAATGCGCGGCTGTTCGCCGGCGCCAAGGAAGCCAGCGTCGTCGGCATCAACTTCCCGCTGGTCGGCTTCGGCGGCTACAACCGGCAGCTCGGCCTCAACCATTTCGACCTTTTGATCGACTGGGGCTGGTTCTACTTCATCACCAAGCCGATGTTCCTGGCGCTCGACTGGTTCTACCGCCTGTTCGGCAATTTCGGCGTCTCGATCCTGCTCGTGACGGTGATCGTGAAGCTCCTGTTCTTCCCGCTCGCCAACAAGTCCTACGCCTCGATGGCGAAGATGAAGTCGGTGCAGCCGCAGCTTCAGGCGCTCAAGGAGCGCTATCCCGACGACCGGGTGAAGCAGCAGCAGGAGATGATGGAGATCTACAAGAAGGAGAAGATCAACCCGATCGCGGGCTGTCTTCCGGTCGCGCTGCAGATCCCGGTGTTCTTCTCGCTCTACAAGGTCTTGTTCGTCACTATCGAAATGCGGCATGCGCCGTTCTTCGGCTGGATCAAGGACCTCTCGGCGCCCGATCCGACCAATCTGTTCAACCTGTTCGGCGTGATCCCGTTCGATCCCACGACGATCCCGGTGTTCGGTCATTACCTCTGGCTCGGCGTTTGGCCGATCATCATGGGCATCACGATGTGGTTCCAGATGAAGCTCAACCCGACGCCGCCGGATCCGACGCAGAAGATCATCTTCGACTGGATGCCGCTGATCTTCACCTTCATGCTGGCGGGCTTCCCGGCGGGTCTCGTGATCTACTGGGCCTGGAACAATTTGCTGTCGGTGCTGCAGCAGAGCTTCATCATGCGCCGCAACGGCGTGAAGGTGGAATTGTTCGACAATCTGAAGTCGACGTTCGCCAAAAAGGCGACGTAGCGCTTCCGGCGACAAGCTCTCTCATTCGTCATGCCCGGCCTTGTGCCGGGCATGAACGTATCGGAGGCTGGCAAGCGAGCCGCAAAACGTGGGACACCGCCGCGCATGAACACCGAACCCGATCCGGAGCTGATCGAGCAGGGACGCAAGCTGTTCGCCAGCGACTGGCGCTTCATCTGGGCCTCGCCCTCGATCGAGACGCTGCCGCCGATGGCCGGGCTTGAGGTCGCCTTTGCCGGCCGCTCCAATGTCGGCAAGTCGAGCCTCATCAACGCGCTGACCGGCCGCGGCAATCTGGCGCGGACCTCGCACACGCCGGGCCGCACCCAGGAACTGATCTTCTTCGAAGGTCCGGAGAAGGCGGGCGTCCGCCTCGTCGACATGCCCGGCTACGGCTACGCCTCCGCGCCGAAGGCCAAGGTGGCGTCGTGGACGACGCTGATCCACAAATTCCTGCTCGGCCGCGCCACGCTGGCGCGGGTCTATGTGCTGATCGACGCCCGCCACGGCATCAAGGATGTCGATCTCGACGTGCTGAAGACGCTGGATAAATCCGCGGTCAGCTACCAGGTGGTGCTGACCAAGGCGGATCAGGTCAAGCCGGGGGCACTCAAAACCATGATCGCCGACACCACGGCCGCGCTCGCAAAGCACCCGGCGGCGTTTCCCGAGGTGCTGGTCACCTCGTCGCGCACCGGCGACGGCATGCCCGAGCTGCGCGCCGCGATGGTGCGCCTGATCGAAGAGCGCCGCTGATGAACGGGCCCTCTCGCCTCCTGATCGGCCTTGCCGCGCTGATGGGCGCCTGCGGCGTGATGCTGGCCGCGGCGGCCGCGCACCTCGCGGACGCGTCGCGGCTGTCAGCCGCCTCCTCTATGCTGTTGTTTCACGCCACCGCCGTGCTCGCGACCGTTGCGCTCGCGGACCGCGCCATGGTGCACGCGCGGATCGGCATTGCGGCCGCCGTCGGATTTGTCGTCGCCGCATCATTGTTCGCCGGCGATCTCAGCCTGCGCCAATATGCCGGGCATGGCCTGTTCCCGATGGCCGCGCCGACAGGCGGAACGCTGCTGATCCTGAGCTGGCTCGTGTTGGCGATCGCTGCGGTGTGGCCGAGGCGCTGATCCGTAGCCCGGATGGAGCGAAAGCGAAATCCGGGGCCAGAGCCCGAGGGAGGATACCCGGATTGCGCTTCGCTCCATCCGGGCTACGAATATCAACGTATAGCTGCCCCACTTTGCGCCCTGCCCGGCAATCAGATAGAACCCCGCCCGACCCTCCGCTGATGACGAGACCCGCCCCATGACCGACCAGCAGATCAGCCCGCTCGATCAGGCCCGTATCCTGTCCGAGGCGCTGCCGCATATGCAGGAATATGACGAAGAAACCATCGTCATCAAATATGGCGGCCACGCCATGGGCGCCGAGGACACCGCGAAGGCGTTCGCGCGCGACATCGTGCTGCTCGAGCAGACCGCGATCAATCCGGTGGTCGTGCACGGCGGCGGGCCGCAGATCGCGACCATGCTCAAGCGCCTCGGCATCCAGTCGGAATTCGCGGCCGGCCTGCGCATCACCGATGCCGCGACGATCGAAATCGTCGAGATGGTGCTGGCGGGCTCGGTCAACAAGCAGCTGGTCGGCTACATCAACGAGGCCGGCGGCAAGGCCGTTGGCCTCTCCGGCAAGGACGGCAACATGGTGAAGGCGTCGAAGACGACGCGCACCATGGTCGACCCGGATTCCAACATCGAGAAGGCGATCGACCTCGGCTTCGTCGGCGATCCCGAGAAGGTCGATCTCACTTTGCTCAACCAGCTGATCGGCTACGAGCTGATCCCGGTGCTGGCGCCGCTGGCGACCTCGCAGGACGGACAGACCCTGAACGTCAATGCCGACACCTTTGCCGGCGCGATCGCAGGCGCGCTGAAGGCAAAGCGCCTGCTGCTGCTGACCGACGTGCCCGGCGTGCTCGACAAGTCCAAGAAGCTGATTCCGGATCTGTCGATCAAGGACGCCCGCAAGCTGATCGCCGACGGCACGATTTCGGGCGGCATGATCCCGAAGGTCGAGACCTGCATCTACGCGCTCGAACAGGGCGTGCAGGGTGTCGTGATCATCGACGGCAAGATGCAGCACGCCGTGCTGCTGGAACTCTTCACCAACCAGGGCACGGGCACGCTGATCCACAAGTGATGCGAGACGCGGCAGCGCGAATGAAGGCCGTCATCGCCAGGCTCTGGGCCAGAGGGCCCCGCAGACCGCCGCTGGTGCGGCTCCTGATGGCGCTGCCGGCGGCCAGTGTGTCGGTGCTGTTCTCGTCGGCGCCGGCCCACGCCGATCTGAAGATCTGCAATCGCATGAGCTATGTCGTCCAGGCCGCGATCGGCATCGACGACAAGGCCGCGACCGCGACGCGCGGCTGGTTCAGGATCGATCCCGCCACCTGCCGCGTGGTCGTGCAGGGCGCGCTGACCGCCGATCGCGTGCTGCTGAACGCGCACGCGCTCAGCGTCTACGGCTCATCGCCGATCCCGCAGAGCGGCACCGACACGCTCTGCGTCGCGGAGGAGAATTTCGTGATCGCGGCGGCGCGCCAGTGCCGCTCCGGCCAGGCACCGGCGCAGTTCACCCAGATCACACCGACCCAGACCGACGACGGCAACCTCGTCGCCTATCTCGCCGAGGATTCGGAATATGACGACGAGCAGGCGCGGTTCGCCGGCATCCAGCGCCTGCTGGTGATCGCCGGCTACGATGCCGCGCCGATCGACGGCGTCGACGGGCCGAAGACGCAGGCCGCGCTGTCGGCGTTCCTCAAGAGCCGCGGGCTTTCGAACGACGCGATGCAGTCGCCGAATTTCTTCGCCACCATGGTCGACGCCGTGCAGAAGCCGTCCTCGTCGGGGATCACCTGGTGCAACGACACGCCGCATAAGGTCATGGCCGCGGTCGCAACCGACGACGGCAAGTCGGTGACCAGCCGCGGCTGGTACCGCATCGACCCCGGCAAGTGCCTGCATCCCGACGTCGCGGGGCAGCCAAAGCAGATCTTCTCCTTTGCGGAGGCGGTCGATGGCGACAATCGCACCATCAAGATCAAGGACAAGCCGCTGAACTGGGGCGGCGCGACCCAGCTTTGCACCCGCGAGAGCAAGTTCGAGATCAACGACCAGGGCGACTGCGCCACCCGCGGCCTCGCCGCGATCGGCTTCGCGCCGGTCGACATGACCAGCGGCGGCAAAACGCTGCGCTTTGCGGTGCCGTGATGACGAGAGCGGCGCCACATACATCACTGTCGTCCTGGCGAAAGCCAGGACCCATAGCCACAGGGTTGCGTTTGGCGAAGAACGACGACGATCGTGCCTCATTGATAGATTCCGCGGTATGGGTCCTGGCTTTCGCCAGGACGACGGCGGAGGGGCCGGTGACACTTGCGCAGACGGGTGGAGAGGCGCCATGAAAACTCCCCGCAGCTTCGATCATGTCGACACCTGGGTGTTCGACCTCGACAACACGCTGTACCCGCACCACGTCAATCTGTGGCAGCAGGTCGATGCGCGGATCGGCGAGTTCGTCAGCAGCTGGCTGAAGGTCTCGCCGGAGGAAGCGCGGCGGATCCAGAAGGACTATTACCTGCGCTACGGCACCACCATGCGCGGCATGATGACCGAGCACGGCGTGCGTGCCGACGACTACCTCGCCTATGTGCACAAGATCGACCACTCGCCGCTCGAGCCGAACCCGGCGATGGGGGCGGCGATTGCACGGCTCCCGGGGCGCAAGCTGATCCTGACCAACGGCTCGACCGACCATGTCGATGCCGTGCTCGGCCGGCTCGGCATCGGTGAACACTTCGAAGGGGTGTTCGACATCATCGCCGCCGATCTCGAGCCGAAGCCGGCGCCGCAGACCTACCAGAAGTTCTTGACGCTGCACGACGTCGACCCGACCAGGGCCACGATGTTCGAAGACCTCGCGCGCAACCTGGTGGTGCCGCATCAGCTCGGCATGACCACCGTGCTTGTCGTGCCCGACGGCAGCCAGGAGGTGGTGCGCGAGGACTGGGAGCTGGAAGGCCGCGACGCCGCTTACGTCGATCATGTCACTGATGATCTGACGGGGTTCTTGCAGAAGCTCGCCACTGGCTGAGCCCTCGCCGCGACGCAGGAGCGACCGTGCCGCAAACGCCCACAGATTTGCCCGCGATCGAATGGGACGATCTGCGCTATTTCCTGAGCCTGGTTCGCGAGAAGAGCCTGTCGGCGGCGGCGCGGAAGCTCGGCACGACGCAGCCGACGATGAGCCGACGGCTCGAGCAGTTCGAAAAGAAGCTTGGCGCGGTCCTGTTCCAGCGCCTGCCATCCGGCCTCGCGCTCACCGAAACCGGACGGCAGATTCTCGATCATGCCGAAAGGATGGAAGACGCGGCGCTCGCCGCGCAGCGGATCGCGGTCGGCAGCAGCGCCGGTCTCACCGGAACCGTCCGCGTGACCTCGGCCGAATGGCTGGGAGCACGGGTGCTGTCGCCGCTGCTGGCGAAGTTCTGCGCGGTTCACCCGGCCGTCACGATCGAGCTTGTCACAGACGCCGAGGCGCTGAGCCTGACGCGGCGCGAGGTCGACGTCGCCTTGCGCTTCGGCCGCTTCCAGCAGGACGGCCTGATGCAGCGCAAGATCGGCAACATCCCGTTCGCCCTTTACGCCGCCGCGGCCTACCTCAAGGCAAAGGGGAAGCCTGATTTTTCGCGCGGCGGCGCGGGGGCTGCGCTGATCACCATGAATGCGGCGCTCGCCGACGGCGTTGCGGAGACCAAGTGGTTGCGGCGCCACCTGCCCCAGACGCATATCGGATTCCGCAGCAACAGCCGCGACGGCCAGGCGGCGGCGGCCGCCGCCGGCATGGGCCTGGTGTGCCTCCCTATTCACCTTGCCTCGGCCTATCCCGGGCTTCGCGCGATCGAGACGCCGACACCGGTCCCGAGCCGCGAAGTGTGGCTCGGATTTCATCGCGACAGCGGCAAGCTCCCGCGCGTCCGCAACCTGGTCGACTTCATCGTCGGCGAATTTCATCCCTTCGCCTGACGCTTAGGCTCGCCGTATGGGGGGCATACGCCGGTAGCCGATGGCTTGGCGACATCAGCGCATCTATCTCGACCCCGAACGACCCACGCTGTTCGAGGAGAAAGACGATGATGATGGATTGGAAGGCCTACCGGAACGACCCCTTGGCACGGATCGGCGACATCGGCACGCTGAGCCCCGAGACATTGAAGGGCTATCGCGGACTGAGCGCGGCAGGCAGTCAAACCGGCCAGCTCGACGACAAGACGCGCGAGTTGATCGCGCTGGCCGCCGCCGTAACCGCCCGCTGTGACGGCTGTATCGCGGTTCATGCGGACGCTGCGGCGCGTCACGGTGCAAGCCGCGAGGAGCTGGCGGAGGCGCTCGGTGTTGCGATCGCGATCGGCGCCGGCGCGTCGCTGGTCTACTCCGCGCGAACGCTCGAGGCGTTCGATGCGAGCCGGGCGCCGAAGCCGAGCGAAGGCTGATCCGATGACGGATACATTGCAGCCCGTTGCGTTCTCCGCGTGCGGCCCGGCCGCGGCCTCCTTTCAACGGTCGGTCACCACATCGCTGACGACAGAGGATGTGGTGGTCCGCCTGAAGCAGGCCATCGCTGCCGCCGATCTCTGGGTGCTGCACGAGATCAACCCGCAGATGCTGCTCAATCGCGGCGGTTACGCGATCGGTCCCGCGCGCCAGGTGCTGTTCTTCCATCCGCGGCTGATGTCGCGCCTGTTGGCCGCGGACACCGCGGCGCTGCTGGAGGCGCCGCTGAAATTCGCCGTGATCGGCTTTCCCGACGGCAAGACCGAGCTGCGATGGATCGACCCGCGCCAGGCGTTCGCGCGCTACGGCTCGCCCGATCTGACCGAGCTCGGCAACGAGCTCGCCGGCATCTGTGAGGATATCGCCGCCAGCATCGATCCGAAGGCCCCGTCAAAATAACAGTCCGCCATGTCCCGGGCGCATCCAAACGCCCCGGGACATGGCCGACAGCGTTCTTGACTCTCCCGCCCCAAATCCCGAAAAAGCGATCCAAATCCCCCGCAAATTCTGCCCAAGGATCGCCAAATGTCCCTGTCCGCCCTCGAATCCACCGTCAACGCCGCCTTCGACGCTCGCGACGGCATTTCGACATCGACCAAGGGCGAGGTCCGCGAGGCCGTCGATCATGCACTCGAGCTGCTCGACAAGGGCGAAGCGCGCGTCGCCGAGCGCGAGGCGAGCGGCAAGTGGAAGGTCAATCAGTGGCTGAAGAAGGCAGTGCTGCTGTCGTTCCGTCTCAACGACATGGGCCAGATTCCCGGCGGCCCGGGCAAGGCGTCGTGGTGGGACAAGGTGCCCTCCAAGTTCGAGGGCTGGGGCGAGAACCGTTTCCGCGATGCCGGCTTTCGCGCGGTGCCCGGCGCGATCGTCCGCCGCTCGGCCTTCATCGCCAAGAACGTCGTGCTGATGCCCTCCTTCGTCAATCTCGGCGCCTATGTCGATGAAGCGACCATGATCGATACCTGGTCGACCGTCGGCTCCTGCGCCCAGATCGGCAAGCGCGTGCACATCTCCGGCGGCGTCGGCATCGGCGGCGTGCTGGAGCCGCTGCAGGCCGAGCCCGTGATCGTCGAGGACGATTGCTTTATCGGCGCGCGCTCGGAGGTCGCCGAGGGCGTGATCGTGCGCAAGGGCGCGGTGCTGGCGATGGGCGTGTTCCTCGGCGCTTCAACCAAGATCGTCGACCGCGAGACCGGTGAGACCTTCATCGGCGAGGTCCCGGAATATTCCGTCGTCGTGCCCGGCACGCTGCCCGGCAAGCCGCTGAAGAACGGCCAGCCTGGCCCGAACACCGCCTGCGCCGTGATCGTCAAGCGCGTCGACGAGCGCACCCGCGCCAAGACCAGCATCAACGAGCTGCTGCGGGACTGATCCGCCTCCACCGAGCCCCTAATTCCCGTCATGCTGAGGAGGCCGCGAAAGCGGCCGTCTCGAAGCACGACGGCCCGGCTCTCGGCCGTGCATCCTTCGAGACGCGCGCAAGAGCGCGCTCCTCCAGCGACAACGGCAAAGCCGTTGCGCGGGGATGACGGAACTAGGAATCGAACCCACCGCGCCTCCAGAACGACCAATCTCCTGATGGCACCGGCCGCCCGGAGGTCGCGCATGGACTGGACCTGGTATCTGTTCGGCTTCAAGGGCCGGATCAACCGAGCCAAATACTGGCTATCGGCGCTCGTCCTCGCCGGCTGGATGCTCCTGATCGGATGGATCGTCTATCTCTGCCTGCTGCTGATGGCGAACGGCTACCTGCCGGCCCCCGCCTCGATCCATTTCGGCACCGATGCGATCTTCGCCCTCCTGGACCCCGCGACGTTCCACATGCCGACGCGCGCGGACATTATCCCGATCTTCGTTCAGGTGATTGGAACGCCGGTCCTGCTCTGGATCTTCCTCGCGACCTCGATCAAGCGGCTGCACGACCGTCACAGGAGCGGATGGTGGATGGTGCCGTTCTTTGTCTATCCCGGCCTCTACAGCCATTTCCAGGGCCGGCTTCCCGATTCCTACGTCGTGCTCCCGTTCGCCCTTGCCGCGGCCGTGCTGCCGATCTGGGCCTTTGTCGAACTGGCCTGCCTCAAAGGCAGCCGCGCAAGCAACCTGTTCGGGCCCAATCCGCTCGGCAAGCACCAGATGCGCCCGCGCAGCGACCGCGACGTCAGGCCGCGCTCCACGCAGGGCTGGGACCAGGAGCGCGAGATCGAAATGGTGCCGCACAGCGCTAGCCCGCCGCCGGGCATGCATGTTAAGCGAGGGGCATGACCGATGCCGTTTCCATCACCCGCGATCTCGTCCGCTGCCCGTCGGTAACGCCCGCCGACGCCGGCGCACTCGGCGTGCTCGAAAACCTGCTGAAGGAAGCCGGCTTCGACGTCCATCGCGTGACGTTCTCCGAGCCCGGCACCGCCGATATCGATAACCTCTATGCCCGCATCGGCAGTGATGCGCGGCACATCACCTTCGCCGGACATACCGATGTGGTGCCAGCAGGCGATGAAACGGCCTGGACGCTGGGCGCGTTCTCCGGCGAGGTGAAGGACGGCTATCTCTATGGCCGCGGCGCGGTCGACATGAAGGGCGGCATCGCCTGCAGCGTCGCCGCGGTGCTGCAATATCTGAAGGACAATGGCGGCAAGCCGCAAAAGGACGGCAAGGGATCGATCTCGTTCCTGATCACCGGCGACGAGGAAGACATCTCCGTCAACGGCACCATCAAGCTCCTGAAATGGTGCGCCGAGCGCGGCGAGAGGTTTGATCATTGCGTGCTGGGCGAGCCCTCGAATGTCGAGGTGCTCGGCGACATGATCAAGATCGGGCGCCGCGGCTCGCAATCCGGTACGCTCTATGTCGATGGCGTGCAGGGCCACGTCGCCTACCCGCACCGCGCATCGAACCCGGTGCCCGACATCTCGCGGCTGATCACAGCGCTGAGCGATGAGCCGCTCGATCATGGCAGCGCGCAATTCCAGGCCAGTAACCTCGAATTCACCTCGGTCGACGTCGGCAACACCGCGAGCAACGTGATCCCCGGCCAAGCGCGGGCAAAATTCAACATCCGCTACAACGACAACCACACCCAGGAGAGCCTGCGGCAGCTCGTCGACGCGCGCCTCGCAACAGCCTGCGGCAACCGCATCCGCGCCCGCATCGTCTGGGAGCCGTCGAACTCCAACGTGTTCGTCACCAAGCCGGGCCCGTTCACCGACCTCGCCGTCTCGGCAATCGAGGAGGTGACCGGCCGCAGGCCGGAGCTCTCGACCTCGGGCGGCACGTCGGACGCACGCTTCATCTCGACCTATTGCCCGGTGATCGAGTTCGGCCTGGTCGGCCAGACCATGCATCAGGTCGACGAGCGCACGCCGGTGTCCGACCTCGAGAAGCTGACGAAGATCTATCGCGGCGTGCTAGACCGGTATTTCGGGTAGTGTTCGGTGATCATCGTCCGCCTGCGCGGGGTATGACGGTGGACTGAGGCGTCAATAATCCACCCGCATCAGATACAGCCCTTCCGGCGGCGCGACCGGGCCGCAGGCGGCGCGGTTGCGGGCGGCGAGCGCGGCGGCGAGATCGTCAGCGCTCCAGCGGCCCTCGCCGACCCAGACCAGCGAGCCCACCATCGAGCGCACCTGGCTGTGCAGGAACGAGCGCGCCGAGGTCACGATGTTCACGGCATCGCCGTCGCGCGTGACATCGAGCTGGTCGAGCGTCTTCTCCGGCGACTTCGCCTGGCACTCGGTATCGCGGAAGGTCGTGAAATCGTGCTTGCCGAGCAGCCGCTGCGCGGCCGCATGCATCGCGCCCGCATCGAGCGCGCGCGGTACCCGCCAGACGCGCCCGATGTCGAGCGCGAGGTTCGCGCGCGTGTTGACGATGCGATAGAGATAGTGCCGCTTCACAGCCGAGAAGCGCGCCTCGAAATCATCAGGCACGATATCAGCGGCGAGCACGCCGATCGGATTCGGGCGCAGATGTGCGTTCAGCCCGTCGCGCAAGCGGCCCCGCGGAAAATGCTTCGCGATGTCGCAATGCGCGACCTGGCCCCGCGCGTGCACGCCGGCATCGGTGCGGCCCGCGCCATGGACGCGAACGTCCTCGCCGCAGATCGCCTTGACCGCGGCTTCCAGCGCACCCTGCACGGTCGGCGCGGTGTCCTGGATCTGCCAGCCGGAGAACGGCGTGCCGTCATATTCGATGGTGAGCTTGTAGCGGGGCATCAGGCGAGTCGTGCAGGCGGCTTTAGCGGCGTGCCGCGCAGGAAATCCGCCGCCTTCATCGGCGCCTTGCCGGCGCGCTGCAATTCGAGGATCCGGATCGCGCCCTCGCCGCAGGCGATCGCGAAATTGTCGTCGAGCACGTCGCCCGGCGCGCCTGCGCCCTTGGCAAGCTCACAGCGCAGGATCTTCAGGCGCACCGGCTCACCCTCGCCGGCGAGTTCGCACCAGGCGCCGGGGAACGGCGAGAGCCCATGGATGTGGCGCAGCACCGCATGCGCCGGCTTGCTCCAGTCGATCCGTGCCTCGGCCTTCTCGATCTTGGCGGCGTAGGTGACGCCGTCCTCGCTCTGCCTTTTGAGCTGCAATCCGCCGCGCTCCAGCGCACCCATCGCGCGCACCATCAGGTCGGCGCCAAGCGGCGCCAGCGCATCGTGCAGGTCGGATGCCGTCATATTGTCCGAGATCGCGAGCCGTTCGACCATCGCGACGTCGCCGGTATCGAGGCCGACGTCCATCTTCATCACCATCACGCCGCTCTCGGCATCGCCCGCCATGATGGCGCGGTTGATCGGAGCCGCGCCGCGCCAGCGCGGCAGCAGCGAAGCATGCAGGTTGAAGCAGCCGAGCTTCGGCGCATCGAGGATTGCCTGCGGCAGGATCATGCCATAGGCGACGACGACGGCGGCATCCGCCTCGTGCGCGCGAAGTTCGTCGAGCGCTTCCGGCGTTTTCAGCGTCTTCGGCGTCAGCACGGGAATGCCGAGCCGCCGCGCTTCCTGCTCGACCGGCGTCGGCTGCAATTGCAGGCCACGCCGTCCGCCCGGCTTCGGCGCGCGGGTGTAGACGGCCACGACCTCATGGCCGTGGGCCACGAGCTCCAGAAGCGTCGGCACCGCGAAATCGGGCGTGCCCATGAAGATCAGACGGAGAGGCATGAGGTCGGGCTCGGCAGGAGTTGGAGTTCTCCGTCATGCCCGGACTTGACCCGGGCATCCACGTCTTTGGTACCAGCGAAGCAAGACGTGGATGGCCGGGTCAAGCCCGGCCATGACGCGTCTGGGGAAGCGGCAACGGCTACTCCGCCGCGCGCTTGGCGGCCTTCTCGAATTTCTTGAACACGCGGTCGCGCTTCAGCTTCGACAGATAGTCCACGAACAGCACGCCGTTGAGGTGATCGATCTCGTGCTGGATGCAGGTGGCGTAGAGCCCATCGGCATCCTCTTCATGCAGCTTGCCGTCGAGGTCGAGATAGCGCACGCGCACCCGCGCCGGGCGCTCGACCTCCTCGTAATATTCGGGGATCGAGAGGCAGCCCTCTTCGTAGACCGACGTCTCTTCCGAATGCGAGATGATCTCCGGGTTGATGAACACGCGCGGCTGCCGCGTGGTCTCGCCGTTCTCGTCGGGCTTGGCGAGGTCCATGGTGATCAGCCGCAGCGGCTGCGCGATCTGGATCGCCGCGAGCCCGATGCCGGGCGCGTCATACATGGTCTCGAACATGTCGTCGGCAAGCTTGCGGATCTCCGGCGTCACCTTCTCGACAGGCTTCGACACCAGCCGCAACTGCTTGTCCGGCAGGATGATGATTTCTCTGATGGCCATGCGCGCGATTTAAGCCGTGGACCTCCGGGGGTCAATGCGGACCGGAACCGGTTAAGCCGGCGTTAACCACGTTTCTTGACGTCCCGTTAACCACGAAAATTTACCTCGGGTTAGCCATAAATGTTCCCTCTTCGTTCGCGCCTGACGGCGAATCGGCTACAAAGGCCGGCATGAATGAGATTCTTTTCATGCTCGGCGAGCTGCCGTTCCGTGTTTCCGACGCGCTGATCGCCTTCGGCGCGCTCGCGCTCATCCTGCTGCTGGTGATCGCGATCGTGATCGCGCGGGCGAGCCGGCGTGGCGCGGAACTCGCCATGGCCCAGACCATCCGCGCCGACGAGCTTGAGGAACGGCTCGCCGACATGCTGCGCGCCCAGAGCGAGGCCTCGGGGCGCGTCGATGCCATGGCGCAGGCGCTGGCCGGCCGCCAGGTCGAGATGGCGCGCGCCGTCAACGAGCGGCTCGATTCGGTGACCCACCGCGTCGGCCGGTCGATGGAGCAATCGACGCGGAACACGATGGACTCGCTGCGCGCGCTGCACGAGCGGCTCGGCATCATCGATCACGCGCACAAGAACCTCACCGACCTCACCACCCAGGTGACGACGCTGCGCGACGTGCTTGCCAACAAGCAATCGCGCGGCGCGTTCGGCCAGGCGCGGATGGAGGCGATCGTCCAGGACGGGATGCCGAAGGGGTCCTACGAGTTCCAGTATACGCTCACGACGGGCAAGCGACCGGACTGCGTGGTCTTCCTTCCCGACCAGCGCCCGCTCTGCATCGACGCGAAGTTTCCGCTGGAGGCGATGACCGCGCTGCATGATGCGCGCAGCGACGAGGAACGCCGCTTCGCCAGCCAGCGGCTGCGCGCCGACGTGCTGAAGCATGTCAGCGACATTGCCGAAAAATATCTGATCACTGGTGAGACCCAGGACACCGCGCTGATGTTCGTGCCGTCGGAATCGGTCTATGCCGAAATCCATGACGGCTTTGACGACGTGATCCAGAAAGCCTATCGCGCCCGCGTCGTGCTGGTGTCGCCGTCGCTGTTGATGCTGGCGATCCAGGTGATGCAGCAGATCCTCAAAGACGCCCGCATCCGCGACGCCGCCGACCAGATCCGCAACGAGGTGATGCATCTCGGCGACGATCTCGGGCGGCTGCGCGACCGCGTGCTCAAGCTGCAGAACCATTTCGGCCAGGTGAACGAGGACGTCAGGCAGATCCTGATCTCCGCCGACAAGATCGAGAAACGCGCCGGCCGCATCGAGGAACTCGACTTCAGCAAGTCCGACGCTCCGGTCGAAGTTCCCCGCTTCGTCAAGAGCACGACACCCGAACTGTTCCCCGCCCCCCGCAAGCTGCAGGCGGGGGAGTAGTCTCAGGCGCTGATTTCGCCACATAATCGCTGTCATCGCCCGGCTTGAAAGCCGGGCGATGGGAGTCTTTTTGTGGCCGAATCTGCTACCAACTCACGAATGACCACACCTGAAGCCACGTCAAACGGGTCTGCCAACAGGGTACCGGCACCGCTGTCCGCCTCCTGGCGCGACAGTCTTGCGGTCTATCTGCAGCCGCGCGTGCTGATCGTGATGCTGCTTGGCTTCTCGTCAGGCCTGCCGCTGGCGCTGTCGGGCTCGACCCTGCAGATCTGGATGCGGGAGTCCGGAGTTGATCTCGGCGCCATCGGGCTGCTGGCGCTGATCGGCACGCCCTACACGCTGAAATTCCTCTGGGCGCCGCTGGTCGACGCGTTACATGTGCCGCTGTTCACGCAGGCGTGCGGGCGCCGCCGTGGCTGGCTGGTGTTCTCGCAGCTCCTCTTGATCGCGGCGATCCTCGTGCTGGCGCTGGCCGACCCGGCTCGGTCGCCGGGATACGCCGCCTTCGCCGCGCTCCTCGTCGCAACGACCTCGTCGACGCAGGACATCGTGGTCGACGCCTTCCGCGTCGAGAGCCTGCCTGAGAGCGAGCAGGCCGCCGGCATGGCGTCCTATGTCGCCGCCTATCGCATCGGCATGCTGGTCTCGACCGCCGGCGCGCTGTTCATCGTCAGCGGCTTCGAATCGGCCGGCCTCGCCCGCGGATCGGCGTGGATGTGGGGCTATGTGGTGATGGCCGCGCTGATCCTGATCGGCACCATCACCGCGCTTGCCGCGACCGAGCCGCCCCAATCGAAGGGGGCCGAGGCGGCGACACATGCGCGGAATGCGGCCGAACGGGTGCTTCACGCCGCGCTTGGCGCATTCTCCGAATTTCTGAACCGCAAGGATGCGTTCGCCGCACTCGCCTTCGTGGTGCTGTTCAAGTTCACCGATGCGTTTTCCGGCACCATGACC
This sequence comes from Bradyrhizobium erythrophlei, assembly GCF_042430365.1. GTDB lineage: Bacteria > Pseudomonadota > Alphaproteobacteria > Rhizobiales > Xanthobacteraceae > Bradyrhizobium > Bradyrhizobium erythrophlei. The sequence goes on from NZ_JBHMET010000039.1 coordinate 124,352, forward strand.
GCGCCGTTCGTGATCGACATCGGCTTTTCCAAGGTCGACTACGCGGCGATCGTGAAGGGCGTCGGGCTCGCCGCGACCCTGATCGGCGGCTTTGCCGGCGGCTTCGTCGCGCGGCGCTATTCGCTCGCGACCAGCCTGTGGATCGGCGGCGTGCTGCAAGCGATCGCCAATTTGTCGTTCTCGTGGCTGGCGCTGGTCGGCGTCAATCAGTGGGCGCTGGCGCTCGCGATCACCTGCGAGAACTTCACCAGCGCGATCGGTACCGTGATCTTCGTCGCCTATCTCTCGGCGCTGTGCCGCAACCCGCTGCACACCGCGACCCAATATGCACTGCTGACCGCGCTTGCAGCCGTCGGCCGCACCTATCTGTCATCGGGCGCGGGCTATGTGGCGAAGGCGGTAGGTTGGCCGGTGTTCTTCGTGATCTGCGTTGTGGTCGCGATCCCGAGCCTGATCCTGCTCGGCTGGCTGCAGCGGCGCGGTCATTTTGACGAGATCGGACCGGTGAAGGTCTAACTCGTGTTCCGTAGCCCGGATGAAGCGAAGAGTAATCCGGGAAGATATCTCAGCTGCGCGACTGTCCCGGATTTCGCTTCGCTCCATCCGGGCTACAAGCAACGGTTCGCTACTTCGTCACCACGCTCCACTTGGTGATGATGGCTTCGCTCATCTGGCCGACATCCTGGGCGCAGGCGACCTCGTCGACCTTCACCGAGATTTCCTTGCCGACAAGGTTCTTGAGCTGCGTGGCCTGAGCGTCGCTGGTGGTGACGAGCTGGAAGGTTTCGGGGCCGGTCTCGAGGTTGCAGAGGCCGTTCGGCGGCGGCAGGCGGCGCGGCTCGCTGGTGAGCTGGTAGGTCGCAACCTTCTTGCCCTTCTTGCCGTCGCGGACGCGCATGGCGTTCAGTTCCCCTGACAGCACGTCGCCGGCATTGATCGGCTTGCCCGGCTTGGACGACGGCTCGGCCTGCTGCGCCATCGCGCACGGCGCGGCCAGTGCCGCCGCCAGAATCGCAAAGCCCAAGCGTACGCCGAATCGGTGTTTCGTCATGTCGAATGGTTCCGTACCAGAAGTGTTCAGAGCGCGATCGCCGTCCCCGAATCGCCGCCCACCCTATCATATTGTGTTAGCAAGACCTTTTCGGAGCCCTCGGGGCCGCCTTTGGGGTCATGGCCGTCCGGGTTCCGGATCGTGCCCTAGAACAGCGTCCGCTGTCGCATGGCAGCCGATAGCGTACCTTCGTCGAGATAATCAAGCTCGCCGCCGACAGGCACGCCATGCGCCAGCCGCGTCACCCGCACATTGGCTTCCGACAGGAGGTCGGTGATGTAATGCGCCGTGGTCTGGCCGTCGACGGTGGCATTGAGCGCGAGGATGATCTCGGTGACCTCAGGCGCATGCGCCCGCGCCACCAGCTGATCGATGGTGAGATCCTGCGGGCCGACGCCGTCGAGCGGCGACAGCGTTGCGCCGAGCACATGGTAACGGCCGTTGGTCGCGTTGGCGCGTTCCAGCGCCCAGAGATCGGCGACGTCGGCGACCACCACGATGATCGAGGGATCCCGGCGCGGATCGGTGCACACCGTGCAGGGATTTTGCGTATCGATATTGCCGCAGGCCTTGCAGACCTGGATTTTCTCGATCGCGACCTGCAGCGCCGACGTCAGCGGCGTCATCAAGGCTTCGCGCTTCTTGATCAGGTGCAGCGCCGCGCGCCGCGCCGAGCGCGGGCCCAAGCCCGGCAGCCGCGCCAGCAACTGGATCAGGCGTTCAATCTCGGGGCCGGCAACGCTTGCAGCCATTTAGGTGAGACCAAGTCCCGGCGGCAGGCCGAGCCCGCCCGTCAGCGCCGCCATCTTCTCCTGCATCGCAGCTTCCGCCTTGCGCCGCGCGTCGCCATGCGCGGTGACCAGTAGATCCTCCAGCACTTCGCGCTCCTCCGGCTTCATCAGCGACGGGTCGATCTTGACGCCCTTCACTTCCATCTTCGCGGTCATGCGCACCGCGACGAGGCCGCCGCCGGAGATGCCCTCGACCTCGACATGGCCGAGCTCTTCCTGCATCGCCTGCATCTTTGATTGTAGCTGCGCTGCCTGTTTCATCATGCCGAGAAAATCAGCCATGTGTGCGTCCCCGTAACCAGATCAATCGTCGTCGCTGTCAGAACTCTCGATGGGGTCTTCGCCCGTAGCATCGGCCTCCGGCGGCTCGACGGCAAGGCGGCGAACCTCAACAACCCGTGTGCCGGGAAAGCGCGCCAGCACCTCCTGTACGCGCGGATCGGCTTCGGCGGCACGCTGGTGCTCGCTGCGCGCCAACTCGTTCTGCGACCGCACCGTGGGCTGGCCGGCTTCGTTGGAGATGATGACGGTCCAGCGCCGCCCTGTCCACATCTCGAGCTTGCGCGAGAGATCGGTGACGAGGCCGCGCGAGGCCTTCGGCTCCAGCGCGATCTCGAGCTGGCCGTCCTCGATGCGGACCAGCCGCACGTCGGCCTCCAGCGCGCCCTTGGTCATGAGATCGCGCTTCTCGCCGGCGAGCGCGATCAACTGCGGAAAGCTCGTGATCCGCAACGCCGGCGCGGCGCTGGCGTCGGTGGCGGCCGCCGCCATTTGCGGCCGCATGGCGAGGTCGGCGCGCGGACCGGCCTGCGGCGCACGGACCGGCATTGCGGGCATCGCCGACATGGTCGAATTCGGCGCACCGCGCGACGGCGCGGCGCTGCCCGACACCGCCGGCGCGGCACCGCCGCCATTCTGCTCGATCATCCGGATCACCTCGTCCGGCGTCGGCAGGTCGGCGACATAGGCGATCCGCACCAGCACCATTTCCGCCGCCGCGGCGGGCCGCGTCGCGATCTGCACCTCGGTGATGCCCTTGAACAGCATCTGCCACATCCGTGACAGCACGCGAAACGACAGCTTCGCCGCGAAGTCGCGCGCGCGCACGCGCTCGGTCTCGCCGAACGCGACATTGTCCGCGGTCGCGGGCACCGCCTTCACGCGGGTGACGAAATTGACGAACTCGGCGAGATCGGACAGCACTACGACCGGGTCGGCACCGACGTCGTATTGCGCGCGGAACTCGGCGAAGGCGCTGGCGATGTCGCCGCGCGCCAGCGAATCGAAGAGATCGATGACGCGGGTGCGGTCGGCGAGCCCGAGCATCTGCCGCACCGCGTCGGCCTTCACCAAGCCCGCGGCATGCGCGATCGCCTGGTCGAACAGCGACAGCGAATCGCGCACCGAGCCTTCGGCGGCGCGGGCGATGATGCCGAGCGCCTCGGGCTCGACCTCGACGCCCTCTTTCGCGGCGATGTTGCCGAGGTGCTTCATCAGCACGTCGGCTTCCACGCGGCGAAGATCGAAGCGCTGGCAGCGCGACAGCACCGTGACAGGGACTTTGCGGATTTCGGTGGTGGCGAACACGAACTTGGCGTGTTCCGGCGGCTCCTCCAGCGTCTTCAGGAACGCGTTGAAGGCCGCGGTCGACAGCATGTGGACTTCGTCGATGATGTAGACCTTGTAGCGCGCGCTCGCCGGCGCGTAGCGCACGCTGTCATTGATCTGGCGGACATCGTCGACGCCGGTGTGGGAGGCGGCATCCATCTCCAGCACATCCATGTGCCGGCTTTCCATGATCGCCTGGCAGTGCACGCCGAGATCGGGCATGTGGATGGTCGGCCCCGGCACCGAGCCGTCCGGCTTCTCGTAGTTCAGGGCGCGCGCCAGGATGCGCGCGGTCGTGGTCTTGCCGACCCCGCGCACGCCGGTCAGGATCCAGGCCTGCGGTATCCGCCCGGTCTCGAACGCATTCGAGACGGTGCGCACCATGGCCTCCTGGCCGATCAAATCCTCGAAGTTGGAGGGGCGGTATTTGCGGGCAAGGACGCGGTAGGGCTTGGCCGTATCCGGCACCCCGCCAAGGTCGAGCCCGCCCTGGTTTGCGCCGTCGGGCTGATGGGAAGGGGCGCCAGCGTCGTTCATGCGTCGATCCGCAACTTGATCTCTCTTGGCAGCCGGCGTGCGGATAGGAGCCGAAATCAAGCGCCGGGCGCGGGGACCGCCATTCCAACGCGATTCGCTCGGAAAAACGAGTAGGAGACTGACGAGCGACCCGATCCGGACCTCGTTAGGGCTGCTTCCTTCCGGACCTGACCCGGTTGGCGAGTGGCTCGTCCACCGCCAATCTCCCGGTCCCTATTTGGGGCCAAAAGGGCCGGAAAGCAAGCGGCCTGACAGGGGGTTTCTGGGACTTGTAAGGGAACATGGAAAGGCATTATTTGCCCCTCATGCCCGCCTCCAATTGGACGCTGCATTCGCAGCTCAAGAAAGACACCATCGACATCGGCGACCTGCCGCTGTGCAAGGTGCTGGTCATCAAGGACGCGCACTATCCCTGGCTTTTGCTGGTGCCGCGGCGCGACGGCGCGGTCGAGATCATCGACCTCGACGAGGTCGAGCAGGCGCAGCTGATGACGGAGGTGTCCCGCGTCGCCCGGGCCCTGAAAGACATCACCAAGTGCGACAAGCTCAATATCGCCGCCCTCGGCAACCTGGTCCCGCAGCTTCACGTCCACGTCATCGCCCGCCGGACCAGCGACGCTGCATGGCCGCGTCCCGTTTGGGGCGTGATGCCGCCGCTGGCGCATGACGTCGAGGAAGTGCAGAATTTCATCAGCGCGCTTCGCCGCAAGATCTGGTTGGGTTGAACATAGATGTCCGCATTCGATTCATTTCCGCTCGGGAAGCCGGCCTTCGTCACGCACATCCTGGATCGCGCGGCGCATTTGCGCACCAATGACGAGAAGCTGTTCGCCCTCGAAGGTCACCGCGAGGCCCGCGCCTACGTGATCTATCGCGACTCGCTGGTGGTGAAGCAGGAGGACGGCGGCGCCCGCGCGCTGCTCTCGCTCGACGAGGCACGTGGCTTCGGCGCCAATCCCGGCACGATCTTCTTAGGCTTGCGCGACGGCGCGCCGGTCTTCGGCATGGGCATCGCCCCTCAGGCCGCCGAGCAGCTGGTCGGCCGCAGCGATGTCACCGTGACCGAATTGCGCGGCATGGCGATGCAGGGCGTGGTGCCGCCCGAGCAGCTTTCAGCGATCGCGATGGCAAAGTCGATGGTGACCTGGCATCAGCGCCACGGTTTCTGCGCGAATTGCGGCGCACGCACCGCGATGAGGGAGGGCGGCTGGAAGCGCGAATGCCCGAGCTGCAAGGCCGAGCACTTTCCGCGCACCGACCCGGTCGTGATCATGCTGGTCACCCACGGCGACAAGGTGCTGCTCGGCCGGCAAAAGCAGTTCCCGCCCGGCATGTATTCCTGCCTCGCGGGCTTCGTCGAGGCGGCGGAGACCATCGAGGATGCGGTGCGGCGCGAGATTTTCGAGGAATCCGGAATCCGCTGCACCGACGTCAACTACTACATGACGCAGCCCTGGCCCTATCCGTCATCGCTGATGATCGGCTGCACGGCGCGCGCCACCAACGAGGAGATCGTGGTCGACCGCGCCGAACTCGAGGATGCCCGCTGGTTCGACCGCGAAGCGGCGACGCTGATGCTGAAGCGGCAGCACCCCGAGGGACTCGCCGGGCCGCATCCGTTCGCGATTGCCCATCATCTGCTCGGGCGATGGGTGCATCATGGAGACGCCTCCGGAAAATAGCGGAACCGGACATGGCTCTGCCGATTAAATCGGAACACAGGTTCTGGCAGACAGCGCAACGGATCCCCGCATGAATTTTCAAACCGGTGCACCGAAGACCCCGCCCCGCATCCTCTGCATCGGCCTTCCGGTGCGCGACCTGACCTTCCGCGTCAATGTTCCGGCGCGCGGCTCCAAGGAGAATGCCACCCATGTCGACGAGATCTGTGGCGGCAATGCGCTGAACGCGGCCATCGGCATCGCGCGGCTGGGCGGACGCGCCTCGATCTGCGGGCCGATGGGTGACGCCGGGGAAACCTCGAGCCGCTATATCTTCGACAAGCTCGGGCAGGAAGGCATCGAGACCAACCACCTCATCCATATGCCGGGCCTCGTCACCCCGATCTCGGCCATCATGATCGACGAAAGCGGCGAGCGGACCATTGTCACGTTCCGCGATCCGGATTTGTGGAAGGTCAAACTGCCGCCGACCGATCTGCTGCTCGAGGACTGCGCGGCGATCCTGACCGAGAGCCGTTGCGCGCCGTTCTGCACCGAGCTGTGTGCCGAGGCGGTCAGGCGCGGCATTCCCGTGGTCGTCGATGTCGACCGCGCGATGTCGATGCGCGAAGGGCTTTTGACCGCCTCCTCCCACCTCGTGTTCTCCAGCGAGCCGTTGCAAGAGACCGCCGACGTCACCGATGACGGCCAGGCGCTGCAGAAGCTTGCCAAGCTCACCCCGTCCTTCCTGGCAGGGACGCGTGGGCCGAAGGGCACGATCTGGCTCAACGAGAAGGGCGAGCTGGAGGAGACCCCGGCCTTCCCGGTCCATACCGTGGACACGCTCGGCGCCGGCGACGTTTTCCATGGTGCGTTTGCACTCGCCATCACCGAGAAGCAGGAACTGCGGCAGGCGCTACGTTTTGCCTCAGCCGCCGCAGCGCTGAAATGCACCCGCTTCGGGGGTGCTTATGCCGCACCGCAACGTCCTGAAGTTGAAGAGTTTTTGGACCAGCACGCCGATCCGCAGCCGGCCCGGAGCAGCTAGCAACCGCTTGCGCGAGAAGATTTTTCTATATATGAGGGATACCAACCCTTCATATGGAACTTTCTTCTATGAGCGACGTCGCAGTCCAAATCCACGACAACCGCCGCCTTGACGCCATCGACCGCAAGATCCTGACCGTGCTGCAGGAGGACGCTTCCCTGTCCGTCGCCGAGATCGGCGACCGGGTCGGGCTGTCGTCGACGCCGTGCTGGAAGCGCATCCAGCGGCTGGAGGCCGACGGCGTGATCCTGCGCCGGGTCGCGCTGGTCGACCAAAACAAGATCGGGCTCGGAATTTCCGTGTTCGTCTCGGTCGAGAGCAACGACCATTCCGACGCCTGGCTGCGCAAATTCGCCGACGCCGTCAGCGCCATGCCTGAGGTGATGGAGTTCTACCGGATGGCCGGCGACGTCGACTACATGCTGCGCGTCGTGGTCGCCGACATGGCGAGCTATGATATCTTCTACAAGAAGCTGATCAGTGCCGTGCCGCTGAAGAACGTCACCTCGCGCTTCGCGATGGAGAAGATCAAGTCGGTGACCGCGTTGCCGGTGCCGGCGGCATGACATCACCCCATGTGATGACCTCATAACGCTACCTTAGGCTGAACATTTACGCGCGGTTCATCCCGTGGATGTACCATGATGCTCATCATGGGGCCGGGAAACCTCCCACCAACGCGATCGCCGGCATGGCTGAACGCGGCGGCATTGCTGATCGCAAGCTGGATCGCGATCGCAGCGCTGTCGCTGCGCGTGCGTGCCGACACCGACGTCGTGGCCGTCGTCTTCCCACCATGGTGGAGCGCAAGGCAAGCGCTCCTGGCCGCGGCATCCGCCAACGCCAACATCGTCCGGCTGACGGCTGTTCCCTCGCTTGTCGTGGTACGGCCCGATGACGCGGACGGGCTGAAGCGACTACGTCAAGCAGGCGCCTGGCTGACCATCGATCCGCGGGCGGTCGCCGCCTGCATCGGGACAAGCGATCCTTGAGGCAGACGATCTGGGGAATGGGAATGACCTCGGAAGCTGGTGAACTGACAAGCCTGCGCGACACCGCCAGCAGAATTCTGCTCGTGGTGCTCTGGTTGCACGTTCCTGTCGCCGTCATCATCGGCGTGATGCGCGGCGCCGACTGGCTGCTGCCTGCCGCCTTCACGATCGCGATGGCGCTCTCCGCGACGCTGTCGTGGCGCATGACGGGCAATGGACTTTCCACCCGCCTCGTCTTTGCCGTCGCCCTGATGGGCGGCGTCTCGATGTTCGTCTACCAGTGCGCCGGCCATCCCTGGCAGGTCGACATGCACATGTACTTCTTCGCGGCGCTGGCCTTCCTGGTCGCCTATTGCGATTACCGGCCGATCCTCGCCGGTACGGTGGCGGTCGCGCTGCATCATCTGACGCTGAATTTCCTGCTTCCCGCCGCGGTGTATCCCGGCGGCGCCGACCTCGGCCGCGTCGTGCTGCACGCTGTCATCCTGCTGATCGAAGCGGGTATCCTGATCTGGGTCGCGCACACGTTGTCGCGTCTGTTCGCGGCTGCCGCGCAGAAGACGGCGGAAGCCAAGGCCGCAAGCGCCGCCGAAGCGCGCGCCAATGCCGACCGCGCCGCGGCCGAACAGGCCAAGCAGGCGCGCGATGCGTCAAGGCGCACGCTCGCCGCGGGCTTCGAGCGCAAGATCAGCGACGTCGTCGAGGCCGTGGCGGTCGCGGCCGGCAAGATGCAGGGCCTTTCGGCATCGATGAGCCACAGCAACGCAGAAACCACGCGGCAGACCGCAGAGGCCGCGGCCGCTTCGACGCAAGCGTCAACCAATGTCGAGACGGTCGCATCCGCGACCGAGGAACTCACCGCCTCCATCAACAGCATCGCCGAGCAGGTGACACGCTCGGCGCGGATCGCCGCCAAGGCCGCCGACGAAGCGCGACGCACGAACGCCGTCGTCGAAGGTCTCGCCGCCGGCACCCAGAAGATCGGCGAGGTGGTGACGCTGATCCAGAAGATCGCGAGCCAGACCAATCTGTTGGCCCTGAATGCGGCGATCGAGGCGGCACGTGCCGGCGAGCACGGCAGGGGATTCGCCGTGGTCGCGAGCGAGGTCAAGGCGCTGGCCAATCAGACCGCCAAGGCGACCGAGGAAATTTCAGCGCAGATCCAGCACATCCAAAGCGCCACCGGCGAAGCCGTCAGCGCGATCGCGGCGATCGGCGGCACGATCGCCGAGATCGACGGCATCTCCGGCGAGATCGCCGCTGCCGTCGACGAGCAGGGCGCGGCGACGCGGGAGATTGCCGGCAATCTGCAACAGGCCGCAGATCGAACCCGCGACGTCAACGCGAACATTCTCAGCGTCAGCCGGTCGTCCGAGGAAGCCGGCAAGGCAAGCGCGCAACTGCTCGACGCGGCGAACGCCCTGTCCGCGCAATCCGAGGGGCTGAAGTCCGAAGTCGAGAGCTTCCTCGGCTCGCTGCAGGCCGCGTGAGCCTACTCAACTGTCATCGCCCGCGAAGGCGGGCGATCAGTATTCCAGAGACGTTTGAATTTCATCTGACGGGCCGCGGCGTACTGGATTCCCCGCATGCGCGGGGTATGACATCAGAGGGTGCGGCGGCTTATTCCATTCAGATCTTTTGATTGTACTCGCCGACCTCGGGATGCGTGCGCAGCACGGAATCCATCGCCTCGAACATGTCGCGCATGCGCTGCTCGCTGACCGGGCTTTCGACCACGACCACCAGCTCCGGCTTGTTTGACGAGGCGCGCACCAGGCCCCAGCTGCCGTCCTCCACCGTGACGCGCACGCCGTTGACGGTGACGAGATCGCGGATCGCCTGGCCGCCGATCTTTGCATCCTTCTTCTGCAGCGCTTCAAAATGCTTCACCACGGCGTCGACGACGACGTATTTCGCTTCATCGGCGCAATGCGGCGACATGGTCGGCGACGACCAGGTCTTCGGTAGCGCGTCCTTCAGATCGGCCATCGCCTTGCCAGGCGCGCGGTCGAGCATCTCGCAGATCGCGATCGCCGAGACGAGGCCATCGTCATAGCCGCGGCCGAACGGCTTGTTGAAGAAGAAATGGCCGGACTTCTCGAAGCCGGCGAGCGCGCCGAGCTCGTTGGTACGCCGCTTCATGTAGGAATGGCCGGTCTTCCAGTAGACCGTCTTCGCGCCCTGCTTTTGCAGCACGGGGTCGGTGACGAACAGGCCGGTCGACTTCACGTCGACCACGAACTGTGCGTCCCTGTGGATCGCCGACATGTCGCGCGCCAGCATCACGCCGACCTTGTCGGCAAAGATCTCCTCGCCGGTATTGTCGACCACGCCGCAGCGGTCGCCGTCGCCGTCGAAGCCGAGGCCGACATCGGCCTTGTGCGCCAGCACTGCATCGCGGATCGCGTGCAGCATCTCCATGTCTTCGGGATTCGGATTGTACTTCGGAAAGGTGTGATCGAGCTCGGTGTCGAGCGGGATCACCTCGCAGCCGATCGCCTCCAGCACCTGGGGCGCGAATGCGCCCGCGGTGCCGTTGCCGCAGGCCGCGACCACCTTCAGCTTGCGCTTCAGCTTCGGCCTGTTGGTGAGATCGGCGATGTAGCGCGCCGGATAATTCTCGTGGAACTGATAGGAGCCGCCGACCTTGTTCTTGAATTCGGCATTCAGCACGATCTCTTTCAGTCGCGTCATCTCATCGGGGCCGAAGGTGAGTGGACGGTTGGCGCCCATCTTCACGCCGGTCCAGCCATTGTCGTTATGCGACGCCGTGACCATCGCGACACACGGCACATCGAGATCGAACTGCGCGAAGTATGACATCGGCGTGACGGCAAGCCCGATGTCATGCACCTTGCAACCGGACGCGATCAGGCCCGAGATCAGCGCATATTTGATCGAGGCCGAATAGCCGCGGAAATCGTGACCGGTGACGATCTCTTGGCGGACGCCGAGTTCGGCGATCAGCGCGCCGAGCCCCATGCCCAGCGCCTGCACGCCCATCAGGTTGATTTCCTTGTTGAACAGCCAGCGCGCGTCATATTCGCGAAACCCGGTCGGCTTCACCATCGGCTCGGATTCGAAGGCATAGGTATTCGGAACCAGCGCGGATTTCGGCTTGGGAAACATTGAACGGCCTTATCGTCGAGTGCAGATGAGCATCGCCGCAGCCTTAGCGAATGCAAGGCTTCGGCGAAAGATGAGAGTAAGGGCTGGTGGCCGATAATTGCGGCAGAATTGGCGGCGGCCAGGTCACCGCCACGAACCCGACGATGGGGCGATGCTATTGCTCGAGCACGAGCCTGCCGTTGGCGTATTCGAAACGCTTCAGCTTCGAGAGGAACGACAGGCCGAGCAGGTTCTCCGACAGCGCGTCGTCCGGCAGCACCATGGCGTCGACGTCGCGCACGACGAGACCGCCGAGGTCGATCATCGCAATGCGTGCGCGCGCCGCCTTGATGGTGCCGTTCGCGGTGGTCACGCGCGAGGTGTAGTCGCCCGGCGTCGGACGCAGGCCGAAGCGCGCGGCGGATTTCTCGTTCAGCGCGACCAGCGATGCGCCGGTGTCGACCATGAAGTCGAGGCGCTGGCCGTCGATACGGCCGTCGGTCGCGAAGTGGCCGCGGGCGTCGCGGGGGATGCTCAGCGTGCGGCCGCCGGCTTCGGCGGCGGTCACGGCAGCCGGCGCGCTTTTCTGCGCCGTCGTGGCGGAGGCGGGCGTCATCTTGCTGGCCATCTGAGCCATGAACGTGCCCAGCCCGATCATGATGGCCGCGAAAATCATCAGGTTACGCATGACACCATACTCGGAAAACCGAAAACGCAATTTGACCACGCCGGCCGTCCCGCGGCGAGCGACGCCCCGGGCAGGGCCCCGCAATTTTGGCGAAAAGGATGAGCGATCGGTTAATGCGTGTGCAGAGACGGCCGATTCCGGCGTCGGCCTCCTCGCTTCACCCGGTTCTCGTCAGGGTCTAGCGCCTCAGACCGTCTTCGCGACCGGGCTCGGCATCGCCGAACGCAGCACGTAGTTCACCGCGCCCGCGATCGCGACGCCGAAGAACCAGCCATAGACCGCCCACCAGGCCGGCAGGATCGAGGTGAAGTTCGGCAGGATCGACGAGAACAGCGCGCCGACGGCAGCGGCGATCAGCGCGCTGGCGTTCCAGCCGTTCTGGAAGCGGTACTCGCCGTGCTCCTGGTAGAGCGCCGGCACGTTCACCCTGCCCTTCGCGATCAGATAATAGTCGACCATCATGATGCCGAAGATCGGCCCCATGGTCGCGCCGATCAGCCCGACGAACGAAGCGGCGCTGCCTTCCCAGGGGGCGAAGGGATAGAGCACGAGCGCAATCAGCGCCGCGATATAGCCGCCCTTCTTGAAGTCGATGTGGCGCGGGAACACGTTCGAGAAATCGAACGCCGGCGAGACGAAATTGGCGACCACGTTGATACCGAGCGTTGCCACCGCAAAGGTGATCGCCGCCAGCACCGCCAGGAACCAAGAGTCGAACTTAGCCGAGATCTGGTCGGGATGCAGCAGCACCTCGTGATAGACGTTGAACGCCGCGATCGTGGTCACGCCGGCTACCAGCGAGAACAGGATCAGATTGACCGGCAGCCCCCAGATGTTGCCCTTGCGCAGCGCCGCGGTATCGGGCGCATAGCGCGAGAAGTCGCAGAAGTTCAGGTACAGCGCGGCAAAGTAGGTGATCCAAGTCGCGGCGACCGCGCACAGCGCGGCAAACGTTCCGGGCTCGCCCGGCACGCCGGCATCCTTGGTCTTCTCCAAAAGCACCTCCTGCGGGATCGGCGCGGTGAGCGAGATGCCGCCCGCCTTGATACAGAGATAGACCGCGAGGATCAGCATCATCAGCCACACCGCGGGACCGGCCCAGTCCTGGAAGCGGCGCACCGTCTCCATGCCGCGCTGGATGATCAGGAGCTGCAGCGCCCAGATCACGACAAAGCAGATCACCTCGAGGCCGGAATGGCCGAGCACATGGGTCGACTGGTGGAACGATTTGAAGACGTCCATGCGGGTAAGCAGCGCGACGATCGCGCCAGAGGCGGCCGCGGTCTGCGCGCCGTACCAGAAGCAGGCGACGATCGCGCGCACCAGCGCCGGGATGTTGGCGCCCCAGACGCCGAATGACGCACGCGCAAGCACCGGGTAGGGCACGCCGGTCCTGACCCCGGCATTGCCGATCAGGCTCATCAGGACAAAGATCACCAGCGAGCCGATCCCGATCGCCAGGATGAAATTGACGAAGCTGCCGCAGAGCAGGAACAGGCTGGCCGCGAGATAGTATCCCCAGAGGCTGTGGACGTCAGACGTCCAGACGTTGAAGATGCTGAAGGCACCCCAATTGCGCACCGGTGCCGGCGCCAGATCCGCGTTGTAGAGCGACGGCGACGCGTTCTTGATCTCCAAGGCGGCCTCCCCAAAGTGCGAGCCCGTGATCCCGACGCGTAAATCTAACCACTGTTTGAGGACGCTCGCCAGCGTCATGGCTCAAGTGCCGCGCGGTTTCACCCGTCTTGTCGGCATCGCGCTGGCGGGATCCTCCGGCCAGGGGTGGCGCGGATAGCGGCCGCGCAAATCGGAGCGCACGGCAGCGTAGCTGCCGCGCCAGAAGCCCGGCAGATCGCGCGTCACCTGCACCGGCCGCTGCGCCGGCGACAGCAGTTCCAAAACCAACGGCACCGCGCCCTTCGCGATCGAGGGATGGGTGTTCAGTCCGAACAATTCCTGCAGGCGGACGGCAATGGTCGGCCCCTGCTCGGCCTCGTAGTCGATCGCAAGCTGGGTGCCGGTCGGCGCCTCGAAATGGGTGGGGGCTTCGCGATCGAGCCGGGCGCGCAAGTCCCACGGCAATAGCGCCATCAGAGCGTCCGACAGGTCGCCGGCGGACAGGTCCTTCAGCGTGGTCTTGTCGTAGAGCGCGGACACCAGCCAGTCATCGGCCCCCGCGGCAAGCGCGGCGTCGGACAGATCGGGCCAGCTCTCGCCCTCGGCCCTGCGCAGGAACATGACGCGGTCACGCCATTGCTTGGAATGCTTCGACCAGGGCAACCGGTCGAGGCCCGCGGCGATCAAGCCGTCAGCGAAGATGCGCGCCGTTTCGGCCGACGGCGACAGCGACATCGGCGCCTCCGACAGCGTGATCGCGTGCAGCGAGCGCCTGCGCCGGGCGCGCAGCGCCATCGCGCCGCGATCGAACGCGACCTCTTCCACCGCCTCGATCTGGTCGGCAAAGCGTTGTTCGATCTCCTCCTGCGTGATCGGCGCCGCCAGGAGGATGCGGCCGCTGGCGGCGGTGCCGGTCAGCTCGGCGACCGCGATGTAAGGCGCGCGCGCCAGCGCCGAGGTCTGCTCGACGGCCGCGCCACGGCCGTTGGCGAGCACGAAACTGCCATTGCCGCGGTTCTTCGCGACGCGGTCCGGAAAGGCAAAGGCCAGCATGACGCCGGTGGAAATGTCTGTTTGCTCACGCCCAGCAGCGTCCTCGACCTGCGAGGCCCAGCGCTGCGCCATGCTGCGCGCGCTAGACGCCCGCTGCGAACGGTCGCGGCGGAACTGATCGAGCCGGTGGTCGAGATCGACGCTGTCGCCGCCGAGCCCGCGCTCGGTCAGGATGGCGGCGATCTCGGCCGCCTCGCCGGCCGCTCCGAAGCGCCCGGAGTCCACGATCATGCGCGCCAGCCGCGGCGGCAGCGCCAGCGCGCGCAGGCTTTTGCCCTCTTCGGTGATGCGGCCGTCGCCGTCGAGCGCCGCGAGCTCGTTGAGCAGCGACTTCGCCTCCTTCCACGCCGGCGCCGGCGGCGGATCGAGGAAAGCGAGCCCGGAGGGATCGCTGACGCCCCATTGCGCGAGGTCGAGCACCAGCGACGACAGGTCGGCGGACAGGATTTCTGGCGCGGTGTAGGCCGGAAGCGATGCGGTCTGCGGTTCGTCCCACAGCCGGTAGCAGACCCCGGGCTCGATGCGGCCGGCCCGGCCGCGCCGCTGATCGACCGCCGCGCGCGAGGCGCGCACCGTCTCCAGCCGGGTCAGCGCGATATCGGGCTCATAGCGCGGCACTCGTGCGAGACCGGAATCCACAACGATACGCACCCCCTCGATGGTCAGCGAGGTCTCCGCGATCGAGGTCGCCAGCACCACCTTGCGCATGCCCTTCGGCGCCGGCGCGATCGCACGGTCCTGCACGCTGGCGTCGAGCGCGCCGAACAGCGGCACGATCTCGACCGAGGCATCCTGCACGCGCTCGGAGAGGAAGGTCTCGGTGCGGCGGATTTCGGCCGCGCCCGGCAGGAACGCCAGCACCGAGCCGGCGTCGGCGCGCAGCGCTGTTACGATGGTGTCGGCCATCTGTCGCTCCAGCGGCGCGTCGACCTTGCGACCGACATAACGGGTCTCGACCGGAAACGCCCGGCCCTCGCTCGCCACCACCGGCGCGTCGCCGAGCAGCCTTGCAACGCGCGCGCCGTCGAGCGTTGCCGACATCACGAGGATACGCAGGTCCTCGCGCAGGCCGGTCTGCGCGTCGCGCGCCAGCGCAAGCCCGAGATCGGCGTCGAGCGAACGCTCGTGGAATTCGTCGAACAGCACCGCGGCGACGCCGTTGAGCTCGGGATCATCGAGGATCTGCCGCGAGAAAATGCCCTCGGTGACGACCTCGATCCGCGTCGCGCGCGACACCTTCGAGCCGAAGCGGACGCGATAGCCGACGGTCTCGCCGGCGCGCTCGCCAAGCGTCTTCGCCATCCGCTCCGCACTGGCGCGCGCGGCGATGCGGCGCGGCTCGAGCACGATGATCTTCTTATCCTTTGCCCAGGGCGCATCGAGCAGCGCGAGCGGCACCCGCGTGGTCTTGCCGGCGCCGGGCGGCGCGACCAGCACCGCGGCGTTATTGTCGATGAGCGTGCGATCGAGCTCGTCGAGCACGGCATCGATCGGGAGCGGACTATCGAATTGGCGGGGCAATGACTCTCACCACGTCGTCATGCCCGGGCTTGCCCCGGGCATCCACGTCTTTCAGGTGCAACAGGAAACAAGACGTGGATGGCCGGGACAAGCCCGGCCATGACGGAAATAGCATTACGCCCGTGACGGCGGGCGGCCGATGCTGTCATAGGCAAAGCCGTGGGCGGCCATGTCCTCGGGGCGGTAGATGTTGCGCAGGTCGACCACGACCGGCTGCGCCATCTCGGCCTTGATGCGATCGAGGTCGAGCGCGCGGTACTGCACCCACTCGGTCACCAGCACCATCGCGTCGGCGCCCTTGGCGCACGCATAGGGATCATCGCAATATTCGATCTGCGGCAGTTCGCTGCGCGCCTGCTCCATGCCGGCCGGATCGTGCGCGCGCACCTTCGCGCCCATGTCGAGCAGGCCGGTCACGAGCGGGATCGACGGCGCCTCGCGCATGTCGTCGGTATCGGGCTTGAAGGTCAGACCGAGCACGGCGATCGTCTTGCCGCGCAGGCTGCCGCCGACGAGGTTGGCGACCTTGCGCGCCATCGCTCGCTTGCGGTTGTCGTTGACGCCGAGCACCGCCTCGACGATGCGCAACTGGACGTCGTGGTCCTGCGCTATCTTGATCAGCGCGCGGGTGTCCTTGGGGAAGCAGGAGCCGCCGAAACCCGGCCCCGCATGCAGGAACTTGGTGCCGATGCGGTTATCGAGGCCGATGCCGCGCGCCACTTCCTGCACATTGGCGCCGACCTTTTCGGAGAGATCGGCGATCTCGTTGATGAAGGTGATCTTGGTCGCGAGGAACGCGTTCGCGGCGTATTTGATCAGTTCCGCCGTGGCCCGCTCCGTGTACATCACCGGTGCCTGGTTCAGCGACAGCGGCCGGTAGATGTCGCCGAGCACCTTGCGACCTCGTTCGTCCGAGGTGCCGACCACGACGCGGTCGGGGAATTTGAAGTCGCGGATCGCGGCGCCCTCGCGCAGGAATTCCGGATTGGAGGCGACCACGACGTCGGCTTGCGGATTAGCCTCGCGGATCAGCCGCTCGACCTCGTCGCCGGTGCCGACCGGCACGGTCGATTTGGTGATGACGACGGTGAAGCCCTTCAGCGCGGCGGCGATCTCGCGGGCAGCACCATAGACATAGGTGAGGTCGGCGTGGCCGTCGCCGCGCCGCGACGGCGTACCGACCGCGATGAAGACGGCGTCGGCCTCGGCAACAGGTGCTGCGAGATCGGTGGTGAATTCGAGCCGCTTGGCCTTCACATTCTCGGCCACCAGCGCATCGAGACCGGGCTCGTAGATCGGGATCTCACCGCGGTGCAGCGCCGCGATCTTGCCCGCATCCTTGTCCACGCAGGTCACCTGGTGACCGAAATCCGCAAAGCAGGCGCCCGACACCAGCCCCACATAACCCGTGCCAATCATGGCGATGCGCATGGAACAACCCGCTTCCTATGGTTAACGACCGCTTGGATTCGAGCGCCTCTTAGAACATTTGCCGGCCGAGGGAAACGTGGAATTGCGCGGTACCCCGGCATGTCATTTGTATGAATAAAGGAGAAAGAAACGGTTCGGGCCGATGATGCGGCCGCCACAGCCGAAACAGGACAAAGATGACCGCAAACGGCACACCTGCTGCGACAGATCGTTCCGCCAAGGCCGCGCACAGCCGCGTCGACTGGGTCGACTATGCCAAGGGCATCTGCATCGTCATGGTCGTGATGATGCATTCAGTGCTGGGCGTGGAGAAGGCCGCCGATCAGACCGGCTTCATGCACGTCTTCGTCGCCTTCGCAAAACCGTTCCGGATGCCGGATTTCTTCCTGATTTCCGGGCTTTTCCTCTCAGTCGTGATCGATCGCGACTGGCGCACCTATCTCGACCGCAAGGTGATGCACTTTGCCTATTTCTACGTGCTGTGGGTGACGATCCAGTTCGGCTTCAAGGCGCCGTCGCTGGCCGCGGAATCGGGCTGGAGTCAGGTCGGCCTGATGTATCTTGAATCCTTCATCGAACCGTTCGGCACGCTGTGGTTCATCTATCTGCTGCCGATCTTCTTCGTCGTCACGAAACTGACGCGCAACGTTCATCCGTTCGTCATCTGGCTGCTCGCCGCAGCGCTCGAGATGACGCACCTCGCAACCGGCTGGACCGTGATCGACGAGTTCTGTGCGCGCTTCGTCTATTTTTACACCGGCTACATCCTCGCCGATTATGTGTTCGCGCTGTCGGACCGCGCACGTGCGCAGCCCGCGCTGGCGCTGATCGGCCTTGTGCTGTGGGCGCTGGTCAATGGCGGCCTGGTCGCATCCGGCGCCAGCGAATGGCCGCTGGTCTCGCTGGCACTCGGGCTTGCCGGCGCCAGCGCGATCATCGTGATCGGCACGCTCTTGGCGCGGGCGCATTGGCTCAACGTCCTGCGCTTCTGCGGCGAGCATTCGATCGTCATCTATCTCGCCTTCTTCCTGCCGATGGCCGCGACGCGGACCATCCTGCTGCGCAGCGGAGTGATCCACGACATCGGCCTGATCTCGCTTGTTGTGACGGTGGTCGGCGTTGCCGGTTCGCTCCTGATCTGGCGGCTGGCGCTGGCGGCGCGGGCCAATTTCCTGTTCGAGCGGCCCGACGCGTTCTGGATCGCGCCCAAAAAGGCCGCCCCCACCCTGCAGGCGGCAGAATAAGGCCGATCTCTCCAAGACGTTGGAGTCGGATTCGTTCCCAGACCGTCGATTCCGGCCCGTCGAATTTTCCGCATATTGAAATGATTGGCTTTTTGACCCCGAATGTTTCGTCGCAAGGCCCGCGACGAAACAATTCTCCTGCGCACGAAACCATTTTCCGCTTTTCGCGCAGACATCCGGAAACCGGGGCTAACTAACAATTCTCCCAACGAACCGCCGCCGAACGGCGAATTGGGAGTCTGTCATGACGAACGTCATCGCCATCAACAACGCAGCCAAGAAGCACATTGCTGCGGCTCGCGCGACCTCGGATGAGATGCTGCTCGCAAGTATCGCCAAGGGCGGCCGGACCGCGATGCACGTGCTTTACTCCCGTCATAACGTCCGGGTTTACCGCTTCGTGCTGCGCATGGTGCGCGACACCACGATGGCGGAAGACCTGGTGAGCCAGGTGTTCCTGGACGTCTGGCGGACCGCGGCCCAGTTCGAGGGCCGCTCGCAGGTGTCGACCTGGCTGTTGTCGATCGCCCGTTTCAAGGCCCTGACCGCGCTGCGCCAGCGCAAGCATGAGGATATCGACCAGGAGGACGTGCTGGAGATCGCCGACGGCGCCGATACGCCGGAAGCCTCGCTGGACCGCGCCACAACCAGCGAAATCCTGCGCGCCTGCGTGGCCAAGCTGTCGCCGGCGCACCGTGAGATCATCAATCTCGTCTATTACCATGAGAAGTCGGTCGAGGAGGCCGGGCAAATCATCGGCATCCCGCAGAGCACGGTGAAGACCCGGATGTTCTATGCCCGCAAGCAGTTGGCCGACCTCCTGAGGGTTGCTGGCGTGGATAGCGTCGCGGCATAAAATGCAACAAATTCAATATATTAGATAGGATACAGAGTTTCAGTGATTGCCTTCGAAATCAAAAAAATCCGGCCACGAAACAATTGAAACAATCGACGACATCACCCTGAAAAACTCGGCCCCTATACCCACTACCAACGACGCAACGCCAACCGGACAGGAGAGTGGACATGCTGAAGCCTTCCCTTCGCACCTTCATTATCCCGCTCGGTGCGGTCTCCACCTTGGCCTCGCTGTCGGCCCAGACCGTCGCCCCCCGCGCTGCCCAGCGCGACGGCGTGATGCTGGTCCGCGAGCAGGTGGTGGATTGCAGCGCCATGAAATCCTCGGAGGTCTGCGTGATCTCCCCCACCGGCGGAATAAAGTCCCGCTGAACCCGTTCTAACCTCCCAAGTGTACCTCCAACGACCCGGCTGGGATGCCCCCCAGCCGGGTCGCTCTGCTTTGGTCCCCCTTCAAGCGACACGTGTCCTGGCACTTGAGGAAGCGACGCGGCTTCGTGAATCCGGACGCGGTTCCTGTCACACAGACGTGACGGCTATAGCCATCAGGCAGCCGTAACGGCACAGGCCATCCTCGCGAAGAACATCAGGCGTCCCGGCGCGGCCCCATGGCGCGCCGGGAGTTCTGATGGACGGATCACGATGCTGAGTCTTGCCCTTGCGCTGCTCGCCGGTGTCGTCACCGTCGCCGCGCCTTGCA
This sequence comes from Bradyrhizobium erythrophlei, assembly GCF_042430365.1. Classification (GTDB taxonomy): domain Bacteria; phylum Pseudomonadota; class Alphaproteobacteria; order Rhizobiales; family Xanthobacteraceae; genus Bradyrhizobium; species Bradyrhizobium erythrophlei. The sequence continues at coordinate 144,260 of NZ_JBHMET010000039.1, forward strand.
CCCTGCCGATGCTGCCAATCCTGCTCGGGGTATCGATAGGCCGGACCGGCAAGGCGCGGCCCGCGATGATCGCGCTCGGCTTCGTGATGTCATTTTCTCTCGTGGCGTTGCTGCTGAGCGCGATCACGCGCGCCTTTGACTTCGACCCGAACGTGCTGCGGACCGGGGCAGCCGGGCTGCTCGCCGGCTTCGGGCTGTTGATGATCTGGCCCGCATTATTCGAATCGCTGTCGAGCCGGATCGCCAGCACCACGGGCGGCGTCGGTCACGCCATGCCGTCGCAAGGACTGTTCGGCGGTTTCGTGCTGGGCAGCACGCTGGGCCTGGTGTGGACGCCCTGTGCCGGGCCCGTGCTCGGCTCGATCCTGACCATTGTCGCAACCTCGAAGGACACCGCTTGGGCGAGCCTACAGCTCGTCACCTACGCGATCGGCGCGGCGATCCCGATGCTGGCGATCGCCTATGGCGGCCAAGCCGTCACCACCCGCGTGCGCAGCGTCGCGCGGATTGCGCCGCGCCTGCAGCAGGGCTTCGGCATGGTGATCATCGCCTTCGCCGCGCTCTCCTACCTGCAATACGACACGCTGATCGTGGCGTGGCTGACCCGCTTTTATCCCAACGGCCAGATCGGCCTGTAAATCGCGAAGGAGACATCAATGACCCTGCGTATGCTGACTGTATCCGCTCTGGTGGCAGGCCTTGGCCTGGGTGGCGCCGTCATTCCCGGCCTCTGTTCAGAGGCCGATGCGCCGGCGCGGCCGGTCCCAACGGCCCCGATCCGGATGGCCGCAGCCACGACGAGCCAAACCGCGCCCGACTTCGTCGGCATCAACAACTGGTTCAACTCGCAGCCGCTGAAGCTCGCCGATCTGCGCGGCAAGGTCGTGCTGGTGGATTTCTGGACCTATGGCTGCGTCAACTGCGTCAACACGCTGCCGTACGTGACGGCGCTCTACGCAAAGTACAAAGATCGCGGCCTCGTCGTGGTCGGCGTCCATACGCCGGAATTCCCGTTCGAGCACTCCGCATCCAACGTCCAGGCCGCGTTGAAACGGCACGGCATCACCTATCCGGTGGCGCAGGACAACAATTCGCAGACCTGGAACGCCTATCGCAATCAATATTGGCCGGCGCAATACATCATCGACCAGAACGGCAAGATCGTATTCCAGCACGACGGCGAGGGGCAGTACGGAGAGATCGACCGCACCATCGCAAAGCTGCTCAACGTCAATAGCTAGAGCATGATCCGGAAAAGTGGAGACCGGTTTTCCGTAAAGATCATGCTCAAACAATGAGATGAGATCACAATGCGATTGCACCCAATCGCATTGTGATCGGTGGACAATCCGCCCTGTTTGTCGTCGGCTCCGGCGTGGTAAGGTGACGCCGGGTCGACGATGGACGGTGCGTTATGCTCGAAGGCTGGGATGCGGTCGCGCTCGCCCGCGCGCAATTTGCTTTCACGATGTCGTTCCACATCGTGTTCCCCGCGTTCTCGATCGGACTTGCGAGCTACCTCGCGGTGCTCGAAGCGCTATGGCTTGCGACCGGGCGCGAGGGCTACATCAACCTGTTCAATTACTGGCTGAAGATCTTCGCGGTCGCCTTCGGCATGGGCGTGGTGTCGGGCATCGTGATGTCCTACCAGTTCGGCACCAACTGGTCGGCCTTCGCCGACAAGACCGGCCCCGTGATCGGCCCCTTGATGGCCTATGAGGTGCTGACCGCGTTCTTCCTCGAGGCCGGCTTCCTCGGCGTCATGCTGTTCGGCCTCAAGCGCGTCGGCCCCAGGCTGCATTTCCTGGCGACCTTGATGGTCGCGATCGGCACGCTGATCTCGGCGTTCTGGATCCTGTCGGCCAATTCCTGGATGCAGACGCCGGCCGGCCACGCCGTCAATGCCGACGGGCAATTCATCGCCGCCGACTGGCTGAAGCTGATCTTCAATCCATCGTTCCCCTATCGCCTCGTGCACATGGTGCTGGCGGCGTATCTGACCACCGCGCTCGTGGTCGGCGCGGTCGGCGCCTACCATCTGCTGCGCGACCAGCATCTCGCCGGTCCCCGCGTGATGTTCTCGATGGCGATGTGGATGGCGACCCTGGTGGCGCCGATCCAGATCCTGGCCGGCGACCAGCACGGCCTCAACACGCTCGAGCATCAGCCGGCCAAGGTGATGGCGATGGAAGGCCACTACCAGAGCCACAAGGACGGCGCGCCGCTGATCCTGTTCGGCTGGCCCGATCAGGCCGACGCGAAGGTGAAGTTCGCGATCGAAGTGCCGAAGCTGTCGTCGCTGATCCTGAAGCATTCGCTGGATGCACCGCTCGCCGGCCTCGACACCGTGCCGCGGGAGAATTGGCCGCCGGTGCCGATCACCTTCTGGTCCTTCCGCGTGATGGTCGGCCTCGGCTTCCTGATGATGGGGCTCGGCCTGTTCAGCCTCGCGATGCGGTTACGCGGCGAGTTGTATCAGTCGCCCCTGCTGCATCGCTTCGCGATGCTGATGGGCCCGGCCGGCTTCATCGCCGTGCTGGCGGGCTGGATCACGACCGAAACCGGGCGGCAGCCGTTCACCGTCTACGGCCTGCTGCGGACCGCCGATGCCGCTTCGCCGCTCGCGGCACCTGCGGTCGGCTCGTCGCTGGTCGCCTTCATCATCGTCTATTTCGCCGTGTTCAGTGCCGGCGTGATCTACCTGCTGCGGCTGATGGCGCAGCCGCCGCACCAGGGCGAAGAGGGGCCGTCGCACGACGCGCCCGCGCGCGCCGCCGGCATCACGCCGGCTGCGGGTGCAGCCGTGGAGGGCGCACGATGAGCCTTGCCATCGACCTTGCCACCATATGGGCCTTCATCATCGCCTTTGCCGTGTTCGTCTATGTCGTGATGGACGGCTTCGACCTCGGCCTCGGCATCCTGTTTCCGCTGTTCCCGAACAAGGCCGATCGCGACGTCATCATGAACAGCGTGGCGCCGGTCTGGGACGGCAACGAGACCTGGCTGGTGCTCGGCGGCGGCGGCATGATGGCGGCGTTCCCGCTGGCCTATTCGGTGCTGATGCCGGCGCTCTACACCCCGATGATCGCGATGCTGCTTGGTCTCGTGTTCCGCGGCGTCGCCTTCGAATTCCGCTGGCGCACCACGCAAGCCCACCGCAACCGCTGGGATCTCGCCTTTGCCGGCGGCTCGCTGCTCGCCACCCTGGCGCAGGGAATCGCGCTCGGCGCGATCCTGCAGGGCATCCATGTCGAGGGACGCCATTACGGCGGCGGCTGGTGGGACTGGCTGACGCCGTTCAGCATCCTGACCGGCATATCGCTCGTGATCGGCTACGCGCTGCTTGGGGCGACTTGGCTCGTGATGAAGACCGAGGGGGCCTTGCGCGACCGCGCCTATCACCTGAGCTGGGTGCTGCTGATCGCGATGTTAGGGGCGATCGGCCTCGTCAGCATCGCGACGCCGTTCCTGCATGTGCAGTACACGCAGCGCTGGTTCGCCTGGCCCAACATCATCCTGACCGCACCGGTGCCGATCGCGGTCGCCGCGGTCACGGCACTGCTGCTCCGCGCGCTTGCCAACAAGTACGACTACCAGCCGTTCTTCCTGTCGCTCGTGCTGTTCGCGCTGTCCTATGCCGGGCTCGGCATCAGCATGTATCCGTTCATCGTGCCGCAGAGCATCACGATCTGGCAGGCGGCCGCGCCGGAGAACAGCCAGATCTTCATGTTGTTCGGGGTGTCGGTGCTGATCCCGCTGATCCTCGGCTACACCGCCTGGGCCTATTGGGTGTTCCGCGGCAAGGTGCGGCCCGAGAGCGGATATCACTGATGCCGGCCGATCCCAGCCCACCTCCGCTTGGGCAGCGCCTGTTGTGGTTCGCAGCGCTCTGGCTCAGCGGCGTCGGCACGGTGGCGCTGATTTCCTTCGCCCTCCGACTCTGGATCGCGCCGAAATAGGCCAGGTTGCGCGGCCGGCGCGGCTCCCGTGCCACGAAAAACAGAGGCATTACAGCGAGGTATCAGCCGCGCTGCCCTAAACTTGCCATCAAGCTGTCACTGAGATTTGATGCTTGCGCATTTGGGTGGAGCAACCACTTGGCCCCGCGCCAACAAGGAGAGCTTTGCATGACGAACCTTCGTCACCTGGTTTGGATGTTGATCGCCGCTGTTGTCTTCGTGCTGTCGACATCGCAAAGCTTCGCGCAGAAGCGCCCCGATGCCGACGAGCCCGGCCTGATCGCTGACGACGCCTACGAGCTCGATCCGGAATGGCAGAAGCAGGTCGTCTATTACCGCACCAACGAGGCGCCGGGCACCATCATCGTCGCCACCGCCGAGCGCCATCTTTATCTCGTCCAGGGCAATGGCCGCGCGATCCGCTACGGCATCGGCGTCGGCCGCGAAGGTTTTCAGTGGCAGGGCCTGTTGAACATCACCCGAAAGGCCGAATGGCCGGACTGGACGCCGCCGCCGGAGATGATCGCGCGCCAACCTTATCTGCCGCGCTTCATGGCCGGCGGCCCCGGTAACCCGCTCGGCGCCCGCGCCATGTATCTCGGCACCACGGTCTACCGCATCCACGGCACCAACCGGCCCGACACGATCGGCACCGCCGTCTCCTCCGGCTGCTTCCGCCTGGTCAACAACGATGTCGCCGATCTTTACGAGCGCGTGCCCGTCGGCACCAAGGTGATCGTCCGGCAGAAGCCCGAACTGTAACCCTCACCCCGCTTTCGATCCCTTTTCCCGATCATTCGCGAGAGAAAATCCATGCGCACATTTCGAGGCGGCCTGACCATCGGGCTCGCGGTCGCCGTGCTGGTTGCTGCCGCCGCCATCACCTATGAACGTTACGACACGCGCACGCTGAAGCGCACCATCCGCCGCGGCGAGGTGATGTGCGGCGTCAACAAGGGCCTGCCGGGCTTCTCGAACCCGGACGACAAGGGCAACTGGACCGGCTTCGACGTCGATTTCTGCCGCGCGGTGGCGGCGGCGATCTTCGACGACCCGTCGAAGGCGAAGTTCGTGCCGCTCGACGCCAGCGAGCGCTTCAAGGAGCTGCAGAACCGCAAGGTCGACATCCTCTCGCGCAACTCCACCTGGAGCATGTCGCGCGAGACCAACTACGACCTCTATTTCCCGGCCGTCGCCTATTATGACGGCCAGGGCTTCATGCTGCCCCGCGCGCGCAAGATCGACTCCGCGCTCGACCTCGACGGCAGCAAGGTCTGCGTCCAGGCCGAGACCACGACGGCGCTCAACCTCGCCGACTATTTCCGTGCCAACAACATGAAGTACACGGAGATGAAGTTCGGCAAGCTGGAGGAGGTCGTGAAGGCCTACGATTCCGGCCAGTGCGACACGCTGACCGCCGACGCCTCGCAGCTCTATGCGCTGAGACTCAACCTCTCAAAGCCGAACGACCACGTCATCCTGGCCGATATCATTTCCAAGGAGCCGCTCGCGCCGGTGGTCCGGCTACGCGACGACGACTGGATGATGATCGTGAAGTGGACGCTCTACGCCATGATCAACGCCGAGGAGCTCGGCATCACCTCGAAGAACATCGACGAGGCGCTGAAGTCGAAGAAGCCCGAGGTGATGCGCCTCGTCGGCACTGACGGCGCCTATGGCGAGGATCTCGGCCTGACCAAGGACTGGGCGGTGCGCATCATCAAGCATGTCGGCAATTACGGCGAGATCTACGACCGCAATGTCGGCAGCGGCTCGAAGCTCAAGATCCCGCGCGGCATGAACCAGCTCTGGAGCGCCGGCGGCATCCAGTACGCGCCGCCGATCCGGTGACGGCACTCTCCGCCGTCATTGCGAGGAGCGATGGCGACGAAGCAATCCATGCCCGGCAAGCGGCGAGATGGATTGCTTTGCTTCGCTCGCAATGACGGGAGCTACATCCATGCGTGACACTGTCGTCACCCGCGAAAGCGGGTGATCCAGTACGCTGCGGCCTCTCCGCTCAAGCACGACTGTCTCTGGAATACTGGGTGGCCCGGTCGAGCCGGGCGATGACAGGGTGTCACACGGCGACGCCGCTCCCTGCTCAATACCCCTTCCCGCGTGCCAACTGATCTGCATGGAAGTTGCTGTCGCCGAACAGCTCCTGGCAGACGCGGGCGCGCTTCATGAAGAAGCCGATGTCGAACTGGTCGGTCATGCCCATGCCGCCGTGCATCTGCACGCCTTCCTGCACGGCCAGCGTCGCGGTGGTGCCGGCGCGCGCCTTTGCCACCGCCACCGCGCTGCCCGCCTTCTCGACGTCGGTGTCGAGCGCCTGCAAGGCCTTCAGGACGGCCGCGCGCGTGATCTCGATGTCGATATAGAGCTGGGCGGCGCGGTGCTGCAACGCCTGGAATTCGCCGATCGGCTTGCCGAACTGCTTGCGCTCCTTCAGATAGGTCACGGTGCGGCCGAACACCTCTTCACTTAGGCCGACCATTTCGCTCGCGACCGCGCCGCGGCCGATGTTGAGCACGCTCTCGAGCAGCCCATGGCCCTGGTCGACTTCGCCAAGCACGCTGTCGGCGTTGACCTCGACATTGTCGAATACGATCCGCGCCGCGTTGTGCGAATCGACCATCGCGGTGCGCTCGACCGCGAGCCCCTTCGACTTCGGATCAACCAGGAACAGCGTCAGGCCGTTCTTGTCGCCGGCTGCACCCGCCGTGCGCGCCGCGACGATCAGGAGATCGGCGGTGTGGCCATCGACCACGAACGCCTTGTCGCCGGAGAGCTTGAAGCCGTTGCCGGAGCGGGTCGCCTGCAACTTCGTCTGCAACGGGCGATGCTTGGCGCCCTCGTCGATCGCGAGCGCTGCGAGCAGCGAGCCATTGGCGATCTTGGGCAGATGCTGGGCCTTCTGCGCCGCACTGCCGCCGCGCGACAGCGCCGAGGCCGCGAGCACCGACGTCGCGAGGAACGGCGACGGCATCAAGGTGCGGCCGATCTCCTCCATGACGATGCCGGCCTCGACGCAGCCGAGCCCGCTGCCGCCGAATTGCTCCGGCACCAGGAGGCCGGAGAAGCCCATTTCGGCGAAGGTTGCCCAGAGCTCGCGCGAGAAGCCGGTGGCGTCCTTGCTGTCGCGCAACGCGCGCAGATGCGACACCGGCGCCTTGTCGCTGATGAGGCCGCGCGCACTGTCGCGCAGCATGGATTGTTCTTCGGTGAGGACGAGGGCCATTGATGGATCCGGTAACTTTGATGTTGATCGTTCAGTTGAATTCCAAACTGTCGTCATGCCCGGCCTTGGGCCGGGCATCCACGTCTTGAGTCTGCCGCAGCAAAGACGTGGATGGCCGGGTCAAGCCCGGCCATGACGGCGGAGCTTCACGCCCCCGGCAGGTCGAGGATGCGCTTGGCGACGATGCCGAGCATCACCTCGCTGGTGCCGCCCTCGATCGAGTTCGCCTTGGTGCGCAGCCAGGCGCGCGGCCGCGCGCCGCCTTTCGAGCGCTCGCTCTCCCACTCCAGCGCGTCGATGCCGCCGGCCGACATCAGGATCTCGTAGCGGCGCTTGTTGAGCTCGGTGCCGTAATATTTCATCGCCGAGGAGAACGCCGGATGCGACTGGCCGGCCTTGGCGAGGTCGACCGCGCGCTCGGCCGCGGCGGCGAGCGCCGCCTCATCGACCTCGAAGGTCGCGATCTGGCCACGCAGCTGGGCGTCGTCGAGCCGGCCCTGTTCGTCGGCGCCGACGGAATCGGCGGCGATCTGGCCGAGCGGACGGCCGACGCCGCGCTCGCCCATCCCCGAGATCATCGCGCGCTCATGCTGCAGCAGATATTTCGCGACATCCCAGCCGCGATTGACGGTGCCCACGACATGCGACTTCGGCACGCGCACATTGTCGAAGAAGGTTTCGCAGAACGGCGAATAACCGGAGATCAGAAGGATCGGTTTCGTGGATACGCCCTTCGACGTCATGTCGAAGAGAATGAAGCTGATGCCGTCGTGCTTCTTCGCCGCCGGATCGGTGCGGACCAGACAGAAGATCCAGTCGGCATGGTTGGCGTAAGACGTCCAGATCTTCTGGCCGTTGATGACGTAGTGGTCGCCGTCGCTTTCGGCGCGGGTCTGCAGCGAGGCGAGGTCGGAGCCGGCATTCGGCTCGGAATAGCCCTGGCACCACCGGATCAGCCCTGCGGTGATCTTCGGCAGATGCTCCTTCTTCTGCTCCTCGGTGCCATATTTCAACAGCGCCGGCCCGAGCATCGAGATGCCGAACGAGGTGAGCGGCTGGCGCGCGCCGATCGCGGCCATTTCCTGGCGCACGATCTTGGCTTCTTCGCCGTCGAGGCCGCCGCCGCCATATTCCTTCGGCCAATGCGGCACGGTCCAGCCCTTGTCGCGCATCCGCTCGAACCAGACGCGCTGCGCGTCGGAAGAGAACTTCGCGTTGCGGCCGCCCCAGAACGTGTCGCTCTCTGATGTCATCGGCTTGCGCATCTCGGGCGGGCAATTCTGCTCCAGCCAGGCGCGGGTTTCATTGCGGAATTTTTCGAGGTCAGCCATTGTGCGTTTCCGGTCAAAATCGACGAATTGAAAACGACCTTAGCTCTCCGCTCCAGTGGAATTCAATATGTCTTGCGACCGCGCCATGCTCTGGCGTCGGTGGTCACCTCGCGCGATCGGGTGTATGCGCGGTTCGGGGTAACGCTTGAAAAACAAGAGGAAACGGACATGCGGCTGAAGCTGCTTTCGCCTGGCGAAATGAACCCTGCCCAAAAACAAACCTACGACGAGTCGATCGCCGGCAAGCGCGGCGCCGATGATGGCCTGGCTGAACAGCCCGGAGATGGCGCGGCATGCCACGCGGCTCGGCGAGGTGCTGCGCTTCGACACCATCTTTCCACCCAAGCTCTCGGAGATCGCGATCCTCGTCACGGCGCGGCACTGGACCGCGCATTACGAATGGTATGCGCACAAGCGCCTCGCGCTGAAGGGCGGCCTCGATCCCAGGATCATCGAGGACATCCGCGTGCGCCGCATTCCGACCTTCGACGATCCCAAGGCCAAGATGATCTACGAGGTCGCCAAGTCGCTGCATAAGGGCCACGGCCTCGCCAAGGCACTGTATGACGAGGCGGTCGAACTTTTGACCCTGCGCGGCGTCGTCGAGATCATCGGCCTGTGCGGCTACTATACGATGGTGTCGATGACGCTGAACACGTTTGAGTTCGAACTGCCCGGCGGCGAGTTGTCGGAGCTGGCATAGGCCTGCCCCTGCTGCCGGCGGAGGGCAGTTCCGGAAACCCTGGATTTCAGGATCGGCCGCTCCGCTGTCGGCGCATTCGCGCCTATATGATGGGAGACCTCGCCGCCAACCGGCGAGGCGCTGACGCAAACGGAGCCATGACATGTCGCAAAATCCTCCCATCATCGCTGGCACGCGGATCGGGCATGTCCATCTCAAAGTCGCCGATCTCGAACGCGCGCTCGGATTCTATTGCGGCGTGCTCGGCTTCGAGCTGCAGCAACGCCTGGGCGCGGACGCGGCCTTCATCTCGGCCGGCGGCTATCACCACCACATCGGCCTCAACACCTGGGAGAGCAAGGGCGGCCATCCGCCGCCGCCCGGCACCACCGGCCTGTACCACACCGCGATCCTCTATCCGACCCGCCCAGCGCTCGCCGACGCGCTACACCGCGTGCTGTCGGCCGGCATCCCGCTCGACGGCGCCAGCGACCACGGCGTCAGCCAGGCGCTGTATCTGCGCGATCCCGACGAGAACGGCGTCGAGCTCTACTGGGACCGCCCCGAAGCCGAATGGCCGCGCAGCGCGGACGGCAAGCTCGCGATGTTCACGCGCCGGCTCGATCTCGAGGATCTGCTGAAGCAGCGGGCGACATAGATCCGTAGCCCGGATGGAGCGAAGCGCAATCCGGGACCCCGCATCCGTTGAGACGGTCCCCGGATTTCGCTTCGCTCCATCCGGGCTACAGTCTTAGCAGACTGATGGCTATGCCCCCGGCATAGAGCCCGAAGCCAAACACAGCATGCGTCACGAGGCTATGGAGCCGCGCGGCCGCGGGATTGGGCGTGCGGCTCGCGGCGAGGCCTGCGCCCATTGCGGGCTGCATCACCAGAAACGGCGCGGCGACGCTGCCGATCCCGACCAGCAGCGCCGGACCAATCGTCGGATTATGTACCCAGTCGAGGCCGAACATCGCGATCAACAGGCCGGCGAAGCCGATGCCGATCAGGTAGTGCGCGGTCCAGCCGATCAGCCGCTCGCCAGGAACCGGCGGCGAGGCGGCGATGCGATCGTGGCGCAGGCGCCCCCGCGGGAGGTGGCCGAGCCAGCGGCCGACGAATGCGTAGTCCAGCGCCGGGACGCCAAGCAGGCGCAACCGGATCATCGCCCAGACGTCCATCACGACCGTTGCCACCGTCCCGACCAGGACCGCCGACGTCAGATAGTCCGTTACGTCAACCATACGCAGCCTCCATCGGCGCTTGTGCAGCGACCATCCAGCAGGCCGCGGTGAAACGAACCTCCTCGCCGTGCAGATAGGGGGCGAAGGCGGCGCTGATGGTCTCGACCACCCGCAGACGCGCCGGCTCGTCCATCCCCTGCAGGATCACGCCGACCGGCCCGAGCCAGCTCAGGTAACGGACCAGTTCGGCTTTCGGAAAGCTGCAGGCGAAGTCGATCGGCTGGATCTCGATTGCGCTCCAGCCGCTCGCCTCGAGGAGCGCCGCAACCCGCTGCCGATCCGCGAAGGCGAACTGCCCCGGACCGTCGGGGCGACGTGCGGGAAGGTTCGGCAGCAGCGGCGCCGCCGCGCGCTCCGCCGTTGTCATGAACGGGTTCTCCGCAACACCTCGCCACGCGATGAAGCGGAGCGCGCCGCCCGGCCGAGCCGCGTGGCGCAGGTTCGCGAAGGCGCGCACCGGATCGGCAAAGAACATCACGCCAAGGCGCGAGATGATCATGTCGAAGCTCGCGGGCGCGAAGACATAAGTCTGTGCATCGGCGCAGATGAAGCTCGCCGGAACGTCGTTCCGCGCCGCGCGGGCGCGCGCAGTCGCGATCATCGGCTCGGAAATGTCGATGCCGGTGCAGTGCCCGCTCGGACCCAATGCTTGTGCGACGGCAAACGTCGTCCCGCCGGTGCCGCAGCCGACATCGAGCACGTGGCACGCCGAAGCACCCGAGACGGCCCGGACGAGCCGATCCTCGAACGGCCTGAAGATCTCTTCGAGCACGTCCCGTGCCTCGACCCAGCCGCGTCCAGCGGGGCCGTTCCAGAGTCTGGCCTGCTCGTCATCTGCCGTCGACGTGATGCCCATCATCCTATCCTTTTGCTTGCGTCGCCGACCGTCTTGCTACTTGCCTTGGCGACGTCGATGGCGACACTCTGCCAGTTCAAATCAACTTGAGGTTAAGGCCCGTGAAGGACATCGACATCGCGGAGGTGGCACAACTGTCTGGCGTTCGCGCCTCGACGTTGCGCTTCTATGAGGAGAAGGGGCTGATCGCCTCGCACGGAAGGCGCGGCCTGCGCCGCCTGTTCGATCCGGCCGTGCTGGAGCGGCTGGCGCTGATCGCGCTCGGGCGCGCCGCCGGTTTCTCGCTCGACGAGATCGCGCGCATGTTCGCGCCCGACGGCCGACCGCGGATCGATCGCCACATGCTGGCGGCCAAGGCCGACGAGCTCGACCGGACGATCCGCAAGCTCAACGCCATGCGCGACGGCCTGCGCCACGCCGCCGCCTGCCCCGCGCCGAGCCACATGGAATGCCCCACCTTCCGCCGCCTGCTGCGCGCAGCCGCATCAGGCAAGGTCGGCGCGACGAAGCCGGTGCGGCTGTCGCGGCGCAAGTAGCGATCGTAGCCCGGATGGAGCGCAGCGAAATCCGGGTCATCCGGGCAAGGTCCCCGGATTGCGCTTCGCTCCATCCGGGCTACTTCCCCTCATCATGATCGTCACCGCGGCAATCAGCTCGAGGCCGATGCAGCCATAGAACGGCAGCGTGTAGCTGCCGGAGGCGTCGCGCAATAGTCCGATCACGCCGGGGCCGAAGGCATAGGTGATCTGGTTGATCGCCGTGATCAGGCTGATCAAGACGCCGAATGCGGTGGGAGCGAACTCGCGCTGCACGATCAGCGACGGCAGCGTGATCACATTGCCGACCGAGAAGCCGAACAGCGCGCAGGCCGCGATCAGCGCGACGTCGCTCCGCAGATTGATGATGACGACCAGCGCGATCGCCTGGCTGACAAAGGACAGCGCCGACGCCAGTCGCTGGTTGAACCGGTCGATCACGAACGAGAACAGGACGCGGCCGATCACGGCCATCGCCGTCAAGGCCGCCATCGCCGCCGTCGCGCGCTCGCGGCCGATCACCTGATCCAGGAACGCAATCAGATGGACGATGAAGCCGACCTGGGCGAACAGCACCAGCGCGAACGCGATCGAGATCGAGAGAAAGCCTATGTCGCGCAGCGCCCGCGCGCGGGTTTGTGTCGCCGACGGTGCATCCGCGGCCGCCGCGGTCACGTGATGCAGATGGGCCGGCGGCCGGCCGACGAAGATCAGGATCACCGGGAGCATCACCACGACCGTCAGCACGGCGGCGGCGATCATCGCGCCCGAAAAGCCGAAATAGCCGATACCCGCCACCAGCAGCGGCACGCCGGCGATGCCGCCGAAGCTGGCGCCGTTCAGTGCCAGGCTGATCGCCATGCCGCGCTTCTTGTCGAACCACAGCCCGAGCGTGTTGGTGATGATGCTGAGGCTGGTGCCGGCCCAGCCGAACGCGAGCACCGCATTGGCAAGATAGAGCTGCCAGGGCTCGCGCACCTCGCCGATCGCAACCGCAGCCGCAGCCATCGCGAGAGTGCCCGCGATCAGGCAGTTGCGCGGACCGAACGCCCGGATCGCCTCGCTGACGAAAGCGACAAGCGCGGCGCCGAACAGATAGAAGAAGGTGGTGCCCGACGAGATCAGCGACGCCGGCCAGCCGCGCAGCCGTTGCAGCTCGGCGACATAGACGCTTTGCCCGTAGAAGCCGAGCCCCCAGCCGAAGGTCGCGAGCAGGAAGCAGACGACGACGATGCGCCAGCCGTCGTAACGGAGCGAGCTCTCGTCGCGCGTGGGGTATGAGGATGCGTCCATTCGTTGCTCTTGCTCTTCACATCGTCATGACAGGAATCGTCTGTCCTGACGATGTAAATTGCCGTGCAAGGCGATCATTTCGACGCCGATCGAAGTGTCAGCAGTTGGCAGCAAGTGACCCTTATGGGCATGATCTTGTCGAAAAACCGCGGCGCACTTTTTCGGATCATGGCTAGATGCTCGGCTCCGGAAACTCGTCGACCTCCCGCAGCTTCGCCCGCCGTTTCGCAAATGAGGCGAGCGCCAGCACGACAAGGCCGAGCAGCACCGGCGGGAACACCACCATGTTGACGGCGTTCCAGCCGTAATTGGCGAGCAACTGGCCCGAGGAGAACGAGCCGATCGCCATCATGCCGAACACAAGGAAATCGTTGAAGGCCTGCACCTTGTTGCGCTCCTGCGGCCGGTGCGTTTCCAAGACCAACGCGGAGGCGCCGACGAAGCCGAAATTCCAGCCCACGCCGAGCACGATCAGCGTCGCCCAGAAGTGCGGCGCTGATAGGCCGGACAGTCCGATCATCGCAGCCACCGCCTCGAGCGCGAGCCCGAGCGCGACGATGACGGGCGCGCCGAAACGCGCGATCAGCGAGCCCGTGAAGAAGCTCGGCCCGTACATCGCCACGATGTGCCACTGAATTCCGAAATTGGAATCGCTGACCGAAAGGCCGCACATCTTCATGGCGAGCGGCGCCGAGGTCATCACCAGGTTCATCATCGGATAGGCGATGACCCCGCACAGCGCCGCGGCGATGAAGCGGGGCTGCTTCGCGATCTCGAGCAAGGGACGTCCGCCATGCAGGTCGGCCGCCGCGGGCTTCGGCGCATCGACGCCGGACAGCACGGCCATCGCGACCAGCGCAACCAGCGCCTGCACCACGAAGGAGAAGGCGAACAGATAGGGCGACCACACGTCCATGGTCCATTGCACGAGCTGCGGTCCGAGCACGCCGGCGAACACGCCACCCGCCATCACCCACGACACCGCCTTGGGCCGGAACACGGCGCTGGCGCCGTCGGCGGCGGCGAAGCGGTAGGACTGCGCCACCGCGCCATAGAGGCCGCCGAGGAAGGTCGCGCCGCAGAACAGCCAGAACGATGAATGCAGGATCGCCCATGCGCCGAGCGCGCCGGTCAGCGTGCCGCAGAAGGTGCCGATGATGAAGGCGACCCGCCGGCCATAGGCGCGCGAGATCGCGCCGGTCGGCAGCGTGCCGGCGGCAAGGCCGAGCACATACATCGACAGCGGCACGGTGGCGAGCGAGATATCGGGCGCCAGCGTCGCACCGACGATCGAGCCGGTCGCAAAGATCACCGCCGAATTGGCGCCCGTCAGCGCCTGAGCCGCGGCAAGCCGCAGCACATTGCCGCGCGCCCGCGCGTCGTCGGCGATCTCTTCGGATGCTGTCACCTCAGTCATCGGCACTCCCGCCCGCAAGGCCCCGGCGGGAGCCCCCTGTTGCGGCCGCACTATGGAGAGGCTGGGTGGGTCGATCAACTAGCGCAAACGGACGAAGGCTATGCGAGCGGCGCACGGTGGGCTGGGTTTGGTTTGCTGCTCACTTTCCGATCGTCGTCCTGGCGAAACAGGCCGTGTAGAAACGCTGGCGCGGCGGCTGGAGCTGAGATCA
>NZ_JBHMET010000040.1:0-28750 GCF_042430365.1 Bradyrhizobium erythrophlei
CTACGTAGGGAATCAGACTCGCACCCTCTTGACCAGTCACTACTCAGACAGGCTCCTAGGTCTTTGGTCAAAGAGCCCTCGCTGCTCGCAAGGATCTGCGTCCCGATGCTCAAGTCGCGAGCCTGCGCAATCCGTCGCCAACGAGTTGACGCCATGTCGTTGTGGTGGACGACCCGGCCGAACCGATCAAGGATCACGACGCCGTCCGTGCTAGCCATCCCCGGTATGCGCGAAATGCTTGCTTCAAGCAGCCGTATTCTTTCGATACGGATCTTCTCCGAGAGCGCAAGCTCGATGTGGTTGGCGGCGATCACTGCCAGCGCAACGTTGTGCCGATGAAAGATCGCCTGGGGTCCGGAAAAATCGACGATCCCGATGATGCTGCCATCGATAGGACTGCGGATGGGGCTGCCGACACAGGTCCAGGCCTTGATGCCTTCGGAAAAATGTTCGGCGGCATGGACATGAACCGGCTTTCCTGTGATGAGCGCCGTACCGATGCCGTTGGTTCCGGTTACCGTTTCACCCCAGGCGGCGCCGACTTCGAGCCGAATATCGTGCCCCGCATCTATCGTCCGCTGATCGCCCCCCACGTCCAGTACGACACCGTTCCTATCGGTGATAACCACCATCGTGGCCGCGTCACCAAGCACCTCCGCGACGCGGCGGAAGGTCTGCGCACTCGAACCCAGCAAATCATCGTTCTTCAGACGCAACTCATAGAGATCGTCGGGCGAAGCGACGAAATTGCTGCCCTTGCAATGCGCATTCACCCCCGATTTGACACTGCGCTGCCATGATTCCTCGATGACGCCTCGAACCAGCGCGTTCTCGCGCCTGACGTCTCCGAAGGTCAGGAAGTTTTCCCACGCCTTGTTGGTTTCTCGCTCGTCGTATGGCCGCCCCTGATCGGCGTCCGACGCGCCGGCAAGGCCGGCCGGAACTTTGTAGCCTTCCAGGGAGAACGGCGGCTTCGCCATGAGCGTTTCCGTCAGCATTGGAGCACCCACACGTACATTGGCAAACGGCAACCCGATCGGCCGGGCTCACGGGATCATTCGACGCTTTTGTCGATCACGTCCAACCCGAGGCGTCCTGCGATGATCCGTTCCAGGTGCTCTTCGGACACCTCGTCCGGCACACCCACCCCCTCGAGGTCGGCGAGGACTTTGCACAGTCCGTCGTCGAGTGGCTCGAAAATCCCATTCTCGCGGGTCGCCAGCGCGAAGTAGCGCAATTGGCCCTTTCCGCGCAGTTCGCCCACAAAATGGAGCTGTCGCCCCGACGCGAGATCAGCGATCACGACACGGCCGTTCAAGCTGATCCGCACATAGGGTTCCGTCTCTTTGGGACGGCCTGGCGGCGTGTACCAGAGTTTGCCTGATGGTTGCGGCTGTGGAGGAGGTGCGGGATTGCGCAACTGCTGCCATCGTCCACCCGTGAGATGATTGGCAAGCGCGTCGATCTTTGTTCGGTTCTTCTGAATGAAGGCCTTTGCCGCCACCTGTTCCCGGTGGGGACCACCTCGCTTGGAAATGATGTGGACCATATTCCCGTTCCTCCTGCTCCGGTTTGGTCGGACGACCGTGGAGGCTTATGCTCCGCCTCCTTCGGCTCACGCCGGAGCTTCCAAGATTGTAGCTGGTTCTAGGTCGTTGTCACCGTCCAATCATTCGATCGCGACGGTCAAGCCGCTGCTACCATCTGGCGCGTTACGCCGGCCTTGAAGACGTAACCCGACAGCGCAGCTCCAAAGCACGGAGCCACAAAATACAGCCACACCTGCGATAGCGCGTCGGAGCCAGCAAACAATGCGGGACCCAGCGAGCGCGCTGGATTGACCGATGAGCCCGATACGGCAATGCCGGCAAGATGGATGGCAACCAGCGTAAGACCGATTACCAAGCCGGCATAGGCGGACGTCGCTCCGTTTTGCGTTGCGCCAAGGATCACCGTCAAGAACAGAAAAGTAGCCGCCGCCTCGAACACGAACGCCGAGAGCACGCCGTACTGACCCCAGCCATTCTGGGCAAAACCGTTCGCCGCGATGTCGTAGCCTCCGACCTTGCCCTCGGCGATGAGATACAACACGGCTGCAGCCGCGATTCCCCCGACAAACTGGGCGACGATATAGCCGGCGAAATCCCGCGGCGACATCCGGCCCGCGACGAGCACGCCGAGGCTGACGGCCGGATTGAGGTGAGCGCCGGAAATATGCCCGATCGAATAGGCCATCGCGACCACCGACAGCCCGAACGCAAACGCCACGCCCAGCAACCCAACCTCGGCCCGCATGAAGATCACGGTCGCGCAGCCGAAGAACACCAACGCGAACGTGCCGATGAATTCTGCAACATACTTACGCATAACTTCCCCCTCCTGGTGATGATTTCGCTGCCGAGGCGTTCGACCAACCGGTCGCTGCGCACTCGGATCCACGACAGAACCGAATATTGGCGCACCATGTCCCGCTCGCCGGATCCTTAGACGGCCCGGCGGAACACGGACCGCGTACAGATGCCTCATGCGCGTCCAAGCTTCTCTGCCCCGCCGCCGAGTGCTGGTCCCTGTGTCGGATCGATGTGCTCCGGCACATCGGCAACCAGCGTGTTGGTGGTCAGCACCAGTGTGGCAACGGAAGCGGCGTTTCGAAGCGCCGAATACGTCACCCGGACGGGGTCGACGATGCCGGCGGAAACCATGTCGACGAATATTCCGTTGGCGGCGTCGAATCCGACGCCCGCCGGTGCGCTCTGCAGGTCGGCCACGACCTTCTCCGCATCATGGCCCGCATTCCGGGCGATGAACGCGGCCGGACGCGTCAACGTCTCGCGGACCAGCCTGATGCCCTCGCCCAGGTCGCCATTGAGATTGCCGAGCGTGCGTACCACCACCGGCGCGCACTGCGCCAATGCGGTGCCGCCGCCAGGCACGATGCCCTCCTCGGCCGCGGCACGCGCCGCATTGAGCGCATCGTCGATCAACTGGATCGTCCGTTTTTGCTCGACGGGCGTCACGCCGCCCGCAAAGATTACGGCTGTCCCGCCGGACAGCTTCGCCAGCCGCTCCCTGAGCTTGTCTTGTTCAATGTTTGGCGGGGCCAGATCGTACTGCTTCGCTACCTGCTGACGCCGCGCCGCAATCGCCGCGTCGTCGCCCCCGCCGCGAATGATGACCGTTTCGCGCGCACTAGCCCGAACCTGTCGCGCGGTGCCGAGATCGCCGAACCCCGCATCCTCCAGCTTGCCGCCGAGTTCGCGGGCAATGACCCGTCCCCCGGTTATGATGGCGAGGTCGTCCATCATCGCTTTGCGCCAGTGACCATAATCGGGCGGATTGACCACGAGCACTTTGCCCCGGTTGCCATCGCCAAGCAGCGTGACCACGACTTCTGGCGCGATCTCCTCGGCGACGATGACGAGCGGCCGACCAGTCGAGGCGACCGTCCCGCGCACCGCCGCCAGCTCACTCGGCGCTTTGATCTTGAGATCGGTCAGAAGAATGTAGGGCTGGTCCAGCACGACTTCCATCTTCTCGACGTCCGTTACCATGTGGTGGGAGATGTAGCCGCGGTCGAACGACATCCCTTCGACGACCTCAAGGGTCGTGCTCGTGGTCAGCCCGTAGTCGGAGCTGATGATGCCGTCCTTGCCGACACGCTCCACCGCCTCGGCGACCAGGCCGCCGAGGTGAGAATCGGTCGACGCGATCGTCGCTACCGCCTGCAGCGTCTTGCGATCCGATACGGCGGTCGCGGAGCTCTTCAAGGCCTCGACAACCACCTCGACCGCCCTGTCGATCCCCTTGCACAAATCAACCGCCTTGGCGCCACGCTCGAGAGCCGCAACGCCCCCTTGAATGAGCCCGTTGGCAAGCACCATAGCCGTGGTGGTGCCGTCACCGGCGACCTCGTTGGTCTGCATCGAGACCTCGCGCACCACCTGTGCGCCCATGTTCTCGAATCGATCCGGTAGTTCGATTTCGGACGCAATGGTGACGCCGTCACGCGAGACAATGGGTGTGCCGATTGGCCGGTCAACCATGGCATTCATGCCCTTTGGTCCGAGCGTCGCTTCGACCGCAGCGGCGAGCTTCTGAACCCCGCGCGCAAGTGCTCGACGGGCTTCAATGTCGTGTAGCAGAACTTTGGGCATCGTATCCCCTCCCTCAGGGTCGTCTCTCGTTGGCGTGGTTGAGCGGCCTTGCCGGTCGCTTCGGTTGTTGGCGTGGCAAATGCTGAGGCCGCGACATCATGCACACACGGTAGAATGCTCTTGGCCCGGTACCTGTAGCGCTGCAGAACGGCGGCTCGCACAACCGCTGCCGCAGCCTCCACACCGAGTTTCACTGACCGATGTCCGCCCGCCATGACCTGCATCGAGTTCGCGATAACGCGCAGCAAGGAGGCCTCTGCACAACGAGCTGTTGAACTCCATGTTGATGCGTACTCCCCGCAACCGCTGCAGATATGCGGCGAGTTCATGACGCTCGACCGGATGGCCCTCGTAGGTTACAAAGGCCCTGTCGTCGGGAAGCGAGGCGAGGCGGCGTTCGACCAGAAGCTCCCGATAGCGTGGCTTCTGGCGCGCGAATTCTTCCGAGCCGGACTCGACCTGGTCGTAGGTACTCAGATTCATCTGACAGATCGCGGAATCGTCGTAACCCACCTCCCGCAACCCCAATATCATGACTTCCTGCCGCCGCTCGAAGGCCTTGCGGCGGAACTTGTCTCGTACCTCATCCAGCGAGCCTCCGGCCGCAAAGTCTTTGAGCGCTTCGCCAAATGATTTTCCGTCGCTGACGCCGCGATTGATTTGCTCCGCCACCATGTGATCCCGGAGTTGTGGGCGCGCCTCGCGAACCCACGGAAGCGAAGAAACCGCCCGGCGCATGTCATCCGCCATGAGGAACGCGAAGTTCGCCGAACACCAGTAAGTCGGCAGCCGAAAGACGATATCGACGCCATCATCATGGTCGACGGTGACAAGTTCGATGAATCCAAGCGAGGTTACCGACTCGTCCAGCTCCGGATCCGTCACCAGCGTGAGGCGCCCCCACACCTCGCTGGTCTTCCGGTCAAGCGGAGGGAGGGGCGCGTTCATACTCCCTACTCCGCCGCCGCCGCGTGAACCTTCTTCGCAAGGTTCGCCTTCTGCGCCTCGACGTCGACGCCGTAGAGGCGCGCGGCGTTAAGGCCCAAAATCTTCTTCTTTGCCTGCGGGGTGAGATCGACGCCGTGCTCCTGCTTCAGATCTTCCGGGAGTTCGAAGTTCCAGAACTTCTCGACCAGCCAGCGGGGCGTCCAGATGGCGTAATCGCTGCCGAAAAGCAGCTTGTCCTCACCGACCCAGAACAGCAGTTCGCTGATCACCTCGGCGAAATAGCGCGGACGTCCGTGGATGAACGGAAGCGCCACCGCCAGGCCGCCGTAGACATTCGTCTCCTGCACCGCGATCCAGCAGAAGTCGTCAAGCCGCGGCAAGCCGCAGTGCTCGATGATAAAGTTCAGGCCCTGGAAATCGGTCGCCGCATGGTCGACGTCGTGGACATCGAATGCATCCTTGTCCAGCGGAATGATGGTCGGTCCCTTGTGGACGTGGATGTTGGTGATACCGAGCTTCTGGCAGAGTTCGAAGCAACGATAGGCGTTGGGATCCGTCAGCTTCCAACCGCGCGAGTCGCCCTTCCACTCGGCGGTGTAGAGCTTGACGCCCTTGATGCCGAATGTCTCCTTCATGTAGTGAATGTACTCAAGCGCTCGCTCACCATCGCGCGGATCAAAGGCGCCGTTGACGATGAAGCGGTCCTTGTACTTCTTCGCCATCTCCGCGTTGCGGTCGATCGTGTTGAAGCCGTTCTTGTAGAATTCCGTCAGATAGGTCGACTGCACGATGGCCATGTCGTCCGGACCATCGACAAACAGGTCCTGATACATCTGCTCGGCGCTGTATTTCTCGAACTGATCCTTGGGCCAGAGCTTGTCCTTCGGGCTGAGCGAGGTGTGGTAGGCGTAGAAGCAATCAATAAATTGCTTGCCGTGGATGTTGAGCTGATTCGCCGGACTGCCGTCCCAGAAATGGGTATGACCGTCGATAACGAAAACTTCCTCGCCGGTGGGAGTTATGAACATGATGGTCTCCAGGAGTTCTTGGTTCGCCTATTCGATCAATCCGAGCGCCATGACTGCGCTATAAAACTGCGAGAAGCGGTGGAGCCACAGACGCTGGGGATGCGGCTCCACCTAGTCAGGGAGACTCACTCGATGTATTCGAACACCTCGTCCATGTTGCCGAACAAGGTCACCGTATTGTCGTCGATGCGGACCATTCGGCCGTAGTGGGTCGAGGTGTTCACTTCGAAGATCTCGGCCGTCATCTCTTTCCCGAGGATGTCGCTGATTTCATCCATCTTGAAGATCAGCTTGCCCTCGCCGTCGATGCGGATCAGGGCCGGCTGGTAGGTCACGGTCACATTCGGCTTCTTGCCCATGAATTCGGCGATGGCACGCGCCTCAACGCTGTCATTCATGGTGACGCCGCACTGATGGGAAATCGTCTGTTCGAAGACGATGTCTCCCATCTTCTGGAAGATGTTCTGGTTAGTCGCACTTCTGGAAGCAACGGACATTGCAACTTACTCCTTTGGAAGGACGAGGCCGAGCTCGCCGAGAATCTTCGTGATACGTTCGACTGACTGCGCTCGCGCGTCGGCGTATTGCACCGACTTCGAGTGTGGCTGCGACCAAATTGGCTGCAGGCCGGCGGCCGCCTTGTTGGCGAGCGCCACATGCTTGTTCACCCAGCTCTGGAACAGCTTCTTGTTGTGGGCTGCATGCTGGTTATCGGTCGCCAGCAGATGCATCAGGTCGATCGTGTTCGCGAGATTGCGCTCATAGTCGGCTTCCGCTGCCGAAATGACCGGCGGCGTGATGAAATCACCGTTCGACGAAGCTACCTGCATCAGGAAGCCGCTGCGGAACAATTCGCCGACGAGCGGCTCGAACACGATGTTGGTGGCGAAATATTGCTCGAGATAGTCGGCCGAGCCCATGATCGACTCGATCGCTTCCCGGGCACCCTGCCAGCCCTTGTCTTCGAGCCAGGCACGCTTGCCCGCCGTGTCGTCGAAGCCCGGAATGTCCATTCCGATTTCGGCGAGGTAGAGCGTGATATCCTGCGCCAGGCGAAGCTTGTAGGACGAGTTCGTCAGAGTCGCGTTGTTGATCATCTGGGTGTAGCCGTAGCGCTGGGCCTGCATCAGCGACGTGCCGAGCCCGAACTCGACATGTTTCCACGCACCGAGGTGGGTTTGCAGGATCTTGATCCATGCCTTGTTGAAGGCCTTCGGCGCGCCCGACTTGCGTCCGTTGGCAATCACCGCTTGAACCATCGCCTCGATCTTAGCCTGGCGCTGGTAGTGAGTGCGTTCCCACTCCTGGTCGGGAGCACGGAAAGCGTGCCAGTTTGAGCTGAGTGCGGCCGTGTTTTCCTTGGTGTAGGCACCCTTCCCGTTCGGGAAGGAAATGATCCAATCCTGCAGCAGATAGCGCTCCGGATCCGGCTGCACGTCGACGGTCACGTCCTCATAGTGCGTCGCCCGCTTGCTGCGCGGCTCGAAGTATCTGTACCTGCGGCTGTCCGAATCCGGAAACACCGCAGCGCCTGCTGCACCGGATTTCGCTGAAGCACCTTGAACGGCAGTCATGGTCGTCTTCCTCCTCCCTTTGGTGGGCTCTACAAACGCTCGATCGGAACTCAGAAAGTCTCAGTTGTTCGCTGGTGTGAACTTGTCGAAGAAGATGCGGTCGGACTCGACATCGTTCATCTGCAGCACTGGCGTCAGCGCCTCGATCATCGGTGATGGTCCGCAGGCATAGACGTCGACGTCTTCGCCATACCCCGAGTTGCGCAGGTGAGCTCCGACCACTTCGTGTACGAACCCTCTCTCTCCGCGCCAGGCCGTGTCGTCGGCCGCATGCGACAGCACCGGCACGAACGTGAAGTCCGGATGCTTTGCAGACAGTTCGGCGAAACGATCGAGATAGAAAAGGTCCGCTTGCGTCCGCGCTCCGTAGAAGAAGTGCAGCGGCCGCACTTCGCCGGAGCTGATATGATCATGCAGGATCGACCACAGCGGCGACATTCCCGATCCGCCACCGACCAGGATCATGGCTCCGCTTCTGTTTTCTCGTCGGAAGCAGGTCCCGTAAGGTCCTTTGATCCCGACCGTGGTTCCGACAGCGAGGTCTCCGTCGAGCCGCGAGGAGAAGCGTCCGTTCGGGTACTTTTTGATGATGAATGCGAGTTTTTGGCTTTCGTCCGGCGAATTTGCCATGGAAAACGAGCGCGTAATCGTCTCTGCCCCCGCGAGCGTGATGTCGACATATTGACCCGCCCAGAACTTCAGAGGTTGCTCCAGCGAGATTTCGAGGCGCCGAATGTCGTGGGTCAGTGCGGAGACGCTTGTGACCGTGCCCGTAAACTCCTTGACTGGGATCGATTTCGACAACACCTCCTCGTCATAGTTGAGGAGTTCCACTTCAAGATCCGAGTAGGCCAGCGTTCGACACAACAGGATGTAGTCCTGGCCACGTTCCATCTCGTTGAGCGCGAAAGTCGAATATTTCTTCAGCTCGACGTCGCCCTCGGTAAGAACGCATTTGCAGGCCGAGCACTGACCCTCCTTGCAACCATGAGGCAGCGCAATGCCTTGACGGAAGGCGGCGTCAAGAACGGTTTCGTTCTCCTCGACCTCGAACTCAATGCCTACCGGTTGCAGGCGAACGACATTAGCGGGCGCGCCCATGAGGGCCTCCTCAAACCAAGGCTTGCAGATCTTCTGGGGAGAATGGAAGGAGCCAGCCGCGCGGGCTCCTTCCCGTCTCGTTCAGTTGCAGGGATTGATGGTGAATCCCTTGCGGTAGTCGGCAAGATGCGCCTCGCGTTCGATCGGGCTCATCTCTCGCAAGGTGATCAGCGGGCTCTTCAGAATGTGGCCACGGACATCATCGAGCGTCCACATTTCCTTCTCGTCGAAGCGCAAGTGCGGCTGAGCGATCAGGGTCTTGCCGTCCGTGCGCACGAAGCCGAGATCCTTGATCGCGTCGGCGAGATCCACATTGTGGTAGACGCTTTCCCACTCGCGCCGGCCGCTGAACCGCCCCATAGCCGGGGTCGGACGTCCCTGATATTCGCCGGCGAAAGCTTCGACTGCCGTCCAGCGATCGAGCTCATGGGCGAAGGTATGCAGCTTGCCATCGATTTCGCCGGTGACGATATCCTCCCGGATGACGCAAGGCACCAGGCTCGACCAACAACGATGCGGATAGACGTAGCCAACATCGGTGTTGAACAGAATATTGGTCTGACCGCGATGCGACAGCTTCTCGTGCCACTTCCAGAACTCGCCGAACTGGGCATACCAGCCCGGATACTTGTGCTCGAACCATTCGAAGTCCTTGTCGGTCTGAGCTTCGATGCGCCAGAAGTTCGCCGACCAGCCGACCGCGAAGAACTGCGCGATCTTGTGGACGTAGTGCTTCTCGGTCAGCCGCTTCCAGGCGGTCTGAACGTCATCATGATGGATCTTGATGCCGTACTTCTCCAACGGAAGCATGTAGGTCCGATAATAGTCCTCGAAGATCCAGCGGTGCCACATCTCCGCATAGGACTCCTTGGTCTTGTCGCGGTTGGTGGTGCCGTACTCGATGAATGTCCCGATTGCCGCGTCGACGATGGCGTGGTTCTGCCAGAAGGCATACCGCATGTCGCGCTCGAGCAGCAGGTGGTTCTCCGGCTCCTTCAGCATCGACATGAGCATCGAATGGCCGTTGCCGATATGCCGGCTCTCGTCGGACTGCACCGAAAGGAAAACGGTCGGCAGCGCGTAGTCGCCGTTGCGGGCGGCTTCCGACGGCATGGCGACGAACAGCGTGTTGGTGAACGCCGTCTCGGCGACCACGGTCAGATAGACATTCGCCGACGTGATTGCATCACCAGTGATGAATCCCTCGCCGAACTGGCGACCGATAGTGGTAGCGTAGCACTTTCCGAACGCCTCCTCGGTGATGTCGAACCCGGCCGGATCGATGTAGTTCTCCATGTACCACTTTTTCAGGTTCATCTGGATGGTCGAATGACGGAACTCGTCGACCATCTGCATGGTGAAGCCGGTGCGGAGATCTTCGCCCGGAGCGAGGCGCCCGACCATGGCCATCGACCTTGCCGCGGAGATTTCCGGGAACGGGATGATCGCCAGGAACAGCTTCATCCACTCGACCCATCGCGGCTCGACATTGCGGAACATGTCGCCGCGAAGCGCCGCATCGAGCGCGCCATAGACGCGGTTGTCCTTTTCCTCCTGCATCGGGAAATAGGACCGGAGGACCTGCTTCATCGGATCCTTCGGCGCCTTCGTGATCTTGTAGTCCGTGGGGAAGGTCATCGCTTCCTGGACGTAGGACGGATTCCAGCCGAGATCTGCAATCTTCTTTGCAGCTTCACCGACGGAAATGCCGCGCTGGGCGGTGATTTTGTTGAGTGTTAAAGTTCCAGACATCTAGTCTATCCTCCTGATCGGGTCAGAAACCACATCGATATTCCGCCTACCCAGGACCTCGACGGACCGGGCAGTGCCTACCCGCGCGTTACGGGCAACCTCGCAGCCGTTTGCACGGCCGGACGTTTGATATCGGCAAGGGTCTTGGGATAACTGTCGAGCACTGCGAGGACGATCGGCACGATCTTCGGAACCAGCGGCCTTCCGATCGCGATTGCATCATCCTGCACTAAGGTGCGCCCTCAGCTGAACATCCCCTTCCCTCGTTCTTTTCGCGGCTCGCCCCAGACGGACCAGTCAGCGTTGTTGTGCTCAGGAGCTTTGCAACGGGCGTGCCAGCTCGTCCGAAGGGCCCGCCACGTCGTTTCTGACTTCGCGGATGCGGGGATGAGCGTACACGGAGGCACTGCAGCTACCAGCTTGCGACTGAAGGAGATGCAAATTGCGACGGAAATTGCAGAATGAGAATCTCTCCAACCCAGATGCGCGGGTTTGCACCGCACTGTTTGCACCGCAACACAGACGAGTCGGTTGGACGCTGGAATTGCTTCGTTGGGCGTTGATCGCCGCCATACGTTTGGAAAGAGAGCCCTGAGACCTGCTCGTAACCGGACAGGAAGTACTTTATCGACGATAGATCGAAGTCGCCGTAGCATACGCCTGGTGCAATGTTGGATCAGCAGCAGACTACACGTCGGATGGAGCGATGTTCCGAGACTGCCAGCTTGGGACGCATCATCGAGCCCGAAACACGGCGTGGCAGCGTTTCTCCTCCGCGCGTGAAACGGCTCGGCGCCCTTCAGGACCGAGAGTGATCACCCGGGTACATCAGGCAATTGACCTGCTTTCTCGTCAGACCGCAGCGTCGCATTCCCGAGCTGGCACCTTGTTCGCACGCTCGAACTAGCGGTAGCTCTCCACAGCGGTTGAGCAGTTTGGATGCCCAACCTTAACCCAGCGATCGCAATAGAGGGCATAGCAATCATGATCGCAAAAGGACAGTCCGGTACTGAATTCTTTCAGATAGCTTGCACGAATTCGCTTACAGCAGAGCATGCAGAAGGTCTTCGAGCATGGCCTCCTGCCATTCACCAGAACGAATCTCATGTGGCGCCTCCAATGCGAAGCCGTACATTGCCACTCAATAACCGCTGAACAGTCTAAGCGGCTCGCAACCAGCGAAGCCATTTGTGGTCGGCTTCCCTACGCTCTTTGAACCGATCAACGCACCTCTTGGAGCAAAGCGCCGTTCGCCAGCAATAGTAGCGGACAAGCCCAAACTTCCCGCCGCAGATAGCGCAGCACCTGGACCTGCCGTGGCGGGGACTCTGGAAGTCTCTGGGCATTCTGGGCCTCCTGTACGCATCAGTTGGAACGTTTTCCCAGGCATTTTCTTCCGCGTAGCACCGCGCTCCGCACGCGAAGCGCGACATCGGCGATGGCAGTGGCGTGACAAGTCTCGCGGCGTGAACGGACAGCAGGCGCAAGAGTTTGATATGCGCCACGAGCTGATCCGGATCGGCTAGCCGTTATCGGCGCGGTTCGCCGGAGGACACCTGCACAGGACATAAGCAACAGCCGTGCCAGATCGTCTTAGTGTTTTTTTTGGACCGCTCCCGAACGAACTGATGAAAGAGTTGAGACGACCCTGGATGGCCGCGAACGTCGACTTGAGACCGATCGCGACGCAAATTGCGCCACCGATTGCAAATTGAGAATCTCTGCGACCCGCACGCGCATCCGTCTTCACCCAAGCTCTTGCGCTGCAATGCGGACGCATGGAATAGATTTGACAGATGAGGCGCTTCGGGCTGGCGCGCAAAAAGGGGCAAGTCTTCGGCGAGCGCGGCCGGGAAGAAACTGTCAGATTGAAGGCCAGGCGAAATCCATCGCGAGCAAGCGCACACTCGCGATGGATTAGGTCGTTCGGGTTCAGGGAATCAAAACTGCGCGTCCATGAATCTTGCCGGCATTGAGGTCATGCAAAGCCTTGTTTGCATCCGCGAGACGATACTCGGCGGTTGCCAGTTCAACCAAACCACGGTCTGCGAGCGCCATCAATTCCGTCAACTCGGCCCACGTGCCGACGAGATTGCCGATAATGTTCCTCTCAGTAATCACCATGTCGACGGTCGGGATCCGGATGTCCTCACCGTAGCCAACAACATAGTAACTGCCCATCGAACGGGTCATCGCCAGCCCCTTGGATGTGGTGCCTTTCTCGCCGACGAAATCGATCACCGCCTCCGCGCCGTTTCCGGCAGTCAAAGCCAGAACGGCAGCCACTTCGTTACCGTCAGCCTTCACCAGGTGATCGGCGCCTAACTTTTCGGCCAGCTGCAGCGACGCTTCGGACTTGTCGACCACAACAATATCAGCAGCGCACATTGCTTTGAGGCACTGGATTGCGATGTGGCCCAATCCACCTGCACCTATAACGACGCAGAATTCGCCTGGCAAAAGGTGACGCGTGGCTTTCTTGACTGCGCGATAGGCGGTGAGGCCC
Source organism: Bradyrhizobium erythrophlei (assembly GCF_042430365.1). Lineage (GTDB taxonomy): Bacteria > Pseudomonadota > Alphaproteobacteria > Rhizobiales > Xanthobacteraceae > Bradyrhizobium > Bradyrhizobium erythrophlei. The sequence goes on from NZ_JBHMET010000040.1 coordinate 13,064, forward strand.
GCATCCGCGTAAGGCGCCACCTCCTTGGGCGCAAGCGTCCGTGGCAGCGGCACGATATTCCGTTCCGAGGTGCAGAGGAATTCCGCATAGCCGCCGTTGCAATCGAGACCCGGAAATGTGCCGGGACCATGCATGTCGAAGCCGCGGCGACAGGCGAGACACGTCCCTCCGGTGATCTTCGGATGAACGATGACGGGGTCTCCCTTCTTCAGTCCCTCGACTTCCTTGCCGACCTCCTCGATCCAACCTGCATTTTCGTGTCCCATGATGATGGGGAGCAGTTTGTCGCCGGACGGATCCATGTGCGGCTTCCAGACACCTTCGATGATATGGAGGTCGGTCCTGCATACGCCCGCACCACCGATGCGGACGATGACATCAGTCGATTTCGTCAGCTTGGGATCAGGTGCGTTTTCTTCGATGACCCACCGGTCGTTGGACAGCTTCTCGTCATACGCTCTCAATACTTGGGCTCTCATGTTGTCCTCCGTCTGCCCAGCGAACCTTGCGCTCGCCGTCGCGGATGCGCCTCAGCATTTTTCGTGCCAGCGGAGCTGCTATTGCAGTGCGATGCGGGACGTGCGGGAGTCCATCGGGGAAACTTGCCCAGAGTGCCCACCGACTGCAACGTCTTCGGCTCGACGTTTCTTCTCTTGAGAGTCGGTGAGGTCGGTTGGAGGCTGGACCGTGGTCCTTGGTCGCTAGCAATCCGAGGAGGACACCAGATCGAGATGGATCGCACCGGCGATAACCGGCCCCTTTCAATCCGGATGACGCACACAAACTGGCGAAGACGGAGCAGCAGCTTTACCGGCGTACAAATCGTAGCTTTGATAGCGGGGAGCGACTTGCCCGACGCAAATTTTCGTCCTCGCTGCAATGCGCGGAAATGTTCACGATCGACCGGACACGGGGCTCTCCGCGCATGGCGAGCGCGATCAGCTTCCAAGTCGTGCGCGACTATCCTGCCCTTGCGATTCAAGTCTCCAAGCGGTCCAGAACTCCACGAACCCCGCATCACTACAAGGAGCGACCAAGCACACATTCCCTCAATTGATTTTTCTTGATCTCGCGGTGCACACGTCGTGCACACATCGCCTCCTAACTAATTGAAACACTTGAACTCTCGCTCCAATCCATCATGGGCGCTGTGGCATAAGCCACTGGAGATAACGGGACACGGAAAAAAAGCGCATAGGCTGTCAAGTCGGTCATCGCCGTTGCTTCTCTCAATGGCTCTGTCGGCGTGCGGTCAAGACTTCGACTTGGGCTTCCAAGGCTCAGGGGCCGAACAAAAGAAAGTCCGGCCGTCCTCAACCAGACATGCTAATCGCAGCACTGATGATTGCAGTGCCCATTTTCGTCTCTTCCGCAGCAGCGACATTTAAAGGCAATCCGATCATGGATTGACGTGTGGCCAGCCCGCCGAAGAGCAAGGCTTGGATCCGCCGGGCAGAATGCTGCGACATTCTTGCTAGCGGAGTTGGCCGGCCCCGGTGACGCGAGTGAAGCCCCGGTGCCGAGGACCATAAGCGGGACTAAAAATGCAACGAGACGATTTGATCGGACGGTCATGGCGGCTTTCCAACAGTCAAAATTGTCATTGGTCGCAAAACTGAGCCATCATGAAATAGGCACCTATCAGGAGCAAGCATCAATTTGTTCATGCCCCGGAATGCTCGCCACGGGCCTCTCGTCCACCGTGCAGGCGCATCGATAATCCGCTCCCCAGCGCGCCTCTGATCTTCGAAGATTCGCTAAGGCAGTCGAAGGCGGATGGTGCTTTGTGCCAGCAACCTGACGTGACCCCACAACGCTCAGGCCGGCACAACGTCGAGGGCTGCCCGGACTAGCTGTTGATGAGATGAACCCGCCACCCGCGCCCTCAGCTTGGTCTCAAGCGGATCAAACCAAATGTCGAAAGATCAACCGCCGTCTCCGCTAGAGGCTGCGAGGAATCGGGCGTCCTGGTTGTGCTCGTCGTTGTCGCAGTAGCTGCAAGCCGTTGCAAGAGCTGACCTCAGCGCGGGCGGCAATTAGCTGCTTGCTGGTGAACGCTCTTCATGAGGACATCCAGGTGATCCGACAACCGCCTTTGCAGCGGTTGGAGTTGACCCTTCAGGGAATTCAGCTCGGCGGCCTGTCCGGACTGCAATTGCCCAACCTTGAAATCATCGACGAATTCAAGTTTGGCAAACGCGGCCTCCTGCAAAAGGGCGGAAGTAAGAAATTTCGCATCCGAATAGGCACCAAGCAGCGGCTTTGCCAGAGACGGCACGGAGGGGGCCTCCGCAGTCATGGGATCGGGCGCGTCCTTTGCCAATTCTTTGAAGCCCTTCATCGCAGCCTCGAAGACTGCCTTGCGCACGGTCGGCTTCTCTTCATCGTCCGGGCCGAAGCCTGCGACTTCCGTGGCCTCAGCCTCGTGGTTTAACAACCGCAGAAACGATTTGGTGCCGTCACTGACGTCCGGTGACTCCCGGCCAAAGAAGCCGTGACCCTTTTCAAGCTGTCCCAGTGCTTCCGATCGCGCCGAGAATATCCAAGCCGTGATGCGCCTTCGGAATTCATCGCGATCTTTCGTGAGGTCGGACTGCAGTTGCTCAAGGTCGATCGTGCGGGTGCGGCTGTCTTGGGACAGGACCTTTATGGCGCGTTCGGTCTGATCCAGTTGTCGCGCGACCGAAGCGGCATCGGTGAGTGTGCGCCGCGCAGCGATACAGCCGGGATCTTTCGAGGACGCGCGCCCCAGCATCAAGGTGACAGCTTCGATTGCTTGCCGGCCCTTGCGGCTTTGCGCCACAAAGGCATCAGGCAGGGGGACCTCCTTGATGATCAGCTTGTAACGTTCCGGGAGTCCAGACTGGTAGAACTTCGGATCGACAATCAGGGAATCCGGCGCGATGGACGGATCTGCACCAGGGCGGGACTGGTCCGGCGGAACGACGAGTGAAACGCCGCCCTCGGCAATCCAGTGAATTTTGGCCTTCAGATACGAAGGATCGGGACTCGTCAGATATTCGAAAACAAGGCCGGGAACCCGCGACGGAGCAGACCAACGCACCATGCCCTCGCTCGGAAGCCGGAAGCCAGGCGTCTTGGAGCGTATCCAGTTCGCCGCCGAGGATAGCTTGGCAGCTTCGCGCAGCTCGTGCAGGACTGGATAGTAGCGCTCCAACTGGTCGATGATGGCGTTCAGTTTCGATTCATAGCCTCCAGGACTTGGCGGCAGATCCCTGTGGTTCTGCTGTTCGCGCATGTTGAATTGAAGTCGCGCGTCCCTGATGTTCAGGCTCAAGCCATCGGCCGACGGCGCTTGATCGACCTTCGCAACAGAAATCCATATGCGATAGGTGGATTCGGTTTTCTTGGACGCCGGATGCGTCTGATCATATTCGAGCTTGGTTTGATATTCGGGAATGAAGGACTTTAGGTCCGGACGGTTCGCCATTTGCTTGATGACATAGTCGCCTGCGAACATCGCGCGGGCCAGCAGTGTGTCAGGGCCAATGCCGATGAACTCGGGGGCCATTTCAGGATGGATCCTGACCACCGATTCGATGACTTCCGCCGGAATCTGAACACCCTCCGGCCGTAGCATGATGCGATCGAGATACTCCCCGAACTTGCGTGGATAGACTTTATCGAATGCCGCAAAGCCGACGGAGACTGCGCTTCCTGCGTCGACTCCGCGCGAGATGGCAGAATTAAAAGCCGTCAGGGTTGGACTTCCTGAGAACCGGAAGACCTCGTCGATCCGCGCAAATAACTTCCGCGCAAAATCAATCGAATCGGCAGGGGCGATTGCTCCCTGACGGGTCTTTTGCTGGAAAGCGGTGAAGACGGCCTGTATCCCAAGGGATTCGAAAATGCGACCAAGCGCAAGAAATGCGACGGGGTCGTCCTTCAACGTGTTGAAAACCCCCAGATCATAAGCGGTCGCAGCCATCGTGGTTTCCCCTGCGGCGCGAAAGAATGCGGCCTGCGCGTCGTAGCGGGTGGCATCTCGCCAAGCAGACTGGTCGATATCCGGATCGAGGGTCGTCGTAATTTTCTGGCTGGCGCCGTTGCGGGTAACCGTCAGGACGACTTTCGATCCCGCACCGGCAAAACGGACCGATCGCGCAAGTTCTCCGGGGTCGAGCGGCACTCGACCAGCGAAATGCGTCACGATATCTCCGGTGATCAGGCCTGCGATTGCAGCTGGCGAGTCCTTCTGGACCGCCGACACGATGACGCTCCCATTCGGACCCTGGACCGTATCGGCGCCAAGATAAGCCGGCCGCTTGCCGCCGATGACCGGCGACAAACGGAAATTTGTCAGGGTCCTAACTCCTATCGCGTTCACTCGACCCTGCGCATCGAACATGTTCGTCGTTTGGGTCGAGATCTTGGCGATCTCGGTCTGCGATAGACTCCTCTTGAGGAGCAAATCCACCTGCGTTTCGGAGGCTGGCGTCCAACGCAACGAGAATTCCGGACGGGTGGCGGTGAGCAGGGCCGACAAGTGCTGCAGATAGGGGATAGGCGGGCCGGGGTAACGCAGATCGAGGTGGCCGATCAGCGACAGGACATTGGTCTGCGGGTTGTAATAGACCGAATCCAAGACATTGAAATTGTAATCCCCCTCGATCGCGTAAAGCCCTCCTGGACGTCCGTTGACTGGGCCGAACAACAGCCTGTCGGCTTCCAGGGCATCAGGCCTCTGCTGGGCCGACATGGGAAGACAAGCCGCGAGGGTGGCTACGACCGCGATAAACGCCGTCGATACGCCGTGCGAGAGCATCATGGCAAATCTCGTCGCGAAGATTACGGTCAAACATATGGCGCCGACGTCACATTCCGAGCGATTTTGCCATTGCGAAGTCCTTTTCGGCGTTCGCGGTGTCACCCTTCATCTGATAAATGCGTCCGCGATCGAGATAGGCGCGAGCGTACTTGGGATTCAAGGTGACTGCGTGCGTGAAGTCGTCAATGGCCTTGTCAAGCTGGTTGCTCACCCCATAGGCGACGCCACGGTTGAAGTAGCCGACCGGGCTCGGAGCCAGACGGATCGTATTCGAGAAGTCCGAAATCGCTTTGGCATATTGGTGCTGGTCGTTATAGACGTTACCCCGGTAAGAATAAGCCATCGCCAGATGTTGCGGGCTCTCGGTGCCGGCGTTGATAATGGCTGTGCAGCCGGCAATGACGTCTGCCGGCACTTTGCTGTTGCATTTGATCGCCGCGCTGCTTTGTGCGAAGCAATTCGAAGCAATCGATGTGGTGCCTGCCAGAATGAGAATTGCTGATGCGATTTTCGATTTCATGGTCGTCCCCCTTAACACTGTAGAGAAGATCCTAGACGTGAACGGTGGTGGTGACTTTCGAACGAACGGATAAGCCTTCCCGCTATCAAACCGCGGCTCTTCCGACCTCTCAGAATCTTAGACGGGCGTGTGAGTCGTTTCGAAGAGCCTCGCAATGAAAATATTTAATGAAAATATTTGATGTAACGAAACCGGCGCGGTTGGCTCCGCGGCTGCACGCTTTAGTCAAAGCAACTAAGTTTTGACGGTTTCAGTGAGCGACGCAAGCCTCGCCGGAAGTCTTTTTTGAGCCGATCACGGAGCGACTTCGGCTCCTGCCGGATTTGTAAATAGCGACATGGACGGCCCGAGCCGAATCAGACGTCCGGCAGTGCTGAGCCGGAGACCGCGACCGGCTCTAGGAATCCCGGGTGTCGTTGCGATGCCAACCGCCGAAGCTAGCCGCACTCGCCTCGATGCGCCGCTCATCACTGACAGCTGAGCCATCCGACAGGGCACCCCACGCCCTCTCGCATCGTTCAAAGAATTCTCCGGCAAAAAAATTCCAGCTGTCCGTCAAAGTCATTGTCGGGCCGAAACGCCCGGCGAGCCGGATTGAATCCAACCTGATAGGACGGTCACCACCATGAAACTCGTCGCCATTGCCTTTGCCACCGCGGTGCTTGGAGTAACCACTTCGGTCGCCCTCGCCCAGAGCGCCGCGCAACACAACGGAACGGGAGGACCGCGGGAGCGCGTCCAAAACTTCGTTGGTCAATATGGACTTACTCTGCCGCCCGCGCCCCCGACGCCTCCCTCCACACCGGTCTCCACCACGACCGTCAGATCGCCTGCTGCTGCTCCTCGCTGAGGCGCCGCGCGCCGGCTTTCGCTCTCCCCAAGCGTCCGGTCGGCGCGGACGGGAGCTGCGATCCGCCCCACCATCGCAGCGCCCATCCTTGTTCAATTCAACAACGGGTTCGCATTTGGAGAACTTGTCATGGCCATCGCATTTGCCGCAGTCTTGGCTGTCTATGCTGCTTCGGCCTCACCCTCCCTGACTCCGATCAAGGATACCGCCAGAGCGACAGGGACCGAATTGAGCCAGGTCATGCCCGCCCCCCGACCCCCGACCGCCTGCACTGAGCAATATGCCCCCGTGTGCGGACGCATCGGCCACGTCACCAGGACTTTCTCCAACGCATGCTTTGCCCGGGCCGCCGGCGCTGAGATCATCGCCGAGGGCCCGTGCGAGACGAATTAATGCGTTCCAAACGGGGAGCATTTAGAGGGCCGTGGCGTACTTCAAACCACCTTCCGCAGTATATTGCTCGATCGAGGCCGCCGTGTGCTCGCAATTTCCCGAGCGGTGAACTAGGTTCACCCACTCCTTCCAATCTGACCCGCGGCGGTATTCGCCGCTGAGTCAGCGCCGATACGTTGAAAGAACCATGACTCAGCGCCCGCCATCCGACGGCACCGCATTTCATCCGGTCTGGTACATTACTCCGAGCAAATCGCCGGCCAAGCTCACCTGCAAGGTCGATCTGCTGGCGACAGTCCTGGACGGCATCATCGAACCCTCTTCGCAAGTACGAGACGACGGCACCAGTCTCTGGACGGCCGCCCGCGACAATCGCGTCATTGCGCCAATACTCGGCTATGCCAGCAAGATAAAGTATACCCGGTGGCTCTTTCTGGTGATCAGCCTTGCGCTCGGACTCCTTTTAGCTCTGCCGATCATCGGCGGCGATTTTCAGGGCTGGCGTTCCGTCATGGCCTTCGGATTCGTCGTTGTGATCCTGCAGGAATCCTACAAAGCCGCGGTCAAGTCGTTCGAACTGTCGCTTGCGCGGCTGATCCTCTTCTATATCGGCGGCATGGCGCTCGCCATCGCCGGATGGGTGATTTGCGACGCGTTGATCGAATTAGCGCGCCTAACCGTCTTTCCCGAATATGGGCCCGATTCAGGTTGGTTCACGCTCGCGCAGTTCGTGGGCATCGGTATCGTTTTCGGTGTGCTGTCGGATTTGTACTGGGACCGCTGGAGGCCATACCGAAGAGAAAACCACGAGCGGATCGGGCGCGACAACCTTCCGGTTAAGGCGCGAGTCGCGCAGCTGTTTGCCAAGCAGGCGCGCATCCATGGACTCCTCGGCTTCGACAAATGCGGCCGTCAGGTTGCGGCGGACGGCGACCGCTATGAAGGCGGCTTCAAGGAATCGAAACGAGACGGCTATGGCGTCTATACATGGGCGAGCGGCGCCCGCTACGAGGGCCAGTGGCAAAAGGGCGAGCGCCATGGCTTTGGTGTCGAGATCATACCGGACGGGACCGAAACGGCCGGCCATTGGCAGGATGGCCGGCTCATCGGTGATGGTGGCTGATCGCAGGATCCGACAGGGCTGACGAGGAACCTCCTGCTCACGTGTGATCGCCCTATCCCCGTCATTTTGCGATGTAGCTGCGATGGACCCATGCCTCGGGGGCCGCGGCGGCCGGGCGCGATACAAGTGACATCACCTTGGCATTTTCCCTGACACCTATCAGGGTTTGCTCTTTCCGCGTTTCGACGGTCTTCGATTTCTCCGCCTCGGCAATGAAGCCGCTGACGGCGTCGGTCGATGGCGCCGGCGCCGCTTTGCCGTCGCGCTCGCTGATCGCTTCGGTGACGCTGGCCCGCAGCAGTTTCGGCCACATCTTCCTGAAGAGACCATTCGACGGATACACGTCCGCACTGTTGATCTTGCCATTGACCGCAAAGACGTACCACGCGCCCGCCGGCTCGGCGCTGGCGGCGCGCTACAGCGACGCCAAGGAATTCCTTCACGACGCGATCGCGCTGGCGCACCGTCTCGGCGAGGTCGCAACTGCCGAGCGCCTGTCGCAGCGGCTCGCCGAAATCAACGCAGTCTACCGCTCGCAATTCGTCAACTGATCCCACGATGCCGTCGAACTGGCACGGCGACTTGGTCGTGCCGCACCGGCGATCACCCACTCGAACGGCTTGCTGCGATCAGGCCAGTCTCCCGCTCGCAATTTCCGGACGAACCGTGCTCAGAACTATCTTCGCCTGCGGCGGTTCGAACCGCTCGTAGGGCCGATCGTCCCGGAAGGCGAACTCGGCCCTGCGCCGAAGCCAGCCATCATCAGCAGCATGCCAATGCCGGCAAAGACACCGAGCGCATAGTTGAGATAAGACTCGTCCTCAAGGCGGAGCCCGTGATCGGAAAGGACGGTCGCCGCAACCTTCAGGATACCGGCGAGGACCACGATGCCAATGCCTCTGCTGGCCAGAGGGGTAGTTCGAATGGTGGGCCTTGAACAGCAAGAAATAAGCGAAGATGCCCGGAATCCCGACAATGATGAGCAGGCCGAAGATGAATTGGGACCTTTCCCAGATCGTGCCCCACATCGATTTTCCCTTCCTGACCCCGACAGGCCGGATCGTGCCGGCCGCGAGGTCAATCGTATCATTAACCTGCGAGTAATCCGGTGAAGAAAAACAGACAAAAGGCAGACCGCGTCCGTCTGAAGCAACAGAGGAGCTTGGCATCGGTCATGATGAGAACTGTTCGATGAGCGCGCAATCGCTATCTTCTCGGTATGAGCGAAGACGGCTGAATTACCCGGATCTGGACCGACGCTTCAAGCGGCGAAATAGATAACCTTGCTTCCTGCCGGCAATCGAGACTCTAACATGCATAGCAAATCCAAAATATTCGCTCAGATTTTGTTCCTGATTGTACCAACGACAATTGGCGCCAAGGACGCCAACGTTCGCGTCGAATACTCTCCCGCACAATATCTCAAGAATTTTGCGTTGAGCACCTGCATAGCCAACGGCTACAAGTCTGATGAGGTGGTGAAGGATGGTCTGGCCACGGCAGGTGGCTACCTGGAGCTTGGTAGCCTGGCTTTCGAGGCATATGAGGAAGCCACCTCGCTCGGCAAACAATTCTTGGCAAGGGACTATCAAAGCAAATCCGGCGAAAGACTTACCTTGATGAGATGCATTGACCTCTTTCACAGCAAGGAACTCGATCAATTGGCCAAGAAGTACGGCAAAAGGTAATTTGCGGCTATTGGATCAATCGCATTGCCTCACTGCTTGAACCCACGGACGGCTATCTCATACACCCAACATTCGATTGCATCGCCGCTCATCGCTATATGCATGTCAAGCAACCCCAACAGGCCGACTCGGGTGATGGATAGAAGTAGATTTCTGAAGCTGCTCTAAGAGCGTTTGCCTGCGCTCAAAGGCACGCTCAATCAGCAAAAAGGGACAGCTCCAATTCGAGATCGATGTGCTGCGCCGTTCTGCGCAGCGGGCGATCTTCGACGGCGACCGCGAAACGCTCGCGCGCTGCTTTGCGCTGGACTAGACAGGCTACAGCGAAGGCGGCGAGAGGGTCAGGAATGCTATCGATCTATCGTTCGTCGAGCCGCTCGACTTCGTCACGCCGCACCATTCGTATCTTTGGGCGTGGCAGATGTTGCCCAATGCATTGAAGCGGCTTTACGAAAATTTTCATGACGCTAGCGGAATTCATCGGCCTGTGCCCTAACATATCCGTGGCGCCGTCACGTCCGATGGGCTCCAAAGCCAGCCGGCGGCGGCTGGCGCCGGCAATGCATCGCGCATAAAATGAAGGAAGCTTTTCCCGTTTGGGTTCGTGATAACCGAAAGGCAGGAGACATTGCATGAGGGTTGTGCTGGCTGCGCTGATCTTGTCGCTCTCACCTGCAATCGCAGTGGCGGACAACGCGGCGCTCGCCGCGAAGGCCAGAGCCGCATTCGTCGCGAAAAAATGGCCGGAAGCCGAGACCGTCCTCAAGCAACTCGTGCCGTTCGTTCCGGTCAATTGGGATCTGCAGGAGAAACTGATCGCCGCCCAGTCCGCCCAGGGGCACTATGAAGATGCTCTGGAGTCTTGCAACAAGGCGATTGGTTACGCCCGCAAGGGTGTCGGCGGCATGCTTCCGCCAGGGAAGGACAGGGCGTGGCTCGCGCTCGGGAGCCTGTTGCGGACACAAGGCGATATCCTTCTGAAGCTGAACAAGCCGGACGAGGCGGCCAAGGCATACGCAAACGCGGACTTTAACACCTGCGCAATGATGTACAGCAAGGCACGTATGCCGGAGGCCGTGGCCGCCTGCGACAAGGCGATCGCTACCGATCCCGCTAAGGCTGACGCCTACTTCATCAAGGGTTCGGCGCTGTTTAGAGAGGCCACGGTGCAGGACGGCAAGATGGTCGCACCTGAAGCCTCCGTGCAGGCGCTGCAAGAATATCTCGCGCTAGAGCCGAACGGCGTGCATGCCGCCGACGTCAAATCCAAGCTGGGCCAGGTCGGCCAGCCAACGGGTACGGTCTATCAGACGAAGAAGTAGCACTTACGACCGGCCGAGCCAGCGTCGCGCCGTCTCGAGCGCTCGCTGCTGCTCGCTCGGAACGGCCTGCGGATCGACGCGCAGCTCGGGCCGGTCTTGCAGCGCGTCATACGCCTGCAGCGCCGGAAATTCGTCCCGCCGGATGAACCTGTCGACGAGGAGCGGAAGGATCCCCGGCCCGAGCGACACCAGAGCGCGAAACTCGGCGGGCGTGCGGACCTCCTTCGAGTTCGAGCTGAACAGAATGTTCTTTCGCCGCCAGCTATGTTTCCACGCACGAAAGCGCGTCTCGAACCGCCCACGCAGGTCGGAAGGCACGCGCGCGATGTCCGCCTTCAGCTGCGCGCGCTGGTCCGGTGCGAGATCGTTGGCTTGCGCCAGTGCAGGATGATGCAGCATGCCGACCGCAATGGCGAAGGCAACGGCGTACAGCAGTGTTGGGACTTTCATGCGATCAGACATCATCTGGCAATCTCTCGATGGATCCTCGCCATCCTAAGCCGGAGCGCCCGATCAGCAAGCCGCACGCCATAGTCCGCAAGGACTATCTCGGGGCGCCTTCTCCAGCCATTCGATCACCACGAGGACGCGTCCTTGGCGACACTACGCATCGAGCTGCTGAATGATCCGCTCGCCCCGGCGATCCCGATTGATCTTGGGTATCGCACCGGCGCGCGGGAGCTCACGGAGATATTAAAGGCAATGCGGGATGACGGCGTACATCACGTGATGCTCACCCTCCTCCCCTCAGGGATCCCACCGCGCGAGAAACTGGCAGCCATCGCTGATCTGGTTCTGCCGGACTTGAGGTGAATCGCCTCAACTCCGCTGATGTCCGCTTCTGGCCCCACAGCCGAGCCGCATCATCGTCGTGAAAAGGTCAACTCTCAGAAACAGTCTGGCCCCTGCGCCGGTCGATGGCTAACGCAAACTTCGCGCCTGAGGCACCTGACCGCTACGATCCAGCGAGCGCGGTCGCATCATCGTGGCGCTGGTAGCGGGGGAGCGCTACCTACGTTCCCCCCGACCGCTTTCCGCTGAATTTTTGGTATCCGTGGCCTAAAGCGCGAGCCTCTGGTGGTTGCCTATCTTCGCAAACCAAACCGGAGAGCCCTGATTTGTGAGGCAAGGCTCGCATTGAAATAAAATTTGATGGGATAAGTCCAAAAGACGACTTGATCTTTCAGCCTTCTTGGCTCGGGGCACCCCAGCCATTCGAATGGGTAAGAAGCGATGACCGATCAACAGTTGGCTCTTCAGGCCGTCAGCGAAGCCCTGTGCATATTGGACGAATACCTTCAGCCCCGCCCCCACGACAGTGAGCGCATCCTCGACAAGTTGGTTGAGGTTCTTGAGCGGCCCGATTTGGTCGTTGCCGTAAGCCGATTGCGGCAACGAAGTAGTCTCTGAGTGCTTCGGATGACGAAACAATTTCCATTTATCCCTTTGGCCGCTTGCATCGCTACTTTCTTATTAATTGGAGCGCCGACTGCGCAGACGAAACAACAATGCAGTGCCGCGGTGCCACCAAATCCGCGCGAGTATTGGTCTTGGCGCCTCATCGACGGACGAAAATGCTGGTACGAAGGCAAGCCCAAGCTTTCAAAATCATTATTGGAGTGGCCTGCGCAGGTTTCGACCCAGCCGCGTCCCACTGAAGAGCTTGCAAGCGCCCTCATAGAGAAGCCTAGCGATCCGATCGGTTTCGAAGAATGGGCGCCGACAAACCAGAATAGTTTCGATGCCCTGTGGCGCACCAGGGTTGAACAGCGGTAGACGAGGCGTCGAGCCTCGCCGCCCGCGAATGCGCCTGCGGCGGCTGAGAACGGGAGGTCGAATTGAGGATTTCGGCTTGCGAGCCGTCGCAAGCTTCCCGCATTTTCGATCGCATCCGCGGCCCTATTACCGCATCCCTGTTGAAATTAACCACTTGTTAACCATGCGGTCGCCTAATGTGAACGATTGGGGGATCACCATGTCGGCCCTGCGACGCGACCGAAGTTGATGCCTGTTTCGGCCGATCCAGCCTTTCGTTCGCTTGCCAGGCTGGCGGGGCGCGCTACGGCTGTCCTACGGAGCAAAGCAATGTTCGGAAAGGACGACTTAGTGGACAATCTCAGCCGCGATCTGGACCGTGCGCGCGGAAGACGCGATGCACTTACATCCGAAGCCACGACACTGACGGCTCAGATCGCCGAAATTGAAGCCCGCCTTTCCGAGGAAAAAAACCGGCGGGAGCGTGATCGCGCTTTGGGCGAGATCGAAGCGATAAAAAAGCGAATCAAACAAGCCGCCAGCGCGCTTGCGCCTGTCATCGATGGGCTCTGCGAGGCGATCGAGCCGGCTGCGGCAGTCATGCCCGAAGCTCGCGAGCTTAATGGTTTTCTAGTATCGGTGGCGACCGAAATCGATAGCGTAATCGATCCCCTGTTGCGCGAACTGGATCAACGCGCGGATGCGGTGCGAGTCCGACACGCTGCACTGGACCTCCCGTGCTCAGCCAATGCGGCACCCAGCGAACCGCCCAAAGATAACAATGATCGCCTGCTTCGTTTTCCAGCATGGCTGTCTCGCAACAAGGAGGCGGAAAAAAAAGCAACAGCGGAGAACCCGCGCAGCACGGCAGCGTGAATGATCGGCGCGCTGCGCACCTCAAGAAGCTCGTCTGCAGATCTGACGTCCGGAATTTGCCGATGAAATTCCCGTCGTCAACGCCAGCATGCCTACAGGCATGCGTCGAGCACGCGGACTCTTTGAAGTCGCGTAGCAGCGGTCCATTTCCGGGATTTGGAGACGAGTAACTCTGGTTCTTACGACGACTCAGTTGGCCGTGCGGCGCAGGAAGGCCGGGATATCGAGAATGTTTTCGTCTGTCGAATTGCGTACAGGAGAGGAGCGGCCGTACGGATCGAGGCCATTTGGAGCCGCATGGCGCGCATATTCCGAATTCGGCCTTGCCGGTTGCCCGTCAGGGTGACGGGCCATCGGGCGGAGCGGCGGATTCTCCAATTGCGGGAGCGGTGCACCTCTCTCGATCCGGTCGGCGATGCGACGGCTGTCATTGCGCAGCCTGCCGGCAAGTTGCGCGAGTGAGCTTTCCACCGCTTGCGTCTGGCGCGCCGGGTCGAGATTATCGATTCCGGTCGCCACCACCGAGACGCGGACGATACCTTCAAGGCTTTCATCAAAGGACGCGCCGACGATGATGTTGGCGTCCGGGTCGGCCTCTTCGCGAATGCGGGTAGCCGCTTCGTCGACTTCGAACAGCATCAGGTCGTTGCCGCCGGTGATGGAGATGATAAGGCCACTGGCCCGCTTGATCGAGGGGTTCTCGATCAACGGATTGGAAATTGCGGCCACGGCGGCGGCGAGCACGCGCTTCTCGCCGGAAGCCTCGCCCCTTCCCATCATGGCCTTGCCCTTCTCGCGCATTACGGAGAGAACGTCGGCAAAATCGAGATTGATCAGACCTTCCTTGACGATAAGGTCGCTGATGCAAGCCACACCCGAATAAAGCACCTGATCGGCAAGGGCGAAGGCATCAGCGAATGTGGTCTTCTCGCTGGCCACCCGAAACAGGTTCTGGTTCGGGATGATCAGCAGGGTGTCGACCACCTTCAGCAGCTCCTCGATACCGGCTTCGGCAAAGCGCATGCGGCGCTGGCCCTCGAAGTAAAACGGCTTGGTGACCACGCCGATGGTGAGAATGCCAAGCTCGCGCGCAGTCCTGGCGACAATGGGTGCCGCCCCGGTGCCGGTACCGCCGCCCATGCCGGCAGTAACGAACACCATGTGTGCGCCGGTCAAATGATCGCGGATCGTATCGATTGCCTCTTCGGCTGCCGCGCGCCCCACGTCGGGCTGCGAGCCGGCGCCAAGGCCTCGGGTCACATGGCTACCCAACTGGATGGTGCGCCTGGCCTTCGAACTCGTGAGCGCCTGCGCGTCGGTATTGGCGACGATGAAATCGACGCCTTGCAGCCCGGCCTCGATCATGTTGTTGACGGCATTGCCGCCGGCGCCGCCGACCCCAAACACGACAATGCGCGCCTTCATCTCGCGAATCTCAGTGATGCCAGTCATTTTTTCCTCGCGGCTGCTCCGGCAAGCTAGGGATGGAGAGAGTACCGAGTGCTACCTGCAAGCCGCGCGGTCTACTTCCACGATGGCTGCGGCCAGATGTCCCAATCGAAGCGCGGCTTGTCCCGCGATCGAGCCGCCAGCTCGGCGACCGGTCTGCAGAGCCGCCACTTCATCTTCCAATCGCGCCGCCCACTCATTGGCTGCCATCGTCTCGGCAGCCGCCTGCAGCAGCTCAATCGCCAGGCGATCGGAGCGCTCGCGCTCGAAATCTGCGTTGTAGTCGGCTGCCGTTGCCTCGAGCCGCGCGATCTCCGCCTTCAATGCCTCGATCTTTGCCTTGGAGGCGGCGATGCGGTCTGCCTGGCGACCACGTCGTGGGCGGGGCGTATACCGCAGTTCGGAGAAATCAACGCTCACCCAGGTTTGGCCATCATCCGAACGCGAGCGCGGCAACCGGGGTCGTCTGGCAAGCGAACGAGCTGCCTCTCGCGAGATTTTCAGGTGGGCACCTAGATCAGCATACGTCAGCGACTCAACGGACATCGGCTGTTCTCCTGGAACGAACCGGGCAGCATTTTGGGCTGATGATGACTGGACGATGACAGCAGGCTAGGCTGCGTTGGTTAATGGACGGTTAACGCGCGAGCGCCGCTTGCGCTTCGGGTCATTCGGGTCTTATTCGGCTGCAGTCCGGTTATTCCGGTCTACCCTCGACAGCCGACATGCTGACGAACGCCGGCACTCGTCCGTATGGGTAGAGTCGAGATGTGGCGCGGTGGCGGTAGGCTGAACATATCTGTTTGCCGCCTCTTTCGTCTGGCGGTGCCTTAATGGTTCACCCTTGGCTCCGTTTCCACATCCACCGGGTCACCGGAGGCGGTCGCCCGCCCCCGGTTCCCACAGAACGTGGCATGCGGAT
>NZ_JBHMET010000041.1:0-502 GCF_042430365.1 Bradyrhizobium erythrophlei
CGCGGGCGGCATCGCCGGTCGCGAAGACGCCGTCCACTCCCGGCACGCGTAGATCGCGATCGACCAGCAGCCGGCCGAAATTGTCGCGTTCAGCTGGGATTTGCTGGGTCAACGGCGCGGCGCGAATGCCCGCGGCCCAAATCACGGTCTCGGCTTCGATGTGTTCGCCGCTGGAAAACGTGATGCCAGATTCGTCGAGCGAGGCGACGCCGGCACCGAGCCGGGTCTCCACACCGAGCTTGCGCAGGGCGTCCTCGATGACGGGGCGGGGGCCTTCGCCCATGTCGGGAGCGATCGCCTTGTTGCGATCGACGATGATGACGCGCGTTTTGGCATCCTTGCCGAGGATCGCGCGAAGCCGCGCCGGCATTTCGGTTGCCGTCTCGATGCCGGTGAAGCCGCCGCCAACGACGACGACCGTGTCGCGCCCGTTCACGGCCGGCCGGTCGGGGAGAGCATGCAGATGCTTGTCGAGGGCGACCGCATCGTCGAGCGAGTCGAC
>NZ_JBHMET010000042.1:0-631 GCF_042430365.1 Bradyrhizobium erythrophlei
GGGTGTCGAGCCTGCCAGAACCTCTCAAGGAGAGCGATACGCCATGAACGAGACTAGCAACATTGTCCCGCTTCGTCAGCCCGACGAGATCGACGATCCACTGACCAATATCCTGCGAGCCGGAGCGCGGCAGCTTCTGGCGCAGGCTGTGGAGATCGAGGTCGAGACGTTTCTTGCCACGATGAACGACTTGAAGCTTGCCGACGGGCGCGCCCGTGTGGTGCGGCACGGTCACGGGCCGGTGCGAACGATTGCGACGGGCATCGGTCCGGTCGAGGTGGCGCGGCCGAAGATTCGCGACCGCGGGGCAGCCAGCGATGGCGAGCGGATCCGGTTCAGCTCGGCGATCCTGCCGCTGTGGGCGCGGCGGAGCAGGAGCCTGGATGCGCTGTTGCCGGTGCTCTACCTGCGCGGCATCTCAACCGGCGATTTCCAGGAGGCACTGACGGCCTTGCTGGGCAAGGACGCGCCGAACCTGTCCCCGGCGGTGATTGGCCGACTGACAGCCGAATGGCAGGGCGAGTACGAACGCTGGCAGAAGCGCGATCTGTCGGCGCGACGATACGTGTACGTGTGGGCCGACGGCGTCTTCCTGCAGGCTCGCATGGAAGATCACGGCGAATGCATGCTG
>NZ_JBHMET010000043.1:0-661 GCF_042430365.1 Bradyrhizobium erythrophlei
CTCGATGCCGTCTCGGAAACTGACACCTGCGATGATCTTCGGCAACTGATTTGTGCCCTTGAGCCGCCGCCAGGTCTTTGATGCGGCGATGACCAGCTTGAACACCATCAGCCTGGCGGTGGTCGGCGACAACGAGCCCTTGGTGCGCACCGTCCTGTGCCGCACGGTCGCGAACACGCTTTCGATGGGATTGGTCGTGCGCAAGTGATCCCAATGCTCGGCGGGGAAGTCGTAGAAGGCCAGCAACGCTTCGCGGTCCTTGACCAGGCATTCGACCGCCCGGCCGTACTTGGCGCGGTATTTCTCGGCGAAGACATCGATCGCCACTTCGGCCGACGCCCGGCTCGGCGCCCAGTAGACTTCGCGCAGATCCTTCTTCATGTCGGCCTGCACCGAGAGTGGGACCTTGTCCAAGACATTCACGGTCTTGTGCACCCAGCACCGCTGGTGCCGCGTGCCGGGAAAGATCTCGTCGAGCGCCTTCCAGAAGCCGAGCGCGCCGTCGCCGACCGCAATTTCCGGGGCGATCTGCAACCCGCGCTGTTTGACGTCGATCAGCAGCTCGCGCCAGCTCTGTGAACTCTCTCGGACACCGACCTTGAAGCCGATCAGTTCCTTCTTGCCTTCCGGCGTCGCGCCGATCAGCACCAGCATGCATTCG
>NZ_JBHMET010000044.1:0-17855 GCF_042430365.1 Bradyrhizobium erythrophlei
GCCCGCTGTCAGGCAGAAATTCCACTTATCGTCCTGTGCAGAATTCCGCGACCAGCTCTGGCGCCCTCACCTTCGGCCTGGAGCAGGCGCATATACGTGACGACATGCTGTTGGTCATAGGACGTAATCGTCGGACCACTCGGCGCAGCGTCGGCGACGTCAGGGTCAAGCGGGGGTTTTGACATCGGCGGCTAATGCTCCCTTGAGCAATTTATCGTTTCTGGCTGAACTTTTCGAACGCCGTTTCATGAGGGGGCGCACAGGCGCGGACATTTATTTAGAAGCATTGCGCTCGTAGGGACTATAATCCCTAGAGACTATATACCCGATAAGGCCCCATCCTGCCAATGCAGGATTGGCGCGCCATATTTGGAAAAAACGTCCGCCGAGTGCGCCGTCTGCGTGGGCTGACGCAGGAGGCGCTGGCCTTTGAGGCCGAGATTGACTTGACCTATGTCGGGGGTATTGAGCGCGGCAAGCGAAACCCCAGCCTTTTGGTTATGGCCCGAATTGCTGAAGCACTTTCTGTGCCGCTGTCGAAGCTTCTAACCGAGTGAGCGCCCAGTAGCCTCACCCAAGCGGACCGGCCGGCATCACGCTGATTTCCACCCGGCACAATCTGGCTTTGAACACAGTCAAATTCGCCTCATCGAACCATTTCTCTGCGGCGTCCTGGTTGGCGAACACCTTGATGTGCTCTTTGTCGCCGACCTGCTTGCTGGTGTTGACATAGACGAAGACGGTCATTGGTCTCTCTTCGGCTTGCGTCTGCCCCAATGCGGGTCTTTGCGGTTCGGATTAAACTCGCGAACCTTATGCCGGTTCAGCGCCTGCATGAACCCGATCCGGGCCAGCATGGTCGGGCGGTTGCGCTCGACGGCCAGCATCAGCTCCGAGATGGCCGCTTGCCATTCGGGCGCTGCGGATTCCTTCTTGGGCAGCTCGGTGATGTAGGTCGCCGCGTCGTGAAGCGTCACGAGCACGCGCCCGTCCGGCAACTCGATTGGGTCATCAAACTTGCGCCGCCATCCCTTCTGGACCATGCCGGCATGGTGCTCGCAACCGAAGCACCGTTCACGACCGGAGAACTACGGAAGAGCGCCTCATGCGTCTGAGAGCACCCGATACCCCATGCCGCCGATGGGTCCCCTGATGCCCCAGTTAAAATTCAGGCGGACGTCGGCGCCGCGCTTGCCGCAGGCGGTGCAGACGAAGCGCGGCCCAATGTCGGAGAGCCGCAGATCATCGCTCCACTGGTCGGCCATGAGCGTGACAGAATTGCTGCAGTGATAGTCGGTGCAATAGACCAGCACGCCACGTACGCGTGGGCGCCGGACTACCTCGCATCGCGGTGTGCACAAGTCGGGCGCGCGACAGTTCTTTTCAACGAAGGTGATGCCGGGACAAACGGGTCCCATCTACGGCCCGTGGGGTCCCTTTTGGCCGCGCTGGCAAGTCGATTTTTGGTTTCTTTTCTTAAACGGGCGGCCGCCGCCACCGGGGAAAAATCCCTTTTAGTTCAATGCTAAATTTTGGGAATGGCGCTCCCTAGGGGAATCGAACCCCTGTTTCAGCCTTGAGAGGGCCGCGTCCTAACCGCTAGACGAAGGGAGCGTTGAGAGGCAAGGCAATAGCCTTGAAATCCGCCCACCGCAAGATGGCTTGTGCATTGCGGTGGGGTTTTGTCGCCCATGCTTTACGGCCCGTTGGGGGCCGATTTGCCATACGGAGCCCCTGCGGCCGGGCCGGCCGAGCGGCGGCCTTGTGCCCGAGGCACAGCCCCATGCCCATGCCTACACGATGAGCAGCCGCTTCAACCTTGCGGCGCATTTCGTTCCCGCCACATCTCGCAGAGCCATCGCCGAAGGCCCTGCTTTTGACAAACGGCGAATGCAGAACACCGCGCTGTGAAGTCACCTCCGCCTCGGCGTCTGATAGCATCCGCGGCATTCACCATCCGCGCCCGCTGAGGCCACAAGGGAAAGGAGTGCTTGGAACAAGCAAACCCTTGGCGCGCAGACATTGGCGCACCGCATTCGGCGCACGACAATCTTGGCAAACAAAAATCGAAGCGGCCGTGGGCGACTGGAAATGTGTTCCGTCCTCTGCCGCGCCGGTCAACAGCTTAAGCAGAGCGAGGGAAGACCATGATCAAGATAAAAATCAACGGCCAGGAACGGACTTGGGACGGCGACCCGGATCTTTCGCTGCTCTGGTATCTCCGTGACGAAGCGGGACTGACGGGCACCAAATTCGGCTGCGGCCAGGCGCTGTGCGGCGCTTGCACCGTGATCATCGACAAGCAGGCGGTGCGCGCCTGCATCACCTCGGTCTCCGACGTCGGCGGCCGCGAGGTTACCACCATCGAGGGCCTGCATCCGACCGGCGACCATCCGGTGCAGAAGGCATGGCGCCAGATGAACGTGCCGCAATGCGGCTATTGCCAGGTCGGCCAGATCATGCAGGCGGCTGCGCTGTTGAATGAAAACCCGAAGCCCTCGCATGAGCAGATCCGCGAGGCGATGTCGGGCAACATCTGCCGCTGCGGCTGCTACCAGCGCATCGAGAATGCCGTTCACCTCGCATCGACGGGGGTGTGACATGAACATCCTGACCAACCCCAGCAAGCTTCGTGGCTTTGAGAAAGAGATCAAGGTCGAGAATGTCTCGCGGCGGAGCATCCTGAAGGGGCTCGGCATTGCCGGCAGCTTCGTGCTCGCCGCGCCCGTGATGTCGCGCCAGGCTTTCGCCTACGAGACCGGCGCCGGCAAGATGCCGCACAGCGTCGTGGTCGATCCGCGCGTGTTCGTCGCGATCGCGCCGGACGGCGTCGTCACCATCCTGGCGCACCGCTCGGAGATGGGAACCGGCGTCCGTACCAGCCTGCCGCTGATCGTCGCCGAGGAAATGGAGGCCGACTGGTCGCGCGTCCGCGTCCAGCAGGCGCATGGCGACGAGGTCAAGTTCGGCAACCAGGACACCGACGGCTCGCGCAGCACGCGGCACTATCTGATCCCGATGCGCCAGATCGGCGCCTCGGCGCGCGCGATGCTGGAGGCAGCCGCGGCCAAGAAATGGGGCGTGCCGGCGAGCGAGGTCAAGGCGCAGAACCACGAGGTCGTCCACAGCGCGAGCGGACGCAAGATCGGCTTCGGCGATCTCGCCGCCGACGCCGCCAAGGAACCGGTGCCTGATATCAAGGGCCTGAAGCTGAAGGACCCGAAGGACTTCCGCTACCTCGGCAAGGGCCAGGTCAGCATCGTCGACCTTCACGACATCACGACCGGCAAGGCGCATTACGGCGCCGATAGCCGCCTGCCCGGCATGAAATACGCCGTCATCGCCCGTCCGCCCGTCACCGGCGGCAAGGTGGTGTCGTTCGACGGCAGCGCAGCGATGAAGGTGCCCGGCGTCGAGAAGGTGATGGAGGTCAAGGGCTGGCCGTGGCCGTCAAAATTCCAGCCGCTCGGCGGCGTGGCCGTGATCGCGCGCAACACCGGCGCGGCGATCAAGGGGCGCGATGCGCTGAAGGTGGTCTGGGACGATGGCGCCAACGGCAAGTATGACTCGGTCGCCTATCGTGCCTCGCTCGAGGAAGCCGCGCGAAAACCCGGCCTCATCGTGCGCAAGGAAGGCGATGTCGAGGCGGCCTTGAAGAGCGCCGACAAGGTCATAACAGGCGAGTACTACCTGCCGCATCTCGCCCATGTCAGCATGGAGCCGCCGGTCGCGGTCGCCGACGTCAAGGGCGACAAATGCGAGATCTGGGCACCGGTGCAGAGCCCGGGCGGCACCCGCGAGGACGTCGCCAAGACGCTCGGCATCTCCGAGGACAATGTCACCGTCAACGTCACGCTGCTCGGCGGCGGCTTCGGACGCAAATCGAAATGCGATTTCGCGCTCGAGGCGGCGCTTCTGTCGAAGGAGCTCGGCGCCCCGGTAAAGGTGCAGTGGACCCGCGAGGACGACGTCCGCCACGACTTCCTGCACACGGTCTCGGTGGAGCGGATCGAGGCCGGCCTCGACAAGAGCGGCAAGGTGATCGCCTGGCGGCACCGCAGCGTGGCGCCGACCATCGCCTCGACCTTCGCCGCCGGCGCCAATCACGAGGCGCCGTTCGAGCTCGGCATGGGACTGATCGACAATCCGTTCGAGATCGCCAATCTGCAATGCGAGAATCCGGAGGCCGCGGCCTTCACCCGCATCGGCTGGTTCCGCTCGGTCTCGAACATCCCACGCGCCTTCGCGGTGCAGTCGATGGTGGCGGAGATCGCGCATGCGACGAACCGCGACCAGAAGGACATGCTGCTGGAATTGATCGGTAGCCCGCGGATCGTCAACCTGTCCTCGGTGAAGGATCCCTGGAACTATGGCGAGCCCTTTGACAGCTATCCGATCGACACCGCGCGGCTGCGCAAGGTGGTCGAGCTGGTGGCCGACAAGGGCGGCTGGGGTCGCTCCGTGCCGAAGGGCCACGGCCGCGGCATTGCCGTGCACCGCAGCTTCGTCAGCTACATCGCGACCATTGTCGAGGTCGCGGTCGGCGACAAGGGCCAGCTCACGGTGCCGCGCGTCGACACCGCGATCGATTGCGGCACCTATGTCAATCCGGAGCGGATCCAGTCGCAGCTCGAAGGCGCTGCGATCATGGGGTTGAGCCTCGCCAAATACGGCGAGATCAGCTTCAAGGACGGCAAGGTCGAGCAGGGCAATTTCGACGACTTCCCGGTGGTCCGGATCGACGAAGCGCCCGCCCTGACCAACGTCTACATCGTGCCCCCGGGTGCGGATACGCCGCCGAGCGGCGTTGGCGAACCCGGCGTGCCGCCGTTCGCTCCGGCCTTGATCAACGCGATCTTTGCCGCCACCGGAAAGCGGATCCGCAGCCTGCCGATCGGCAGGCAGTTGCAGACCTGACATTTTCGACGCTCGCGGCATCCCGCGTCGCGAGCGTCTTTCCTCCACGACGACAAACAGAAAGCGGCGGACCGATGGTCCGCCGCTTTGCCGTCGCGCCGCTGCCATAGCGTTTTCGAGCGAAGCGGATGCCGGTTCGCGTGAAGAAAACGCGTCAATACAAGAATCTGGAGCTTCGGTTCTGATTCAATCAGAACCGAAGCTCCACCCCGTGTCGCCGCTACTTCTTGACGGCGAAGACCCAGACAACGCCGCCTTGCGGGACGTTGTTCTCGAAGCCCGGAACCTTGCCCGCCAACGCATCCTGGATGCGCTGCGCGTCGACGCCCCAGCCCGACTGGATCGCAATATATTGCGTGCCGTCGACCTCGTAGGAAATCGGTATGCCCATGATGCCGGAGTTGGTCTTCTGCTCCCACAAGAGCTCGCCGGTCTTGGCGTGGAAGGCGCGGAAGTTGCGATCATTGGTGCCGCCGGCGAAGACGAGATCACCGGCGGTCGCGGTCACCGAGCCGAACAGCTGCGATGTCTTGAAGGTGTGAGCCCAGACCTTCTTGCCGGTGGCCGGATCCCACGCTTGCAGTTCGCCGAAATGCGTGGCGCCGGGAGCCGGCGTCAGCCCGATGTCCTCGGGCTTGGTGCCGAGCCAGAGCTGGCCGGGAACCAGCGGCGTCTTCTCGCCGGTGAAGCCGCCACAGAAATTCTCGTTGGCGGGAACGTAGACGAGCTTGGTGTTCTGGCTGTAGGCCGCCGACGGCCAGTCCTTGCCGCCCCACAATGACGGACAGAACTCGACCCGCTTGCCGATCACCGGCTTGTGCTCGGGATCGACGACCGGCCGGCCGGTCTCGGCCTCGATGCCCTTCCAGACATTGGTCTTCACGAACGGCCAGCCGGAGACATAGTTGATCTTGTCCGGCTTGTTCTCCAGCACCCAGAAGATCGCGTCGCGTCCGGGGTGCACGAGGCTCTTGAACGAGCGCCCGTCGCGCTGCATGTCGATCAACATCGGCGCATCGACCTCGTCCCAGTCCCAGGAATCGTTCTGGTGGTACTGGAAGTGCGTCTTGATCTTGCCCGTTTCGGGATCGAGCCCGATCACCGAGCTGGTGTAGAGGTTGTCGCCGGCGTGAGCTGAGCCCGGCCACGGCGCAGCGTTGCCGACGCCCCAGAGGATCGTTTTGGTGTCCTTGTCGTAATTGCCGGTCATCCACGCCGATCCCCCGCCCGACTTCCAGTCGTCGCCGCTCCAGGTGTCGTGGCCCGGCTCGCCTTCGCCTGGAATGGTGAAGGTGCGCCACAGCTCCTTGCCGCTGTTGGCGTCGTAGGCGACGACATAGCCGCGCACGCCGAACTCGCCGCCGGAACCGCCGACGATCACCTTGCCGTCGACCACAAGCGGCATCAGCGTCAGATACTGGCCCTTCTTGTAGTCCTGCACCTTGGTGTCCCAGACCACCTTGCCGGTCTTGGCGTCGAGCGCAACGACGTGGTCGTCGGTGGTGGCGAGATAGAGCTTGTCCTGCCACAGGCCGACGCCGCGGCTGGTCGGGTGCAACTGGAACAGGTCGTCGGGAAGCTGCCGCTTGTAGCGCCAGTATTCATCGCCGGTCTTGGCATTGAGCGCGATCACCTGTCCCATCGGAGTGGCGACGAACATCACGCCGTTGTTGACGATCGGCGGCGCCTCATGGCCTTCGATCACGCCGGTGGAGAAGGTCCACACCGGAGTAAGGTTCTTGACGTTGGAGGTGTTGATCTGGTCGAGCGGACTGTACCCCTGTCCGTCGTAGGTCCGGCGATAGAGCATCCAGTTGCCGGCTTCGGGATTTTCAAGACGCGCCGATGTCACCGGGCTGTAATTCTCGATCGGCCCTGCGGTGGCCGCCGCCGACACCAGACACGTGAACGTGACACAGCTCGACAAAAGAAACTGCTTCCTGGTCATGAGACGCTACCTCCCTGCTATGTTTGTTTTTTCAGTTCTAGGTCGTGCAGAAATCCCTTTTGCGGCCTCACCCTCCTGGCTGGGCACCCACCTTTCCAACGAACGTTGCTGCAACCGATATCGCGCCGTCGGCGATCGTAAGCGGCAAGACCGCGAGGCGCCGCGGCGCCGGGCCAAATACAACCTGCGCACTCTGCCGCGGGTCGAATTCGGAATTGTGGCACATGCATTTGAGGACGGTCTTGTCGCCCTGCTCCTGCTTCACCCAGGCGGTGATCGGGCATCCCGCATGCGTGCAGATCACGGAATAGGCGACGATGCCGTCAGGCGCACGCGCGCGCGTGTCGTCGTCGAGCTCATTCGGGTCGAGCCTGACGATGACGACCTCGTTCAGCCGCGAGCCGTTGCGGACGACGGACGTTTCCGGATCCTTCGGCCAGGCCCGCAGCGGCGGGCCGCCGAGCGGCAGATCATCGGGCTTGATGACCTCGCCCGCTTTGTCGCCCTCGGCACGAACCAGCTGATCGGATTTCTGCGGCCGCTCATTGCTGCCGGGCTGCTCGTCGTCGGCCGCGGCCGACTCGCTCGCCGCGAGGCAGGCGCAGCCCGCGAGCGCTGTCAGCAACAGCGCGCGCCGCGTCGGATCAGCGCTTGGAACCGCCGGTTTGGAGTCATCGATCCGTTCGATGGAAACGCTGAGGTTGGACTCCGACATGGCTCAAGCTGAACGTGCAACTCGGCCGAAAAGATGGCGGCAAACATTCTCGATGCGCGAACGCAGGTGCAAAAGAAACTTTGCACCTTTTGGTTGATCGACCGAGCGGGTTCGCGATCGCTTCGCCGTCAGGGCTCGCTGACGAAGGTCAGCTTGCCGACCGGTTTCAGCGTCTTTGCATCAAATGTGCGGATTTCAGTCGCGCCACCGATATCCAGCGTGATCACCAGCCGCTCGCCGGCGACGCCGGTCGAGACGATGCGGGCGCCCTTCGGCAGCGCAGCGGTGACGTCGGTTGCGGGTGCGGGGCTTCCCTCGCTGCGATAAAGGCGGTAGCCGATGGCAATCAACACGGCGGCCACCGCCAGTGCCGAGGTCAGGCCCGCGATCAGCATCATGCGACGCACCCGCGCGATCAGCGCGGCCTGCTCGGTGGTCGGTTCGGTCACGGCGGCGTCGGTCATCACAAGGCTCTTCTTTGGAACAGATCTCTTCGAATAACGGCCGGAAGCTGGAAGTCATCGTCGCGGGCGACGAGGGGTCGGCCCGGCTCGACCGCGTGCTCGCGCAGCACACCCCCGAACTATCGCGCTCCCGGCTGAAGGCGTTGATCCTCGCCGGTTCCGTGACCGTCAAGGGCGCCTCCGTCCGCGACCCCGCTTATCATGTCGCCAAAGGCGATACGATCACAATCGACGTGCCGGAGGCCGCTCCGGCCGAGCCCCAGGGCGAGGACATCGCGCTCGACATAGTGTTCGAGGACGACGACATCATCGTCATCGACAAGCCGAGGGGCCTGGTCGTCCATCCCGCCGCGGGCCATGCCACCGGCACGCTGGTCAACGCGCTGATCGCCCATTGCGGCTCCAGCCTGTCCGGGATCGGCGGCGTGAAGCGGCCCGGCATCGTGCACCGGCTCGACAAGGACACCACGGGGCTGATGGTCGTGGCCAAGAACGACCAGGCGCACCAGTCGCTGACCACGCAATTTGCCGATCACGGCCGCACCGGGCCGATGCAGCGCGGCTACATGGCCTTCGCCTGGGGCGTGCCGAACCGCCCGCACGGCACCATTGACGCGCCGATCGACCGTCACCCGCACGCCCGCGAGAAAATGGCGGTGCGCCAGGGCGGCCGCAAGGCGATCACCCATTTCGAGGTGCGGCAGAGCTTCGCCGGCCGCGACGGCAAGCCGGTGGCCTCGCTGCTCGCCTGCCAGCTCGAGACCGGACGCACCCATCAGATCCGGGTGCACCTCGCCCATCTCGGCCATCCGCTGCTGGGCGATGCCGTCTATGGCTCGCACTTCAAGACCAAGGCCGGTCATCTCGGGCCGGAAGCGCAAGCGGCACTGACCGCGCTCGACCGCCAGGCCCTGCATGCCTACCTGCTCGTTCTGGAACACCCAAGGACCGGGGAACTTTTACACTGGGAGGCGCCTCTGCCGGAGGATTTGCTTCTCCTGCAACGGGCGCTGGAAGCGGCGCTATGACGCACCCTCCAAAAAACCCGTGTCATGCCAACAGGTTATAGCTGGCACACGGGGACGTGACGTCAGTAATCCTTCCCTATTCGCCCCCATTTGGTGTATGTTGCACCTGCGTTGAATATCCAACGCGGAACATCGCAGCATGGCCGGCTTTAACACAGCGGCCACCTGCCGGGCCCGCCGCTATCGGGGGCCTGAACCACTGGAGGGCGCAAGTAATGGCCCGTACAGCTACGTTGCCGGTTCTCAATGGAGAATCCGGCCTGTCCCGATACCTCGCCGAGATCCGCAAGTTCCCCATGCTGGAGCCCCAGCAGGAGTACATGCTCGCCAAGCGTTGGCGCGAGCATGACGATCGCGACGCGGCGCATAAACTCGTCACCAGCCATCTCAGGCTCGTGGCCAAGATTGCCATGGGCTATCGCGGCTACGGTCTGCCGATCTCCGAGGTCGTCTCGGAGGGGAACGTCGGCCTGATGCAGGCGGTGAAGCGATTCGAGCCCGAGAAGGGCTTCCGGCTCGCCACCTACGCCATGTGGTGGATCAAGGCGTCAATACAAGAGTACATCCTGCGTTCCTGGTCGCTCGTGAAGATGGGCACCACCGCGAACCAGAAGAAGCTGTTCTTCAACCTGCGCAAGGCGAAGAGCAAGATCTCCGCGCTGGACGAGGGTGATCTCCACCCCGACCAGGTGAAGCTGATTGCCAAGCGCCTCGGCGTGACCGATCAGGACGTGGTCGACATGAATCGCCGCCTCGGTGGCGACGCGTCGCTCAACGCCCCGATCCGCGACGACGGCGAAGCCGGCGAATGGCAGGACTGGCTGGTCGACAACTCGCCCAACGCCGAAGCCCTGATGGCGGAAAGCGAGGAGTTCGATCATCGCCGGCAGGCGCTGAATGGCGCCATCGGCGTGCTCAACGCGCGCGAACGCCGCATCTTCGAGGCGCGGCGCCTGGCGGACGAGCCGATGACGCTGGAAGACCTCGCCGCCGAGTTCGGCGTGTCGCGCGAACGCGTGCGGCAGATCGAGGTCCGCGCGTTCGAGAAGGTGCAGTCGGCCGTGAAGGGCACGATTGCCCGTCAGGAAGCTGCTCTGGAAGCCGCGCACTAAGCTCGCGGCACCTCAAGGCAAACGAAAGCCGGCGGCGACGCCGGCTTTTTTGTTTTCTGGCCCTGTCAGTAATACGTCCGCAAATTCTCGGCGACGCTGTCGGGCTGGTTGAGATTGTCCCAGTCGTAGAGATCGCCGTAGAGCAGCGCGCTGGCCTGCGTCTTGTAGTCCGGCGACACGAACGGCGCCTACTCGCCCCAGTCCCGCGCCATCGTTGCGAGCGCACAGCCCTCGCAATAGCGGGCATCCTTGAAGTCGATCCAGTTGTGCGCATAGACCCGATCGCGCGGGATGGAATAGCGCGCGCGCAGCAGCTTCACCAGCACCCGCCACGCCGCGACCTGAGCATCGGTCGGGCCGCGTGTGACGTCGGGATAGTTGCCGGCGAACTCGACGCCGATGGAATTGTTGCCGATCACCTGGCGATAGGTCGGGCCATTGTCGATATACTTGTTGTCGTTGCGGTTGCCGCCATCGCCGTGGGTCGGCACCAGGTCGTCGCCAACCGCCCAATAGACCTTGCCGTCGGTCTCGACCCAGACCATGACGCCGCGCCGGGTCGGGTTCTTGTGCTGCTCCAGCGCGCCGCCGCTTGCCGAACCCGCCGGGCCTTCGGTCTGGTGCACGATGATGTTGCGCCAAGGACGGGCCTTCGCGACATCGCCCCAGGGCGACAGCCAGACCATCTTCAGGCCGGGAATCTCGGGCGTGCCCTGTGAGCGCGCGATGGCCGCGAGGTCGGGCGTCTCGGCGAAGGCTGTGGACGACAACGCCAGCGCGATCAGCGCGGCGAGCAGGCGAAGGGGCATTCGGGCAGATCCAATGTCGTCACTGGATAGCACGCTTCAGGCGCGCTTGCGCAGGGCCGCCTCGACCAGGTCGACCATGTCGGGCGCCAGCGCAGGCGCCGGCTCGTAGGTCGCAAAACCGTTCTTGCCGCCCTTCTTGGCGTCGTAGAGCGCGTGATCGGCGGCCGCGATCAGCCGGTCGGGATGCTGGCCTACCTCGCGGGTCCATTGCGCGACCCCGATCGAGACCGCGATCGGGATGTCCCTGCCGGTGCACTGCTCGGCATCGGCGCGGCATACCTCCAGCACGCGGCGGGCGATCATCGCGCCCTCGCGCAGCGTCGACGACGGCAGCACGATGCAGAACTCGTCGCCGCCGGTGCGGGCCAGCATGTCGCCGGGCCGGAGCCGCGTCTGCGCCATCAGGGTGAAGTGCTGCAGGCAGGCGTCGCCCGCAGCATGGCCGTGGGTGTCGTTGATGCCCTTGAAGCCGTCGAGATCGATGACGAGCAGCGCGAACGGCTCGCCCGAACGGTCGGAGCGCGCGCATTCCTCGGTGAGCCGCTGCACCAGATGGCGACGGTTGCCGACGCCGGTGAGGTCGTCGAGCAGCGCGAGGTCGGCGACCTCGTTGCGCAGGCGGTCCATCGCCATCAGCAGGAAGCCGAAATTGAGCGCCATCGACAGGAACACCAGCAGCAGGATCACGAGCGACTGACCTGCGCTGAACCGGATGAAGGAAATCTCCCCGGGCTGCACCAGGGCGCCGACGAGGCGCAGCACGTAGATGCCGATGATCAGGGCCGAGACGACGCCGGCAAGCCGGGCGCCCGGCGTGATGCGGCCGTTGTCGGGCGACAGCAAGAGTTTCAGCGCCAGCGCGATCGGCGCGACCTGCGCAAGCGTGTAGATCAGGATGCGCATCGGCATACTGTCATAGGCGAAGATGAAGACGCTCAGGCCGGCGAAGGTCAGGCCTGACAGCAGCACGGTGTCGCGCCAGAGCACGTTCTGGCCGTAGAAGCGCTTGACCCCCATCGCGGCGAGGCAGGCGGCGAACACCAGGAGGGTGCCCGCGACGAGCAGCGGCACCAGCGTGTCCACCATCACCGCGCGCAGCATCGCGCTCGACGCGCCGGCCGCGGCGGCGAAGGCCGAGCCGGTCCAGAACCGCGCCGCATCGAAAGCAGGGTAGCTGCGCGCCACATAGGCCCAGATCAGGCCCAGCGCGAGAAAGTTGATGACGAACACCGTCCAAAGCGTCGGAACGCTCAACATCGCCTTCGTCCGAGACCGTGTCGGCCTCGCCTCCCCTGTGATCGAACCACCCGCCCCCGGGCTTCCTCCGACGACAATCCCCGTTGTCTTACGGCACAAATTGCAGCCGCTCCGCTTAACGGACTCTCACCGCGACGCGGCAATCCATGCCGTGGTTTTAAATGGATGAAGAGCGGCACCATCCGCATTTGCGCAACGTTAAGTATGCCGCGCGCGGCGTGACGGATGGCGGTGCGCGCGGAGAATTTTTGCGAAAAGGTGCCGAATACCCATAACAACTGTGGATAACGTGATGACAGCGTCGTGACAGCCCACGGCAGCGACGCCCGAATCTGCTGAGTTTGTTATCGAGGATGTTGCGAGGCTGGCCCTCCGCCAAGCATGCCTCGGAGTCGCGTTCAATCCATTTAACCCTGAGAGGATACTATGGCTAAGAAAGCGAAGAAGGCGAAGAAGGCGAAGAAGGCCACCAAGAAGAAGAAGGCCAAGAAGTAGCTAGATCTCGCCCGGGTAGCGGCTCCTGCCCTGCCCGGGCACCCAGACCGAGACAAATGATTTCGAAAGCAGCGGGCACGATGCCCGCTTTTTTATTGCTCCCGTCTTCATTGACTCGCATCGCCGCCTAGATCGGCACGGCCTCAGCGCTCGGCAAAGGCGAGCTTGGCGCCGAGCGCAGCAAATCCCGCGGCAAAGCTCCGCCGCAGCCAGGCCATCACCTTCGGCCGCGTGATGACGCGATCGCGCACCGCGGCCGCAAACAGCCCGTAGGCGGCGAACACCGCGAACGTCATCGCCATGAATACCCCGCTCAGCTCGCCCATCCGCGCCAGCGGATGCGCCTCGTCGACGGCGATGAATTGCGGCAGGAAGGCCAGGAAGAAGATCGAGAGCTTTGGGTTGAGGATGTTGATCAGGACGGCGGTGACGATCACCCGCCTGCTCGAGCGCGGCTTGACCTCGGTGTCGACGGCGAGCGCACCTCGCTCGCGCAGCGCCTGCCAGGCCATATAGAGCAGATAGACGACGCCGCACCATTTCAGCACGGCGAACGCCACCGCGCTGGTGTGCAGGATCGCGGCAAGCCCGAGCATCGCTGCCATCATGTGCGGCACGATCCCGAGCGTGCAGCCGAAAGCGGCGGCGACGCTCGCCCGCGAGCCTCGCGTCAGCGCCACCGCGAGCGTGTAGAGCACGCCGGTGCCGGGGGATGCGACCACGATCAGCGAGGTCAAGAGGAAAGACAACGTCATTCGAATATTCCCCAGACCAGCAGCGGGACTAGCGGTGACATATGGCGGGACATCGGACGCAAATATCATGCCGCCTGCGCGGGCGGAAGCGGCGCACCGCCGCCACCCGTCCGCTCGCGCTGACAACTTCGTTATGAGACCCTGCGCGGACCGCGCCCGCCGTGTAGCGACGTGCCCTTCGCCTCCGCGACCATTTCGGCGACGCGGATCACGTCCAGCGGCGCCCAGGGCTTGGCCCAGAACATCGTGCCCGCGGGCAGCGACTGCCGCAGCGGCCTGCCCGAGGTGACGATGACGTCGAGCTCGGGGTTGTATTTCTTCGCGATGTGCGCGAGCTCAACGCCGGTCATCTGGCCGGCCAGCTCGACATCGGTCATCATCAACGCGACCCTGCCGCCACTGCCCTGCAGCACCAGTTCGGCCGCCTCCGCGCTCTCGCAGGCGATGACCTCGAAATCGCTCTCCTCCAGCAAGAGGCCGATCATCTCACGTTGCCGCGGATCGTCCTCGACCACCAGCGCCGTCGCACGATAGGGTCTTGATTGTCCCATAAGCATCCCTCCCTTGAACTGGCTGGCTCGGTTCAAAAAAGCTGACACAGGTGAAATGCCTAAAACCGCTTTATGGTTCGGTTCCAATTTGAGAAAAGCGGAGGAACTACCCCCTGCCCCGGGCGTCCGCCCGAAGCCCCCATCAGATGGAGCTGCCCCACAATGACTGCGATCCGAGGTTCCGCCGCCGCCGTGACCGGAGCCGCCAGCGGCATCGGCCGCGCGCTTGCACTCGAGCTTGCCGCGCGCGGCTGCGACCTGGCGCTCGCCGACCGCGACGAGGCCGGCCTCGCAGCGGTCGCGGCCGAGATCACCAAGGCGGGCCCGCGCAAGGTCACCGTGCACCGCGTCGATGTCGGGCAGCCCGCGGAGATCGAGGCGTTCGCGCGAGAGGCGGGCGCCGCCCATCCCGCCCTCAACATCGTCATCAACAACGCCGGCGTCGCCCTGCTCGGCCAGTTCAACGAGATCGAGCAGGCGCAGATGGAATGGCTGTTCAACATCAATTTCTGGGGCACGGTGCACGGCACCCGCGCCTTCCTGCCGCAATTGTCGCAGCAGCGCGAGGCGCACATCGTCAACATCTCCTCGATCTTCGGCATCGTCGCCCCGCCCGGCCAGAGCGCCTATTGCGCGGCGAAGTTCGCCGTGCGCGGCTTCTCCGAAAGCCTGCGCCACGAGCTCGCGATGACCGGCAGCCCGGTCAGGCTTTCGGTCGTGCATCCCGGCGGCGTCGCCACCAACATCGCGCGCAACTCCCGCACCGGCGCCGGCGTCACCGACAACGCCCGCCGCGCGCAATCGATCGAGCGCTTCGACGCGCTGGCCAAGACCACGCCGACCGCGGCTGCGCTGCGCATCATCGCCGGCATCGAGAAGAATGCGCCGCGCATCCTGATCGGCAACGACGCATGGTTCATGGATCTCCTGCAACGCTTCCGCCCGGCGACCTACTGGAAGGTGCTGCAGCGCCAGATCGAGAAGGCCTCGGCGAAGGTCGCCGAGGCGACGAAGTAACGCCTTACGCCCTGCCGCTTCTTGCCAGGCTGAAGTCGAGCGCACGATATTGCCAAGATGTCGTCCCTGCGAAAGGGACCCATAACCACGGGATTGAGTTGTTGAAGTGAGCTGTGGCCCCAGCATCGCTTAACAATGCAATCCTGTGGTTATGGGTCCCGGGTCAAGCCCGGGACGACAGTGAGTTTGCTGCGCCATCTGGATTCAAATAAATCGCAGATGTGAGTTCGCGTTCTCGCGACATGATTTGCCCGAGTCTTGCGTCTCGTTCCACCCTCTCATCGAACAGAGGGCGCAGGGAAAGCCGGGTGCCGATTGCACCCATGGGCCCTGTGCAACAAAAAGCACAGGGGTAGGACCACAGGTGAAACCGGAAAACACGCCGGCTTTCCCTGCGCGATGGTTTTACACTTCGTGCTCTCCCCGGCGAGACCGGGCTTTTTTGCCACCGTCATCCACGAGACGCGTTCGCGTCCCGGGAGTCGACACCAGCCACTGGGGCGTCAGGACCACACGACTTCACCGTCCGCCTCATGCGCGCTCGTCAGGCAAGCAATCGGCGGCCACCGCATCCCACACCACGTTCGTGACGATCGCGATC
Source organism: Bradyrhizobium erythrophlei (assembly GCF_042430365.1). Taxonomy (GTDB): domain Bacteria; phylum Pseudomonadota; class Alphaproteobacteria; order Rhizobiales; family Xanthobacteraceae; genus Bradyrhizobium; species Bradyrhizobium erythrophlei. The sequence goes on from NZ_JBHMET010000044.1 coordinate 15,670, forward strand.
CGCCCCTCGTGTCGGGTGAGACGGGCGGATTCATAGACCGATTTCAATTTCAGAAAAACCGAAATATTTCTCTTGTGGGCTCTTGCGCCGTCGGGCAAATCAGTGCCAAGGGGAGCGCCTTCACCCGCCCACCTCTTTCTTCACCGCGAGCGCGAGCCGGTACAGCCGATCGCTCTTCTCCGACGGATAGAGCGCGTCCTTCGACACTTTCGGAAAATTGTCGTTCTTCCAGAACGACGCCGGGTTGAAGCAGAATTTCGCCACCAGCCTGCGGCCGAAATCCATCTCGTAATGGAAATAGAGCTCCTTCTGCTCATAGCCGGACATGTCCGGGTAGACGCCAAGCAGATAACCCTCCTGGATGTGCGGGCGCACCGCAGAAGGCGGGCAGACCGAGGACAGCCGCACGATCTGCAGGCCGGCCTCGGCGCTCGCGGTGACCGCGCCGCTCAGATTCGGCACGCCGAGCACGTAGACGAAGGCGAGGTCGGTCTCGGCCAATGACGCAAAGGATGCGGCGATCCGGATCGAGTGCGTGACGTCGAGCAGCGGCGTGGTGCAGACCTCGTAATGCTGCAGGATCGACCAGCGCAGGATGCGGTGGCGCTTGAGCCGATCGATGCCGAGAAAGCCTGATGCCCGGTAGTGCTCGACCAGCGCCTGCTCCGCGCGCGCCAGCAGCTCGAAGCGTTCGACCAGCGTCGCCCGGTTGGGGTTGCCGGCCTTCTTCGGGCGGAACAGCGTCGGCTTGAGCGAGCTGTTCCCCTGCGTGTTCCGGTAGTCGCCGCCCTGCCCGCGAAACAGCAGGACGTGGTTGCGGTTGCGGAACTGCAGCTCGGCGATCTTCGTGGCGAGCTCGAGATAGGAGCCGACGCGATGGCCGCGCCCGTTGCGGATCGCGGTGTTCTTCGCGACCGCGCACTCGTCCGTGCGATCGAGGAACGACCAGATCTTTTGGCTGCCGATGGTTTCCATCGCGTCACCCGATGGCACAAGCCGTCATTGCGAGCGAAGCGAAGCAATCCATCCCTCCGCGGGCGCATGGATTGCTTCGTCGCTTCAGCGCAAAATTGCTTTGCAATTTTGTCGCGAGCTCCTCGCAATGACGAGAATCCGCCGTCACCGCCCCACGAGCTGATCGGCAAAATACCCGATCGTCTTGCGATAGATCACAGCCCTGTTCCACTCGCGCATCGCCTCGAAATTCGCGCTGCCCTCGCCGTAGGGCGCGCCCATCTTGAAGCCGTTGGTGTGCAAGAGGTTTGCGGTCGAGGCCAGCACGTCGGGCACCGAATGGCGCAGGTCGACATGGCCGTTGCCGTCGAAATCGACGCCATACTTGATGTAGGACGACGGCAAAAATTGCGTCTGGCCGATCTCGCCGGCATAGGCGCCGATCATATCGTTGAGACGAAGATCGCCGCGCTGCACGATCTTGAGCGCGGCCAGCAATTCGCCCTGGAACAGGTCGGTGCGGCGACAATCATGCGCCAGCGTCGCGAGCACGCGAAACACCGGCAGCTTGCCCATGTCGCCCTTGCCGAAATCGGTCTCCAGCCCCCAGATCGCAACCAGGATCTGCCGCGGCACGCCGTACTTCGCCTCGATCTGCGACAGCAGCGCGGCATGCCGCTGCAGCATCGCCCGCCCGGCATTGATCCGTCCGGGCCCGACGCGCGTCGAGACATACTGCTCGAAGGTTTTTGTGAACGTGCCGCGCTGCCGCCGGTCGAACGCCAGCACACCGCCATCCTGCTGCACGCCGCCGAGCGCGGCCGAGATCACGTCCTGCGAGATGCCGGCGCTGGCCGCTTCCTGCGAAAAGCTCTGGATGAAGGTGTTGAAATTGCCGCCGCAGCGGGCGGCGTAGGAGGGGGTGGCTAACAGCAAGGCGCCGATCACAACCGCCAGACGACACCTGAGCATGCAAAATTCCCCCTGTTTCGCGCTAGCCGATCATGCCATGGCGGAAACAACACAGTCAAAGCGTCGACTCGCGGTACATCCGCCGCATCCTGCCGCTCAAGGTTAGCCCGCGCGTCCCCGACCGCTCGCGCCACTCCGGACGACAAAGATTCTGCTGCTAGCGGGACGCAATACCTCCGACACAAGCGAATTGTTGACAAGTCTAGCAGTCTGCTGAAAAACCCAGAAATTGAAGCATTGCTGTGTGTTTGGGCAGGTGG
>NZ_JBHMET010000045.1:0-1530 GCF_042430365.1 Bradyrhizobium erythrophlei
CCTCAGAGGCTGTGAATCTATGTGATTTGGCGTGTTTCCGTTTGCGGAAGCGTGAGTCGGATGATTCCCTGCTTTCCAAGGTCGATGGAGGCACGGATGTCACGCGAGACGCTGTTTGATGATCTGCCTGAAGCTGAGCCGGTTGCGCGGGAATGGCCGGGGCAGCCGCGGCTTCGCGAGCCTGTGCGCGATCAAGTTGAGCTGCGTGCCGTGGATCTTGAGGCGCTGCTGCCGGGCGAGCATCCGGCACGTGTGATCTGGGCCTATGTTCAAAAGCTCGACCTCCGCGCGCTTGAGGAAACGGTCCGTGCGCGCACGCATGGACCGGGGCAAGCCCCTGTCAGCCCGCGCCTGCAGTTGGCGTTGTGGCTGTATGCCACGAGCCAGGGCGTTGGCAGCGCCCGGGCATTGGAGCGGCTTTGCGAAAGCCATGACGCCTATCGCTGGCTCTGCGGCGGGGTCCGCGTGAACTACCATAGCCTGTCGGAGTTCCGCACCGCGCATCCGGAGCTTTTGGAGCAGTTACTAGTGAAGCACGTTGCCTCGCTCTCGGTAGCAGGCGTGATCGACCTTGATGAGGTGGTGCAGGATGGCGTGCGGGTGCGCGCCTCGGCCGGAGCGAGTTCGTTCCGGCGTAAGAAGAAGTTGCACAAGGAGTTGAAGAAGGCCAAGCGTCTGGTCGAGCGCTTGCGGCAGGAGAATGACGACGATCCCGACGCCAGCAACAAGCGTATCCGAGCCGCACAGGACCGTGCGGCCCGTGAACGCGAGGCGCGTGTTGCGGCTGCACTCGAGCAGCTTGCCGCAATCGAAGCGCATCGCGCGCGGCGCGGCCGAGAGAACAGGAACAACAGGAAGAAGGGAAGCCAGCGCTCCGAGCCGCGCGCTTCTACGACAGACCCGCAGGCGCGGGTCATGAAGATGGCCGATGGCGTCTTCCGCCCAGCCTACAACTGTCAGATCGCAAGCGTCGCCGAGGGACAGATCGCTATCGCCGTGGATGTGACCATGGTCGGCTCGGATCGGGGCTTGATGCGGCCGATGCTGGAGCGGCTTACCGGCCTCTATGGCCGCCCGAAACGCCATCTCGTCGACGGTGGCTTCAACAAGAACGAGGACATCGAATGGGCCGCGGCCGAAGGGATCAAGGTTTATGGTCCGCCTGCCAACAGCAAACATGGGACCGATCCCTATGCGCCGCGCACGGACGACGGCCCGGGTATGGCTGCCTGGCGCGGACGGATGAAAAGTCCTCACGGCAAGGGCGTTTACAAACGCCGGGCGCCAGGCGAATGCATCAACGCCCGCTTCCGCAACTGGGGCCTGCGCCAGTTCACGGTTCGGAGCCGCAACAAGGTGCTCACCGTGCTGCGCTGGTTTGCCCTCGCCAACAACGTCCTCGCCGGACACAGGCTCCTGGCCCAAGCAGCATAACCAAACACCATCGACCTTGAGGGCTGCGCCCTGATCGCCATCGCTCTACTGAGCCAAATGGCGCGGTCACCACTCATAGGGTCACAAGCTCTCAGG
>NZ_JBHMET010000046.1:0-18183 GCF_042430365.1 Bradyrhizobium erythrophlei
CTACGTAGGGAATCAGACTCGCACCCTCTTGACCAGTCACTACTCAGACAGGCTCCTAGCGGATCAGAACAGGCTGCCCTGATCGACCGGCTTCACCACACGCTTCGGCGCCGCCGGCTTCGCCTCACGCGGCGCCTTAGGCTCGCCGGCGGGTGTCGACTTCGCAGGCGGACGATCGGCGTCGGCGGTGGCCGCCACGCGGCCGTCGGCGAACTCGATCGAGAGATTGGCATTCGGTCCGACGGCGGCAGCGGAATGAACCGCATGGCCGCGCTCGTCGCGCACCAGCGCAAAACCGCGCGCCAGCACGCCGCGATAGGACAGCGCCGACAGCAACTGCCCGCTATGGGCAACACGCGCCTCCAGCCGCTGCATTGTCGTTACCAGTGCGCGGCGGGCGCGCTCGGCAAGGCGGTGGGTGCGCTCGAGGTCGCGAGCGATCGCGTTGCGCTGGGCCTGGGCATTGGCGAGCTTCGAGGCCTTGAGCCGGATCTCGAGCCCGGCAAAGCGCTCGCGCCGGCGGTGCAGCAGCGTGCGCGCCGACAGGTTGATGCGTTCGCCCGACACGGTGAGCCGCTGCCGCGCATGCGCGACCTGGCCGCGCAGCACGCCGATGGTCAGCCGGGCGCTGCTCGCGGCGAAGCGGCGGAAATGGGCGTGGGTGTTGGCCTTCAACCCGCGCGGCAGCGCGGCGCCGAGATGATCGAGCCGCTGCCTGGGGATTGCGAGCAATTCGCTTGCCGCCGGCAGCGCGCGCGCGGCGGCGCGCAGCTCGTTGCGGCGGGCTTCCTGGGCGCGCTGCCAGCACACCATGGTGCGGCGGGCGAGCGCTGTGACCTCGACGAACAGCTCGGCCCGCACCGGCACCGCCATCTCGGCGGCGGCCGTCGGCGTCGGCGCGCGCTTGTCGGCGACAAAATCGATCAGCGTGATGTCGGTCTCGTGGCCGACCGCCGAGATCAGCGGGATATGGCTGTCAGCGGCGGCGCGGACCACGATCTCCTCGTTGAACGACCAGAGATCCTCCAGCGAGCCGCCGCCGCGCGCGACGATGAGCAGATCGGGGCGCGGGATGCGGCCGCCCTCGGGCAACGCATTGAACCCGCGGATTGCGGCTGCGACCTGCTCGGCGGAACCTTCGCCCTGCACCTTCACCGGCCAGACCAGGACGCGGCGGGGAAAGCGGTCCTCAAGGCGATGCAGGATGTCGCGGATGACAGCGCCGGTCGGCGAGGTGACGACGCCGATCACTTCCGGCAGCCAAGGCAGAAGCTGCTTGCGCGCCTCGTCGAACAGGCCTTCGGCCGCGAGTTTCTTCTTGCGCTCCTCCATCAGCGCCATCAGCGCGCCGACGCCGGCGGGTTCCAGCGACTCGATGACGATCTGGTATTTCGACGAGTTCGGATAGGTGGTCAGCTTGCCGGTGGCGATGACCTCGAGCCCCTCCTGTGGCTTGAACCGCATGCGGGCGTGGGCGAACTTCCAGATCACCGCCTCGATCTTCGCGCTCTCGTCCTTCAGCGCGAAATAGCAGTGGCCGGAGGAGTGCGGCCCGCGGAAGCCGGAAATCTCGCCGCGCACGCGGACATGGCCGAAGCGATCCTCCACCGTCCGCTTCAGGGCGGATGATAGTTCCGAAACGGTAAATTCGGGCGCGTTCACGAGGTTTGGCGCGGCAGTCATGTCCAGTGATTCGGCTGAGTTGTGCTTCAGAGCAAGGTAGGGGCTTTTGCCGGCTATCGCCAATCCAAGGGCTTGTTTGTCCATATACTCTGTGATACAGAGTTCTCTATTGAATTGGGCTGTGAGATGACTTGGAGGGCTGACGCTTGATCCACAATCTCACCTTTGCAGGCACGATCCACGCCGTTCTGGCTTTGCTGTGCATCGCCGCCGGGCTGATCCAGTTCCTTCGCCCGAAACGCGGCGCCGGCCATCGCGCACGCGGCTATCTCTACGTCTATGCGATGCTGGTCACCGACGGGACCGCGATGCTGGTCTATCGATTCAGCGGTAACTTCAACCTGTTCCATGCCGGCGCGATCGGAAACTTCGTCTGCATTGTGCTGGCGATCGTTCCGCTGCTGCGCAGCCCGCGGCCAGCGAACTGGAAATTGACGCACTATTACTTCATCTCCTGGTCCTACGTGTCGCTGATATCGGCCGCCGCGACGGAGATCGCGGCGCGGCTGTTGCCGTTGACGACCCGCGGGCAGATCGGGTTTGCGGCGTTGGTCCTGTCGATCGTGACGATGGCAATCGCTTTTGTCTTGATTGGAAAGTATCGGGCACCAGCGGAAGCGCGGTCGGTTTCCGCCAAGCTGGTCGAGCAGGGTGGAGTGCCGTCATGATCGACAGCGAGCAGGCAAGCGCTGCGCTGAACGACATCAACGATGTCGTCCGGCGCGTGCGTCAATCGCAAATCTATCGGATATCCAGCCTCATCCTCATCAGTGGGGCGTATTGGCGTTCCTGGGATACATCGCCAACTACACAGGGCCGTGGCGGGGCTATGGGATCTGGCTCGTCATCGATCTTGTCGGGATTGCCGGCTCAGTCGGAATCGCTTCCTTCAGCGGTGTTGGCCCGGGGGCGCGCGCCTTCGCCATCCGATTGGCGATGGCATTCCTGCTGTTCATCGCGTTCGGCATCTTCTGCTCGGTCGTGCTGGGCCATTTCGGACCGCGCCAGACGCTGGTGTTCTGGCCGGTGTTTTCCATGCTGTTCTACGCGCTGGCCGGCCTGTGGTTCGGCTACGCGTTCATCGTGATCGCGCTCTGCACCAGCGCCCTGATCGTGACCGGCTACTTCTACGCCGCCGGCCCGGCGCTCCTGTTGTGGATGGCGGTGGTGCATGGCGGCGCGCTCCTCCTCGGTGGCCTCTGGATGCGCCGGATCTGAAGCGATGTTCGACCTCGACGAGATCATCCACCAGCCGCTGCGGCTGCGGATCATGGCAGCACTCAATGCCTTGCCGGCCACGGCCGGGCTCGAATTCGCGCGGCTGAAGAAGCTGACCGGGGCGACCGACGGCAATCTCGGCGCTCATATCGAGACGCTGGCCAAGGCTGGCTATGTTTCCGTCGAAAAGGCCTTCGTCGGGAAGAAGCCGCAAACCACGGTGACGGCAACCGCCGCAGGCCGTGGGGCCTTCGCCCGCCACGTCGCGACACTGCAGGAGATCATTGCCGGCAAGCCGTCCTCGTCTGCCCTGGAATGACGGGGGAATCGGCATTCTCGCCCCTTGCGGCGGACGGGAGATTCGTGCGACCGACACGGGTCTTACACCCCTTTTGAGCTTGCATCTGATGAACATTCTCCTGCTCGGTTCCGGCGGCCGCGAACATGCTCTGGCGTGGAAGATCGCGGCGTCCCCGCTGCTGACGAAGCTCTGGTGCGCGCCGGGCAATGCGGGGATCGCCCGCGAAGCCGAGTGCGTGGCGGTCAATGTCGCCGACCATGCGGCGGTGATCGAATTCTGCAAGCGCAACGCGGTGGACCTGGTGGTGGTCGGGCCGGAGACGCCGTTGGCGGCCGGCATTGTCGATGATCTCGCCGCCGCCGGCATCAAGGCGTTCGGGCCGAGCAAGCAGGCCGCCCAGCTCGAGGGCTCGAAAGGCTTCACCAAGGATTTGTGCAGCGAGTTCAACATTCCGACCGGCGCCTATCGCCGGTTCGATAATGCGAATGATGCGCTCGCCTATGTCCGTGCGCAGGGCGTGCCGATCGTGGTCAAGGCCGACGGGCTCGCCGCCGGCAAGGGCGTCGTGGTCGCTCAGACGTTGGCCGAAGCCGAGGCCGCGATCACGATGATGTTCGAGGGCGGGTTCGGCACGGCCGGCGCCGAGCTCGTGATCGAGGAGTTCTTGTCGGGTCGCGAGGTCAGCTTCTTCGCGCTCTGCGACGGCGACACCGCGATCCCGCTCGCCTCCGCGCAGGACCACAAGCGGGTGTTCGATCACGACGAGGGCCCGAACACAGGCGGCATGGGCGCCTATTCGCCGACGCCGTTCGTAACGCCCGAGATCCACGACCAGATCATGGCGCGGATCATCCTGCCGACCGTTGCAGGCATGAAGAGCCGCGGCATTCCGTTCAAGGGGGTGCTCTATGCCGGCATCATGCTGACCGCGCAGGGTCCGAAGCTGTTCGAATACAATGTCCGCTTCGGCGATCCTGAAACCCAGGTGCTGATGCTCAGGATGATGTCGGACATCGTGCCGGCGTTCCTTGCCGCCTGCGACGGGCAACTGCGGAATTTCGATCTGCGCTGGTATCCCGAGTCGGCGCTAACGGTGGTGATGGCCGCGAAAGGCTATCCCGGCGACTATGCCAAGGGCACGCGGATCGACGGGCTGGACGATGCTGCGACCATCGAAGGCGTTGAAATCTTCCATGCCGGCACGGTGGCCAAGGATGGCGCCATCCTCGCCAATGGCGGGCGCGTGCTGAACGTCTGCGCGATGGGCAAGACCGTCACCGAGGCGAGGGACCGCGCCTATGCCGCGGTCGACCGCATCAAATGGCCCGACGGCTTCTTCCGCCGCGACATCGCCTCGCAGGCGGTGGAGCAGGAAAAGGCAAAGGGTTAGCTCGCTCCACTTGCCTCATGCGCGGGCTTGGCCCGCGCATCGATCGCCTTCGAAACAATCTGTTCTGCAGGATGGATTGCCGGGTCAAGCCCGGCAATGACGGTTGAGCGTGTGGGACGCGCTGTGACGATGGCTACAACAAATCGCCGCCGGCCGCGCTTGCCGTGGTGCCGTGCTCGCGGAACGCCTTGATGACGTTCTTGCCGATCTTCCACTTGTGCACCTCGTCCGGACCGTCGACCAATCGCTGCGAGCGCACCTGCGTGTACCATTTCGCGAGCGGCGTATCCTGGCTGAAGCCGAGCGCGCCGTGGAGCTGGATCGCGGTGTCGATCACCTTGTGCACCATATGCGCATGGAAAATCTTTGCGATCGAGTTTTCCTGGCGGATGTCGAGGCCTTTCTCCGCCTTGTAGGCGATGTGCAACAGCATCAGCCGGCCGATATAGAGCTCGCTCGCGCAGTCGGCGAGCATGAATTGCACCGCCTGCCGGTCAGCCAGCAGCGAGCCGAAGGTCGAGCGCTTGGTGACGTGGGCGACCGCCATGTCGAGCGCGCGCTGCGCCTTGGCGACGTTGTGCATGCCGTGGCGCAGCCGGCCATAGGCGAGGCGGTGCTGGCCCATGTTGAAGCCGTTGCCCTCGCCGCCGAGCAGATTGTCGGCCGGTACCTTCAGGTCCTTAATCTCGATCTCGGAATGGCCGCCATGGATCACGTCGTCATGCGGTCCTTCGATCGCCATGTTCGGCACGTTGCGCTTGATGCGGTAGCCGGGGTTCGGCAGCTCGACGATGAAGGTCGAATATTGCTTGTGGCGCGGCGCGTTCGGATCGGTCTTCGCCATCACCAGCGCGAGATCGGCGACGCTTGCGGACGACGAGAACCACTTTTCGCCGTTGAGGATGTAGTTCTCGTTGCCGTCTTTCACCGCCGTGGTCTGCATGCCGGTGGCATCGGCGCCGGCGGCCTTCTCGGTCATCGAGAAGCAGATGCGCTTGTCGCCGTTCAACAGCGGTTTCAGGAACTTCTCCTTCTGGTACTCCGTGCCGTGCGCGAGGATCGTCATCATCGAGGCGTCGTCAGGCCCCTGCGTGTTCATCGAAAGCGCGCCGAGCATGCTTTCGCCGAGCTCCATCTGCACCAGCGCGTTCGCCAGCGGCCCAAGGCCCATACCGCCATACTCCTTCGGCACGAATGGGCACCAGAGCCCCTGCGCGCGGGCCTTCTTCCGCAGGGGACCGAGCACCTCGGCGAGCGACTTGGTGTCGAGTTCCTTCTCCGCGGGGATGCACTCGTCGTGGACGAATTTGCGCACCTTCTCGCGGATCGCCTTGGCTTCGGCCGGGATTTCGAAATCGATCATGACGTTTCCTCTTGTTCTTGATGGCTTGCCTTGCTGGATGGCATAAACCTCGCTCCGGCCAGCGGCAACGCCAAACAATGTTTGAAGCGGGACGCGCCGCGAGAAGGAGCCAATGATGCCTGATCTCGCTGATCTTTTTCCCGGCTATGCCTCCGAATGGATCAACACCTCGCAGGGCCGGATCTTCGCCCGCATCGGCGGCAAGGGGCCGCCGCTGTTGCTGCTGCACGGATTTTCCGAGACGCATGTGATGTGGCACCGCGTCGCGCCAAAGCTCGACGACAGGTTCACGCTGATCATCGCCGACCTGCCGGGCTATGGCTGGTCCGACATGCCTGACAGCGACAAGGACCACACCCCCTACACCAAGCGGGCGTGGGCGAAGACCATGGTCGAGGCCATGGAGCAGCTCGGCCACGTCCATTTCGCGCTCGCCGGCCATGACCGCGGCGGCCGGGTGTCGTACCGCCTGGCGCTCGACCATCCCGGCCGGCTGTCGAAGCTTGCCGTGCTCGATATCGCGCCGACCTACGACTACTGGGAAAGGCTGAACCGGCTGTCCGCGCTGAAGATCTACCATTGGTCGTTTCTGGCGCAGCCCTATCCGCTGCCGGAGACGTTGATCTCGGGCCACGGCGAGTTCTTCCTCAAGGAGAAGATGGCGAGCCAGACCAAGAGCAAAACGCTGGACGCCATCGATCCGCGCGCGCTTGCGCACTATCTCGCGCCGTTCCGCGACCCTGCGCGCATCCACGCGATGTGCGAGGACTACCGCGCCGGCGCCTATGCCGACTATGAGATCGACAAGGCCGATCTCGACGCCGGCAACAAGATCACCGTCCCGATGCTGGCCCTATGGGGCGACGCCGGCGTTGCCAGCGCCGCGACCACGCCGCTCGATACCTGGAAGACATGGGCGACGAATGTGTCAGGCGCGCCGGTCGATTCCGGGCATTTTTTGACCGAGGAGAATCCGGAGGCGACCGCGAAATTGTTGCGGGAGTTTTTCCTGGCGGGGTAGTTTGCCGTCATTGCGAGGAGCGAAGCGGACGAAGCAATCCATCCCTGCATGGAGAGGTGGATTGCTTCGCTTCGCTCGCAATGACGGCCGTATTACTGGCGTTCCTTGAAAGAGCCCACGTAGCCCGGATGCAGCGAAGCGAAATCCGGGACGGCTTCCGCGATGGCCCCCGGATTGCGCTTCGCTTGCATCCGGGCTACGGACTAGAAAGGGGACTACCGCCGTTCCCTGAAAAAATCCTTCAGCAGCGTCGCCGCCTCGCGCTCACCGACCGCGCCGTAGACCTCCGGCACGTGGTGGCAGGTCGGCTGCGCGAAAAAGCGTACCCCGGACTCGACGGCGCCGCCCTTGGGGTCGGCGGCGCCGTAATAGAGCCGCCGGATCCGTGCGAACGAGATCGCCCCGGCGCACATGGTGCAGGGTTCGAGGGTCACGTAGAGGTCGCAATCGACCAGCCGCTCGGTGCCGATGGCATCCGCAGCCTGCCGGATCGCCAGAATCTCGGCATGGGCGGTGGGGTCGCGGTCGGTCAGCGTCCGGTTGCCGGCGGCGGCGATGACCTCATAACCCCGCACGACGACGCATCCGATCGGAACTTCGCCCGATTTTCCGGCGTTTTCGGCCGTTTTCAGCGCCAAATCCATGAAAGAAGGGGCCGACATGCCTCGTATCATCGGAAGAAACCTGCTACTAGCTTCGCCTTCAGCCAACGTGGATACCGGCTTTTGGAGCGCCGCCCGACAGCGGGCGCATGGCCGTTTGATCTTTACCCAAGTGAGACTTTCATGCCCCGCGACAGCGACAAACACAACGATTCCCCGCGCGGCCGGCGTGACCGTGGCGCTCCCGGCAAGGGCCGCTCGGGCGGCGCCCGCGGGTCCGACAAGCCGTTCGGCAAGCGCAGCTTTGGCGACAAGGGCGACCGCGGCAAGCGGTCGTTCGGCGACAAGGGCGAGGGCCGGCCGTTCCGCCGCCGTGAGGACGGCGACGCGCCGCGCCGCGAATATGGCGACCGGCCGCGCTTCAAACGCGATGATCGCGGGCGCGACGATGGCGAGAAGCGCGCGTTCAAGCCGCGCGGCGAGCGACGCGACTTTGATCGTGATGATCGTGCCCCGCGCGGCGACCGCGGTGGACGGCCCGCGGGACGATTCTCCGACAAGAAGTTCGGCGACAAGCGTCCCTATGGTGATCGCGACCGCGAGAAGCGTCCCTATACGCCACGTGGCGAGCGGGATGGCGAGAAGCGCTCCTATGCCCCGCGCGGCGACCGCGCCGAGCGCAAGTTCGAGGACAGGAAGTTTTCGCGCGGCGACCGCGACAAGCGGTCGTTCGGCGACAAGGGCGAAGGCCGGCCGTTCCGCCGCCGCGAGGATGGTGATGCGCCGCGCCGCGATTTTGGCGACAAGCCGCGCTTCAAGCGCGACGACCGTGGGCGCGGACGCGACCGCGAATTCGAAGGCCGCGACCGTGGCGATCTAAAACCCTGGGAGAGGCGCGACCGCAAGCCGCGCGAGGATCGTGGTGGCGAGGAGCGGCCGCGCTTTTCGCGCAGCCGTGAGGATCGCGAGCAGGGCGACCATCCGTTCCGCGATCGGCCGAAATTCAGCCGGCCGCGCTGGCAGCGTGATGATGAGGGCGGCGAGCGTCGCGATAGTCGTCGGCGCGAGCGGCCCGAAGGGCGCACGGACTGGCACGAGCATCCGCGCAGCGAAGGCCGCTTCTCCGACCGTCCACGCCGCGACAATGAGGACGACAGCAAGATTTTTGCGAAGCGCCCGGCCTTCGGCGGCCGCGGCGCCTATCGCGAACGGTCCTATGACGACAGGCGCACGCGTCCCGAGCCGAAGCCGAAGAAATCCGGCGAGCGCATTGCCAAGGTGCTGGCGCGTGCCGGTCTCGCCTCGCGCCGCGACGCCGAGGAGATGGTGACGCAGGGCCGCGTCACCGTGAACGGGCGCGTGATCAATTCGCCCGCGCTCGATGTCACCGCGAACGATGTCGTGGCCGTCGATGGCACGCCGTTGCCGCCGCGCGAGCGGACGCGGTTGTTCATGTACCACAAGCCGCGCGGGCTGATGACGACGCATGCGGACCCCGAGGGGCGGCCGACGGTGTTCGACAATCTGCCGGAGGGCTTGCCGCGGTTGATCTCGATCGGCCGACTCGATTTCAACACCGAGGGCCTGCTGCTGCTCACCAATGACGGCGGCCTCGCACGCACCCTGGAATTGCCTGACACCGGCTGGCTGCGCCGCTATCGCGTGCGCGCGCATGGCGAGGTGACGCAGGCACAGCTCGACGAGCTGAAGAAGGGTGTCGAGGTCGACGGCGTCAAATACGGGCCGATCGAGGCGACGCTGGAACGCGACCAGGGCGCCAATGTCTGGGTCGTGTTCGCGATCCGCGAAGGCAAGAACCGCGAGGTCCGCAACGTGATGGCGCATCTCGGCCTCGAGGTGAACCGGTTGATCCGGGTGTCCTACGGCCCGTTCCAGCTCGGCGAGCTCGAAGAGGGCAAGGTCGAGGAGGTCAAGACGCGGGTGCTGCGCGAGCAGCTCGGCGAGAAGGTTGCACGGCTTGCCGGCGCCGATTTCACCCGGCCGGAGCAGCGCGAGGCCGATGACGACGATGCACCGCGCGGTAAGAAGCCGTTCAAGCCGGCGCACAAGAGCGCGCTGATCAATGATCGCAAGGGACGCCGCGTGCTGGTGCAGCGCACCGGCAGCGAGGAAGCGCGCGCCCGCAACGAGGACGAAGCCAACGGCTACGGCCCGCCGCGCCGCCCCAAGCGCGGCTATCACGGCAAGCGCGATCTCAAGCCGCGGGACGAGTAGGGGTCGATGCGCGTCGTCGGGGGCCGATTGAAGGGTCGCAATCTCGCGTCGCCGTCATCGCGCGAGATTCGCCCGACCGCGGACCGCCTGCGCGAGTCCGTGTTCAACATCCTGATCCACGCCTATGACAACCCGATCGAGGACGCGCGCGTGCTCGATCTGTTTGCCGGCACCGGCGCGCTCGGCATTGAGGCATCATCGCGCGGGGCCAAGTTCACGCTGTTCGTGGATAATGGCGCGGAGGCACGGGCGCTGTTGCGCAACAATGTCGAGTCGCTCGGCCTTGGCGGGGTCACAAAAGTCTATCGCCGCGACGCCACCGATCTCGGACCGGCGCATCCGGTTGAGCCGTTCTCGCTGGTGTTCCTCGATCCGCCCTATGGCAAGGGGCTGGCGGAGAAGGCGCTCGCCTCGTTGCGCGATGGCGGCTGGCTGACGGCTGGCGCGCTGCTGGTGGTCGAGGAGGCGAAGGCCGCGGCGTTCGCGGCGCCCGAGGGGTTCGAGGAGCTCGAACGGCGTGCGTATGACGATACGGAGTTCGTGTTTTTGCGGAGCGCGTAACGCCACCGCATGCCGGCCTCCCGAGCCATTCCATGCCGTCGATGTGTTACCCATGTCTCCGAACGGTGTTACCCATGTCCCCGGTCCGCACATCGAGCCGGGCCATGACAGCGGAGTGTGCCGCGACTACCGCCGCCCGAACAGCTTCTCGATATCGCTCAGCTTCAATTCCACATAGGTCGGGCGGCCGTGGTTGCATTGGCCGGAGTTCGGCGTGTCTTCCATCTCGCGCAAGAGTGCGTTCATCTCTTCCGGCTTGAGACGGCGGCCGGCGCGGACCGAACCGTGGCAGGCCATGGTCGCGGCGACATGCATCAGGCGGCGCTCGAGCGGCAGCGCCTCGTCCCATTCGGCCATGTGCTCGGCGAGATCGCGCAACAGGCCGGCGGCATTGGCCTTGCCGAGCAGCGACGGCGTTTCGCGCACCGCGACCGCGCCGGGGCCGAAGGATTCGATCGCGAGCCCGAATGAGGCAAGCTCCTCGGCGCGATCGAGCAGCTTCTCGACGGTCGCCTCGTCGAGCTCGACGATCTCGGGGATCAACAGGATCTGCCGCTGCACGCCGTTCTTCGCCAGCGACGCCTTCAGCTTTTCATAGACGATGCGCTCATGGGCGGCGTGCTGGTCCACGACGATCAGGCCGTCGCGGGTCTGCGAGACGATGTAGGTCTCGTGGATCTGCGTGCGCGCCGCGCCGAGCGGGCGGTCGAGCAGGTCCGGCGCCGGGGCCGCCTCGAAGCGCACATCGGCGGTCGGCGTGCCGACGTCGAATGCGGCCTGTCCCGGCTCGGCGAAGGCGGCCGCAGCCGCGCCGTCGAACGACCGCACCGGGTTGACCGGGAACGACGGCGAGCTGCGCCAATCCCAATTGCCCGGGCGCGGCGGTGGTGTGAAGGCAGGACGAAATGCGTGTAGTTCTGCACCGTCGGTGTTTGCGGCGGTGCGCTTGCCCTCGCGCGCAAGGCCGTCCTTCAGCGCATGCACGATCAGCGCGCGCACCAAGCCCGCGTTGCGGAACCGCACCTCGGTCTTGGCCGGATGCACGTTGGCATCCACCTCCTGCGGCTCGCAGGTGACGAACAGCGCGACGACCGGATGGCGGTCGCGCGGCAGATAGTCGGAATAGGCTGCGCGCACCGCGCCGAGGATCAGCTTGTCGCGCACTGGACGGCCACTCACGAAGAGATATTGCCCGAGCGCATTGGCGCGGGTCAGCGAGGGGGCTGCAGCAAAGCCTTCGACCACGACGCCCTCGCGCTCGGCGCGGACCTCGATCGCGCAACTGCGGAAGTCGGCGCCGAGGATGTCGCCGAGCCGGGTCAGCCGGCCGGCGGCGCCCGGCAGCGCGGCGGCCCAGGTGACCGGCGCGCGCTCCTCGCCCGCCAGCGTGAAGGCAATATCGGGACGGGCCATCGCAAGGCGGCGAACCACCTCGCGGATCGCTTCCGCCTCGGTGCGGTCGGTCTTCAGGAATTTCAACCGCGCCGGCGTCGCGTAGAACAGGTCGTTGACCTCGACGCGCGTGCCCTGGCCGAGTGCCGCCGGCATGATCGGGGATTTCTCTCCACCTTCAACCGAAAGCGACCAGGCGTGCGGCTCGCTGGCATGGCGCGTGGTGATGGCGAGCCTTGCCACAGCGCCGATCGAGGGCAGGGCCTCGCCGCGGAACCCGAGCGTCCGGATACGCAAGAGGTCCTCGTCATCGAGCTTGGAGGTCGCGTGGCGGTCGACCGCGAGCGCGAGATCGTCCCGCGTCATGCCGCTGCCGTCATCGGTGATGCCGATCCGCCGCCGCCCGCCGCCATCGGTGAAGACGTCGATCCGGCTCGCGCCGGCGTCGATCGCGTTCTCGACGAGCTCCTTGACCACGCTCGCGGGGCGCTCGACCACCTCGCCCGCGGCGATGCGGTTGACGACCTGTTCGGGAAGCTGACGGACGGGCATGGGGTTCGCGTTGAGGTGCAGATTTGAGACCTTCGCCATTCTAGACGCCTGTGCGGGCAAATGCATGGGGCGGGGCAAGAATGGCTGCCTTTTGCTGGGGATGGTATCGCCTTGAAGACGCTCGTCTTCAGCCGGTCGCTCGATACGCCCTACGTGGCGATTGTGAGGCCCCGGACGCAGGTATATCGTTTGGAAAAATTATAAATCCGATCGGGAGGATCGCCATGTGCCATCTGTTCGCGCACCAGCCGCAACGCGACTATGAATCGCAGACCCGCTCGCTGCGGATCGACGGCCATTGCACCTCGATCCGGCTGGAAATGTCGTTCTGGGACACGCTGGAGGAGATCGCCGCGAAGGAGGGCATGACGCTCGCCAAGTTCCTCTCCACCTTGCACAACGAGGTGCTCGACCATCACGGCGAGGTGAGCAACTTTGCGTCGCTGCTGCGCTGCTCCTGCCTGATCTATCGGTCGAAAGCGGCGGCGCCCGCGACCGTCCCGGACTATCGCGCAACGGCGACGATCCTCGACGCGGCCGAATAGAACTCTGTCGCACTCGCGCAAGGAAAAAGGCGGCTCTGTCCGGAGGCAGAGCCGCCTTCATCTTGGAGAGCGCCTGATCAGATCTCCTTGCGCTGCATCGCGCCGGCGATGGTGTCGGCCTGGCGGATCGCCAGCGACACGATCGTCAATGTCGGGTTGCAGGCGGCACCCGAGGTGAACTGGCTGCCGTCGGAGATGAACAGGTTCTTGATGTCGTGGGTCTGGCCGAACTTGTTGACCACACCATCGCGCGGCTTCTCGCTCATCCGGTTAGTGCCGAGATTATGCGTGCTCGGATAGGGCGGGGTCGGATAGGTCACGGTCGCACCGACGGCCTCGTAGACCGCGGCCCCCTGCTTGTAGGCGTGCTCGCGCATCGCGATGTCGTTCGGATGGTCGTCGAAATGTACGCTCGCGACCGGCATGCCGAACTTGTCCTTGGCCTTGGGGTCGAGGGTGATGCGGTTGGTCTCCTGCGGCATGTCCTCGCCGACCAGCCACATGCCGGCCATCCGCGGATAGCCCTCCATCGCCGCCGTGAAGGAACGGCCCCAGGCGCCGGGGTTGAGGAACGCGGCCATGAAGGGCAGTCCGACCGACAGCGTCTCCATCTCGTAGCCGCCGACGAAGCCGCGCTTCGGATTGTTCTTCGACTCGTCGCTGATGATGCCGGCCATGGTGGTGCCGCGATACATGTGCACCGACTTCTCGAACACGGCATAGACGCTGCCGGTCATGTGCCGCATGTAGTTGCGGCCGACCTGGCCGGATGAATTGGCGAGCCCATCCGGGAACATGGTCGAGGCGCTGTTGAGCAACAGCCGCGGGCTTTCGATTGAGTTGCCGGCGACGCAGACCACGCGGGCCTTCTGCCGCTGCATCGCGCCGGCCTCGTCGGCGTACACCACGCCCGTCACCTTGCCGGAGGCGTCGTGCTCGATCTTGATCACCATGCTGTTCGGGCGCACCTCGAGATTGCCGGTGGCCTCGCCCTTCGGGATCTCGGTGTAGAGCGTCGACCATTTGGCGCCGGTCTTGCAGCCCTGGAAGCAGAAGCCGATTTGCTGACACGATCCGCGGCCATCGCGCGGCTCGCTGTTGATCGCCATCCGTCCGGTGTGGACCTCCTTGTAGCCGAGCTTCTTGGCGCCGGCTTCCAGCACCTTGAAATTGTTGTTGCCGGGCAGCCCGGGAATGCCGTTGGTGCGCGTCACGCCCATCTTATCCTCGGCCTTGGCGTAATACGGCTCCATCTCGGCGAGGGTAATCGGCCAATCCAGCAGGTTGGCGCCGGGGATGTTGCCGTAGGCCGACTTGATCTTGAATTCGTGCTCGTCGAAGCGCAGCGACGCGCCGGCCCAGTGCGTGGTCGAGCCGCCGACGGCCTTCACGATCCAGGCCGGCAGGTTCGGGAAATCCCTGGCGACGCGCCAGCTCCCCGAGGTGGTGCGCATGTCGGACCAGGCGAGCTGGCTGAAGCTTTCCCACTCGTCGTTGACGAAATCCTGGTTCTCGATGCGTGCGCCGGCTTCCAGGATCACGACCTTGATGCCATTCTGCGCCAGCTCGTTGCCGAGCGTTCCGCCGCCGGCACCGGAGCCGACGATCACGACAACGCCACTGTCATTCTGATCGAATTTTGCCATGGTGTTTCCTCCGTTGCCCGACGCCTAGACCTTCGGCAGCCAGTCGATGTCGGCAAAGCCGCGGTTGATGTAGCCGCCATGCTCGGCGGAGGAGCCCTCGTAACCGAACCTCGGCCAAACCTCTTTCTGGTTGTAGAGCGAGACGATCAGGTCGCCGCGGATCTTCTGGAAGAAGGCGGTCTGCTCGATCCGCTGCAAGAGCGCGACGCGATCGTTCTCCCAGGGGACCTGCGCATAGGGCATCTTGTGGCGGTCGTTGGCTTCCTGGTCGAGCCTGGCGACGCCGTCGTTGATCAGTGATTTCACGGCCGGGTCCTTGGCGGCCTTCGCATCCCACGGCTTGACCGCGGTGATGTAGTAGCTGTCGCCGAGAAAATCGTGCGGATAGATGTCGCGCGCCATCTTCAACAGCGTCTTCAGCGCGGCCGGCGTCAACGTCGTCGCGTCCTCGGCCCAGGCGTCAGTGACGCCGAGCCCCGTAGAGGTCGCGATCGCGACCGCAGGTGCAGTTGCGGCCGCGCCCTTGAGAAAGACGCGGCGGTCATATTTGCTGCGACGATCGACTTCTCTCATGGTTTCCTCCGTAGATTTTTATTGTGCAATTGCTGTGCTCTAACCGAAGCGCCCGCCGCGCTGGATCACCTCGATCTTGTAGCCGTCGGGATCGGAGACGAAGAAGAAGCGCGCCAGCGTCTTGCCGTCATGCTTGAAGTCGCGCAGCGGTCCGGGCGACAGCTTCTCCCTTTCGAAGCGCGCATGCTCGGCATCGACGTCATCGACGACAACGGCGAGGTGGCCGTAGCCGTCGCCGAGCGCGTAGGGCTCCTTGCGGTCGAAATTCACCGTGAGTTCGACTTCGAAGGGCGAGGAGGCATGGCGCAGATAGATCAGCGCGAAGTCGCGGAATTTCAGGTGATCGGCGACGTCGAGGCCGAACGCGCGCTTATAGAAGTCGAGCGATTTGGCCTCGTCGAACACGCGGATCATCGAATGAACGGGTTTTGCCATTCAGTTCAGCTCCTTCAGATAGGCGATGATCAGGGCGCGGGTCTCGGCCTTGCCCTGCCGATACGCCATCACGGCGCCGGGGATGAGGTCTTGCGGATTGGTCAGCCAGGCGTCGAGCTTGGCGTCGTCCCAGACGAAATCCGCCTTCACCAACGCGGGCGAATATTTGAAACCGTCGGCCTTGCCCGCGGCCCGGCCGGCGATCTTGTAGAGCGATGGTCCCTGGCGGACGGGATCGGAGGCTTTGGTGGTGTGACAGGTCGCGCATTGCTGCTTGAACAGCGTTGCGCCATCGGGTGGCTTGGCGGCGGGCACGGAGCATTGCCCCGCAAAATCCCAGCCCGGTCGTCCATCCTGCGCGCAGCTTTGTCATATCCATCACCGTTGGCGTGCCGGAACTGTAGGGCGCTGAAAACAGCCGGTGGTAGTAGCGGGCTGTTTCACGGCAGAACAAAAGCGGGGGCGCGCGCGAACGGTTCCCGGACTAGGGAATAGCGGCTGCCAGAATTTCCGTTGGCGGCGCGAACCGAAAACGGGTCCGGGTGGCTCTATGGCGCGAGGACGATCGAGGTCCTTGCTGACATAGGGAGGGTTGCCATGTTCTATCGCAGGAATTTGCCGGGCTGGGAGCGGGCGGTGCGGGCGATTTTGGGGGCGGTCATGATCGGCTATGGCCTGGTCGGCCTGGCAGCGGGGCCGGTCGGTTATCTGGTCGCGGCCGGCGGCGCGGTCGCGATCCTCACGGGCTTTGTCGGATTCTGTCCGATGTGCGCGATGGTCGGCCGCAGGCTGCCGGCGCCATGACCGTGTTGGCACGAACCGCGTTGATCGAAGCGGCGCGCGGCGGCGACGCGGACGCGCTGACCTCGCTGTTATCGGTCGCGCAGCCCGACATCCGCCGCTACGCCGCGCGCAACTGCCGCGCCGCCGACATCGACGATGCCGTGCAGGAAACGCTCCTGCTGCTGTACCGGCGGGTCGGGACGCTGCGCGCGGTGACCTCGTTCTCGGCCTGGCTGTTCGCGGTGGCGCGGCGGGCCTGTCTTCGCCTGCTGCGCCGGGCGACGGGGCGCACCGAGACCGAGATGGAGGAGACCGATGCGCGGCTGGCCCTGTTGCGCCCGGAGGACCTCCGCATCGACCTCTCCCGCGCCATCCAGTCATTGCCGGAGCGCTATCGCGAGGTGATCCTGCTGCGTGACATCGAGGAGCTGTCGATCGACGAGATTGCCGGCGTACTCTCGCTGACCCGCGAGAGCGTGAAGGCGCGCATTCACCGCGCGGGGACGATGATCCGCGAGTATCTCGTGCGCGAGTGAAGTCGGGATGTAGCGGCGGGGAACTCGCGCTGCCGCATATGTGAAGCGCAATTCCGCGAAATAGCCGCGAAAACCCTGCACGATCTCCACACGACGCAGCTTGCATGGTGCTTGCGCCGTTTGCGTTGTCATCAATACGCGTGAGGGGCAGGTCCGGCGCAGCAGACGGCGGCGGGAATCGCCGAGCTGTCCCGCGCGAACAATATCCAGGAGCAATGGATGAAATCAGCGAAGACTTTCGCAGTCGCGTTTGCCGTGTCGGCACTGCTCGCCGGCCCGGTGATGGCGCAGGGTATGTCGACCCAGAGCCAGACGCGCGGCGGCATGCAGGACCGCGGCACGTTGCAGACCGCACCGTCAGGCAGCGCCGACGAGGAACTCAACGCGCAGTCCGGCGCGGCGACCGACAAGGGCGGCGTTGCCGCCAAGAGCGGCACCAGGGGCACCGTCGGTGCCGGCAGCAGTACGCACAAGGGGACGACTGGTTCCGAAGCCGCACCCGGTACCAAGAAGTACTAGCCAACGACCGTTGGATGCAGCGCGCCTCGCGCGCGCTGCATCCGGCGTCAGGTTCACGTCGCCAAAGAGAATCAGTCGTCGAAACCGCGCGCGCCGCGGTGCGCCTTGATGTCACTGCGGCGCTTCTTGCCCTCGAGACGGCGCTGCTTCGAGCCGAGCGTCGGCTTGGTCGGTCGCCGTGGTGTCGGCCGCACCAGGGCTTTCTTCAACATTTCGACGAGCCGCTCGATCGCATCCGCCCGATTCCGCTCCTGCGTCCGGAAGCGAAAGGCCTGGATCACGATCACGCCGTCCTTGGTCATGCGGCTGCCGGCCAGACGCGCCAGCAGTTGCGCGGCGTCGGGCGGCAGCGCGATCTTCCTGGTGTCGAAGCGAAGCTGGGCGGCGGTCGAGACCTTGTTGACGTTTTGTCCGCCTGGGCCGGAGGCGCGGACAAACACGATCTCGATGTCGTTCTCGTCGATTGTGAGGTCGCGGGAAACCCGCAGCATGGCGTCACCGGTGAGGAGGGAATCGGCGACCGCAGAATAGCGGGTTTGTGTTGGGCGTGCTTGGCCGGCGTTGATGCAGCGTGGGCCATGTCTGCGATCGGCGCGCGTGGCTCACCCCTCTCCCCAGCCTCGAGAGCGAGCTTCGCTCGCCTCGGACCCCGCAAGGGGGGAGGGAGCCCATCCGCCTGTGCGTCCCTCACTGTGCCCGCCAAGAATTGGGGACTCGGTTGTGACGCGATGTGAGCTGAGCACACCCTGCAGGCTCCCTCCCCCGCAAGGGCAGGGCTATCGCATGTGGCCGAGGAGTTCGAAGAGGAAGGCATCGTTCCACCCGGCG
>NZ_JBHMET010000047.1:0-13616 GCF_042430365.1 Bradyrhizobium erythrophlei
TAAAAAATTGAATCAGCAAATTCTCGCTACGGCGAGAGGTTTTTCAGCAGACTGCTAGAGATCAGCTTGCAAGAGCGGAAGGAAGTCTCAAGGTGGGAGCCCGCTCAGCCATGCGTTCATACGTTGCGCGCAAATCTCCTGCGCAGGTCGCAATTTCCTGTTCGAAGCGTTGCCGCAATATCCCATCGAGGAAGGCGGTCGCGAGCGACGGGGGCAGTTTCGCCCGGCTCGTGCCGTCGCGGCTCCTGCGTCGATCAAGACGCATCGCTGCGGCGGCGGTGCGGGCACGCGGAATATCGCAGTCAAGCAATGCTGCAAGTTCTTCGTAACTCAACCAGATTTGAGGCACGGTGAACACTCCTGCCGCAGAACGATCGCTTTTCGTCCAAAAATCTGACTTTTTGTTTAAGATCGGTCACAGCAACGATAAGAAACATACCTACAAGGACGGGAGCTGTGTCGTGTAGAAGGGCAGTGGGCTGCTGTCCGGGCGAACGCAGAAAGTCAGCCTGTTTTGTGTTTTTTTTGCTTTTGGGGGTTGAAATGCGCGCGACAAATCCGATTGAACCGGCATGCCTTGAGTCCGCGCTCCTGAAGGCGAACGCAAACGTCTACGATCTCGGCTTGAAACAGGACGAAAGCAGCCGGCTTCGGCGCGTCAGGGACCTCGAGCACGAGAATGCCTTGCTGATGCGCATGGTGTCGGAGACTCAGATCGAGATCGCACGCCTGCGCGAGCTCCTGTCCACAAACTGAAGCTGGCAGCGGCTACCGGTTTCTCGATGGCTGGTGCAAGGCCTCTTGCCGTTCGTTCGCGAACAGCACGCACGCCTGAGCCGTCGTAGCCAACGTGCACAATTTGATCTGTACGACCGGGTTTGCGCCGTGCGCCGACCGGGACTGACGTTTCGCATCCACGAGGGGATCTGCGACTGTCTTCCCGGTGGCAGCGCGTGTTTCCCGCGCCTCGATCGAAGATTCTCCAATGACATCGGGCGCGTGTTTTCGCGATTGCCGTGCGAGCAGCGTCTACTGACTAGGAACCGCACACTGACGCGCGCCGGTCGCGCGGGAGGCGTGCTGGCGCCACGAGGCGCCGTGCAGGTCTTTTGGGCGTGCATCAGCTCGGTGCGAATGAACGGTTATGCGACTTAAGAATTTTCTGGCGATCGCATGCTGTTTGATCTCGTCCTCCTTCCTGGGCGGCTGCGGCTTCATTTCGATGTCTGGACCTGCGAGCGTTGACGTCAAGAATGAGAATACGACCGTGCTGCCCTTTGCGGTCGTCAAGCTCACGCCCGACGTCGTACGCCAGCTGGACAAGTTCGAGCCAAGCGGATTGCCTAGTGCTCTGGCCGATAGTCGTCCGCCGGCAAGCATCCGGTATGGTATCGGCGACATCGTCGGCGTCACGATCTTCGAGGCGGCGGCGGGCGGGCTTTACGTTCCGCTCGAAGCCGGCGTGCGCCCGGGGAACTTCGTAAACCTGCCCGATCAGCCTGTCGACAACGACGGTAACATCACCGTGCCCTATGCCGGCAGGATACGCGCGGCCGGTCGCACCAACGTGCAGATCCAGGAAGACATTCTGCAGCAGATCAAAAAGCGCGCGATCGATCCGCAGGTCGTTGTCACATCGAATCAGCAGCGGTCATCGCTTGTCAGCGTGTTCGGCGAAGTCAGGACGCCGGTACGCTTCCCCATGCCATCGGCCGGCGCGCAGGATCGGATCACCGACGCGATCACTCGCGCTGGCGGAATTAGCGGTACCGGCTGGGAGACCTGGGTTGTGCTGGAGCGCAACGGCAAGCGCGCAACGCTGCCGTTCGGCAATCTGGTCTATTTCCCCGCAAGCAACATCTTCGTGCAGCCCGGGGATCGAATCTATCTCTATCGCGAGCCCATGAAATTCATCGCCTTTGGCGCAACCGGCCAACAGGGCGAGTTTAACTTCGATGCGTGGCGGATCAACCTTACGCAGGCGGTCGCGAAGGCGGGAGGCCTGCTCGATCTGCAGGCCGATCCGGGTTCGGTCTTTCTCTACCGCCGCGAACCGCGAGAGGTGGCGCAGCGGCTCGGGGTCGATTGCTCGAAGTTCGAGGGCGATTCCGTGCCGATCGTCTTCAACGTCAGTTTTCAGGACCCTGCCGGATATTTCGTCGCCACCAAGGTGCAGATGCGTCCCTTTGACGTGATTTATGCCGCCAATGCGCCTCAGGTGGATATCACGAAGGTCCTGAACTTCATTAACACCGCGTTCGTCACGGCTGATAGCGGGGCCACTCTTGTCAACGATATCAAGGTGGTCCGAAGTAAGCTCCAATAGGGCTCTCGCAAGGTTTCCCGGCTCGAAATCGGTCGAACTCGACAAGTGTTACATAGTCGAATGTGGGCGCAGCCAGCTTCATGGAGTTATGATAGTGTGAATCACATATTGACAGGCCACTGGCATTGACCCGCTCGGGGGCCGCCGAGCGGACAGGGCTGGCAAGTGGAGGTTACGGGGCATGAGCAATGATCAGCAGACGTTCAAGCGCGCCCGCAGGGGTGGTCTGATGGCCTGCCTTTTCGCCGTAACTGCGGCCCCGGTCATGGCCCAGACCCCAGGTCCGATCAATCCGCCGGCGCAGCGGCAAGAGGGCACGATCATCGGCGGTCAGGCGAGGACGCCGACATTCGAACGTTGTGTCGACGTGCAGATTGGAAACGAGGGAGCGTTCGGTTGTCTCAATCAAAAGTTCAGGCAGGAGGTGGACAAGGTCAATCCCTCGATCAACCTACCGCCGCTCGACGCTCGGTCGTCCGACGTTCGCGTCGGCAATGTGAACGAGGCGGCCGTTCGCCAGCAATATGGCTCCAACTATGGCCGTTCGGTCATACCCCTCCGGCCGCCTATCCCATCCAATGTGCTGCCGCGTCGCTGATGCTCCATTTCTTGACTTTGCGGGTCAGTGCCCGCGGCGCCGCACATTGGTCGACGCCATCGGTCGCGCTATGCCTGCTGATCCTTCTGAGCGGCACAGTTGCCGCGCAAGAGGATCAGCGGAAACCTCCTATTGAGGCTGACAATTCCGTGTCGTCGGTCGAAGAACCCGATCCGGATGAACCCCGCCCGCTGGCGCTTGAGCCGTTTGCGCCAAGGCGGCTGACGGCGGCCGACATGCCGCCCTCGAACCCGCTTTCTGCTGGTTATGCTGCTCGCACCAGCGCCATGTTTGGTCGCGATTGGCGCGCGGGCCGTGCCGAGTACCGGGCACTGGTCGAGCGCGAAGCGCTGATATTCGGATTGCCGCCGGCTCTGGTCGATGCCGTGATGGCGGTGGAGAGCCGCTACAATTCCGCCGCGGTTGGCATGGATGGCGAAGTTGGATTGATGCAGGTGATGCTGCCGACCGCGCGGATGCTTGGTTTCTCCGGCACGCCGGCGGAACTGGCGGTGCCTGAAGTCAATGTTCATTACGGTACGCGATATCTCGCGGGTGCCTGGCGGCTCGCCGGCGGCGATCTCTGCACCGCCACGATGAAGTATCGCGCCGGGCACGGCGAAACCCGGTTCTCGTTCCTGTCGGTCGATTATTGCGTGCGCGTGCGTGCGCATCTGGCGGCAAATGGTGTGCCTGTCACCGGCTCCGTCCCGCTGCCCACTTTTGGCAGCCCGGCGGGCGGTGGGCGGGCCCGCGGCGGGGCTCTGTCTGCAAGCGCCGCGGTGAATTTCGCAGCGCTGAATACGCGTCTCCGCAGCCTGGCGGAGCGAAAATCGTCGTCCGCTTCACCTTGAGCAGAACGCCGCGCGCCCGAAGCCGGCGCGGCACATCATGCTCGCGATTTACTTTTTGGGGAGCGTCGTCGCCGGGCCGCCTCGACCGGACGGCTGCTTGCTAGCGCGTGGCCGATCGCGCGCCAACACTTCACCGCATCACGAAACGCACTCTCATGTGCAGGACTTCTGGCGCGCCAGTCGATCAGTTGCTCTGCATCCGCAAGCGTCGCCTCGTTCGACTTGAGATGTAAGATCCATGACAGCGCTTCACGGATTAAGGGATCCAAGTGATCGGCTTGATGGCTTCGCTTCGTCACGGTCCAGCGCTTTCCCACAGACGCCGGTCGAGAGCGGACGGCCCCGATCGACATATCTCTGTAGGTAAGACGATGCAGAACGCCGAAAACCGAATTTGCTGCGTGCAGGACGCTTGAGGCGTTCGGCACAGTGTTCGACGGCCTGCTTGAGGTCTGTTTCGACCGTACGGACCGTAACGCCGAGCAGTGCCGCTATCTCGCGATTTGGCATGCCATCGACGCGCGAAAGCACAAGGACACGCCGCCGGCGCTCGGGAAGCTCCGCGATCGCGCGTCTCAGCAGATTGACCTCCGAGCGATCCTCGATCACCCGCGCGGCATCGGGCCGGTCGTCCGGAATCTCGAGCAGGCTGTCCACTTCGTCGGCGGTGAGACGGCGCTTATCGGCGCGGCGGCGGTCGCTGGCGATGTTGAGCGCGATGCGAAACAGGTAGGCCTTCGGGCTGCGCACCGGCCCGATCTCCCTCAGCCCCTCGAGGCGAAGGTAGGTCTCGTTGAGCGCCTCGGAGGCGAGGTCCGGCGAGCCCAGGCGGCGCGTCAAACGTCGATCGAACTCGACATACTCGGCGAGCAGCAAGCTCCGCAAGCTGCTGATGTTGTCGATGGTCATGTTACGCCCCACTGCACCCGGTCTTCAATTTGCCGGGACCGTAGTTAGCCCGGACAACGGTAATGTGACGAACGTGTGGTGAGTAACAGGTTGGCGGTGATAGTAATGTTATGTTGCCTGGAATCATCACGCAAATGGGCGGTGCCTATCATAATTGAGGGAGTATTTTTTCGCTGCGGCCGCTTGCCTGGCGTCTATCGGTTAAGGCCCGACGGACCGGCTCATCCCGGTTGGCTCAGGCTGACTGAAGATGACTGCGGTCGCGATGACACGGCCGCAACGCGAGAACGATGTCGAGGCCCAGGTGAATTCGCGTGGTCTGTATCAGTGGAACGCGCGCCAGGCGCCGCCGCCGTTGCACGGCGCGCGGACTGGGCGCGTCGTTGCGGCGCGCGCGTTGTGGCTGGCCACTTGCATCCTGACAATGTGGACGGTCGACGTGCGACTGGCGGAGGCGAAGTCCGAGGCCGAGGCAACGAAGTCGACCGCGAGCAAGCCTGCCGCTGCTGCGCCTGCCGGCGCCGGCCCGGCCAAGGGCGGCGCGGATCCTGCCAAGCCGGCCGCCCCGGAGGCCCGTTTCGATATAGACGAGTTTCGTGTCGAGGGCGCTGACAGTTTGCCGCAGATCGAGATCGAGGCCGCGGTCTACCCCTTCCTTGGCCCCCATAAGAGTGCGCAGGAGGTCGAGAAAGCACGCGCCGCGGTAGAGAAGGCCTATCACGACAAGGGCCTTCAGACCGTTAGCGTGGCGGTTCCGCAGCAGGATGCGCAACGTGGCTTCATCGTGCTCAAGGTCACCGAGAACCGGGTGGGACGCTTGCGCGTCAAGGGCTCGCGCTACTTCGATCTTGCCAACATCAAGAGCAACGCCCCGTCGTTGAAAGAGGGCACCCTGCCGAATTTCCAGGCGGTGACGAAGGACATTGTTGCGCTCAACCGCTGGTCGGACCGGCGCGTCACGCCGGCACTGCGAGCCGGCGTGACCCCCGGAACGGTCGATGTCGATCTCAATGTCGAGGATACATTTCCGCTTCACGGCAGTGCCGAACTGAACAACAGGCAGAGCCCGAGCACAACGCAGCTGCGATCAAGCGTCTCGTTGCGATACGATAATCTGTGGCAGCTCGGCCATTCGATGACCTGGACCTATCAGGTGGCGCCGCAGAATCCAAAGGACGCGATGGTCGTGTCCGGCTCGTATCTGGCGCGGACAGATATCGACTGGCTCAGTGTCCTTGTCTATGGCCTGAAATCGGACAGCTCGGTCGCGACCGTCGGTGGTGCCAATGTTGTGGGCCCCGGTCAGGTGATCGGCGGACGTGCGGTGCTGACGCTACCGACCAAGGGCGAGCTGTTTCAGACATTGTCGCTTGGCGTCGACTACAAGGATTTCAAGCAGTCGCTCAGGCTCGGCAAGGATGCGTTCGACTCTCCGGTGACTTATGTGCCCCTTGTCGGCACCTACGGCGCGACTTGGCAGGGCGAAGGGCGGCTCACGCAGCTGAACGCCACGATCACTGCCGGCCTGCGCGGCGTCGGCAGCAGTCCGGAGGAGTTCGATGCCAAGCGCTTCAAGGCGACGTCGAGTTTCATCACGCTCCATGCCGACATCTCGCATACTCAGGATTTTGCCGGAGGCTTCCAGCTTTATGCCAAGCTGCAGGGACAGGCAGCCGATCAGCCGCTGGTGTCCAGCGAACAGCTTAGCCTTGGCGGACAGGACACGGTGCGCGGCTATCTCGAATCCGAGGTGCTTGGCGACTATGGCGCAGCCGGCACGTTCGAACTGCGCAGCCCGAACCTGGCGACGTATTTCGAGCAGAAGCTGACCAACCCGACCGGGGATCCGATCAAGTTCAATGCGCTCGACGACTGGCGGTTCTTTGCGTTCGTCGATGGCGGTCACGCCAGAATCCACGAGCCCTTGACTGACCAGCAGTCGCATTTCGATCTCGCGAGCTACGGCGTCGGAATGCGGATGAAGACCCTGCGTTACCTCAACAGCATCGTTTTCGTCGGCGTGCCGCTGACCAGCCAGCAGGTCACGCTCGCCAACCATCCGAGGGTCAGCTTTCGAGTCTGGGGAGAATTCTAGATGTCGCTCCGTCACTTTGGATCGTTTCCTGGAGCCGGCACGAGCAGCCTCGTGATGCTGGCGCTTGTCCTTCTGGCCGCGCTGTGGCCGAGCCCGGCCGCGGCATGGTGGAACGACCAATGGACGCTGCGCAAGAAGATCACGATCGACACGGCGCCCTCGGGCGCGGGCGTGAGCGATCCTATTGGTACAGCGCCTATCCTGGTCCGGCTGCATGTCGGCAATTTCCGTTTCGGTGCAGCCAAGGAAGACGGCGGCGACCTTCGCTTCATTGCCGTTGACGACAAGACGCCGCTCAAGCATCACGTCGAAAAATACGACTCGCTGCTCGGCGAGGCGCTGGTGTGGGTCAGCGTTCCCGATCTGAAGCCAGGTACCAAAAACGACATCTGGCTCTATTACGGAAACCAGAAGGCGCCAACCGCAGTCGACGCGAAGGGCACCTACGATCCTGACACGCTGCTGGTCTATCATTTCGCCGATCGCGGAACGCCGGCGCAGGACGTGTCGGCCTGGGCAAACGGCGCGCAGAATGCTGTGCCGGCGGCGGATGGCGCGATCATCGGGCAGGGCGCGCGGCTCGACGGGCAGACGGCGCTCACATTGCCCGGTTCGCCCTCGCTCGTGGTCGCCGAGGGCGGTGAATGGACCTGGTCACTCTGGGTCAAGATGGCTGCGCCTCAGCCGGGCGCTGTTCTGTTCTCGCGCTCGGAAGGCGCCAACGGGCTGACCGTCGGACTGGACAACGGCGTTCCGTTCGTCGAGGTCGCAAACGCTGGAGGCAAGCAGCGCGCCGCCGGTAGTGCCGCGATCGCCGCCGGTTCATGGCACCATCTCGCCTTTGTGGCCAAGGGCAGCCAGATCACGCTTTATGTGGATGGCAGCCAGGTCTCGACGCTTGCCGCGGGTCTGCCGACTATGACTGGCGCGCCCCAGCTTGGCCGAGCGGCGTCTGCACTACCCGCAGGGGATGCTCCAGCGCCATCCGCACCGGCTGGTACCGACACACAGCCGACCCCGCCTGCCGCCGCATCTGAGGGGCAAGCCGGTTCTGCCGCCGGCTTCGCCGGTGACGTTGACGAGCTGCAGATCGCCAAAGTCGCGCGCCCCGCCGGCTTCATCAAGGTTGCGGCGATCGGGCAGGGACCTGAGCAGGCAAAGCTGATCTCCTTCAGCGTCGATGAGGAAACGTCGGGCTGGTTCAGCGGCGGTTATTTCGGTGTGATCCTGAGGTCGGTGACGCTCGACGGCTGGGTCGTCATCGGCCTGCTGGCGATCATGGCGGTGATCAGCTGGTTCGTGATGGTCGACAGGGTGTCATATTTGAACCGGGCTGCGCGCGGCAACCAGGCCTTCCTCAAGCATTTCCGCGAAACCTCGACCGATATCGGCGGGCTTCTGCAGCTCGATCGACAGGAGAATGACCCGAGTTTTGGCGCCGAGCTCGGAGCCAAGCACCGCAAAGCTGTCCACGCCGCGCCGCTCTACCGGCTGTTCGCCGCCGGCGCGCAGGAAATCAGGAGGCGGTTCTCCGGCAATGGCGGCCTGCGCAGGCTGTCGCCGCAGGCCATCGAGTCGATCCGTGCAGTGCTCGACAGCGGCTTCGTGCAGGAGAGCCAGCGCCTCAACCGGCTGATGGTGATGCTGACGATCGCCATTTCCGGCGGCCCGTTCCTCGGCCTGCTCGGCACGGTCGTCGGTGTCATGATCACCTTCGCGGCAATCGCCGCAAGCGGTGACGTGAACGTCAATGCGATCGCTCCCGGCATCGCGGCCGCGCTCGTTGCGACGGTTGCGGGCCTCGGGGTCGCGATCCCGTCGCTGTTCGCGTACAACTACCTGATCACCCGCATCAAGGACGCGACCAGCGAAATGCAGGTCTTTGTCGATGAGTTCATCACAAGGATCGCGGAGTCCTATGAGCTGCCGGATGAGCCGGTGAAGCAAGCCGCGGAGTGAAGCCGTGCAAGTTCAATCCGACAGCAAGCCGTATGACGACATCAACATCACGCCGATGCTTGATCTCGCCTATGTGCTCCTTGTGATTTTTATCATCATGACCACGGCGACGGTGCAGGGAATGAAGGTCAACCTGCCCAAGGCGAGTGCGGCGCCGAGTCTTGCACAGCAGACGACGAAGGCGATCACCGTCGCCAACGACGGTAAGATCTTCCTCGACACCATTCCGGTGACGTTGGCCGAGCTCGAGCAGCGGCTGGTCCAGCAGCGTGCGCTGACACCGGAGTTTCCGATCGTCGTGCGCGGCGACAGCCAGACTCAGTATCAGAATGTCGTCGATGTGCTGGATCTTCTCGGCCGTCTCAACTTCACCCAGGTCGGAATGGCGACGAAGCCGGCGGCGCGATGAGACGCAAAGATGGCATGGGGCGACGACAACGAGGAGGACAGCGGCCCGCCGGCATGGCGGCGTTATCTGCTGTTGGGAGGGCCCAGTCTCATCCTGATTGGGCTGATGGTTTGGGGCGTCGTCATCCTGATCGGCGGCGACAAGGATCCGCCGCGCAAGGTGAACGAGCTTCAGGTCACCATGATCGTCCCGCCGCCTCCGCCCCCACCGCCGCCGCCTCCGCCGGAGCAACAGCCGGAGCAGCAGCCCGAACAGAAGGTGATGGAGCAAACCCCGATCAAGGACGTCGTCGAGGAGAAGCCGGTCGACATCCCGAAGGACGCTCCGCCGGATGCGGGGCCGGACCCCACGCCGGGACCACCGGACCTCGGGCTGGCCAACGGGCCCGGCGGTGGTGCCGTGCAGGGCAAGGGCGGTGGTGGCGGTGGCGGCGGCAACAGCCGCTTTGGCTGGTACGCGAGCATCGTGCAGTCGCAAATGGAAGCGGCGCTGCAAGCGAACGAGAAAACCCGTTACGCCTCGCTGCAGACCGTGATCCGGGTGTGGCTCGACAATTCCGGGCGCGTCAATCGCGTGCAGCTGTCTCCATCGACCGGAGATGGCGCGCTCGATGCGACTATCCGTGAGCAGGTGCTGGGCGGCATGCGGGTGCGTGAACCACCGCCCAAGGACATGCCGATGCCGATCATCACACGCGTTACGGCCCGGAACCGGGGCTGAGTGCGATGGAGCGAGTGACTGTGAGTGAGTTGAAAGCAGGAAGAGGTGACGTCATGTGGCGTGAAACGAAGAAGCGAGAGCTTGCGACGGCGGCGGCAGTGCTGCTTGCCCTTGCAGCCCCCGCAGCGGCACAGGACGAACCGGCTCAGCCGGCCAAGCGTCCGACCGTTTCGCGCAACGCGGCGCCGTCGTCCAATGCGACGGTCAACCTGATCAACCTGCTCGTGAAGCAGGGGGTGCTCGGCGAGGACCAGGCCGCCGCGTTGATCAAGCAGGCTGATGACGAGGCCTATATCGCCCGGCAGGCCACGCGCGATGCCACCGCAAAGGCGGAAGGCGCCGAGAAAAAGGCAACCAATGCCGCCGACGCGGTGTCGCCGCCCGGCACCAAGCGCGTCACCTACGTGCCCGAGATCGTCAAGAAGCAGTTGCGGGATGAGATCCGCGCGGAAGTCATGGCGAAGGCCGAGAAGGAAAACTGGGCGTCGCCGGGCAAGTATCCGGAATGGGCGCAACGGATCCGGTTCTATGGCGATATCCGCGCGCGGTACGAGGGAGACTTCTTTCCGCGTGGCAACGGCCCGCTGCAGAATTTCAACGCCACAAACACGGGAAATCCGTTTCTTGAGGACAATGCCAACGCGATCAACCCCTATTTTCCGCCGACCTATAACACCAACCAGGATCGTGAGCGCTTTCGTTTTCGCGCCAGGCTTGGCGCAGATGTGGATCTGTTCGAAGGATTCTCCGCGGGCCTGAGGATCGCAACCGGCGAGAACAGTTCTCCGGTATCGACCAATCAGACGTTCGGCGCCAACGGTGGAAACTTCTCGAAGTATGCGCTTTGGCTCGATCGCGCCTTTGTCAAATACCAGCCGGTGCAGGACGTCGTCGGCTCGGTTGGCCGGTTCGACAACCCGTTCTGGTCGCCGACGGACCTCGCCTGGTACAAGGATCTCGGCTTCGATGGCTTCGCAATCCAGGCCAAGCATGAAGTTGCCGAAGGATTTACGCCATTCTTCGTCGGCGGCGCATTTCCGGTGTTCAACACCGATCTGAATGCGGGCCTAAACATCAGCACCCTGTCGGGACCGATCAAATCGCCGAGCCGAGACAAATGGCTGTTCGGTGGGCAAGGCGGCTTCGGCGCGAGATTCGATCCCGAGACCAGCCTGACGATGGCGGTTGCCTACTACGACTTCACCAACGTGCGGGGACAACTCTCCAGTCCATGCCTTGTCGCGACCGCGAGCGACATCTGCGACACGGATCTGCTGCGGCCGCCCTTTGCGCAGAAGGGCAACACCTACATGAGGTTGCGAAACATCCCTACGCTCACTTCGCCCGTCACGACACTGAATTATCAGTATTACGGCCTCGCCAGCGATTTCCGGCCGCTCGTCGCGAGCGCCGAGCTTGATTTCGCACAGTTCAACCCGATCCATATCATCCTGGATGCCGAGTACGTCTGGAACACCGCCTTCAACCGTGCGGCAGTTTCCGCCATTGCGGTCAACAATTTGGGCCCGACCACGACCGGTGCGCCTGGCCCCTTCAATGGCGGCAACCAGGGCTGGCTTGCGCGCCTTACGGTCGGCAACAAGGAGATCAAGCATCTCTGGGATTGGAACGCTCACGTCGGCTACAAGTATCTTGAGTCCGACGCGATGGTGGATGCGTTCGTCGATTCCGACTTCGGACTCGGCGGCACCAATCTCAAGGGCTACTTCATCGGTGGCAACCTCGGCCTCGGCGAGAATGTCTGGGCCTCGGTGCGCTGGATGAGCGCCAACGGTATCGCCGGCCTGCCTTACGCAGTCGATGTCGTCCAGCTTGATCTCAATGCGAGGTTCTGATGATGCGGCGGTTGCGTCTCTCATGCCTCATTGGATTGGCGCTGGTGGCCCCATCTGCCGCCCGCGCGGACCAGGAAAGCGATCGCCTGCGCGAGGCGCTGCGCTCCGCCACCGCGCAGTCGCGCGCGCTCGAGGATCAGCGCGCTGCGCTACAGGCCAAGTTAACGGCGACCGAGCAGGAGCGCGACCGCCTGCGCAAGCAGAATGAAGCCTACCGCGCCCAGGTGAAGGAAGCGGAGCAGGCCTATCGCCAGGCGGTTAAGGACTTCAACGAGCGTATCGCCGAGCGTGACGACTCGCTTGAGAAGTGGAAGAGCGCATATGGCGAGGCAGCCAGCGTGGCGCGCTCGAAGGATGCCGAGCGCGCCAAATTCGAGGGCGAGGCGACGTCCCTCAAAGCGAGCAACAAGGCTTGCGAGGCCAAGAACGTGCGACTGGTGAAGATCGCCGACGACGTTGTTACCCAATATGAAGCGATGAGTCCGTTCGAGAAGATTCTCGACCATGATCCCGTGTTCGGTCTGAAGCGGGTCGAGCATCAGAATGCCGCCCAGGACTTCCGCGACAAGATCCTCGAACAGAAGGCCAAGCCATGATCAATAGCGCGTTCAAGACCGCGATGCTCGCCGGTGCGCTGTGCGCCGCGACGTCGTCTGTGGCGCCGGCGCAAACACGCAATCCGCCCCAAGCGGCGCCTGCGCGCGCGGCGTCGCAAACGGCTGCGCCAGCCCGCCCGGCGGCAACAGCTCAGTCAGCGCTGCCGGTCGAGGAAAATGCCTCGGTGAAGGGGGGCGAGGTCATCGCCCGGGTTGGCGATAGCGACGTCACGGCCGAAGAGGTCCGCGCAACAATCCTGCTGCTGGACGCCCGGCAGCAGGCCGCCATGGCGCGAGATCCGGCCTTGCTCAGCCAGGCCGTGCGGGCGATCCTTGCCAATCGCCTGGTGCTCAAGGAAGCGATGGCCAAGAAGTGGGATCAGCAAACTCCGGTCGTGGCGCAGCTTGCGCGTGCGCGCGACAGTCTTATTGTCGAAAGCTATCTGCAATCGGTCACGGCTCCGCCGGAGAATTATCCGGGTGATGCCGACATCAAGGGCGTCTACGAGGCGAACGCCAGCGCGTTTCTCGTTCCTCGGCGTTTCCGTCTTGCGCAGATCGTCGTCAACCTGGCGAAGGACGCGGACAAGGCCGCGGAAGACGCCGCGCGGAAAAAGCTTGATGACGTCGTGAAGAAGATCAAGCAGCCGGGGGCTGAGTTCGGTCCGATTGCCCGCAGCTCGTCCGACGATGCGACGACCGCGGAGCGGGACGGGGAGATTGGCTGGGTGGCCGAGCCGGATTTGCGGGGCGAAATTCGCGGCCAGGTCACCGGCTTGCCAAAGTCGGGCATCACCGATCCGATACGGCTCGAGGACGGCTGGCACGTCCTCAAGCTGCTGGACACCGAGGCGTCGCATACGCGGCCGCTTTCGGAAGTACGGGATGCCCTCGTGCAGCGCATGAGAGCCGAGCGCGTCGAAGCCAATCGCCGTGCCTATGTGGCGGAGCTACTCAAGCAGACGCCGCCCGTGGTCAATGAAATAGCGCTCTCCAAATTGCTTGCGCCGAAATCGGACACTGCGCCGTCGCGTTGATGGCGAGGCTCGCGCGGAGATTTGTGTCAGTCCGGTGACAACACCGGGCTGGCGCCTCCACGTGGGCATCACATTGGTTAATGATTGGTAAAAGTATCATAATTATGGTACAATCCATGTGATATCGGAACCGGGAGACCGACTTGGGGTGCGCCGTGACCGATCTGACGAACGCGAATGAACCGACCTCGACCTTTGCTAGGCGGGATCGACATTCAGGATTCCCGAACTGGATGATGTCTGATTCATAGAGCACC
>NZ_JBHMET010000048.1:0-37154 GCF_042430365.1 Bradyrhizobium erythrophlei
AAGCAGCCTTGAATCTGATTTGCTCCTAAAAGGGAATCCTTAGAGTCCACACCACCTAGGGTGTCGTGGTCTGCGTCGTCGTCGTGTGAAAAGCATCCCGCAAGAAAATTTGGAAGGAAGTGAGCCATGATCTATGAGCTGCGGACCTACACGGTCCGCCCCGGCACCGTCGGCGAGATGGTGAAGGCGGCGAGCACGCTGTCGCGCGATATCCGCGCCGACAATTTCGGCAAGCTCGAGGGTTACTGGATCACCGAGATCGGTCCGCTCAATCAGGTCATGCACATGTGGAGCTACGCCGACCTGAACGAACGCACACGGCTGCGTGCCGAGCTCGCCAGGAACCCGCGCTGGACCGGCGAGTACATTCCGGCGATCCGCCCGTTTCTGGTGCACCAGGACGTCCGCCTGCTCAACGCCATCATCCCGCCGGTTGCGCCGGCGACGAGCGGCAACATCTATGAATTCCGCAACTATCGCGCCAGGCCGCTCGGCGGCGTCCGACAATGGCTCGACCTGTTCACGGGCGTGCTGCCCGCTCGCGAGAAATATTCGAAGATCGTGGGCCTCTGGCAGACCGAGACGGGGCAGCCGAACGAGGTCTGCCACATCTGGGCCTATCCGAGCCTCAATGCCCGCACCGAGGCGCGCGGCAACGCGTTGAAGGATCCGGCCTGGCAGGAATTCTTGGGCAAGGGTACGCCGCTGCTCGAGGAGATGCACTCGACCATCATGCTGCCGGCGCCGCACTCGCCGCTAAAGTAGACCGAGCGGCAGTCAGCCGGATGTCGGGCGACGCCTCCTGATGGCATGCACGACGCCGCGTGCGCCCTCCCATGCCAGGCGATGCAAGGTGAGGGCGGCGTGGATCGCCGGCACCAGCGGATCGTGCCGCCGCAGCGGGATCAGCACGTCGCCGATGGCAAAGCGTGCGCGCCAGATCGGATCGATCATCGGATGGCCGGGAGCCGCGGTGGAGTCGGCCGAGGCGATCGCGGGGTCGGCGCAGAGGTGCCGCGTCAAATCGAGCGTGAGCTGCACGCCCGGCGAATACTTTGCGAAGCGCTCGTCGATGCCGATCTTGAAAAAGAAGGCGCGGTCCTGGTGGCGCACGACGATGCCGGCCGCGACCGGCGTCGCGCCGGCATGGAGCGTCACGATCTCGCAACCGCCCGCGTCCGCCATCGCGGCCGTGGCGCGGCGGATGAACGCGGCGTCTCCGGCGTGCTGGCCGAGCGCGGTGCCGCGCTTGCCCTTCCAGCCGCCGGCTTCGAGTGCGAGGAAGGTCTTGAGCGCGACGGCAACATCGCGTGGGCTGCGTGCGACATCGAAGCGCACCGCGCCGTGTTCGGCGAGGCGGTGGCGCAGGCGGCGCAGCTCCTTCAGCTTCTTGGCGCCGAGTGCGTCGCGCAGCAATTCGTCGGCGTCGCGCGTCGCGTCCAGCGCGGCGCGCTCATAGGCGCCCAGCCCGCGCGGGCGTAGCCCGTCGCGCCGCAGCGCCGCTTCGATCGCGGCCATGGCAGGACCCTGCAGCGACATCATGGGCAGGATCAGCGCATGCGCGCCGGCCTTTCGCGCCTGCCTCAGCATGATGGCCGCGGCGTCTTCCGCTGCGTCGCGATCGAGCAGAGGCGTGCACAATGTGCCGTAGGGTTCGGCGCCGACCAGAGCAGGCAGGGGAATTCGGTGCGCGCGTCGCAGCGCAATCACCGGCAGCAGGCCGATCAGTTGCCCGGCCTCGTTGACGGCGCTGAGCGCGGAGACGCCGGTGCGGCCGCGGGCGGACGCATTGACCGCCAATTCCCAGTCCGCCTGGTAGTATCCATTGGCCTCAGTAGCGCGATCGGCAAGCGCGCGCCATTGGCCGACAGGGATGTCCGCGAGCGGCGGCAGTGCATCGGCGCGCGCCGGTGTGGCATCCTTGATCGATGCACGGATCACCGTCCGGTCAGCAATATCGGCCACGTCCCATCCCCGTTCGCGATCGCGCAAGCGGGCGCCTTGAGCGGCCTGCATCCATCGCACCACGACGCTAGCGGAAAGAGATGGACAATGCCGGTGACCTCGGGCGGCAATTTGAGCGGTAATGTTAACGGCCTGTTGAGCATGGCCCTGCGGTCGCGGTCGGGCGCCGTCTTGGATCACCCGAACACAAAACAAGGCCGCCGAACCGGGTTCGGCGGCCTGTCGCTACGGGCTGGTCTGCTACCAGCGATCGTTGTCGACGCCGACGCCTACGCTGACGCCGGGCGCGCGGAAGCCGATACCGGCGCGCGGGCCGTCATCCCAGTCGCGATAGGTGCGGCGCTCGATGTAGCGCTCGCGCGGCTGGTAGTAACCGTAGGACTCGCGCACGATGACGCGGCGGTCGCCGCGGGTGCGATAGCAGCGCCCATCCTCGTCGCAGATCAGGCGGACCTGCTGCACCAGATCGGGGTTCGCATATTCGGTGGTGGTGTAGAAGTCCGACGCTTTGGCCGCGCTGCTTGCGGCCAGAGCGCCCACACCAGCCAAAAGTGCGATCGCAATGGTTCTCATCATTCCACCTCCTCGTGCGGATACTGCCCGCGGGTCAAATCCTTGCGACAGCATTCGTTCCGAGGGTTCCCGGCAGTTCCGCATGGAACATGCGCGCGATCAAATCGGTTCGTAATTTTCCGTGAGGCAATTGTCGTCGGTCTCGATATGCCGGCGATCGGAGATCACACCCTCGGTGATAAAGATGCGGTAGGTCTGCGTGCCAAGCGGCTTGCCGATCACCGATGTCAGCTCGGCGCGCACACAGGCCGTCCAGCCGGGGCCGCGTGGATCGTGCAGCGGGGTCGAGACCTGCACATGGGTGGGCTGCGAGCCCGAGGTGAACACCGAATCCAGCTTCGCGCCGACCAGCTGTTTCACGTCAGGCGGCGTTTCGAGCGGCGGCGGCTCGGATGCCTTGGCGCGCATGAACTCCGGCACCGGCGCGCGAACATCGGCCAGTCCGCAGCCACCCAACACCCCTGCGCCGCTCAGCAGCAGCGCTACAACGCAGACACGTCCCTGTCCCATGCGCGCAATCTAGGGTACCGCCGCCATGATTGCGCCCCCGGCGGTGCAAAATTTCGTACGGCCCGTTGCGATTTGCCGATCAACAAAAACTGATAGGCAGGCTATCCTCCGGCGTCACGGTGTTGCTGAATATTTCTGCGGCCCGCGAGGAGAGGATTGGTATGAGAAGCTTCACGATCGCTGCCATCATTCTGGCGCTGATCGCGACCCCGACCCTGGCGCAGGGACGGCGCGGGCCCGCGGAGGACAAAAAGA
Source organism: Bradyrhizobium erythrophlei (assembly GCF_042430365.1). Taxonomy (GTDB): domain Bacteria; phylum Pseudomonadota; class Alphaproteobacteria; order Rhizobiales; family Xanthobacteraceae; genus Bradyrhizobium; species Bradyrhizobium erythrophlei. The sequence goes on from NZ_JBHMET010000048.1 coordinate 3,304, forward strand.
CCGAGAAGAAACCGCAGGTCGACGAGAAGGCCTACAAGGCTGCACTTGAGCGCATTCCTGCCCCGAAGGAAAAATACGATCCGTGGAGCATCACCAAGCCCGCGGAGCCTGCCAAGAAGCCGAAATAGGTCCGGTCCCGCAAGGTCCGATCCCTGCGACAATTCAAATCATTGAATCCGCTGTCGGCGGCGCTTCAGACTGACGCGTCGGCATGAACCTTCGGTTGAAGTCTCCCGACTTATTCTTGATGCCCATTGTCGGGAGGTTGCCATGCTTCGCCGCGCGCTCCTCAGCCTGCTTGTTCCTGCTTCGATCCTCATCGGTTGCGACCCGGCCTCGGCCGAGAACCGCCTCGCGCTGGTCATCGGACAGTCGGCCTATAAGTCGGTTCCGGCGCTGCCCAATCCCGCCAATGACGCCAGGGCGATGTCACAATTGCTGACCGAGTCCGGATTCACCGTCACATCGGCGTCGGACCTGTCGCAGGACCAGTTGCGGGAGAGGATCAGCGACTTCGCGGGGCAGGTGGCGGCCAAGGGCACAGACACGGTGGCGCTGGTGTTCTATGCAGGCCACGGCCTGCAAATCGACGGCGAGAATTACCTGGTGCCTGTTGACGTCGACCCGAAGCGCGAGGCCGACATCCCGATCCAGGCGGTCCGTCTCAATGACGTCCTGAATACGCTGACCTCGGTGCCGAGCCGGATGCGCATCCTGCTGCTCGATGCCTGCCGCAACAACCCGTTCCCAGAACTCAACAGGACCGCGGGCCATGGGCTTGCCATCATCGACGCCAAGGTCGGGGCGCCCGGCACTTTCGTGTCGTTCTCGACCTCGCCGGGGGCGGAAGCCGAAGACGGCAGCGGCGCCAACAGCCCGTACACGACGGCGCTGCTGGCTTCGGCCAGGGAGCCGGGGATAGCGATCGAGGACACCTTCAAGCGCGTCCGCCTTGCCGTGAACAAGGCAACCGACGGGCGGCAGACGCCGTGGGACAGTTCTTCGCTCACCGAGGACTTCCGCTTCGCGGCAGGCAGCGCGCCGGCAACCCCGGCCGCGCCCAAACTGGCCGCGACCAAGCGCACGGTGGACGAGTGGAAGCGCGACTTGCAGGGCAAGCCGGTCGACGCGGCGCATGAATTGATCGTGGTCGACGGCACCGATGAAGCCTATGAGGCGTTCGTCGCGCTCTACGCCGGCACGCCGCGCGGCCTGCAGGCGCGCGACCGGCTCGACCGCCATCGCCGCATGGTGGCGTGGAGCAGTGCGGTTCTCGTCAATACCGCGGCGGCCTATCGCGCCTTCCTCGTGCAGTATCCCGACAGCGATCTCACGGCGACAGCGCGCAAGATGGTCGATCGGCTGCGCAACCGGCCCGACAACGCGCTGCCGGCGACCAATGTCGCGCTGGCGGCGCCGACCTGTCCGTGCAACGTCGCGCCGACCCAGCAGAAGAAGGCCGACGTTCCTGCGAAGAAGCGCGCCGAGCCCGATCGGCCCCGCCGCGCGAGCGCGCCGCCGCGGGGCCGTGTCGTCGACGAGGAGGTCGTCGTGGTGCGCCGTCCGCCTCCCGCCGTCGTCTACGAGCCCGCCGGACCACCGATCGGCATCGGAATCGGGATTGGCATCGGCGGTGGCGGTGGCGGCTATGGCGGCCGCGACCACTGGCAGGGGCGCAGGGGCTACTGACAGGCGATACTGACCGGGGTGGATACTGACGCGCTGATGGCGTAAATCGTTACCCGCCCGAGATGCGGCAGAGTCTGGAAGGATCGCATCGGCCGGAGGACGCGATGCGATTCCTGTTTCGCCTGGCTGCTGTGCTGCTGTGTGCGACGCCCGCGCTTGCCTGGGAGCATTGGGGTGGTGACCGCGGCGGATTGCGCTACTCGCCGATGAAGCAGATCACATCGGACAATGTCGGCAGCCTGGTGCGGGCGTGGGAATTCCGCACCGGCGATCTCGACACCCGCGCGCCCGAGGTGATGAAGCGTACCAAGTTCGAGACCACGCCGCTGTTCGTCGAGGACAGCCTGATCTTCTGTTCGCCGTTCAACGAGGTGATCGCGCTCGATCCCGGCACCGGCGCGCAGAAATGGCGCTACGACCCCAAGATCAGCACCGCGCAACGCCCGGCCAATCGCTATGTCTGCCGCGGCGTCGCCTATTGGGTCGACGAGCGCGCGCCCGAGGGCGCTGCCTGCCGGTCGCGCATTGTCACCGGCACCAACGACGTCCGTGTGATCGCGCTGGATGCGAAGACCGGCACACCATGCGCAGACTTCGGCAGCGGCGGCGAGATCAAGATCGATCCCGGAATGAAGCTGGAATGGCCCGGCGAATTCCAGATCACCTCGGCTCCGGTGATTGCCCGTGGCGTCATCGTGGTGGGCTCGGCGATGGCAGACAATCGGCGGGTCGAGGCTCCGCTCGGCGCCGTGCGTGCCTTCGACGCGCGAAGCGGACAGCCGCTCTGGCGCTTCTATCCCCTGATCCACGACGGCATCAGCGCCGGCCACACCAATGTCTGGGCGCCGATGTCGGTCGATGAGGAGCGCGGGCTGGTGTTCCTGCCGACGACGTCGCCGAGCCCTGACTTCTGGGGCGGCAAGCGGCCGGGCAACAACGCGCACGCCAACTCCGTGGTGGCGTTGCGCATCGAGACCGGCGACTTGGCGTGGTCGTTTCAGACCGTGCATCACGACGTCTGGGACTACGACCTGCCGGCGCAGCCGACGCTGGCGCGGATCGATACCGGCGCGGGCATGCGCGACGTCGTGATCCAGCCGACCAAGCAGGGCTTTGTGTTCGTGGTCGATCGCGACACCGGCAAGCCGGTGTGGCCGGTGGAGGAGCGGGCGGTGCCGCAGAACGGCGCGGAGGGCGAACAGCTGTCGCCGACACAGCCGTTTCCGACCCACGTGCCGCCGCTGATGCCGCAGCGCATCACGGCTGACGATGTCTTCAAGATGGTCCCGAGCTTTGGCCGCTCGGTCTGCGAGCGATTGCTCGGCGCGTCCCGCAACGAAGGTCTCTATACGCCGCCATCGACGCAGGGAACGGTGGTTTATCCGATGACCGGCGGCGGCGTGAACTGGGGCAGCGCAGCGTTCGATCCGGTGAACCAGGTCCTCTACGCCAACACCAGCCACGCCATACACATCATCAAGCTGATCCCGCGGGAGGAGGCCAAGGGCTTCAATCCGCCCGCGGGCCATGATTTCGGCCGGCAGGAAGGCGCGCCCTTCGCGATGTCGCGCGCGGTTGCGATGTCGCCGTTTGGAATGCTGTGCAACAAGCCGCCCTGGGGCGAGATGGTGGCGGTCGATCTCAAGGCGGGAAAGATCCTCTGGCATTCGACGGTCGGCACCAGCGAGGATCTCGCGCCGCTTGGCATCGCACTCTCTTGGGGCACGCCGCTGGTCAACGGCGTTGCGATCACCGGAGGCGGGCTCGTCTTCACCGGCGCGATGGATGCGTATTTGCGCGCGTTCGATGCGAAGTCGGGCCGGGAGCTGTGGCAGGGCCGGCTGCCGGTGCCGGGCGTGGCCAATCCGATGACCTATCTCTGGAAGGACGAGCAGTATGTCGCGATCGGCGCCGGTGGCCATTCCGAAGGCGGCACCTCGATCGGCGACAGTGTGGTGGCGTTCCGTTTGGCCCGCCAGGGCGAGGCTCCGTCGCTGGCGTCGCGCATCGTCGATCGCCCCGGCGGGCGCTTAGTCAGCAAGGCGATCGCGGCCGGCCTTGTCGTGATCGCGCTCGTCACGCTGATGTGGCGCTGGCGACGGCGTCGTCGGCTGAAGGTGGCCTGAAGCGTCGGTTCTGACTAATCGAGAGCCGATGCGTCAAGTTTTGGACGTGCGACTTCTCAATCCGCGCACCGAAGTGACACAGAGCTGAATCTCATCCGCACCGCGCTTGCGCGGTTCGCGGCATCTCGACTACGACTTCGCGCGGGACGGCGCATCGCATGGCGTTTCCCACGGCCTGTTCATTCTTCGACAAAATTTGTTCTTGGGAGATACTCATGAAGATCACTGCCTCGATCCTGCTTGCCGGCATGCTGGCACTGGCGTCCGCGCCGGCCAACGCCGCCGTCCTCGATCTCTCGACCATGACCTGCAAGCAGTTCCTCGATAGCGGCGACGACACGATCAAGCTGGTGCTGACCTGGATGGACGGCTGGTACAAGGGCGATTCCGACGAGGCGATCATCGACACCGACGTGTTCGTCGAGAACGCCAAGAAGTTCGGCACCTATTGCGGGAAGAATCCGAGCATCAGCATCGTCAACGCGGCCGAGGCGGTGCTCGGCAAGTAGGCCGCTTGTGCCGGTGTGTTGCCCCGACGGACCACGGTCCTAGCCCGGCAACATCGCGAACGCGCTCGAGACCATCGCCACCGGCTTGTTGTCGGTGGCGGCGAGAAGCGTCACGCGGCCGAAGCTCATCGTGCGGCCAAGCCGGACCACGCGCGCATCGGCGAGCACGTCTGATGCCATCGCCGCACGCATGAAATGCGTAGTCTGGTCGACCGTCGTCATCGGACGATAGCCCTTGTTGGCCGCGAGATTGGCCAGCACCATCGCGGTATCCGCGAACGCCATCAGCGCCTGGCCGCAGACGATGCCGCCGCTGCGGCAGAGCCGTTCGGAAAACGGCATGCGCAGGATTGCACCGGGCTGCCAGTCGGCGGCATTACCAGGCGGAGGCGCGAAGTCGAACTGCTCGATCGACAGGTTGAGATCCTGCACCCACGGCGCAAAGACGTCGCCGAGCACACGCCGCGCGTCCTCGATCCCGAACTCTCCGGCTTGCTGCTGCATGGCGGTTTGCTTCCTCTCTGACACGTTGCTTAGATCGTTTACTGTGAGGCGCGCGTCACATGCACGCCCGGCGTCTTGCCGCTGTTCCATTTGCCGCCGATCGCGCGCTCGATCTGGGCGGCCAGCTGCAACAGCAGCGCGTCATTAGCCTGCTTCGCGATCGCCTGGATGCCGAGCGGCAGGCCGTGCTCGTTGGTTGCAAGCGGCAGCGAGATCGCCGGGATGCCGCAGAGGTTGGCGAGCGGCGTGAAGGCGAAGTTGCGCCAGAGATTGCCGAACCAGTCCAGCACCGACGGGTTGTCGCTGATCGTGAGATATTCCGTGGTACCGATCTTCGGCGTCGGTAGCGCCGTGATCGGTGTCAGGATGATGTCCCAATCCTCGAAGAAGGCGCCGAAGCCGCGTGAGGTGGTGTTGAACACCGCCTGCATGCGGGCGCGATCGGCAAAGCTGGTGTGCCGTCCATGCTCCCAGATCCGGATGTTGATCGGCTCGATCAGGTCCGCCGGCGGCCGCTCGAGGCCGCGCGCGGCGAGCATGTTGCCGATCACGACGGCAAAATTGCTGATGTAGCAGGTGGTCTGGGCCGCGAAGGCTTCCTGATAGTCGATCGCGGGCAGGGCGTAGTCGACATGATGGCCAAGGCCCTCGAGGAAGCTCCCGACCTTCTTGAGCTCGGCAGCGATGTGCGGCGTGGCGCGATAGTCGCCCCATTGGTGCGACAGCGCGATTCTAAGCCGGGCAGGATCGCGCGCGATCGTCGCCGTAAAGGGCTCCGGCGGTGTCCAGAACGGCATGAATTCGCCGGGCGCCGGTCCGCGGCAGGCGTCGACGAAGGCGGCGGTGTCGCGCACCGAGCGCGATTGGCAGCCCTGGATCGAGACTAGCCCGGAGAGGTCGGACAGATGCGGCGACAGCGAGAACACGCCGCGCGACACCTTAAGCCCGATATTGCCGTTGACGCCTGCGGGAATGCGGATCGAGCCGCCGCCATCGGTCGCGTGCGCGATCGGGACCACGCCGGCGGCGACCATCGCCGCACTGCCGGCCGACGAGCCGCACGTGGTGTAGTCGGTGTTCCAGGGGTTGCGCGTGACATAGACCGCGGGGTTTTCGGCCGAGCTGCAGACGCCGAATTCCGGCGTCGTGGTGCGGCCGATCAGGTTGAGCCCGGCCTTGCGCATCTTCGTGGTGAGGAACGTATCGGCCGCGGCGCGATTGCCGCGCATCATCAGCGAGCCCATTTCCTGCAGGCGACCCTGCATGGTCGGGCCGAGATCCTTCATCAGGAAGGGCAGCCCGGCAAACGGACCGTCGAGGTCGGCGCCGTCCTTCGCCGGATCGGCGATCACGTCGTCGAACAATTCGACCACGCCGGAAAGCGCGGGATCGACCTTGGCCACGCCGGCGGCCGCCTGCGCCGCCAATTCGGCAGGGCTGAGTTCGCCCTTCCTGACGCGCGCGGCGAGCGCCGTTCCGTCATGTTGCGCCCATTCGTCCCAGCTCATCGGCAAAGTCATTTAAGTCGATTCCCTTCTTGCTTTGCCGCGCACTGTAGTTTGAGCAGCCGTCCGGTCAAACCACCTGAGATGGTGGCCGTCAGGCCATGACGCGGTGCACAGTGCATGGGGTTTCCGGCTTGAAAATGCCCCAGTCTTGAGGCCCTATTGGCCCCTCGTCAGGGGGATGGGGCCGTTCATGTTCCGCAGACTGGTGATGCTTGGCAGCGTGATCGCGATCGGGCTCGCGCTCAATGGCTGCACCAAATGCGGCCCGATCTGGGACGACTGGGTGCAAGGGCCGAAATCCTGCAAGTCAGACCATCTCTAGATCGCCGGCAACCGCGCTTGGCGGTGCCGTTTTTGCGGTGATATACCGCTGACGAAAATGCAAGGGAGTGCCCTCATGAGAGTTCTGACCGCGGTGGCGGTTGCGGTGCTGTTGACGGTGCCGGCCTATGCGCAAATGCCCAACGTCAACCTGATGCCGGAAGTGCCGACCAAGACCCAGGAAGAGAAGGAGCAGGACGCCATCAAGGACAAGGCCTACAAGGAATCATTGAAGAAGATTCCCGATGCCAAGACCTCGTCGGATCCCTGGGGCACCGTGCGCAGCGACGCGCCAAAGGCCGCGACGCCTGCCAAGCCGAAGACCAAGACCGGCAGCACCGCGCAGCACAGCCAGTAGCTCCGGCTTTTCCTCCCAGCCGCACCGCGCGGACTCGGATTCCCCCGCCGCCCGCCCTATATTGGGGTGGTCGTCAGGTGGTCCGGAGTTGCGACAATGGTGTTTCGCCCGCGGGATCTCGCGAGCCGCATGGCCGAGCGGCGCAGGCCGCACGACGGCTATCTGCGCGAGACCTTTACGCTGCCGCGCGACGCGGCGCGTGCACGGGCGCGCGATTTCCTCAACCGCTATCCCAAGGAAGCCTATATGAGCGCCGTGGAAAGCTGGCGCGAGCTTCCCGGCGGTGACATCGAGTTCACGATGCGGCGGCTTGCCAGCGCCGACTAGACAAGGGTTTCCGCCACTAGCCGGATCCGGAAGATCGGTCGTCGCGAGGCGTCCAGCAATTCCATCTTCCAGGTGCTGTTCTCGCCGAGCCTGCGCGAAACGCCGACCACCATCTCGCTGAAGACGCGCGTCAGCTCCTTCCAGGCTGCCTCGCGGTCGGAAAATTCGGCGCCGTCGTTGCAAATGCTCGGACCGTTGTCGTGTTCGACGCTGAAGAAGAAGAGGGGCATGGCACGACCTCGCGCATCAAGGCCGCCCATGGCTGCCTGAGAACCCTCGCAGAGCTGAGCAGTGGATTCCCAAACCGGAAGACGATCAATTCCGGTTCTCTACGGGCAAATTCCCGCGGAGATGCAGACGAACGATGCGTGTGGCGAGCGCATCGATTTTTCCTCGAATTGTCGCAGTGCCCGGTGCTGCCGTGCGAACATCACGGCGAGAACGCCTTGCACCCGTCGGGCGAGAAGCGGATGACGGCATCCGCTGGCTGCGCTAGCCGGCGCCATTGCGTCCGCGCGCCTCGTCCTGTTGCAGCTTCTTCAGCTCACGGTCGATGCGCAACTGCACGCGACGAATGGCCAGCAGGTTGAGTTTCGCTTCCGTCTTGCCGGTGACAATCCTGTCGCCGATCTGGAAACGCCACTTCCAGATGCCCGGCGCGGCCTGCGTGATACTGAACTCGACGCCCTTGTGGATCATCCTGGAATCTCCGCGAGGACCTGAAGGTGGGTCTGCAAGTTTCTAAACTAGAAGTTGTGATATTAACAAAAGCTCGCTAAGCGGCGCGTTGATGTGCCGTGCCCGTTGGCTTTTTTCAGAATTGTTGCGGATCCCTGGGTCGGAATCCGGGTCGTTCACGACATCTCCGGGTTGCCCATGCCCGGACTGCTTGAAATTCAAGATCGGTCGCAATTGAAGGGCGCCGTGACCGGCAGCTTACTCCGGCGAACACTCACGGAACCCGAGTGTTCCATTGAAGGCTACGAATTTTTCTTAGCGCTCAGGAGTAGTACTAAAGTACTAGGAAAAAAAGTAGCCGCCGACCTCGCCCGGGTCCGCGTGCCGGCCGCACAATTCCCTAATAATGTGTTGATTTTACAGAGAAACGGAGCCCCGTTGAAGTTGATTCGGGCTAGGAACTTTGTTCTGCCCCGGAGAACTACGGAGCCTCTCAATACCGCCCTTCGCGGTTCCGCGGACGGTGTGATACCCATCAGGTTCCAGATCACCGCGAGCGCGATGGAACCCTACGACGCCCGGGACAAGGCCAAGATCACAGCCGGCGCCGTAGCCGCCGTCGTGATGACCGCGATGCTCTTTGTGATCCTGTTTGCGGTCTTGATTACCCCCTGAGGGGCGGACGAGGGCGCCGCAGAACGTTTGCGGGGTCATCAATTCGGAACGGGAACGAACGTGGTCCCGTTGCGTCACTCACGATCGGGGCCCCTGCGTTGCGGCCCCGTTTGCATCATCTCTTTTTCCTGCACGCGCCGTTGAAGCAGGCTGCCTGCCGGGTCCGGGCGTGCGTGCCATATGGCTTCCCGTCCATCTTCGAGGCGTACGCCTTGTTGGCAATGAGTGTTGTTGGAACCGACTTCATATCCGCTGTCTGCATTGCCTCGTGTCGGAAATAGAGCGTCACCCTTGAGTTGTGCACGCCGAGGGCTACCGGATGCAATTCAAATCAAGCCACCGCTAACGTCAAAGCAGGCCACCGGCCGCGGAAACAGGCCAACGTCCCCAGACGCCAAGAGAACATTTCCGGAAACTCGAGAGCTACAGGAATAAATCCTGCACCGGATGTGAAAGCCTTCCGCCCCATAAGAATCGCTATGGCTACTCTTTGGGAGGTTGCAGACCTGGCGACGTCAGCCACTCATCTACGTTAGATGCGGTTTCGAGCTGACGCAGTTTACGTTCTAGAATCTCACGCTGAGGTCCCGGCTCTGTTTTTTCCAGCTCCGCTATGATGCGGGCTCTCTCCGCGTTCAGATTGTCGGCAAATGTGTGGGGTTGTGAGCGTCGTCTCATGGCACTCTCCTTTCCCTTGCGTGGGCGGGAGCGCAACCGTGGGTTCCGGTGGTGGAACCAGTGTGCACCCGGAACCAGAGCGGCGCCACAAGAAAACGCGCTGAGAACATCTCACAGGCCACGTCAGTAGGACTACTGAGAACAGGGCCCAAGCCTTGGTTTCCGCTCGCTTAAACCAAAACAGGCCACTCCCAAATTCAACTTAGGCCACTAGGGGATAAAACAGGCCAGTGCCAAGCAGCTGCAAAGAACATATTGCGAACATAGAACAAACGTGGTACACGATTTTCCATCAACAGCGCACTTCAATTGGCCTCATCACCCGTTTGTCCCGCTAGCGAATCCACTCCATAAGGAGCACATCCCAATGTCTGCCACTGCCCTGCGTATCGTCGAAGGATCCTCCATGGACAAGTCCAAGGCCCTCTCAGCCGCGCTCTCCCAGATCGAGCGCCAGTTCGGCAAGGGCTCCGTGATGAAGCTCGGCAAGAACGACCGCTCGATGGATGTCGAGACGGTGTCGTCGGGATCGCTCGGGCTCGATATCGCGCTCGGCGTGGGCGGCCTGCCGAAGGGGCGCATCGTCGAGATCTACGGGCCGGAATCCTCAGGGAAAACCACGCTGGCGCTGCATACGGTGGCGGAAGGCCAGAAGAAGGGCGGCATCTGCGCCTTCATCGACGCCGAACACGCGCTCGATCCGGTCTATGCGCGCAAGCTCGGCGTCAATATCGACGAGCTCCTGATCTCGCAGCCCGACACCGGTGAGCAGGCGCTGGAAATCTGCGACACGCTCGTGCGCTCGGGCGCAGTCGACGTGCTGGTGGTCGATTCGGTTGCGGCGCTGGTGCCGAAGGCCGAGCTCGAGGGCGAGATGGGCGACGCGCTGCCGGGCCTTCAGGCGCGCCTGATGAGCCAGGCGCTGCGCAAGCTGACCGCCTCGATCAACAAGTCCAACACCATGGTGATCTTCATCAACCAGATCCGCATGAAGATCGGCGTGATGTACGGTTCGCCGGAGACCACGACCGGCGGCAACGCGCTGAAATTCTACGCCTCCGTCCGTCTCGACATCCGCCGCATCGGCGCGATCAAGGAGCGCGACGAGGTCGTCGGCAACACCACTCGCGTCAAGGTCGTCAAAAACAAGCTGGCGCCGCCCTTCAAGCAGGTCGAGTTCGACATCATGTATGGCGAGGGCGTCTCCAAGATGGGCGAGATCCTCGATCTCGGCGTCAAGGCCGGCCTCGTCGAGAAGTCGGGTGCCTGGTTCTCCTACGATAGCCAGCGGCTCGGCCAGGGCCGCGAGAATGCGAAGGCGTTCCTGCGCGCCAACCCCGACATGTCAGCCAAGATCGAAACCGCGATCCGGCAGAACTCCGGCCTGATCGCCGAGCAGATCCTCGCCGGCACGCCCGAGCGCGACGCCGACGGCGACGAGCCCGCCGAGGGGTAAGCCCAGTTTAGAAGCATGATTTCGCGAGGAGCGGGCGCTGAGGACGTTGAGTTGCCGACGTCTTCGGCGCCCGTTTTCGTTTTCTATTGCTTGTAATTTATTGTGCGAGTTAGCCCGATGAAGCGTCTGATCCTGACCAGTTCGTCCGGTTTCAGCCTGACGCGCTCGGGTCTGGCCGAAGCCGTCATTCAATTTGCCTTTCGGTTCGTTTGGGGGCCTTACCTTCACCACAGCAAACTCGAAGCCTATTTCGGCGTGCGCGCCGACCAGGGTCCTGGAGACCATTGGTCGGATTGGAGCCCATGGGGCCGGTGGTCACCTGCTGTCCGGGCTCGCAAGAACCTTTCATTCATTGAGTATTGCGAGATATTCGCGGTCATCGAGCTTTGGTTTGACCCGGATCCCAACGATCAGTTGGAACTGATTTTCCTGCTCGATTTCTTCCACGCTCATCCCGAGACCGCAGCCAAGCTTAGATTGCGTTTCATCGCATTCGACCTGCTGATAATGCGGCCCGACGAGATACCTGAGCCGGAGGACGTGCCAGCGGTAGACGTTACCACGGCCGAGCTCGAGACCGGACGCGTCAGCTGGCAGGCATATCGGGCGTCGACACCGCAACCTTGCTTCGACTTGCTCAGCAAGAATTTGAGCGCCTTGCCGCTGCTGCGACCGGCCTTGCTCGCTTTGATGGAAGAGATTCCCGGCTACCGGACGGGACTAGGTGCGACGGAAATGCGGCTGCTGGAGCTCGTTGCAGGTCGTCACACCCATCCGCTCGAACTGACTCATCCCGGCAGGCTGGGAACAGGCATATTCAGCGAGATCGAGATGCCCTTGCTGATCGAAGGGCTCGCGCACGGTCCAGAACCGGCATTGGCCGGTCTCGAGCGAGCGCGTGGGATGGCGAAGGAGAACCATGCGGGCCGCCACGCCGCCTACATGAGAAGCCGATTGTCGCTGACCGAACTCGGCGAGAACGTTCTCGCGCACAAGGAAGACTTCAGCCGCTATAACCCGATTGATCGGTGGTGGGGCGGTACGCACCTCACCAACAACAATCTCTGGCGCTGGCATCCTGCGCTGATGAAGCCATAGCAGGCGGCAAGAGCGGGCCTACGCCTGCGCCAGCGCCGTTTCCCGGCTCGCAATCAGCCTCCGCAACGGCTCGGCCACCGCGACCGATTGGTGGGTTTTCTGGTCGGTCGCGACCCAGATGATCTCGCCCGTCGCGCGAAGGTCGTCGGAAGCCTTGGCGAAGATCGCAAGCGCAAGCGTGATCGAGGAGCGGCCGATCCTCGCGACGCGCACGCATACATCGATCTCCTCGTCGAACCGGATCGGCGCCTTGTACTCCACGAGCGACTTCACGGTGTGAAAGTCGATCCCGGTCCGCGCGACCTCGCCGAGGTAATCGTAGTCAAGGGCGCGAAAGTATTCGGTGATCGCGGTGTCGAAGTAGGTCAGGTAGTGGGCGTTGAACACCACCGCCTGTGCATCCACCTCGGAATAGCGGACGCGAAACGGGTGATGAAACCAGAAATCCCGGCGCATGAATCCTCCTGCCGCGAACGGCTGCGTCAGATATCGCTCGCCCGCAACCCGCCAGGTCCTGCGAATGACCGGCCATCGCGCCTGGGCCTGATCGAGCGAAACGATCGATCGTTCTCGCTGAAGATGGTGGGTTGAGCCGAAAGGCTCAACCCATGTTTCGATTATCCGGATGATGCGCGTGGCGCGATTCCGGAACGACGCAATCGCTACTCTGCGGCTTGCGCGTAATCCTCGACCGGCGGGCACGAGCACACCAGATTGCGATCGCCGTAGACATTGTCGACGCGGCCGACCGGGCTCCAATATTTGTCCGATCGCGACACGCCGTTGGGGAAGCAACCTTCGGCCCGGCTATAGGCGCGCGCCCAGTTGTCGTCGGCGATATCGTGCACGGTGTGCGGCGCGTTGCGCAGCGGCGAGGCCTCGACCTTGAACCGGCCGGCCTCGATCTCGGCGATCTCCTTCCGGATCGCGATCATGGCATCGCAGAAGCGATCGATCTCGATCTTGGATTCCGATTCCGTCGGCTCGATCATCAGCGTGCCCGCGACCGGGAAGCTCATGGTCGGGGCGTGGAAGCCGTAGTCGATTAGGCGCTTGGCAATGTCGTCCACGGTGACACCGCTCGTCGTCTTCAGTGGCCGCGGATCGACGATGCATTCGTGCGCGACTCGGCCCCTGACGTTGCGATACAGCACCGGGAAATGCGGCTGCAGCCGTGCCGCGATGTAGTTGGCGTTCAGGATCGCGATCTCGGTGGCGCGGGTGAGACCCTCGCCGCCCATCATCAAAATGTAGATGTAGGAGATGGTCAGGATCGACGCCGAGCCGAACGGCGCGGCCGACACCGGACCCACACGATGTACCGTCGCGCCGTCGATTGCTGGATGGCCGGGCAGATAGGGCGCAAGGTGCGCCTTGACGCCGATCGGGCCCATGCCGGGGCCGCCGCCGCCATGCGGGATGCAGAAAGTCTTGTGCAGGTTGAGATGGCTGACGTCGGCGCCGTAGTCGCCGGGCCGGGAGAGGCCGACCTGTGCGTTCATGTTGGCGCCGTCGAGATAGACCTGTCCGCCATGGCTGTGGACGATATCGCAGATCTCGCTGATGTGCTCCTCGAACACGCCGTGCGTCGAGGGATAGGTGATCATGACGGCGGCCAGATCCTTCGAATGCTTCTCCGCCTTGGCGCGGAGATCCTCGACATCGACGTCGCCGCGCGCGTCGCAGGCCACCACCACGACGTTCATGCCGACCATCGCGGCCGACGCCGGATTGGTGCCATGCGCGGAGGAGGGGATCAGGCAGACCTTGCGATGCGGCTCGCCGCGCGCGAGATGATAACCCCGAATCGCAAGAAGTCCGGCATATTCGCCCTGCGCGCCGGAATTCGGCTGCAGCGAGACTGCATCATAGCCGGTGATGTCGCACAGCCATTTCTCCAGCCGCTTGAACAGGGCGTGATAGCCCTTGGCCTGATCGGCCGGCGCGAACGGGTGCAAATTGCCGAACGCCGGCCAGGTCAGCGGGATCATCTCCGTGGTGGCGTTGAGCTTCATGGTGCAGGAGCCGAGCGGGATCATGGCGCGGTCGAGCGCGAGATCGCGATCGGCGAGCTTGCGCATATAGCGCAACAGCTCGGTCTCGGAGCGATGCGTGTTGAACACAGGATGGGTGAGGAAGGCGCTCGCGCGCTTCAGGTCCTTCGGCAGCCCCTCGCGCGCGCCCGTCTCGACATCGGCATAGGCGAGCTTGCCGCCGAAGATGTGCCACACCGCTTCGATGATCTCGGGCGTCGTGGTCTCGTCGACGGCGATGCCGAGCGTGCCGTCGCCGATGCGCAGGTTGATCCGCTCCGCAAGTGCGCGGGCGACCAGATCGTTCTGCTTAGCGCCGACCTCGACCGTCACGGTATCGAAGAACGCCTCGCTCTTCGGCGCAAAGCCGAGCTTGCGCAGGCCCGCGGCGAGCACGGTGGCGCGGCGATGCACGCTGCGTGCGATATGGGTCAGGCCTTCGGGGCCGTGATACACCGCGTACATCGAGGCGATCACCGCGAGCAGCACCTGCGCGGTACAGATGTTCGAGGTCGCCTTTTCGCGGCGGATATGTTGTTCGCGGGTCTGCAGCGCGAGCCGGTAGGCCGGCAGTCCGCGCGAATCCACCGACAGGCCGACGATGCGGCCGGGCAGCGCGCGCTTGAAGTCATCGCGCACCGCCATGTAGGCGGCATGCGGGCCGCCATAGCCCATCGGCACGCCAAAGCGCTGGGCCGAACCGATTGCGATATCGGCGCCGAGTTCGCCGGGCGAGGCCAATATCGTCAGCGCCAGCAGGTCGGCGGAGACGATAGCGGGCGCACCCTTAGCGCGCATAAAAGCGATCGCCGGGCGCAGATCGCGCACCGCGCCGGTCGTGTCAGGATATTGCAGCAACGCGCCGAATACGTCTTCTCGGTCGAGATCGGTTGCGGGATCGCCGACGACCAGATTCCACCCCAGCGGCTCCGCGCGGGTGCGTAAGACCGCCAGCGTCTGCGGATGCACCTCGGCATCGACGAAGAACGATTTTGTCCTCACCTGCGAGGTGCGCTCGGCGAGTGCCATCGCTTCAGCCGCGGCAGTCGCCTCATCGAGCAGCGAGGCATTGGCGATGTCGAGCCCGGTGAGATCGCAGATCATGGTCTGGAAGTTGAACAGCGCTTCCAGCCGGCCCTGGCTGATTTCCGGCTGATACGGCGTATACGCCGTGTACCAGGCCGGGTTCTCCAGGATGTTGCGCTGGATCACCGCGGGCAGGATGGTGCCCGAATAGCCCTGGCCGATCAGCGAGGTGAAGGTCTGGTTCTGCGTGGCGAGCTCGCTCATATGCGCGAGCGCCTCGGTTTCGCTCAAGGCGCGCCCGAGGTCGAGCGGCGCCTGCTGTCGGATCGACAACGGCAGCGTCTCACCCATCAATGCGCCCAGGCTCTGGGCGCCGACCGTCTCCAGCATCGCGTTGATGTCGCGCGGCGAGGGACCGATGTGACGGCGGACGAAATCGGTGGCGGCTTCGTTGGTCGGCTTGAAGGGCGCGTTCATGACGTGGTCCTCATTATTCGCCGTCATACCCCGCGAAAGCGGGGTATCCAGCACGCCGGGACGTCAGCGATTGAGCCGAGGGGCCGCGGCGTACTGGGTCGCCCGGTCAAGCCGGGCGATGACAGTGAGTGTGTGGTCGAAAATCGGTTCATTCTCTCAGGCGGTGTGCGCGGCGTAGGCGGCCTCGTCCATCAGGCCGCCCAGTTCGCCCTTGTCGGCAATCTTCATCTTGAAGAACCAGGCCTTGCCGCCGGCATCGGTGTTGACCAGCGCGGGTTCGGCGGCGAGCGCCTCGTTGACTTCGGTCACTTCGCCGGAGATCGGCGCGTAGACGTCGGAGGCCGCCTTGACGGATTCGACGACGGCGGCGGCCTCGGCCTTCTTCAGGCTACGGCCGATCTTGGGCAGTTCGACGAACACGACGTCGCCGAGCTGCGATTGCGCATAATCGGTGATGCCGATGGTTGCGACATCACCCTCGATGCGGAGCCATTCGTGGTCGGAGGTGTACAGCGTCGTCATGAAACGTCCTCTAGCGTTTGTAGGTATTGGGAACGAAAGGCGTGGCGGCGACCTTGAGCGGCAGCCGCTGGCCGCGCACTTCGGCGAATACGGTGGTGCCGACGGCGGACAGGGCGGTGGGCAGGTAGCCCATCGCGACGGGTGCATTGAGGCTCGGGCCGAAGCCGCCTGAGGTCACCTTGCCGATCTGCTCGGCAGACGTCGCATCGGCGAACAGGCCGGCGCCTTCGCGCACCGGCGCGCGGCCGTCCGGCCTCAGTCCGACCCTGCGGCGCGGTGCGCCTTGCGCGAACTGAGCGAGGATCTTGTCTGCACCCGGAAAACCGCCGGCGCGGGCGCCGCCGCTGCGGCGGACCTTTTGCACCGACCATTCCAGCGCGCCTTCGACCGGCGTCGTCGTGGTGTCGATGTCGTGGCCATAGAGGCAGAGCCCGGCCTCGAGGCGGAGACTGTCGCGGGCGCCGAGCCCGATCGGCAGCACGTCGGGATTGTCGAGCAGCACCGTCACCAGCGCCTCGACCTTGTCTGATGGAACGGAGATCTCAAAGCCGTCTTCGCCGGTGTAGCCGGAGCGCGAGACGAAGCAGTCGATGTCGCCGACGCGGCGCGGGCCGGCGTCCATGAATTTCATCGAACCGACATCTGCACAGAATTTCGCCAGCGCCGATTCGGACTTCGGCCCCTGCAACGCGATCAGTGCGCGGTCGGCGAGGGACACGATCTCACAGGTGTCCGAGAGATGCGCGCGCAGGTGCGCTTCATCCTCGGCCTTGCAGGCGGCGTTGACCACCAGGAACAGGTGATCGCCGAAATTGGCGACCATGAGGTCGTCGAGCAGGCCGCCGTCATTGCTGGTGAACTGCGCGTAACGCTGCCGTCCCGGCGCGATGCCCACAATGTCCTGCGGCACCAGCTTTTCCAGCGCCAGGGCTGCATCGGCGATCTTGCCGGATTTGGGCTTGAGCACGAGCTGGCCCATATGGGAGACGTCGAACAGGCCGGCCGCGCTGCGGGTGTGGAGGTGCTCCTTGAGCACGCCGGCGGCATATTGCACAGGCATGTCGTAGCCGGCGAACGGCACCATCTTGGCTCCGCGCGCCACATGGAGCGCGTGCAAAGGGGTCTGTTTCAGCGGGGATTTGTCGTTCGCTAGCATTACAGGGCCCTCGCAGTTCCCATCGGGGACCCATTCCCCTGGGAAACCTGCAGAAAGCCCCATCTGTCGCTGTGCCTGAGAGTATTATCCCGTCGGCGGACGCATCGGGGCCGAAGCGCCCAGCGTCTCTTTCCAGATATCAGACGTCACGCGGTCCTTTTGCCTGAGAGTTTCCGGGGCGGTTGCTCCTTCGGCGCCGGCAAAAGCCGGTCTCTCCCGACGTGACTTAAAATGTCAGATAGGAGGGAAACACGGCTCCACCAATGCTGTCAACGTGGCCGCGGCAACTATCAACGGCCTTTGTGCTGCTGCAGCAAGCCCATGATCCGCCTGCACAGTTTCTGGACACCGCCGCTGGCAATGTCTAAAAGCGTTCGGCCGGAAATTGACCCTGTTTGCGCCTGATCCGGCCCTTTTTCCGATTGGATGAACATGAGCAGCGTCAACGACATCAGGTCGACATTTCTGAACTTCTTTGCCGCGAACGGCCACGAGATTGTGTCGTCGTCGCCGCTGGTGCCGCGTAACGACCCGACCTTGATGTTCACCAATGCCGGCATGGTGCAGTTCAAGAACGTCTTTACCGGAGTCGAGCGGCGGGGCTACCAGCGCGCCACCACCTCGCAGAAATGCGTGCGCGCCGGCGGCAAGCACAACGACCTCGACAATGTCGGCTACACCGCCCGCCATCTCACCTTCTTCGAGATGCTCGGCAACTTCTCGTTCGGCGACTACTTCAAAGAGCGCGCGATCGAGCTTGCCTGGAACCTGATCACGAAGGATTTCGGGCTGAAGAAAGACAAGCTGCTCGTCACCGTCTACCACACCGACGACGAGGCGGCCGTCTTCTGGAAGAAGATCGCGGGCTTCACCGACGACCGCATCATCCGGATCCCGACCTCGGACAATTTCTGGGCGATGGGCGATACCGGACCCTGCGGGCCGTGCTCGGAGATTTTCATCGACCGTGGCGAGCACATCTGGGGCGGTCCTCCGGGTAGCCCCGAGGAGGATGGTGACCGCTTCCTCGAATTCTGGAATCTCGTCTTCATGCAGTTCGAGCAGGTGACGCCGGATGAGCGCGTGGCGCTGCCGCGCCCGTCGATCGACACCGGCATGGGCCTCGAGCGTATGGCCTCCGTCCTGCAGGGCGTCGAGAACGTGTTCGAGACGGACATGTTCCGCAACCTGATCGAGGCCACGGCTTCCGCGCTCGGGCGGGGGCCGGGCAAGGACAACATCGCCTCGTTCCGTGTCATCGCCGACCATCTGCGTGCCTCGTCCTTCCTGATTGCCGACGGTGTGCTGCCGTCGAACGAAGGCCGCGGCTATGTGCTGCGCCGGATCATGCGCCGCGCGATGCGCCACGCGCAGTTGCTCGGCGCGCGCGAGCCGTTGATGCACCGCCTGGTCTGGGCGCTGGTGCGCGAGATGGGGCAGGCTTATCCGGACCTGGTGCGCGCCGAGAAGCTGATCGAGGAGACGCTGCGGCTCGAAGAGACCCGCTTCCGCAAGACGCTGGAGCGCGGCCTGTCGATCCTCGACGACAAGAGCGCCGGCCTGAAGAAGGGCGACATGTTCGACGGCGACACCGCCTTCACGCTGTACGACACGTATGGCTTCCCGCTCGACCTGACACAGGACGCGTTGAAGTCGCGCGGCATCAGCGTCGACCAGGCGGCGTTCAGCGATGCGATGGAGCGGCAGCGCGAGAAGGCGCGCGCCTCCTGGGCCGGATCGGGCGAGGCCGCAAGCGAAGCGATCTGGTTCCCGCTGCGCGAGAAGCTCGGCGCGAGCGAATTCCTCGGCTACGAGACCGAGAGCGCGGAGGGCGCGGTCACGGCGCTGGTCAAGGATGGTGCCGAGGTTGACAGCCTCAAGACCGGCGAGACCGGTGCGATCGTGCTGAACCAGACCCCGTTCTACGGCGAGTCCGGCGGCCAGGTCGGCGACACCGGCGTATTGACCGGCGAGGGCGTCAGGTTCCGCGTCACCGATACGCAGAAGCGGGCGGGCGACCTGTTCGTGCATCTCGGCACGGTGGAAGAGGGCACGCTGAAGGTCGGCACCGCGCTGCAGCTCGAGGTCGACCACGCGCGTCGCGCCTCGATCCGCGCCCACCACTCCGCGACGCACCTCCTCCATGAGGCGCTGCGGCAGGTGCTCGGCGATCACATCGCGCAGCGCGGCTCGCTGGTCGCGCCCGACCGGCTGCGCTTCGACTTCGTGCATCCGAAACCGATCACGGCGGAAGAGCTCGCGCGTGTCGAGGACATCGCCAACGACGTCGTGCTGGAGAATGACGAGGTCACCACCCGCGTCATGGCGGTGGACGACGCCCGTGAAGCCGGCGCCCGCGCGCTGTTCGGCGAGAAATATGGCGACGAGGTCCGCGTGGTCTCGATGGGCAAGAGCGCCCGCGAGCACGGTCAGAACGCGCTCGGCTGGTCGGTCGAACTCTGCGGCGGCACCCATGTCCGCCGCACCGGCGACATCGGGCTGATCTCGGTGACCAGCGAAAGCGCGGTGTCCTCAGGCGTCCGCCGTATCGAGGCGCTGACCGGCCGTTACGCGCGCAAGCACGCCAACGATACCATCGCGCTCGCCAAGACCGCGGCCCAGGAGCTGCGCACCAGCGTCGAAGACGTGCCGGCGCGCATCGCCGCCTTGATGGAAGAGCGCAAGAAGCTCGAGCGCGACCTGTCCGACGCCCGCAAGAAGCTCGCGATGGGCGGTGGTGGTGGCTCAGATGGGGCAGCCTCCAGCGTCCGCGACGTCGGCAACGTCAAGCTGCTGGCGCGCGCGGTCGAGGGCGTCGAGACCAAGGATCTGAAGAGCCTCGTCGACGACGGCAAGAAGCAGATCGGCTCCGGCGTGGTTGCGATCGTCGGCGTCACCGAGGACGGCAAGGCCGGGATCGTGGTCGGCGTGACCGCGGATCTCACCTCGCGCTTCAACGCGGTCGATCTCGTGCGCAAGGGCTCTGAAGCGCTCGGCGGCAAGGGCGGCGGCGGCCGGCCCGACATGGCGCAGGCCGGCGGTCCCGACGGGGCCAAGGCGAACGCGGCTCTGTCGGCGATCGAGCAGGCGATGGCTGGCGCCTGACGGAGGGCATCGGGCGTGGCGACGGGTCCGGGCAAGCGCGCGATCAGCGACCCGGACCTGCGGGATCGTCTCTACGAACTGCTCGAGCACGATCATCTGCCGTATTCGGTCGGCTCGCGGTTTGTCCGGCTGATCATCGCCATCATCGTCATCGACGTGCTGGCGGCGATCCTGGCGTCGGTGCCCGAGATCGACGCGCAGTTTGGCTGGCTGCTCACGACGATCGAGATCGTCGCGGTCGCCGCATTCGCGGTTGAGTATGCCGCGCGGCTCTGGAGCATTGTCGGGCATTCCCTACGGGACATGACGCCGCTGCGGGCGCGGCTCGAATACGCCTTCTCGACCCTCGGCCTGATCGATCTCCTGGCCTTCCTGCCGTCGGCGATCGCGCTCGCGATCGGCGACAGGACCGCGCTGGTCCTGTTCGGCATGCTGCCGTTCCTCAAGCTCGTGCGCTATTCGCCGGCGATGCGCTCGCTGCTGGCGGCGCTGCACGCCGAGCGGCGGACGCTGTTCGGCTGCGTCGTGATCCTGACCGGCGCGGTGCTGCTGTTCGCCTCGCTGCTCTATGCGATCGAGCACAAGGTGCAGCCGGACAAGTTCGGCACCATGCCGCAGGCGATGTGGTGGGCGATCGTGACGCTTGGCACCGTCGGTTATGGCGACGTCGTGCCGGTGACGCCGCTTGGCAAGATCGTCACCGTGTTTGCGATCGTGGTCGGCTTTGCCATGATCGCGCTGCCGGTCGCGATCGTCTCGACGGCCTTTGCCGACGAGGTGCGGCGGCGCGACTTCGTCGTGACCTGGGGCATGCTGGCGCGGGTGCCGCTGTTCTCGCATCTCGGCGCCGCCGAGATCGCCGACATCATGCGCCTGTTGCGAGCGCGGACCATCGAGTCCGGCGAGGTGCTGGTGCGGCGCGGCGATGCGGCCTCCTCGATGTATTTCATCACCGCCGGCGAAGTCGAGATCGAGCTGCCGAGCCAGCGGGTCCGGCTCGCCGACGGCACCTTCTTCGGCGAGATTGCCCTGCTGCGGCGGACCAAGCGCTCGGGAACGGTGACGGCGATGCGGAAGACCAAACTGCTGGCGCTCGATGCGCAGGATTTCCACGCCCTGATCGAGCGGGTGCCGACGCTCGCCGCGCGGGTGAAGGAGACGGCGGAGGCGCGCCTGGCCGACAGCGCGAGCGGAGGCGGCGACGTGGGCGCGGGCGAGATCGCGCAGGCCGCGCCCGCCGAGGCCGACGGCGGCAACCGGGACTAGGGTCGCCGCCGCTCGTTGTTGCGAACGGTGACGGCGGCTTACGCCGCCATCGCCTTCGCGAGGTTGTCGGCGACCTTGTCGAGGAAGCCGGTGGTCGAGAGCCAGCGCTGGTCGGCGCCGACCAAAAGGGCGAGGTCCTTGGTCATATAGCCCTCCTCGACGGTCGCGACGCACACCTTCTCCAGCGTGGTGGCGAACTTCGCCAGCTCCGGATTGTTGTCGAGCTTGGCGCGGTGGGCGAGGCCGCGGGTCCAGGCGAAGATCGACGCGATCGAGTTGGTCGAGGTCTCCTTTCCCTTCTGGTGCTCGCGGTAGTGGCGGGTCACGGTGCCGTGCGCGGCTTCGGCTTCCACCGTCTTGCCATCAGGGGTGAGCAGCACCGAGGTCATCAGGCCGAGCGAGCCGTAGCCCTGCGCCACGGTGTCGGACTGCACGTCGCCGTCATAGTTCTTGCACGCCCAGACATAGCCGCCGGACCATTTCAGCGCCGAGGCCACCATGTCGTCGATCAGGCGATGCTCGTAGGTCAGGCCCTTGGCGTCGAATTCCTTCTTGAACTCGCGGTCGAAGACGTCCTGGAAGATGTCCTTGAAGCGGCCGTCATAGACCTTGAGGATCGTGTTCTTGGTCGAGAGGTAGACCGGGTAGTTGCGCATCAGGCCGTAGTTGAACGAGGCGTGGGCGAAGTCGACGATCGAGTCGTCGAGGTTGTACATCTCCATCGCGACGCCGGGGCCGGGCGCCTTGAACACTTCCTTCTCGATGACGGTGCCGTCCTCGCCAACGAATTTCAGCGACAGCGTGCCCTTGCCGGGGAACTTGATGTCGGTGGCGCGGTACTGGTCGCCGAAGGCGTGGCGGCCGATGATGATCGGCTTGCTCCAGCCGGGAACGAGCCGCGGCACGTTCTTGCAGATGATCGGCTCGCGGAAGATGCAGCCGCCGAGGATGTTGCGGATGGTGCCGTTCGGCGACTTCCACATCTCCTTGAGGCCGAATTCCTTCACCCGGGCCTCGTCGGGGGTGATGGTGGCGCATTTGACGCCAACGCCGACCTTCTTGATGGCGTTGGCGGCGTCGATGGTCACCTGGTCATTGGTCGCATCGCGGTATTCCATCCCGAGGTCGAAATAGAGCAGTTCGACATCCAGGAACGGGTTGATCAGCTTGTCCTTGATGTACTGCCAGATGATCCGGGTCATCTCGTCGCCATCGAGTTCGACGACGGGGTTGGACACCTTGATTTTTGCCATGACGGGGAGGCCCTCTTGGGAACGGCGCGCTTTTGACGGCGGGGGTGGAAATATCCCCGCGCTATAGCACCGCCGGGGGGCGGGCGGAAGCGGAGCGGTTATGCAGTTTCAGCCCATCTTTTCACCTAAAATGGGACCTGCGTCGCCGTCCCTGCGACGATGTACCAGGTGACAAAAAGGCCCGCGATCAGGGCGCCGGGCAGGCTCGAGCCGGTCCGCCGCCAGGTGAAGGTCGCGATCACGCCGACGATGGCGAGCAGCGGCACGAACTGGATCGCGACGATGGTCGAGAGCGGCACGAAGCCGGGGTCGGGGATCGGGTTGAACAGCCTGTCGGTCATCCAGAGCGTGCCGTATTGCAGGACCAGCAGCACGATGAACCCGAGCGTCAGCGCCAGGATGTTGGTCAGGTAGAGCGCGCCGCGCGGCGCATCCATGGTCGAGAAATTCCGGTGCAGCACGTTCAGCGCGATGACGAAAAATGCCGTGAACGGAATCAGATAGATCAGGAAGATGAGGAACTGCTTCGCGTTCATCAACTTGAGCGCGACGATCCAGAACCGGAAGTCGATCTTGAAGGCGAGGTCGGCGAGCCAGAGCGCCGCATAGCCCACCGTGATCGATAGCACCGCGATCAGGACCGACTGGCCGACCAGTCCGGCGCGGCTGGCGCGCTTCGGCGCGAACGGCATCAGGGCGAGTGTGATCACCCCGTTGAGGATAGCCCAGACCAGGATCTGGTTGGTGATGCCCTGGGGCAGGAATTTCGACGGTGTCACGAAGGTGCCGCCGAGTGCAAAGGCCGGGTAGTAGGTCAGCGCCGGGATGAAGGCTGAGAGGATGAAGGCCGCGGTCCAGCGCCGGCCGGTCGCCGCCTGGTGCGGCGGCATGGTGCCATCGGCAATTGCGGGTAGCCTGAGCCGGGCGAACATCGGCGCCTCCAGGAGGCCGTCGAAGGTACCGATCAGGAGCGCGACGAACCCGATCAGCGCGATCAGCGTGCCGATCTCCTTGCGGAACCAGATCTGGTCGTCGGTGGGACGCGGATTGCCGCCCTGCAGGGTCTTGGCGAACCAGTCGAGGCTGTAGCCGATCGCCTCATGCGAGATGTGCTCGGCCGGGTGGGTGATGGCCGGGGCGTAGAGCACCCGGGCCGTACCGGCGGCCGGATCGCCATAGACCTTGCCCGGCTCGACCGGCCCTTGCGTGCCGAACAGGGCCCAGAGCTTGGGGCTCTTGGTCACGTCGCGCGCGAGGTCGACGCCCCACATCAGGGTGGAGAATTCCTCGTATTGGGCGAACACCAACGCGGCGTTGCGCGGCCAGTTCGGGGTGCCCTCGGCGGCGAACGGCTTGCCGGTCGAGGAGCCCTCCAGCACCATCGATTTGTAGTCGTTGGGCATCGCCGCGGCTGCCGCCAGCACGGTCCAGCCGCCCATCGAATGGCCCTCGAGCCCGATATTGGCCTTGTCGACGACGTCGAGGCTGCGGAGGTAAGCGAGGCCGTCGGGGCCGCCAAAACCGTTGGCGAAGGAGGGCGGGTCGCTGTAGCCATGGCCGGTCTGGTCGAGGGCGAGCACGACGTAGCCGCGGCGGGCGAACTCGATCGCAAAGCCGTCCTGGGTCTCGCGCGAATTGATGTAGCCGTGGACGGCGAGGATGCCTGGCGCCGGGGACTGTGCGGTCGCGTTCGGCGGGATGTAGAGCAGGGCGCTCATAGTGTTGCCCTTGGCGCCCGTGAAGCGGACATCCTGGATCCGGATGCCGCCCGAGGTCTGGGTGAAGTGGGCGATGAGCCCGCCCGCCACGATCAAGACCACGCCGAGAACTGCCAGCGTCCATCTGCCCCGCATTGTCGTCTCCCCCCGCATTGCCGCCGTTAAACCGGCGTCTCAAGCAAGCCTTTACAGCTTCGCTTTGGTTGTGATTGGTACCCTATCCGAAGGTAAAATGCGCGCAAGCGGTTGGTGGAACAACGTGCCACCGGGATTCCGATCAAGGATTCGCAAACGTCGCTAACCCTGTTATCTCCTTTGGGAAATTGGCCGCGGCCGAAGCTGGCACGAAGCCGGCTTTTGGGCCGTGCGTGCGGTCTTGAATCAGCGTCTTCGGAAACTGATTCAAAACCTTCAGACGCTGAATCAGAAAGTGAAGTGAGATGTCCGGCACCGACAAGACCAAGGCAGGGCGCGACCTTGCCGGTCCCGTCGTCATCCTGGTCGAGCCACAGCTCGGCGAGAACATCGGCATGGCGGCGCGCGCGATGGGCAACTTCGCGCTGACGCGCCTCCGCCTAGTCAAGCCGCGCGACGGCTGGCCGAACATCGCCGCCCAGCGCGCCGCCGCCGGTGCCGACCACATCATCGGTTCGGTCGAGCTGTTCGACACCGTCGAGCAGGCGATCGCCGACCTCACGCTGGTGTTTGCGACCACCGCCCGCGCTCATGACCAGGCCAAGCCGGTGGTCGGGCCGGAAGGCGCAGCGCGCGAGATCGTCGACCATGTCACAGCCGGCGGCTGGGCCGGCATCCTGTTCGGCCGCGAGCGTGCGGGGCTGACCAATGACGAGGTCGCGCTCGCCAACCGCATCATCACCTTCCCGGTCAACCCGGGCTTCGCCTCGCTCAACCTGGCGCAGGCGGTGCTGCTGATGGGCTATGAGTGGTTCAAGCTTTCGACCGCGGGCGCGCTGCCCTTCGCCATGCCCGAGCGGTCCGAGCCGGCGTCCCAGCACCAGATGCAGGCCTTCTTCGACAACCTCGTCGTCGAGCTCGACAAGGTCGAGTTCCTGCGCCCGGCGGAGAAGCGCGACACCATGCTGGTCAACCTGCGCAACATCTTCACCCGGATGGACCCGACCAAGCAGGACATGCACACGATTCATGGAGTCGTGATGGCGATCGCCGAGGGGCGCAAGGGTCCGGCCAAGGGCGGCGTGCTCGACGGCGCCCAGGCCACCCGTCTGCGCGCGCTGCTCGCCGAGCAGGGGCAGGGTGGTGCGACCGCCGACAACAGCGGCACCGTCCGCGGCCTGGCCCGGCTGCTCCGCCGCAACCCGACCGACGCCGAGCGGATCCTGTGGCAGGCCCTGACCAAGGATCGCCGCTTCGCCGGCCTGTTCAAGCGCCAGACCCCGGTCGGCCGCCATATCCCTGATTTCGTCTCCTTCGTGCACCGGATCGCGATCGAGCTGGTCAATCCGGGCGAGACCGACGCCATCGCCGCCGACCGCGCCAAGCGGCGGGCCTGGCTCGAGGCGCGCGACTACGCCGTCGTCGATATGCGCGTCGCCGACGTCGAGCGCGATCTGGCGGGCGAACTGGGACGGCTGGAGGCGAGCCTTCAGCAGGGGCGCTGAGCTTTCGTGAGCTGTAGGGTGGGCAAAGGCGCGCTTGCGCCGTGCCCACCATCTGGAGATCCGCTCGCGATGGTGGGCACGTTTCGCTTTGCCCACCCTACAGCTCTACAGCTCAGCATGACGGGATAGTGATGAGCGCGCCGTTCTTTCCACGTCATTGCGAGCGAAGCGAAGCAATCCATTGCGCAGCTTGCGGAGACGTGGATTGCTTCGTCGCTGTCGCTCCTCGCAATGACGGCAAACATGGCTCCGCATTCTCGCGACATGTCCGAGCTTTGCATCTTCGTCGGCCCTCTCAATCAGCAGAGGGCGCAGGGAAAGCCGGGTGCCGATCGCACCCATGGGTCCCGTGCAGCAAAAAGCACGGGGTAGGACCACAGGTGAAACCGGAAACGCGGGCTTTCCCTGCGCGATGGTCTTACGGTTTCCTTCGTGCTCCCCGGCGAGACCGGGCTTGTTTGTCGCCGTCGCCAGCAAGAGATTTGCTGATGAGACACCAGCCACTGGGGCGTCAGGACCACACGACTTCGCCGTCCGCCTCGCGCGTGCTCGTCAGTCACGCACTCGGCGTCCACCGCATCCCACCGCAACACTCGTGACGATCGCGACGCGCCCCTCAATCGGGTGAGACGGGCGGATCATTACACTGATTTGCGATTCTAAAAAACAGAAATATTTTTCACGGGAGCACTTGCGCCGTCGGGCAAATCAGTGGCATGGCCGCGGATCCTCGCGAACGACCCCATGCGGGGTCCGGTTGGGTGGACATGCTCAACCATGTCAGTGATGATGGCTTCGCCAGTGAGTTGCTCGGTCAGGGAAGGGTTATCCTGCGGCGATGATGACGCTGAGGCAAATTGAAGTCATTCGGGCCGTGATGATATCGGGAACGATCACCGGCGCGGCAAAGCTTCTCAACGTTTCTGCGCCGGGCATTAGTCGCCTCGTCAAATATACCGAGCGTTCGCTTGGTGTGCGATTTTTTGTGCGGCAGAACGGCCGCTACTTTCCTACCCAGGATGCTCAGCTCATCTTCGAGCAAATCAACGCGATCTACAAAAAGGTCGACGATCTTGCCGATGTCATCGGCAAGATCGGCCGGGGCCAGTTGTCTGAGCTCAGGATCGGATCGGTGCCGAGCATCGCCCAGGTCATGGTGCCGCGCGCAGTCGAGAAAATTCGCAAGCGCTACCCTGATCTGAAGATGGATATCAACATCCTCAAAATCGAGGAGGTGATCGATTATCTCCTGCTCGGCAAGGGCGACTGCGCCGCGATCAGCTACCGGCTGGATCATCCCGCGCTGGACTTTCTGCCGCTCGCTTCCGGCCGCCTGTATTGCATCGTCCCGGAAGGCCACGCGCTTGCGGAGCGCAAGAAGATATCGGCTGCCGAAATGACCCAGTTTCCCCTGATCGGCATCGATCCGAACGATCCCTATGGCCGGATCATGTCGGAGCTCTTTGCGCGAAATAAACTACCCTACGAGATCACGATCCGCGCCCGCTTCGGCAACACCGTTTGCTCGCTGGTGCAGGCTCGCCTCGGGATCGCCGTCATCGACCAGTTTTCCGTGGCGTATGGCAGCATTCCCGGCGTTCGACTTCTGGAAATCCAGGAGCCGACGCGCTTCGACACGTTCGTTGCTGTCAAGCGCGGCGCTCCGCTGTCGCCCTATACAACCCATTTCATAGAAACCCTGCGCGCCGAGATGGAATCGGATGGCAACGCACGACCGCCGCGGGCCGCGAGAAAATAACATCAGGTTAAGTTTATCGCACAAATGAGTAATTGTGTTATCGCCGTCCGGCGATATGTTTTCGCTCCAATCGGAGCAGAAACGGCCACGCGCCGGCAAGCGGCACACGCTGACCGTCTCGCAGATTAGCTCCGCAACAAGAAAGCCCGCCGTCGAACGGCGCCTAACAATGATAGCGGAGGAAACGCGATATGACGTCAGCCGGTAGCCCGAAGACGCGACAACCGAAAATCGCGGCGGCAAGTGCCTGGATAGGATCGGCGCTCGAGTACTACGACTTCTTCATCTATGCGACCGCCGCGTCCCTGGTCTTTCCGCAGATCTTCTTTCCCTCACAGAACCCGACGGTCGCGATCGTTGCCTCGCTCGCGACCTACGGCGTCGGCTACGTCGCGCGGCCGATCGGTGCCTTCGTTCTCGGCCATTGGGGGGACACGCATGGGCGAAAGAACGTCCTGGTGCTCTGCCTGTTTCTGATGGGCATCTCGACCATGCTGGTCGGACTGCTCCCGACCTATGAGCAGTTCGGAATCTGGGCGCCAATCCTTCTGGTGGGGCTGCGGCTGATCCAGGGCTTCGCGGTCGCTGGGGAGATTTCCGGCGCAAGTTCAATGGTGCTCGAGCATGCGCCTTTCGGCAGGCGAGGCTTCTTTGCCAGTTTCACGCTGCAAGGAGTCCAGGCCGGCCAAATTCTCGCAGCCGCCGTATTTCTCCCGATCGCAGCCTACATGGCGAAGGAAGATTTCATCCTTTGGGGCTGGCGCATCCCGTTTCTGTTGAGCTTCTTTGTGGTCATCGTCGGCTATTTCATCAGGCGGGAAGTCGAAGAGACGCCGGCTTTCGCCGAGGAAAGCGAGCAAGGCGCGCTCCCCAAGGCACCCATCATCCAGGCCTTCAAGACAAGCTGGTCCGACATGCTGCGGGTTGTTTGCATGGCGCTCATGAATGTGATTCCCGTTGTTGCGACGATTTTTGGCGCGGCCTATGCCGTGCAGCCCGCCTATGGGGTTGGATTCAAACCCGACGTCTATCTCTGGATTCCAGTGCTCGGCAACATTGCCGCCGTGCTGGTGATCCCCCTGGTTGGCAATCTGTCCGACAAGATCGGCAGGAGACCGCCGATCATCGTTGGCGCACTTTGTTCCGGTCTGCTTGCCTTTGGATATCTCTACGCCATCAGCATCAGGAATGTCCCGATGGCGATCGCTCTCTCCATCCTGATGTGGGGCATCGTCTATCAAGGCTACAATGCGGTCTTCCCGAGCTTCTACCCGGAGCTCTTCCAGACCAGATACCGTGTCTCGGCGATGGCGATTTCGCAGAACATCGGCACCACGATCACGGCCTTGCTTCCTGCGTTGTTCGCAACGGTCGCTCCTCCCGGTTCGGCCAACGTCCCGCTCACGGTCGGAGCGATCGCCTTTGCCATCACGGCTGTCGCCGCGATTGCCGCGTTCTCCGCCCGGGAAACCTACCGGCTTCCGGTGAGCGACCTCGGCAACCCCAGTGCGGCCCCGATGGCAAAGCCGGACTACGATCGGCTGAGATCAGCCTCTTTGAGCGGCGCCGCGCCGGCATAGCAGCTTCGGCAAGCGAAGGGCGCGCGAGCAGTCAAGCCCTCGCGCCCTTCGACGCCACCGCAACATGTTCGAGGATTTCATGATGCCCGAGCATGAGTTTCATCAGCGCGATCGGGATATCCATCCCCCTGCCTTCACGCCGGTCTACAAGACAAGCGTGTTGCGGTCGCCTCGAATTCCACTCTGGTCGTTGCAGAACTCATTGTCGGAAGTCACCGGTCCGACATTCTCGCGCCATGAGTTGGGCTCGCTCGATAACGACATGCTCCTGAATTACGCAAAGGACGGCAAGCCGATCGGCGAGCAGTCGATCGTTCATGGCCGCGTCCTCGACGGCAACGGCCGTCCCGTCCCCAATACCCTCGTCGAGGTCTGGCAAGCCAATGCGGGTGGCCGGTATCGTCATCGCAACGACACCCACATTGCGCCGATCGATCCCAACTTTGGCGGCTGCGGCAGGACGCTCACGGACGACAGCGGCTACTATTTCTTCCGCACCGTCAAGCCGGGCGCCTATCCGTTTCGCAATCACGTCAATAGCTGGCGTCCGGCCCACATCCACTTCTCGGTCTTCGGCTCGGGATTTGCGCAGCGTCTCATCACCCAGATGTACTTCGAAGGGGATCCGTTAATCCCCCATGACGCGATTATCGCGACCATTCCCGACAAGTCGGCTGCAGACAGGCTGGTCGCCAGGCTCGATCTCAACGCCTCCCTGCCGCTGGAATGTCTCGCCTATCGCTTTGATATCGTGCTGCGCGGCAGCCGCCAGACCTTGTTCGAGAACAAGCTCCAGGGGGGCTAGTGATGTCGACCCAACTCTATCTTCCCGAGACACCGTCGCAAACCGCCGGTCCCTATGTGCATATCGGATTGATCCCGAACCAGGCCGGTTTCGACATCTTCGAGAATAGTTTTGGCGCCGACATTGCCGGGCCGGAGGTGGCGGGTGAGCGCATCGTCATCGAAGGAAAGATCTATGACGCTTCCGGTCACCCGGCAAAGGACGTCCTGGTCGAAACCTGGCAGGCGAACGCGGCGGGGCGCTACGACCATCCGGCCGATCGGCAAGACAAGCCGCTTGATCGCGCTTTTCGCGGTTGGGCACGAACTGGAACAAACTTCGAGACGGGCCTCTACCGCATTCAGACCATCAAGCCCGGTCCGGTCGCCGGGCGAAGAGGCCGAAAGACCATGGCGCCTCACATCAACTTCTGGATCGCCGCCCGCGGAATCAACATCGGCCTTGCGACACGGATGTATTTTGGCGACGAACCGGCCGCCAACGCAGAAGACCCCGTGCTCAACATCATCGAGCAACCGGAACGGCGCCAGACGCTGATCGCGACGCGGTCCGAGCGCGATGGAAGAGCAGTGTACACGTTCGATATTTTCCTTGGGGAAGAACGCGAGACCGTTTTCTTCGATGTCTGAGAACTCTTTGACCGCGAGGGTGTTGGTCTACGGTAGACAGGTCTGAAAAAGATGATTGACGGCAGAACACGGCTCATCGCCCACATCGGCTATCCGACCGAAACATTCAAGTCGCCGATGATCTACAATCCGTTCTTCGAGGCGCGCAAGATCAACGCGGTCGTCGTGCCGATGGGCTGCAAGAGCGAGGACTACGTCTCATTCCTGAGACTGGCCTTCAAGCTGACCAACATCCACGGCGCGCTCATCACCATGCCTCACAAGGTCAAAACCCTCGAGCTCGTCGACGAAGCTTCCGTGTCTGCCAGGATCGCGGGGGCCTGCAACGCCGTGCGGATCGATCAACGTGGCGTGATGATCGGCGACATGTTCGACGGCGAAGGCTTTGTTCGGGGCGTATTGAGGAAGGGACGCCGGGTCGCCGGCGCGAAGGCCTTTGTCGCCGGCTGCGGCGGGGTCGGCTCTGCGATTGCAGCGTCCTTGGCGAGGGCCGGCGTTTCCAGGCTCGGATTGTACGACGCGTTCCCACAGGCGATGAACGGGCTGTCGGAGCGCCTCAAGACCCACTATCCGAATCTTGAGGTGGCCACGGGTTCTCAAGAGCCGGCCGGATACGACATCGTCATCAATGCCACACCGCTCGGCATGAAAAAGGATGATCCGCTTCCGATGAATGTGGACCGCCTTTCACCGTCGACGTTCGTCGGCGAAGTCGTCATGAAGGAGGAGATTACGCCATTTCTGGCCGCGGCGCGTGCGCGAGGTTGCGACTATCAAGTGGGTACGGATATGCTGTTTGAGCAGATTCCGGCCTATCTTGAATTCTTCGGCTTCGGCACGGCCACGTCGGATGAATTGCGCGAGATCGCGCAGATTCATTACTGACCGAATTGAAGCGGGGACGAGGGTGGCTCTTCGAAGCAAGCCGGAGCAGTGACATGATACGTTCGATCGCAACAGTTTCGATTGGCGGCGCACTCGACGAGAAGCTCAAGACAATCGCGGCGGCGGGCTTCGACGCGGTCGAAATCTTTGAGAACGACTTTACCTGCTTTGACGGCTCCGCGCGCGACGTGGCCCGGATGTGCGGTGATCTCGGCCTTGGCATCTGCGCCCTGCAACCGTTTCGCGATTTTGAGGGAATGCCCGAGCCGCAGCGCAAGCAGGCTTTTCGGAGGGCCGAGAAGAAGTTCGACCTCATGCAGGAGCTGGGCGCAGATCTGCTGCTCGTCTGCAGCAATGTCTCGCCCATATCGCTTGGCGGAATCGACCGGGCTGCCGATGACTTTCGCGAATTGGGGGAGCGGGCAGGTGCAAGGGGGCTGCGTGTCGGGTTCGAGGCGCTGGCGTGGGGGCGTCACGTCAACGACTACAGGGATGCCTGGGAAATCGTTCGGCGAGCCAATCACCCCTCGATCGGGCTCATTCTGGATAGCTTCCATACATTGGCGCCTGGTTTTCCCGTCGCCCCAATCACAGCGATACCTGCGGACCGAATATTTCTGGTTCAACTCGCAGACGCGCCGCAACTCGACCTGGATGTTCTCTCGTGGAGCAGGCACTTTCGCTGCTTTCCGGGGCAGGGAAGCCTCCCCATCGGGGATTTCATGCATGCGATAGAGGCCACCGGGTACAACGGACCGCTCTCTCTCGAAATCTTCAACGACCAGTTCCGTGCGCAGTCGACCAAGGAAGTCGCGATCGACGGCATGCGCTCGCTGCTGCTGATGGGCAGTGAAGACGCGAAGAAAAACGCTGTCCCGGCCCTGCGCAGCCGGTCCAAGGTCTCGGACGTGGCCTTCGTCGAGTTTGCCGTCGATCAGGGGCATGCCGTCGCGTTTGCGAAACTGCTGCGCGAGCTTGGCTTCAGGCTGACCGGACGTCACCGCTCAAAAGGAGTGGAGCGATGGTCTCAAGGTGCCATCAACCTCCTTATCAATAGTTCCGAGAACAGCTTCGCCAGATCACACTACGTTACGCATGGTTCGGGCGTATGTGCGATCGCGCTGGACGTTGAAGATGTCACGACCATGATGAGCCGGGCTGACGCCCTGCAAGCGACCACCTTTCGACAACCGGTCGGACCTGGTGAAATGACCATTCCGGCGATTCGCGGCGTGGGAGGAAGCTTGCTGTACTTTCTCGAGCCGGGATCGCCGAATTGGGATGTCGACTTCGTCGCTGTCGCAAGCGACGGCGACTGCGCCCTTCTAAATCACATCGATCACATATCGCAATCGATGCGGTTCGAGGACATGCTCTCTTGGGAGCAATTCTATACTGCGCTGTTCGACGTTGCGAGATCGCCGCAGCTCGAGATCACCGATCCGCTGGGGCTCGTGAAGAGCCAGGTTCTGCAGAATCGGAACGGATCGCTTCGACTCGTTCTCAACGCGTCGACGGCGTCCCAGACGATGTCGTCACGCTTCCTCTCGGAGTTTTTTGGGGCCGGAGTTCAGCATATTGCCTTCGCCTGCGACGACATCTTCAAGGCCGTATCTGCAATGCGCGCAGCAGGTGCAACCTTTCTGAACATTCCAGACAATTATTATGACGATATCGATAGCCGATATGAGCTGGATCCCGATCTGCTGAGGTCGATGAAGGAAAACGGGATTCTTTACGATCGCGACGACGAAGGAGAGTTCTTCCAGATCTATACCCACGCATTCGATGAGCGGTT
Organism: Bradyrhizobium erythrophlei; assembly: GCF_042430365.1. Classification (GTDB taxonomy): domain Bacteria; phylum Pseudomonadota; class Alphaproteobacteria; order Rhizobiales; family Xanthobacteraceae; genus Bradyrhizobium; species Bradyrhizobium erythrophlei. The sequence goes on from NZ_JBHMET010000048.1 coordinate 36,883, forward strand.
CTTTTTCGAGATCGTGGAGCGGCGTAGATATAGAGGCTTCGGCGCGCCAAACGCAGGTATACGTCTTGCCGCGCAGACACGAGAGGCGCGATCCCCTACGATGCCGCGAATCGGATGATCATTGGCCTGATTGTGTTGTAACGTCTGATTTTCGAACCAGGGAAGCCCGGCAACGTTGCCGGGCTTCTCTCTTTCGAGCGCTGAACTGTCGGACCTAGCAGTCTGCTGAAAAACCTCTCGCCGTAGCGAGAATTTGCTGATTCAATTTTTTA
>NZ_JBHMET010000049.1:0-139156 GCF_042430365.1 Bradyrhizobium erythrophlei
TCCAAGTGCCAGCAAACCACGCCGCCTGATCGCCTCGTCACCCAAAATCCCGCATAGCTCATTCGCTGTAAGTCGGCATGGAAATGCGGGAGGGCCCGCCCGTCCTCGCAGAACACGTTGTTGCGTCCTCCGCGACAGGAAAGGTATCCAGCTCGCCACGGCGGAGGTCACTGCCCGCGTCCAAGAAGTCGACTGTCCGGTGGAGCTTGTTGGACTTGCCGATAGCGAACCCCGAAGCGACATCGAGCGCGGACAAGACCGCCGGAGACCATGTTGGACTTCGTGGCAAGTTCCGCCTTGCCTCGGCCGCTTAACCAGCACTTTTGGTCGCTGCTGCCCGTCATCGGGCCCACGTCTTCCCGTGCCGTCTTATTAATGTCATCATGCGCGAGCCAGTGAGACGAGCGGCGTCGGTCTAGCTAGCGTTCAGCTTCGGGAGGTCACGCGGCAAAGCATACGCAGCAACGCACGAGGATGTAGATGACAGACCGTCTCCGCTACTGGGGCCTCTTGTCCATAGCTGCCTCCATGACTCTTTGCCCCGCCGCCTTGGCGAAAGACCGCCGCATTGTCACCGAACCTGTTGCGCCTCATGATGTCTGCGCCCGCCCGGTGCCCTCTCGTAAAAATGATACTTCCACCCTGCAAGACGCTATTGACCATTGTCCTGCCGGCGCAGCGGTCTATCTGGCGAAGGGCGGGTTCCTGTCGGGTCCACTCGAGATGAAATCGGGCGTCATGCTATGGATCGAGGGCGGCGCCACTCTTTTTGCCATCCCCGAACCGACCGCCTATGACACGGGCTTGGGATATTGTGGTCGCATCGGTGGCAAAGGCGACGGCTGCCGCCCGCTCATCAGTTTTTCCAAAACACGCGGTGGTGGCATCTATGGCGGCGGCATCATCGATGGTCAGGGCGGCGCTCCCATGGTCGGTAGCACCGAAACTTGGTGGCAGCTGGCCCGCCGCGCGCAAAACGAGGGTGGCAACCAGAACATCCCGCGTTTGATCCAGATCGACCATGCGCAGGACATTACTTTCCACGGCATCACTCTGCGCAATGCGGCCAATTTCCACGTCGCGATGAACCGCGTCGAAGGTGCCACCTTCTGGGGCGTTACCATCGATGCACCGGCCGACGCCCGCAACACCGACGGCATTGATCCTGGCGCCAGCCAGGATGTGACCATCACCCACAGCTTTATCCGTACTGGAGATGACAACGTGGCGATCAAGGCCGGCAATAATGGTTCAACCCGCCATATCTCCATCATCGACAACTATTTCGGCTGGGGACACGGGATGTCGATCGGCAGCGAGGTGAACTCGGGTGTAAGCGACATACTGGTGCACGGCCTGACCCTGGACGGCACGACATCAGGCTTGCGCATCAAGAGCGATGTCAGCCGGGGTGGTCTGGTGGAGCGGGTGACTTACGAGAATGTGTGCCTGCGCGGCAACCGATGGCCGATTGTATTCGATACAAGATACGATCCCCATGCCCAAGGTGACAGCATTCCAACCTATCGCCAGATTGTTCTGCGTCATGTGCGCGGCGACAAGGGTGCGCTGATGATGCGCGGGCTTGATCAGAAGCATACCCTCGAGGTCACGCTCGATGATGTGCGATTTGCTGATTCCGCGACCTGGCAGATCGAAAATACCAACGTGATCTTGGGACGATCCGGCGTGTCACCTTCGCTGCCAGGGCGAGCCGCGGGGCCGCTGCCTAGTGGATTGGAGGAATGCGCAAAGGCATTTCGCAGTCGGTAGGCCGCACTCAGAACAATCTGATGCCGAACGCTATCACAAAGGCGATCGCAACTTTTCAGAAGCATACGCGCGAGAGCTTGACCCTCGGCAACATCAACTGAAACCGCCGCGGAGCACGCTGATGAGGACCTGGTTTTGATCGTTGCAGGCAGCTGGAGGACAATGCGTATCATCTGTGCGTTGCATCACGTCAAATGTGCGGTTCGCTCAACAAAGATGAGACCATTATGAGAGCTTTCGCGCTTTCCACGGCGGTTCTGGCTGGATGGCTTTCCTTATCGGGAGCATACGCTCAGCCACTTTTGGTCTCGCAATCCAACGCCAAGGCCTATCACTCCCTCCAGGCAGCCATAGACGCATTACCGGAACAAGGCGGCGATATCCTGATAGCGCCGGGTACCTATCGCGAGAAAATCAAAGTCTCCAAAGCTGGTGTTCATATCCAGGGTACCGGCAAGAAGCCGGAAGACACGGTTGTCGTCTACGGCGACGGTGCGATCAATGTCGGGGGGACTTCCCATTCCGCGACGCTGGAGGCGTCAGGCGACGACTTCCGGCTCGACAATTTGACGATTCAAAACGACTACTCGCTGAATCCGGCCAATCCGCCTTCGCAGGCTGTTGCGCTGTCCATTACCGGAGATAAGGACGTTATCACCCGCGTCCGTCTGCTAGGCGCACAGGACACGCTGTTCGCCAATAAGGGGCCGAATGGCCGAATGTCGCGGCAATACTTTTCGGACTGCTACATCGAGGGACATGTCGATTTCATATTCGGCAATGCCAAGGCCTATTTCCAGCACTGTGAGCTGCACGGCATTGCCCATCAAGCCGTTGTGTATACCGCGCAAAGCAGAGGGGCGCCAGATGAGGATAGCGGCTACGTTTTCGATCATTGCACCCTGACTGCCGATCCTGCCACACGCGACATCGCCCTCGGCCGCGCTTGGCGCCCCTACGCTGCGGTGATTTTCTTGTCCACCAAGATAGATGCGCCGGTAATCGCTGAAGGGTGGCGCGAATGGACGCCCGGCAAGACCGAGACGCTGAGGACGGCCTATTATGCTGAATACAAATCCACCGGCATCGGCGCCAATCCCACAGGGCGCGAGCCTTACTCACATCAACTGACCGACAGCGAAGCCAGGCAATGGTCGCTCAAGGTGTTCTTCACGGGCGACACGAATTGGACATCGCACAAGCGGTCAAGATAGGAAAAAGAGCGCTCGTGAAGAGGGTTTGCTAAACGCATTTTAAGGAGATGGACCAACCGAGACTGATTTGTTGTCATTCGGCTCGGGCGAAATCTAGCTAGACAATTAAGACGCGGCTTCTCGGCGGTACTGATGTCCGAACGGCTCAATGTCGACGTTCCGGATCGCTTTCTGTTGCTTCGCCAAGTCTGCGGATAGCGGGCAAGCTCGAAGGGATCGAAATAATTGGCGCGATCACTTGTTGAGGCTTTTCGAGCGCAGCGAGAGCCTCGAGCATTAACCGCCTCAAGGCGATCAAGCGCCAGATGGGCGGCGTTCAGGACCGCTTCGGCACCGAATGCTCGTAGCCGCGTTGGTCATAAACTCGAATTCGCAGCCCGCCGATAGCGGCGCATTCGGAGGGTCTGCTTGGATGGCCGCAAAATACCGCGACAGCGTGCTCTTGCTGGAAAGCTCGAAGTCGCAAATGCGGTTTTGGTGGAAGGTGCCTCATGGCCACGAGTTATACCGTCGGCAAACATTACGAGAGCTTCATCAAGGATCTCGTTGATAGCGGCCGTTATGCAACCGCCAGCGAGGTAATGCGGGAGGGGCTACGCCTAGTCGAAGAACGCGAGGAGCGTCGCAAGGCAAAGCTCGAAGCATTGCGTGTCGCCTTTCAGGAAGGTCGAGAGAGCGGTCCGGCCGAACCGTTTGAGCCAGACGAACTGGTCGAGCGAGTGAAGGCCCGAGGACGCCACACCAAGACACCGCGGCAATAGCGTTCCCGTGATGTTGGTGAGCGCGCACACCTCGCTCATAAACTTGTCTATCGAGAATACGATCGCCACGCCCGGCACGAGGTCAGAACTGACCACCCTCAACGTCACTGCGAGCGTGATCAAGCCGGCGCCGATGACACCGCTTGCGCCCTTCGAGTTGATCGCAACGACGAGCTCGCCGGCGCGCCACATGCTGCCGACGAGCGCGATGTTGGATGGATGGCCCGCCCCGTCTCAAATTTCGGGCATTCGATCCAGAAACGGGTGTCTCCTTCGAGATGTTTGGTTTGAGCGGGGCAGGCGAAGCTTACGCCGGCTTCCGGACTTCGCGGGCGGCGGCGACCATGTTGGCGAGCGCCGGCCGGACCTCCTCCCATTTGCGGGTCTTCAACCCGCAGTCCGGGTTGATCCAGAGCTGGGCGTCGGAGAGCCGTTGCCGCGCGAGCTTGAGCAGTTCGGTTATCTCGGCGACCTCGGGCACCCGCGGCGAATGGATATCGTAGACGCCCGGACCGATCTGGTTCGGATAGCGGTAGTTCCGGAAGGCGTCGAGTAGCTCCATCTTCGAGCGTGACGTTTCGATGGAGATCACGTCGGCGTCCATCGTGCCGATCGCATCGATAATGTCGTTGAACTCGGAATAACACATGTGCGTGTGGATCTGCGTCTCGTCGAGGACGCCGGACGAGCAGATGCGGAAGCAGTCGACGGCCCAGTCGAGATAGGTTTTCCATTCCGAGCGGCGCAGCGGCAGGCCTTCACGCAGTGCGGCCTCGTCGATCTGGATCATGCCGGCACCGGCGGCTTCGAGATCGGTGACCTCGTCACGGATCGCGAGCGCAATCTGCCGGCAGGTCTTGCTGCGCGGGATGTCGTCGCGGACGAACGACCAGTTGAGGATGGTGACGGGGCCGGTCAGCATCGCCTTCATCGGTTTCTCGGTCAGCGATTGCGCGTATTGCCACCATTTGACCGTCATCGGCTCGGGTCGTGACACGTCGCCGAACAGGATCGGCGGCCTAACATAGCGCGAACCGTAGGACTGCACCCAGCCGTGTTCGGTGAAGGCGAAGCCGGACAGCTGCTCGCCGAAATACTGCACCATGTCGTTGCGCTCGAATTCGCCGTGAACGAGGACGTCGAGCCCGACGGCTTCCTGCCAGTCCACCGCGCGCTTGGTCTGGTTCTGCAAAAATACCTTGTAGTCGGCATCGCTCAGTTCGCCCTTGGCGTGCGCGGCGCGCGCCTTTCTGATCTCGGAGGTTTGCGGGAACGAGCCAATGGTCGTGGTCGGGAAGGGCGGCAGGTTGAAGCGTGCGCGCTGCACCTCAGCGCGCTCCTCGAACGGGCTGGCGCGTCGGCGCATCGATGCGTCGATGTCGGCAACACGTTGCGCGACGGTGGCGTCGTGAATCCGCGGCGACGTCTTGCGCGCGGCCGCGGCAGCGTCAGAGGCCTTCAGCATCGACTCCGCCTGGTTGCGGCCACAGGCGAGCGCCGTTCCCAACGCCGCAAGCTCCTTGATCTTCTGCACGGAGAAGGCAAGCCAGCTCTTCACCTCCGGGTCGAGACCGCCTTCCAGTCCGAGGTCGATCGGAGCATGCAGCAGCGAGCAGGAAGGTGCTATCTGGACGCGCTCCTTGCCGAGCTTCGCGATGGCGGGCTCGAGCCGGTCGAGGATATGGCTCAGATCGGCGCGCCAGATGTTGCGGCCGTCGATCACGCCGAGTGAGACAATGCGGTCGGAGGGCAGGCGCGCGAGGTCGTCAAGCTGCTCCGGCGCGCGCACGAGATCCAGATGCAAGCCGGCGACGGGAAGCGCGAAGGCGGTGTCGCGGTTGCCACCGAGGCCGCCGAAATAGCTCGCCAGCATGATCTTGATCTTTGGCACGGCTATCGCGATCGAGGCATAGGCTCGGCGCAGTGCGGCCTCCGCCGCGCCGTCGAGGTCGAGCACCAGACAGGGCTCGTCGATCTGTACCCACTCCGCGCCACGTGCGGCGAGTTCCCGCAGGACTTCGATATAGACGGGCAGCAACCGGTCCAGCAGCGACAACGGCTCGAAAGAGGCATCCTTGCTCTTGGCGAGTTTCAGGAAGGTGACGGGACCGACCAGCACGGGCCGGGTCTGATAGCCCAGCGCTTTTGCTTCCTCATACTCCTCGATCGGCTTGCGCGAGGCGAGCGTGAATTTCTGATCCTTCGACAGTTCCGGCACCATGTAGTGGTAGTTGGTGTCGAACCACTTGGTCATTTCCTGCGCCGGCACGCCGTGGCCGTGATGGGCGTGACCGCAGGCTGCGTCATGATTGTGCCCTTCGGTGCCGCGGGCCATCGCAAAATAGGTGGCAATTGGCACTGGACCGCTCGTCCAGCCGTAGACGTCGGGGATCGCGCCGACCATGACCGAAGTGTCGAGCACCTGGTCGTAGAACGAGAAATCGTTCGACGGGATCACGGTGACGCCGAGCTTCTTCTGCCGCGCCCAGTTGGCGGCGCGCAGCCCGACGCCGACCTCGATCAGTGCCTGCTGGTCGGACGCACCGGACCAGAAGCTCTCGAGCGCGAGTTTGAGTTCACGACGCGGACCGATCCGCGGCGTGCCGAGGGTCGCAACAGCAAGCGAAGAGAGTGACGATGTAGAGGACATTGGCTTAACCCCAACAGTTGGGGGCAAAGGCCGTAGTGACACGTCTGGACTCCGCTCGCCCGGAAAGCGCGTGCGGGATCGCAACCGCACCACCGGGACACCCCGCCCGAGGACGTGTATGTTGTCGAGGCAGGTCTCCTGGCTCGCGGGTCCCAGCTGCCGTCCGGCCTTCCCGAAGCTTTCGCTTCAGTGACTGAAATGGACGACGGCTCGCCGCTTACAGTTGCGGGGGCAGCTCCGGCTTTGCACCGGCTTCCCTCTTAGCTTCGAAAGAACGCGCCTTTCGAAAAACCACGACGCGATCACTTATCGACAACACCGTGCGCGCGTCAACACACGCCGACTTGATGAGGGTGGGATTGACGAGCTTCCTCCACAGCCGCTTACCCGCCCTTGGATAAGTCTGGAGAGATTTAGGCCGTCTCTCGGCCTTGCTGGACGAAGACATCCGCGCGGTCGCGCATCGGACGGTTTGAACAGGATAGACGGCGTTGCTGAGCTGCGGCGTTGGCAACAAGAAGCTTGCCGTTACCGCGGAGCGGCAATATCGCCAAGGTCTACTGATATCCCGTCTTCTACCATCGCTGCATATAAATGCTGCCGCAGTGGTGCATACATGGCAGCCAAAACCGTGCGGGACCGGCCAGCAGGCGAAACTATTACGCTGCCTCCCTTGGCGACTTCGCTTCGAGAATGACGGAAGATGTATTCTGCGGATCGGAACACAAGTCCCCGCGACAAACCGTCTCACCTTTGTAGTTGGCCAAAGCCTGGAGAAAGCACTGCACAAGATCCCGTTTCGCTTCGTCCGGGCCAGGCTCCGCGTCGAGCCATTTCAGTGCCAGCTCGACCAACTCGATCGCGCGATCCCTGTTACCGGTCTCATAATAATATTGAGCGACCGCCCCATAGGACATGAACTTCGCGCCCCCGCTATCTTGCGGCGGATTAGCTGCCAGGATGTGTTTGGACAGATCCTTGCCCATCGCAAGGCGCTCGGCAAGCGGGAAATGGGAATTGTCTTTGGCCGGATCAAACAATTGGCGGATCGCCACGCTCATCCAAACCACGGATTTTCTGTCAATTGCGTCATGAACCAATTGACGCAGAATCGGCAAGCCGGCCCGCATGTCGTGTACCTTGTGAAGCAATAATTCCGCATGTAGCCCACGGAAGGTGACGTCGTCCGGCATCACAGCGACGGCCTCTTCGACCGCCAAAAGCGCCGTCGTCCAATCCTCGGTCTTCATGGCTGGCTTAAGTTTGGCAAAGATCGGTCGCTTCAGCGCAAATTCGCGCCTTAAGCGTTCGGCCGTGTTGATCCTCTCCACCTCCGCGGCTTCGGCTTCGTCGCTGTTGCGCCAGGTGCCGTTCAGAATTTTCGGCAAAATGTTGTCGAGTTGCATCGGAGAACCGATGAAGGCGATGTGGCTGTCGCGGTCGACGACGAAGGAGGTGGGAATCCCGACAGAAACGCTGGAATCCATCCAAAGCTTCTTCATTTTGCCAGCGTAGTCGAATGCAATTCGATAGTTCAGATTTGGGAAGTTCTTGGTTAGCCACGCGTCCAAATTGGTTCGTGCCTCCTCCGCCGTCGGGGCTTGTTCGTGAGCCGCGACTGGGACGACCTCAAGTCCGCTGTCTTTGTACTTCTCTTGCAGGAGCACCAGATGGGGCATCGCCTCAATACATGGCCCGCACCACGTTGCCCAAAATTCGACGATGTACACATTCCCGGGCTGGAAATTGATGAGGGGTTGGCCACGCAGCCAGCTTTCCACTTCAAGCGGGGGAGCCGGTGAATCGACGCGCAGCACGTTCTCCGGACGGAATTGACCTGCGCTCTCAATCAGATTCGTCATGGCTCAACTCCATTTGCCCGCTCTCGTTGCATGATTGGCAAGTCGCATGCCAACCAGGATCTCACCGACAATGCGCACTTTTCGGATCGTGCCTGTTGGGTCTGCGACCTGTGTCGTATATCCGACAAGCAGTTGAGAGCCTCGCCAGCAGCAGTCGGGCTCCATCATTGAAGTTACGACGCGAGGCCGATCAGGAACTCGCGGCGGCGCTTGGCCGAGGAGGACCTCGAGTGCGTAGCATCGTGGTGGTCGGTTCCGCTAGGTAAGCAAGGCCGAGAGGGGATATTTCCAGCAGGATGGTTAGCGCGCTGACGCTGCTCGACGCGGACGACGCTCCCGATACCGTCGATGTACGCCAAAAATGGTCTTATTTTCTGCTTGCTGATGAGATACGACGGGCGGCGGCATCAGGAAGTCAGGCCAGAGATCTGCCAGATCTTTTCCGTCGCGTGTGCTTTAACGCACTCATCTCCAATACCGACGATCATCCGCGCAACCACGCAATCCTGGCGAAAGACCGCGCCTGGTCACTGTCGCCGGCGTACGATCGAACTCCAGATCCAATAATCGCATTGGAACGCCGAGACTTGGCAATGGCACTCGGCACCTGGGGCCGGTACGCGAACCGAGTCAATTGTTATCGCAGTGCGAACGCTTTCTTTTGTCCAAAGACGAGGCCACAGCAATCGTCGACGGCATGAAATCGACCATCGAAAAGTCGTGGTATCGGGTATGCCGGCGGCAAGCTGGTGTCAGCGAGCGCGATTGCGAACTCATCCGCAGTGCCTTCGTGTATGAAGGCTTCAGCTACGACTTGAAAGATCAGACGATCGCCACTGACGATCCTGAAGAGCTGCCCACCATGCGCCCGCGCTAGGGTCTGCGCACGACCATTAAGGACTCAGAAGAATATCGACGTAGACACGAACAAATTCAGAGCATGTCCCGTTTCGCGCGTGTGCGTAATGCTTGTCGGGTTGTTGATGTACGTTAGTCCTACGCTTCCATATATTCCGGGAGCCAGATGCGCGGTATAGGTTCCCGAAATCGCTGTACTGTCGCGATGTGCGAGATGCCCCTGAGCCAAGGCAGAACCAACTGCAAAGTTGCTCCAGACGGTGTTGGTGGCAACGATAGCAATCTGATCACTCGGCCGGCTGTCAAACAGTCCCTTAGCATAAAGACGAAGCTCATAATATTGACTGACCTTATTAAGGTCAGGCGGAGCGTACATGACAGAGAACCCGCCATAGATACCACGATGGGCCAAGCCCTGGACATCAGACTGCCAGAGTTGTCTATCAGCAGCGAAGTAGTAGACGCTGTTCGCGTTGGTTCTCGGTTGCTCCGGATACTCCAAATTCGTGAAACTGCTATTGTTGAAACCGATGCCGGCCCGCACCCAAGTCTCGGGTAAGCCCGGAGCAGCTTTGTTCTTGTAGCCAGCTTCATCGAGCCAAAGAATACCCGCATTGGCCGTGCTCCAGTTTAAGCCGGTGGGATTCTCGGTTATCTGCGCATATTGACCGTCTGGACTGAGTGAGCGCTGGATCGAGAGCCTATTATACAGGTGATCATCGAAGTTGTACTTCAGGTTGAGAGCTGGCGTGGGCGCGGCATTGTTGCTCATGCCCGCTTGATAGAGGATGTTCGACGAGGGGCCCAAAACGCTTGCTGCTGCGTTGCCTCCGACGACAGTACCCGCGAACTCATTTTGATTTCTGAGATAGCCCATTTTGAGTTCGAGCTTCCTGTCAAAGAACGTCTGGTAGTAAGCAATTACGTTGATCCCCAGTCTATCTGGTCCGCCGGGTTTCCATGTCCAGTATTGCTGCTCGGCTCCCACGATGATCTGACCATCGGGAATTCCAAACCGGCTGAGATCGTAGGTCACGATCACAAAATTTACGGTGCCAAATGTCGGATTTTGCCCCATATATGATTGATTGGCGACTCTGGTTCCGGCTGCACTTGGCAGTTGATTGTTGACAAGGCTATTCACTGTCCCGCCAACATAGCCGATCCCGACGTCTGCCAGCGCGGATCTAACGCCGCCCTTGTCCTGATCTATCGTATCGGCGGGACCAGGTATATTGAGCCACATACCTTTTTCGCGGAGGTTTTCGAACCTTGCGAATGGGTCGATCTTCTTTTGAGCTCTGTTTGTAGCGACTTCATTCGTGCTGTCGCACCTTGCGGGTGGCATGCTGGCGCTTCCTGCGAGCACCGAACCGCCGACGAGACGCGTTGCTTGTTTGAGCTGGCAATTTCGGAGTTTCGTGGCCGGATCGGACTCCTTTTGAGTTCTTCTTTTGGCAACCTTATCCGGAACGTCGCTTCTTGTGAGCACATTGGCAGTTTGTGCCAGCGCCGAATTGCCGACGAGACTCGCTCCTAGCGAGAGTGCGATTGCAAGCCCTCGTTGCTTCGTGGTTGGTCGAAAGCTGAAGGCGGGTGCCGCAAGCGAGCATATCCGAACCGATATCGCCACAACAAAGCATCCATGCATAGTAAACTCCGCGCCCAATTTGCTAACCTTGAGTGGACTGAGGCCCGGCCTGATTGGCCCAGAGCTATCCCCCAGCCCCTTGGCGTCTGAGAGCGGCCGGAGCTAACGCTTGATAGCGACAGTCCTGTCTATCCCAGCGTGAACCGCTCAGCCTTGCCGAGCCTCGTCACCGGCGGGCACGCCATGACATGGTCGGCAACGCGCGTGTCGATCACGCCGTGGCGCCGTCGAGCGCGACCGGCTTTATTCAGCACGCGCGCTCGGCCGGATATTGGCGAGGAGCGGGCTGAGCCTCGCTGTCCGTCGACGCCAATCCACTGCGAACGACCCGTCTCTTCCACCATTACAGGCGAGGATTTCGGCGATGCGGAGCATGACCGTCAAAGAAGACGTCTTCTTCGAGAAGATAGCAGCCGCCGGAAAGCAGGGCTCGCCAGCCACGACGGGTGGCTTCATGAAGCGGCGTTGGCATCGCGGTAGCAGACAGAGGAGCCAATTGAGAGGCCGAAGCCGAGAGATCGTTGAAACCTGTGCGCCCGGCAATCGCGCCGGAAGGTCCATCATGGGTTTCCAGGAGATAGGCGAGATCGCGCTTCGGCCAGATTTGACAGCTGCACGCGAGGAGTTAGCAAATCCATCGGGTCGGTAGGCGCGGACAGATCTGTATTGCATCCCAAATTCCTTGACGTGCGACCCGCGCAACGTTGGTTGGCCACGATTGCCATGGGTCCGCGATCTGCATCAATTGCTAAGGTTGGTAGTTGACTGGGCCGCAAGGCGCTGCCTGTCGATCGCGGATCGTGGCTATTGCGCCGCTCGGAGCGAGAACGTCCCGGCATCTAGACGAACTCTCGCGATGGTCGCATCGTCCAGTGCAGATCGGGCGTCAGTCACTCGTGAGCGCTGCAGCCGTTCAACTTTTTACGCGCTCATCTCCAGGCGAAAACGTCGCAAGGCCACGACATTGTTGATCTGATCGTAAGAGTCTCTTCAGGTGAGGGCTTTGAGGGGGGCCGGACCACCCCAGGAAAGGATTGGCGCAGCTCGCGGTTTTGGCGACCATCAATCCTCGTCGGGACGTCGGTAGCATAGGCTAGTCTAGCAGATCGACATCATTGATCTTGCGGGCTCATGGTGACCGCCGAATGGGCTTGTTTTTCTCGATGTTCCTCGTGCGCCGCGTGTTATCGGCTCGGCACCGTGAGATGCACCGCCTTCAATTGCGCAGGCCAATTTCATTGCAGAAGGGCATTCGGGCACAAGCCGACTATTCCGGCCCGTGAAGAGTGGCCGCGCAAACAGCTCGTCGAGCTCTATGTCGCGCGTCTCGTCAAGGGACCGACTTGCTGGACCCTCGGCTTAAGGGCGATCCGGGGCTCGAGGCGAGAAGCCAGTCCAGGAAATGGCGGTCGGCTCTTATTCGGGCGCCGGCAATGGAGGACAATCGCAAGATTCTTGCTCAATGGCGGGAAAATGCTGCGCCATGGCCGGTAAAGACGAGAGCTATTGCTTCGCGGTGGCGCTATGATGTAGGGGCCGGCTATGCAAAAAAGTGGTTCATTGCGCCGCTCTCAAGGGCCGCCTGATAGGAGCTGATGATCAAATGATGCGACGACGGTGCGGAGAACGATGTTGTCAATGTTCACGGCTCGACCCAGCGCTTGATCATCGTGAGGGCTTGCGTCAACGAGGAAAGCCAATCCGGTCCGGAGCGTCGTGCGGGCGATGATGGAATTGGATCAAGCGGCCGCCTCGGAGTTGCCGCCGACCCTGCCGCCGATCTTGCACAGGTCGTCAAGACGCGTTCTGTGGGTTCTCGTGTTCATGGTTCTCCTCCTCAGCATGAGCGCTGCAGGAGCCTATTTTTGGACAAACGTTGGAGAATTTGCCGGGACGTCGGCGGCTCGTGAAGTCCCCCCAATGCTGAGCTTGTCAGGGGAGGACAGGGCGGCGCTCTCGGAAATTCTATCGGGACAACAGAAGGCGAGCGATGAGATCGCGGAACTCAACCGCAGTATCGACGCCCAGCGGGCCGACCTAAGACGAATCTCGGATCAAATCACGGCCCTGACTTTACGAATCGACTCGTTGCAGAATCCGACACCCTCCGCTTCTTCCTCTCCTGTTTCTTCTTCGCCGCCAGCTCAGGCTGTTTCCAACCCCGCCAAGAAGCTGATGCGGCCGTCCAGGCCACAAGGGCCGGTTTCCGTCGGGGGCGCGCCACTCATCTCAGCACCGAAGACTGACGAGCCTTGATGACGTCCTGTTAGCGCCGCAGGCACACTCCGGCCCACCAGCTGCGGCTCGACGGGTAGATCCTTTCGCAAAGCGGCCTTCGATTGCGATACTCCCAAGGCGGCCCGTGGCGGGCAGCGGATCCCAACGTGAGGGTTGCCGAGGTCGTCGCCATCACGGCCGCAGCCGACGTCCGCAAGACCAATTTGTACATCGTCGAGGTGTCGCCCTGAACGGCGAAATCCGCCGCGCCACACTTGTGAAATTGAGCACGCCAATTTTGGTGCCAATGTAGGGGTCTCGCGCACGCCCGCATGGGTGGAACGCGGCGCTGGTCGCTCTTGCCGTGCTGCTGCGCGATCCATGGCCTGGAAACCCAAGCCCCGCAGAAGGCTTGAACGACCACATTGCCACCGAACCGTTGTTGGAAACGTCGCCAAGCTGCCCGCGGCGTTTCTCCTGCGGCTTGCTGATGAGTGATGACGAGAGGCGATTCGTTTTTAGGATCCGCTCGCGCTGCCCGGCAGTGCTAATAGGGTGAGCGGTCGAGATAGGCGTCGAATGCGGCAGCAACAGCACGCATCACAAAGCGGTGCTCGGGCCTCACGCGGATGAAACCCTTTTCGATGTCCACGATCCCGTCCTCGGCGAGCATCGCCAAGCGTTCAGATGAATCGAGAAAAGCAATCGGATCAAATCCGTGGGCGGCGCAGATTGCCGGCACGTCAGCCTCCAAATCGCACATCAGCCGCTCGATGATTGCGGCTCGGAGGCGGTCTTCATCGGTGAGACGGTAGCCCTTTGACGTCGCCAGACGGCCAGCTCTGATGTGCCGACTATAGGGACCTGCAGCGAGTTCGTTCTGGACGTAACCGTCACCGAGACGGCCGATGGCCGACGTGCCGAGGCCGATCACGGTTTTACAGGTGTCAGCCGAGTAACCTAAGGAGTTACGCCGCAGGCGGCCGGCCTTCTGCGCCAGCGCGAGCTCGTCATCCGGCAAGGCGAAATGGTCGAGCCCGATTTGGCAATAGCCGGCGGCGACCAGAATATCGGCCACGGCCGCAGCCTGTTCAGCGCGAGCAGTATTGTCCGGCAGCGCCGTCTCATCGATCAGGCGCTGCCGCTTCATATACGAAGGGACATGCGCATAGCCGAAAACCGCGAGCCGGTCGGGGCGCATGGCCACCGCCGTCCTCGCGCTCTGGACGCAGGACTGCACCGTCTGATTTGGCAGACCGAAGATGAGGTCGAAGTTGACGCGGCTTATTCCATGCTGGCGCAGATTTTCGACGGCAACGGCCGTCTGCGCTTCACTCTGGATGCGGTTGATTGCTTTTTGAACAATGGGATCGAAGCTTTGCACGCCGAGGCTTGCGCGGTTCACGCCGGCCGCTCCTAAGGCTTCGGCTATCTCGACCGTGAACGTGCGTGGGTCGATTTCGACGGCGACCGTAGCCGTTTTCCCGAATACGAAGCGGCAGCGCAGCAGTTCCATCAGAGCCAGGAACTCCGCAGGCTCGATGAGGGTCGGCGTTCCGCCGCCGAAGTGAACGTCATTCACTGGCAGGGCTTGCGGCGCTTGCTCGGCGACCAAACGGATCTCCTCACGCAGCACCTCCAAATAGTTGAGGATCGGCGCATCCCAACGAGTGAGGGTCGTAGGGAAGCCGCAATACCAGCAGATCGACCGGCAGAACGGAACATGGAGATAGAGCGACACGGGGTCGTCGGCGGGCAGGCGGCTCAGCCATTTCTCACAAGCTTTGGCGCCGACCGCCGCGGAGAACTCCGGTACAGTTGGATAGATGGTGTACCAAGGCAGGCGGGCATCACAATATTTTTTCAGGATTGAAGTCTGCAACGGTTACAGTCTCATGCTTACATCAATATCATCCTGATCGCTGCGCTCTCCTGCGTCTTTGCGTTGTGTCAATCGGGCCGCTTTAGCTGGCAAATCGGCGTTGCCGGCTAGATGTGGGGGGTGACGTGTACACGTTCCGTCTTTCGAGCCCCGTCCCGCGTCTTCGAGTTGAACGAACTGGATGCGGAAATCGCGCTGCAGCCCTTTCGCAAGCGCGACGAGGCCGGCCGATCACGTTCATTCCGGCAGCATAGGGGGCGCCCCAGACCAACACCATCATGCACCAGGAAGGATGACCATGGTCGATCCGGTCTCGCTGGAGCTGCGCCACCTGGTGAGGTCAATGGACAGACGATCGTTTATCGGGTGAAAAGGGCAAGTGTGAAATTGTACGACCTGACGTAGCGTGAGATTCAAGGCCTCCGATGCCGCATATGAAAATGTTTGCACTCCAGCTGAAAAGAGCAGCGAGCCTCAATTCCGCCACGCTGCTTGTTTCATTCCCGGTAGCATCATCACGGATGTACTGATGATGCTGGGGCGATCCCGGCGCACTTCCACCCCCGGCAGTGCGTCGGGGCGCCTTGGTTCGGCACCGTCCTCGGAAAGCCAAGTAGCTCAACTTGTCTCACGAGGACGTTGACGGTGCTGATATCGAACCTCCAGCCCGGCCAGCCTCTTCACGGTCATATTGGCGCGATCTGCGATGGCTCTTGTTGGGCGTCAGCACTCCGATACGTCTGCTTTGATGAGATTGCCTATTGTCGCGAGATCGACGAGCCCGGCGACATGAAAAGGTAGGGACCAAATACGGTTGGACGTTTCGTAAGCGGCAAAGAGACCTTCCAATTACCCACAATTGGCCGTCGATTTAGACGACGCGTCCGAGGCGAAATCTTGAATCGGCAGAATCTGTTGTGATTCGTTGTCGAGCACCTGATTCGAAATTTGATGGTGCTCGGTGGGTTTGGTATTAAAGGATTCTGCGAAAGCGCGTGCTCAGCGATTGACGACCGGCGTCGAGACGTGGGTTGATCGGGAAGTTGCGGGGTGTGAATTTAAAGATGAGCGGCTCGGCCGCCGATTTTGCAAATTGCTCGGGCAGATCGGGAGCGACATGGGTCAGAGCATCCCGCTAGTTTGTCAGGACTGGGCGAACACGAAGGCCGCGTATCGCTTCTTCTCCAACGAACGGGTCAACGAGGCGGATATTCTTGGCGGCCACTTTGAGGCGACGCACGGGCGCGCGACGACAACGGAGGGACCGATCCTTGTCCTCCATGACACGACGGAATTCAGCTTCAAGCGCGAGAAAC
The DNA here is from genome assembly GCF_042430365.1 of Bradyrhizobium erythrophlei. Classification (GTDB taxonomy): domain Bacteria; phylum Pseudomonadota; class Alphaproteobacteria; order Rhizobiales; family Xanthobacteraceae; genus Bradyrhizobium; species Bradyrhizobium erythrophlei. The sequence goes on from NZ_JBHMET010000049.1 coordinate 16,185, forward strand.
CGGATCTGATTGGCTTTACGGGCAAGACGGCAGGGCGCACGCAGTGCGGCATCCTGATGCATTCGAGCTTGGCCGTGACGACCGATGGACTTCCGCTCGGCCTGGCGGCAATCAAGTTCTGGACACGCAAGAAGTTCAAGGGGGCGACGGCGCTGAAGCGTAAGATCAATCCGACACGGGTTCCGATCGAACAGAAAGAGAGCGTCCGTTGGCTGGAAAATCTGCGGCAAGCGACCGACCTTCTCGCTGCACCTGGACGATGCGTTCATATCGGCGATCGCGAGAGCGACATTTATGAGCTGTTCTGTCTGGCCGAGGAGATTGGAACGCATTTCCTGGTGCGAACCTGCGTTGATCGACTCGCCGGGACGGCAATCATACAATTGCCGCCGAAATGGACGAGGTCGCGGTCAAAGGTCTGCACCGGGTGGCTGTCAAGGATGACAAAGGTGATCCGGATGAAGCGCTTCTTGAAATTCGCTTCCGTAAGCTTCGAATTCTGCCGCCGATCGGCAAGCAGAAGAAATATCCCGCACTCACTCTGACCGTGATCCATGCCGAGGAGCGGGGAACGCCGAAGCGGCGAAAGAAAATCGAGTGGAAGCTTCTCACCGATCTCCCGGTCCAATCGCGCAAGGACGCCATCGAGAAGCTCGAGTGGTACGCGCTGCGGTGGAAGATCGAAGTCTTCCATAAGATCCTCAAATCGGGCTGCAAGGCGGAGGAGTCGAAATTGCGAACCGCTGAGCGCTTGGTCAATCTGATCGCGGTCTTCTGCATTGTGAGCTGGCGCGTCTTCTGGATAACGATGCTCAATCGCTCCACGCCGAATGCGCCGCCGCAAACGGCGCTGACGGATCCCGAAATCAAGCTTCTCGATCATTTGGTGAAAGATCGGGGCGCCAACCGCTCTCAACGAACCACGATCTCCCACTATGTCGTCAAGATCGCGCGGCTCGGAGGATACCTGGCACGGGCCAACGATCCACCTCCAGGAAATATCGTGATCTGGCGCGGACTATCGCGACTCACCGACCTCGAATTGGGGGCCGCGATCGGGGCTGAAATTATGGGTAATTGAAAGCAAAGAGACCCCGTCTGGAAGAGTGGGTGATCGATCGGTTATCGGCTGCTGAGTTTGTGAGCCGATGTGAGCTTCTATGTCTGCGCCTAGTTCTGCAACTAGAACCTTCCATATGATCGAGGCGGTTGCCGACCGGCTTGAGCGAAGAGGCATGCCGTCATCGCCCACTTTCCCGGATAGCTCCTGAGTAGATACCGATAACGAACTCTCATCCCGCTTTACTGAGCCGCTTGTTAGGTTCGAGACCAATGTCGGCAAGTCGACGATACGCACGATCAGACAAAGCGCAAAATCAGCAGTTTCAGTTTGGCGCGCCGCTTGCTTTGTTTCCGGCGTCATCACCGGTCGCTTCCAAGAGGCCGGTAGTTGGGCGAGGAGATTAGCTATGTCGCGCGCTGAGTTAGAGCGATTCGTCAAGAATCGAGCGAAAGAGGGTTCGTCTGCTCGAAAACCTCAAAGATAGAGTGCTACAGCTCTTGCGCTGATTGTGGAGCCCGGTTTGAAATACGCTACCGGATTGCGTCCATAACCTCGTCAAGTCGCGTGCGCTTTCGTCTTTGCCGGGGAAATATCTGGGCATCTGTTTGGGTATTTCCAGGATAACAGTTCGATAAATTCCACATCAGACCGTTGCTGGTTGGTAGCGCTGGCGGCCCTTTCATGTGTTCATGGAAGGCATTTGTGCAGATGAATAGATATGAGAAGAAGCCCAACTATCCCGAGGATAAATGTAGCGAACACGCATCCCGTTGATGTGTATGTGTCGCCCGTCAACTTGACAGCCAATGGCAGAGCACATCTGGGGCACGCTGCCGGGCCATTTCTCAGAATGGATGTTGTACAGAAGCACCTCAAGAGGGCGGGGCATCATGTCCGTTCTGGACTGACGACCGACGGTTTCGAGAACCATGTCCTGGTCCGAGCGGCTCGTGAGAACATTGACCCGTCGGACTTGGCACATGGCTTCCATGTCAAAATTCTTGAGGATCTCGCCTCGCTAGGCATAGTTTTCGATACGTTCGATGATCCAGCGTATGGCAAAAATCTGCAGCGCTTTTCGGATGTCAGCAACGCGCTCATGGGTGCCTTATCTGCAGCCGGCTCCCTGGATTTCCGCGCGGCGCGCTTGCCAATGGACGATGCGGGTTCCGCTGCCACGCGGCCAGAAGACCGATTTTGCATTGGAGGCTGGTTTGGTGCGGACTGTCCGGTTTGCGCGGCATCTGCGGGTAGCTTCTTCTGCGAACAATGCGGACATCATTTCGAACCCGATGAAGCACTGAATCCGGTATCGAGGCGAGGGCGGATCGTAGAATGGAGGGACAACGTTTCCGCCTTCCTTTCAATTTCGGGAAACGACCGACTTCTACGGACGTGGGACGACACGGCCATCGAACCTGGCTTTCTGGACATAGGGAAGCGGTATGTCGCGCGCAAAGGACAGCAAATGCGGGTGACTGTACCGGGATTGCACGGGTTGGTTTGGAATTCGCGGCATTTCAACACCCAGCAGATATTGTTTAGCTACTCCTCGTTACTCTACGCTCATTCTCTCTATTGCGGGCATAAAGACACAGAGGGCGCCGGCAAGCCCAGTCCTTTTGCCTGCGATTCCGATGCGTTCCTCATTAGCGCTACCGGTATCGATAACACAATTCCGATGCTTGTCGGTGCTACTGGATGCGCATTGGGCCAGAACTTGTTTCGCCCGTTTGATCGAATGTTCTTTAACTACTTCCTTCGGCTGAACGGATCAAAGGTCTCCACCAGTCGCGGTCACGTGATCTGGGCAGGTGAAATCGCTCGAACGCCAAATATATCTATCGATGTTCTTAGAGTGTGCCTGTCGGAAATTTGTCCGGAAGAAGCCGAGTCCGATTTGGTGTCAGAGCAGTTGGTCGATCGTTACAACACACTCTTCGATAAGATACCTGCAGCCATCGACCGTTGTACCGAGTCCATAAACACGATGCCGGCTCTCACCGGGTGTTGCGTCGATGGTGCAATGATGATCACGCTGGATCGGCTCTACGAGCAACAGTGCGCCGCCCTTTCGCTAGACCATCTGCGAGTATCGCAAGCTTCGAGGTCGGTTATCGAATGGGTCGATTATCTTGATGCCAAGCCGGACCATCAGGCCGCGTATACATGGCTGATGGGGTTTAGCATACTGGCTTGGCCGCTGATGCCAAAGATAACAGAGGCCTTATGGCACTGGCTCGGTCATGGCGGGCATCCCCTTGCTGCATGCGCCTCGACGCCTTCATCCCAACGAGGCGGAACAGTACCGAGCATCGATGGGCGCAGATTGGCGGCTGCAGATCTTGATCGATGCCTTCCAGGAAAGATTGCAGCATGACACCCGCCACGGCAATCGTTCCCGCCGAGAAGTTGCCCAATGCTGTCTCGTTGGAGGTCTCAATTCCCTTCATGCTTGGCAGTATCAGCTTGGCCGCATCCTATGGCTCGAGTTTCTTTCTCGTAGACGCTCTGCGGTCCATCGGACAAAGCGCCGCGACCGCCGGGGCCGTTATTTCGACCGGTACGATCGCGACAATACTCTGTTCGCTTGTGGCTGGCCGCATCGCGGATTTACTTGGCATGATGCGAACTATCACCTTTGCCGCGGCGATGATGGCGATAGCGATGGTATGTTTCGCATCAGCATGGACTGTGCCGATCTTCGCTTACATCGGTGGGCTTTTTCTCGGCATTGGATGGTCAGTATTTTATATACTGGCGCCGCTTCCAGTCCTGTGTCACGTGCGAGCTGAAGCCCGTATCAAGTATCTTACCTTGCTTTCCGGATCTCAAATGCTGGGCATCGGGCTCGCGGCCCCTCTCGCCCGCGCCGTTGCGGAAGTTGCTGGATCCTACATTGCAGTTTACGCGTTATTTGCGGCTGCATGTATCGTTGGTACGATGTTTCTGGAGTTCGCCGGTAGAGCGCTGGCGCAAGCTCCTCAGATCAAAATGCCCACTGCACGACTCACCGTTGAAGGCGTGCTAGGGGTCTTCAAATCGAACACGCGCTATCCGATCATCATGATCGGCGTTGGGGCCTGCGTTTTCGCCGGTCTTTCCACGTTCCAAACGCTTTACGCTACATCGCGGGCGCAGTCTCCAGATACATTCTTTCTGGTCTTCACGCTGACAGCCGTCTTCTTGCGGTTCGCGGTGGCGACGATAATTGGAAAAGTTCGCCTTGAACGCGCAATCGCGTTTCTCATCGTGTGCACTATCGCGGGGCTATTCATCCTTTTCATGAATGTCGGTAGCACGGCAATCTACATCCTCGGAACAGCGATGTTCGCGCTGGGATACGGTCTCAGCTATTCGACTTTAAACAGTATGGTTATCTACATTGCAGGTATTGATAGGACATCTTTGGCCATTTCCTCTCAGGTCTTTACGCTCTCCTACTTCGTTGGTCTATTCGGATTTCCATACATCGCCGGGCAAATCGTGAAAGCCGGCGGCGTCGATTATCTGCTGTTGAGCGCGATGATGCTTATTGTCGCTAATGGTGTCCTTCTTGCAATCCAAGTGTTCTCAACCAGCCGGAAGCATTGAGTGGCTCCTTGTAGGGATCGTGAGATGCTGAATCACGACGATAGCTATTACGTAATCGCGATCGGTGCAGGGCCGTCGAATCTAAGCTTGGCAGCGCTCGCGGCTCCGATTCCGGAAATTTCTCTGCACATCCTTGAAAGGTCAGAGGCGGTTAAGTGGCATCCCGGTCTTCTTGTAGCAGGTGCCCTTATGCAAACCAGCCCGCTAAAGGACTTGGTTACACCGGCAGATCCGACGAGCGCATACAGCTTCCTCGCCTACTTGCATGATAAAAAGCGGCTTTATCAAGCAATCGTTCGTGGACTCAAGTATGTTAGCCGCAGTGAATTTGAAGATTATTTGCGATGGGCGGCGGAAAAGCTGGCTAACGTTCAATTCGGCGAACATGTTCTTGCAGTCGAACTACGCGGCGAGTCCTTTAATGTCATAACTAGTTGCCGCAATTATCAAACGTCTACGATTGTGCTTGGCGTGGGCAGAGTGCCGTTTATTCCTGACTGGGGCAAGAATGCGCCAAACGAGGTGTTTCACGGGAGTGCTCTTCTCGTGCAGCGCCGCGAACTTTCGAGCAAGCGCGTTGTGGTCGTAGGTGGTGGCCAAAGCGGGGCCGAAATATTTCTTCATCTCCTGAGTGGTGCATACGGCGCGCTGGGAGCCCTCACTTGGGTGACGCGCCGCGCAAACATATTCGCGCGCGAAGATAGCCCATTCGTCAATGAATGGTTCTTTCCGCAATATGGTGGCTGGTTCTTTGAGCAAAGCGAATCTGCTCGGAAGCAAATTCTTGAACGACAGTCGTTGGCGAGCGATGGCGTCAACTGCTCGACGCTTCGTGCTATCTACCACGCACTTTACGATCGCGAGCTTCATCGAGACTCGTACCCGGCTCACGTAGAAATCCGTATCGACACCACGGCTGACGAGTTGCACGGTGTGTCTCCCTTTCGCTTGGGTTTGCGTCAGCAGATGACAGGCATTTGTTCGGAGCTAGTCGCGGACATTGTCGTCTTAGCCACAGGCTACCGCACCGAAATCCCTTCGTTCCTGGAGCCGATCGCAAACCGGCTCACGGTTGTGAGTACGCCCGGTGGCTCTCAGGAGGTCGTGGTCGAGAAGGACTTTTCGGCTCGTTTTGATGGCCCCGAAAGATGTCGTTTGTACGTACAGAATGGCGCACGCTTTCAACATGGCATCGCTGATACAAATCTCAGTTTGGTTCCCTGGCGCGCTTCAACGGTCCTCAATTCTATCATTGGCCGCGTAGCTTACGATTGCGGGCCTGCAACGGGCGTCGTCAAGTGGGAATAGCACGGGCTTCGGATGGCTCTCGTTGAGCGGCGAGCAAGTCGGCAGGATGCCGCGATCCGGCCTATATCTGTTGGGAGTGGCTATGAAGAATGCACAGCTGATTACCTTGGGCGACATAACGGTCTATAGCCCTGGTGTGCTGATGCAGGGCGTCAAAGGAATAGGTGATCCCGAGACCACTTGTCCCGTCGAGCTCATCGAATTCCGGCTCGATCCGTTCGCGGTGTCGACGCCTCATTCCCATCCTTCCACCGAGATCTGGCGCATCACGAGCGGCCACGGTCAGGTGATAACTGACGATGGTGAGTTGGCTGTCAAGGCAGGCGACCTTGTGTTTCTGCGACCAGATCGAACCCATCATTTGGAAAATCGCGGCAGCGAAGTTCTGAGCGCCTTGTCCATCTCCTGGAAAGAAACTCGATGACCGACAGGATTTATGACCTAGCGGTGGTTGGCGCCGGCGTCATGGGCCTCAGTGCTGCCGTCATCGCAGCGAGCAATAGTCCGCGGGAAAGAATCGTCATCTTCGAACGAGATATCGTTGGGGCAGGGGCCAGTGGGTTTGCTCCCGGAATCCAAATCAACATCCGTCGTAACGAGAAGGAAAGAGACCTCATCAATCGCGGTTCGAAGTTCTGGCGAGGGATCTATCCCCATGGGCGGTGGCCCATCGGCCGAGACTGTGATGTGTATTGGTTGACACGTCATCCCAACGAGCTCGCGCTACTCAGTAGCGTGGGCGGCACGATCCCATCAACGTCCTTCGCGCTGACCGAGAGGCTTTCCTCGCTGCCGCGTTTTTTGATTCCCGGCGATATGGCCGTGGCACTGGATCGGGGTTCTTACAGTCCGGTAGATTCCATTGTTCGGGATCTGGCCCAAAGGCTCAAGGCCGTCGGGGTTTCCATATGCGAAGGGACATCTATTGAAAGGATACGGCAGGGACCAAGCAATATTCTTCTTCAGACCTCGGATGATCGCGAACTCTCGGCGAAACGGGCCATCCTGGCAATTGGTCCTTGGCTACCAGATTCACCATTGCTTGAGCATCTCACGGACGAACCGCGATTGCGGGTTAAAAAGGTCGTCGCGCTTCACCTGGCGGCGCGCCCCACCCCAAACTGTCCAATGATCGGCTTGTTCGATGACTACGCTTTTCTCATTCCCATGATCGAGGAAGGATATTGGTTGTTCAGTTTCGCCTCGCAGGAATGGGATGTGAGGCCGGAGATAAATAGTCTGCATGTCAGTTCGGATGATCTCGCGCGCGCCACCGCAATATTGGCAAAATGGTTTTCTTCGGACGTGCCCGCGGTGGCATCAGCACGTGTGTTCTGCGATTGCTATTCCGACGACGGTGTCCCGTTCTCCCGTCCAGTGAGAGGTGTCGCCGGCCTGCACGTCATTGGCGGCGGTGCAGGTAACGGGTTTCGCTTTGGGCCAGCGTGTGCGGAGGAGGCAATACGATCCCTTTATTCTCCGGATCTCCCTGTCATCACCGCGACATGAGGGGGAAGGCATATGCCTGACCCGATTGATATCGAAGTCAACCTCTCTCATAAATTTGCAGATACCGGTTATGGCGATAACTCGGGATCGACCATGATTGTTGATCTCAGCGCCATTCAATCCAATTATCGAAAATTTCAGGCGCTCGCGCCCCATAGCGCTTGCGGCGCAGTTGTCAAGGCGGACGCCTACGGTCTTGGCGCGGCACGGATAGCGCCGTTCCTTGCTCACCTTGGCTGCACGCATTTCTTCGTAGCCGATGTAGAGGAAGGCATTGCCCTGCGCGATGTGCTGCCATCATCTGCAAAGATCTACATGCTCCACGGCGCTACGCCAGGTATGGAGCCGGTTGCCGAGCGGCATAATTTATTGCCAATCCTGAACAGCAGGGAGCAATTGGATGCGTGGCTTCGGCATTGCCGACGTCGCAATCGGGCGTTGCCGGCCGGCATTCACGTCGACACGGGTCTGTCTCGGCTAGGTTTTCCCATGGATGAGTTGCAGACGGTCGCCGAGAATGAAAACGGGCTGTCGGAATTACCTGTAGCGCTGTTCATGAGTCAGCTCGCCTGTGCAGAGTGGCGAAACGAGGTCAGTCTTCAACAATTACATCGGTTCCGCAAACTCTCTCATTTGTTCCCGAAAGCCATTCTTTCACTATCGAACTCGGCGGGACTATTCGCCGGATGTGAATTTCATTTTGACCTCATAAGGTCCGGTGGAGGGATTTTCGGCTTTTCGACGTCCGATGATCCCTACTTCAAGCCGTCGCAAGTCGTCCGTCTGCGAACGCAAATCATTCAATGTCGCGAAGTAAAGCATGGGGAAGCTATCGGATACTGCAGGTCCTACACGGCGAAGAGGCGGATGCGTATCGCTACTGCCTCTATTGGTTATGCAGATGGGTTCCCGCGTATTCTGGGCAATCGAGGGCATGTCTTCATATGTGGTACTCGTGTGCCAATCGTCGGCTTGGTTTCGATGGATCTTATTACTATTGACGTAACGGATCTGCCCGAGAGTTGGACCCCGCCGGGTACCTTGGTCGACCTGATCTGCCCCGAGCAAACTGTGGGGGATATGGCGTCAGCCGCGAAAATGCTGAGCGATGAACTGACCACGGGAATCGGGCGGCGCTGCCGTAGGCTTTATGTTTCAGCGTTATCGAGATGATATGAGGCACCGGTGAACTTCTCCGTCCCCCAATCCAAGCAAGTCAATCGAGCGATCTATCTGGGCGACGAGGGCGTACGTCTCATGCGTCCGAACTACTTCTCCGCTAAGGTGCGTCAGTTCCATAACTGTGAGAGGGTCTTCTATCTCGATCTCCTGCGCTCGACCCGATACGATTTGATCATTGAGGTAGGTTGTAGTTGCTACCGCCTCCTAGGCGTCAAAAACGAAGACAATGATTACCTTGGCATCGATATAAATCCACCTCGTGCACGACGGTTAAAAAGCAGGAACGGAGCGGTTATCCGCTGTGAGGCTAACAAATTCTTCAAAAGAACGGGATTGATCAATGAGATAATGAGGCGATATGACGGAAGGGTGCTTTGCATGCTGCCATTTAATTTTCTCGGTACGATGGATGCGCCAATGGAGTTTCTCACACGAGTCTGCCAAGCGCCCTTTGATCTCGCTTTGTCGCTCTTTTCAACCAGCGAGACGGCAACCGTAGCGCGCCTGGAATACTATGATCTTTGCGGCATCAACGTTCAGCGTGTGGTGCGTACCGATGACTATGTCCGCTTAGACTGCTCCAACGGTTTCCAGGCGTTCGCTTTCGATCCGGTCTTCCTGAAGAATCGCATATCGGCTTGTGGCTTCCGCTTGCACGGCGCAGAGTATTATGACGTCTGTAACTTCCTCCATTTCAAAAAGGGCGGTCCTGACGTTCACAGCCGCACATGATAGTTTATTGACGCAGGGAGCCATCTGAGGGCGCCTTACTGTTCCGGAGGAAGCACTCGCTGTGATCTAGGACGCGCATGATGATCGCGATACCGGACACAGAGCGCCCGCCGTGAGAAAGGCCATGCGAAGCTGCCTTCGACATTACGTTCGAATTCGTCTCGGTTGACCTTGTCCTACGGACTTAATCCAGTTTGAAGTTCACTCTGGCCCACATTAGGACCAGAGCATGAAGCGCAGCCGCTTTTCGGAAGAGCAAATCATCGGGATTTTGAACGGGCATGAGGCCGGCGTGTCGGTCGCCGATCTGTGCCGCAAGCATGGCGTCAGCAACGCCAGCATCTACAAATGGAAAATGGAAAGCCAAGTTCGGCAGGCTGGAGGTCTCGGAGGCCAAGCGGCTGAAGACGCTGGAGGACGAGAACACGCGGCTAAAGCGACTTTTGGCCGACGCCATGCTGGACAATGCGGCCTTGAAGGACCTGTTGGGAAAGAAATGGTGACGCCCGCGGGAAAGCGGAAAGCTGTCGCCCACCTCGTGGAGGTCTACGGGATGAGCGAACGGCGGGCGTGTAAAGCCATCGGCTGCTGCCGCATGACCATGAGATACCGGACGACCCGGGCGGACGATGCCGGCCTTCTCTACGCTATTATACGACGACGGCTCCTACTTTATCCTATAGCGACCGAGCCTACTCCACAGCCCTACTGCATGCCCATCCGCTTACGACCCGGATGCAGCACAATGCAGTCAATCAAGTTACGGAAGGCGACGCGGGTTTCTATCACTTTTCGGATTGATCTTGAGCGCGGTGACGAGTTTCTTAACCTCCGAACGGTAAAGCTCACCGAACTTCGGGTGGTCGAACGGGATCACATTCTCGCTGCCGTCGCCCAGCAGCCCCAAGCGCGCATCAACGTTCTCCCGCTTCAGGTCGCACTCATCGATACGCTTGAGCAGCTCGTCGGGTTTACGGAAAGCCTGCTAACGTCAAGCACCACGCGCCTCCGCGGCTAGGGCCGGAGAGGAATTATCCGAAAATGCCAGCCCCGCTCATTGCTGGGGTCGTTCACGCCGTCGGAGAACTTATAAAGAAGGTCATCGATATCCGACTCGCTCAAGCGCCGCGATGCCCTCATGAGAGCGATCGGGACCGACACGGTCAGGTTCGCGAGTATTTGCGATATGCGAAGAAATTCTTGAGGCGTGGTGAGAGCGGCCATGGTCCTCACTTAAGAACTGCGATCAACTGAGCCACAAGCTTTTCGCGATCTGTGGCACGCAGCTTATCAAGATTGATCTGCTTCCATCGGACTGCGGGAAGCTCTGCCGCTCCATCGACGCCCAACAGAGCCCAATCTGGCTTCCCGCGCTTGAATCCGATCAGAAATTCCCGATGCTCCTTCGGCATCTTTCCAGATACCTCGGCGATCAAGTCCTCGCGGGCCTTCAATAGCTCATCCAGCGAGACCGGATCTGAGGTCATACCCTCGAAGCCGTGCTCGAATTCCTGGCGGATATCCTTTCGCCGCGGCACCACAACCTCCGAAATGGGCCGGTCATGGCTGATGAGATAGACGATGAAAGCGCGCCTCAGGTCGTCGCTGATGCCCTCATTCGCCAGAAGATCGCGGATGTCAAAAAGATCGCGAGGATGTTGGCGGTCAAGGGCGGCGACGATTTTTCCCGCGTAGAGGTCGGAAAACGAGACGACTTGTGTCTCCGCAAAACCAAAGCTCTCCTCGACGTTCGGAAGCACGGATCGCATCTCGGGATCGAAGACGCAGCCGCGAAGGACGGGAGTGACTTCGATCTTGATCTGGGCGTCGGCCCTCTGAAGTGTCAGCTTGGTAACGATGCCTTCCGCGCGGTTCACGACCTCATTCACCTTGACGCCCGGAATTCCCTTGCCAATGGCGACAGCCATTCTTTTCATGCCCGCATCGATCGCGGCCAGCGATTCCGGCCGGCCGGCGACGGGCAGGTAGGTCAGGTCGATATCGACTGACAAACGCGGCATATCGCGCACGAATAGATTAATCGCAGTCCCGCCTTTGAGAGCAAAATCCTTTACCGCCGCAACGAATGGCAAGGTCTCGATCAGCAGCGCCACCTGATGCCGATAGCGTTCAGATAGGGGCACTGAGATCCTCCGGCACGGTGATCAAATATTTCGGATCGAGCCTTCCGCCTTTCACCAGCATGCGCTTTCCTTTCCCCAAATCGACCTTGTCACAGTCTATTTGCTTCAGCCATGAATGGTTGTGCCGGTCGGCAAACCAGAAGAACAGCCTTTTGACTTTCACGCTTCTGCAATCGTCCAGCAGCTTTTGCAGCTTGCGGGGACTGAGGTTGCGCAAGCCCTCAACAAGCATGTCGACCTGGTGGAAGCTCTCGCTATGCGGCAGCTCGTCGAGCAGTTCAAGCAACGCCCGTTCGGGCGATGAGATGGTGAGTGGCCATTCGCTCTCGCCCCATATCTGCTTGAATGGTCCTGCCTGGAATTCATCGGCAGCTGCGCCGGTATTCTTCTGGACATTCCAGGCGAAGTTCTTGAGCCCCTTCGTCACGGGATCGGCTTTGAAGAGCGTTGTGCTCTTGCGGAATGTGAAACGCTCTTTGAGCGGAAGCTTTGAGAGCCATCCGGGCGGAGCATCAGGACCATACAGATAGACGACGGTCGGCCCTTCAGCCCGGAGGTAGTGCGAAAAGCCTTGCAATTCGAGCGCGGTTCGCCCTCCGACGATCAGGGGGCGCTCAAGCAGCGTCTGAAGCGATATGACAGCTTTCTGCCATGTCAGGGTGCCAAGCGGGCGCTTGAAAGTTCCACGCGTTGGCTGAACCAGCCAGCCTGCCGAAACGTACTGGCTGCGCAGACCTGTCGAATAGCCATGCTTCGTCATCCACCCGGCATCGACCAATAGGCCTTCCGGGAGGGTATGTTCGAGGGAGTTTAGTTTTCTACCAGAAGGCTCAGCCATGCTTAGCAATATAGTAGTATTTCAAACCCAAGGCAAGTTTATAGATTTGCAAATTTGCTAAGCCTGACTATGCAGAAAACTCACAATCAAAACTTGGCTTGCCGGGCACGCCAATCACATTCCGATCTCCTAATGCGCAGCCATGGGTGATACGCGGCAGGGTCAGCACGCTTGCCGAGCCGGTGAGCAAGAAGCAACCTGGCCGATTGTCCTCGTCGACCGATCGGTATCGGCTGATTGGAGGTCTATGAGAACGGCGATCTAGCTAGAAGCCCGGAAGGAAAGGCCTTATCCCCACTCCGGCACTTCCGACAGTTCACGCAGAGCGAACGCGGCTAATCGAGGCGGCGGACGGGAAGCGCGGCCAAAAGAGCCGTATCGAAATTATTGTGGCGGACACAAATGTGCTATGAATATCGGCACTCTATTGCGCTCGGGGAGGGGGATGAGCATCCTGTATTTTTTAGTGCATCACATATTGCATGTCTGAGACCGGCTCTCCGTTCTCGGCTGCAGAGCAAGGGCTTGGCTACATTTTCCAACCCAGATTTGCTCTGTTGAGAATTTTAGCACTTCCTGAAGACTGCGTCGTCTACATCGAGCGAAACGACGACGTCGAGTTCGTGGAAGCAGACGGCCGAATATCGCTGGCTTCCCTCAAGCACAAAGCGCAGGGCGACCGTCTCTCGGATCTTTCGACCGATTTCTGGAAATCGGTGCGTATCTGGTTGGCTCATTACAAGTCCACGGGAAGAGCTGGATCCAACGCATACTTCCTGCTCTTTACTACCGCAGTTATTGCGACAGGCTCTTTCCTGGAGCAGTTCGCCGACACAGATGCCGATGGCGACGCGAGGGCTAAGGATGCGTCTCACGCATTGGCAGCCAGTCAGTCGAAAGAGATCGCCAAGGTGAAGGCTGACCTCGCGGACCTAAGCGCCGAGGAGGCTAGCGACTTCTATGCTCGCATCACAATCTTCCCGGATACACCGCGCATCGACGAGATTCCGGAACTCATCAACCGGCGCCTGATCACCGTGAGGCGCCAGTCACGACAGAGCCTTTTCGAGCGGCTTGAGGGATGGTGGCTGAATCAGATTATAGAGTTTCTGACCGGCCAACGTACCGAGCCGATCCGGGTTCAGGAGGTGACGGATAAGCTGGCGGTCCTCGCCGACGAATACAAAGTCGACAATCTACCGATCACATTCGGCGACAGCCTCCCCGCGAGCGGTGTCGATGCGCACAACGATCCGCGTCGCTTTGTGGAACAGCTGCGGGCCTTGAATTTGTCAGCTGGACGAATCCGGTTCGCCATCATCGACTATTACCGGGCATTCGAGCAGCGCTCCAGTTGGGCTCGCGCCAACCTCCTAGTCTCGGACGAGATTGAGAAGTACGAGGACAAGCTGGTAGATGAATGGGCCCGGTACCGGGAGCTCGTCTGCGAAAACATCACCGACGAAAGCGCGGAGGAGGCTTGTATTGAGGCTGGCAGAGAACTCTATAAATGGGCGGAACAGTCGACCGGCCAGCTGAGAATCCGCGAACGTGTTGCCGAACCATATGTCGTTCGAGGCACATTCCACATTCTCGCCAACGACAGCCCACGTCCTAGGGTTCATTGGCATCCTCACTTCCTGCAACGCTTGGCCAAGATCCTTGAGGCTGCGGCATGAAGCAGTGGATCGATCGCCCGATAGAGATACGAAACCTCTTCAACCCAGCCTTCTGTGGCCTTGTTCTCTTCCGAGCCCTAGCAGCGTTCCACGCCGAGGACGACAAGGGAATGCCGTTTTCGCTCTCGCTCCTGGTTTTGCCGCTGTGCTTGCAACAAAGCTCAAGAGAGACTTTGCAACGCGCAAACCGAAGTTACTTCCTGAAAGTAGTAGCGGACCATCCAGAATTGCTGGTGGGTTTCGGGAAGCGCTGTACAGATGTGCTGCCATTCACCCTCGAAGGGCTCGGGCTTCTGATGCACTGCGATGCGGTCACGGTGAGCCCGGATGGGAGACTGGTTCCGAATTCCGCTGGAGTGCGCAAGACCATCAATGGCAGCGATGAATCAAAGGCCTGCCAGCGCGTGGCGGCGTTCCTCGGGAAGGAGTTCGCGCGCATTGCAGACAGAGGCACCATCTACACGACGTTGGGCGTTCGACCATGAAGATCAAATCGATACACGTCTACAGCAATGACGGTCGACGCCGCGACGTGACGTTCCACGATGGATTGAACGTCATTACCGGTCGCTCCTCGACGGGGAAATCGGCATTGTCCGATATCATCGAGTACTGCATGGGTCGTTCGACTTTCAACGTTCCGGAGGGGGTCATCCGCGACCGCGTGGTTTGGTTTGCGGTGATCTACTGCTTCGATGGCGAAGAAGTGCTTGTGGCGAAGCCGGCGCCTGCTCCGGGCGCTCTGAGCCTGAACATGGCCATGGTGCGACGCGGAGCAAAGGTCGAAGCGCCGGATTTCTCGGAGCTGGCCGTAAACGACAGCGATGATGGCGTCGTCGCGTTGCTCACCCATTTGCTTGGAATTCCGGAGAACACGACCGACGTTCCGATCGAGAGCAGTCGAGCCAGCTTCGATGCCAATGTGAAGCACGCCTTCTATTATCTATTCCAGAAGCAAGGGATCGTCACGAACAAGGACCAATTATTCTATCGTCAGAACGAGCCGCAACAGCCCCAAGCCATCAAGGATACATTGCCCATCCTTCTTGGCGTGTCTGGGAAAGACAAGTTCACGCTCGAATCTCAACTCCGCTACGCGCAACGTGAACTTCGTCTCAATGCGAAGCTACTCCAACAGGCGCGAGAGGGAATCGACAACTCCGAGGAACGGGCTATCGGCCTTCTTTCTGAGGCCCGGGCAGTAGAGATTCCGCTTGGTGACAGCGACGTGCCGCCAACCGCTCTTCTTGGTCGGGCTCTGGATTGGAAACCAACATCTGTGCCGGAAGATGACGGGGCGCGTGTATCCGGCATCGAAAACGAATTGCTTGATCTCAGGGAGCGGCGTCGCGAAGTTCAGCGCCGCATCGATGGTGCTCAACAGTTTGCCAAGCGCGCGGAAGGTTTTCAGAGCGAGGTAAGCGAGCAGCGTGAACGCCTGAGTTCGATAAAGGCGCTGCCCGTCGACAAAGCTACGGGTGAGTGGCAATGGCCCTTCGCCCAGGCCAACATTGGGATGGACGGACCTATTGCGAAGGCTCTTCTGGGCGAGTTGGAAACCCTCGATGCCGAGTTGACAGCAGTCGCAGGCGAGCGGCCGGCGTTGGTCGCATATTTGACCGATCAGCAGAAGGCACTGGCCGACATTGGGGATCAAATCCGGGGCAAGGAAGTCGAGCTTTCCTCTGCCATTGCCACCAGCGAGATGGCGACGCAGTTGGCCAATAGGAACAACGCGGCATCACGGGTCGTGGGGCGCATCAGCCTGTTCCTGGAGAACCTAGTGCCAAATACCGAGCTTCTAAGGCTTCAGGCCGAAGAGCGGCGACTCAAGGCACGGGTTGCGGACCTGGAAGAAAGGTTGGGTGCTGACGATTCTGACACGCGCCTCGCTTCGACGCTCAGCAATATCGCGTTACACATGTCAGGCTATATTCGCGACCTTGGCGGTGAATTCGGCGAGTATCCCGCTCATCTCGATCTCCACCATCTGACGGTTGTCATTGATCGACCTGGTCGCCCGATATACATGAATCGAACCGGTGGCGGTGAGAACCATTTAGCGTACCACCTCGCAGCCTTGCTTGCACTGCATCGGTTTGCGGCAACGTACGACCATCCCATTCCTCGGTTCATGCTGATCGATCAGCCAACCCAGGTCTACTTCCCTTCCGAGACTTCCTATGCAGCCGCTGGTGGCTCTATTGAGCAAACGGAAAGCCAAAAGGATGCGGACCTTGAGGCAGTTCGGCGGCTGTTCGAGACGCTGCAGCGCTTCACCACGCAGGATGCTCCGGGCTTTCAACTCATTGTCACAGAACACGCTAATCTGAGAGAAGATTGGTTCCAAGCCGCCTTGGTGGAGGATCCATGGACGAAACCACCAGCTCTGGTGCCCGACAATTGGCCTGACGTTCCCCTTTTTTGACGCCAGGGGCAATCGATGCGCAATAACGCAGATTGCGACGCATTTTGAGTAATGGCTCGAGATTGACGCTTATCTGGGGGGCAGCTCCACCTTTTCCAGCAACCGCTCGGCCGCAACCGAGAGATCTCCGCGTGCACCCATGACGACGCTCTCGCTGTTGCCGTGCGACCGCAGCCACCCGACCTCCTTGGATATCTGCCTGTGCGCGTATGTCGTCGCCTCATCCAGATGCTCGACAAGCCGCCTGCCGCGATAGCTGGTGATATCTGTATATGGCAATCGTTCGCGGAACAGCCGGAGTGGCGTCATTACCTTCTCAGCCAGCTTCAGCAGATCATTCGGATATGTTTCGTCGTCTTCCCACCCCTCGCGATCGGCCAGATCGCGTAGTTGTGGAGCGTATTTGAGCGCATCTTGGACAGCGTCTGTAATGAATTCGATAGCTCTTGTCTCGCCCGAGGACACTGTAGCCGCCTTGGGCGGCTTGCCGGTGGTGATGAGCTTGATTCCTCTGAGGATGCGGTCCGTGTCGGTCAGCGGCACGGCATGAATCTGGCCGAAAGGCTTGGGCAAATGCTCCGGCAGAATGTCAGAGTGATGCGCGTTGACAAGTTTGCCTTGGCGCATGGCGTGATCGGCTTCAGATAGCACCCAATCGGAATTCGCAGATGTAGCCGACCAAATGATCACTGCCGCGGAGCACTCATTGAGCTGCGCGTCGATTTCCGCCCGGAACCGCTGGATCGGCAGCAACTCCGTGTCCCACCAGACGGTGAGGCCGACGCCCACCAGAATCTTCGCCAAATCTTCGGTCAGTTTGCGTTCCGCCTTGGAGTAGCTGATGAAGACGTCTGCCATTGCCTAAACCGCTGATCTCGAATCACAAATGTACAGCAGATGGTACCTCGTTTCGAGGTGCGCGCTGCTAAGCAAAAGTGTCTTGGCGGAAAACCGGTTTCAGGCCGCACATCAAGCATCGCGACACCGGGAATAATGCTGATTCCTTTCCGGTCACCTGACAATGTGACTGCCCAGCGACTTCACGGCGGTGTCGATCCACTCGAGATATTTGCCGATCAGTTCAACGTAACGGCACCCCAACGCGTGCCGTCTTTCGGGCCAGCCGCGTCTTGGATGATGCTGACGAGGACTGGCGCGGGCGATCTCGCTCTCGAAAATGCCGACCGGCACGCGGAGCATTGATCGGGGAGGTGCATTTTCGGCTTTCCAGAATCCCTGGAGTCCGCAGGGCTTTCTGCGGCAAGATGACGCTTTATCGTAGTTGGCGTAAAATAGCGTGGCGGGGCGGGAGAGATTCGATGTCGTCTTCGCTATGGAAGGAGATAGATAAATTTCGCCCTCGTTCACGTTGCCTTCCAGCGTCCCAATGAAATCAAGCTGTTAGCGTCCTGTTGCGGCATCGTCAAATCCGCGTTCGCCAGCGCATGAGGGCGATCGCCCAGGAGCGCCGCCGCTTCGGCTATCGGCGCCTGCGTTCTGCTTAGGCGGGAGGGCTATCTGATCAATCATAAGAAGCTCTTCCGGCTCTACCGGGAGGAGAAGCTTGCAGTGCGCTGCCGCGGCGGCCGCAAGCGGGCAATCGGGACCAGGGCCCCGATGATGGTGCCGATGGCTCCCAACGATCGCTGGTCGCTCGACTTCGTGTCGGATCAACTCACCGATGGCCGCCGCTTCCGTATCCTCACCGTGGTTGACGACTGCACCCGCGAGTGTCTGGCGCTGGTGGCCGATACCTCGCTCTGGGGCACCCGGGTGGCGCGGGGAACTGGACCGGCTGATGGCCGAGCGCGGCAAGCCGAAGATGGTGGTCAGCGACAATGACAGCGAGCTCACCAGCAACGCCATCCTGACGTGGGCCGATCGGAGCCGCGTTGCCTGGCACTACATCGCGCCGGGCAAGCCCATGCAGAACGCCTTCATCGAGAGCTTCATGTATAGACGGCCCCGCGGATGCAAGGGATTTCAGCAGCACTTTGAATACCGGTCGGGTGCGTTCATGTATACGGCCTGTTAGTGCGACCGATGCCATGGCCGCTGGCCCTGATGGAGATCGCGGATCGAGGCCTCATCAACGGGTCGCGCTTGTTGCGCTTAAAGCTCTTCGGGCTTGCTCGAACCCCAGCTCCGCCGGTGTCCATCATGCTGTCATTTGCCCTCACACCATAAGGTGGCCAGGATACGCGGAAAGTCAGGCCGCGAGCTTTGGCCGATAGAATTCCCCGGTCGTCATCATCGCCCGGACGATCCGGGCCAACTTGTTGGCAACGGCGATGGCGACGACCATGGGCCGACGCCGTTCAAGCAGGGCTTCGATCCAGCCGCCTCCAACCCGGGAGCGTGCCTTTGGGTACCGAACGACGTTACGTGCTCCGATGACAAGCAAGTGCCTGAGATAGGAATCGCCCTGTTTCGTAATGCGGCCGAGCCGATCCTTCCCGCCGGTAGAATTCTGCTTAGGCGTCAGGCCAAGCCAGGCCGCGAACTCCCGCCCGGAGCGGAACATGGTCGCGTCCGGCACGGTCGCGGCAAGAGCCGTGGCCGTTATGGGACCGATGCCGGGAATCGAGGACAGCAACTTCGCCATCGGATTTACTCGCTGGATCTGAGCCAGCTCGCGCTCGATGGCCTCGACCTGCATCCGTCCGAGTCCGCCATCACCTGCTACCCGCGCCGGGACCTGGCGCTGCGCTATGCTGCTCCGCGCCAGGTCCCGTCGCTACCACCGCCCAAACGGGCAGACCCAACTGCCAGAGCGAACTCAGGACTGGATGAAACTTGGGGGCAAGGTCACGGTGATCGAGTTAACTGAGATCAGTGACGGCCCGCGATGGGCGTGTCGTGATGTCAGGACTACGTTTCAGGGAGAAGGGATGCGGCCTGGAATTGCATCCCACCAAAACGAGGAGGCGACAGCATGCTCTGTGTGTAGCAAAGATGCCTTGCGAGCGCCCGGAAGAAGAAAAAATGCGTCTGCCAGACGGATTGCGCCGCTCGTAATTCGGAGTAGTCGGATGATCACGCCGGTTCGACGGAGCTGGAGTTCCAAAGAATTGTTCAACACTCTGACGCCGGTGATGTTCACCGCCGAACCATCGGTTGTGCGCGCACGTTGGGACAAATTGTGGCCAGAGTTGTACACGGAGTATGACGCAAGGCATTTGCAGAAGGAGTTGTCGATCCGTAATTCGATCGCAACCCGCGAAGCTGAAGCGTTCTTTAATGCCTGGGCTGCGGACGAAGAGCGTCACACCGATGGCTTCATCCGCATCATGGAGCTCGTCGCCGGCGGATCCGAAAAGGATCTTCGGGAGAGATTGGACGCTCGATCGCATGACTTCAGTGCAATCAATGAATACCTGGAAGACGAATTCTCTCTGATCGTTATGATCGCTTTCGATGAAATGTGTACTTGCCGCGCCTATGCTAAGGATAAGGAGTTTTATGCCGGACTTGGGAGCAGTCGATTCGTTCATTGGCTGAGGGAAGTGATTGCCGACGAGGCGGTTCACTCGATGAACGCGGTTAACGTGATTCGCGCCCGCTACTGCGACCGCATTCCGGGGGTTGGCCAAATTCTCGACAGCCTAATCAGCAGCATCGCCGATGATCCGGATTATGCCGGCACCTTCGTTCTGGATTACTTCGGCGGAATGTACACGAAGGAGATGCTCACCAAATGCCGGGCCACGATCGTGAGAAATGTTGCCAAGCCGCTCACGGCCGCAGAGCGAGACGGACGGAACCGCCGGCCAAATTGACCTCAAGGTCGACGCCCTCGCTGCGGGGGCGTCCCGGCGCCGCGCGTCTCCAGCCCTTCGGCCCGTACATGACTGGCTACCGCGTAGCAAAGGGGCGCGAAAGGGACGCGGTCGCCTCGCGCGTAAATGGGTTGAGACGTTGCACTGTGTCAGCCTCCTACATCACCGAGTTCGTTAGACCGCAGCGGATTGTTCACCACGATGGCGACGCGCTTTGATCGACCGGTTTCTGCTTCTTCCCGATCGGGAAGCGAAGAGCGGATCATGGCGTGGGTCGCCTATCTTGAGATGACCGCCCCATCGAAGATGAGGAGGATTTCACCGCCTGAGCTGCCTCTTTCGATCACCAGAGAGCGACTCGCGGTGAAAGAGTATCTGCAGCTGTTCCGCCTGGTCGGAGACCGTGTTCAATGGGATATCCGCACGAAACGGCCCGAGGCTGAGGTGGCGCAGCTCATCGACGGGCTGATCATCCTGGTGTTGCGCGTCGGCGGCATTGCCCGCGGTCTATGTGAGTCCCGCCAACAGTCCGACCGCGAACTGGAGCTGCTGTTTTTCGGGATCGATGCCAAACTGGAGGGGCAAGGGCTTGGGCGTTACTTTCTGTCGGAATGTCTCAAAACTTCATGGGCTAGCTGGCCAGGCCGAATCTGGCTTCGCACAGACGAGTTCGACAGTCCGAAGGCGCTGCCCTTGTACTTGTCCGCTGGCTTCTCGTTATTCGACAAACGATATGAGGACATCACGGATGACTGAGCGGAGCTTGCGGCCGCGCTTGCATGCTGGACGTAGATCGCGCGATCCATGAGAAAAGCCAAATCCAAGCGATCCATCACGAGCGACTAAGCCAAATGGCGCTGTCGTATTTCCTCCCGATGTCGCGAATGCATCAATGGACGTAACGCGCGGGATCGATCGTAATCCTCTCAAGTCCTTGTCTCGAAACCTGATTTTCTCCATCGCCATAACTGGTACGAGCCTTGCTGTTCGCATCCCAGGTCCTCTCCCTTGGAGATGCGCATGCAAAATGTCCTCTGCATCGAGCAGGTCTCCCGAGTTTGCGCGTTTCTGGGCCCCCTCCTGAGCAACATCATCAGGCGCCAGGAGGGCCGACCATTATCGACTGTTACGATTCGTTCGTGTGGGCGCTGCCCGACTGAAGCCTCAGGGCGCCGCGCGCTCCTTGTGCAAGGCGCGCGATCTCCGCGACGATCGTGTCGGGCTGCTCATCAAGCGGGTCCTCGCCGGCGTCAACACGATGACGACGAGCTACGGACTGGCGATGCCGATCTGTAGGATAGGGAAGGAATATGGCCCGCGGGATTTCATTTTCACCGATAAGAAGAGCATCGACAGCGACACCGCACACGTGGAGCGCGGCATCGCCAAACGGCTTAGCGTGCTGCACCTCACCTCGGTTGCCAAGATCAGCGCCCAGGATCTCGTACTCAGCATCGAGGCGGAGCCAAGCTTCATTGGTGCCGAAGCCCGAATCCGCAAAATCCAACTTCGCCTATACCGCCGCCGTCGTTACCACCGGCACTCTTTCCGAACCGCCGGCTGAATCTTCAGAACGCGCGCCGGGTTGCGTCACGACCAGGACCCGGAAATGGCTGCCGAGCCAGCTGTTGCAGGAAGATGGGAGTGCCGCCGAATGACAAATCTGGCACGCCAGCAAAACCACAAGTTCAAGTTAAAGGCCTATGTCGATGCCGCCAGTCGCGGCATGGTGGAGGGCAGGAGTCAAAGCGCAGACCCGGTCGTTGCCAGTAATACAGACGAGAATGCGGCGATCTTCAATTTGGCAAACATCAGCACGGTCGCCTGTCGCATCATCGGTGAGCGGGACAGGCGACATCGAATAGACATCCGCGCGGCTAATGCGGCGTGCTGTTTGAGCTTGGATGAAGGGGCGCTGCCGCACTTTCGGCGCGCCCGTGGTGCGGCACTTGGCGCGGAGGGGAACGAATACGGGCATAGCGTCTGGGGGCGAGTGTTCAGACTTCACGAAGAGCGAAGCCCACAGTTCGGGTAACGGAATGGAACTTGTCTCCGCTTGAAACCAGCTCAATCGAACGGCGCAATACCGGCCTTTTGGGCCGGCCCCCTGAGGCGCCCAAAATGGATCTTTTCAGCTTCACCGAATGCGCCAATCGAACGCAATCTCTCAGAGCGCTGTTCGAGCTTCTTGTGGGCTGTGCGAACGAGGAAGGCTTCAGTGAAGTCGCTTACGGAGCACTCAATTTCGTGGAGCCGCTTCGCCTGCCGGAGTATCCACCGCCAACGGTGGCCGTAAAGTGGCCGTCCGATTGGTGCGATCGGTATTTTAAGCGCAGATACCATACAATCGACCCGGTGGTCCGGCGAACACCAATGCTTTCGCGGCCATTTCTATGGGATCAACTCGCCGACCAATATAAACTAGAGCCCGACGAGAGGCGCGTACTGGACGAGGCCAGAGAGGCGGGTCTGAAGCATGGCATGAGTGTGCCATTGTTTGGGCCCCTGGGTCGACTGTCTGTGGTATCCTTTGCATCTCGGTTCGATGATGCCGATCCTCAGCACTGCATAAGTCATCTCAATGCATTGGCCTGGCACTTTCACACAGCGTGTGTGGAAATCGCGCGCCCCTCGGAAAATAGCGGCAACAGGAAAGTCACACTATCGGAGCGGGAATTAGGCTGCATGCGGTGGGTGGCAGAGGGGAAATCGTCTTGGGAAATCGGGAAGATACTGCAAATCAGCGAGAATACGGTGAACTTTCATCTCAAGAACGCGATGCGAAAGCTGGGTGCGACCAGCCGGATACAAGCCATCGTCATCGCGATCCGCCTCAATCTTATCTGAAATCCCCGCTGGCGAGGAACTCGCGTTCATGTCGACACCGTTCACCGCCTGGCCCATCTATCAGCGATAGCCGATCTGTTCACCGACTGTACCGCCGCTCACCCATGGGAGCTCGAGGGCATCATGCCTGCGACATTCATTTGCCCTGTTTCCAATCCAGCCGCCTTTGGCGCCGACATCAAAGCCGCTCCAGTCGTGGATTCCGGCCGCAATTGCCGACGGTGGTGGCGAGGGCTGCGAAGCGAGATTCGCGTCGACTACGGGTGCCGGGACGCGAAAGACCACAATGCTCGCAGTTACAAACCACAAGTTCTCATTTCGAGCCTTATTATTTGGATGGCTCTAGCTGCGCGTGTCCTAACGACGTCAACGCCAACCGCTGTAACTGTGGCGCAACATTCACTTCGAAGGAATTATCTTGAAGCTCGCGCTGCGTCAGGTTGTAGAATGACAGAGTCTTAACCAAACTGACGAATGCGAAGCTTGATGTCGTCTTGGGAGTGCGCATCAATGCCAGGGATGGATTGAAACGTGGTCAAAGCAGGCGCGACGACAAAGTCGCGGGTTGGAAAACCCGCGCTCTCGGCTCCAGACGATGATCCCTATCTATGGTTGGAACAGATCGAAGGTGCGCGAGCCCTGAAATTTGTCGAGCGGCAGAATGGCAGGACACTGCAGGTGTTTGACGGAGCGGCATTCGAGCGGGATCGCGACGCGTTGACCTCGATTTACGATCGACCGGACAATATTCCCTATGTAAGCCGGCGCGGCGGCTATCTCTACAATCTGTGGAAGGACGCCAACAACCCACGCGGTCTCTGGCGACGAACCACTCTGGAAGAATTTCGCACGCCAAAGCCGTCATGGGAAGTTCTGGTCGACATCGATCAACTCGGTGTCAGCGAGGGCGAAGACTGGCTTCTGAGCGCGACGGCCTCACTACCCGGGGATCATGGGCGGACCATTTTGAGCCTATCGCGCGGCGGCAGCGATGCCGTCACCTTGCGTGAGTTCGATACCGACGCGAAGGCGTTTGTCCGCGATGGCTTCGTCTTGCCAGAAGCCAAGGGCGCCGTGGAATGGCTCGATCCCGATACGCTGGTCCTGTCGAGTTCTCATGGGCAAGGCATGGCGACGACCTCCGGCTATGCGCGGACGGTGAGGTTGTGGCGGCGCGGCACGCCTGCGGATCAAGCGCCGGCGATCTTTGAGATCGCCGCCGATCATGTCGGAGCTCGCTGCAATGTCGACCACACTATCGTCCCCCGACGGATGTGGTTCGTCGATCAGTTGGACGCCTTCAATTTGGCCACCTGGTTCGGCGATGAATCCGGTGCCACGACGAAGATCAATCTGCCAAGCCACATCTGGATACAACCCCATCGCGACTGGCTTGCCATGAAGCTGCGCGAATCCTGGTCTGCGGCGGGGCAGACCTATGCCGCGGATACGGTGCTCGTCATCTCGTTGGTGGCCTTCCTTGCGGGCCACCATCAGTTCGAGGTTCTCTTCGAACCAAGCCCGCGCCGTGGGCTGCAAGGGTTCTTTTGGAGCGCCGGCAAGCTTGTGCTTTCCATTCTCGACGAACTGCGGCCGGTCTTCGAGATCTGCACGCCATCCGACAATGGGTGGTGCCGTGCGCAACTGCCCGGACTTCCCGACATCGGGGTCGTCGACGTCTGGCCCGTTGATCGCGACCCATCCGAAAGCAATGGCGACCTACTCGTCAAGAGCCAGGATCCGCTGACGCCAGCCTCGCTCATGCTGATCGAGAATGACGTCGGCAGCCCTACCATTCTCAAGCACGCGCCGAAGACCTTTACCGCGGATGGGTTCGTGGTCACCCAACACGAGGCGATCTCGATCGATGGCGAGCGTACTCCCTATGTACAAACTGGTCCAGCCGACGAGACAGGCGATGCGCCGGTCCATATGAGCGGCTATGGCGGCTTCGGGATCTCGGTAAGGCCCTACTACGATTCAGCGCTTGGCAAGCTTTGGCTGGAGCGCGGCGGCACCACGGTGCAGGCAAATTTACGCGGCGGCGGCGAGTTCGGAACGCGCTGGCACGATGCCGGCCGGCTCGCCGGTAAGAAATTGTCGCACGACGACTTCGCGGCCATTGCCGCGGATCTCGTGCGTCGCGGCGTGACGGAGCCCAAGCGGATCGCGGCCCAGGGCGGCTCAAACGGCGGCATCCTCATCACCAATATGCTGACCCGCTATCCGGAACGTTTCGGTGCGTTGTTCTGCACGATCCCACTGATCGACATGCGTCGCTACACCAAGCTTCTGGCAGGACCAAGCTGGATTGCGGAATTTGGCGACCCCGATAAGCGCGACGACTGGGAGTGGCTCAAGACCTATTCCGCGTATCATGCCGCCACGCGCGGTCAAAAATATCCGCCGATCCTGATCGCAACCACGCGGCGGGATGATCGTGTTCATCCTGGACACGCGCGCAAGATGGCCGCGAAGCTCCAGGCGATGGGCTACGAGGCCTATTTCTACGAACCGGCGGCGGGCGGCCATGCCTACGGCCGGGACAATAAGGAGCGTGCCGGCTTCGAGGTGCTGGGCTTTCGATTCCTGAAGAGCAAGATCGGCTGGCTCGACGGCGAAGCTTAGTTGGACCAACCCTAGTTTGGATGACATTTTCAGCGATGTCAGCCGGAGAGGGCGGGGAGCTTGCGCAACTTGTTCGACGTCGGCCAGGTCGCGCACCCTGCATTCGAGGCTGTAGGCGCGCAAGAACCGGTGTTTTTGCGCATGGTGACAATCTGCGAACCGGGAAAGACGCTGCCATGTCGCGGACGAGCAGAGGTGTCTCGGCAATAAAAACGCGGCTTTACGCCGGTACTGATCGTCGATGGTTGAGGCATTGCGAGCCCCGCGAGAGCCTCGAGCTGGAACGTGTCGACGCCGCCTGCGCCCGTGCCCGTTTTGCTCAATGCCGCCCGGCGCTAACCTCCCCGCTGGATGAGTCCTATGAGTGTGCGCAACTGGAAGCGCTGCCGGGTCCACCTCGATTATCATATCGAGCTCACATGACTACAGCGTTCCTCACAACCTCGTGCATCAAGAGGTCGAGGCTCAGATCACCGCGCGAACGGTCGAGATTTCCTGCGCGGTAAGTGTGCGAGCTTGGCATATGGTCAGGCATCGTCGATGCGGTAGGGTGCTTCGCAGATGTGAGGCAACGCGGCAAGGGAGCCAATCCAGGTTTGCATCAAGGCTCACTGATCAAGCGTACCTCACAACCAAGTGAGAGAAAGAAGTGAACGGCGAGCCTTGTCTTTTGAGAAATCGTCGCGCTCTCTTGACCAACCATTCAGTTCAAAAAAGACGGGCTGCCCGGAGAACAGGTCTTTGTGCAGCTTCGAGACGGCGCTTCGGAAAAGTGGCGGGCACGTAGGTGAGCGCTGCGCGGGGAGAGGTCTGATCGGCATGGAAGTGTGGGTGCGGTACTCCACGTCCCCGCCATAACGGTCGGCATGCGGGGCGGTACGGGGCGGTTCGACGGGGGAGGTCAGCTGGCCAGTTTGAAGGCTCCTACCTCCAGGTGCGATGTCCATGCGGGCGCACACAAAAAAGCCCCGGGCCGCGGCCCGGAGCTTTCGATGCCGCTTGGCGGGCGATCAGTACTTACCGATGAGCGGGCCGCCGAACTTGTAGTTCAGGCGGACGGTGACGAGATCGACGTCCTGACCGATGCGATCGGTGGCAACGAGACCGGTGGCCGGCGAGGTGAAGTTGACGGTGCGATTCTGCATGAACAGGTGGTCGTATTCGACGCCAAGCGACCAGCTCGGAGTGAAAGCGTATTCGAGCCCGAGGCCGACCGTGCCGCCCCAAACCGTGTCGTCGCTCGCGGTGGCGAACAGCGGACCGGCGCTCGCGTTGATGCTGTTCTTGTTCGAGGTCACAGCCGCACCGCCCTTCAGATAGAACAATGCATTGTTGGCAGCGTAGCCGACCTGGCCCGTGAACAGGCCGAACGCATCGATCTTCGAGGTGTTGACGGACCCGGGGAACAGCGCGCTCGTGTTGCTGCCCGTCAGGTCAGCCCAGTTGCCCTGCGCTTCGAGACCAAACACCCAGATGCCAACCTGCCCGCGATAGCCGATTTGGCCACCGACCGTGCCGCCAGTCGCATCATGACTGCCTTCCGGTCCAACCTGGAACGGCGCAACTGAATCCCAGCTGCTGCGGCTCGAACCCCAACCGCCGTTGATGCCAATATAGTAACCGCTCCAGTCATGGATCGGGGCAGAGGCCGGCAGCGGCGGCGGTGCTTTGGTGTAGACGGGCGCCGGAGCTAGATCCGTAGCAAATGCGGGCACCGCCGCGTTGAGCGCGACAATGCTTGCAGTCAGAAGCAGCAAATTTTTCATTCGAGTGTCGTTCCTTTCATTTTCCCCCAGCGCTGTGCGTCTTACCAAGATCATCGGGAATTGCTGTAACTTCAACACAACATTCCTTCGGGACAAATGGCTCTAATCGCACGGTGCGTTAGGTTGTGGGTATGGAAACATGGCCATACAGAACGGCGGATGGATGAGTGCCGAGTGACCAAAGAAAGCGAAAATCAAGCCGTAGCGAAGTTGCAATCGTCCCTCAATTCGATAGTCGCTGGGGGAAGCAGCTGCAATGTAGATGATCAGGAGGAGATGAACGTGCCTTGCAGAGAAGCAGAATGAGCTCCGTTCGAATAGGGCAGCTGCGCCTCTGGCTTTGGGCCGAGCGAACGCTTACCCGTAAATCGACCTGCGCAGTTGCACCTTACTTCACGTGAGCAAAGACAACGGCGCTGCGCACCGAAGGGAACTGCCGGCGCCCCGACGGCGTGCGACCTCGCCTGGCAAGCTGCGAGACTGTATTTGAGCAAATGCCAGGCGGGTAGCCGAATTATCTATGCAGAACACGAGCACGTGTTGGCGGTCTGTCTGATCAATTGACAGAGGCATAGAGTGTCATCGACTGCATCGAAGGCTAATCGCCCCTCAGTTACCACCGCACCTGCCAGAATAAGCTTTGCGATCGTGGTCCGATTGGCTGAGGTTTGCATAGCTGCTGGCAGGGCCGCGACTGTCTGTTCAAAAAGTCGTCCTAAGACCCGAAGGTCTTCTGGATAGAAAACGCCACCGTGTCTCCCTAGTACCTGCTCGGTTCTCCTGTCGCCAAGTTCGCCGCCGATCCCCGTCTCGTCTGACCGGTCGCGCTCCAGTTCAGCTGTTCCCAGTGCGGTTGCCTGCGTATTAAGCAGCTGAATCGCTTCCAACGCGGTCTTGTCTTGGCAGATTAGTCCTGCAACATCTTCGACCTTCTGGTCGATGCTATGCCCAAGGTGCTGCACTTCAGAATTACAACGATCGAAGTCCACAGTGTTTCTCCAGATTAATTAAAAAGCAGTGATCGGGATCGGATGACGACATATTCCTTCACTCTCGTTGGGCAAGCTCGTAACCATGCGCAAAGGTCGCTTGCTGCTGCTCCATTCTAAACCTCCATAGGCTGTCTTGCGAACTGAGGCGAAGGGTCGTGGTTGGTGTATCGAGAGAGAACCGGAGCAGTGGCGACGGCTGCAAGAGCGGCGGGCCGAAGTGCCGGGCGACATGTCGCGTGAGATAGCGAGAGCGGCTGAACAGCGAGCACAACGCAGGCAAAGTGCTCTGGAATGTGCGTCCTGCTGAACGAGGACGTTGCTGCAGATGCGGCGCAAGCCGATCAGCAGCGAAGTGCGTGACCAGGTCGGACTCGGTTATCATGTCCGTTGTGCACAGAAAATCCAGATGAGTGGTGTAGCGCGGAAGTTTGCTTGCTTCGCTGCAGGCGGCAGCCGAATCTGGGGTACTCGTGTAAGTATCGTGGACATGTCCTGCAGCGTCGCCGCTTTCGGCATGCATCACATAGCTCCGCACTGTCTCCTTACCATTCCAGAATGAATAAGGGGCGCGCATGAGCCGCAGCCAAAGGGAGAGCATGTGAGTCAATCTGATTTGCTACGCCGTTTGGGAGGTTATCGCCATCGACTGGTCAATTGATTGGTGTGCCGCTTGCGGCTCCACGCTGTTATGAAAGACAGAGAATTCGTTGTCATGGGAGTGTCCCGAATGCTGCTTCCAAGAACCCGCGATTGAATATGAGTATTCAGGTAGAATTGGTAAAATCGATTGTTTTGATGGGAGACATCCAGCTCGTCGATAGGCCACGGCGCGATGCACGCAGGTCTCCGGGCGCATGATCAACACGTTGAATAGCGAACGAAGCCCAGCACATACCGAATGGATCCGATTCGTCCATGACACCGCTCCCGATCCTGGTCGCCATCGAGGACGTCGATTAAACGATCGGGTTCATTGTGCTCAGGATCGCTCCGTTCCGAACGAGCTCCGCGTCACGAGAGCGTTGAGGCGGCCGCGGCCGCTTGCCAACGCCTCCTGACGACTCAACAGAAATGGCCCGTGGGATTCTGCTGAGTAAAGTGCGCGCGACCCTTGGCAAGCCACCGACTTCACGATGAAGGTGCGCTGCCACGTGAGTTGATCTCACAAGGTCGGCAATGCAGATTCAGCACTGCCGAGCCATGATTTCGGATTGGATCGTGGTTGCGGTGTACACGGAAACGTCTAGTGGCAGAGTCCCAAATGCAAGCTGACAAAGCAGGTAGTTGGCACCCGCCTCGTCCATCTGTTTAAGAAGAAGTTGTCGTACGGAAGCCGGCGTGCCGACCACGCACAATTCACTCTCGAGTGCCGCATCGAAAGTCAACGGCAGGTTAGGTGGTGTCGGAATGGCATTGAGCTCGTAAAGGAATTTGAAGCTCTCGAGCCATCGTTGGTAGGCAGTTGCCGCTAGCGAATAGGCCTCTTGTTGGGACTGCGCAATCACGACCATGCGGAGCAATCCAAGAAATGGCTCTCGATGGTCCGCGTTGGTGCTGTGCGCGCGATGAGCACGGAAGGCATCGGTCATTTTTCGAACAGCAGAGGAGGGGCCTACGCACGCGAGATTCGCACCATTTGCAGCCGCCCAGCGGGCCGACTCGGGGCGATTGCTGGCGATCCATGTCGGTGGATTTGGGCGCTGATGAGGTCTCAGCGTCAACGGGACGCCGCTGAGCTCAAAATGCTGTCCCTGATAGGATAAGACGTGGCCTTTCATCGCGTTGGTAAGGATTTCGCTGGCTTCCTCATAACGGCCCGGCGCCACGTCGGCATTAATGCCGAAGTAGCCCAATTCTATCGGCAGCGAGCCTCGTCCGATCCCGAGCTCGAGCCGGCCGCCGCTCAAATGGTCCAACATACAGATCTCTTCGAATGCGCGCAGTGGATGATAGAGGTTAAGCAGCATGACCAGAGGGCCGACGCGAAGTCGCCGTGTGCGTTGTGCGACGCTTGACAAGAACAGATTCGGCGACGGACCTCTCCCGTGTGGCGTGCAGTGGTGCTCTGCCAAATGATAGGCATAGAAGCCAAGAGAATCGCACGCCTCCGCTAATTTGAGGCGATCTGCGTATAGTCGCGTAACGTCGCGGCCGTCATCGTCCAGGTGGTCGAAGATGCCGCATGTCAGTTTTGAAGGGATGCCATTGTTCACTCGATCGTCTCCGATTGTAGGACGCAGGAGGCCTGCTTGCTTCAAGCTGTCGAGCGGTCAAAGTCGTCAAGGTCTATTATGCGACCGCTCGAGATTCTTCTGGTGGATACTGTTCGGCGATGTGTCGCGATGCGACGGTTGCGAAGATGATCCCCTCACCACTGTCGCCACGAGCTAGGGTTGGGTCGTTGTCGCTGTCCGTAACTCAGGCGCGGACAAATGCGCTTCATCCTGCTCTCATTTCAGTCTCGCGGTGCCACAGCCTACGAAAGGTCCGTCTCTTAGCAATGGCGTGTCTCTAAGCGCGTAGAAATGTCGCTGGCAGCTACGAGAAATGCATCCATTTGGCTTTTCGTACCGATGCTGACGCGGATGCAGTTTTCAAGACCCCGATCGGGAAAGAAGGCGACGAGTATCTTCCTCTTCTCCAATGCTGCTTGCCACCATCTGCCATCCTGCCCCTCCGGCACACGGGCTAGCACGAAGTTTGCATGCGAAGGTGTTACGGAGAATCCGAGCTGGGACAGTTCAGCTGTAACTCTTTGCCTTTCATGCCTGATATGCCGATGGTTATCTTCGTAAGCGGCGCGATGAGCAAGGATGCTGATGCCAACGGCTTGACCGATTACATTCATATTGAAGACGTTCTGGATGTTACGAAGCCTGCCAATCAGCTCGGGATGACCGAAACCAAAGCCGACACGAATACCGGCGGCAGCATAGCTCTTCGAGAACGTGCGTAGGACCAGAAGATTTGAGTAGCGATTAAGGAGACGTAGTCCGTTGTCGGGTGCAAAGTCGACATAGGCCTCGTCCAAGACGATTAGGCGATCCGATTGTGCCACGAGACGTTCGATGTCGGCGACCGGAACGAAGAGCCCGGTCGGATTGTTCGGATTAGCCACCAGAATGAACTTGGTGTCCGCTGCGGGACTGGAAAGCAGTTGCTCGATCGGCAAGGAGTGACGGTCGGTAAGTGCGACCTCTACAAAGTCGGCGGCTTGCAACATGGCAAGCTTGCGGTTGAAAGAAAAGCCTGGCGACACCATTGCAACGCGATCACCAGGGGCAAGGAAGGCTCTGTAGATCAGTCCGAGCAGTTCAGATGATCCATTGCCGGCGATCACATGGTCCGTTGTAACCCCGTACGCGCTGGCGGCTGCGTCTCTCAAGCTGATATTGTCATTCTCTGGGTAAAGATACTGCCGCTCAAGGGCATTGAGCGCGCCTTGCATGACAATGGCGGGTAACGCGAATGGATTCTCATTCGTGTCAAGTTTCACGTAAGGGGTGTCCGGAGCAGTCCGACCGGATGGTAGAACATCCAGTTGGCGCGCCACCGGAGAGAGACAAGAAAGAACGCGCTGCAGTCTTTCGTCTGACATTTGGTGTTCTCCCTATGAGCAGCCGAGAGCCGTCGTAATGATCACGATGCGAGCCTGGTGCTGGCTCGTGAGAGGCTGTTGCAGCTTGAGCGTTGTTACCTGGGCAGGAATGTCGGAAGACGGAAGCGCTCGGCGACGGGAAGTCGAAGCTGGATCCCCCTAGACGAGGAACAAAGACCTCTTGCAACCAAAGTCTGAGGAATCAGGCCGGCTCGTCGTCGAGCAGATCATATTTCCTTCCGCAATAGAGGGTCTTGGCACCAGCTTGGTATGGGGGGCAGCCGCCTGCCGTCATCGATGGCCTCGCCTTCCGGTATATCAGCGTTAGGCAGCTCCGCGAGCGCCGCGGCGAGCACGATAAACGCAGCGAGAACCGCGAGCACGAGAATGGACGCGAGTATCGCAACACCTATATCGATAGGGCGTCTCATCATTTGGACTACTTTGCTGGATCTGCTGGGCGCTTTGCGACGACGACATTCAGTTCTACTCGGCGGCTTCGACAATATTGTCGTGCCAGCGATAGACGACGAAACCAGGAGCCGCGTTGTCTCCATTCGCATCGAAGCGGACCGTGCCAATCACGGTGTCAATCGGCTGCGAACGAAGTGCGCCAGCCACCCGCACAGCGTTGAAGGAGCCGGCACGCTTGGCCGCCTCCGCCCATGCCTGGACAGCCGCATAGGCGTAAAGCGTGTAACCTTCGACGGACATGTTGGAAGCCTTGAGTCCGGCCACTGCGTTGACCGCGTTGGCGTTCTTGGTCGGGTCCGGCATGAAGGTGAATAGGGTACCATCTCCGGCTCCGCTCGCGATGGTCCAGAACTCAGAAGTCATCAATGTATCGTTGGCCATAACGGTGAGGCCGGCTCCGGCTTCTGCAGCCTGGCGGACAATCAGCCCGATCTCCGTGTGGTAGCCGCCGATATAGGCGACCTGGATTCCGCTCTTCTTCAGTCTTGAGACCAGCGCCGTGTAGTCCTTTTCGCCGGCTACATAGCTTTGCCGCATAACATCTACGCCGGAGTCCTGGAGGCGTGCCTCGACGACATCGGCAACGCCCTTGCCGGCCGTGCTCTTGTCGTCAAGGACGGCAACTGTTCTGTTCGGATAATGTCGCAGAATGTACTCGGCTGCCACCACCCCTTGTTGGTCATCGCGGCCGCAAATCCGAAAGACGGTGTTAAGACCACGCTCCGTCAGCTGAGGATTCGTTGAGCCAGGCGAAATCTGAATAACTCCCCCCTCGGCGTAAACGTCGGAAGCTGGAATCGACGAAGAGGAACAAAAGTGGCCTACGACCAAACGGACCCGATCGATTGTTAGCCTATTTGCAACTGCGACGGCCTGCTTGGGGTCGCATGCGTCATCGGCGACACTCAATATGACCCTGGTATTGGGAAATAGGCCCGACGCATTCAGCCTATCGACGGCCGCAGCCGCTCCATCCCGCATCTGCGTGCCGAACGCTGCGCTGCTTCCGCTCATTGGTCCAGCTACCGCAATATTGACGTCGGCGGCCGGCGCAGTGGAAGCAGAAGCGCAGCACAGAAGAGCCGCGCCTGCCACGGAGCTGATAAGCCAATTCGACATTGTGGAGCTCCCGATGTTCATTTGAGCGTGCAGACAGCCTTGCGGCTCCGACGGGCCGTAGGTCCATCCGATCTCCTCTGGAGAGCCAGAGTTGTCC
This sequence comes from Bradyrhizobium erythrophlei, assembly GCF_042430365.1. Taxonomy (GTDB): domain Bacteria; phylum Pseudomonadota; class Alphaproteobacteria; order Rhizobiales; family Xanthobacteraceae; genus Bradyrhizobium; species Bradyrhizobium erythrophlei. Next base: position 49,962 of record NZ_JBHMET010000049.1, read on the forward strand.
TCGATCGTGTTGCCAGAGACGTGGCCACCTACGTGAGACCGTACAATGTGACGCTACGTGCGTTTCAAGCCCCCTTGACGTGGCCGCTCGATGAATATGTCGAGGTTCGCAGATCACGGAAGCCACTCCGGGATGAGCAGCGCGGTCGATTCATCAATCCATTGGCGCAAAACCAGCAACGACGAGGGGGGCTGACGCAGCTATCTCGTCCCTGGAAGCCGAACCGCAGTTATGCACGCATCGTTCGGAACCGCGTCAGTGCGGCTAATCTTCCAATGCGGCAAGCGCGAGATCAAGATATTGCATTAGGTTGGGATCCCAGCCGGCCAAACTGCGTGGGGCGCTAAATCGTGCAAGAACTTTCAAAAACGTCGAACCAGTCGAATCAACTCCTGCGATTTCGCTGATCAGAGAGCGCGCCTCAAGCGCCACTGCCGTCGTCCGCTCGCTGTACGGGTGCTCGCCACGATCCATACAATCGCGCAATTCATCTCGGATCCGCCGCCACCGTTCCTCTCGCTCCGCGGCGAGTTTGCATGTGCATCGGTGAGATTGAGCACGTTTCTCAACCCTCGACATGGCATTTAAGGTGGCAGGTAGCTCGTCTACACTCACGCGTAGGTCACTGTCGGTCGTCATGTTGCGTAGACGATCCCGCAATAGGGTCGTGCGAGCGACTTGAAGTTCAATTTGCTCCAAATGCTTGCGCAACAAATCCGTAAGCGAAGTACGACCCTCCATCGCTCGACCGATCTCCTGAAGGGAGAAGCCAAGCTCACGGAGCGCCCGAATTTGATGCACTCGTTGAACGCTTTCGCGGTCGTACATCCGGTGACCGCCGTCCGTGCGCTCCGACGCAGCAAGTAACCCAGTGTGCTCATAGTGATGCAGAGTGCGTACCGTTACTCCGGTCGCCTCTGCAAGTTCGCCAATGCGCCATCGACGCCTTCGTGGTGTAGCTTTTGTCATGTTTCAGTTTCAAAGCCTACAACCTGACGTCACGTAAGATTCAAGCTATTTCAATTCTAGCTGAACCAGCTCAATTTCGGCGCAAGCAAGGTGGCTATCCCAGAATGCCGCTTGATCAAGCGGCAGAGGAAATCGCGTCCATCAACTTCAGCAGGAACGCCAACTCGCTCCCGCCTGCGGCTGCACGTTGCAGCACAAGCTGGGCGATTGCCGTTCGATTCTCAGGAGTCTGCATAGATGCCGGTAACGCTGTGACTGCTTTATCAAAAATCTGTCCCAAGACCGAAAGATCCTCTGGATCGAAGACACCATTGGATGGCTGCAACGTTCAGCTCCCTGTTTGTCATTGCGCGTGGCCGGCGCACGTGGCCAAGCCGTTTGGCTGCGGTGGGGCGAAAAGGAGACGGACCGGAGGCATGCAGCGACGATGACGCGGTACGCGCATCGAGTGATGCCGCTAGGCAACACAGTCGTTCGTTGCCTGTCTCGAAACGTGAAAACGATCGGGTCAAGTGTCCTCCGCACAATGTGCCAGCAGAGCGTGTGCGAGTCGGCGAGGTCGAGCCAAGAGGGTCGCACAAATGTCTCTGCCGTCGAATACTGGGATCTATGACCCGAGCGGATCCAACTGCCGGATTGGGGCTGTTGCTCGCGCGGCGTGCTCGATAGCAATTTGCAACGGACAGCACAATAGTGTCAGGACAGTCCCCGAAGCCTGTAGATCATCGCGCGTCTCGGACCCAGGATGTTTCGAATCGATGGATCCCTTGCGCGGATGCGGCAATTGAAATGTGCCTCCGATTGCGGGCGCACCTCGAGAATTGGCAGTTAAGATGAATGCGAGTTGGCTCTCACGGGGTATCCGGGTGGATATCTGGATTGGTGCGTAAGGTGGCTGATGGCAGGTGCTGAGTGAACTTCGAGCGCCTGGATGTTCGCGTGGCGTCACGCCGAGGAACCATGCGGGACGCCTCCTGCAATAGTATCTCTCGCATCCATATACTTGCCGGATCACTGTTGTGAAAGGCCGGCCATTGGACGGCTTCGGTGAATGCGGGAAACGACAACGGAAGGTCAACGACCCGCAGCGGTGCCGTTTTCTCGAAATGTTTGACCAACCTTGAAGGCATCACCCCTATACGGTCGGTGCCTAATAGCATCGGTGGGATCATACTGAAGCTCTGCACGACAATGTCGACACGTCGCTTCAGGCCCTGCTTAAGCAAAAAGTGGTCCTCGATCGAGGGTTTACGCGTAAGGTCGCACCTGACAGCGACCTGCCTGATCGACATATATCTCTCGAGTGTAAGCCGCCGTGATAGTTGCTTGTTTGTGCGGCAGCCGACGCACACGAGCCGCTCCTCGAAGAGTGGCGCCTTAGGATGCGCGCTTGACATGAATGAGTCCGGCAAGATCAGGAAGTCGATTTCACCGCGCCGGAGAAGCTCATCGTGGTCATCGGCGAGGGGCAGCAATTCAAAGCTGACGGTGGGAGCGTCCCGTGCGACACGATCCACGATCCGCCGAAAAAACACCAGGGTGATGCAATCGGAAAGGCTGATCCGGAAGCGGCGATGCGAGTCGGCTGGATTGAACGCGTCCCGCGAAATAATGGAGAGCTGGATGTGCAGCAGCGCCTCGCGAACAGGAGCGGCCAAGCCTTCCGCACGCGGTGTTGGGACAAGTGTCCGACCCCTCATCGCAAAGAGCTCATCGCCGAAATAAGCGCGCAGCCGGGCAACGGCAGCGCTCATGGCCGGCTGGCTTAGGTTGATTCTGCGTGCCGCCGCGGAGAGATTGCGCTCGGTCATCAGCGAATCGAGTGCGACGAGAAGATTTAGATCCAGGCCCTTGAAGCGCATATTTATTCCATGGAAGGCATTTGCGTTAGATACATTGAACAACAATGGCGGCGTCGATGACGGACTCAGTCTCCCACTCGAATCGTGTCCTTCCGACTTGGTGCCATCGCGAGAGGGGCGGTTCGCCTGCTTGATCGCGGCAAGCGAATAACCGGAGCGTCGAACTCACATACCGTGAAACGACCGTTGTCGCGCTGCGGCAATCGCTCGCAGCCCTACGTCGATCACTGTGAGGATCACTACCAGTGCGGACCTGGCGCTTATGCCAATAGCGCCGCAAGCGCGCCAACGCGCTATCAATGTCCGTGTGGCGTCGCGCAGGTCACGGCTTGTAGCCTACAACCTGACGCAGCGTGAGATTCAAGCGGATTGTATCTCGGCGAGTGATCTCTGCTTGCAAGCGGATACGCGGTGCCAAATGCAAGCGCGCCACACTCGTGGAAGATCATTCCCACTCACAAGTTTGGGGCTAGCCCAGGGGTCATTGGCAGGTGCCGGCCTCGACGACCCGCTAGAGACCGCTAACCGCAGCGCGGGAGGGGCAAGATCCGATCGCCATCGACCTGGCGCACTCAAGTACGTCAATTCGGATTGGATGATCCTATTTGCGTCGCAAGGCAGCCCGTCTGAGACGTTCTTCCTAAAAAGAGCGGGCCGAGGGTTAAGGATGTCTGTCTGCAGCGACGCCAGGAGCAATTTTGAAACGTCGTGAATGACCTAGCAGCGCCTGCGACTTTGAGGCGTCTCACGCGAAGAAACCATGCTAGACGCTTCCTGCAACAATATCCGTCGCATCCAAATGCTTGCCGGATCAGTATTGTGAGAAGCAGGCCATTGGATGGCTTCGGTAAACGAGGGAAGTGGGAGTGGTGGTTCGACGATCCGCAAGGGCATCAGTTTCTCGAAATGCTTAGCAAGTCTTAAAGGCATCGTCCCAATACGGACCGTGTCCAATACGACGGGGGGGATCAGGCTAAAGCCTTGCACCGCGACCTCGATTCGTCTCTTGAGGCCATGCTCAAGCAAGAACCATTCTTCGATATTAGGCCTTGGTGATCGTCCGAACTTGGCCGCGACGTGTCCCATCGAATTGTATCTGTCGACAGTAAGCTGCCGTGAGAGCTGCTTGTTTGTGCGACAGCCTACGCACACGAGCATCTCCTCGAACAGCGTCGCCTTAGGATGCACGCTCGACATGAAGAGCTCCGGCATTACAAGGAAATCGACTTCGCCGCGCCGGAGAAGCTCATCGGGCTCATCCGAAAACGGTAGCAATTCGAATCGGACGGCGGGAGCCTCCCGCGCGATACGATCTATGATCCTTCGAAAGAAAACGATCGTCATGAAATCGGAGAGGATGACCCTGAAGCGCCGGCTCGATTGAGCCGGGTCGAACGCATCGCGCGAAATAATAGAGAGTTGGATGTGCAGCAGAGCCTCTCGAATTGGAGCCGTAAGTCCTTCCGCGCGTGGTGTTGGGACAAGTTCCCGGCCTTTCATCGTAAATAGTGCGTCGTGGAAATAGCTACGCAGCCGGGCAACGGCGGCGCTCATGGCCGGCTGACTTAAATTGATCTTGCGTGCCGCCGCAGTGAGGTTGCGCTCGGTCATCAGAGCATCGAGCGCGACGAGAAGATTTAGATCAAGACCTTTGAACCGCATGTTGTGAGTCTATCCATCGTGTGGATGTGTTCTATCAAAACAATCGATTTTACCAAATTGGGCGGAATGTTGGATAGCAAACATCAGTTGGAGAAAGTGAATCAGGCATACCAAGATGGCTGTCGGTCTTTGCGCAGGATCCGAGAGGAAGACCAAGGTGTGCACGAGGCATCAGCCGATGCGCATTGGGATTACGGGTCTCAACACTCGATGCGAGCTGTATCGATCCGGCTCAGCGCGACGAGCGCCCCACAGGGCTTATCGGCGCCCGCTCTCAATAAACTTTCGTATGGTTTTTCCATTCCTTTCCATACTGGCGATTTACCCGCGTACAGTTGAGACAGCGCTCGACCTCACCCTAGTGTCGCGAATGAAACAGCGGACGCCGATTGCGCGTGCCAACGTCTCCGACTTGCCAAACGCGTCGCGTGTCCGTCGCGGGCAAAGCGTGTTGAAAATGCAGGAGAAGGCAAGGGTGCTTTGATGCCAGTGGTCCACGCGCTTGACGTAATTGCCTACGTCGATAGCCGCTCGTCAGACTGCGCAGCGCTGACGTACATCCTCGGCGGTTCAGAACATTTCCAATGTGTAGGCGGGTTTTCGAGATCCAAACGGCTTCGCGGCATGTCCCGGCCCAATTGTGCTCACGCGGTTGCGCGGGGCGACGGCCTCAAGCTGTACGATCGCACATCTTGGGATCCCGTCTCAGCCGGCGGGCTCACTAGCCATGTTAGCGACGGGTGCCAAGCGCGCCTCCCGCGCGCCGGCGTGCCCTGGCGCCTGACCAGCAATTCAGGAGCGCTTACGTGACCAAGTCCGCTCTCAAACCGATAGCGCAGGCGAGCTTCGCATGAATATTGCCGTATCCGGATCCACGGAAGGTCTCTCCATGCGCTCTCAGGTGCAGTGGAAGCTGCGCTGGGAAAACGAACTGCAGGTCACCGACCATGTCGAACTCTGTGAGTTTTTTCGAAAGAGTTACGGCCCGACTGGCGAGTTCAATGCGCTGCCATTCGAAGGCGGTCGAAGTTGGGCCGGTGCGAGGCCCGAGGTCCGTGTTATCGGTTACGACGATCGCGGCGTTGCCGCTCATATCGGCGTACTACGCCGCTTCATCAAAGTCGGCGAGGTCGATCTGCTGGTTGCCGAACTGGGACTGTACGCGGTGCGACCGGATCTTGAGGGACTTGGAATCAGCCATTCAATGCGCGTTATGTATCCTGCACTGAAGGAGTTTGGCGTGCCGTTCGGATTTGGTACGGTTCGGCCGGCGCTTCAGAAACATATCACAAGATTGCTTGGCCGGCAGGGGCTGGCGACTCTGATGTCCGGCGTTCGGGTACGCTCCACCCATCCGGATGTGTATCTCAACTTGGCGCCTACCCGCATCGACGACGCGCTCCTTGTCATCCTGCCGATTGCACGATCGATAAGCGAGTGGCCGGCCGGTGCCATCATCGATCGGAACGGGCCAGAGCTGTGAAGCACCTCGACTGTATGTCCGCAGTGCGTAGCGAGTATGGTGACGCCTACGGAAGTCGAAACGTCTATTTGACGTTTGACGACGGCCCAAATCCGCGCTGGACGCCGGATGTCCTCGATGTGCTGGCGGAACACCGGATACCGGCGACGTTCTTTGTGATCGGCGCGTACGCGGAGGACCAGCCGCAATTGATCCGACGAATGATCGCAGAAGGGCACGAGGTTGCAAACCACACGCTGACCCATCCAGATCTGTCCAGATGCGAGCCCGCCGAGGTGCAACATGAAATACTCGCGGCGAGCAGGGTCATAAGCATGGCGTGCCCGCAGGCTTCGCTGCGTCACCTACGTGCACCTTATGGCATATGGACCGAAGAGGTGCTCGCCACGTCTGCAAGGGCTGGGCTTGCTCCGACCCACTGGTCGGTAGACCCGCGAGACTGGTCCCGCCCGGGGGCCAATGCGATTGTGAATGCAGTGCTGGCCTCTGTCCGACCGGGTGCAATTGTGCTCTTGCACGACGGATGTCCTCCTGGCGAGTCGGTGCATGCTGGTCTGCGCGATCAGACGCTCACGGCGCTTTCGCATCTGATTCCCGCGCTGCATGAGCGCGGGTTTGCAATCAGTTCGCTTCCTCAACTTCACTGAAAAAATTGGCACCCCATGGACTTGCTCGCCACAACCAGCACCGTCGCCGTCTCCTGTTATGCGATGCTCTCGACTGTCTACAAGAGCGTGCAAGCACTCTATGCTCTTCCGACGGACGGTTCGTCGCTGTCGCACGAGCTGGCCCACACCGACGCAGGTCCGCCCAGCGTTGACATCATTGTTCCCTGCTTCAACGAGGACCCGAAAACACTGTCGGCCTGTCTAGAGTCCATTGCACGCCAGGACTATGCCGGACAATTGCGCGTCTATGTGATCGATGACGGTTCTGCAAACCGCGATGTTGTAGGACCTGTGCACAGCGCCTACGCTGACGACCCGAGGTTCAGCTTTATCCTGCTGCGCCAGAATGTTGGCAAGCGGAAAGCGCAGATAGCCGCGATACGCCGCTCATCTGGAGAGTTGGTGCTCAATGTCGATTCCGACACGACAATCGCCGCCGACGTGGTCACGAAACTTGCACTGAAGATGCAGAACCCGGAGATCGGCGCGGCCATGGGGCAGCTGGCAGCTAGCAACCGAAGCGACACCTGGCTGACCAGGTTGATCGATATGGAGTACTGGTTGGCTTGCAACGAAGAGCGTGCGGCACAGGCGCGGTTCGGCGCGGTTATGTGCTGCTGTGGCCCATGTGCCATGTATCGCCGCTCGGCGCTCGTTCTGCTGCTAGATCAGTACGAAACACAGCTTTTTCGGGGAAAGCCGAGCGACTTCGGAGAGGATCGCCATCTTACGATCCTCATGCTGAAGGCCGGGTTTCGAACCGAGTACGTCCCGGACGCTATTGCCGCAACGGTCGTTCCGGACAGGCTAGGGCCGTATCTGCGTCAACAACTCCGGTGGGCGCGGAGCACTTTCCGCGACACGTTGCTAGCGCTGCGCCTGCTGCCTGGCCTCGATCGCTATCTGACGCTAGACGTGATCGGACAGAATCTCGGCCCCTTACTTCTCGCACTGTCATCACTGACTGCGCTCGCGCAGGTCGCAGTCACAGCGACGGTGCCGTGGTGGACAGGACTGACGATCACATCAATGACCTTGATTCGGTGCGGCGTGGCGGCCTTTCGTGCTCGCCAGATCCGATTTATCGGGTTTTCCCTGCACACACCCATCAACATCTTTCTTTTGCTGCCTGTGAAAGCTTATGCGCTCTGTACATTAAGCAATAGCGATTGGCTGTCGCGCAAGATCGCCAACTCACCAACTGGAGTTGAAGAACAGGTCGTCGTCCAGAACCCAAACGCTCGGCCAAAAGCTGCAGGAGGTTCGGAAATTGGTGGGGAAGTTCGTCCGACTGATTGTTCTCGCGGGTCGTTGAGTGTTGCGGGGACGGACAACGCTTGCGGTCGCGAGTGATCAGACAAATCGCAAATACATGGATTGGCTCGTGGCAGAAGACAAGACGTATCAATTGTTAGAGCGTGCGTTGGCGGTCGACGATCCCTGGCGTCTCGACGGCAATCCATTCGAGCACGAGCGTCACGCACAAATGCTTCGGATGTCGCTTTCCAAAGGGAGTGTTACGAATGCCCTTGAAGTCGGATGTGCGGCCGGCGCATTCACGGAAAGGCTGGCACCCCACTGCCAACGCCTCAGCGTGGTCGACGTCATGCCGCGAGCAATTGACCGAGCGCGCCAACGAACGAAGAGGTGGTCGCACATAAAGTGGATAACTGCCGACGTTCAACAGTTTTCCACCGCGGAGTTGTTCGATCTGATCGTCGTGGCGGAGGTTCTTTACTACCTCGAAGACATAACCAAGATGCGCGCGGCCATCCGGAACCTGGTGAGCATGCTGGCGCCAAATGGGCTTCTGGTTTTCGGGTCCGCGCGTGATGACACATGCCGACGCTGGGGGCACGCTGCTGGTGCCGAGACAGTCATTTCCATCTTCAATGAAACGTTGATCGAGGTCGAGCGCCTGCATTGCCAGGCTGATCCGGTTAACGAAGACTGCTTGCTCGTCCTGGTCCGGAAGCCGGTGCAGTCCGCGCAATCGAATTGCCATCATTAGGCAAGGCGGAAGTATGCGCATCTGCGGTATTAAACTAACGCATAACGGGGCGATCGCTGTTGTCGATGATGGGCGGCTTGTCTTTTGCACCGAGCAGGAGAAGCTGGGCAATAATCCGCACTATCAAGCCATTGATAATCTCGATGCAATTGTCGCCGCCTTGGGGGATTATGGTCTGGATCCGCGGGATATTGGCCAGTTTGTCATCGATGGCTGGAACGGGGAGGTCGAGTCGGAATTCCAGGTCCTCAGCGGGGCGGTACCTATCACACTCAAGGGGGCCCCATATGTTGAACTCCGTGCCGAGGGCCTCCTCGATTGTGTCGACGGCTTTGGCCTGATTCTCGGCAGCAAGGCGTTCTCCTATCGAAGCTATCCGCACGTCACGGGCCATGTCGCCTCAGCATACTGCACCAGCCCCTTTGCAAAGGCCGGGCGACCCGCGTTCTGCCTTGTATGGGAGGGCTCCATCCTTCCACGTCTTTACTATGTGGAACGCAAAGGCGCGCGGCTCATTCAGTGTCTGTTTCCCATCATAGGTCATGCCTATGCTGCTGCGGGCCATCATTTCGGACCGTACAGGCAGGCGAACCGAGGCAATTGGGATCTAGGCGTTGCCGGCAAGCTGATGGCTTACATCGCTCTCGGGTCTGTCGATGAAGGCATCGTGGCAGTGTTCCAGGAGCTCTATGAAACGCGCTTTGCGGCCGACACGGAGCGGGCTCGTCGTTACCGCGCGGACATCAACAACGCCGGGTCCTCACTTGAGGCGATGCGCGATTTCTTCGATGCGAGCGCGCTGCGATTAAACGGGAAGCGACCCGAAGATGTACTCGCATCGTTCCATGAGTTTCTCGAACGTCTGCTCGTTCAAGAAATCGCGTTCGTTTTGTTGCGGTACTCGTCGCTTCCGGGCGCGCGCAATCTCTGTATAGCGGGTGAGTGCGGCCTCAATATCAAATGGAACAGCGCACTACGTGCTACCGGCTTGTTCGATGATGTCTGGGTGCCGCCCTTTCCGAACGACAGCGGCTCGGCGATCGGAGCCGCTTGCTGTGCGATGGCGGCGCAGAACGGATTCGTCCCGCTGGAATGGTCAGTCTATAGTGGACCGGCCCTGCGAGCCGGTGAGATCCCGCCAGAATGGGAGGCCGCGCCGTGCAGCATGCACGAGCTTGCCGCAATTCTCGCCAGCAACAAGCCCGTGATATTCCTTGCCGGGCGTGCCGAGCTCGGACCACGGGCCTTGGGTGGCAGAAGCATTCTCGCAGCCGCGACGTCGCCAGGAATGAAGGATCATCTCAACGACATCAAACGTCGCGAACACTTTCGACCAGTGGCGCCGATTTGCCTGGAAGATCGGGCGCCTGATATTTTTACCCCTGGAACGACAGACCCTTACATGCTTTTCGATCACCAGACACGGGCGGAATGGCGGGACAAAATCCCCGCTGTTGTACATCTGGACGGATCTGCGCGACTGCAGACGATTTCGAGAAACTCTCAACACAAGATCGCGGAGCTACTTGTCGAGTATGAGCGACTCACGGGCATTCCGCTGCTTTGTCATACAAGTGCCAACCGCCACGGATGTGGATTCTTCCCGGATGCCGCAGCCGCCTGCCAATGGGGACGTGTTGAACATGTATGGTGCGACGGCGTGCTCTGGACCAAGACGGTCGTGAGGGAGCCATCGTCGACCGAGCGACTTGTTTCAGCCTAAGACGAAGATGTCCACCATAGCAGTCGACCTTGCCCGCGTAAAAAAGTCGTTTGGCGACAGAATCGTTGTCAACGAGCTGTCGTTCACCATTGCGCGCGGAGAGTGCTTCGGCCTGCTGGGGCCAAACGGCGCCGGCAAGAGCACGATCGCACGTATGGTCCTTGGCATGATGTCACCCGATGCGGGAACGATTACGGTACTCGATGAGCCGGTGCCGGCACGCGCTCGTGTGGCACGTGTGCGCATCGGCGTTGTCCCGCAGTTCGACAATCTTGACCACGAGTTTACGGTACGAGAGAACCTGCTGGTATTCGGTCGGTACTTCGGCATGAGCGCGCGCAATGTCGAGGCGATCGCGCCGTCGCTGCTCGAGTTTGCCCGCCTGGAGAACAAGGCGGACGCTCGCGTCGCCGAGCTGTCCGGTGGCATGAAGCGCCGGCTGACGCTGGCCCGTGCGCTCATCAACGATCCACATCTGCTTGTCATGGACGAGCCGACCACCGGGCTCGATCCGCACGCGCGCCATTTGATCTGGGAACGCCTGCGATTGCTGCTGGCGCGCGGCAAGACGATTCTTTTGACCACCCACTTCATGGAAGAGGCCGAGCGGTTATGCGACCGGCTCTGCGTGCTTGAGAATGGGCTCAAGCTCGCCGAAGGCAAGCCTCACGCGTTGATTGATGAGCACATCGGTTGCCACGTAACCGAGATCTATGGCGGTAATCCACATGAGCTGGCTGAGCTGGTCAGGCCTTATGCGCGGCGCATCGAAGTGAGCGGCGAGACGCTCTTTTGCTACGGCCCGGATCCCGAGCAGGTACGCATGCAACTGCGCGGGCGCGCGGATCTTCGCCTTCTGCAGCGTCCCCCGAATCTCGAGGATGTCTTTTTGCGGTTGACCGGGCGCGAGATGGAGAAATGAACGATGGGTGAAGGCTACGCGGCGGCGATGCCCGCCAACGCATACAACTGGGTCGCGGTATGGCGTCGGAATTTCCTAGCATGGAGGAAGGTTGCTGTTGCATCGGTGCTTGGTAATCTCGCCGATCCCATAACCAATCTGTTTGGCCTCGGCTTTGGTCTCGGAATGATCGTGGGGAGCGTTGACGGTACTTCATACATCGCGTTCTTGGCGGCGGGCATGGTCGCGACCAGCGCCATGACCGCCGCGACCTTTGAAACAATGTATGCAACCTTTGCCCGGATGGATAGCAAGCGCACCTGGGAAGCAATCCTGTCCACACAGCTTACGCTCGGCGACATCGTTCTGGGTGAATTGGCGTGGGCGGCAAGCAAGGCCGTCCTGGCCGGGACGGCAATTGGGATTGTCGCTGTCGCGCTGGGGTATGCACAGTGGCCGTCCATTCTCCATGCGATGCCAGCAATCGCCTTGACTGGGTTCGTCTTCGCCAGTCTGGCTATGGTCGTGATATCTCTTGCGCCAAGCTATGACTATTTCGTGTTTTACCAGACGCTTGTCGTCACACCGATGGTGTTTCTGTGCGGCGTAGTCTTTCCGGTGAGCCAACTGCCCAGCGCATTTCAGCGCGTGGCGGGCTTGTTGCCGCTGGCGCATTCGGTCGACCTCATCCGCCCAGTGATGCTTGGACGGCCAGCCGGCGGCATCGCCCTGCATATTAGTGCGCTTTGCGTCTACGCGGTATTGCCGTTCTTCGTTTCGACGGCGCTCTTTCGTCGGCGCCTGATGCGTTGAGGCGACATTCCGCAGCCACGAAGGAGATGCAACTGATGCAGTGCCACGATGTGAGCTGCGCGGGCTCGAGACGCCGCAGTATACGACAATCGCGGATCTACAACTGTCCTCGGAAAGACGACATCAATCAGAGTCAGGGAGCACTCCAGTCAATCCGTCAGCGCGATGGAAAGCGGAACTGTGATCGGCTGATCGGGCGTCGTTAAGTCGGACGGAGCTTGAGAAAGGCGTAGTCGGGGTGTGTAACTCGCGTACTCAGCGGGCTGCGGCGGTAAAGGTAACTTAGATGGAACGGTAGTTTAGCCTTTGACGATTAAACGGAGAACGAGATGCTGTGCCTGGGACTGAGCGGCGGGCTGGACAAAGTATATGAAAATCCACTTGAGCTGCCGAACACGTTTCTGCACGATGGCGCTGCGGTGCTCGTCCGCGACGGACACGTGATAGCAGCCATCGAAGAGGAGCGCCTCAATAGGATCAAGCACTCGAACAAGTTACCCAGCAGTGCGGTCCGATACTGCCTTGCAGCTGCTGGAGTGCAGCTCGGTGACATCGACCGTATCGCGTTCTACGCGACCGAGGCCTATTGCAATGCCATGCTCGAGCGCCTGTTTGTGTCGCAGCCTGACGTCTCCATTCCGTTGGACGCCAAACTGTTGCTGAGGAAGTTGCTGGCGCAGGAGTGCGGTACTGAGGTCGATGCATCGCGAGTGTCATTCGTGAATCACCATCACGCGCACGCCGTGAGCGCGTTTGCGATGTCGGGGTTCGAGCAGAGCCTGATTGTTGCTATCGACGGCGGCGGTGATTTTCTCTCGGGTCTAGTGGCGGTGGGGTCTGGGACCGAAATTACGCAACTGGAAACCTTTCCAGAGAATAACTCTCTAGGGCTGTTTTACCTCGAGACGATTCGCTATCTCGGTTACGGCTTATTCGACGAATACAAGGTGATGGGGCTTGCCCCGTATGGGGATCCCGCTCCCTACCGCGATCTCTTTGAGCAGTTCTACGAGCTGTTGGATAATGGTGGCTACCGCGTCCACCTGGACCGAATCGGACCGACATTGCTCCGCAATATCCAGGTCCGGCGGAGGGGAATGCCATTCACGCAGCAGCATCGAGATGTGAGCGCTTCATTGCAGGAAGCGTTGGAGCGGATCGTGTTTCACATCCTGCGGCACCATCGCGAGGCCACCGGCATGAAGCGCTTGTGCCTGGCTGGTGGTGTAGCCCACAACTGCACCGTGAATGGCAAGCTGCTGTATTCCGGGCTTTTCGAAGACATCTTCGTCCAACCCGCGGCACACGATGCTGGTTGCGCATTAGGCGCAGCATTGATGATGTCTAACGATGCGGGCAAGCCGGCCCCACGTGAGCGTCTGCAGCAGGTCTATTGGGGACCTGATCTCGGAAGCGAGCGAGCCATAGAACAGGAACTGCATGCATGGGCAGGGCACCTCGATGTCGAACGTCGTGACGACATAGCAGGCAGTGCAGCCGATTGGATGGCTCATGGCGCCGTGATCGGCTGGGTCCAGGGGCGCTCCGAGTTCGGGCCACGTGCTCTTGGCAACCGCAGCATTCTTGCCGATCCGCGGCCGGCGGCAAACAAGGACCGGATCAACGCAATGGTCAAAAAGCGTGAGGGCTATCGGCCGTTCGCCCCATCGGTGCTGGAGGAGGATGCGAGCGAGTTCTTCGAGCTGCCGGAAGGCCAGCGCGAATTTCCCTTTATGAACTTCGTCGTCCGCGTGCGGGATTCCAAGCGTAGCGTGCTCGGCGCGATCACGCATGTTGATGGTACGGCTCGTTTGCAAACGGTATCGCGCAAGACAAATCCCGCCTATTGGGATGTTATTCATGCCTTCAAGGAGCGCACGGGCATCCCAGTGCTGCTCAATACGTCCTTCAACAACAATGCCGAGCCGATCGTGGATTCCGTTTCTGACGCAATCACGACATTCTTGACGACCGACCTGGATGGACTTGTGGTTGGGCCGTTCCTGATCAAAAAGCGGACCACGACGCTGGAAGACTGGACTGCACTTGCGGTGTCATTGCCGCCTTATGCGTCCCTTTATCGAGTCCGCGCTTACGCAGCCGAAGATCGCCAGGAAACTGTCTGCGAGATCCGGAGCGGACACTCGATCCGTGACAGCGTGCGTATCTCTCATGACTTGTTCGATCTTCTGATGAGAATCGAGGGTGAGGCCGTCCTCGGATCGCTGCTCGATGCAACGACGTTCGACCTGGCGAAGCGTGAAGCTCTGGTGAAGGAACTACGGATATTGTGGGAGCAGCGTCGGGTTCGACTGCATCCGCCACGCGCTGCTCGCGTTGGTCGAGACAGCAGTCAAAGGCAAGGCGGAGTCTAGCGGGAACTCATGAACGTGATCGTATCCGTACCTCAGCATTCGGGAGACCGCCGAGTCCGACGCGAGTTGATAGAGCGGATTGCCATCCGACAAAATGACGTACGGCTACGGCAGCATTCTTAGCGCGGAAGGACGGAAGGCAGTGAGAGAGCTCATCACATTCAGGCGAGCCGTGCTATGAAGTTCTATCGGCGCAGCAGGCCGGCATCGCGATCGCTGACGGGCACCTCGGGCCAAGCCCTGCAGGGAGCTCCTGACGTGACTCATCTTATCCAACCAACATCCCGGAACGAGGCAACGCAAATGCTCGTTAATGGCTCGAGGCACGATCGGTTCGTTGTTTCTCGACGACGTACAGGGTTTGGTGATTGCCTGTGGTCGCTCGCCGCAGCTTGGCGTTATGCACAGCGAACCGGGCGGACGCTAGCCATCGACTGGCGAGGCTCCTGTTACCTCGATCAACCACTCATCAACGCGTTTCCAGTGTTCTTCGAACCAGTTCAAGACATCGCTGGGGTACCGGTCATTTGCGATGACCAGATCAGTCAGGTGTCGTTTCCGGGTCCGTTCTTCCCCTCGTGGTGGAATAAGCCGACGATCGACTGCGTCTATCGGCCAGATGAACAGATATTCCGAGAGCGTGACGAGCTGGATCAGCTTTTTCAAAGCCGAGCAGATAGTGACGCCAAAACTGTGGTCTGCGACGCTTGCTTGATGTGGCGCTGCGACCAGGATGCCGAACGGCAGATATTTCGGAGCCTCAAACCGCGATCTGAAATTCAGGCGCGGATTGATGCCATCCACCACGAACATTTTGAGGGGCACAGCATAATCGGAGTTCATGTTCGCCACGGCAACGGCGAAGATATCATGGAACATACGCCCTACTGGGCGGATCCGGAGCTCGCCTTGCAGCAGGTGTGTACTGCCATTCATAAGGCCAAAGCGTTACCGCATCAAAGACCTGTGAGGGTGTTCTTGTGCACGGACAGCGCGCTAGTTCTTGACAAATTATCGGGCATATTCCCCGATCTCTTTACTATCCCAAAACGTTTCCAGGAGCCTCAGGCCGGGCCTTTACACAGTGCAGCGCTCGGGGCCGAAGGCGGATTTTCTGCTCTCCTCGAGATGTATCTCCTTGGGCGATGCGACACCGTGATTCGTTTTCCCCCGACGAGTGCCTTCACGCGCTACGCTCGCCTCTTCGCACCGCGTATTATGGAGTTCGATTTGAACGATCCCACTCGCTTAATTTTGATCGAAGAGGCGTCGGAAGAGCTTGCGGCTTCGTGACATGAGACCAGACCGATCCGTCAAAGGGATCAATTTGCGGCTGCGAAGGCGACTTCAACTGTGCCGATGAGGTTCAGTCGGGAACTTGCTGGCTGGGGGCCGGCGCATCTTGTGATCGGTTAGGTGGGTTAGCGCAGAAGTCCAGTGCGCCAGCTTTGTGGTCGCGCAATCATTTGGCGCGATCGAGTGGCACCGCTCGACCAAACGGTGCAGAGCGCGACGAATTCAAGTGCTAGTCGCAGGCGAACCTTACCTACTGACTGGTAACGTCAGCTTTGTGTTCGCTACTGCTGAGACCAGCTCGGCCGACCTATTTCCTCGCATCGGTTCGTGGGCCCTGAAGAGCCGGTTTCCCTTTGCTGGTTGGTCTGCTCGCTCGTGCGGATGAAGTGGCCCAGCTCGATCAGGAGAGGGCAACGCCCAGCTGTAACTGGCGCGGGTTCTGCGAGGATCGAGCGGTGCATCAGGGTCAGAACGAAGATCCCTGAACGGAACCAGTTCACACGCGCAAGAACCGCACCGGCCATCTACACTCGCAACAATTTCGAAGCGCCCGGACCTTGCGTGCGTCGTGCATTGTTGCTGTCGGAAAGCAAACGCGTGATGTCCGGAATCGTCCAAGCGTTTTGGCAAGCGCGACATTGAGCCGCAAGACCGTGGAGCCGTTCCGCTGTATGGCAGTGGCCCAAATCCTGCAATGCATTCGCGGGCGAGGCTATGGGATGGGAGGCGTGCTTGAGTCCCGATCTACTAAACTGTGATCCGGTATCGGCGACGGACGTGGGCTGCCCGTTTCACGCCGATAAAGCCCGCGTCCAGGAGGAGCGAAAAACGCTGTTGCTGACAGGAGCATCTCGTGGCATCGGTCACGCCACCGCCAAGCTGTTTTCGGAAGCGGGCTGGCGTATCATTTCTTGTGCGCGCCAACGGTTTGATGACAAGCGGTGCCCGTGGGACTCAGGGGCCGACGATCATGTCCAGGTCGACCTCAGCAACCATCGGATGCTGCCCCGCGTGATCGGCGCGGTCAAGGAACGACTCGCGGGCGCGCCGTTGCACGCATTGATCAACAATGCCGGCATTTCGCCGAAAAGCGCGGATGGCACCCGACTGACGTCGTTGGCGACGTCAGTCGAAACCTGGATGAGGGTGTTCCATCTTAATCTGGTCGCGCCGATCCTGCTCGCGCAGGGTCTGTTTGACGAGCTGAAAGACGCGTCAGGATCGATTGTCAATGTCACGTCAATCGCAGGTTCGCGGGTGCATCCCTTTGCCGGCAGCGCTTATGCGACGTCGAAAGCTGCGCTCGCGAGTCTCACACGCGAGATGGCACACGATTATGCGCCGCACGGCATCCGCGTGAACGCGATCGCGCCGGGCGAAATCAAAACGGACATGTTATCGCCGGAAACGGAAGCGCGTCTTGTGCCAAGTATCCCGTTGCGCCGGGTGGGCACACCCGAAGAAGTCGCTAAGGTCATCTTCTTCTTATGCTCGGATGCGGCAAGTTATGTGACGGGTACCGAGGTTCCGATCAATGGCGGACAACATCTGTAATCGGTGAGACCTGGCGATTCGCGGCGCATTTGAGCGACATCAGTCGAACTCGTGTTCTTCGCCAAATTAGCGCGATGATTCCGCAACAATGAAATGTGTAGAGCAAGGCACCGTAAGGTTACCGCCGTGCCATGAAAAGGTGTTATCTTTCCGTGTCATCTCGTCAACTTGAAGGCTACAGCGAGAATGACATGCAACACGAAGCTAGCAAGCCCGAACAAGGTGTCAGGGAGGACGATCAAAAAAACGGAGACCTCCTCATGCTGCATATTGCTTCCGCACGCGAAAGACCTAACTCAGTGTCAGATACGGACCGCGAGGTGTCTATTGCGCCGTTGCGCGAGAGCGCGCTGACCGGCATCTTCGAAATTTCGAAAGTGCTCGCCGCCCCGTGCCGGCTAGAAGTCACACTAGCCAACGTCGTTGATCTTCTCCAGTCATTTGTGCAGATGCGGCATGGCATCGTGTCGCTCTTCGACGAAGAGGGAATGCCGGAGATTACCGTGGGTGCCGGCTGGAGCGAAGGAAGCGATGAGCGCTATCGGATGCGCCTGCCGCAAAAGGCAATCGATCAGATTGTGGCGACGGACAAGCCGCTCATCGCAGAAGACGTGACAGTGGAGTCAGCCTTCACTGCTGCGGACATCAATTTGCTCGGGGCCTCCGACAGCATGCCAGTGTCGTTCATCGGCGTCCCCATTCGTATTGATGCGAAAGTCGTGGGCACGCTAACCATCGACCGCATTCTGGACAACAGGTCGAGTGTCCGGCTCGATTACGACGTGCAGCTGCTCACTATGATCGCCAATCTCGTCGGGCAGACAGTGAAGCTGCATCGCCTGTTCGCTTGCGACCGCGAACGATTGATGGTGGAAAAGGACAGGCTGCAAAAGCAATTGTCCGAACTGAGGCAGCCCGCGCGAGAGCGTAAGAAGGTTCATGTCCAGGGGATCATTGGCGACAGCCCGCCATTGCGAAGCTTGCTGGAGAAGATCGCGGTGGTAGCCAAATCGAACAGCACGGTTCTGCTGCGCGGTGAATCCGGCACCGGAAAGGAACTGGTCGCCAAGGCCATTCACGAGCTGTCGGCGCGTGCAAAGCGGCCCTTTATCAAGCTCAACTGCGCAGCGCTCCCTGAGACAGTCCTGGAATCGGAGTTGTTCGGTCATGAGAAAGGTGCCTTTACCAGCGCGTTTAGCTCGCGCAAGGGGCGCTTCGAGCTTGCCGATAAAGGCACGCTGTTTCTCGATGAAATCGGCGAGATATCTGGCTCGTTCCAGGCAAAGCTGCTGCGAGTCTTGCAAGAGCAGGAGTTTGAGCGCGTCGGCAGCAACCAGACAATCAAGGTCGACGTTCGTGTGATTGCCGCGACCAATAAGAACCTTGAAGAGGCTGTGGCAAGGAACGAGTTCCGCGCGGATCTCTATTATCGCATCAGCGTGGTTCCCTTGTTGCTGCCGCCACTGCGCGAAAGGCGCAGTGATATCCCGCTCCTCGCTGCCGAATTTCTCAGGATGTTCAACAGCGAGAACGGCCGTGCGCTAACCTTCGATGCGAGTGCGATCGATGTGCTAATGAACTGCGGCTTTCCTGGCAACGTCCGTGAGCTTGAAAATTGCGTGGAACGCACAGCGACCCTCGCGCCGGGACCGTCGATCCTCAGAAGTGACTTTGCATGTTGCCACGGTCAGTGCCTTTCTGTGATGCTATGGAAGAGTAAACCGGACGAGACGACGCTCCAGCCGGGAGCGGCCGTACCAGTGCACGTCAAGCCTGCCACGCGGCCAATTGAAACTGCTGCTCCGGTCTCACCGGCCGGCGGCGAGATGACTCCGCTAGCGCCTGCCGGCGCAGCCCTCGTAAGTGGCGCGAAGATGGCCGATCGCGAACGTGTCATTGCGGCTATGGAAAGATCCGGTTGGGTGCAGGCAAAGGCGGCGCGCCTGCTTGGGCTAACGCCTCGCCAGATTGGCTATGCGTTGCGGAAATATGGGGTCGAGATCAAGCGCTTCTGAAGGCATTATTCGGACCCGGCGGCTTCTCGGGACGGCGACCAATTCAAGTGACGGCGAATAGCTGACACATCAAGCCATGATGTCTCGGACGCTGGATCCGATCACGATCGCGTACGGTCCGCCGCATCAGCGCCAATGGGCGCCGAAGACAACATTTATCCGAGCTCGGCGCGGTCAACCAAAAAGCCGCAGTCGCGAGAGACAGTCAGCCTCTCCGGCGAGCGGGCGACTTGCTGTTCGGGATACAAGGTATTTCAGTGTAAATTGACCCGGAGCCTGGGCATCTGCCGCGCTGCGACCGTCGCGGCGGAGGGCTCGATCGGCACCGGGATTGACCCTGGCACGGCGCGTCTCAGGCGCCGTGCTCTTTGGGGCCAAGATCAGCCACAGATCAAGCCTCTTGAATGGCGCTGTCGCAGCCACGACGAATGTCGGAGTGTTGTCGTCCTGCAACGGCGGGCTAAACAGCACCCACCTGCGGATAAGCCTTTGCATTAGGCGTCAATCGTTTGAAGCGTCGCGTAACTGGTACGACACTTGCTGCTCTCTTCGCCAGCTGTCTGTCGTATCTTCTGGAGAAGCACATGCACACCGTCGTCTGCATCAAGCAAGTCCCCGATTCCGCGCAGATCCGCGTGCACCCTGTAACAAATACGATTATGCGTCAGGGCGTACCGACCATCATCAATCCATACGACCTCTTCGCGCTCGAGGCCGCGCTGGAGCTGCGCGATCGGTTTGGCGGCGAAATCACCGTGCTTACAATGGGGCCACCGTCGGCCGAGGACTCATTACGCAAGGCGCTGACCTTTGGTGCCGATCGCGCCGTATTGCTCACCGACCGCTGCTTCGCGGGATCCGACACCCTGGCAACAACTTATGCACTGGCCACCGCCATCCGAAAAATTGGCGAGGAGTATGGCCCGCTAGACCTCGTCTTTACGGGCAAGCAGACCATCGACGGCGACACCGCGCAGGTAGGGCCCGGCATCGCGAAGCGGCTCGGCATGCTGCAGCTGACCTACGTCGCCAAGGTCAGAGCCCTGGATCTCACCGCACGCACAATTGAAGCGGAGCGGCGCTCCGAAGGCGGTGTCCAGGTCCTGCACACCAGACTGCCGTGTCTCATCACCATGCTGGAGGCGACCAACCAGATACGCCGCGGTGCCATGGCAGACGCATTGCGTGCCGCCCGCGCACCAATCGCGAAATGGAGCGCGCAGGACGCCGGCGTTGAGGATCTCTCCAGATGCGGTCTCAAAGGCTCGCCGACCGTCGTCAAGCGGGTGTTCGCTCCCCCCGCGCGCGCTGAGAAAGCGGCGCTGGTGGAGGTCGCCGAGCAGCCGGCGCAAGCGTTGATCGACGCCATCTTCAAGCACCAGCCCAAGCTCGAAAGCGACCTTGCGACACTGGCACGCGAGGTCTGATCCGAAGAGTCTGCGCGATGGAATAGTATCGGAGCACACGCGTCGCCGCGGAAAGGAGCGCCAGCGCTGATAAGGAGGCATCGTTGCAGTGCAAGGCGGACAAGGATCGATCTGGGCCTTCAGCGAACGCCGCCATGCCCGGCGCCAGCTATCGCTGCTCCCCTGCGTTGATGCAGAAGGGCTGCTTCACATCGGCCGTCGGATGGGGCAGGCCGGCAAGGCCCATTCGGCCAAACCTGTATTGCCGTCGGCGTTTCAGGGCGATCCAACATGGCGTCGGCATCGAGGGAGCGGATCACGCGTGTCCGCCAACACGGATAAGGACGCTTCGATCTTCAACGCCGCATACATCGAAATCGTTACCGATGCGAGCGCTTTGTTGCCGATCCTAACAGCGGTTATTCATGGTGCGCCACGGCCGCATTCACGGGCGCGTTTTGAGAGCATGCGCCACGAATAAGGCAGAGTGGGCATGATCAATTGTTCGGGGTCAAAATGGGTCGAAAACGCAGGGCGCGACTGATCATGCCTGAACGTAGCAAGAAGTGCTTTAGCTCGAGCAATAACAGCTCGGCAGAGTGGAAGACGCCTCGCCAGTCGAGCGCCCACTATCGGCATGGCATTTCGACGCGGCGCATCAGCCCTGGCAGCCCACCGATACCGGTCGATGACAGGATCGACCAGGATGATCGGGTGGATGAATCTCCCATCTCGCAATATGGACCCTGACGATCGCTGCGGAAATCCCGCCGAGGGCCACAGTTTTGCTTGTGGCCGTAACGTGATCGGCGAACTTGGGCATGAGTGGTCGGGACCGCTGGCTAACGCGATGTGGCCGGCACGCCTAAAACCTTGCTGGGCCGTTCAGGGCGCGACGGTTTCGCAACTCTCAACGGCCTGGAGGTCCCGGGATAGATGGTAAGTGCCGCGATGATGCCGAGCAGGGCTGCGATCATCAGCCAGAAGCCGGGTGAAGCCTTGTCCGAAGTTCGGTCGATTAGCCAGGTCGAGGCGAACGGCGTGAAGGTGCCAAACAAGGCGGCGGCGAGTGCGAAGGCCAGGGAGAAGCAGGTTGTGCGCACATGCACTGGTACAATCTCGACAAGGGCACCCAGCATAGTGCCACTGTAGATGCCGAAATAGAACGAAAACATCATCGCCACCGCTATCATCTTGCCGAAAGTGGGGGCGCTTACCAGCCAGTGCAAGGCCGGATAAGTGGTCACTAACGCAAGGCCCGCAATAGTCAGCAGAACCGGCTTGCGGCCGAGTCGATCAGAGACGGCGCCGCCAATTGGATTCCAGATGAAGTTGGTTACGGCGACCAAGAGCGTCACCAAGAGCGCGTCCTGGGTGGACAGTTTCAACACGGTCTTGCCGAACGTGGGCGTGTAAACTGTGACGAAATAGAAAGTTGTTGTGGTCAGGATCGCGACCATCATGCCGAGAATGACGACGCGCCAGCTCGCGAGCGCCGAGGCAAAGACCTCGCGGGCGGTGGGATGCCTCTTCATGGCTAGAAATTCCGGAGTTTCCTCCAGCGTCCGGCGCAGGAAGAAGATAAGCGGAATAATTAGGCAGCCGAGAAAGAACGGGATACGCCAGCCCCAGGCGGCCACGGTTTCAACCGACATCGATTCGTTCAGTACGTAGCCCACGGTCGCCGCAACAAAGATCGCGACCTGCTGGCTGGAGGACTGGAACGAGGTGTAGAAGCCGCGCTTGCCTGGCGTTGCGATCTCCGACAGGTAGACTGAAACACCTCCGACCTCGACGCCGGCGGAAAAGCCTTGCAACAGCCGTCCGACGAGCACGATGATGGGGGCGGCAATGCCGATTGTCACGTAGCTAGGACAGAAGGCGATGATCACGGTGCCGATTGCCATGATTGAGAGCGTGACGATCAGACCTTGGCGACGGCCGATTTTGTCGATATAGGCTGCCAGCACGATCGCGCCGACCGGACGCATCAAGGCGCCCAGCCAGAACACGCCGAAGGTATTGAGCAGCGAAGCGGTTTCGCTTTCGGACGGGAAGAATGCCTTCCCAATGGCGCTGGCGTAAAAGCCGAACAGAAAAAAGTCGAACTGCTCGAGGAAGTTGCCGCTGGTGGCACGCAAGATCGCGCCGATGCGCGACTTGACCGTGGCATGCGGAATGAACGCTTGTGACACCGCGAGTTTCCTCTCTGTCTGGAATGGCCGGTCGCAAAAAAACTCACGCCAGCCAATTGTCATTTAGGCCGGGACCCTGCCATCATGGACACCGACCAACCCGAAATCGCCTGATCTTTTGGGCATATTTTCGGCGACCGTCGGATGCCTGCACAGATTTCAGCATCGTTTTTGCATGTTCCGCCAGGAGTCAAACGCGGACTAAGCGGAGCATTGGCCGAGTTCGGTGACACCACTCCATCGACCGCAAGCGCAACCTTCCTGGTCGAACCGCGTGTCGGAGAAGAATCGGAGTGCAAAACGCAACATATGTCGCACCGGCACGAAGATAGCCGACTACCGAAAATCGCGAGGCCATTGTTCCCATCGCTGTGATCCGTTGTCCTTTAGGAAAGTGCGAGATGAGGCAAGTCACCTTTTCCTTCAGCAACAGAGGTATGGAATTTTTGCGCGGCGACGATCAGAACCG
Source organism: Bradyrhizobium erythrophlei (assembly GCF_042430365.1). GTDB lineage: Bacteria > Pseudomonadota > Alphaproteobacteria > Rhizobiales > Xanthobacteraceae > Bradyrhizobium > Bradyrhizobium erythrophlei. The sequence continues at coordinate 73,364 of NZ_JBHMET010000049.1, forward strand.
GCACGCTTATCGCCGTTTCGCTCGCTAATCGCACGCCGCGATCAATATCCATTGTGGCATTTGTGATGGATATTGCAAAGTATCTGGTTCGTCGCCCGGCAAAAAGGCAGCGAAGTCTCGGAATATTCCGCTGTTGGTCGCACCGCGACTGACGAGAGCGTAAGGTTGCAAGATCAACGCGAAGGCCATCGGCAAACTAGCAAGCGACCGCCGCTATGCCCCATCGTCATGCTGTTATCGACCAGCTTGAGCTTATGGCCTTGCCCAACATCACCGACATGAGCGATGTTCCCGCAAAATGCAGTAAGAAGAGTCCGCAAGCGACTATGCGTCTCGGAAAAAGGCCGCCGTCTCGCAAAATGGGCAGCAGCTTGTGATGGTCATCAATAAGGTAATCAGGTTGCGCCGCCTGCAAGCGCAACTCGGAAACAAATCCGCCGGTAATGGCTATGCTGGTCAAGCCAAGATTGCGCGCAATGTCCATTTCGACCGGCATATCCCCGACGATGAAGGTTGACCCCGGGTTCAAATTGTGTGTTTCCATATACTGGCGAAGACGTTCGCCTTTGCTCATGCTTTTATATTGAGTAGCGCGGCTTTCAAAGGCCAGAACCTCGCTAACGAAATCGTCGATTCCCAGCCTTCGCAGTTGGGTACGAAGGGGGTCGACGATGTGGTTGCTGACGATGATGGTTGAAACGGCTTGTTGACGTGCGGTTTCCAAGATACGGCGCGCGCCTTCGCGCAGAGCGGATTTGCTCGCCAGCGGTTCGTAGGTGTCGTGAAAAATAGCGCTATCATCCCTATCCACTGTTTCGACTTCGCGCGCTGACATTCCGAGATTGCGGTAAAGGACGGACAGTGGGACGTCGAATTGGTCTCGAAAGGTTTGCATATCGATGGCGGCGCGGCCGAAGCTGCCCAGAATGGTGTTAGTTGCTTGAAGCACCGCATCGGCATCGTCGAGCAGAGTGCCGTTCCAATCGAATACGAGAGCAGCTTTCATCGTGACCTCAGATGGCGGACAATTTCGTGAAGGCAGGGCCGGCAATCAATCGATTCAGGTTCTCGTTCGCGCGCTTTTGCCCACGATGGGTTGACATCCGGAACACCATGTCTGGGGCCAGACAGCAAGCGAATGCAATTTGCCAGCTCGGTGCGCAGCACATGGTGTTGTTGCCTCGTCAAGCAAGGCGCATACCAAGGTTCTTGTCGGCACGCTCAAGACTTTGCTATCGGCCGAAAATGCGGGATCTGAGCAAGCCGCCCGGAGATCCAGACTGTCAGACTTGCGAGTAGCTCGCCGGCGGCTGTTCGCTATGCATCAGGTCATCGACAATCTCAGTTTCTGTACCTAGCGACCACCTGCTAACCGGTTTGTTGATGTTTGTCGTCGAATATCTTCATGAGCCTTTTCACAAGTCTGGTCGCAACTTCCTCTCGAAGCCCCGGCCTCGCACAGATGAGGGCTCGGAGGTCGGACAATTGAGGCAAATAGTACTCAGGCGATCGAACCAAATCGTCAGGCACGGAGAAGGACGGCAGGGCAGTTAGGCCGATGCCAAGGCGTACGGCTGACAGCCTCACCAAGTAGTCAGAGGTGTGAAGAACAACCTTGTAAGCCGATCCCATCCTGTCTAACGGACCAATCATCCAATCGTGGTCAGGAAGCGTTATTATCGGAATAGGAGCGCCGGGACTGAGAACAAACTCGCGCGAGCGAACCCAGACTGCCGGGAATGCCCGTTGTTCAAGTACGGTCTTTGAAAGTTCAGAATCGACATATGGCGCCAAAATAAAGGCTACGTCTATGTAGCCTTCGATCAACCCCTTACGGATCGTGCTGGAATGATCGGCATGTATAAAGAGATCGGAAAAGTCGTCGTTTCCGGCCCGCTCGAGAAGCTTTTGAGCAAAGAGGTTGCTTAGGCCAACGCGATGAACAGGCGCGTTGCCATGACCTCCAAGCCTGAGCATTTGGTCGTTGGCTTCGAGTATTATTTGTGCCTGCTGGAGGGCGAGTTCGCCGAGGTCTGTGAGGGTCGTGCCATTCGTTGTTCTGACGAACAGTTGCCCACCAATGAGCCCCTGTAATCGCTTAACTTGAGCGCTGACGGCGGGCTGACTAAGTCGAAGCTTGGCTGCAGCTTTCGATAAGCTGCCCGTCTCGGCTATGGCTACAATAGTCCGAATTGCCTCGATTGGAACCGTTTGGTGCTGGGAGCGTTATTTTGCGCAAAAGGGAACCGCGAACTGCGTCAACTTTGAAGTTGCAATCTCAGTATCATACAACGCGCGTGAGGCGCGATCAGATTTGGGATAGAACGACTAGTGCAACGTAGATCCCTCATCTTCAATCCCGTCGCTTAAATCATAACAGTTCATTCTGTCCGAAACGTACCAACGTCTCACCTGCGCGCTTCCATACAATTGTCTCGTTTGCGGATTTGCGTTAGGCCTATGCAAAGCCAAAGACGGAAACTCCAGCATCGCTGCCGCGTGACCTACAAAATGTTCATCCAGCGGCGCTTAGAGTCTTGGAGTTTTTGTACGCCAAGTGGCGTGGGCGGAGCGGCGGACGATCGGCGGAACTGGTCGAGGTTCGTAGCCGATCGTCCGTTATGGAGAGGTGTGCGGCGTAGGCCGTGGAGGGCAGGTATTTCAGCGACGAATGCGGTCGCCGGATATTGTGGTCGGCGACCCAGTTGGCAATCTTGGCGCGGGCAGGCGAGTATGACATTGCAGGTGAACTGGTGCCACGATCGGACACGACATTCCTGGCTTGCAGCGTCCCCCGACGATTGTCATCAGTCCGCGGGCCAACGCCGTCTTCTCCGGCGTGTCCATTTTGACATGGGGCGCGATAAAAAATCTCCGCATTGCCGCCTGTTAAGAGACGATTCTTTTGTGCTGAGACCCGATCCGCTGGCAGACCGGTCGTCTGCTTTCTCCCGAGACTTAAGCCGCTGTTGGAGAAATCCAGCAGCGGCTCTTTTTCTAGAAACCTGCCATCTCTTCCATTGAAGCAAAATGATATCGCCGCGGCTCCGCTGGCTCCCTGGCGTTCGTGGGCCAAGCATGAGCATCTTTTCGGTCTGTGCGAGCGGTCGAACGACAAACTCGCATGGCCCTCGGTTCGGCTCGCGATCCGGTCTGACGCGAGGGAGACCGCGTACCGACAATTCATATGCCTCGACGCGTGTCCTCCTAGAGTGGCGTTGGCCAATTCGCGTGCCGAGGGCTCATCAAACATCATTGCTTCGAACAGCATCAGCCTCTGGTCACCGTGTGGGAACTAACACCTTGGCCCACGGTCGTTGTCCGGTTTCGGACCGCCGCACCAATCCTGTCAGGTTCAAAACACCTGGCGTGATCGGTCTTTCCCGAGTTTTGCTGTGGGTAATCATAAGCTTATAGGTAAGGACGGCGCTGGCACGGTGGTTGCTGTGAGCATGCAGCAAGGGCTGGCGGCGAACGCCGGCAGCGTCGAGGACTTCAAAATCGGGATCTGATGAAAGTCGAAATATCAGTGCATGGAGACGTCCGCCGCCGGAGGACGGCTGCCCCGGTCGCTGCTTCAGCGCCTGCATCAACTCCCTGGAAGAGAACACTCTTCTTGACCAACGGACTGTTCGGCAGTCACCGCTTGATGGTCACGGTGTTCGCGATCGCTGCCTCGCTCGTGCCAATCTCTGGTGCCGAGAGCCTGCAATGCGAGTCACGGCTTACAGTCTGTCAGGGCTGAACAGGCTGTTATGACAACAGGAACCCACGTCGGTTCGCTCCTGTTTAGCTCTTTTCTTTCCTCGCCCAACAAACGTTCTCTCTGCACTGTCGAGGTTCAAGTGTCGCCTTTTGCTTCTTCTTTCAAACTGCATCAGCGTCCAGAGATAACTGTCGGCGAGCACTTGGCTCACCACGCTCGGGATGCGTTCGGCCCCCATCCGTTCGCTGCAGAGTTGTCTAAAGGTCAGGTTGCAAGCCTACTACCTGAATATTTTGCGATGTCACAGGCGTTCCCCTACCTGCAAGCAGGATCGCAGAAGGATCTCATATTCGATGCAATAAATCGCAATCGAGGTCTTCCGAGGGACATTGAGCTGACCAGTGTGGTCGCAAATTTTATCTGCTGGGATGAGACGGGAGGTCATGGTCGGGTTCTGCAGGGCGGCAACGCTGCGCTACCCGATATTCTGGACACGGAAAACTTCCACTCAAAGCTGCTAAGAAAAGATGCGTCGCGGCTGCTTGGTCAAGCGATAAAGCCTAACTACGGCACCGCAACGCGCCGCTACCTGCGTGCGCTATATCATGGCCTATCGTCGAGAGACCCCATAGTGCGTTGCGCCTACATGGTCGCCTTTGAGCTACATGCTGCGGAAATGATCCAGTCACTTTGGACCACCATAGTCGGAATCTTCGACGCTCGGTCTGACGATCTTGAGTATTTCCGGATCCACGTGGGTGGCGAAGATCCCGCGGAGAAATATCACGGAGAAATGACAAGCCGGCTCATTAGCGAACTTGTCCCGGTCGATTGCGTTAACCGCTTCTCAGAGGAATTCGATCGTGCCTATCAGCTCAACTTGGAGTGGTGCCGCAATCTGGTACGAACTCAGTCACTTGACGAAAACGATCAGGCGGAGGTTGACCACCGTGGTCGTTGTCACTGTGGTTCGGTCAAGTTTTACGTCCGAGCGCCGGAAGAAATCTCTGCAGTGAAGTGCAATTGCTCAATCTGCCAAATGTCCGGATTCCTGCACTTGCTCGTTCCCGACGACAAGCTCGCGATTGAGTGCGGCGAAGAATTGCTCACGACCTATCAGTTTAACACGAACATCGCTCGGCACACATTTTGTCGGGTTTGCGGCGTAAAGCCATTTTATCGGCCGAGATCGAATCCGTCAGGATTCAGCGTAAATGTTCGATGCCTGGATAGGACAACTATCAAGGGAATAAGAATGGTTGAGTTCGATGGCGAGAACTGGGAGCGGGAAATCAGCTCGATGCAGGAGGATTTGGAAGACGCGCTTAAGCCGCAATTGTTGAGTGAAGCTGAAAGGCGCGCGCAATGAATGATAAATCTGGTCTGCTTTCTGAAGAGGTCCTCGCGAAATACCGCGCAGAGCTGAGAGATAAGGGTACGGTTCTGGTTGCGCCTGGGGCGCTGTTCACCCAAAATGACCTGGCAAGGATCGATCAGCTGCAGTCCGATATTCCCGAAGAGGAAGTTCGGAGGGGAGATGCTGACGACTCCCACAATGTGTTTGTAAAGCGGCTGCGGGTAGATCCCCCCGGCGGTCGGCCTAGCAACGTGAATGGTCCGGCTTCAGCACAGATTATCGAACTACTTGAAAGAAAAGACCGGAGCTTTGCACTTCAGAAGATCTTCGGAGCGTCATCAGAGTACGTCATTCGCCGATGCCAGATGCATCGCATGCCGCCTGGATCCTTTGTTGGTATCCATTTGGATGCGGAGAGCGACCCTGACTTCGAGTATTCTGTGATTGTTCAGCTCGCGAGAGGCTTCGAGGGTGGCGAGTTCGTGGTATATCCAACTACCCGCGAGCCCGAGGTATTTCGCCCACAGTTGGGAACCGTGGTTATCACCAAATGTAGCTTGCGGCATGAGGTAAAGCCGGTGCATGCGGGCGAGCGGCGGTCACTGGTCTACTTCTGTTCAAAACGGGATGGTGCGAACCGCCGGGTAATCGAAAAACCCCCGGCTGGCCGATGAAGCCGGCTAGCCAGGACGAGCGATTGGCGCTGTCCGAATTGGGTGTTGGCCGGCACTCTGCAACGAGTTGCGCCAGAACCAACGCAGCGATTTTGCCGTCTTCGTCATCGTTCGTTATCGTCCGTCCGACTGGAACTGAATCGATTGCGAGATTGCGCCCGCTGCCCCCATGATGGGCACTCGCGGGGCGAGGTTATTGAGGCCACCGAGACGCCCGCGGGCTAAGCTGCTCTGGCTAGCTGACGGGAAGCTGACGAGACCTGCTTTTCGGCACCAAAGATCGGACTCTGGCGCGTGCGCGCTTGTCGTGCATGTACTCGCGCTTGCGCTTGCGTTCCTTTTCGGCGTGCTCGGGGTCATCGGCGAGCTTGTCGCGCTTGCGCGCGCGACTGCACTCTAGGCACTTCCTGTCCGAAACGAGCCGCTCCGCAACGTGCCCCTTCGAACACAGTTTGCCGTTGAAGTAGCGCTTCAGCCCTAGCGCGTGGGCCTCGTTGCGGCTGATGGTGATGATCTGTTCGCTCATGCCCCCACGCCCTACCGCCCGGTAACGTCTCCTGTCAACCAAACGGGATGGGGCCAGCCGGAATCAGGCCGCCAGCCTATCCAACCATTCGACGTCGAGCACGTGGAGCGGCTTGAATCCGAATCGGAAGCCGTTGCGCAGAACGATGTGCGGCTCTCGCGGGTCTTGTTGATGTCCCGTATCGCGCGACAAATGATGTCGCGCTGCTCACATCGAGATGCCACATCTCTTGAACACTATCATGGCCCACCTGTACAGAAACGGCCGCGGAAAGAACCATGAACCTGGCAATGGATCACCATCATCTATCCGGGGTTGAGGGTTCCCGCGACCAAAGAACGGATGACTAACTACTTAGACGAACGGAAGAAATGGCGCTCTCTGTGACCGCGGAATTGAATGCCGGAGCCGTTCTGCATCGCTCCGCCACTCTGATGCTTCCCGCAGGTGCTGAAGTGCGGGTGCAGTGTGCCAATCAGATTATGCTCAATAGTCGATGCTCCAAATTGCGGACCGCCAGCCTGTCGCGCGCGATTACGAGGCACTCCACCGTGCCTGCTTCATGATCGGCGGCAAGCGGAATCACCCCTTCCTTGCTTGCGCTGTCGAATAGACAACTTTCATTCGCCAGATGATCCAATGCTGCTCCGAAAGATCTTGATTGGACGTTCCGCACAGATGAAATCACGTAGGCGTCGGAGTAGTTGGGGCCTAGCAGCCGGGCAGCAATGCTGTGTAACACCGAGCCACCGCCCCAGCGACCGTTCGCTTCATTAAACAGCAGCCGCCCTTCGGTCGTGAAAATAGCGTCGATGTTGATCATGCCGCGGTATCCCAAGGTCCGCGCAAGCTCCACAAATCGATAGGCATGCGCTTGAGCGGTCGAGCATTGCGCATGGCTCAGGTCGCTTGGAAGCTCGAGCCCGGTCCAGACGAGAGCTCTTTCGGATCGATCGTGGCTTCGACGCAGACGTATGTTTCCGCTGTTGACGTATGCGATTGAGCCGGTTTCCTCGATTTCATACTCAAGGTAGAATAGGGAGTGTGCCAAGTGGTACGATTCCACGACCACTGTCTTACACGACGGGGTTATGATCTCAGACCAAAGCGCATCAGGATCAAGCGAGGGCCAAAGCGCTCGCCGGGTGTCTCTTGCCCCAGGTAATGGAGCGCTCTCCTCGCTGGTTAGTATGATATTTCCAATCCCGCCGGCTCCATTATCCAGCTTTAGAATCACGCTGCCGGTCTCAGACTTCAGGAAGGTGACCGCTCTGAAGAGGTCGTCTGCACTCGTTGTAACGCATCCATTGGGCAGCGGAAGTGCGGCACTCGTCGCCAACTGACGAAAGTGGCTCTTGCGGTTCAATAGATCAGGTCCTCGCTGCAAGGCGAAGGCGTCCCCGTTTTGCGGTATGCCGAGCATCGCGGCCAAGCGCGCAACGCCTTCGGTTGAGTAGCAGGCACTTATTTTCCAAGGATTTCTCAGACGAATGTGGCGGTTAATTCGTTCAACGACAGTATTGCACTGCAGGCTGCAATCGCTAAGGACCGGCGTTTCGCGGGCGCTCTCGGGTACAAGCAGCAAGAGGGTCGAAGGGTCGAACTTAAGCGTCGCACCAGCAAAGGATAGCAGGTCCGCTGGGATGGCTACCGGAGAGACTATTATGTCGCCATCTTGTGCAAACCACACAGAGCGCCAGGCCGACTTGGCGGCAAGCAAGAGTTGGATTGCCGCCAGATCGGAACCCGACATTTGCGCGGTACCGGCATTCATAATCAGGATCCGCGGCATCAACGACTTCCGGTTCATTTGGCGTTATTGGGTGGAAAGCGCCATTCCAGGCAAAGGTAGGCTCGCAGCACCGTATTCGCATGGAAGCGGTGACCGAAGGGATTTTCGCGGATCTGAGACGCAAGATCACCTGCGGGTGGGGAGGGGAACATCGCCGGCTCCCGATCTGCGATAATCAATTGCTATCACTTTGTTCGCCCGATCGCAGACCGAGTTCCTTCAGCACAAAATGCTGGACTTTGCCCAAGGCCGTTCGTGGCAATTCTTTCGTAAAAACGATCTCGCGCGGCACCTTAAAGCGGGCGAGCTGCGATTGGGCATGCGCCGTCAGTGCGTCCGTTTCGATCCGAACCCCCGGTCGCGTGATCACATAGGCGACTGGCACTTCATCCCAGCGCGGATCGGGTCGGCCGACGACGGCGCATTCCGCGACATCGGGATGCTCCATGAGCACGCGCTCGACTTCCGCCGGATAGATGTTTTCTCCGCCGGAAATGATCATGTTCTTCTTGCGATCATGGACCCAAAGATATCCATCGGCATCGCGGCGGCCAATGTCACCGGTGCGATACCAGCCGTTGTGCAAAGCCTCGCGTGTTGCTTGTTGATCGCCCCAATATCCGCAGAAGACATTCGGCCCCCGTACTGCGATCTCGCCCGGGATGTCTGATTGCAACTCGTTGCCGGCATCGTTGATGATCGCCGCTTCGCAGCATAGGCCAGGCAAGCCGCTCGACCCCTTACGCGCAAAATCGCCGCCTAGCCTCGTATACACCGCGATGGGGCAGGTCTCCGTCGAACCATAAACCTCCAGCACCGGCACCCCGCGCGCGACAAAGCGTTCGATGAGGTGCTGCGGCACCATGGTTGAACCGGTGCAAATTGCCTTCAACGAGGATATGTCCGTCGTTGGCCACCGAGGATGGTTGATCAGGGCTTGCATCGTGGCAGGCACCAATACTGCGAGCGTAGGCCGGTCGCGCTCGAACGCAGCAAGCGTCGCCTCGGGCGTAAACCGCGTGTGGATGGTAACAGTCGCGCCGTGATGCAACGCTGGCGTAGTCTGGATATTCAGGCCGCCAACGTGGAATAGCGGCAATACTGTCAAGACATGGTCGGCGGAACTGAGGTCATACATGTGCTGACCCATAACCCCATTCCACAGCAACGCCTCTTGGCTTAGCACAGCGCCCTTCGGCCGTCCTGTGGTGCCCGAGGTATAGACGATAAGGAGCGGACAGGAGAGGTCTGCGTGCGGATCGCGATCATCGCCGCGACCTCGCTCTAGCAGGCTGTCCCACCTGCTTCCGCCGAGAGGCGCAAAATCAAGGCCCACAGGGTGGGTGTCGGGCAGTTGCTCCGCCAGAGCTGGCAAGAGTGCGTCGAAGTCCTGTTCAATAACTAGAACTTTGGGACGGGCGTCGGACAGGATGAAGAGCTGTTCGGCGACCGCAAGCCGCCAATTCAATGGCACGAGCATTGCGCCGAGCCGCGCGCATGCATAGAGCAGCGCCAGATAATCTGGGCGGTTGAGGCTGAGAATCGCGACGCGGTCGCCTCTCTTGACACCGAGCTCGCTTTTTAGCGCTCGAGCGATCTGCCCGATCTTTCGATTGAAGGCGGCGTAGCTTAGCGTCTCGCCCTCGAACTGGATCGCGGGTTTGTCGGGAGTGAACCCTGCGTTACGCTCAATCAGTGTGCCGAGATCCACTCAGTCCTCCTTGCGCTCAGGCTTGCTCAATACGTCCGTGCCGACGCGCTCAAGTCGCTGAGCTCCTGAAGTTGTTCGGGAGGTCTCGATCGCGGTGCTATTGCGCCGAGTGGCCTTTGGCCGCTTGCGATCATCTGGCGATTTCAGCTGGAAAAAGACGTCGTTGACGATGTCATAGGCCTGGGCGCGATGGATGTTTCTTGAAGGTTGAAAACCCACGCGCTTCATCACTTGCTCCATTTTGGTCGACGGCGGTTGCGTGCATCTGCGCGTAATGATAAGCGCACCATGACGATATCTTCTTTCCTGGTTTTCTAAATACAGGCTCACCGCACATATAGGGCGATCTGGGATCTCCATTTTCGAAGCCGATAATGGCGCGGCATTGACCTTCAGTGTGGTCCTTCAACAGAACCTTCTTGGCGCCATCGGGTTTTTTCACTTTGCTGCTCCGAGATGCGACGCAATCTCTTCCGATATAGCGCCGGTCATGCCGAGCGACACTTGCAGCCTGAGCCCATCGAAGACGTCGGCAGTTGGAACGCCTTTCGCGCATTTCTGCAATGATGACGCCATGCGAGCGCCCAGCGACGTGTGCGGACAGAACAAGGAGTACGTTCGCTGAATTGACTTCGAGGCGTATCCCGGCCAGCAGAATAAAGGCATGGTGTCGGTTCTGGATTGCCGAGCCCATCATGATTAGCTGCCAGCCTCAGCGCCGCGATTGAGAGTCGGTGCATGACCACTTCGACAAGCCCGCCGTTGGGATTGAAGATCAAGCTAAGCTCTTGCGTCGTGAGTCCGACAGCTTGAGACATTCACAATCCTTACCTCGATGCGGCCGAAGAGTGGCGTACCTCAGATCGTACAATTTAACGTTACGTACGATTCAAGCCCTTTGGGTCTCACAGTGTGAATATCTCAGACCCTAGAGTGGCTCTTTTGAGTGACAAGATAAGAGAATTGGAAGAGCGCGCCGTTCTCGAAGCATCTGGCGTGCATTCACCCGCCGCTGGTGCAGAGGAGGGTGGTGGCGCTCCAAGGAAACAACCGACAGTTACGATGCCTGCTGTTTTCCAAGATAGTGTTCGGCGGCACTAGCGCGGAAATCGCCTAGCTTGCCAACTCTGGTCGGTCAAGTTCGTCCCTGACGTCTGATCGTCTCGCGGCAATGATGCTACTCGTCTGTCGACAATAGACGAGCTACCAACTCTGGCAGGTGCGGAAGCAGACGTTTACATCGTGAGTGGCACGCACGGTTCAGGTCTGCGCCGTTATCGAAGTAAGTTGGAGCGTCTCTTGATCAGAACCTTCTTTCGATGTGCGCGCGAATCGCATTCGCGTTGACATCGATCCACCCGTGCTCGCGAGCGCTTGCAACCATCTTGTTGTAGGCTGATTCCCAGGTTTCGCTGTCCTTGGGGTGACCTGGCAGCTTAGGCACCAAGTCAATGGGAACCAGCGCGTTGTCTTGATCAATGAGGGTGATCCCTCTCAAGGCTGGAGTGTTGTGGGGGACCGGGCCCTTCAATACCAGCTTGAACCCGCAAAAATCCAAAGGTTGCACCAACTGCAGGCCCTTCTCAGGCGAGTATTCTATAATCATCGCTCGGGATCCTTGTTATGATCTACCGGATTGGGTCCAACCGCTTGGCGGGATTGCACGGAAACTGCGCTCACCCATGCGGTAAGGGTCGAAGCGCGCCTCGGAAGTTTATCAATGGATCGCCATGGCCGGCCCGGGTTGCGACGATTCGTCCCACAAAGATGGTATGCGTGCCAATGACCTTGTGGTCGTGCAACACGCATTCGAGCGTGCAAACTGCGCCTTGCAAAAGTGGTACGTCGAGGGCGCCCTGAGTCCAGGAGTCTGTATCGAATCGGTGGACACCTTTCGCACCATCCCGGCCACCAAAACGCAGTGCGAGGTGCTCCTGGTCGCTGCGGAGAAGGCTCACTCCAAAACTGCCACGGGCGAATATTGCGTCATGGGTTTCGGAACTGGCATTTATGCCAACTAGCAGGCAGGGCGGCTCCATGCAGATCGACGTCACAGAACTGACTGTGAGCCCACGCCTGCCGATGGTCGTTCCCGTCGTTACGATGGCGACACCACTGGCCAGATTTCGCATGGCCTGCCGGAACTCGGTTGCTTGAACAGACGGAATATCGCGCATCTCAGAAGGAAACTGGCGGCTCATTACCAACCTCTGCAGGGTGTTCGGTTTCCAGTGTCTTTGCTAGGCAGAGAATATTTTGATCATTGTTGCACCTGCCATTCGGCGTGGGGTGCGGGAATATTGCAGCCAGCGATGGACAGATCGAAATCGGGCACCACATGAGTAACTTAACTGATGCGAAACAGCTTGCCGCGTTGCAGCGATTCGCACTTGTACCGCAGTCTCCAAAAGCCGGGCGACTTTCGGATTGTTATCGCTGCAGCCATTGAAGCGAGGTGCTTCGAACATCAAGGTCGTCGTGCGGACTGCCGGGATCAAGGGCAAGCCGTTGCTCATGAACCCGAAGTCACGATCGGTGCAGGTGTGCATGAACCAGGTCGGCAGGCTTCGGTCGCGCAAGCTGGCGCTGATTGCCGGCGAACGCCGGCCAGGGTTCTCCCGGGTGTAACAGGCATCAGCGCGGCCTATCGTATTCCGTGAACGTCAAGTACGCGTTGTCTCGCAGCGAGAAGATGCTCATCGAGCGTTGCATGCAACGCACCCCGCAGCTCCGGTGGGATCGAGCTGTCTGTATCGATCAATTCTCGAAACTTTCGAATCATGTGTTCTATCGTTGCGATAGACCCGAGTGCTTCTATCATTCGCGAGGACATCATCGATTATTTCCTTTTGACGCGCGGCGACACGCACTATGTGGCGAGCCATGGCGTCGGCAACGGCACGCCGCTCGACCTACGGCAGGCCGCTCTCTCCGGCTCTCCGTGATCTGGATTGAGTTCTGTAGCGGCCGCTTGGGATTGTGGTTGCACATTCTCACGGACCGAGGAGCAGCGAGCCGCCGCGGCGCTTTGACGCCGTTGGCGAGGAGCAGAAGCCGAACCCGATCCAGCTCCTCTGGAAGGCTTTGCCGGTCATTACTGCGTTCCGGTTGCGATTGCTGTCGCGCCAGACAACAGCGATTGAGTTGCAGCGGTCACATCAGCTTGCCGCATCAGACTCTCACCGACCAGGAAGGTCGAAACGCCGACGCGCGAAAGTCGGACGAGATCGTCGGGCCTGAGGATACCGCTCTCGCTAACGATCAGACGGTCCTGCGGGACCAGCGGCGTCAGCGCCTCGGTGGTTGCAAGCGCGGTCTCGAACGTGCGCAAGTTGCGATTGTTGATGCCGATCATCGGCGAGCGAAGTGTAAGGGCACGATCGAGTTCCGCGCTGTCATGGACCTCGATCAGCACGTCCATGCCGTGCGTCAGCGCTGCGGCTTCTATATCGCGCGCAGCGCTGTCGTCCAGCGCCGCCATGATGATCAGGATGCAGTCGGCGCCATGGGCGCGCGCTTCGGCCACTTGATAGGTATCGAATATGAAGTCCTTGCGTAGTACAGGCAAATTGGTCTGCGCCCGCGCCGCCGCCATGAAGTTGAGATGTCCCTGGAAAGACGGCGTGTCCGTCAGGATCGACAGGCAGGCCGCGCCGCCGGCCTCATACGCTCTCGCGAGTAAAGGTGGATCGAAGTCGGCGCGAATGCGGCCCTTGGAGGGAGAAGCCTTCTTGATCTCGGCGATGAGGACATAGTCTCGCGCAGCGTGTTTATTGCGAATCGCGTTGATGAAGCCGCGCGGAGCAGGCGCACGCTGCGCAAGTGCTTCGACGTCCGGCAGTGGCAACGCGCGCTTTGCGGCTGCGATTTCTTCGCGCTTGTAGGCTTCAATCTTGGTCAGGATGTCGGACATCGCCCATCTCGGCTGTCAAGCGTTGGAGACTGCGATCAGGCGTTTTAATCGCGCCGCCGCCGCACCACTATCGAGTGCTTCCTGCCCAAGTGCGATACCGTCCTTCAACGTCGCTGCCCGGCCGGCCACGATCAGTGCCGCGGCCGCGTTCAGAAGTGCGACATCACGGTACGGGCCTGGTGTGCCGTCGAGCACGCTTTGCAGTGCGACCGCATTGGCGTCGGCGTTGCCGCCCTTCAGCGCCTCGCTGCGGCAGCGGGTGAGCCCGGCTTCTTCGGGGATCACTTCGAAGGTGCGGATCGCACTCATCTCGAGCGCTGCAACAAACGTCGGGCCGGTGAGGGTGATCTCATCAAGTCCGTCTGAGCCATGTACCACCCACACCGACTCAGCGCCAAGGTTCTTCAACACCTGCGCCAACGGTTGCACCCATTGGCGCGAAAACACCCCGACGATCTGCCGTTTGACCCCGGCCGGGTTGGAGAGCGGCCCGATTAGATTGAAGATCGTGCGGGTTCCAAGTGCGGTTCGGATCTGGCCGACGCGCCGCATGGCCGGATGATGGGTCGGCGCAAACATGAAGCCGATGCCGGCTTCGTGCACACAACGACCAACGTCTTCCGGCTTCAGGTCGATCTTCACGCCGAGGTGCGCCAAGACGTCTGCCGCGCCTGATCGTGAGGATACCGCGCGGTTGCCATGCTTGGCCACAGGAACGCCGGCGCCGGCGACGATGAAGGAGGCGCATGTCGACACGTTGACTGACCCCGAGGAGTCGCCACCCGTGCCAGCAATGTCGACGGGATTGAGTGGCGCACTAACTCGCAGCATCTTGTTCCGCATCGCGGAGGCTGCGCCAGTAACTTCCTCCACCGTTTCGCCGCGCACCCGCATTGCCATCAACAATCCGCCTATCTGCGAGGGCGTCGCCTGGCCCGACATCATGCTGTCGAAGGCGAACGCGGTTTCCTCGCGAGTCAGCGTGGCGCCGCTGGCGACTTTACCAAGGATTTGCTTGAAGGCTTCCATCGGGCTCTACAGGTGGGTAGTTGTCCTAAAGTCGCTGTTTGCATACGCGATGCGACCTACGTCGATCGGCAAGCCGATCTCATCTTCTGGCATGGTGACGCACGCCTAGACGTGTTCGTTGCTCAAGCTATTGCGGGCGTTTTCCGACATTGTGGTGTTGCCGGGTCCGATCGCGACGTTTCCGCGCTGGGGGTGATGCTGCGGAGCGCGACTTGCTCGTTGGGGTTGATGTCCTCAGACGATGCGAGCGGATAGGTCGTGACCGTTGACCAATAACACTTTTGCTCCCGCGACCGCCACGGCCTTCCATCGCGAGCCGCCTCGACCAGCTTCAAGATTGTCCGCGTCGTCTCGAGATTGTTGATGGTCGCGAGCGCCTTCAACAATTTCAGCACGCCGTCGGCCAGCACCATCGTCGCCTCCTTCCGACTGCGTGGGCGGGCTCACCCTTTAGATTTGCACTGGTCCTCAAAGGCACTCCTTGTCGATGCGTGCGCTGACGGTGAAACCGCCCAACGTCTGAAGCTATTTTGCGTTCAACAGCGTCGGAAAGGCGTCGCGTCCATATTGGCATTCATGCGGCCGGGCATTGGTCCGCCGGCGGAGCCGATGCGCGATCGACGCTTGCGTCGTGTTAGTTTGACCTTAGCTTGTCCCTGGGTCCGCTTTGCAAGAGCTTGACCCTGGGTCCGCTTTGCAAGCCTACAACCTCACGCCACGTGAGATTCAAGCCCTCTATTTCAAGAAAGGTTTTGAGCTCCCGAGATCAATTCTGGCGGTTGGACGGCAAGGCGGCCGACGATCTGCCACAAGGCGACCATATCCGCGGCCGATGGCGTCTGTCGCACCCGGCGGGCCTCCGGCATCGCGTCCCCTGGTTGCTATTTGATGTTGCAGACGATTCCGAGCCCAAGCCCAACGAGGGTAACATCTGTCCGACCGCATGTGGTGTTCGGTCCCAAAGCGCTACATTCTGAATACGCCGTAATCCGGCGCTTCGATCGGAGCATTCAGCGAAGCGCTTAGGGTGATTGCGAGGGCATTTCTGGTGTCGACCGGATCAAGAATGCCGTCGTCCCAGATTTCAGAGGTTGCATAGTAAGCGCTCGATCGCTCTCGATACTCTTCGAGTATCGGTCCGCGAATGGCCGCCAACTCCTGCTCCGACAAGCGCCCACCGTCACGAGCC
This sequence comes from Bradyrhizobium erythrophlei, assembly GCF_042430365.1. Taxonomy (GTDB): domain Bacteria; phylum Pseudomonadota; class Alphaproteobacteria; order Rhizobiales; family Xanthobacteraceae; genus Bradyrhizobium; species Bradyrhizobium erythrophlei. The sequence continues at coordinate 89,261 of NZ_JBHMET010000049.1, forward strand.
AATTGTCTTGCTTTAACATGCGTGAGCACACCCGCCGCTTGCTCCGCGCCCATCGCAGAAATCTGAGACTGGGGCCAGGTAAACACAAACCGAGGATCAAAAGCGCGTCCCGCCATAGCGTAAGTGCCGGCTCCGTGCGAGCTGTTGCAAACGACTGTGAACTTAGGCACCGATGCTCCCGACACGGCCATGATCAGCTTGGCGCCATCCTTGGTGATACCGCGCCGCTCGTACTCGCGGCCAACCATGAAACCCGTGGTATTCTGCAGGAAGAGCAGGGGTGTCCGGTTGTTGTCGCATAATTGGATGAAGTGAGCGCCTTTCAGCGCGCTGTCGTTGAGCAGCACGCCATTGTTTGCAAGAATCCCTATTTGATATCCGTGAAGCCGTGCAAAGCCGCACAACAGAGACGTGCCAAAGCGCGGTTGATATTCGTGAAATCGGCTGCCATCGACCAGTCGCGCGACGATCTCCCGCATCTCGAACTGCGTTCGAGGATCTTTGGGAATGATGCCATACAATTCAGACGGATCGTAGGCGGGCGGCTCCGGAGCGACTCGGTCGATTAAGGCCTTTGCGGGGCGATTGAAGCGAGCGACGATATCCCGCGCAAGCGCAATCGCATGCATCTCGGAGCTCGCGAAGTAGTCGCTCGTACCCGACACGCTGGTATGCATGTGGGCGCCTCCAAGCTCTTCTACGGACACGGTTTCCCCGGTGGCAGCTTTCACGACTGGAGGGCCGCCAAGAAAAATCGCTCCCGCACCCTCAACGATAATATTGTATTCACTAAGCGCCGGGACGTAAGCACCTCCCGCGGTGCAATGGCCCATTGCGATCGCGACTTGTGGCACTCCGATCTTGGAGAGAACAGATTGATTGCGCAGAATCCGACCCGCGAAGTAGCGATCCGCAAAGAACTCCGCCTGCAAGGGCAGGAATCCGCCGGCACAGTCGCACAGATGAACAACTGGCAGACGGTTTTCGATCGCGATGTCCAAAGCTCGTACGATCTTCTTGACAGAGAGCGGATACCATGCGCCGCTCTTGACACTGGCATCATCGGCGTGAACGATCACCTCGCGGCCCGCCACGATGCCGATGCCGACGACCTGCGCTGCGCCGGGCACCTCGCCGTCATAGGCCTGGTTGGCGGCCAGTGTTGAAAGCTCAAGGAACGGAGTTTCCGGATCGAGCAAGGCCCCGATCCGATCACGAACAAACAGCTTATTTTGCCGACGCAGGCGCTCTAGTTCCCGCTCGGGCCGGTGGAAGCGCACGGAGCGTTGCCGCTCCTTCAATTCGGCCGCAAGCTGTCTGTTGTGGAGCTCGTTGTGGCGAAATTCTTGCGAGTTGACATCCGCCACGGAGGCGATCCGCTGCATTTTAACGCCCTTCCTTCGAGAGCGTGACCAGCACAGCACCGCGCTCGAAGCTCTCGCCCTCCTTGAAGTGAATCCGATCGACCACGCCGTCCTGTGGTGAGCGTATGATGGTTTCCAGCTTCATGCTCTCGATCAGCATCAGCGCCGTGCCTGCGGATATCGTTTGACCAGGCGAAACCGTGGTCGTAACGACTACGCCCGGCATCGGTGCGCGGGCCACGAGAGGACTTGATTCGTGGTCGGCGGAAGCGAGGGGACGCAAAGGGTCGCGGTAGCGCAAAATGCGCGTCCTGCCGCGGATATTTAGGTGGATCACGTCGCCGTCGATGACGAAGCGGACCGGTTCGGTCTCGCCTGCAATAGTCAGCAAGCCGTAACTGTCGCTGTGATGGGCGAACGCAACCGGGGCAATCACTTGGTCACGCAAGTGAAGACTATAGCCATGCTGGCCGGGTGAAAGCCATAGCTGATAGTCGACGCCATCAACCTCGAAAGAGTGATGCACTTTTAATTCCTCCAGCTGCCCAGCGCGGCGTGAAGCTCGGGTACGGCATCGGCCGACTCGCGGACCGGTCGCGCCAGGAGAGCTCCTGCTGCCAGGAACGCAGACAAGCCGGAGGCAAAGTTGTCCGCTGCAATGTGCGGGTTTTCCTCAAGATATCCCGTATGGAACTGTCCGCCGAGAAAAGCCTCGTCGGCGAGGATGCGCGCGAGAAAGCTTGCATTTGTCTCGCAGCCGAGAAGAACCAGCTCCCTAATCGCGCGATGGGCCTTCATCGCAGCCTCTATGCGGGTTGGCGAATGCGCGATGATCTTTGCGAGCATAGGATCAAATGCCGTCGTGATTTGCTGGCCTTGCAAGATGCCGCTATCAATCCGTACGCCATCCGGGTACTCCAGAAGAAGTACTTTTCCGGTCGTCGGAATGTATCCGCGTTGGGGGGCTTCCGCGTACAGCCTGAGTTCGATCGCATGTCCATTCGAAACGATATCGCCCTGCGAAAAGCCAAGTTCTTTGCCCGCGGCGGCATAGACCTGTTCGGCAACAAGATCGATGCCGGTGATCATCTCGGTCACCGGATGCTCAACCTGCAGGCGGGTATTCATCTCGAGAAAGAAGAACTCGTTTTCGCCGAGAATGAACTCGACGGTGCCTGCGTTTTGATAGTTCGCGGCACGCGCGATGCCGACCGCCGTTTCGCAAATCCGTTCCCGTAATTCTGGTGACAGCGCCGGTGAGGGCGTTTCCTCGATGATCTTCTGGAAGCGGCGCTGCACCGAGCACTCCCGTTCGAAGAGGTGGACCACGTTTCCGAAGGCGTCGCCGAGCACCTGTACTTCAATATGCCGCGGGTTCTCGATATATTGTTCGACGTAAAGTCGGCCGTCCCCAAAGTACCGCTGTCCCTCACTGCGGGACTGGTCAATCGCGTCCTCCAGGGTGCTAAGATCGCGTACAATCCGCATGCCCTTGCCGCCACCGCCACCCGATGGTTTTACCAGCAGAGGAGCTCCAATAGCGCGCGCCCTGGAAACGAACGTCGCTGGATCATCTTCTTCGATCGCCGAGGATGCGACCGGAAAGCCGTTCCACTGAACAAAGTTGCGGGCCCGGATCTTGTCACCCATCAATTCTATAGTTTCGGGAGCGGGTCCGATGAACGAAAAGCCTGCCTCTATCACGGCCCTTGCGAATTCAGCATTTTCGGAAAGAAACCCATAACCCGGGTGGACCGCTCCGGCGCTCGCCTTGTGGGCGGCAGCGATAATTTGTGCGATGTCCAGATAGGCTGCGATCGGCGTACGACCGCTGATCGGGATCGCTACGTCGGCCATCGAGACGGCCGGGCTTCGCGCATCGACCTCGTGGCAGATAATTGCAGAACGAAGTCCCAACTTGCGTAATGTCTTGATAATCCGTACGGCGATCTCGCCCCTGTTGGCGATCAGAATTGTATCGAAGGGTAATTTGTGCATTCGCCTTTCGTCCGATCAAACGCTTGAAACGAGATGTCCGGTCAGTTGCGAGCGGTTGGTGCGGCTCTTGATCGCCCGCGCTCGTTCAGCTGTCTTCATGTGGGATCCGGCATTGGCGCGCTGCAGGTCGGGCTCGGGAGTAATCCCCGAACCCCAGCCGATCGAAAATGTGAGGTGGTTTGTCGTACCTCATTTCGAGTTTGGTTTTCCTTTGGCAGTATCCCGAACCGATATCACGTAGCGACATTGGCGGCTCAAGCTCGCCTGCTTGTCCTTAAGACAAGCAGTGATGGCGGCACGATCCGGTATGCTGCTGCTACACAGGCGAAACACGTCCTCCATGCATGCCTCTCGCTCCTCGGCGGTCGGGGGCTCGTCTCGCGCACTTACCCATGCTGGGCAGAGGAATGTTGCTGCAACAGCAACAACAAGAACAGTTGTACAATGGTGCGCTTTGAGGAACGAAGACCAATGAGCTCGGTGTGTTTGATTCACGATATCTCCTTCGATACGTTCTGCGGTATTGGTGTTCCTGCGCGAGGCGCAGTATGACCTGCCTACCGGGAAACAGGTCGGAACCGTTGAAGGATTGAATGGCCGCGAAAGCAGTCCTTCGGGCCTGCGGACCTAACGCGGTGGCTGGCCATTAGTCCCGGCACGGCGATATCAGCATCAGCCGCGGTCGAAGCCGAACGAGGCTTGCTACGATGGCAGCACTACTGCCCGAGCAGTTGATAATGTGTGCTTCCGATGAGAGTGCGGTCGGTATTGTCATGGCTTGGGTATTTCGAGGGCTCAGTGTTGATCTGCGCTGCAAGCGCCGGCGGCAGTCTGTAACGCCTGGCCGGCTGAACAGGCAGTAGCCGCGAACGCAGGGTGGCATTTGCGGCCTGGACTAGACGAAGATGTCGCAACAGCGGTGAGTTAGGCGAGTCTAAATCCAGCCGCGTTCAAGGCCTCCCCAAGGCGGCACTCGATCGGTGCGAGCAAGCCATTAAAGGAACCGGGGCGCTCAAGTGGTCGTTGGTCTGGCCCCGCTGCCTGCATTCCATCTCGTCTGAGGAGAGGCGCGCGACATCGGAAATGGGGGCGCGTCCGTTGCGGTCCGGCTATGGTGATGCGAGGACCTTTCGCCCGGCTCTCGAAATGCTCGTTTTCTTCCGGCTGGGACTGGAGGGGAATCCCACGAGTTGCGCAGACCGGTGCGTCGTCGGCGGGGTGCTCGAGAAGCCTGACGGATTCTTGCGACGAGAGCTTAGACGTTTGAGACATTCGGTAAATTCTCATGAGCTGTCAGGAAGCGTCTAGATTTGTCGGAGGTGGTTCTCACTTGTGCAGGATCGTACAATCTAACGCTACGTGCGATTCAAGTGCCTTCGTGGACGGATCGTGTGAATATCGAGCTCGCATACTTTGAGCACAATCCTGTATGAACCGGACGCGGATTAGTCTCCGGACCGGAAGATCTTAGCTCACTCTCACTCTGGTTATAGGCAGACTGCAGTTGTCCACTATGGTGTGCCAGCTCATGCATGGTGATCCGCGCAATCAGTGGGTGGTGCGGAATGCTTGTTTGCGAGTGCAGCCAGCCACAAGCGTTGCGGCCAACAGAGGGCGAGCGGCAGGACATCGCGGTTTGGTCGGTAGTCGTGTGCGATGTCGAAGGCCATTGATGTGATTGAGAGCGTCACGAAGCGTGCGCAGCGCATCCGCTTTGGCCAGCGCGCTCGCATCGATTGTTAGTCCAGACAACAGGAGGATGTTTGGCGCTGGGCGACATCGAGAATCGAATTGCGGAAGGCAGCTGACGTAATCATACGGAGGACCGCTGTCGCATTTCTCTGATCTACGGATTGCATGTTCAACGCCATGAATCCGAAAAGTAAACTCTACGATCCCGACCACTGGCGAGGCCGTGCGGAAGCGACTCGAACCAAGGCGCAATCGTTGGATTACGGCAGAGCTAGAGATAGGCTCCTTAAGATTGGCGAGGAATATGACAAGCTAGCGCGACGCGCCAACGAATGGCAGGCGCGCAGAAATGACGGTGAGGTAGACTCTGGTGAAGAGTTCTAATGCGTCGTTGCTTCTCAATGGCCCCAGTCGTCGGGTTTTCCATCCTGTTTCAGCCAGGAGGACCACCCTTGGAGGCGCATTCATTCAAGCGCTAATGTACCGTTCGCGTTCGCCGACAGAGTGCGTCCACCATCGCATTCCCGGTGTGGGGAATCAGGACACGATAACTGTGCCGCGCGAAAGGTCATGAGCGCATTTTTGAGTCTGGGACACTGTGCGGACGTCTGTGGAGGGCGTAATCGTCAACTCTCAGACCCGCCGTACTGCGTGACTGATTGCGAAGCTGAATCAATATCTGCGAATTGCAGAGCGGCTCGGTGACCTCCAGTTTTGTTTAGTTACCTCTGGTTGTCTGTCCGTCTTGCGTCCAATGGTGGCGGTCCCCGCGGCACACGGAGACACATCGCTCGATGGCTCCGGTAGGCCAAAGCACGCCAGCCAACGCGACGAGAACCAAGTGCACGAGCTAGCCTGCTTGGGTACGCCATTTCGATCATGAGCACGACGCGACAGCCCAGCAGATAGCAGCCCAGAGGAGCGCGTTGAGAAGAAGCGCTCCAAGCGGCCAGAGATTCAAAGTCGTTTGCGTGTGCGAAGGACCAGTCCCCAAAGTGCGACCGGCCTTGCTGGCGTCAATCATGGGCTGTTTTGATGTGCGCCAGTGTGTCATCCATGCACTTTCTTGCGCGGCGCTCGTCAACAGAGTCACGGCTAGGGTCTAAGGTCACCAAAGCCAGGCGAACGTCGTCTCGATGCCGGCGATCACGGTCGCGAGGACAACAACATGCCGCCCCTTGGCGCCCGCGCTGTTCATCTCAGCAATCGGTGTGCCATCTGCGAAAAGTGTGGCGCATCACCTAAAATAGCAAAAAACGTGTTTGCCGGAGCAGGTGGCGCGGAATGGTTTAGCTGCGCGGTAGTCGGGTTCTCCACATTGATGTCGTGAAACAGACACGCCTGGTGCGGCCAGATAGCGCAGCAAAACCACGCCTGCGCGTTCTTCTCTCTTATGTCTGCCGTGACGTGGTGAAATCCGCGGAAAAAGGCGGTCGAGCGCTGAATTGAAGCGTCAACCATAGCAAATTGCAGCAAAACGTTGGATTCGGTGAAGATAATGATGCGACTAGACGCTCCTCTTCGGCGAAACGGCATAGAGCAGGACATGACCAGTCATCTCTACCGGGTGCTGTACCGATTCCGCATGCGGACGTATGCCGAGGCGCTGTTTCGGCGTGGCAGACGCGAGAAGCAGGAAATGGTCTGGCTGCGTTGCAGCCTGATGCGGCTCGGGAGCGAACTACGGCAATCTGAACACTGGTCCAGCGCAGCGTGCCAGCTAGACCGATGCGGAAGCGATGGGGCTAAAACACTCGTTAAGTTGACTTAGCTCCATCTTGAACTGAGGTAACGGCGAATTCCTTGGTTAGGCTGGTGACAACCGCGCAGCCGTCATAATCGAGTCCACTCTCGACAATCGGTAGAACGCACGCAGCACCGTGTCGCGGCTCTGAAACTCCCCGTGCAGGCACTTGTAGTCAATGTCGAAGCCAGGCGGCCTCTGGAGGTTGCGTGGAGGTTGGCGCCAGCGAGAAAGAGCGCGATCCTGCCGCGGAGTGACATTGCTGCTCCGATCTCAAAATCCATGCGCGGGGCTGCACAGCCTATCGGCGAACCCTCTGCGAAGAGAACGTAAGGTTGGCAGCCAATGGTGCATGACCGGGGACGAGATATACTGCCGGCTCATACGCCGCAGCAATCCTGTCCTATCGCCTTCATATCATCGGTCCGAAGAACCAGCGGGAGTCTTTTCGAAGGTCTGTTGCTTGCGCGTGCTGCGTTCGCGTGCGGCATCCAACTTGTCAAGCTGGTCGGTTGAGAGGTTGGACAAAGGCGAAGAGCTGCAATCAACGTTTCGGTTTGTGCGCAGACCATTCAGCGCAAGGATAAGAGGAATGGAAATCGCCACCGCGATCAGGCCGTACTCAATGGAGGTCGCCCCAGTCTTGACCGACCAGAAACGCAAAAAAGGAGATGACTTCATTGCAATGCCATTTTCCCTCGAGTCTCCTTCCGGCTTGTCATTCGGGCCCTACGAATTCCGTCCACGCTCTGCCCTTTCTACTATGTTACGTAAGACTAGTTCAGATAGCTGCACAACCAGCGCTCGGAGGCGTGCAAGTTCTTGCTTGCAGCGCCTCAATTCGCGCTGTTCATCCGTTGTCTCCGATGCTTCAGGGCGGCTGCTATTCCTGTCTGCCATGATACGTAATCAACCAATATACTTGGTCCGGTGGGCTGCGCTCCGACGAACACAGTACGCAGCGGACGGACAATCGCGTTTCTCACCTGAGCGATGCGTCGACACAATGTCCTCGTCGACCGCATCTGCAGCTCTCGTCATCCAGCTGACGGCCGCAAGATCTCGCGCCAAACTCCAAAGGCCGCCGTCGCAAACCGCCGCTGCAACGCGGCGATCAGACGCCGCGAAGGCGGTAGCTAGCGCAGCCGACAATCCGTCTCCGTAGACGCCGATCCGACCGGCATCAACCTCAGGCCGCGATGACAAATAGTCCAAGCAGCACGACAACAACATTTCCGGTTCGACACCCGAGCGATTTGAGACGTCGTCATGGGAGATAACAAGAACCGACATGCCTCGACCAATCACCGCCGGCAAGAGTCTCCCGAGAAGTGTCGCTCCTGTCTCTTGTTCGCAGCTGATGCAAATGACCGCCGGCGCGCATAAATCGGGATGACCGGCGGGCACATAGTAGGCTGGAAATTCAGCTTGATCGCACCACGCAATCTGCACCCGCTCAACCTTCTGCCGCAGAGACAATCCGAACCTATGTATATCTGCGTCGACTTTCGCCGAAATGTCTCCACTGTTCGGATCGTCTTTATTAATCAGGCGCCTGGCCACTTCAAAGGAGGTTAGCGCGCAAAGCCAGGCCTCGGCCGCCTCGTCGAAGGCCTTCTTGTTGATATTGCGGTCAGCAAGAAGGCACTGAGCGTCTCCAATCTCCGTCCATTTTGCAGCCCAGGTCTGCCGACCTGTCGCGCCGCAGATGACCCCATCTGCTAGATTGTCCAGGAATATCGCGGCGCCTCGCCGTGTGGACGCAAGATCACTCCTCACATCAGGCCAAGCAGTGCTCTCCATTTTCACGAAGATCCTCCAAACTGCTTCAGCTCAAACAGAGCGCTTAAGCTTACGGAAGAGGCCGGCCACCTTGCTCCCCAATCATTTCCGACCTGCGGGGCAGTTTCTCGAAGGCCGATTGATGGATTGACCCAGACAGCCAACTCGTTTCAAAAAAAACGAACAACTGAAGTGGTGAGGCAGAAGACCTTGGCGAATTTGCTAGCTCACTGGCTCTTCTACTGAGATTACGGACTGCGACGAGGCATAAGCGCTGGAGACAAGCTTGTAGCAACAGCATGCCCTTTGCTCGAGAGACTCGTGTTCATCGATTCGCAAAACGCCGCGCATCTTGCGAATCAACCCTTGTTCTTCGAATCGACTTAGCGTCTCCGTTACCCCAGCACGGCGCAATCCTAAGGCGGAGGAGAGGTAGTCATGGGTCACTGGCAGCACACGAGCGTCAACAGCATCACTCGCCAAACAAAGCCAGCTCGCGAGCCTCTGTTCCCGATCGTGCCGAACCCCGCATAGTCCTGTCTGAACGCACTGATATGTCAGCGCCTGAACGTACTCAAAAAGATGCTCCCGGATCTCAGGACGCTCCTTTATCACCCGACGCAATTCCTCGACACGGATCCTGTGCGCGCTTCCGGCAAACAGCACCACAGATTGATGCATCGAAAGATGTCCTCCCCACAAAAACGAAGCGCCGACCACCCCCCGATATCCTATGACGGCCGTTTCAAGCATGCTTCCTGCCGCGACAACCCTTAGCGAGACGAGGCCCGACTGTATGAAATAGACGTGCTCGACACGCGTTTTCGGCTCTTGAAGAACCATACGTTCTTTCAGGACGATCGGCTCAAGGCACTCCTCTATTGCCGCGAGGTCTTGCACAGAAAGACTCGCGAGAACCCCATTTTTGACAAAGCACCGCTTCTTGGGGCGCGACGTAAGAGGCCGCTGAAGCATCGTCTGTGTGCCAGACACCTGCTTGAGAGCTGCATCGCTCGAGCAGTCGAGCGCTTCGCAGACGGCGGGCACGTGATCGGTCATGGTCCCTCTCCTGGCATGCGGTTCCTGGCGCCTCCGCCCGCTGGCTAATGGGGGAATTGAGTTTGATTGTAACAATGTTTTGCTGTTGATTGAGGCAACGAACCCCGCTCTGACGCTCAAATCCTGCGTTAGAGCGTTTTTCTTCGACGTATTTCGACCGGACAGTTGGGGGCGTGTACGAGCGCTCGCCTTGGGCGTCAGCGTCACGTCGCTGCCTCCGCACGGTGGACGTGGCAATCCGATTAGCGCCTCTAGCTGTTTCACGCGCATGTGCTGCCGGCTCGCCCTCAAGGGGCCGACTGGAAATTAATAGCCCCGCCCGCGCTACCCCGATGGAGACGATGGCCGGGGGAAACGAAGGCGGGGCCTGCCCCCCTTCCGCTGAAAGCGGTAAGCCACGCTGTGCCAGAGACTCACGGGAGTTCTGAGTGTTGGCCTTGGGCGCATTTTACGACGTCGCGCTAAAAGTACTCCGACACACATTGTACGTAAGGAACGAACAGTCTCGTTTCTTGCCCTGAGTGTGTCATCTCGGCTTCAGATTGGATCGTTCCGTACAAAAGTTCCTGCGCGCGGCGTCGTCACGGTGAGGTGAAGCCTCCGCCCGTCCTCCAGCATCACGGCGCGAGTCCGCAAGGATTGAGATACGTGCATCAACGTTTGGTCAATCCTCGGACGGAGTCTCAACTGGAACAGCAAACCCCGCCTTCACGCGATCCAATATGACCATCGTTTTGAAGCCCTTGATATCCGGGTTCTTATAGAAGAAGCACCTGGTGAACTGCTATAATCTTCCATGGTGCGTGCGGTAACGTATAGGACAAAGTCCGCATCGCCAGTAACGTAGAAGCCGCTGACGACTTCAGCTGACGATTTGATGGCCTTCTTGAACCTATCGATTATGTCTGAACGCTCCCGCTCCATGGTCACAAGTACAAGCATTTGGATGGGTCGTCCCACGGCCCTCGGCGAAACGATTGAGACATCGGCCTCGATGAGGCCTTCCGAACGGAGCCGCTTCAGTCGTCGTTGGCACGCGGTAGCAGAAAGCCCCGCGAGTTCGCCGATCACCTCGGACGTTAGACGGTTGTTTTTTTGCACAATTTCAAGGATGCGGGCGTCTATCCGATCGTATTGCATAATCACCTCCGGAGGCTTGAGGCCCGCTCGATGGAGTGGTGACGCTGGTGCAATGGCGTTCCCGGAGGGGGGCGGCAACTGCGGAACGGAACGAAGTCGATCGCACTCGACGAGACGCTTCTCGGTTGAGCGAATTGCCCAGCGGGCCGCTATGCAGGAGATAATGGTCCAATGAAGAAGTGGACCGAACCACTGAGATTATTGTTTCCTGATCTCACAGCGGTGAGTCTCCGTTCCGCGGATTCGTAGCGGGCACACCGGAAACCAACCTTGGTGCGTAGCGTGACTTAGTTAAGCACGGAGCCGCATACCAGATGAAAGGAGGCATCCCCGAGCACGTAAAAGAGGCTTTCGAACTCTGCCGGTCAGGGGCACGTAGCGGCGGGGCGCTAGCGATGCGCGACGTAGCCTCACATCAGTTTTCTCCCGTCAGATATTCCGGCATCCTGTTGCACGCCTCCTCGGCCTTGGCGAGCGTTCTGAAGGGCGAGCCACCGATCTTGATGGCGCCACGGCTCTGGTGAAGCGGGCGCCATGATGCCACATAGCCGGGACGTCCGTGAAAGCCGGGGCCGGCGGGGCTCTCATAGGTGATCACGAATGAGAAGCCATCCTCGCTTGCGCTCCATACTTCAAGATGTTCGATGGCGCGGTGGAATTGAAGGGGCATCGCCATCCGTTCGCAGCAGAATCGAAATGGCCCGGGAGGTACCGTGCCGTTGGGGATCGTCGTTGCCACCTCGGGATATTCGCATGAGGAGACGCTTGCGCCCGCAATCGACGATCATTGGGAAGTCAAGTCAATGCCCAAGCCGGACAAGGCGATCACGCCCAATAAGTCGGCTTCCAGCGATAAACGGACGAGACTTGGTTTAGGAGCCCTTGTTGAGTGCACCGTTAGATCGCAGGCCAAGAAGTGTGCCGCTTTGAGCACGCGACGCAATTTACCTGACGGGCCCGCCCGACCGCACCAACAGCAGATCAATTTCGACAATACAGCCAAGCGTACGGCTTTGGCAGCGGCAGGCGAGCGATCATCTTACCGAAACAGGTCATTCCCTGTGGCCTGCGCCACGTGCGCTTCTGTCAGAATGCAAGCGCGCTTCATGTCTGAGACCCGCCTCCGACTGTTCGAAAGCCACATTGCGCCAAAAAAAACGCGAGCGTTCCCTTCTACAGCGCTGGCCCAAATCCTGCACCGCTTACTCCGCGCCAGGATAGATGGCGGCGGCAAAGTCTGGGAGTCGCGTTTGGGCCTCGATCTGTCAATCGACAATGCAGTTGCCGGTCCAATGCCGGCGCCGGAGGTCGCCTGTCCGCACCCCGCGGCAAAATCGGAAGACGCTCCTGCCTACTACGATCTCGCGCGGCATCCGTCTCGCCACCGGAAAGCTGTTCTCGGAAGCGGGCCGGCGTACCATCACTTGCACGCGGCACCCCTTCGATGGCGGGCGATGTCAGCAGGATTTTGGGGCAGACAACCATGTCCACGTCGATCTTGGCAATCGTCACACGGGGCCGCACGCCACCGCCGAGATCACGGAACGGCTTGCTGGCGCACGGCTACGCGCATGGATCCCCAATACCGGCATTTCGCCATAGACGCCGGTCCGTACCCGGCAGCCGTCGTTGGCGGCGTCCGTCGAAAGCTGGATGAAGCTGTTCCGCCTCAAGCTGCTGGCCTGATCCTGCTCCCGCAAGACCTTTTTCACGAGTTGAAGGCGGTCTCGGTATCGATCGTCGATACGAGTTCGATCGGTGCCTTGCGCGTGCACCCGTTTTCCAGCACCGCCAATGCTTCTCGCGTCAAGGCTGACGGTTGCTTGCTCACTCTGAAGCGAGGCGTCAATACATGATCGATGAACTGGATTTGCGAACCTTTAAGCTACATCCGCAACGCGACGCCGTGCTCGGCGAAGTGCACGCGCGCCCTTTCACGCGCCTTGTTTCGCCATTCAGCGTGATCCACTTCGCTTTTCTTGCGCAGGGCGAGGCGGCCGCAAGCGATCGCTGCCGCTTTATCGATTTCTGCCTGGAGCACAATCTTCCGCCGCCTGAGCAATCGACGAAACATCATCAGATTGTGATCGGACCCGCTATGCTACGCTGGGAGCAGCATTCGGAATTTACAACATTCACCTGGATCTGGACTAACGCGAATGGTCCTGCCGCTAGCCAATTCGACAAAGTCGATGATACCGTCCAATCGCTGATCCGCGCGTTGCGGCAGACCGGACAATTGCTGGTCGCGATCAAGTTAGAAGTGGAGCAGGGCGCCTCGCCGACCAAGCGCGCCGAACAGATTTTTGACAAGAACAGCCTGGCCATGGTTGCCACAAAGAGCGGTGCAGGCGTTGCCGCCTCGGACTTCCGCGTGGACGAAAAAGGCTTCACGAAAATCCTCGTCTGCGACCTCGGGTTGACGTCGCACGATCTCGGAGCACTGGTGCAACGGCTCCTGGAAATCGAGACCTACCGTCCGTTGGCGTTGCTTGGCCTGTCGGCGGCCCTTGAGCTTGTACCGTCTGTTGATCGCATCGACCGCCGTCTTGTCGAGGCGCTCGAAAAAATGCAGAGCGCAGAGGGGCTGCAATTCAACAACCATCTGCTTGCCGAACTGACGGCGTTGGCCGCCTCCTTCGAAAGAGGCGCGACCGGTAGCCTGTTTCGTTTTGGCGCCAGCAGGGCCTATAACGAGCTGGTCCAATCGCGACTGTCCATCATCGAAGGCGACGATGTCGCGGGTTATCCGACCTGGTCGTCGTTTCTGGCGCGCCGCATGGCGCCGGCGATGCGAACCTGCGCGACCGTGGAGGACCGTCAGACGACGCTGTCGGTCAAGCTCGCGCGTGCCGCCGATCTGTTGCGAACCCGTGTCGACGTCGAAATCGAACGACAGAATCGTGACCTGTTGCAGGCTATCAACGAGCGCTCGAGACAGCAACTTCGGCTGCAGTGCACGGTCGAAGGATTGTCGGTCGGGGCGATAGGATATTATGTGGTCAGCCTGTTTAGCTATCTTGCCAAGGGCGCGCACGATGTCGGACTGCGAGTAGAGCCCTCGTTCCTAACCGCACTCTTCGTGCCGATCGCGGTCGGCGTGATCTGGCTGGTGAGTTACAATATCCGGAAGCGACACCTCAAGCACGACGACGCGCCGGCTGTGGCAGGCGACTAAAGTTCCTTGAGGGAAGTCAGGGCGTTCGTTCTACGAAGCTCGCATAGTCGTGGTGCGACGACGCTGCAAAAGCCCCGACTGGTTTGCCACCGTAATCTGTGTGCTTTGATTCCCGATCATACTCTGGATCAATTCTGGTATCGAAGTCCTTGGCCGTTCGGCCCAAAGCAAAGCCCAGGTACTTTAGAAATGCGCTTGTTCACGCCGTGGCCGCGCAGGACATCGCCCGACCGTCGTCCTCTGTCAGGGCTCCGTCGCCGGACAATTACGGCGGTCTTGAGTCACTGGTTGATGTGAATACACCCACACCACACGATTTACGTGGCGATGCTCACTCTGCCCCGCCCTGGACGCCACCAAACCGGCTGTAAGGGTATCCGGGATCGTCCCGCCCGGCAGGCGGTTTTCAGGCGCATGTTACCCAGCGATCCGATTTCGGATTGCAGGACTTTCCCACTCGTGCGGAAGGTGAGCGTAGGGAGTGGTGCAGTAGCCGCTTCGGTTGTCAATTAATCTTCAATGAGAGGCGGGAATTCGAATCATCCGCGCGGGCAACCGGTGAATTCTTGGATACTCGGGATTTCTGCGTCAGAACGAATGACGAGCGCGGCGGGGCGTTCAAGCCTGAGATTGTCAACCTGGAAATCCTATGAGTTTCGGCAGCCGAACCAAGAGCAAAATCTGTCTACCATCCGCTGGGCGATTTCGCGCATTAGCTAGCTGTACGATTTCGAGGCGCCTAAAGCACTGTGTTGCCTGTCGACCATCTCGTTTCGCAAAGGCTGGCCTGTGAGGCCGGAGGCCTCTTCGAGTTCGATTGCGATCAGCTGTCAAGCTTCACTCGGTTCCTCGATCACTGTTCACTCTGCCCGCGAGCCCGACGGCAAGTGGATTACCGAACTATTGCGGCATAAACGATGTCCTGGACTTGCTCGCGGTAATACTTCCGGATTTCTCCAGGCGCTGCCGTTCCCACCACGACGACAAGACGCTCCTTTGGGTCGCAGAAGAACTGCGTACCGTAGGCGCCAGTCCAGGTGAACTCGCCTGGGTTTCCTGGCACTGCCGAGAGACCCTCGTTTATACGCACCGCCACTCCGAGCCCGAAGCCGAAGCCAGCACGGTGCGGCTCTACATCGGCGACGTTATTCTTGATCTCTGGCCCAAGGTGGTTGGAGATCATGTGATGCACCGTCTTGGCACCAAGAATGCGCCGTCCTTCGAGCTCACCGCCGTTTAACAGCATTTGTCCAAAACGCAAATAGTCACCGACTGTCGCGAACGCACAAGCTCCCCCGCAGTCAAACTTCGTTGGCCTGTCGAGCAGCTCAACGGCCTGTGGATTGCCCGTCAGCGGGTCGTCTGGAAATGGACGCGCAAGGCGCTCGCGCTGTGACTCCGAGGGGTGAAAAGTGGCATCTTGCATCCCGATCGGGCCCCACAGCTTGTCAGCAAGATACTCGCCCAATCGCTGTTCGCTGACTTGTTCCACGACAGCGCCCAGCACGTCGGTCGAGAAGCCGTATTCGAATTCCGTTCCCGGTTGGTGCGCCAGTGGCAGCTTGGTAATATCGTCGATGAAAGCTTGTTTATCGCCCTTGATCGCTGGAGCCGCGAAATCCGGATAGAGACCGGATACTTGGCTTGAGCTGTCAGACCGCCCGCCATAAGTCAGGCCGGATGTGTGGCGATAAAGATCATGGATATAGATCGGCGAAGTCTGCGCTTCGAATTTTAATGAACCGTCAGGTTGCGGAACGCCCACTTTCATGTTGGCGAACCCTGGATAATAATCCGCGAGCTTCGCGCGCAGGGGTAGGCGGCCTTGTTCCATGAGCGTAAGCCCAGCAACCGCCACCATTGGCTTGGTCATCGAGGCGAGCGCGAACACCGCATCGAGCGGCATGGGCGTTCCTTTTGCTGGATCGAGCTGCCCGTACGCCTTGTAGTGAATCAGCTTGCCGTCTCTGGCGGTTGCGACCACCGCACCAGGCACACGCTGGTCTGCGATCTCGCGAGTGAAGAACTTGTCCAGCCAGGCGAGCCGCTGCTGCGAAACTCCGACGTCATCGCTCGTGGCCTGAGGCAGAGGCGCGCCTTGTCCTGAATTGAGGGCGATCCCGGCAGCCGCCGCGGCTGTGACAGACGTCGTCATCAGCTCCTCTCTCTCAAAGGATGGATCGATCTCCCTTTCGTGCAATCCCGTCGTTCGATCACATGATCGGATCACGCCGGTGTTGCATTTTACGCGGTGAGATCACGCCCAGCCGGGCCAGACGCGACAAGGAGCGATGCATTCTGGTGCTCCGTCCGTCCTTGTCTATCCTGAGGGCGCGTTGGCGCCATAAGAAATGTCTGCCTTGGTCATCCGGCCATGTAAAATGGTCCAAAACATCGAACGGGCGGCCGAGGTTTGGTCCATGCGTCATAAATCGCTTCTCTCGATGGTTCGGTCTCGCTATCGATGGTGTAGACCCCGGTTGGCAAATGCTCCGGCCCAGTGATGCTGGAGCGACCATGGTGTTACGGCAGCCGAGTTGAACTGCGCATCGACCGAAAAGCCAACGACACTGCCGCTGAAGGCGGTTCGATCCGGCCTGATGCACCTGTCCTCACGCGCTCCTCCGTCCATAAAATTTGTCGATCAGTGTTAAAGTGAGGATGACCGCAAAGGCGAACATCACCATGCCGCCGGCAAGCCAACTTGCTTCGCGCCAGCGCGACGTTTGAACATAGTCCAAGACATAGGCTGACACTACTTTGGTGCGCCCAGGAATGTTGCCGCCAATCATCATCACGACGCCGAACGTACCGATCGTGTGAGCAAAGCCAAGCACCGCGGCCTTCAGGCACTCCGGTCCCGCCAATGGCAACGCAGTCGTGAAGAAGGCATCCAATGGAGAGGCGCGCCGAGTCACCGCATCTTCCAGCGGGCGGTTACCCATCGTAACAAAGGCGCCACGTATCGGCTGCACCACCAGAGGCAGCGCTGAGAGAACCGATCCGACCACGATCCCTGCAAACGTGAAGGCGAGTGTGCGCTCGCCCCAGAACGAGGCGAGAAGGCCGCCCGGGCCGTTCGGGCCGAGTAGGATCAGTACGCAGAAGCCGAGTGCCGTTGGCGGTAGTACGAGCGGCAGCGCGATGATCGTCGCGATCACCTCGGCCAAAATGGTCTTTGAGCGGGCTAACCACCACGCGAGTGGCGCGCCGACAACTAGGAGGATCACCGTCGTCACGCTTGCAAGCTCAATCGTTAGTGCAGTCGATTGCCAGATTTCTGTCGAAAGGGCATCCATACGCCTCACTCCGGGGCAAGCGCGTTGGTCAGCATGCGGAAGTTTACGGCGGCCACCATCTTGATGTTCGCCGCTTCGGCATTTCCGAGCAAAAGCAGCAAGAGCAGGATCAAAATCGAATTGACAAGGATCAGTCGGGCAAACCTCATCGGAAGCTCCTTTGACGGGCCGCTTTGACCGCTTGGGCCGCAGCGGCTGTTTGCGTCTCAACCAGCAATCGTCGTGCCGCTCGCGAATTGGTGCGATCCGTGCTTGAGGAGGGGCCAAACACACATAAATGTCGGCGTCTCCGCTGGAATAGGTGATTGCTTTGTCAGGTTTCCGGCATCTTCGTCCTCAAGTGGACACCGGCTAGGGATGGTGGCGCTCGCCTCTCGGGCCTTAATACCGGCTTGACGAGCGCGATGCATCCTGTGGTGACCTCACGATCGGCGATTGGCATCGCTCATCGAGGGCGCGGGTGGCGCGCTTCTCTCGCCGCGCGAAGCACGGCGATTTGTGTCAAGGTCTGCAGCGATACAATGTGCGTCAGGTTCAAAACACCGGCTGCAGCCTCCACGGCGTCTATTCGGATAGGCCATCAAGTGCTTAGCGACCCGATGTCCTAAGACGCCGTGCCTCGCGGGTGAAGAGCACGCGTGGGCTGTCGATAATCGCGGATTACCGAAGCTCAGGCCCGGCATTTCTCGCGGGCACATTGAAAGCGAGCCCGCATGCCTGGACGCCTGAAAGGATCATGAGCAGTGTTGCGCTTGAGATGACCGTCGAGGATCACGACAACATAGACGCCGATGTGGACCTCATGGCGTCGCGAGGCAGAACACCAACCCGAGAGACCGACGCTTGTTTCTGGGCGGCAATTTGGATGAGTATAGGACCGCCAGCGAACCGAATCCGTACAGGACCGAGAGAAGTGAATAGTGTGTTCGTCCGTGAGGAGATCGGATTTCGGCTCGTGACGCGCTGAAGTTGGAGAATGATCGGCACAACAGCATTTGGAGGACGGGATCTGCAATCAGCGAGGTAGACGCCGCTTCCCATCGATCGCCTCGACGTGACGAGCCGGCCTGGCATAAGGTACTGCCATCGCGGCATCTCCAGCGGCCCCCTTGTGCCAGGCGGCATCGCGCAAACACCTCGCACGACGAGCGGGGCGCCTCATGCCCGTTTCCGCAAATGCTTACTTTGACGATCCGAACAGGCGCAATTTCAACCCATCCTGACCAAGGATGACATGCCACGCATAGTGCAGGGCTGCCACAGCTGGCGCGGATCACGGTGAATCTCGGGGAAAAAAGCCAATTCGGCATGGTTCGGCAGTCGGAATAAACGGCTAAGCTCAACGATATCGACCCCGAAAGCTTGGCTCGCCGATGTGCTCGTCCGCGTCGCCGGCATTCCTCAAGGCCGTCTTGCTGAACTCCTGCCTTGGGAGTGGAAATGCGCTGCGCCAGCTGCCGTCCAGGCGGCCTGATCACTGTTACGCCGGATCAGAGCGACCACGTCGAACGATAGCAACAGGTGCGCGTCAGCGCAGGCTGGCCGGTTCGACCGCGGTCTCGGCGTCAGCGGTATCGGCGTGGATAGCCTCCCGGATCAGCCGCTCGGTGGTCTGCTCGAAATAGAGCCAGAGATCCGTATGCAGCTCAGAGAACTGCCGCCACACAACGGTATCGAAAAAGCGTCGCGGCGCCCTGACCATGATCGTCGTCGAGCGCTGCCGCGGATATCGGAAGGGCCGCACGCCATAACGCCGGCACAGCGCGATGAACAGCCGGACCGACCATTGGTCTGGTAGGCTAAACTTCATCTCGATGGGGGGATCGCGACGGCTCACCTCCTCGAGCTTGGCCTTCAGCCGTTCTACCGCGGCTCCCGCGGCGCCGCGTTCTCCATCGGTGGTCGCGCCGAAATACAGCGCCTCCACCTTCTTCAGCCGTTCCCGAAGCTGGTCTTCGATCGACATGCCGTCGCTCCTCGGAAGAAACGAGGCCATCAAGCCAAACGGCCGTCAATCACCAACAGCACGCCGTCCACACATCATCGCAAGCACGAGCGGAACGCTCGCGGTTGCGCTCAAAAACAGGTACCCCGCGGCCTTCGCCGGACGCTTTCGGGACTGGGGACGTCGACCTAGCTATCTTGTCGAGGACGCGCCTTCACAGAAGGCGCCACTCGCCGGCGCCCCGCAGGCCCGACTCATCACATCTTTTGTGTGGTGATCGTCGATATATGCAGCCCGTTGGGATTCCTGTAACGATTGTCTAGGCTTTGGAACAATCTATCCATTTGGTCTGGTCGAACAGAAAATTCTCCATAGTTGGGATCGAACAGCGTGGTCCTTCCATCCGACGCCGACGTCGCAATTGTGTGTCGGCCACCTTCGGCGAAACGTAAGCTCAGCAAATGGTTCGATCCGTCGGCGGTGATTTTGCCTTGCATACGCAAGCTGCTCGCAGGATCGAAATTGTACTCCTTCTCTCGTCCGGATGGTTCCAAGCCCATTTCCCGCAACACGGTGTTTTTTGCCTGCATGTTGGCCTGAGAAGATTCTGCTCCGTCGCGTCGCAACTCAGCCCTGAGGTCCTCATACTGCTGCTGCCGCTCAGCCGCCGCGCGGTGCCTTTCCGATCCGGGTATTAGCGCATTCATTCGGGATCTCGGGCTGCTGCCGAGATTGTTGAGCCATTCTCCAGTCAGCCCAACGCAGATGCCGTCTACATTCGCGTCAGCCAATTCAGCTGTCCTGTATTCGAACAGGGAGGTGCTCGGCCTCGCCGCAGAGGATGCACTGGGGTTGTCTGGATCCGAGGCACGCGGCGTGCTGACGCAGCACCCCATTTTGTCGGGCGGCAGGCTCCTCTGCATTGCGAGATTCGCAAGTGTTTCCGTAAAGCTGTCGTTATCCCCCGGCTGGCTCAGTTCGTCAGTTTGGGTAGCGCGTGTGGATGAGTCACTGATTCGATTATACATGGCGATTCATGTTTCCTTTCGGCCTCAGTCTCTTCGCAGTGAGTGCGGGCTGCTTAGGCCCTGCTGCGAGTGATACTCAGACGAGCTGACGACGAGCTTACGGGCAGGTGGTTCCCCAACTTGCAGGTTGTTTCCCCAACCTAAAGAGTTCCCCAATTTAAAGAGCATCGGGAAGGCCACCGTCACGTCAACCAGCATCCGACGGAACTTGGGCGGAGGAAGAGCATAGGTTTCAGGCGGCGACCGACGTGATGTCCGTCCATTCTCCAAGGCGATCCCTCGGGCTTTGCAATAAGTGGTAGAAGTCAAGCAATGGCGGCTCAGGTGAAACGGTCTCGCGATGGGATCGTGGATAGGAAGAAGCGCCGCGGCTGTCGTGCCGATTTGAAGCGCTTCATCTGCCGTTCTCTTCGGCAAGCTGGAGCACTGCTACCATCGCTTCCCCGGCCGAAACCTGTAAGCTGGACAACCGCGATCCGCTTGCCTACCTGACTGACCAGGATGAAAGGGCTTCGCCTCGCTCGTGACGCAAGGAAGGGCAGCCCAATCCGAGTTACGACCCGGCGTCGGCGCGATCCGTGTACCGCCACGACTGCCAAGACAGAGAGCAAGTCCTTCGTTGCGCCGAGCTGGCAACAATGCGTTAGAACTTGCAGCCGTATTGACGTGGCCTAACCATTCACCGTTGGACAGGTTGCCGTCAGCTCGATCGAATAAAAACGTTCGTTGGATCGTTCTCTGACTACTTAAAGGACCTACTGACGTGGCGACGGCAACTGTCGAATCTTTTCAGCCCGACCAGGGCCTATGGTTCATTGTCCCAGACGGCCGGCTGCTCTGACGAGCCGACGCACACCTGCGCTCGACAGGGCCGGTTCGCTTCAGGGCGAGTCAGAGTCATTCTGTGAACCAGCAAATGGCTGCTCAGCGAATGCGAGCTCCATTTAGCTCTCAACGCAAAATCACCTCGCATGGCCACATAGATGTCGCATTGGCACTGTTTCAGGCTGCGGCGAGCAGCGAGAGCATACAAATGATCAAGAATGAGGCAGCATCGGACCGCGATGTTTATCGTCCTTGGGATCCATCACCCGGTGCGGTCCCAAGAGGGGCGCCAGCAATAATGGAGTACGTACGACATATCCTCGATACGGTTGTATTGAGCATACCAAGTATCGATTCATTAGCGCTGAAAGAATCTGGCACGACGTAGCTACATCATATGCTCAGGCGTCTGCACGAGCCCTGAACGGCAGGACAAAACGGCGCAAGCTCAACAGTTGCCTCAGTCGTCGAAGGCTCGCTTCGTTCGGCTACGTCACACCAGCGCTGACCGCCATCGATGAGCAATATACGGCCTTGGGCCAGGCTCGCCTTGGAACGGAAGCGCCCGACGCGCGCACCCGGTCGAGCTGCGACGAGTGCGACAGCAAGAGCCGCTCTTCGGAACGTTGTTTCTCGAGGCAGTCAAACCGTCCCTGCCAGTCGCGATGAGATCGTCACCTGTATTGAGGCAAGCTCGGGACAAGTCTGCAGGTGGAGCTGAAGGGACAATCTCGATGCTGAAGCACAAACCACGGCTGAAAAGCCTACTCGTAATCGCATCGCGCGGATCCGTGCGGCAACTGTCGCCTGCATTCAGGCAAAGCTGGACGAGATGGCGAGGCGCCGTCCTGGCGTGCCGGTGAGATCACGTCGTCTGATTGTGGAAAGAAGTGCATCGGCCTTCAACAATTGGCAGTGGAGGATGGACGAGTGATCGACATCTACGGCTTTCTTAGCCGATTGTTCGAGATGCAGCAGTTAATGCAACCTAAAAAATGGTACTTCAACGTTGCGCTGAAGGCCCAGCTGGCGCCGATGAATGAGTCGCGAGACAACGTCATCTACGTCGATTTCAAAGCCATCCGCGAAGCAAAGGAGGCGGCGTGCGATCGCAGATCATAGAAAAGCTTGAAGCAGGCCGCGTGCAAGATGGCCCATTTGCCACCGCTCCTGGATCAGGTCCCTGCGGCCTCTTCTTTGTGCAGGGGCCTTGCGGCTGCAAACTTAACATCACCGGGTTAGTTCGCCCAGGCTGGGAGCATGTCTCTGTCTCGACTCCACGGCGTTGTCCGAACTGGGAAGAGATGTGCTTCGTTAAAGACCTGTTTTGGGATGAAGAGGAATGCGTGATGCAGCTGCATCCGCCCCGATCACAATACGTGAATAACAGCCGATACTGCCTGCATCTGTGGAAGCCCACTCATCGAAACATTCCGATGCCACCTCCGGGCTTCGTAGGCATCGTTGGGCTAGGACCATCCGAAGCGGCCATGTTATTTGCACAGATGAGCGCGATAGCGTGATGGGCTGGATGAATGAGGTCGGAGCGGCTGTAGAAATCGATCTGTTCTGCTTCGGCGAGCATCTTCTGAAGAGCGGCTCATGAATTAACAATTCCACTGAGCGAGGTAATGCCCGCGACCGGGATAAGGATATGACAGACCTCACCTATACGAGCGAGGATCTCCGCATGCAGGCGGGGCGCGCGAGGCAGTTGTTGCTCCATGACGGAGTTGCCGCGGACAACCCATGCCGCGCGGTTCGCGAAACCACAGAACAAGTGGTGGCCCCTCCTTGCCTTGCGAGGTGGCTCCGTCCCTTGCCCCTCCCTCTACCGTTCTGTGTTGATCGCCCGCTGTGGTGCACTACGGTCAGCGTCGAACCGTGAATCCGTTCGACGTTCGCCGATATTCCCATTTGGCTAGCTTCAACGGCGATGGCGTCCTAAATGCCGCGATCTGCCGAGCGACTACGCATTGTCCCGTTCGGCCAAGTTTGTCGTCATGTCGGCATATGCATTATATGCTCTGATATAGGTTATATACGTTCATATGCATTGCACCGGGATGTCTGGCGTGTGATTGCAGCTTCGAGGACGAAGTTTCAATGGATCTCCGCGCCGATGGAAAAAGCTCCCGTGTCTTCCTTAGAAGTTCATCAGCACATTATTTCACTTCTTCAGAAGCCTAATCCCGTTATCCTGGATATCGGCTGCAACGACGGAACCGACACGCAACAGTTTCTCAAGCTGTGCCCGCAGGCGCAGCTCTACTGCTTCGAACCGGATCCCCGAGCGATCGCTCGCTTCAAGAAAAACGTGGGTCCGCGCCTCGACAAGGTGAAGCTATTTGAGATCGCGATTAGCGATCGAAATGGAACGATCGATTTCCATCCAAGCAACGGAGATGGAGATGCGAAGGAATGGGACCTCTCTGGTTCAATTCGCCGACCCAAGAACCATCTTACCGAATATGATTGGGTTCGGTTCGATCGCCCCATCTCAGTTGAAACGCGGCGGCTGGACGACTGGTGCAGCGAAGCGAATCTGAACAACATCGATTTCATCTGGATGGATGTGCAGGGAGCTGAATCTGATGTCATCGCTGGGGGGATGCAGATTTTGAGCAATACGCGCTTCATTTATACGGAATATAGCGACCGGGAGCTCTACGAGGGGCAATTGTCCTTGCAAGCGATTCTTGAGCTACTAACTTCGTTCGAAGTAGCGACCCACTATCCGCGCGCCGTGGAGGGGGATGTTTTGCTCAAAAACACGCGCCTTTAGGATAATCCCTGCTGCTGCTGGTTTCCCGTCCGCTATTGAAGGATCCATGAGCGGTTGGACTAATTATGACGATCGCACATGATCTGATCGGCCCGCTGACAAGCGTGCATTGGTCTGAAGATTGAAGGCGCTGCATTCAGCTCGAGACGACCTTGCATCCCACGAGGATCGCATCCTGGCTGACAGGGGTTCTCTCCTGCGTCACATAGCCGTTGCGGCGACCTTCCGCGATCGTTCTTGCCGCGTTGTTGTAGCCAGTGCGGCGAAAGATGCCGATGTCAGTGAACTGCCAGGATCGGTAATCGCGACCCCATTAGAATTTTCAAGAAGGCTACCAGCTCTGACGATCGATGACATCGCCCTCTGGCTTCGGGGCTTAGGATCGGCAGATTTGGCCCTCCTTCCGGGGCGCGCACGCATTTCAGAACATCACTAGCTGCCCGTCAGCTCATTATCAGCTTGTCTGAGTATCATTCGCAGCAGGGCCTAAACAGCCCGAACTCACTGCGAAGGGAAACACGAAGCGCCATGTACAATCGAATCAGTGCTTCACCTCATCCACACTCGCTAGCCAAGCTGATGAACCGACGCAGTCGGTCGACAGCGATAGCTTTGCGGAAACACTTGCGGATCTCGCGCCGCGGAGGACGCTGCCGCCTGTGGAGCTGCCCGACAAAATGGGGCTCTGCTGCATTAAGCCACATACCACAGATGGAAATTGTCACAGTTCAAGCTCCTCCGACCCCTGTACATCCTCTTCTCCGGCCAGGCCGAGCACCTCCCTGTTCGAATACAGGACGGCCGAATTGCCTGAGGCGAATGTAGACGGCATCTGCGTTGGCTTGACTGCGGAGTGGCTCCTCAATCTCAACAACAGCGCGCCAAAACCGAATGAATGCGCTAATACCCGGATCGCAAAGGCGCGCCTCAGCGGCTGTGCGGCAGCAGCAGTATCAGGATCTCAAGGATACGTTACGAAGCAGGGGGCAGGAGCTTCCGAGGCCGACCTTCAGGCACAGAACACCATGTTGCAGGAAGCAGGCTTGGCACCATCCGGAAAAGAGAAAAATACAGATTCGGCGAACCTTCGAGCTTCTCGCGCATGCTGGACAAGATCACCGAAGACGGATCGAACGATTTGCTCAGCTTGTATTTCGCCGAAGGTGGCGGACACACAGTGGCGACGTAGGCGTCGAATGGAATGACCACGCTCTTCGACCCTAACATGGAGAATTTACTGTTGGATCGGGCCAGATGGCCTTTGTTCCAAAGCCTCGCCAATCGTTACAGGAACCCCAACGGGCAGCATTTGTCGACGGTCACCACACAAAGGATGCACTGAGTCGGGGTGCTGCTGCATCCGTGGTTGAGCGCGAAGTAGAGGGCACTGAACCGGCTGCCGATCGCAGCAACGATGCCGGCCGCGACCGTGAGGTTCGCGCCCGTGGTTGTCATCAGTCTTTTGATCTCGGTATCCTCGATCGTGAACTGTGCGATCTCGCGATCGAGGAGGGCACCTGTTGCCATTAACGGGCACCTGGGGGACGAGATTAATGTCGACCAAGTATGCCGCGGCGGCCAGTGCGGGGCCTGCAGTTGATGGATATGCTACGAGACGTTGCAAGATGTAGATTTGTCCTACCTTGATCGCATCATTTCAGTCGGCACCCTAGGACTCTGGGCATTTGCTGCAGGTCTACTGATCTGGACGCTTTTATTTTCGTAATCGAGAACGTTACGACCGATACGCCCGCACTACGGCCGCCGCCGAGCATGGAGCGGAGGGCGGAATAATAAACGCACGGACAGCTTCTGCATCGCCCCTTTAGCTCGCCCGAAGCAGACCTCAAGCGGTGAGGTCACGATATTCGATGTCGGCATAGAACTTCGGTTCAACCCAGGCGGCCTTGGGCTCCTGCGGGCTTTGTCAGGTTGGTTTTTGGACTGGCTAGGTTTGTCGAGCCGTGCGGGCTTCATGTCGCGGCCCGCCAGCGGGCCCGATGATGCGTACCCGCTGGCGGCGCGGACAGTCCACTGCTGAGCGGTGAATTACCTAGGTAGTAACAACCGAAACGACCGCAGCGCTCCAGCCCGGGGCGATCGGTTCAACACTCGGGCTGAGTCTCATACCCGCGTAAGCTTAACAAACCCTCCTTCGGTTAACTCGGCTTTGTAGGCCCGGCCGTTAAGCTGGATTGTTGTGGGGTTGTTTGCGGTCGGCATGAAACCCTCTTCGCGCAGCTTATCCATTAGCGCCGGTGTGGCCCATTGCTGCGGTAGCGGTGTTCCCCGGCGCCGGTTCTCCATGAAGAATGCTCCGAAATCCGGTACCCCCGCCCGCCCGGCTCCGACCACTTGGTCGTCCGGAGGGTTATGGATGAGACGAACGCGGTTGGACAGATCCAAACCGGCCGTGTAGCGGTGACCCTGGATCTCATAGGTCATCGTCGGCTGGTCCGAGTCCGGCAAGAGACCCCGGTGGAACAGTCTCTCGACCATTGCGTCCGGGGCGATTTGCGAACCGTGGGAAAATCTCTGGGGAACGGCGAATGAGACATCCACCGCTTCCTCAGGCGCGGCAGATGATGATGGTCCGGCTTCATTCATGATCTGACTAAATAGATCGTGATCCTCCTGTGTCCAGATGTGCGCCGTTGGCGATCCTGGCGAGCGGGCACCGTCGATCGGGTTGGGATCCATACAGCTCTCCTTTCTGTTATGAGAACAAAGCCTCTTGCAGATCCGCCCAGCGGGTAAGCTAAGGTTCGTCACGAGTTCAGTCACGGGCGGCTTCGTCATCCAGAGGCCAGGTTCGAATGCTAGGAAGGTTGGCTTTCGAGAAGCTGACGAGGTTCGAGGAAAGAGATGGACCCGCGCCCGCATTTGCTACCTCTGATGCAGCCTTCTCCGCCCTAAGTCTCCATCCCGCACGGCTTTTGTAATCCGCGCGCAACGCCTGAGTCGTACACGCCATTGCGTTCGGCGGCAGAACTGGTCGGAGGTCTAGGCGATGCGGGCACGCGGGTGGGGTCGGCGTCGCGATTTTCCCTGAGCTCGCCGACGCACGTTCGGCGTCATCGGTGGGACTTCGCGAATGGGGCTTGCAAGCTCCGGAGCGTCTGCATCGGCGGCTGGCAGGCGCTCGGCCACGCGAGCGTGGCTCTCCACGTATTCGAGCACCGCGCGGCCCTTCTCTGTGATCTGCCAGCCGAAGGAGTGGCGCTCGACCAGCTCCATCGTGAAAATGCTCAGATCAGGGACACGAGCAGCAAGTCGCCTGATGCGCTCGGACCAATCCTTGCCACTCTTGGCCAGAATAGCCGTATCGTGTTTGAGATCGTCGAGGCGCGCAATGCCATTTGGATAGATAACGAGAAGCTACAAAATGGGACCTGGAGAGTCATGGCCAGTACGTGAAAATTAAAAACGTGCATTCTTCTAGAGAACGCCAACGCATGTGACATGACACAATAAATATGACGTGCAATGTCCCTCAAGCGCTCATGCCCGACAAGCCCCATCCGTTGTTGAGTTGTGAAGTCGAAAAAGACCGGCGAGGAAGTGCGTAAAGTTAGTCAGGATTCACCTTTCGGCTTGGCAGAGTGATCGTTGCGGTCGGGCGTGATGAAAACGAACGTATACGCCGGCGACGGGTATTTCTCTCGCAAGATACGCGCCGCCTCCGCTGCGGAATCCGCAGTTACACGCGCTTGGAGAATGCTCCGATCGGCCTTGTTCTGAAAGGCCACCACAAAGCCTGGCACGATGATCCTTTCATCTCCGGATGGGACGCAACCTTCCGGGTGCCTCTTGGACAGCATGTGCCGTGCCAGAATTTGTGTGTCGGATTGGGACCAATGGGTCTCAAATGCAGACAATGGCCGGTCAGGCGAACAACTCAGCGTTGACCTGGGTGAACTTCGATGCCGCGTTCTCCTCCAGTTCCAGCCAGGCTTGGGCGGTGGCGTAGTCCAGCGAAGCTTGTACTTGGCCGTCGTCGCCCTGAGCTCGGAAGCATCGAACTGTTCGGATTCTCAATCAGCAGCCGGCTTAGAGGGGGAGGGCGGCGGCGTGTTTCATCGGCGAGAAGCAGGATTCCCGGTCCTTGCCGAACGGCACGGCGTGACTGATCCGGTCATGCCAGTTCGGCACGATGTTCACGATCGGAGCGCGCCGCAGGACCGTGCAGGTGCGATACCAGCCGACGCGTGACCATGGTCGGTCCTGGAGCGGGCGTCCAGACGGAAATCGACCGGGCGACCGCAGCAACCGCGGCGCCAATGGGCAGATGATTGCGCCAATAGCGGCTCGCTAAAGGCCGCTGGCAATCGCGACGATGACGCGCCGGCAGACAAGGGATTGACTAAGGGGCGACGAGCGTTGTGGGTGTGTCGCTTTCGCAACGTCACAATTGTTTCATGGGCTTTCGAATTATTTGTGACTTCACAGGGAGAAGAGTCCCGGGCTTATGGCGGAGGTAAGGTTTGAGGCAGATCCACGAGGCCGCTCTCTGGCGCTGGCGGTTCTCTTCGCTTGCTTCATGCAGGAGAGGCCGTCCGATGTCGACGCAAGTATCGGTTTTCGTCACTGCAATCGGCTGGACGGCCGTCGTGGCCTTGATCCTGCTCTATGTGATCTTCAATCCAGCCTGACCCTGGGCGGCCCTTAATCGTACGATTTGTACCGAAGCCTCTGGGGCATGCGTATGTCCAATATCGGCTCGGCTCGCCCCGGGGAGTGCCGAAAGTCCTGCGGACAAAGGTCCGGCGCTGGTCCAATTTTCTTTCCGTGTCCGTCCACTCCTCGACGACTGCGGTCGCATTATCATCTACGAGCTCGGAAAACTCACTTCACAGATCGCCCGTCTCGGGTGAAGGTTCCGCGGCGTTGTCGAAGGACATTCACTCGAAGCCGTAATCTCGGAAGTATAGTCGGCGTCTTGGCGACTGGCGCCTCCCAATTCGCCTTGACCCGCGTTCCTCCGCGGGGGCGGCGCTTATGCGTTTGAAAAATGCATTCTCATCTTCGCAACAGCGGGGATGCTGCACCAGATTCCAATGATCATCTATATCCTGGCGCCCTCGCGCAGGGGCAGGTTATGGCGTCAGTGGCCCGTGAGGGGGCGCGCTGATGCGAGCCGTCAGTTCAGCAGATCGACCCTGCCGGTGTCGAGCCGATAAAGGCCGCCTACGACCTTCAGCTTATTCTGCTCAACTGCCGCGTTCAGAATTGGGGTCGCTGATTTGAACTTATTGACGTTATCGATCACATTTTGCCGGATCGCATTGGCAAGTGCATCCCCGCTTTCCAGAGAAGACGCCCATACCGCGGGCGCAAGTGCTGCGACGAGGGATGAAATATGCCCTGGCGGCGGCTTGTCGTCTTTCAGCGACTTCATCGTGGCATCCACGGCGCCGCAGCGATCATGGCCGAGAACCAGGATCAGCGGGGTGTTTAGCACGGCCACCGCATATTCCATGCTGGCAACCGTTTCATCGCTGGCGAAATTGCCAGCGACACGGCAGACGAACAGATCGCCAAGTCCGCTGTCGAAGGCATATTCGGGGGCAATACGCGAATCGGCGCAGGTTAGGACCGCCGCATATGGATTTTGTCCACCGACCAGAGCTTCGCGCTCCTGCTTAAAATCGTTACGTCGCGATACACCCTGCACATAGCGCGCGTTCCCTTCCATCAGCCGCTTCAGCGAGGCGTCCGGCGAGAGCAGGTTATCTGGCTTAGGCGGCGCCTTTGCCTCCGTCGCGTCGGCGATCCTGTCACCAAGCAGCATGCCGACCGCCGAAGCAGCAAACAGCATCAGGGAACGGCGGGACGGCGCGATCGGATGAGGCAGATTCGGCGAGCAGTGTTCACACATGTTTTTCCCTTTAGCGGGCAGCTTTGCGCCATCCCGTGGCTTTGGCCCCCGCTTCGCTAAATAATCTCCAGCCTACGCCTGATGCAGCGTGCGCAGGCCGGCAGAGGACGAACGAACAGGGAGATCCCCAGTTCGCAGAAAGGTGACGCACCGCAAGCAGGCTCGCTCCTTGAGGGAGCTCGGACGAGGTTATGGATGATGCTACGACGCCGATCACATGCTGCGGCCGACAAAGGGCTCAAGCCATCATTCCGACTGCCCTCAAATTTCTGCCCGACAAGACATCGACGCCCAGCGTCAGCTCATCAATTGGTTTAGTTTCGCTTCGCGCTATCCTCAGCTACCTCGCAACGGCTCCCGTGCCCTCGGCCTAACGCGGCGGCGAAGAGCGCGCCGGATCGGCCCACCAGATATCCGGCGCACCGACACCGTTGGCGTAACGCGGAGGCTTCGGTGGATGCGCAAACAAGTCCCAGTAGGCCACCCGATGCATGTTGGAGTACCATTGCGGCACCCAATAGCGGCCGGCACGGAACACGCGGTCGAGCGCACGACAGGCGAACGTTAAATCGGCGCGTGTTTCAGCGGCGATCGCCTTCTCGATCAGCGCATCGATCGCAGGACTGGAGACGCCCGCGAGGTTGTAGGATCCTTTGGTGGCGGCCGCCCGGGATGAGAAGTACGGCCGCAGGCTGTCACCCGGCGTCGCCGACATGCTGAGGCGCGCCGTCGTGATCTCGAAATCGAACGACTCGACGCGAGCGCGATACTGAACCGCGTCGATCAGGCGGATTTGCGCCTCAATCCCGAGCAGTGCCAGGTTCTTGATGAAGGTCGCGTGATGCGGTTCGGAGGAGGCCTCGTCCAGCAAAAACTCGACCTTGAAGATATCGCCATTCGGCAGCAGACGCTTGCGGTCCTTCACCATAAAGCCGGTGTCCTGCAGCAGCTGCCCGGCCTTGCGCAGCAGGATCCGGTCCTGTCCGATCCATCCGACACCGGCGGGATGAAAGGATCGACGAACACTTCGTCGGGCAGCCGGCCGCGGAACGGTTCGAGCAGCTTCAGCTCTTCCAGTGACGGCGGGCCGCTCGCCACCATGTCCGAATTTTGGAACGGCGACACGGTGCGCGCATAGGCCCCATGCATCACGGTCTTGTTGGTCCATTCAAAATCGAATGCGCAGCCGATCGCCTCGCGAACCCGCGGATCCGCGAATTTTTCGAGTCGGGTGTTGAAGAACCAGCCTTGTCCGCCGGTCGGCAATTCGTCGGCAAGGGTCTTGCGCTTAACACGCCCGTCCTTCACGGCGGGAAAATCATAGCGTGTCGCCCAGATGCGGGCGGTGAACTCCTCGCGAAACAGATAGCTCTTCGCGGTGAAGCCTTCGAAGGCGATATCGCGATCGCGGTAGAATTCGTAGCGCACTGTGTCGAAATTGTAGCTGCCGCGCGCGACCGGTAGATCGGCGGCCCACCAGTCCTTGACGCGGTCGTATTCGATGTAGCGGTTAACCTCGTATCTGCCGACTTTGTACGGGCCGGAGCCGAGCGGCGCATCGAGCGTCGACTCTGCGAACGTCCGGTTCGCATAATAGGCCTTCGAGAAGATCGGCAGGCCAGCAACATAGAGCGGCACGTCGCGCGCGCGATTGGGCGCGAAGGTCACGATGACGGTGGCGTCGTCAGGCGCCTCGGCCTTCACGAAGTCGCGCATCTGCAGGACGATCAGCGGATGCCCCTTTTCCTTCAACGTATTGAGCGAGTAGGCGACATCCTGCGCAGTCAGCTTCGAACGGTCGTGGAAACGCGCCTCAGAGCGCAAGGTGAACCGGTAGTTGAGCTTGTCCGGCGAAATCTGCACCGATTTGGCGGCAAGGCCGTACATCGCGTCGGGCTCGTCATCGGCGCGCACCATCAGTGTCGCGAAGGTCATCTCCATGCCCTTCGCGCCCTCACCCTTGAAGATGAAGGTATTGACCGAATTGAAGGTGTGGAAGGACTGGTTGTAGGCGCGCGTCGACGGAATCAGCGAGAAGAACCCACCTTTCGGCGCGTCCGGATTGACGTAGCCGAAATGGTGGAAGTCCGCCGGATATTTCAGGTCGCCGTACACCGACATGCCATGCATCTCGGTCCCGCATTCGGCCGCCGCCGGTGCGGCACGAATTCCTGCAGCACTCAACGCACCGATACCGAGACCGAGTGCGTGCCGACGGGTGAATAGCGCCATGCGCGAATCCTTAATGTTATGAAGGCTTGCCGACCTTTGCCGCCTTGTCGGCGTCGTACCTCCTGGGATTCGGGAATCCTGAAGCGCCGTGCAGGCGCGCAAGCGTCAACTTGCCTGATCCCGTGTTCGCACCTTGCTTGCGGATTCCAAACATCAGGCATGTCCGTCCTTCGGACAACAGCACCTGTCGCAACCGCTCTCAAGTGGTCACCAAGATTAATCTAACGTCACAATCTCGTATGGAAGGTTTTGTGAAATGGCGTCATAGTTTGTGACGCCCTCTGCCGCAGTTGATTCAGCGGTGGAAAGCCTTGAGAGGATGAATGGCAATAGGTGTAAATGCAAAGCGGCCGATATGATCGAGAGGGCGCAGGTTAGGACTTTGTCGTCGAACATCCTTTCAGAACGATCAAGCAGTGGATGAACCGGAGCGGCCTTCTTATCGGCCGGCTCGAAACCGTACGTGCGTCCGGAGGCAGGCGTGCAAGACGATCCGCGGGAAGCTGTCTATCGCTAAATTGGCCATCGCCGGGCTATGGATCTCAAATTCGGACAGTGCCTGACGAACAACTCAGCGCAGGCCTCGGTGAACGCTACTCTCATGCAGATCCAGCCAGTCTTCGGCGATGGCGTAGTCGGAGCCTTACTTGGTGCAGCGTCTTCCAGAGCCCGGGAGCATCGGGCCGCTCAAGATCATCAATCAGAAGCTGGCCATTTATGCTCCCGCCCGATGTCGATCTCCACGATCTTGCCGGGGATCGTCTCGGGGTTGCATAGAAACGATAGCATATTTCATCGGCAATAAATCGGCATCTCCAGTCTTTAATGAATGACGCGGCGTGGCTATGCCAATTGCCAGTTGGCACAAGGTTCGCAGATCCGGCCGCGACGCACACCGTGCACACGAGGTGTTAGCCCATGCGTGGCCATGATCGTTCAGCACGCGGCATTTCGCCATGCCGTGACTTCGGCTTCCGCTTCGCCGCAGAAACATCGTTCACCAAGTCCCTTCCAAATTGATCTGCCCGAAATTGAGTGGCCGGGCCGAGTGATAGAGGCGCTCGCCCTTGTGGTTCACGCTGCCCGTTATCACGCATTCGGGTGAGGGCGGGCCTGATAACAAAACGAGTCCGAGCAGGAGTGCTTGAGCGGTGATTGGACCTGAGGCGGCGAGAATGATCATGACCTTTGTCGCGGTGGCGCCAGTCCAAAGGCGCGACGAACGCCCCAATACCACAGGCAAGCAATGCGGCCGGAGCGTATCACACCTCCGTATTCCGTTGTCGAATCATGTCCGCGAGTTGATCCGCGATGGCTGCGTCCGTGACCTTGCGGCAAAACAACAGTTCACCGGAGCCGTAGATACAATCTACTTTCATGCGCGGATTGGCGCGAAACATCGCGACATGGCGCTGGCCAATCTTCGCCGGAGTTGCCCTGCCTCCGCTGAAGTCCGAATAGGTGACGCTGCGCCGGATGCTCGGACGAAACGGTGAGTTCGCGAGAATGGTCTGGAACACCATCTCATCCGGGACATGAGTGTTCTCAAAGAACTTCATGACCTTCGGATGATCGACGGCGAACTTCCGGATGTAGAAGCACGCATCGCGCGTCAGCGCCCACCAGAGATTGCCGGCGTGAGGGACGAGTTTGCCGAGACACTCCTTGTAATCGCGCTTCTTTGGTATCAAGCCAAGTTCGCCGAGCAGCCGACGCCCTTTGCTGGTGCACCAGCCTAGCGGACCAGGGCGACCTTTGTAGATTGTCAGACGGGACAGCGGCTTCGCTGCCGCCGCGGACGGCATCGCCACTATATCGATGAACTGAATGCCGTTGTTCTCACGAAAGAACTCCTCGATCTCGGTCGCCGAACGCAGCGGATAATCCATGCCGCTGATCAGGACCAAATAATCGTAGTGGCGAGGCGTCGCCAAGGCGGTCTCCATCAGAACAAAAGCCGCCTTGATCAGCGAATAGTCGCCCAAATAGACCGGAATTCGCTTTACCGTGAAATGAGCGCCCGAGCCGACAGCCCGCAGGAACGGGCCGATCTCGGTCTGGGCATCGACATGCACAAACATGTCCGCCGCGGGCGACTGCAAGTGACGGATGAGCCGAGCAAGCTGCTCCGGCTGCCGGTGGGCGAGAATGAGATAGGCAACCTTCATCTTCTGGGATCCAGGCTCATAAATCCGCGGTCGACAAAGAGGCGCAAGCCATCATTCTCAACAATCCCTCGGGTTCACTGGAATGTCCGCTCGACAAACAATCTGCGACAAGCGTCACGTGTTCGAATGCTGCTAGAAGTAGTTTCGCCGCGTGACGGGGCGCTACGAAAAGGCGGCCAGAAGCTATCTGGCCGTCGTCGCGATCGCGGCTACCGTGTTATGTGTTGATAGATGTCCGCACGGCCTATCCGGGGTAGCGAAACCACACCTCGGCCGTGCGCATTGCTGTTTCTGATTACCAGACGAAATTCGCGCCGTCCGGCAGTTCGCAGACGAATTCGCCCTGGTTTACGACGTCGGTCGTCCCGACGGCCAGCTTGGAGGCGCGCACCGTGAGCTTGCCTTCGCGGCTGAGGCTGTGGCGAATGTATTCCGTTACCGCCCGTCCCGAGCTATCGACGGTTTGATGCGCATTGGCGAAGCTGATGCCGTTCTGGGCGGTTACCCTGAAGGCACTGATGACCAGACCGCCCTGCACAGCCGGCCCGGGCTTGCCGCCATCGATGGTGGTACAGCGGCTCAGGTCCAGCATGACTTTCACATTCTTGCCGGTCTGCAGAGCACTGAGCACCTCAGCGTATTTCGGCGAGGGCTCATCGGCCTTGGCGATCTTGCTCACGCTTGCAGCCAAAAGCAAGGACAACAGGATCGACAGGCCTCTGCCACTGAACCGCATATACTCTTCTCCTCCACAAGAACCTGACGCATTCCAGACATCAGGGACGTCCACCCTCGGACAACAGCACGTGTCGCAACCGCGCTCAAGTGGTTGCGAAGGCCAATCTAACCTCACAAACTCGTATGTTAGCTTTGTGAATGTGTCATGATTGGCGAGACCCTCTGCACCATTTGATCCAGCGTCGTCAGTTCCGAGAGGACGAACGGCGATAGGGCGGAAATGCGAAAGAGCCGATTTGACCGAGAGGGCGCAGGTTAGGTTAGGTTAGGTTAGGTTAGGTTAGGTTAGGAAGCTTTCGTCGAACATCCTCTCGCCACGATCCGCAGTGGATGAACCAAGATGCATCCTTATTGGCGGGCTCGAAGACCTGCGCGCCGACCGGAGTGACAAACCGCCGGAACGTTGCTCTTCCTGGTAAATTGGCCATCATCGGGCCGAGGGACATAAAAGAAGCCCGGCCTCCTTTCGGTGGGCCGGGCGGAAGTCAGTCCGGGAGGAGCGACGCTGCTACACATCGCACCAACTTCCATCGGCAGAGGGAGGACTACCGACGGTTCGATTACGGCGAGGGGCATTCGCCGCAAACTCTAGCCACGAAGGGACGGATATTTTCCATCCAATTGAATGGGGGCCTCGATCAAGTGAGCCTGTCCGTACGAGAGTTTTACATCCGGCAAATCGCTGTTTCGATAGTCGTATAGGTTAAGCAGAGCCGAGGCGTGGCTCAATTGTACCGTGGTATACGGCCGATATGGCAAGGGTTTGTGGATTCACACGAAGGCTCGCCATTGATGCGGACCTGCGAGAACTGCGGCACACTCGTCGCGTCGAGCCAGCGCGACAAAACTTGCGCACATCGTTGCAGAACGTGGCGGCAATGGAACCGCATCGACCGCGCTCGGCGGACACCTGCAACCGTCTCCCCAAGCGAGGTAGAAAGATCGACGATCATCTTGATATCGCTGGAATCCTATTCCTCCAAACCGGCCACCTTTCCTATCTGACACTATGCAAACTCGCAAAATCGATTGTGTTGATGGAATGCATCTACGCTATGGATAAGTGTGATCATCCGTTTCTCGAGAGCCTTGATCTAAAGCTCCTTCGGAGCGGACGCTCTGATCACTGATCGTAATTTTGCACCGCTCCCGCTCGGCGACGGACGGTTCTTGTCTTCACGAGCCAAGTAGCTGCCGATCGATGTTGGCGAGTGACGAGAAGATCAAAGCCGGCGGCCGTATCGGCGCTACCGCCGGATCCGTGGCTGCAACTCCAGCGGTCAGCCGCACATCGCGTGCCGAACTCGGTCAGCCAATCGCGAAGCCAAGCGCCATCCCGATCACCCCGCTGCGCTTATCCCCGGCAAACGCCCATCAAATGCTGCTGCCGATATGCGTCGGCAGTCTCGGCGATTTGAGCAGGGCGATCGCGGAGAGCACGATTTCGCGGTTCTATTGCCGCCCGACCTAATAGCATCGACATAAACGTCATGGCGTAAGCCCTTCGTGTGCTTTACTCCGGTCTGGGATCTTGTCGACGACAGAAGCATACGAAGTCGCGGTGATCTCGGGGTTGCCACAGATTATGCGCGCTCGAGCCAGAATCATGTTGCGTCCACCTGCCTCTCAGGAGCTGGCAGGAGCGGTGGTAACCCATTCGATCATTGAGAGGTGCGTTCCCCCTCGAACTCTGCGTGGCACTCGGCGCCATATCTCAAGCCGCTTGCCATCCAGCGAAGCCATTCATGGTCGGCCTCTCGCCGCGCCTTGAAGCGGTCGACGCATTTCTGAGAGCAAAAGGCTGTTCGCCAGTAGTAGTGGCGGATCAGACCGAACTTTCCGCCGCATATCGCGCAGCACTTTGCTGAACTGTGTTGGGAACTATGATAGCTGTTTTGCATTCCCGCCTCCTATCGGCGTTAGTGGACAGCCCCTTGCAGGTTCTTCGCCCCAGCACAACGCGCGCAGGCAGATGTGGCGTCGACGATGCCAAATCTTGCGGCATGTCCGGACACCCGGCGCAAAATTGTGACTCTTATGTGCGCTTTCTTGGCGGAGCGGATACTGCGTTAGCGTGCTTCGCCGAGATTGCTGACTGTAACGCTATTCTAATCGTGATTAGTGCAACGTGAGGCCCATCGTTGATCGAATCCTGCGTTCGAGTGCTTTTGTTCGACGGATTTCAACTAGTCCGACGGCTAACCTGCTTTTCGGAACCTCTCTTCGATGAAGATCTGCGCGGAACTCGATGAGAGGGTAAGTCGAGCATCCAGGGACACGCGCGGAGCGAGATGCCGATCAGTTTTCTTCTTCAACCAGATGCGATGCAGGCAATTGAATCACTTTCTGAGAATGGAAAGCCTGACCTCTGCGTGCCATTGCCATACTGGAGTGCCATCTGCAACTACCTCTCTTGGTAGTGTGCTTCGAGATACGAAACTGTCTCGGGTCTGCTGAGTAGGTTCAGACCGCCCGACCGGGTGAAGCTGCGGACCGCGCAAGATGGGCGTCGAATACCGACGCGACGCTCCTAACCAGAAACTCCGCACCATCGCTTACGTAAAGCTGGTCACCGTCCATGATTACGGCGCCATCCGCGATGAGGTGGTCGATCTGAGAACGATCGACGATGGCTGATCTCGGATCCTTGCCGTGAAGGCGCGATATTTGGGAAAGATCGACGGCCATATCACACATGATCCGTTCGATGATGTCGGCGCGGAAGCGATCTTCCTCGGTCAGTATGTAACCCTTGACGGTAGCGAGCCGATCTTCGGCAACACGTGGAAGGTAGCCGCGCGTCGCGACGGCATTCTGTACGAATCCATGCGGCATGCGGCCGATCGCGCTTGCGCCGATACCGATGAGCACGTCGGCGGAATCGTCCGTATAGCCTTGGAAGTTCCGTCTTAGTCTACGTTTCTGCTTCGCTAGGGCCAGATTGTCATTCGGGAGGGCGAAGTGATCGAGGCCAATACGTACGTATCCCGCGTCAATCAAAGCTTCCGTGATCGCTTCGGATTGGAGGTATTGCTCGCCACTGTCGGGCAAAGTGCTTCCGGGGATCTTGCGCCGATGCTTTTTGAATGAAGGAATGTGCGCGTAGCCGAACACCGAAAAGCGGTCCGGATTCAGCGCGAGACACTTGGCGACGGTATCACGGCACGAGGCGACCGTTTGCAGGGGTAGGCCATAAAGCAGGTCAAAATTGATCCGGCCGATGCCGGCGCGGCGGAGCCGCTCGACCGAAATCGCGGTCTGTTCGAAGCTCTGCAGGCGATTGATCGCGCGCAGGACAGCGAAATCGAAGCTCTGGACACCAACGCTCGCACGGTTGACCCCGCAATAGCCGAGTGCCTCGGCCATTGGCTCGGTCAACCTGCAGGGATCAATCTCGACGGCGATCTCGGCATCAGGGAGCACAGAGAACGAGTAGCGCAACGTGCCGACAAGGTCAGCGAACGTTTCGGGGGTCATGATCGTCGGGGTGCCACCGCCGAAGTGGATATGAGAGATCGGCAGCGGCTGACCGACGGTTTCCGCGACGAGGTACGCTTCAGTACGCAGTCCCGCCGCATAGATCGCAATTGGTTCGTCACGCTTTGTGACGGAGGTGTGGCGCCCGCAGTGCCAGCACATGGATCGACAAAATGGCACGTGCAGGTAGATTGAGGCCGGTTGTTGGACCGGCAACGACTTGAGCCATGTTCGGTAATGGACTTCGCGAACTGACGACGAGAAGTGCGGAGCCGTCGGATAGCTGGTGTAGCGCGGCAGCCGGTCCTGCCTGTAGCATTTTGCCAAATCCGGTCCCATTCGGATTCCTTTTTTCCTTTTCTGAACGTATCGGGCTCGCCGCGGACAAGCTTTGCGCTGCCTCAAAATGTCCGGTGTGTCCACGACGACTGAAGCCGAGATTGGTAGGGGATGCCCGCGGCGCATACATCCACTTGGGAAATGAACGGGCAGGACGAGAAATGGGCGCCATCTACGACACAACCTCGGGAGTTATTGCGATCATCCGCCCGGCGCCCACCGCGCGAGGCGTGGACGAAACCAGCGACCCGTCCAGAGATTGCATAGAGCCGCGCCAGATGGCGGATTGTTCCTGATCCGCGGCGGCCGCTGTCAGCACCGCCCCGATCATGATGACCGCGATCAAGCATAGCTGACGGCACGCAGGAACGAAGTATCGGCGTGTAAGCAAGCTCGCACTCAGTGCGACATCAGGACCGGGACGCTCATCATCTGAAACATGTCGCGCGGAAGGCGGCCGAGTGTTTTTTTCATCCATGCGTGGCTATATCCGCCCGCCACCACGAGATCGAGCCTTTCGTCCGCCGCAACCGACCGGAGGACTGCTTTGACGATTGACCGGGACGCCGGGACCGACATGACCTTCGCAGGAACGCCGGACGTTGCAAGGTACCGTACCAGATGGTCGGTGGACCCTTTTGCGGGGATCGCATCCGGGCCGGTGATCGTGATGACAGTGAGAGTGTCAGCTTTGCGCAGAAGCGGCATCGCGTCGTGCAGCGCGCGGGCGGCAAGCCGGCTGCCGTCCCAGAAAATCCCGATTCGCTTGGCCGAAAATGCGCCGTGGAACGTATACGGCATGAACAGGACTGGGCCGCCGGCCCGAAACAGAATCTCCTGCGGAACGATGTTATCGTAGCTGTCGTGGTCGCTCTGCGGCTGTGTGACGATGGTCAGATCGTGCAGTCGCGCACTCGCGCAGATGATCTCGCGCGCATCAGCAGGAATCGCACCCACGGGGTGGCTCGCGTAGGAGATGCCCGCATTCCTGGCCTTGAGATCAAGGACACGAAGTACCGCTTCGGCTCGCTCGAGCGCTCGCGCTTGCTCGACCTCGAAGATCGAGGCGACGGTGACGCCGCCCATCGCAACGAGCGGAATGATGGTTCTCTCATAGCCGATCGCTATCGCATCGAGATGCGCACCCGTGCTGACTGCGAACGAGACTGATCCGTTCACCGCAGCACGAGCCGATAGCTCCGTAGGAAGGTGGACCAATATGCTTCTGAACATTGCCGCTCTCTAAGCGTGAATGGCTTATTTCATCATAACACAGACCTGCCAAGATAAGTTGATCGGTCTCCCAGTCGCGTTTGTTGATTTGGTTTGAGCGAGATCAACCCGGCCACGGCGCAGTTCGCGCAATGGTCCGACGTCAAGTAAAGAGAAACAAGCACGTGTCGCATTGGTAACTGGCGGCATCAAACGGATCGGCGCCGCTATGTCGCGTGCTCTCATCGCGTCGGGATGTCGGGTGGCGCGCCGTCACGTTTCCGGCGGCTGAGGATACACCATTTGCCACAGGTTGATGCTTTCGATCAACGGCGGTCAACATATGTGCTGAACGGAAGAAACGACGATGCTTGCAACCGACGTTATGCGCAGCTCGTCTGCGATGATCAAGCCTAACGCTACCGTCCTCGATGCCGTCCAGCTGCTGCTCGAGATCGTTCAACGCGGCTTGGCTATCTCGTTGGCGAGGTTTCGGAGGGGGGGCTTACCGTGACGAACTCGGCAGCAGTTCTCCGTCTGGCGCCTGGCTGGCATCGCTCCCCGGCACCGACGAGAACACAACATTACTCAGATTCCGGTTGTCAGTGCGGGAGCCGTGATCGGCATCGTCAGCCGCAAGGGGCCCTGGCGGTCCGATTGAGACAGGAAACCGCGAAAGAAGGCACCGGAGCCCATTCATGAACGAAATGACAGTTCGAATGCACGCGTACGCCGTCGTTTGGATCGACCACCTCATTGCCAAAATATTCTTAATAGGACTAACGGGCGTCAGTGCGACGGACGTGCGCGCGCATTTGTCGTCCCAGCGTCTTCATTACAAAGCGAACACGAGCGGTTCTGCCTGCGTCAGCGACGATTCGACGTTCCTCACCAGAGTGAGCGAGGCGCTCAGTAACTGCACCGATCTGCTCATCATTGGGCCGGATACCGAGAAGACCGAACTGATGCACTTTCTGAAGACGAAGAGGCCGAACCTCGCCCTGCAAGTCGAGCCGAGCGATCATCCGACCAACCGGGAAATCGTAGCGCTGGGCCGGAAGCGCTTCCGCCTCGATTGAATCGGCGATGTTCTCCGCTTCAATCAGACAAATCGACGCAGGACAACGCAAAGGCAAGGATCGCAAAGGTAAGGATTCCGCCAGAGTGGTCGAATATTTTCACGGCGGGCCCTCACATTCGATCAGCGCGCCTACGTGTGCCCGGGATGCCACTGGCCACTGGCCGGCAAACGCGTGTCGGTTCTCGACGATGAATTGTACAGGGGGGAGCGCTGCTATTTGAGCCAGAGGCGCCAATGGGTGGGCTGAACGGCGACGCGTTCTCCGGTTTTCGCCTTAATCCAGCCGCCGAAGATGCGGCGGCAAGGGAAGACCAGCCGGTGAATGGCGTTGCCCTCGATCACAGCGATCTCCAGGTCGCGATCAAAGGGCGCCGTTTCGATCATTTCCCAAGTGAGGTAGTTGTCGACTTCGGGACGCTGTTCATGGTCGCGGATTGACAATTTCAGGCAACCTTATGAACAGCTCTAACCACACCGCCAGTCCTTCGGGCAAACAAGTCAGCTTGACATTTGCCCAATGCCGCGCGGCCTCGATCGCGGAAGTCGTTTGCGCGGCGCTGCCCGCCGTGACGCCCTTCCAATCGTGGAGGGGTATGATCCTCTCGGCAACCGAGATCGTCGAGCTGATGTTGCGGAACAACTTCCAGGCGACGGTCGAGTCAATCTGGACCCGCTCAAGCGAGCGCTGGTTAGCTTCGAGCTTAGGTTTCGCAAGGCGCGAGCGTGCGTGTCGCGAAGATGGACTGAGCCGCGTTCGACTCCGATCTCGCACCGCAGGTAGATAAAGTGGACGGCGTCTCAGGCGGCACAGGCTATCAGATGCAGGTCGTCGTCCCCAAGCGCGGACGTCTCTCCCGGCAGCAGGCCCTCGATAATATCGGCCTGAATTCGGATACGAGAAGATGATCGGGCGCCAAGTCTTTCTATCTATCATGTCCCTGACCTTGACGGGAGAGGAGCCTCTATCGGCATGGCGCAACCGTCGTATTGATGCAGGTCAAAAAATGCGAGGCGAGGCGGATCAGCCGACGGCGAGGCGCCGGTCGCGAGGCTCCGGAGGGGCCGGCCGTCGAGGCTGAGAATCGCGACCTCGCTCTACGTGGTGCAGAAGACCTGTCGCACCCGCCCCGCGGGCGATCTCGCGTCGTGATTCGTGGATGGTTGCGAATAACTTCTTCGTTCTGATCGCTGGTACCGACTATCTGTTCGGCGTCACCCAATCGAACGAATATGCCGAACCGATAAGCCGGTCTCTGGATTACCATCGCCTATGGTCGCGGCGCACCATCGTTGACGATGAGCCGGCAAACATTCAGAGCCAGTCCAGATCGTAAAAATGGATCAACGCGACTGCGGACGCGATGGTCGGCGCTGTGCAGAGGAGCGCCAGCGCGAGTGTCCAGTCGGTTCGCCGTTGCGATTGCGTAACCCTCGATCGCATGAGACGGACTGTGAGCAGCCGGTTGATAGAGGCAAGC
This sequence comes from Bradyrhizobium erythrophlei, assembly GCF_042430365.1. GTDB lineage: Bacteria > Pseudomonadota > Alphaproteobacteria > Rhizobiales > Xanthobacteraceae > Bradyrhizobium > Bradyrhizobium erythrophlei. The sequence continues at coordinate 131,703 of NZ_JBHMET010000049.1, forward strand.
TGCATCATGTTTAGAAGCAGCTGATCAGGATATGTTTCGCTAACTGGCGCCTGACAATTGTTGACGTCGAGAAGATCGTAGAGCGCTTTTCTCGCGGCGGCCGAGGCTGTGATGTTTCACATTTCCTTAGGGTTTTTGCACGATGCGTGCCGGCCCATCAGCTGCATGGAAGGTATGTTCTAACAAGATTGTATCGTTGCACATCATATGTTTAGCAGTCAAATCAGCTGGAAATCTAAGCGAGGTGTGTATCTCGTCGGAGTGCGTAAGCCGAGGCCGATCGGCCATCGCACATGCAATGAAAAGGGGGACCGGGCTTGATCGGAGCTCAGCGAATCTAATTGTGATTTGATCATCGTCTCTGCCACAGACATGTACTATGCCTGATTGGCTTACACTAACCAGATGTTGATTGGGGGCGGTTAGAATGAACAAAGGCGACGAAGTCCAGATTGATTTCCACGCGCGAGCGGTCCTTCGCAAGTGGCCCTCGCTCAACAACGAGCGTCGCCGTACTGGCTCGACCCCGTATCTGGTTGTCGATGGTACGCTCGATGACTGCATTCGAGAATTCATGGCGAAGCCGGCCCCAGCTCGTCATTTATACGAGATCCACTCAACTCCGCAGCCGCCATTGGTAACTGGAGTGTTGTCCTCTGAACACATCACTGAACTTGCGCGGTTGCGCGAGTTCCTGTGATTGGCTCTTTTCTAACGGTCGTCGCTGCGGAAAAACTGTGTTACAAGCCGTGCCTCTTAAAAAGGAGCAGTCATCGTGAAGAAAGCAACCAAGAAACGCGTTAAGCGGCGCGAGTGGACCAAGGCAGATATCAAAGAGCTCAAGGCGCATTCGAAGGCCCGGACTCCGGTCATAAAGATCGCAAAAGTGACCAAACGCTCTGTCGGTGCGCTACGCCAGAAGGCATTGGGTCTCGGAATCGGACTCGGGCATCAGCGATAGCTTGCTAAGCCCCGCCGACAGCCTGGCACGGTAGGGCGGCCCATAGGCCGCCCTGGTCTGCAAGCCAACGAAGAAATCTCAAGTACATTCCTGATGTCGGCGCGCTGCAAAGTGGCCGAAGGCGCTGCGAGTCCAATCTTGGGAACGTGGCGGGCGCCGCGGGTACTTGATGTCCCGCGATCCAGACGACGGCACACAGCTCTCCTGGATCGATACCTTGTCCAACATTCTCAAGTGATCACTGAGCCGCGACTATTTCCAACCCTGGTTCCTAGCCGTGGGTACTATGCGGTACTCGGCAGCGAAGTGGACTTCCTGGAATCTCCAGACCGGAGCATGAAGAAGACTTCTGAGCATGTGCCACCCGAGGTGATCGATAAGCTCGTCTTTTACGTGAACGACGCGATCCTCGTCCTCCAGCGCAAGTACCCGTGGCTCTACAACGACGATGCGGGCCGCGTCTCATGTTGCATCAAGCAATCTAAATAGGATCGAAGCTGGTAATTCATTGTCCGGATTTCTGGACCGAAGCAACAGCGCGCCTCTGCTCGCTCTACGGGAGACTTTCCAAGGAGCGCGAGAGAGAAGATGTGGAACAGCTAATCAAAAAAGAAATTGAAGGAATTCGCCGAGACTGCGCCGTGTGGTCAGTCTTGTAGGGCCTCCGGACGGACACAACCTGCGAGCGGGTCATTCCGCGAAGATCACGGTAGGCCTAAAGTTTAGGCGAAAGCGAGCGCCGAAGACGAGACTCTAGGTTAGTGTTCGTCGCCGAACGGTAGGGCGCGCTCAGCAGCAATAGAAAAAGTGCTCTGTTGGCTCTGTAGCTGGCGGCAGATCGACGGCTTGCCGACCCAGTCATGACCAGCGTGCCGTCGGTCGTACTGACCGACCACAACCAGAGCTATGCAGGAAAGTGGGTGATGACGGAATGAGATAGGCGGCGTATCGAGGCGGGTGTCGAGCCTGCCAGAACCTCTCAAGGAGAGCGATACGCCATGAACGAGACTAGCAATATAGTTGCGCTTCGTCAGCCCGACGAGATCGACGATCCACTGACCAATATTCTGCGAGCTGGTGCGCGGCAGCTTCTGGCGCAGGCCGTGGAGATCGAAGTCGAGACGTTTCTTGACACCGTGAAGGATTTGAAGCTTGCCGACGGGCGCGCCCGTGTCGTGCGGCATGGTTACGGCCCGGCGCGAACGATTGCGACCGGCATCGGACCGGTCGAGGTCGCGCGGGCGAAGATTCGGGACCGCGGGGCGGCCGGCGATAGCGAGCGGATCCGGTTCAGTTCGGCGATCCTGCCGCTGTGGGCGCGGCGCACTCGGAGCCTGGATGCGCTGTTGCCGGTGCTGTATCTGCGCGGCATCTCGACCGGCGATTTCCAGGAGGCGCTGACGGCCCTGCTGGGCAAGGACGCGCCGAACTTGTCGCCGGCGGTCGTCTCCCGGCTGACGGCCGAGTGGCAGGGCGAGTACGAGCGTTGGCAGAAGCGCGATCTGTCGGCGCGACGCTATGTGTATGTGTGGGCCGATGGCGTCTTCCTGCAAGCGCGCATGGAAGACCACGGCGAATGCATGCTGGTGCTGATCGGCGCGACGCCGGAAGGCAAGAAGGAACTGATTGGCTTTCAGGTCGGCGTCCGGGAGAGCGCGCAGAGCTGGCGTGAACTCCTGATCGACGTGAAGCAGCGCGGGTTGCAAGTCGCCCCGGAAATTGCCGTTGGCGACGGCGCGCTCGGCTTCTGGAAGGCGCTCGACGAGGTCTTTCCCGACACGCGGCACCAGCGCTGCTGGGTGCACAAGACCGTCAACGTCCTGGACAAGGTCCCGCTCTCGGTGCAGGCCAACATGAAGAAGGACCTGCGCGAAGTCTACTGGGCGCCGAACCGGGCGGCCGCCGAAGTGGCGATCGACGTCTTCGCCGAGAAATACCGCGCCAAGTACGGCCGGGCGGTCGAATGCCTCGCCAAGGACCGCGACGCGCTGCTGGCCTTCTACGACTTCCCCGCCGAGCATTGGGATCACTTGCGCACGACCAACCCCATCGAAAGCGTGTTCGCGACCGTGCGGCACAGAACCGTGCGGACGAAAGGATCGCTGTCGTCAACGACCGCCAGGCTGATGGTGTTCAAGCTGGTTATCGCCGCATCAAAAACCTGGCGGCGGCTCAAAGGCACAAATCAGTTGCCGAAGGTGATTGCAGGTGTCAGATTCAACGACGGCATCGAGGTCATCCGCATGCCGGCAAACCACGCCGCCTGATCGCCTCGTCACCCAAAATCCCGCATAGCTCCCACAACCACCTTCGCCCGCGCTGCTTTAAGAAAACCTGGAAAATTGGAAGATCGGACATGGCATTCAGCCCCGCGTCATCTCTGAGGATTGTATCCTCAGAACTCCTGAGCGACCTTCAAGCGAGCCTTCTCCAGACGATGCCTGATTGCAGCCAGCTTGCTGACGAACTCATTGAAGTCTGAAATGCCGAATTCTCCAAAGACGAACTCGTCCAGTGCTTCCTGCTGTGTCGCGACGCTCGCGAGATGCTTATGAGCTTTGTCCGTCAGCGACATTTGCACGACCCGGGCGTCGCTTGTGGAGGACTTGCGCCGCAGGAATCCCTTTTTCTCCAGCAGCTTTGATTGGGTCGTGACGAACGAAGACTCGACGCGCATCAACTTGGAGACTACGTTGACCGGAACACCATTTTCTCTGTCCAAATCCGCCAAGGCCATCAAGATCATCCACTGTGACCCTGTGATACCAAGCACATTGGCCCGGAATTGGCGAAGTTCTTCCATGGACGCATTGATGGATCTGATCTCCCAAATAAATCGTCGGACCATCTTCTGACCTTCAGCAGAGCTAATTCCGACCACTCTTGCTGGAGTAGACAAATCCGGCGGCATCGTATGTCGGGGGTTCCATCTTTGGCGTGTTTCCCTTAGCGCTAATTAAAAATGGGGACAATGAAGCAGATCAAATACTTGGTACGCTTCGGACGCAAATGAAGCGTTACGGAAACAAGAATCGTAATCAAGCCCTTTACGTACCGCCTAATTGCCCTAGATCACGGACTATTCAAGCGCGCCGCCTGTGCGTTGACGAGGATCAAAAAGCGGTCGGGCGAGATCGTCGTGGCGGGCCAAGGTGAGACAACCACGAATATGCCTTGCGGCCAGCAAGCCTCTACAGGTCGCGACTTGTTCTACTTCGTTGGGCTCCAGATGCGGCGCGCGCGGTGGTCGCCAACTACGGCGACGTTTGGTTCATCAGCGGGCTAGCCGCTGCGGCATGCCCACCGCCGAAGGCTCATTTTGTCGGTCCGCCCGGCCGCGGGCCACGGCCCAGCTCTGGTTCGACTGTCTGCCATCTTCATCGCGCGCGAGAGGCGGGCTGAGGCCCCGAGCTGCCCATGAGCGTCTGCTCGATTTGTCGAAGAAGGGATTCGGCTATGAAGGCGATCCAGATACAGAAGATCGACCCTCAAGTCATGATGAGCAAGGATGTCGGCAATGGCGCAGCAACGGCGGGCGCCGCCAGTGGCTAGAAAGGCGAGTCGCTCGCCAGATCATGTTCTTCGACAGCGTGGCGATCCCAAACGAGCCCGCTCGTCGACGTGGTTTGCTGCAAGGTCATTTTTTTGACGCTCGCAACGTGCAAAAGTGGTTGCTCGCGGTGAGCGCGCGGGAACTTGTTTAGTTTTGCGTCGTTGGAGTGCGAACGAGTAACCGCGCGGCTCGCATCTGCGTGAATTGGGCTTTCGTTATGACGATGCGCTGGATGTCCGTAACTGCATTCGCGACAGCTTTGCTCCCTTCCACGCTGCCACAAACTGGCTTGTCGCGCTGATGCTCCGTCTTTGGATATCCATTTCATTCGTCTGTTGTTGACCGTGTCGACGAATCCTAAGGCCACAATAATCAGATAGGGGCGCCGCGGCTGGCGTTGAGCACACATGGGCAAGGCCTACATCATCGAAATATCTGGTCAAACTGCAGGAATCGTCGTCAGCGAGGAACGTGGCTTTCGCTTCTTCTCATCCGAACGCACTTTTGACTGCCTTGACGGCGGTCATTTCGGCTCGGCCCGCGCCGCGGAACGCGCGGCGAGGGCGCTTGTCGAGCGTCGTCGCCGAACCGGAAAGCAACCGGAATTCGCGATGGACACTTGATTCGAGTGGCCGTTGGTGTGGTGATCTGTCGCGGGGTGCCCGCACTCCCCACAGTGCTCCTTTTCCGGGAGTTCCTCCAGCGTTTCGAGCACCTCTCCGCTCATAACCTCCTTGCTGTCCTCTCGGAAAGATAGATGGGCAGCGGCCTTTAGCGTCGGCGATCTTAAATAGTTCATTGCAGAAATAGGCTCGTAGCGGGACGGAGGCGGCACTCATGCATATTGGGATAGGTTATCGAGCTTTGCCCTGGAATTCTCTGGTACGAGCATCGACCAAGGTCCATGCCATTGGAGCGACGTTCTTGGGCGGTTTCGGACAACAGTATCGCACCGACTGCACGCGACAAGGGCTCCCATCCAGCGTAGGCGCTTACTCGGTAGACCTCGGTATAGTTCTTTCAACCCTTTCAATTTCGGCGGTTTATCTTCGTATAGTTGAGCTAGCCTTTGATTTCGGGTTCTGACTTGTGAGCAGTCGCGTGCTGCCGATTGCAGCCGTCAAAAGCTTCTGGGATTCATCGAATTCGATAGCCGCAGACCATGAGTTACAGTCGAAATCCTTCACGTATGACGATGCCGCGCAAGCGATCGCCCCATGTCCAGCAGCAGGCGCGCGCGGCTGCATCATTGGTTTTGCAGCAGATGCCTGCCGCCAGCGTGCTGGCCCGGTCCCGCCGACTCAGGTTAAGAGTGTGATCGATCACACTAAGCCGCTAAAGGAACGAAATGGTCGCAAGCGCTCGTGGACTGCCCGCATCTGGTTATGCGCTCGAAATCGACGGCCAATTGAAGACCGAATTCGCGACCAGAGATGGAGCATGGGCCAGAGCGGAGGAGCTAAAGAAGCGCTCTCCCATGCTTCAGGTCAGGATCTACAATGCTCTGACAAAGGCCAGAGAGGAAGTCCGGCTTCCGCGAGCTTGAGTTTCGACTGGCTGCTTTTTCCTGGGCGTGCGGCTAGCGCCGCACCGGGCTCTCATGTTGGGGTGGACGGCCCCCTACGGCATCCAGCGTGCCAGATTGAGGTCGTTCAAGATCTCAAACAAAGGGCCGTCCGTGGAAGAACTCGCATCGGTGTGGATACGTCCAAGGGCGTCTTTCAGTTGCACGGCGTCGACGCCACAGAGCAGCCGATTTTGCGGCGGCAGTTGAGACGCAGCCAGTTTCTCCCTTTTTTCGTGCCCTTCCGCCAGCGCAGGTCGCGACGGAGGCTTGTGGTGCGTCGCATTATTGGGCGGGGAGCTACAAGCGCTGGGGCATGACGTGGTGCTGATCCCGCCGCCGGCTTCAATCCCTCGCGCACAATCAGGTGCCCCTTGCCGGTCTAGCTCCCGTCGCATTCCGCGGCGGGTAATGCCTCCGAATGTACTTTGACACGGACCCAAAGCCCTGCCTACGAGCGGCGCTATGCTGGCTCTCCTTCGGCTGCCTCGTTCTAGCCCGCCGCATGTCGGGAGCTTCCGCTTTCGCCTCATTCGATCAGGCTGCCAATCTGCCCCCCGAACAGATCGGGGCCGCGGCGGTAAGAGCAGAGTGAGAGGAGCGCTCCGCTCGCCGTGACGGGTTCATAGCCGCGAGAGAGGCTCGCGACGCCCGTCGCGGAGACTAGCGATGTCCAGACATTATCCTAACGGGCGCGCCGGCCAGGACCGGTCGTGCCTCTATGACGAAATTACCGACAAGATCATCGCCGAACTCGAAGCGGGCCGTGTGCCCTGGGTGCAGCCCTGGGGGACAGCAGCGGCGAAGGCGCCGTTGGCTATGCCGAAGAACGCTGCAAGCGGACGGCGGTATGGTGGCATCAACGTGCTGATTCTCTGGGGGGCCGTTGTAGAGCGCGGCTTCGCTGGTCAGAGCTGGCTCACCTTCCGCCAGGCGTTGTCGCTTGGCGGTCACGTCCGCAAAGGCGAGCGGGGTATTACCGTCGTCTACGCCGATCGCTTCGTTCCGGTCGACGAAAAGCGACGCGCGAGCGAGACCGGTGAAGAAGCCCAGGCGATCCCGTTTCTGAAGCGCTTCACGCTCTTCAACATCGATCAGTGCGAGGATTTGCCTGCCGATATCGCGGCCACTGCGCCGCCTCCGCCGCCAGGCTTGGTCGAACCGACGGTCGAAAAGCTGATCAGGGCGATCGGCATCGATTTTCGTATCGGCGGTAATCGCGCCTTCTACGTCCCGGCTGAAGACTATGTGCAAGTGCCACCGCCTGCGGCCTATTGCGAGCCGATCAATTGGCACCGCACCGCTCTGCACGAGATTGGCCATTATGCCGAACCAAGTGTTATGCCGCGCCGATCTGGCTTGGCCTGCGCAGCGCG
>NZ_JBHMET010000050.1:0-3406 GCF_042430365.1 Bradyrhizobium erythrophlei
CATTATGCCGAGAGCCAGGTTATGCCGACTACACGCGGTGGATGTCGGGGGCCATTGCCAAAAAGCGGTTGATCATTCGGCATAATCCGGAACCATCAGCTTGTCGCTCGGCAGCAGGGTGATGAGCGCTGTTTGCTCCACAAGAAGGAGCAAGCACCATGCGCAAGCATCAACCGAAGGGCATCAGCAGAGATTCGTCACATGATCCGCTCGGAGATTATCCTGAGCGATTTATTCAGCATTTGGAGAGTCAGCAATACGCGCGGGCGACGCTTCGCGAATATCGGTGCTGCCTTAGCGTGCTCGCCGACCACATGCGGCGGAAACGTATTAAGATGGCCTCTCTCGATGAAGAGGCTGCGAGACGCCTCGCCAGGGAATGCGGTGTCAGGCGGCAGCGGTACGCGATCTTCATCATCAGGAAGTTCATCCGCTTTTTGGTCGATGCAGGTGTGGCGCGACCACCGGAAGCGTATTGTGACGACAGCCCGCTGGCGCGGCTGCGGCAGGAATACGAAGACTATCTGCGCGTCCAGCGCGGCTTGAGCGCGCGGTCAATCTATCATTGTTGGCGGTTCGCAGATCGGTTCCTTGCGTTCCGGTTCAAGGGTAAGGCGTTCGATTGGTCGAGGATCACGGCGCTGGATCTGGCGAGATTCATGCAGAGCCTGACCTCGCGCCGGGACAAGACGCCGCCGACACACTTAAGGAACTTCTTCCAGTTCCTGTTCAAGAGCGGGAAGATCAAGACCAATCTCGCGCTCTCGATTCTACGGGTTGCCCCGAAATACGGGGCCAATCTCCCCAAATATCTGATGGCTGAGCAGGTCGAACAGGTGATCGCGGCGGCTAACGAGGATACGCCCGTCGGCCGGCGCGACTACGCGATGGTGCTGTTGCAGGCTCGGCTCGGCCTGCGCGCACAAGAGGTGATCGCGATCGAGCTTGACGATATTGACTGGCGCACGGGTGAGCTTCTGGTTCGTGGCAAGGGCGGACTGTACGACCGGCTGCCGCTGCCGCAGGATGTCGGCGAGGCGATTGCGAATTATATCCGTCGGGATCGGAAGACGGCCTCGCGTGCATTGTTCGTCACGCACAGGGCGCCGCGCAGGGCCTTCGCAGGCGCGCAAATCCTCAATGAGGTTCTGGAAAAGGCCTTCCGTAAGGCTGGGGTGAAACCGCCGCGGCGATATGTCGGCTCGCACATCCTGCGGCACAGCCTCGCTACGAACATGATCCGCAGCGGCGCATCGCTTGCCGAGATCGGCGACGTGCTTCGCCATCGTGCGCGCGGCACGACGATGATCTACGCAAAGCTGGACATCGAAGGCCTGCGCTCCGTGGCGCGCGAATGGCCCGTGGTGGGAGGTGCAAAATGAACATCTTGACCAAAGAGCTTGATCGCTACCTCTCGATCCGTCGCAGTCTTGGATATGATCTGAGCACGTCGGCGCGGGTGTTGCGGAGATTTGTCGTCTTTGCTGAAGCGCGCAAGGCGCGGCACATCACGACCGGCCTGTTCCTCGCCTGGCAGGCGGAGTTCGGCAACGCCAACCAAAATACGTGGTATGCGCGCCTCGGGATGATCCGCCAATTTGCTTCCTGGCTGCATGGGCTCAATCCACACAACGAGGTTCCCCCGAAAGCGCTCATTCCGGGCCGGTACCGGCGTGCCAAGCCTTACATCTACAGCGACGAAGAGATCGCCCGGATCGTGTCGGAGGCGGCCCGGCTTCCGTCCACCAACGGCATCCGAGCGCTCACCTTCACGACGCTGTTCGGCCTGATTGCCGTGACCGGCCTACGCGTCAGCGAAGCGATTGCACTCGACACCGATGATGCCGATCTCGATCGCGGCGTACTGACAATCCGGCGCGGCAAGTCTGGCAAGGCCCGCCTCATTCCGCTGTCGCAGAGCGCGACCAATCGTCTTACCGCCTATGTCTGTGAGCGTGATCGGCTCGTCGGCCGCACGCCCAAATCCTTCTTCGTATCCGACGCCGGCAACAGGCCAGACGATTGCAGCGCCCGCTACAACTTCGCGGCGGTCTGTCAACGGATTGGGCTTCGATCCCGTCAAAAGTTCAACAGGCACGGGCGGGGACCGCGCATCCACGATCTGCGGCACACCTTTGCAGCACGGACGATGGTGGATTGGTATCGCTCCGGCAAGGACCCGGAGCGGGAGATGATCAAGCTATCGACCTATCTCGGCCACGAAAAACCGGAACATACCTATTGGTACATCGAGGCTGTGCCGGAATTGCTGGAGCTTGCCTGCGAGCGCGCCGCCCGCGCCGTCTCAGGGGAGTGTAGCCGATGAATACATCCACGCTCCCCGCCCTGGTCCAGCGGTTCTTTACAGATCGCCTCACGGGCCAACTTGAAGCCAGCCCCAATACGATTGCGGGTTACCGCGACACCTTCCGATTACTGCTGCGCTACGCGAGCCAGCGCTTCGGCAAGCCGCCGACAAAACTCAAAGTCGAGGATCTCGATGCAGCTTTGGTCGGCGAGTTCTTGACCCATGTGGAGAAGGTCCGGCGCAACAGCGCTCGCAGTCGCAACACGCGGCTTGCCGCGATCCGGTCGTTTTACCGTTACGTGGCGATGAACGCACCGGAGCATGCGCTCCATTGCCAGCGTGTCTTGTCGATGCCGAACAAGCGTTACACGCGCCGCTCGGTCGATTTTATCGACCGCACGGAAATGGAGGCCCTGCTTGCGGCACCGGATGCATCGACATGGATCGGTCGCAGAGATCGTGTCATCCTGCTTCTGGCTCTGCAAACGGGGCTGCGCGTTAGCGAGCTGATCAACCTCGATTGTGGCGACGTCCTACTTGGCGTCGGCGCTCATATCCGCTGCGAAGGCAAGGGACGGAAGGAGCGCAGCACACCGCTGCGGCGCGATACCGTTCGAACACTCGAAGCATGGCTGAAGGAACGATCCGGCAATGCCGATGATCCCGTCTTCCCAACAATCCGGGGTGACCGGCTAAGCCGCGATGCTGTCGAGCATCTTGTCCGGAAATACACGCTCGCCGCGTCCAGAGCATGCGCGTCGCTCATGGGGAAGCGCGTCAGCCCGCATGTCCTGCGCCACTCGACCGCGATGGACCTGCTCCAGAACGGTGTCGATCGCACCGTGATCGCCCTGTGGCTCGGCCACGAGTCCGTCGAGACTACCCAGATCTACGTCCACGCCGACATGCGTCTCAAAGAGAAAGCTTTGGCGCGGGTGAAATCCACCACGTCGCGACCAGGGCGTTACAGGCCCGACGATGCTTTGCTGAGCTTCCTGGAATCGCTCTGATTATGCCGCATGGAAATGCCGGTCTGGCCGCGCTGCGCAGGCCAAGCCAGATCGGCGCGGCATAACACTTGGTTCGGCATAATGGCCA
>NZ_JBHMET010000051.1:0-145859 GCF_042430365.1 Bradyrhizobium erythrophlei
CCCGCCGTGAATATTTCGACCCAGGCGCCGTTCCACATGGGCTTCTATCATCAAAGCGCGTTGGTCTACCGAGCGGCGCCTTTCGTTGGACGCACCTATCCATTGCTACGCGTGCACCAGTTCTTCGGCCTGGCTGAGCTGGCCTTCCGCACCGGCCACCTGTATTGGGGCTGGCGATTTGCTGGCAATGCCACGCATTACGTCCAAGATCTCACGCAACCTTATCATGCGAGCCTGCTGCCGGGGGTTTCGACGCTGCGGATGCTCGGCATCAATCTGCTTGCTGTACTCGGTTCGCCGCGCATGAAGGACGAGATGATCGTGCTAGTGTCGAACCGCCATTTCGCACTTGAGCGGTATCAGGTTCAGATGCTCCATCATGCGACAGTGGCCGGCGAGCAGGCGCCCATCCTCACAGCGCTGCGCCCAAGCGACCGCGACGCCACCTATCCAGCATGGTCTGAGAACTATGTCCGCGACGTCGTCAGTGCCGAGGCGTTTTCGTTTGGCGATCGGCTTGATGCATTGCTCGCAGCTGCCATGCCCGCGAATTATGTCTCAGATGCCAACTATGACTTCGGTTCTCAGGGCGGGGGCGTCGACCTGTTGGATGAAGTGACGAAGCGCGAAGCGGGCCATCGCGCCGATCTGGAGTCGGCCATCATCGAACTGTTTCGTCACTTCGGAGCGCATAGCCGCAACCTGGTGCGGGGCATATTGCGTGCGTCGGGATCGCTTTCTCCGTGACCGAGTCCAGCTAATCGATGTCACCAAACAACGTGGCTGATGTCTCAGCTGGGTCAAAAGCGCCGTTTTGACCGTCGTCCGGTCACTTCCGGTTTACTCTCAACTCCAGACGTATCGCAGCGCTGCGCTAACTGGCGCGATGGACCAAATCCGGACATCGCGCTGTCAGGTTTGACCGTGATCGAGAGCGTCAGCTTCCCTTCTATCGGGTAGCTAGCTAAATCCAGAGGACCTTGCGGCGCAGGCCGATATCCGCGTGCAGCGGGGCAGCCGGCCCCTCGTGCGTGATGCGCCCGCGGTCGAGCACGTACACTCGGTCGGCAAGCGCCAAGGCGAGATCGAGATCGTGCTCGATCATGAGAATCGGGACGTCGCGCCGGAGCGCGTCAATCACGCCGAACACCTCCTCGACCATGGCCGGTGAGAGACCTTCGAACGGCTCATCCATCAACAGGATGCGCGTATTGCCGACGAGCGCGCGGGCGATCGCCACCATCTGTTGCTCGCCGCCGGAGAGCGTATCGGCCTTCGCGTTGAGGCGCTGCGCGAGGCGCGGGAACATCGCGAACAAGCGCTCCTCGCTCCAGCGCATGCCTTCGCGGCCGGTGCGCCGCAGCCGGCCCATTTCCAGGTTCTGCGCGACGGTCAAGGTCGGGAACAAGCGGCGGCCTTGCGGGACGAGACCGATGCCGGCGCGGGCGGCGTCCTCGGGCGATCCACCGGCGATATTTTTTCCCAGGTATTGCACGCGGCCGGTGCGCGGCGGATTGAGACCCATGATCGCCTTGAGGGTCGAGGATTTGCCCGCGCCGTTGCGGCCGAGCAGCGCCACCATCTCGCCGGCGCGCAGCTCGAGCGTGACGTCGTGCAGGATGTGGCTGGCGCCATAGAAGGCGTTGACGGCGTCGAGCCTGAGCAGCGGCTGCGCCGCTGGCGTCGTGCCGGCCGGTGCCCGGGCGCTGCTGATGCGGCGTCCGGTGCCGAGATAGACCGATTGCACTTGCGGATCGGCGCGCACCTCGGCCGGCTTGCCGGCGGCCAGAACCGCGCCGTTGTGCATCACGGTGATGTCCTCGGCAGAGGCGAACACGCGGTCGATGTCGTGCTCGATGACCAGCACGCTCATGTGCTCGGACAGCCGCTTGATCAGGCCGACGATGCGCTCGCGTTCCGCCGGCGCGAGCCCGACGAGCGGCTCGTCCAGCATCAGGACGCGCGGGCGCACCGCCAACGCAAGGCCGATCTCCAGGAGGCGCTGTCCGCCGTAGGAGAGGCTGCCGGCACGCACGGCCTCGAGCCCCTCGAGCCCGAGAAACTTGACGAGCGCATCGGTGTCGCCATTCACCTCGGCGAGCGAGTCCGCCCGTTCGAGCAAGCGGAACCGGCGGCGATCGCGCGCTTGCACGGCAAGCCGCAGGTTCTCGCGCACGGAGATCGTCTTGAAGATGTTGGTGATCTGGAACGAACGGGCGAGACCAAGGCCGGCGAGGCGCTCCGGGGGAAATCCGGCGACGTTGCCCCCCGCGTACAGGATCGCGCCGCCGTCGGGCGGGAACAGGCCGGTGATCACGTTAAAGAACGTCGTCTTACCTGCACCGTTTGGGCCGATCAGCGCATGGATCCCTCGTGGCGGCAGGCGAAGGCTCACCCGATCGACGGCGATGAATCCGCCGAAGCGTTTGGAGATCTCACGCGCCTCGATCGCCGGCTCGGATCGCAATTTTGCGGCGTCGCGCAGGAAATCCGGAATCTCGGCGCCCGGATTCGGCGTGACCCTGGCGGCCATGGCGGCCGCTTCCTCGTGTCGTCTGCGGAATGGGGCGAGGATACGCTCGCCGAGCCCCATGAGCCCGCCGGGCGAGAACAGCACGAATCCCATGAACAGCAGCCCGAACCAAAGCTGCCAGCTCGCCGTGTAGCCGGTCAGCAGCTCGCGGAACAGGATGAAGAACAAGGCCCCGAGCGCCGGCCCGAGAAAATGGCGCTGGCCGCCGATCACTGTCATGGCCAGGATCTCGCCCGAGAAGGCGACGTGCACGAGATCGGCGGAGACGAAATATTTGAGGAAGCCGAACAGAGCGCCGGCCAGCCCGACGACGGTCGCGGAGACGATGAAGCCGCACAACTTGTAGCGGCGGACTGGAAAGCCGGCGAAGCGGGCGCGCTGCTCGTTCTCGCGGATCGCGATCAGCACCCGGCCGAAGGGCGAGTTGACGATCCGCCACATCAGCCCGGCGACGAAGACCACGATCACGCAGACGGCGACGTAGAAGATGTTCTGGTCATCTAGATCGAGACCGAGCAACCGGCCGCGCCGGATGCCACCGAGGCCGTTCTCGCCCCCGGTGAAGCTCGTCCACCGGAACACGACGTAGAAGATCATGGCGGTGAACGCGAGGGTGAGCAGCGAGAAATACACGCCACGCCGCCGCAGGATGAGGAAGCCGAACGCAAGCCCGCAGACCGCCGCGAACCAAGTTCCGAACAGTACGGGGATAAACGCGCCGCCCTTGGTGACGTGGATCTGCAGGAGCGCCGCGCCATAGGCGGCCAGCCCGAAGAAGGCGCCGTGGCCGAAGGAGACGAGGCCGGTGTAGCCGAGCAGCAGATTGAAGCCGAGCCCGGCCATGGCGAACAGCGCAAGCTCGGTCGCTAGCGCCGTCGTGAGGCCGAGCGTGGACATGAGCAACGGCAGCATCGCTAGCGCCGCGGCGAGAACCAGGATGGGATGTTGGCGCTTCCACATCGGCTTCACGCTTCCAGGCGATCCATTCGTTCGCCGAACAGGCCGCGCGGACGCACAAGCAGCACCAGCACCATCAGAGCGTACATGGCCGCCTCCGCTGCCGGCGGATAGACCAGCACGGTCAGGCCCTTGACGATGCCGGTGAGGATACCGGCGAGCACGACGCCCCAAAAACTGCCGAGCCCGCCGATCACGACGATGACGAAGGTGGCAGTGAGGATCTCTGTGCCCATCGCCGGCTGCACGCCCGCGAGCGGCGCCGACATCACACCGGCGAGCCCGGCGATACCGACGCCCAGACCGAAGATGATGGTCAGTACCGGCCGCAAGCGGATGCCGAGCGCGCGCACCATTTCGGGGTCTGAGGTGCCCGCGCGCACCACCATGCCGAACGAGGTCTTGTAGAGGAGCAGCCAGGTGCAGGCGATCGCCGCCATGGCCACGCCGAGCACTGCCAGCCGGTAGTTGGAAAACAGGAAGTCGCCCACCTTGAGCACGCCGCCGAGAGACGGCGGAATCCAGAACGGAAGACCGGTTGCGCCCCAGATGAGCCGGATCACCTGCTCAGCAGTGAGCGCCAGCCCGAAGGTGAACAGGAGCCCGAGGATCGCGTCCTCTTGGTAGAGCCGGCGCAGGAACAGCACCTCGATCGCCATGCCGACCGCGGCGACGGCGACGGGGGCGGCGACGAGCGCGCCATAGAAGCCGGCGGCATTGGCAAGCGTCACCGCCAGATAGGCGCCCAGCGCATAGAACGCACCATGGGCAAGGTTGACGACGCCGCCGAGGCTGAAGACGAGCGACAGTCCAAGCGCCAAGAGGATGTAGTAGGCCCCCACCACAAGGCCGTTCAGAATCTGCTCGATGACGATGAAGAGCATGGGATGGGACCGGTTTTCCGGGCGCCGACCGCTCTTTGCCGTCGCTGCCCGGATCGGGCGAGGGGCTCAGGTCGCGAACGAACAGGCGTTTTCCGCCTTGGTCGGCTGGATCAGCTCGAGCGATTCATCGGGCCCGGGCGAAGCTTCGATGATCTCGAAGATATCCCATTTATCCTTCGCCTTGTCCTTTTCCTTCACCTTGACGACGAACATCTCCTGCAAGAGCTGGTGGTCCCAGTCGCGAAAGAAGCCCTCGCGGTTCTTCAGCAGATCGAACTTCATGCCTTTCTCGAGGACCTCGATCAGCTTGTCGGCCGCGGTCGATTTCGCCTCCGTCATCGCTTGTGCGACGATTTGCATGCCCATGTAGTCGCCCCAGGCCTGGTTGTCGGGCGGACCGCCGAACTTGTCGGTAAAGGCCTTGGTGAAGGCCACGGCCCCCTTGTTGGTCAGCCCGTGGTACCAGAGGCTTTGCCAGTAGCCCGAGAGGGCGTCGATGCCGGCGGCCCAGAACGGGATGGTGTCCATGACGCCGCCCGCCAGCTTATAGGTCAGACCGTACTCCTTATACTGCTTGAGGAAGGTGGTCTGGTCGACGCCAGCGAGATTGAGGTACACGAAGTCCGGGTTCGCCTGACGGATTTTCAAGATGTAGGGCGAATAGTCCGGGGTATTGGTGGGCACCAGATCGTTCTGCACCACTATGCCGCCGTTCTCCTGCAGGAAGCGGGTGGAAACGCGCGCCAAGTCGTGCCCGAAGGCATAGTCGGCTGTCAGCATGTACCATCTCGCACCCTTGATCAGTCCCTGGCGCTTCTGCCAAAGGCCGATGGTCTTGGTGTACATCGTGTTACAGCCCTCGATGTGGAAGGTGTAACGGTTGCAATTGGCGCCCCGGAGCTCGTCGGAATTGGCGCCGGTGTTGAAATAGAGCGCCTTGAGCCGCTTGGCTTGCTCCATAATGGCGCCGGCCGAAGCGGAGCTGATCTCGCCGATGATCACTGACACCTTGTCCTGCTCGATGAGTTTCTGGGCCTTGGTGACGGCGACGCCCGGATTAACGCTGTCCTCAGTAGTGAGCGCAAGCTTGCGGCCGAGCACGCCGCCGCGGGCATTGATCTCTTCCACGGCCATCTTGGCGCCATTCTGGCCATAGACGCCAAGCTGACCGAGGAAGCCGGTGAGCGGGGTCAGGTGCCCGATCTTGATGGTGTCTACCTGGGCTTTGGTGATGGCCGGGAAGCCGACCATGCCGAGCACCGCCGTGCCGGTGGCGGCCTTGAGCACGCGGCGGCGCGAGAGCGCCTGTGTCTGCGTCATGGGTTTCCTCCGATGTCGCTCGAGCCGCGCGAACGCGGCCTTCTTTAGCGGGTATAGCGTATCACTGCCGAGTGCCAAGGAGCAGACCTTGGTGCGGCAGGAAACCGACGACATCTCCATTAAGTCCGAATCGTAACCCGGCCGGCGTAGAAGCTTCGACGGGCAAGAGCTGTGAACGGCTGGTTCGGGTCAAAAGCCGCAATCACGGGGCGACCGGCGCGTGTCAGCTTTAGCCTCAAGAGCAGACTTATATGAATACGCGCCCTAAGCCCCCTGACCCGCTCGCCGACCCCGTACAGAAGCGAGACCCCGGCAAGTAGACAACGCCAAAAGGGATTGACCACGTTCGTGACGATCGCGACGCGCCCCTCATTCGGGTGAGACGGGCGGAGTCATACACTGATTTGCGATTCCGAAAAACCGAAATATTTGTCGCGCGAGGACTGGACATCGGCCGGAATGTGTGAGGCAGAATTGATTTGCTCCGTCTGAGCAAAATCCCCTGCGTTCTGGCGACGCCCGGCGTCGGCCTCTATATTGCCGCCTCCTTGATCGAGGCCTTTCCATGTCACGCACCATCGCCAGCATCGCCGTGTTCTGCGGTTCGAACTTCGGTAACTCCGACGCCTATGCCGATGGCGCGCGCCGGCTCGGCCGGGCGTTGGCCGCGGCCGGCATCACGCTGGTCTATGGCGGCACGACCAAGGGCCTGATGGGCGTCGTCGCGGATGCGCTGATCGATGCCGGCGGCACCGCGCATGGCGTGATCACCGAGCAGTTGCGTCAGCGCGGACATTCGCACCCTCGTCTCCAGCGCAGCGAAATCGTCGCCACCTTGCGCGCCCGCAAGGAACGGATGGCGGAGCTCGCGGGAGCCTTCATCGCGATGCCGGGCGGCATCGGGACGATGGAGGAGATGATGGAGGTCTGGACCATGAACCAGCTTTCCGAGATCGACAAACCGGTCGGGCTGCTCAACATCGCGGACTTCTACCGGCCGTTCCTCGCCTTCATCGACCACATGGTGACGTGCAAGTTCCTGCCGCCCGAGCACCGGCATTCGATCTGCGTCGACCCCGACCCGGTCGCCTTGATCGATCAGCTACGCCATTTCGTTCGCACCGATGTGCCGAAATGGCTGTGAGGCGTCCTCGCGGACGCGATCGGCAATTGACAATCGCCCATCATTTCAATATTCGTTGAAATATGGAAAAGAGTGAAGCGGTGGCGGCCCTCGCCGGCCTCGCCCAGGACAATCGGCTCGATGTGTTCAGGCTGCTGGTGCAGGCCGGCCCCGACGGCATGCCGGCCGGCGCCGTGGCCGAAGCGCTGGGGCTCGCCCCCAACACGCTGACGTTTCATTTCGACCGGCTGCGAACCGCCGGCCTCGTCACGGTGCGTCGCGATGGGCGCTCGATGATCTACGCCGCGCAGTTCGACCGCATGAACGAGCTGCTGGCCTTCCTCACCGAAAATTGCTGCGGCGGCGTTGCCTGCACGCCCGTTGCCGCGTGCAGACCGGCGCGAAAGCGCGCCAAGGTGACCGCCTGAAGGCCCCGACCATGAAACGCCTGCGCTGCGCGAAATCCGAAAAATCCTGGACCTTTTGAGGCAATACCGATGGACACGATCATCTATCACAACCCGGCTTGCGGCACCTCGCGCAACACGCTCGCCATGATCCGCCATGCCGGCATCGAACCGCATGTCATCGAGTATCTGAAGACGCCGCCGGCACGGGCGCTGCTCAAAGAGCTCATCGCGCGCATGGGCATCTCGGTGCGCGGCCTGCTGCGTGAGAAGGGCACGCCCTACGCCGAGCTCGGCCTGGGCAACCCGGCGCTGACCGACGATGAGCTCCTGGACGCGATGCTGGCGCATCCGATCCTGATCAACCGGCCGATCGTCGTCACGCCGAAAGGCGTGCGGCTGTGCCGGCCGTCCGAAATGGTCCTCGACCTGCTCCCGCCGCAGCACGGCGAGTTCGTCAAGGAAGACGGCGAACGCATCAGGCTGGACCGCGGCGCCTGATGCCAAGCCTCGCGCAGCGACTAACAAGCAAAGCGCTACCCAGCCTCGCACGGCGCGCCTTCGCCGAGTGGCTCGGGACGGCCTTCCTGCTCGCCGCCGTCGTCGGCTCCGGCATCATGGCGGAGCGGCTCGCCGGCGGAAACCTGGCGCTGGCGCTGCTGTGCAATACGATCCCGACCGGTGCCATTCTCGTGGTGCTGATCCTGATGCTCGGCCCGGTGTCCGGAGCGCATTTCAACCCGGCGGTCTCACTGGCGTTCGCCCTGCGCAAGGAAACGAGCTGGGCACACGCGTCGATCTACATCGTCGCGCAGATCGCGGGCGCGATCGCCGGAGTGTGGATTGCCCATCTGATGTTCGACCTTCCGGTCTGGCAGGTCTCGCACACCGAGCGCACAGGGACGGGGCAGTGGATCGCCGAGGCAGTAGCGACATTCGGCCTGCTCGCGACGATCTTCGGCGTCGCCGCGCGCACGCCCGCCGCCGTCCCGTATGCGGTCGGGCTCTACATCACCTCGGCCTACTGGTTCACGGCGTCGACGTCGTTTGCCAACCCGGCGGTGACCATCGCCCGCTCACTGTCGAACACGTTTGCAGGCATTGCGCCTGATGGCGTGGTTCCGTTCATCGCGGCACAGTTGGCTGGCGCGTTGCTCGCGCTTCTGGTCGCGCGCCTGCTATGGCGGCCGCAAAGCTAAGCGCCGGCACGGCTCGCCGTCTTCAAGTCATGAAAGCCGTAACCCACGGCCTTGTGCGCCAGGATCAGATGTTCACATGGGTGCTTCGCGGAAAAGCATAGACGCTCGACTCCGCCATCTGCTCCTGCTGTTTCATCGGCGCGATCGCCGCGGCGCGCTTGTCATCGCCAGAATGGCTTGGCGGCCTCTTCCAGCGCCTCTTCCCGCGTGAAGCCGATATCGGCGAGCAGATGCTTGTCGTCGGCGAGGTCGCGGAGCGCCTGACGCAGCCGGCGTCGCGCGGCCCAGGACCAAAGCCCACGCCGCGCCGCGCCGAGCCTTTGCTCCGAATTTTCCTGATGAAGTTGTGGGGTTGGACTCGCCAGCCGGATCAGCCGAAACGGCGAGGCGTCACGGACCAAGGTTGACATCGACAGGCTCCAAATCTCATGAAATGCTGTGTTGGAGCTTTCCCATAAGGTCGGCGGGCCGCCATCCGCAAAGCATCGTTTCTCCGGCCTGCCCTAGTTTTTCTCATGAAGTCCTGCGATGCGCCCACGCCTGCCTCCCCTGAATGCGCTGAAGGCTTTCGAAGCCGCGGCGCGGCATGAAAGCTTCACCCGCGCAGCCGAGGAGCTTTGCGTCACGCAAGGCGCGGTGAGCCATCAGGTCAAGGCGCTGGAAGCCGAGCTTGCGATCAAGCTATTCAATCGCGAGCGCCAACGGTTGATCATCACCGAGGCCGGCAAGGACTACCTGACTGTCGTGCGCGATGCGCTGGACCGCATCGCGGTCGGCACCGAGCGGCTGTTGCAGCGGCAAAATGCCGGCGTCCTGACCGTCAGCACCTCGCCGGACTTTGCCGCGAAATGGCTCGTGCACCGACTGGGCCATTTTGCCGAGGTCTACCCCGGAATTGATCTTCGCGTGTCCGCAACGCTTCATCACGTCGACTTCGCGCGAGAGGAAGTCGACCTGGCGGTGCGACACGGTGACGGCAATTGGCCGGGGCACGATGTGGTGAAGCTCAGCGCCGAGCAGCTCTTTGCGGTGTGCAGCCCAAAACTGCTCTCAGGACGCCGGCGTCTCAGCCAGCCGGCCGATATCCTCAAATATCCGCTGATCCATATGGACAGCCGGACCGATTGGTCGAGATGGCTGCAGGCGGCGGGCGTCGACGACACCAACATCATCCACGGCCCGGTGCTCAACCGGGCCAGCATGGTGATCGACGCGGCGATCAACGGACAGGGCATCGCGCTTGCAAGGACGACGTTGTCGGCCTGGGATTTGATCAACGGGCGGCTGGTGCGGCCGTTTCCGGAAGCGCTGCGGCTGACGAAGACCTACTGGATCATCTGTCCGAAGGCGACGGCCGCCTTGCCGAAGATCGTGACCTTCAGGGATTGGCTCCTGGCGGAAGCAGCGAGAGATTTACGGCAACTCAAAAAGCTTGGCTGGTCGTTGAAGCCGCTTAGGGAAAGCGGCGACTGACGTCCGGCGGTCGGACGCCAGGCCGCAACTCGTCATTGTGGCCGTTTCGTCCTTGCCTTATCCTCGCGGACTCCGGGGACGTCGCAGCCTCCCCGTCAAATGGCGACCCCATGCAAGCGCTGCTCGCTACTGTATGGAGCGAGCGCATGGACGGGTCGACCTTCGAGCTGACCATTTTTCTGATCGCGAGTTTTGCCGTCGCCTTCGTCGCCGGCCTGTCGGGCTTCGCCTTTGGCCTGGTCGCGGCCTCGTTGTGGCTCTACGTCCTGACGCCACTTGAGAGCGCAACCCTCATCGTCGGATTTGGCCTGCTTGTGCAGGGCTATGCGGTCTGGAAACTGCGCAGCACGCTCGATTGGCGCAAGCTCCTGCCCTTCCTGGCCGGCGCGGCTGTCGGCGTGCCGGCCGGTGTCGCGCTGCTCACGTGGTCCGACCCGCGAAGCGTCCGCATTGCTGTCGGAATCCTGCTCGTCTTCTACAGCCTGTACGGATTCCTCCGTCCGAACCTTGGACCGATCTCGCGAGGCGGAAACGCCGCCGACGCAACGGTCGGATTCCTGAATGGCGTGCTCGGCGGACTCACCGGCCTGGCCGGCATCGTCGTCACGATCTGGTGCGGCCTGCGCGGATGGTCGAAGGCGGTTCAGCGGACGATCTTCCAACCGGTTGCGGTCGCGGCGCTTCTCATGACGGCACTGTGGCTCGGCGTGAGAGGAACCGTCACGACCGCGACGGCTAAACTGTTCGTGATGGGCCTGCCCTGCGTGATGGCAGGAACATGGCTGGGCCTCAAACTGTTTGAATATGTTGACGAAGCCATGTTCCGAAAGATCGTTCTCGCCCTGCTGCTGGTCTCCGGAGCCTTGCTGGTTATCTGAGAACCGATTGACAGCGAAACTGCCAAGCGGTTTAGTCGAAGCGTTGGGGAAAGCGATCTCCCCATGAGGCGACATGCCCAAGAATCGCGTCCGATGTTCACCAAGGACGCCGCATGTCTGCCATCAACCACTTATCCATATCCGATTTTCCGTCTGCGAATCCGGTCGTCGCGCGCGCCCTCTTCCTGTCTCGATATCGTCGGGCATAGGAGGGTCACGCATGGTCAAATCCTGCTTTGAGCGGAGGCTCACATGACCTACACCGTGAAACCGCTTTCCTGCGATCCAAGCCGCGTGCGCGGCATGTCGGAGCGGATGATCGTCAGCCACTACGAGAACAACTACGGCGGCGCAGTGAAGCGGCTGAACCTGATCGACGAGAAGCTCGCCGAACTCGACTATGCGACCGCGCCGGGCTTCCTGATCAACGGACTGAAGCGTGAGCAGCTCATCGCAACCAATTCGATGATCCTCCACGAGGTGTTCTTCGATGGTCTCGGCGACGAAAGCGAGCCGGGCGCAGGCCTGAAGGACGCGCTCGCACGCGATTTCGGCTCCTATGAACGCTGGCGTTCGGAATTCATCGCAATGGGCAAGGCGCTCGGCGGCGGCTCCGGCTGGGTGTTGCTGACCTGGTCACCGCGCGATCGGAAGCTCGTCAATCAATGGGCATCCGATCATTGCCACACCCTGGCCGGAGGCACGCCCATCCTGGCGCTCGATATGTACGAGCATTCCTATCACATCGACTATGGCGCCAAGGCTGCCGACTATGTCGGTGTCTTCATGTCGGCCATCAACTGGCCCGCCGTCGAACGCTTCTACGCGAGTCTCACAAAATGATGCTGCTCCGGCGAGAGGCCGTTCATCCCGCCGGGCGAGGAGGAACCAGTATGTGTCAAAATCAGAAGGAGCTGCGGATGACGAGAGCTTTGCTCGCGTCGCTGGTGCTGGCAGGCCTGCTTGCCACTGGCCGCGCTGCCGAAGCGCAATCGTCCTGCAAGGTGTGCGTCGAACAGCACAAGGCCTGCATGAAGAACTATGCCGGCCCTGCCTGCAAGACCGAATACCAGATGTGTCTGAAGTCATGCAAATCGAAGCAATAGGAACGGGCTGGAGCGGTCTTCGAAGGACGCGCACCCGACATGCCGCCGGATTGCTGGCCGTGCTGACCCTCTGGAGCGGCGGCGCATGGGCCGAGGATTTGCCAAAGCTGTCGGGCGCGCAGATACGCGCGAGATTTTCCGACAGGCAGTTCACCGACGAAGTGCATTGGCGCGAGGTCTACCAAAGTGACGGGACCTTCAGAAGCTATTCGATGGGCAAAGTGAGAACAGGAAAGTGGTTCATTCGTTCGAATGATCTCTGCCTTGACCTTCCGGAGCCGGATGGCGGCTGCTTCGAGGTGACGTCCTCCGGCTCGCGGGTTGTCATGACACCAAAGGGAACGGGCCTGACAAGTGTCGGCGTTCTCGAGCCAATCTCGGACCGCAAATAACTGACCGGGAGCCAGCGATGATTGAAAGAAAAGAACGGGTACGCGATCACGATTTGCGCGATGGCAACCCGGAACAAGGTTTGGGATCGCCGAGCAGGTCTGCTGTCGTCTTCTATGGCGATCCGCGGGTCGTCAGCGATGCCTTTGCCCTGGCCCTTGGCGCAATGCAGGCCAATGCCGACCTGCTGATGACCGCTACCTGCTCAACGAGCGAGAACGATTAGATGCATCAGAATTCGCGCCGAGCGCTTCTTGCGTGTCAATTCCCGTCACCATTCTCGACGGCCTGGCTTTGGACGGCCTCGATCCTGCCAACTCGCCCACTGCCTTGGCCGCATCCGACGCCAACAACGCAAGCAAGGTGCTTGCCTTCGATGCCGTGCCTGACGAACTCCGCGGCGGAGCGGCGGTGACCTACTGGTCCGGCGTGCCGCTGGGCATCACCGACTATGAAGCAGCGCGAGACGAGATCGTCCGGCGCATCGACGATCTGCTTCCAACCTTGCCTGCCGAGTAAAGGCTCGCGCGCGAGGGTGGGGAACCGTCGACCTGAATGTGGAGACTGCGCTGACGCGGGACCATCACGCCGACGTGTTCCTCGGCAGCATCATCGAGGGACCGTCGAAATGGACGGTGCGGCCGGTCGAGGAACTGCTCTACGAGCGGGAATTCGGCCAGGAGGAAACCTTTTCCGGCCTCGTCGGCTTGATCTGGCAGGTGAGCGACAAGCTTGCCTTCGATGTCGCCTATCGGTACGCGCTGACCAATCACCATCCAGTCAACGAGGTCCGCGCCGCACTGATAATCGCTTTCCGCTGCGGTTCTTCGAGAGCGCACATGCCAGATGACAACGACGCGCCGCAACAAAGCTTCAAAGCCGAAGCGCAAGGAACCAGCGCGGCGCTTGCAAGCCAGGGAGTGCAGATGATGCCAATGCGAACAATCTTTCGAACGATCCTGTGCTGCCTGACGGTCGGCTCGTTCGCGCCGGCCCAGGCCCTGACCCAGCAGGAACTCGTGGCCAAGCTCGGAGCCGCCGGCTACACGCAAATCCGGGACATCAAGTCCACCGCTGAAGGCATTGCGGTGAAGGCGACGAAGAACGGCAAGGACGTGTCGCTCGTCGTCGACAGCAGCGGCCAGGTCAAGGAACGGCCGTAGCACTTTCTCAAGCCAGGCGCCGGCGTCGGCGCGCGGACGGAGCCCACGGCCTTATCCGGCCGCGGCCTCGATCGTCTCGGCGTCGAGCTGCCGCCCCTCATGCTCCATGTGCAGGTAATTCGGGTTGAACAGGCCGGCGCGCATCAGCCGGTCGAGATCGGGAACCGCAAGGGTCTTTCCGTTGAGCACGATCAGGCCGGCGGCGCGCAGCTCCTGCAGGGTGCGATTGACGTGGACCTTGGAGAGGCCGGTGGCGTCGGCGAGATCGGCCTGAGTCAGCGGGAAATCGCAGCTCTCGCCCCTGGTCAGCCCGGCGAGCCGCAGGCGAAGCCAGATCTCGCAGAGCAGATGGGCGATGCGCTCGAGCGCCGTGCGCTGACCGAGGCTCATGGTCCATTCGCGCTGGATCGCGGCGTTGACGAGGGTTTCCCACCAGAATGCGGTGACGATGCGCGGATGTCCGGCCGCCACGTGGTCGAAGAATTCGCGGGAGAGATCGACGACCGATACCGGCGTGATGGTGCCGATCGAATGGTCCATCTCGCGCAGGATGAAGACGTTCATGTCGCAGATGTCGCCGGGCAGGAAAAACGACACCACCTGCCGCCGCCCATCCTCGAACTGCTTGTAGCGGCAGGCCCAGCCGGAGAGGATCAGATGTATGTCCCTCGGCTTCTCGCCTTCGCGCACGATATCGACGCGTGCACCGAAATGGCGGACGCGCTCCGATGTGGCGCGACTGAGGATGGCGTGGTCCGTCGGCGACAGGCGCACGAATTGCTCTAGTTTCCGAATGAGCGATGCCAACGACATGGTCTCCACCCCATGTTCATCGGGTAACCGCGGGACTGATTTCAATAATGTATATTGCATTGTATTAGCATTGCCGATTGTTCAAAAGCGCGCACACGCGCAAAAGTATGCATCCGCGCGAATTTTGGCCGGCTCGGCCGGGACGTCTCGCGCCATCGCAAGAAACCCGATGCCGCTCAGATGAACGGCACGCCGTAATAGTCATTGAGCGCGCGGGCGGCGCCGATGTCGGCCCAATTCCATTCGCGATCCTTACCGTATTTCGGCGCAGTGCGAAGCTGGTCCTCGGTCACGCCGGTGACGTAGCCGCCGAGGCGCGTGTCGTATTTCAGCGACTGCCACGGCAGCGGATAATGGTCGTTGCCGAGGCCCAGGATGCCGCCGAAGCCGAGCACGGCATAGGAGACGCGCCCACTCTTCTTGTCGATCATCACGCGCTCGATCGATCCGATCTTGCGACCGTCGGCGCCATAAACGGCGGTACCCTCCACCTTGTCGCTGCCGATCAGATTGCCGATTTCCTTCTCATCCATTGCCATGCAAGCTCTCCGTTCGGTTCCATGCGTCTGCAACAGGGGAGCGGCATCATTGTTCCTGCCGGCTTCGTCGCAGTTGTTGCAGTGCAGGACCGGACGGAATGTGCCATTGCGACGGTCTTCCTAAAGGCATAGGGACCCCGACGGCGCAATTCGCCGGGGCCCGTCACCAGAATGATCCGCCGTTCTCGGGGGGCAAGCGACGAACGCAGCCGACCTACGCCTATCCGGGGCCAATCGTTCCTGTCGTCCGGCCCGCGATTTCGTGCAAACGGGATGTCATGGGTTAACGACGGCACCGGGGAACCCGCCTAGCATCGGTGTTCCATCGGTGACGACATGCTCAAGAAGAAACGCAACAAGTCGCGGCCGGAGGGTTCATTCGAGAACCGTCTTCGAAAATTCGCCGCCGACACGCGCAGCGCCGCGCGGAAAATGCCGCCGGGACGCGAGCGTGACGCCCTGATGAAAAAAGCAAGACAGACCGAGGCGGTGATGGAGGTCAGCGAGATGCTGACGTTCCGCAAGTAGCCTCACCCGAGAGGGCACCTAGGGAGAGCTGCGATGATCGTGATGATCGAGGAACAGTTTGATTCACGTACGCTCGCCATCATGAACGCGGCGCTGGATCGCGTGTGCGACAGGGCTCCGCGCGGCGAGGAACACGTCACGCGCAGGCGCGTTGCCAAATACATCATCAGATGCGCCTGGAACGGCAAGACGACGCTGCCCGAGTTGACCGAGGCCGGCGAGCATGCGCTGACCAGGGTCGCCGCAGCAGCAAAGTAACCTCTGCTGTGTTGGTCTTGCTGGCTCCCGGCTTCATTGGAGGCAGCGAGTTCATGCGTGCAGCACTCATCATCGCCTTGCTGGCCATTCTGGCAGCCGTCGGAATCTATGCCTATGAAGGTCTGACGCTGCCGGGCGCCACGATGCCTGAATACGGTTATGCCGCGCTCGGCATCGGGGTCGTGTTCGCCATCATCGTCGGCGCCGGCCTGATGGGATTGCTGTTCTACTCGAGCCGCCACGGCTACGACGAACCGCCACGCTACGAGCGGGAGCGTGATCTGTTGATCCGTCATCCCCGCGCAACCGCTTCGCCGTTGCGCGGACATGTCTTGCGGACCTATTAGACCTCAAACCGCCGGAGTCGTCGCCGGCACCCTCGCGCGGATTTCGGCGATCTTGCGCTTCAGCGACGCCTGTCGCGGATCGGGCAGGATGGCGGCGCGGGCTTCGGCGATCGCGCCGGCGAGATCGGACAGCGCGAGCGTGCCGTCGAAGACGGGCTTCACCAGTCCATCGATGATCGCGTGCCAATCCGCCATGCCCTGGCGGTAGGGATCGCCGTAGCCGCGGATCATCGTCGCGGTCTGGATCACCGCCATCGTCGCCTTCGGCTGCTTGGTCAGGCTGCGGTCGATCATGTGCAGCCAGCGCTCGACCCAGACCCGCTCGTTGCCGTAGCGCACGGAGAACAGCCGCCAGCGCTTCAGCCCGGCTTCGATCTTCAGGCGGCGCACGCTGAAGCGGCTGTTGGCGCTGAAGCGGATCGAGACGTTCCTGCGCAGCCAGCCGATCTGGTCGAGCCCGCCGAGCACGGGATCGGCGACCACGGCCGGCAACGCGCCGATCAATTCATCGAGGCGGAATCGCTTGATGTCGTCGACGGAGCGCGCCGGCAGGCGACCCGCCTCGTCGAGCTCGCCGAGCTTGATCTGCGCGATCCGGATCGGGTCCTCATAGGCCATGCGCTGCGCCATCAGCTGCGCGATCTCGGCGAGCATGGCCGGATCGACGCCGCGCCGGCCGATGAAGCGCTTGAGCCGGTCGACGTAGAGCTGTGCGTAGGAAACGCTCTGATAGACGATCAGCGAATGGATGGCATCGCCGACCGCGGGCGCAAGCTGCTCCGGGCAGGCGTCGGGCAACATCGGTGTCGCATCGTCCTGGTCGCCGATGATGTCGGCGAACAGGTAACGGAGCGAAGCCAGGAGACCGTCGTCATCCGGCACTGCGGTGCCTCCGGAATTCATCTACGACCGCTCATTTGCCACTGCTCATGCGGGTTTCGGCTCCGCGACCGGCGGCGCGGTGTGTTGCGCCAGCCGCTGCTCCAGCGTCGAGATGTTCTGGAACAGCCGGGCGCTGAAAAGCCGAAGGAAATAGAAACCGAAGGCCGGGTTCTGCACGTAGAGCTGCTCGACCTGGTCGTAGGTGACCGAGAGCACCGTGCCGGCCTCGACGCATTCCAGCGTCTGGGTCCGCGTGTTCGACGGCGACAGCATGCCGAACTCGCCGACGATAGCGCCGACCGGCAGCTCGATGCCGGATTCGACCAGGCGGAAACGCCCGCCGACGATGTAGAACATGCTGTCGGCCTTCTCGTCCTTGTAGAACAGCACTTCGCCGGCGGCGCATTTGCGCTCGCTCGTGAACGGCTTCAGCCACTCCATCGACAGATCGCTGTTGACCGATTTCTTCACGTCGCGGACGAGCTGAAGCATCTGGTGCAGGCGGTAGGTGTTCAGCGGCAGCAGCACGGAATGCAGGATCAGCGTCGCGTAATTGTGGGTCGGGATCGCCGTCGCGATCAGCACGATGTTGGTCAGGATGGCG
The DNA here is from genome assembly GCF_042430365.1 of Bradyrhizobium erythrophlei. Taxonomy (GTDB): domain Bacteria; phylum Pseudomonadota; class Alphaproteobacteria; order Rhizobiales; family Xanthobacteraceae; genus Bradyrhizobium; species Bradyrhizobium erythrophlei. The sequence goes on from NZ_JBHMET010000051.1 coordinate 17,405, forward strand.
AAGACGCGCAGCGGGATCATGGTCCGCATCGACAGCGTGGCGACCACGAAGATCGATGCGAAGAAACTGCCGGCGGCGCCGGCGTGCTCTGCGAGATGTGAGGTATCCATCGGAAACCAACCAATTCTCAGGAAGTGGACACAATCGCTATATTAGTCGCCGCCATAGAGCTGCGGTCGCATGCGTCAACCTGCATCCCTGATATACGGGGAAAAAGCGACGTTTTGTCGGGATTCTCACCAATCCCGGGTTAATTTGGTGAGAGAATATTCGGGCGTATCATCCAAACGGATGAGGGCCACGCCGGGAATAAAGGCTGCGGCCCGCGACGCGCGTTGACGGCCCTCCCGGCGGCGGGCACTTTGTGGCATCGGCTCCGCGTGTGGCAGGGCCCCGTTTCAACCCGTTCACTGACAGGCAACGCACGTCCGATGTCCAAGCGGCTCGTCCTTCCGGCCTTGGCACGTTTTGTTTCGGCCACCGCCGGCCGCAACATGACGACCGTGGCCTATGTCGCGGTGGCGGTCGGCGTCGCGATGATGGTGCTGCTGACGGTCGCGCCCGCCTATGATGTCGCCCCGCGCGGCATCGACGCGCTGCTGTGGGCCTGCCTCGCCTATTTCGTGTTCGAATGGCTGGTGCGGCTGCGCCACATGCGGCGGCAGGGGCGGATGTGGTTCTACGCGCTGTCCGGCGCCGGCGTGGTCGACGCGATCGGGGCGCTGGCGGTGCCGATCGCCCTCGTCGCCGGCATCGAGCCGAAGACGGCATGGCTGCTCGGCATCCTCTGGGTTCTCAAGGTGGTGCCGGGCATTCCGGGCCTGCGCCAGCTGCGACGCGTGCTGGTGGTGGAGTCCGGGCCGCTGGTCAGCGTGCTCGTGATCTTCCTGATGGTGGTGTTCCTGGCTTCGGTCGCCGAATATCTCCTCGAGCACGACGTGCAGCCGCAGACCTTCGGCAGCGTGCCCGCGGCGCTGTGGTGGGCGGTGGTGACGCTGACCACGACGGGTTATGGCGACGTAGTGCCGATCACACCGCTCGGTCGCATCGTCGCGGCGATGGTGATGATCTCGGGTCTCGGCGTGTTCGGGCTGTGGACCGGTATTCTGGCGACCGGCTTCGCCGCCGAGACCCGGCGCGACAATTTCCTGAAGACCTGGGAGACCGTCAGCAAGGTGCCGTTCTTTGCGACCCTCGGCCCCGCCGCGATCGCCGACGTCACCCATATGCTGCGGACCATAGACCTGCCGCCGCGCGCCATGATCATCCGCAAGGACACCAACGGCGACTGCATGTACTTCGTCGCCGCCGGCGAGGTCGAGGTCGACCTGCCCGGCCGCAAGGTGAAGCTCGGCGAGGGCGCGTTCTTCGGCGAGATGGCCCTGCTCGGCAACGCCGTGCGCAGCGCCAATATCGCGACCACCAAAGTCACGCGGCTCTTGGTGCTTGACCTCGTCGATTTCCGCCTGTTGATGGCACGGCATCCCGACCTTGCCCAGACCATTGACGCCGAAGCGAAACGGCGCGAATTGGAAAACAAGTAAGAGTAAAGTGACGGAGACCAAAATGCCTGACGCGGTCGAGACCGCCAGCGCTCCCGTGCTCGACATTTCGGGCGCACGCGCCACCATCCGCCTCAACCGGCCGAAGCATCTCAACCGTCTCGAGGCCCAGGATCTCGACGAGCTCGTGAAACTGTTCGACCGGATCGAGGCCGATCCCGCGATCCGCGTGCTGGTGCTGACCGGAACCGGCCGCGCCTTCTCGGCCGGCTATGATCTCAATTCGGTGGCCGAGCGCGCGGTGAGCGCGAAGGAGCAGCAGAGCGCGGGCTCGGCGTTCGAGGTGGTGGTCAACCGCCTGGAGGATCTGGCCGTGCCGACGATCTGCCGGCTCAACGGTGGCGTCTATGGCGGCTCGACCGACCTCGCGCTCGCCTGCGATTTCCGCATCGGCGTCGACACAGCCGAGATGTTCATGCCGGCGGCGCGGCTCGGGCTGCATTACTACCGGAGCGGCATCAAGCGCTATGTGACGCGGCTCGGCGTCGACAATGCCAAGATGCTGTTCCTCACCGCCTCGAGGATCACGGCGCCGGAAATGCTGCGGATCGGCTACCTCACCGCGATGGTGCCGATCGAGTTCCTGGACGAGGAAGTCGACAAGCTCGCCAACATCCTGGCCGGCAACGCGCCTGTTGCCATGGCCGGCATGAAGCGCACCATCAACGAATTCGCCCGCGGCGAGCTCGATGAGACCGCCGCCGACCAGCGCCACCGCGACAGCATGCGTGGCGAAGAGATCAAGGAAGGCATCAAGGCCTTCGCCGAGAAGCGGCCGCCAAGGTTTTAGATTGACGGCCCCGCTCGTCGTCTCCGGGGAGCGCACTCGCGCGCCTCTAGGAACGGTAGGAGACTGTGCGTAGCTCAATCCCGTCATTGCGAGCGGAGCGAAGCAATCCACCGCGCCACACGCGGAAGCATGGATTGCTTCGTCGCTATCGCTCCTCGCAATGACGGCCATATCGCTTCCCCTCACCCCCGCTTGCTACGCATCGCCCGCACCTGGGTGATCTCGGCGTCTCCGGCGAGCGCCTGGTAGCGCTTGCTGTCGACGGCGTAGATCGCGATGCGGCCTTGCGCGTCGGCGTGGACGCCCCAGCCGAAGCGTTTTCCCAGCGGGGAAGCGCGCATACACGCCTGCCCCCTGGAAAAGAACGCCTCGCGCGCGAGGCTGCGCTCCTTCTTCGTCGCCTTTGCGGCGAGCGCGCGGCCCGGCGCGGAGGTCGCGAACACCACGTCGTCGGAGGTGTATTGGTACGGCGCCTCGGCGAGCATCTGATATTGCAGCGTCGCGACCGTCGGATTGCCGCCGCGCAGCTGCGGCGCCTCGCCGCTGCGCGCAGGGCAATCCTCCGCGACGCGAATGAAGGTGTTGAAGCAGTTGGTGGTATGCAGCGGCTTTGCCATTGCGCCTCCTGATCGTCTCACGTGCCGGCCGCTGCGGCGTGCTGCGCCGCCATCTCGTCGTCGGCGGCGGAGACCCGCTTGAAGGCCGGGCGCGCGGCGATTCGCTCGGCATGGCGGACAAAGACATCCTTCTGCGGCACGAGGCCGAACATCATCGTCCAGTTCAACGCGATGCCCCAGAGAATGTCGGCCGCCGTGATCTGTTCGCCGAACAGATAGGGCCCGCTGGCGAGCTGCGCTTCCAGCGCGCCGAGCATGGTGTCGTAATCGGCATAGGGCGAGTGCGATATCGGCGTCGGTTCGCGCTTCATGAACTTGTCGATCAGGGCCGGCTCGAACGACGAGCCATAATAGGCGATCCAGCGCAGATAGGGGCCGCGGCGCGGATCGTCCAGCGCCGGCGTCAGCCCGGCCTGCGGGAACAGGTCGGCGAGATAGATGGTAATCGCGACCTGCTCGGTCACCAGCGCGCCGCGATGGTGGATCGCCGGTACCTTGCCGAGCGGATTGATGGCGAGATAGGCGGGCGCGCGCTGCTCGCCGGCCTTCATGTTGAGGACGTGCAAATCGTAGGGCGCGCCCAATTCCTCGAGCAGCACCCTGGCGCCGGTCGCGCGGCTCTGCGGCGAATAATACAGGGTGATGCGGTCGGATGTCGTCATGGGCAGGTCTCCTGGGAGGTCGTGAGGTCGCGGCGTGTTATGAGCGTCTATACCTGACATCCTGTGTCAGGTATAATCTGTGGCATGCGTGCGAGCCGGCTTTTTTCGATCCTGACCACCCTGCAGGCGCGGGGGCAGGTCACCGCGCCTGAACTCGCCGAGGCCTGCGAAGTGTCGGTGCGCACCATCTATCGCGATATCGACGCGCTCGCCGCCGCCGGCGTCCCGGTTTATGCCGACCGCGGCGCCGAGGGCGGCTACCGCCTGCTCGACGGCTACCGGGTGCGGCTGAACGGGCTGTCGCAGCCGGAAGCGGAGGCGCTGTTCATGGCCGGGCTGCCGGGGCCGGCGGCCGCGCTCGGCCTCGACGCCGCGATGATCGCGGCGCAGACCAAGCTGATGGCGGCGCTGCCGGAAAATCTGCGCCCGAACGCGAGGGGGATGCAGCAGCGCTTCCATCTCGACGCGCCCGGCTGGTTCGGCGAGACCGAGGAGCCGAAGCACCTGCGCGTCATCGCGAGCGCGGTGTTGCGCGAAAACCTGATCGAGATCCGCTACCAGAGCTGGAAGGCGGAGAAGCGCCGCCGCGTCGCGCCGCTCGGCCTCGTGCTGAAGGGCGGCAACTGGTATCTGGCCGGCCTCGTCGACGGCAGCGTGCGGACCTATCGGGTGGCGCGCGTGCTCGACTGCATCGCGCTCGACGAACCGATCGCGCGGCCTTCGGATTTCGACCTCGCCGCCTATTGGCGTGCATCGATCGAACGGCTCGAGGCCGAGCTGCATCCGAACGAGGCCAAGGTGCGGCTGTCGCCGTTCGGCCTGAAACTGTTCGAGGCGCTGAGCCATCCCTATGTGAAAGCGCGCATGCGCCTTGCGGACACCGCTGACGCCGACGGCTGGCGGATCGCCACCATGCCGGTCGGCAAGACGCTGTGGCACGCCGCCACCGAGCTGCTGCGCCTCGGCGCCGAGGCCGAGGTGCTCGCGCCAGACGAGCTGCGCGAGAAGATGGCGGAAATGACGAGCGCGATGGCGGCGCGGTACGCGGCGCCGCCGCGACGTCGGGCCGTCGCAGGACGAAAAGGCTGAGCCGCGACGCTACTCGTCCACGAACGTCACTGTATCCGCCACGCTCGCGCGTGAGGTGCGATAGCTGTTCACCTTGTGGGCATGATCGGCATAGCCGAACGAGATACCGCAGACGACGCGGCGGTCGTCTCCCAGATTGAAATGACGGCGGATCAGGCCGGAATGGCGGGCGAGCGCGGCCTGCGGGATGGTGCCGAGCCCAAGCGCCTGCGCCGCCAGCATGAAGTTCGAGACATAGCCGCCGCAATCGATCGCGCCGTAGATGCCGAGCGCTTCGTTGCTGTGGATGATGGCGACGTGCGGCGCACCGAAGAAATTGTAGTTCTCCAGCGCCTGTTTTGCGTAGGCGGCCTTGTCGCCCCTGGCGATGCCGAGCGTGTTGTAGAGCTGGAAACCGCTTTCGCGGCGGCGCTCCAGATAGACGCCGACATACTCGCGCGGCGGCGTGAAGTCGTGGTTATCCCCGGCGCCGGACGCGGCTTCCGCATAGATGGCTTTACGAAAACGTTCCTTGGCCTCGCCGCTGGCGATCAGCACCTGCCAGGGCTGGCTGTTGCACCAGGATGCGGTGCGCTGCGCGACCGTCAGCACCTGCTCGATGACGTCGCGCGGCACCTCGCGGGGCAGGAAGGCCCGCACGGAGTAGCGCTCGTTGAGCAGCTCCTCGAGCGCGCCGATGCGATTGGTTTGCTTCACGACAGCGTCCATGGCGCATCCTCGTATCTGCGTAGGGTGGGTTAGCCGAAGGCGTGACCCCACCGCTTCTCTCGCGCGGCTTTGGCGGCATGGTGGGTTACGCTGCGCTAACCCACCCTACGGTCCTACGATTACCTTAACGTCCCTTGGTCGGGATCTTGTTGTAGGGCACGTCCTTGTCGACCCTGATGTCGCCGGGCAGGCCGAGCACGCGCTCGGCGATGATGTTGCGCAGGATCTCGTCGGTGCCACCGGCGATGCGCATCGAGGGCGAGGACAGCAGCATCTGCTGGAACTGGCCGTTCGCCTGCTCCTCGTCGGTGCCGGTGAAGCTACCTGCCGCGCCCTGCAAATCCATCGCGTAGGCCGCGATGTCCTGCAGCATCATGCCGGAGACGAGCTTGCCGATCGAGTTTTCAGGACCCGGACGCTCGCCCTTCGACAGCGCCGAGATCGCGCGGTAGCTGGTGTATTTCAGGCCGTTCGACTTCACCGCCCAGCTCGCAAGCTTCGAGCGCACCGCAGGATCGTCGATCGCAAGGCCGTCCTCCAGCATCAGATTGGAGCAGAACTCGAACATCTCAGGCACGCCGGTCGCGAGCCGCGAGCCGATCGACATACGCTCGTTCATCAGCGTGGTCAGCGACACGTTCCAGCCGTCGCCGACCGCACCGAGCCGCTGGCTGTCCGGGATCACGACGTCCGTAAAGTAGACCTCGTTGAACTCCTGCATGCCGTTGGCCTGCTTGATCGGCCTGACTTCGACGCCCGGGCTCTTCATGTCGAGGAAGAACATGGTGAGGCCCTTGTGCTTCGGCACATTCGGATCGGTGCGCGCGATCAGGAGGCCATAGTCGGAATAATGCGCGCCCGAGGTCCAGATCTTCTGGCCGTTGACGACCCAATTGTCGCCCTTCTTCTCGGCACGGGTGCGAAGCCCCGCGACGTCGGAGCCGGCCGACGGCTCGGAGAACAGCTGGCACCAGATCTCCTCGCCGGAGGCGAGCTTCGGCAGATAGCGGCGCTTGGCGTCCTCAGAGCCCCAGGCCATCACGGTCGGCCCGCACATGCCCTCGCCGATCTGGAACGGCTGCGTCAGCTTGCCGTAGACGCCCTCTTCCTGCTGCCAGATGACGCGCTCGATCGGGGTGGCACCGCGGCCGCCATATTCCTTCGGCCAGTGCAGGCAGGCCCAGCCGCCGTCTGCCTTCTTCTTCTGCCAGGCCTTGCCGACCTCGACCATGTCGTGCTTGGCGAGCTTGATGCGGCCGAGCGAGGACTTCGAGAGCTCCTCCTCGAACTCCTTCGGCGCATTGGCCTCGATCCACTTGCGGGCGATGCTGCGGAACTCGGCTTCCTGCGGCGTATCATCGAAATTCATGGCGAACCTCTCTTTTGCGTGGGGTGGGTTAGCCGAAGGCGTAACCCACCGATTCTATCGAACATTGTTGCGAAATGGCGGGTTACGCTGCGCTAACCCCCCTTACGATTGCTCAAGCCCTTCCCTTGGTCGGGATCTTGTTGAAGGGCACGTCCTTGTCGACACGGATGTCGCCGGGGAGACCCAGCACGCGCTCGGCGATGATGTTGCGCATGATCTCGTCGGTGCCGCCCTCGACGCGGGTGCCGGGTGCGCGCAGCAGCATCGCCTGGAACTTGCCCATGACCTCGGCATCCTCGGGGCCGTTCAGCGCGCCGGCGGCGCCCTGCAGATCGAGCGCGTAGGTCGCGACATCCTGGATCATCGAGCCGGCGACGAGCTTGCCGATCGAGTTCTCCGGACCCGGCCGCTCGCCGCGCGACAACGCCGAGATCGCGCGCATGCTGGTGTATTTCAGGCCGCTCGCCTTCACCGCCCAGTTCGCGAGCTTGGAACGCACCGCGCGGTTCTCGATCGCCGGACCATCCTCCAGCATCAGGCTGTTGCAGAAGTCGAACAATTCGGGGAAGCCGGTCGCGACGCCGGCGCCGATCGACATGCGCTCGTTCATCAGCGTGGTGAGCGATACGTTCCAGCCGTCATTGACGTTGCCGAGACGCTGCGAATCCGGGATGCGGACGTCGGTGAAATAGACCTCGTTGAAATCAGATGCACCGCTCGCCTGCTTGATCGGCCTGACCTCGACGCCCGGGCTCTTCATGTCCAGGAAGAACATGGTGAGACCCTTGTGCTTCGGCACGGTCGGATCGGTGCGGGTGAGCAGGATGCCGTAGTCGGAATAATGCGCGCCCGAGGTCCAGATCTTCTGGCCGTTGATGATCCACTCATCGCCGTTCTTCTCGGCGCGGGTGCGAAGCCCCGCGACGTCGGAGCCGCCGGCGGGCTCGGAGAACAGCTGGCACCAGATCTTCTCTCCCGACGCGAGCGGCGGCAGATATTTGCGCTTCTGCTCCTCGCCGGCGAACGCCATCATGGTCGGACCGCACATGCCATGGCCGATGATGAACATCGCGCTGAGGCGGCCGAACGGGCCCTCCTCCTGCTGCCAGATCACGCGCTCGATCGGGGAGGCACCACGGCCGCCATAGTCCTTCGGCCAGTGCAGGCAGGCCCAGCCGGCATCGGCCTTCTTCTTCTGCCAGGCCTTTGCGACTTCGAGGATGTTGGCGCCCTTGAGCTGGACGCGGCCGAGCGAGGCCTTGCGCAGCTCCTCCTCATATTGCTTCGGCGCATTCGCCGCGATCCAGGCTTTCGCCTCGGCGCGGAACGCGGCCTCCTGCGGTGTGTCGTCGAAATTCATGACGGTTCTCTTGTTTGCGTAGGGTGGGTTAGCCGAAGGCGTAACCCACCAATTGAGCGTCATTGCTTGGCGTTGGTGGGTTACGCTTCGCTAACCCACCCTACGAATCCAACTACGCCGCGTTCTTCTTGCGCATGCGGTCGATCAGCGCGTCTTCCCAATAGGACAGACTGCCGAGGCCGAGCGCGACCGCATTGGCGCGGCGATAGTACATGTGGCAGTCGAATTCCCAGGTGAAGCCCATGCCGCCATGGACCTGGATGTTGTTCTTGGCGCAGTGCTGGAACGCCTGCGTCGCGCTGATGCGCGCGGCGGCAGCGGCTTCCGGCAGTTCGCCGGCATTGGTCGAAAGCGCCCAGGCGCCGTAGTAGCAGTTGGAACGCGCCAGCGTCGCCGAGACGTACATGTCGGCGAGCATGTGCTTGACCGCCTGGAACGAGCCGATCGGACGGCCGAAGGCGATGCGGTCGAGCGCGTAGTCGCGGCCCATCTCCAGCGCGCGATCGGCACCGCCGACCTGCTCGAACGCCATCAGAACCGCGGCGCGATCGAGCACCTGGGTGATGACGCCCCAGCCCTCGCCGGTCGCACCGAGTGGCTCGGCCTTGACGTCCTTGAAGGTGATCTCGGCCTGGCCGCGGGTCAGATCGATATTGGTCAGCGACTTGACCGCGACGCCCGAGGCCTTGAGGTCGACGATGAACAACGAGATGTCGGACTCGCGACCGCTGGAGCCGGTACGCGCGGCGACCACGGCGAAATCGGCGATCGCGCCGTCGGCGACCGGCTTCTTGACGCCGTTCAGCACGCCGCCATTGGCGGCGAGCTTGATTGCCTTCGGCGACGGATTGCCCTTGCCTTCGAACAGCGCCAGCGTACCGATCGCCTCACCGCTCGCGATCTTCGGCAGCCATTTCTGCTTCTGCGCGTCCGAGCCTGCGATCAGGATCGCTTCGGCCGCGAGATAGACGGTGGACGAGAACGGCACCGGCGCCAGCGCGCGGCCCATTTCCTCGGCGATCACGCAGAGCTCGAGATGGCCCGCGCCGGCGCCGCCGAATTTCTCGGGGATCGCGACGCCGAGGAAGCCCATTTCGGCGAGGCCCTTCCAGAGGTCCTTGTCATAGGCGGCCTTGCCGTCGAGCACCTCGCGCACGGCCTTCGGCGGGCATTTTTCGGAGAGGAACTTCCGCGCCTCGTCGCGCATCTGCTTCTGTTCGTCGGAGAAATCGAAATTCATGGCGTTCCACTCGTGGGTTAGTGCTGAATTTTTGGGATGGGCGGAGCGAAGCGATACCCATCGGTTACTTGGTTGGAGATGATGGGTTTCGCTGCGCTCTACCCATCCTACGGTCAGTTCAAAACAATCACGTCGTCGCCGGGCTTGTCGGCGTAAAGCCTGTCCACCAGCGCGGCGCGGCGCTCGAGGCCGGCGCGCTGGTTGATGTAGCCTTTGTCGGTGAGTTCGTTGCCGTCGATCGAGGGCGGCTCGACCATCAGCATCGCGCGCGCAACGCGCATGCTGCTGCCGGTGGTCGAGGCGTTGTGCGCCTGCAAGCCCTGCTTCAGGCAGGCAATCACCTCGGGATGGTCAACGAGTTCCGCAAAGCTCGCATCGGGATTGCCGACGAGCTGGCGGCAGGCGTGCAGGTTCGGCCAGCACAACAGGCCGATGAAGGAACGATCCTGGCCGGTGACCAGCGCGTCGTGCACAACAGGTGTCGCGGCGGCGATCGCGTCGGTGCGTAGCGAGCCCACATGGACGAAGGTGCCGGTGGTCAGCTTGAAGTCTTCGACGACGCGGCCGGCGAAGATGATGCCCTGCACGGGATCATTGGGGTCGACGAATACGCCGGCGTCGCCGATGCAGTAATAGCCTTCCTCGTCGAACATCTTCCTGGAGAGATCAGGCTGGCCAAAATAGCCCGGGGTCACGTTGACGCCGCGCAGCCGCAATTCGTATTTCGATCCGCACGGCACCATCTTCAGTTCGACGCCGGGGAACGGCAGGCCGATCAGGCCGACGCGCTCGGTGTCCCAATAGGTGCCAGTGGACGTCGGCGCGGTCTCGGTCGAGCCCCACCCGGTGTAGAACACGATGCGCTCGCCTGATGTCTTCACCGCCAGCGCCTGCATGCGGTCGTAGAGATCATCGGGCAGCCGCGCGCCGCCATAGGCCATGATCGAGAGGTTCTTGAAGAAGCTGCGGCACAGCGCGTCGTCCTTCTCCATCGCCGCGGCCAGCGCGGCATAGCCGGCGGGCACGTTGGCGTAATAGGTCGGCGACACCTCGTGCAGGTTCCTGAGCGTCTCCTCGAACTGGCCCGGCATCGGCCGGCCGTCGTCGATATAGAGCGTGCCGCCATCGACCAGGATCGGATGGAACGCAGCGTTGCCGCCCATGGTGTGGTTCCACGGCATCCAGTCGAGCATGGTCGGGATCGGACCATTGGGATCGCGCGGCCGCACCTGCATCATCATCGCGGCATTGGCGCACATCATCTCCTGGGTGTTGATGACGGCCTTGGGCATGCCGGTCGAGCCCGACGTGAACAGCAACTTGCCGACGGTCTGCGGCGTGATCTTCGCAATCGACTCCGCAACCGCGTTCGTCACCGGCGTCGCGGCGAGATCGGCAAACGACACGCTCTTGACGCCGTCGCACGGGCGCAACACGTGGATCACGGTGATGCCGGTGAGATCGAGGGCCTTCAGCGCCTTCTCGAAGGTCGGGCCATCCTGCACCATCACCACGGCGGGCTTGATCAGGTCGAACAGATACTTGAGCTTGAGGTGATCCTGGCTCATCAGCGAATAGGCCGGCGACACCGGCGCGGCGGCAAGGCGTGCCTGCATCGCGGCCTGCGTCATCAGCGCGTGCTCGATCGAATTACCTGACAGGATCGCAACCGGGCGGCCCTCGTCGAGGCCGAGATCGAGCAACGCCTGCGTCAGCGCATCGACGGTGCGCTTGGCCTCGCCATAGGACACCTTGCGCCACTGCCGGTCGGGACCGCCGCGCTGCGCGAGCCAGATGCGCTCCGGCGCCTGCTGCGCCCATTTCGCGAGATAGGCCGGGATATGCGTCTCATAAGCCTGGAGCGGAATCCGCGACTTCAGGATGACGGTGCCATCGTCGCGCCGCTCGACCGCGATGTCGCGCGCTAGCCAATCGACCTTGCGAAAGGCCGGCTTTGTCAGCACCGCGGCTGCACTCCCACTCATTTTGCGGCTCCCGGAATTCTTGTCCTTTTGAGGATCTTCTGTCAGCGCCTGATATAGACAGGCTTTCGTTTCTCGAGAAAGGCCTTGATGCCCTCCCGGAAATCTTCGGAGCGGCTGCACAATACCTGGTTACGGTCTTCCATCGCGATGACGGCCTCGATCGACCCGGCGTCGACGCTCATGTTGAGACATTCCTTCGACAACCTCAGGCCCACCGGCGAGGCCGTCATCATCGCCTCGACATACGGGTTGGCGGCGGCATCGAGATCGGCGGCGTCGACCACTTCGGACACGAGACCAACGGCGAGCGCGCGCTCGGCGTTGATGAAGCGTCCGGTGAGGATCAGTTCGGAGGCGACGGAGACCCCGACGAGCCGCGGCAGGAAATAACTGGTGCCGATGTCGCAGCCGCCGAGGCCGAGCTTGATGAACGCGCAGTTCATCCGCGCATTTGTCGCCGCGATACGGATGTCGGCGGCAAGCGCCAGCGCAAAGCCGCCGCCGGCGGCCGCGCCCTGCACCAGCGCGATGATCGGCTGCGGACAACGCCGCATCAGCATCACGATGTCGGCAATGCGGCGCTGCGAATCCAGGGACTCGGTGACGCCGGGCGGCTCGCTCTGCCCGCCGCGGCGGGCCATCGCGTGCTTCAGATCAAGGCCGGCGCAGAAATTCGCTCCCGCGCCCTTCAGCACCACGACGCGGGTGTCGCGGTTGCGCTGCAGGCCCTGGAAATACCTATTGAGGGCATCGATCAGCGAGGGATCGAGTGCGTTCAGGCTCTCGGGGCGATTGAGCGTGACCCAATCTACTCCGTCGTGATGTTCGATCAGCAGCGGTTGAGACACGCGTCACACTCCTGCAACTGCGGATGCGGTGCCGATGATTGCGCCCTCTCCCCTTGTGGGAGAGGGCATGTGTGTAGGTCACCGCGTGTTCGCTTGGGTGAGGGGTCTGTCTCCGCGGAGAGAACCTCTCATCCGGCGCTTCGCGCCACCTTCTCCCACAAGGGGAGAAGGTACTAGCGCGGCGCCATGCGGATGGCGCCGTCGAGGCGGATGGTCTCGCCGTTGAGCATCGCATTCTCGACGATGTGCACGGCGAGCGCGCCGTATTCGTCGGGCTCGCCGAGACGGGCCGGATGCGGCACCTGGGCGCCCAGGCTCTTGCGGGCTTCCTCGTTGAGACCCATCAGCAGCGGCGTGAAGAAGATGCCGGGTGCGATGGTGTTGACGCGGATCTTCTGGCTGGCGAGGTCGCGCGCCGCCGGCAGCGTGAGGCCGACGATGCCGCCCTTCGAGGCGGAATAGGCGATCTGACCAATCTGGCCTTCATAAGCGGCAACCGACGCCGTGTTGATGATGACGCCGCGCTCCTCGCCGATCGTTTCGGCGGTGGCGAGACGCTCCGCGAACAGGCGCAGCACGTTGAAGGTGCCGATCAGGTTCACGTTGATGATGCGCGCGAACTTCTCCAGCGGATAGACGCCGTCGCGGCCGACCACGCGCTGCGAGCCGCCGATGCCGGCGCAGTTCATCAGCACGCGCGCGACGCCGTGCGCGGCCTCGGCCTTGGCGATCGCCGCCCTGACCTGCTCCTCGCTGGTGACGTCGGCGTGCAGGGCGACGCCCTTCACTTCGGCAGCGACCTTCTCGGCATTGTCCTTGTTCTGGTCGAGCACGCCGATCTTGGCGCCCTTGGCGGCCATGGCGCGGGCGGTCGCGGCACCGAGGCCGGAGCCACCGCCGGTGATGAGAACGGCAACATCTTTCAACTGCATGGGAACAACCTTTCCTTGAGCGTTTCTTCTCTAGACTTCGAACGTCATCCGGCCGCGATCGCGGCCGATTGATTCTTCGGATTGAGCATGCCGCCGAGGATCAAGGCTTCCATGTGCCTGATGTAGTCGCGGCAGACCTCGTCGGTGACCGGACCGACGCCGGCCGCGCGCGACATCGCGTGGCGGCCGAAGAACAGGTGATCGCAGGCGCCGATCAGGCTGGTGTAGAACAGCACCGGATCGATCTTGCGGAACTCGCCGGCCTTGATGCCTTCGGCAAGCAGGCGGCGATGGAACTCCAAGAGCGGCGCGACGAAGAATTTCGACACCTCGTCGGCGGCCTGCGGCGTGCTCTCGTGCAGGAGATAATGGATCAGCCGGTTCATATAGGGGAACTGGTGATAGGCGCGGATGATGCCGCCGATATGTAAGCGTAGCTTCGCGGTCGGCGTGATCGGCTGCGCCAAGAGGTACTCGAGTTGGGACATTTCGGTCGCGGCGTCGCGCGCGAGCAGCGCCAGCAACAGCCCGTCTTTGTTACCGAAATGGTATTTCACCAGCGCTGCGTTGACGCCGGACTTCTGCGCGATGTCGGACAGCGAGACCTCGATCGAGGCGCGCTCGATCATCAGCTCGCTCGCGGCGACCAGAAGCTTGTCGGCAGTGGCATTTTTGCCCGCCGGAAGGCGCGTCGGTACGCTGGTATTCAACTGCGGTCAGTTCCCTCTGTCGGGAGATCGAGGCCGCACATAAGCCCATGGCGGGGCTGCACTCAAGAGTTAATTGATTGATTGACTAAATGCAGACCGGTCCCTTAAATCCGGCGCATCTTTGAACAACGCATCCAGAACATCAGGGAGATCAGACATGGCCGAGGCATATATCGTCGCCGCTGCTCGCACCGCGGGCGGCCGCAAGGGAGGGCGTCTTGCCGGCTGGCATCCGGCGGATCTCGCCGCGACCGTGCTTGATACGCTGGTCGAACGATCAGGCGTCGACCCGGCGCAGGTCGAGGACGTGATCATGGGCTGCGTGATGCAGGCCGGCGAGCAGTCCAACAACATCGCGCGCAACGCGGTGATGGCGTCAAAGCTGCCGGAGAGCGTGCCCGCCACCTCGATCGACCGCCAGTGCGGTTCCTCGCAGCAGGCGCTGCACTTTGCGGCGCAGGCCGTGATGAGCGGCAGCATGGACTGCGTGATCGCGGCCGGCGTGGAATCGATGACCCGCGTGCCGATGGGCCTCGCCTCGCAGCTCCCCGCCAAGAACGGCTTCGGCCATTACAAGAGCCCGGGCATCGAGAAGAAGTACCCGAACATCATCTTCAGCCAGTTCACCGGCGCCGAGATGATGGCGGAGAAGTACGGCCTGTCGAAGGACGAGCTCGACGAATTCTCCTATAACAGCCACCAGCGCGCGATTGCGGCCACGCAAGCCGGTTACTTCAAAGACGAGATCGTGCCGGTGCAGATCACCCGCGCCGATGGCTCGACCGACACCCATCACATCGACGAGGGCATTCGCTTCGACGCCAGCCTCGACGGCATCAAGGGCGTCAAGCTGATCGCCGAGAACGGCAAGCTCACCGCCGCCAGCGCCAGCCAGATCTGCGACGGCGCCTCCGGCGTGCTTGTTGTCAACGAGAAGGGCCTGAAGGCGCTCGGTGTGAAGCCGATGGCGCGCATCCACCACATGACCATGATGGGCGGCGACCCCGTGATCATGCTGGAAGCGCCGCTGCCGGCGACCCAGCGCGCGCTGCAGAAGGCCGGCATGAAGATCGACGACATCGACCTGTTCGAGGTCAACGAAGCCTTCGCCTCGGTGCCGACCGCGTGGCTGAAGACCACCGGCGCCGATCCGGCCCGCCTCAACGTCAATGGCGGCGCGATCGCGCTCGGCCATCCGCTCGGCGGCAGCGGCACCAAGCTGATGACGACGCTGCTGTATGCGCTGAAGCAGCGCAACAAGCGCTACGGCCTGCAGACCATGTGCGAAGGCGGCGGCATGGCGAATGTGACGATTGTCGAACGCCTCTAAGAACAAGAAAAAAGCGATTGGCGACTGGCGAGCAGGGAGTGCGCTTCCTGCTCGCCATTTTCATATCGAGGAAACACTTGAGGAAACGCCCGTGACCCATCCGTCCGTCCATGCACGTCTCACGCCGAACAAGATCGCCTATCAAATGGCAGGCACCGGCAAGGCGATCACCTATCGCGAGCTCGACGAGCTCTCCAACCAGGGCGCGCACCTGTTCCGCTCGCTCGGGCTGAAAGCCGGCGATCACATCGCGCTGTTGATGGAAAACCGCCTCGCCTTCATGGAGATCTGCTGGGCGGCGCAGCGCTCGGGGCTCTATTACACCGCGATCAGCCGCTACCTGACCGAGGAAGAGATCGCCTACATCATCAAGGATTGCGGCGCCAAGGTCTTCATCACCACGCCGCAATGCGCCGACAAGGTCAAGGGCCTCGTCAAGGACGGCGCGAGCGAACCCCTGTTCTACATGATGGACGAGCCGGCGCCGGGTTTCCGCTCCTATGACAAGGAAGCCGCCGCGCAGCCGACCACACCGATCGCCGATGAGGTCGCCGGCTACGATATGCTCTATTCCTCCGGCACCACCGGCCGGCCCAAGGGCATCAAGCGGGAATTCGAGGGCAACCGGATCGACGTGCCGAACCCGTTCCTGAAGGTGCTGTGCGCCGACATGTGCGGCATGAGTGCCGACAGCATCTACCTGTCGCCGGCGCCGCTCTATCACGCGGCTCCCTTGCGCTTCAACATGATGGCGATCACGCTCGGGGGCACCTCCGTGATCATGGAGCATTTCGACGCCGAGGAATTTTTGAAGCTCGTCGAGAAGTACAAGATCACGCAGTCGCAGCTGGTGCCGACCATGTTCGTGCGCATGCTGAAGCTGCCGGATGAGGTGCGCGGCCGCTACAACGTCGCCTCGCTGAAGGGCGCGATCCACGCCGCCGCACCCTGCCCGGTCGACGTGAAGGCCAAGATGATCGAGTGGTGGGGCCCGATCCTGATCGAGTATTACGCGGGCTCCGAGGGCAACGGCGTCACCGTCTCGACCTCGCAGCAATGGCTCACGCATCGCGGCACGGTCGGCCGCGCGGTGGTCGGCAAGGTCAAGATCCTCGACGAGAACGAGCAGGAAGTGCCGACCGGCCAGATCGGCCAGGTCTATTTCGCCGACGCGCCGGTGTTTTCGTATCACAACGATCCCGAGAAGACGAGGCGCGCCTACAACGCCAAGGGCTGGTCGACGCTCGGCGACGTCGGCTATCTCGACGACGAGGGCTTCCTCTACCTCACCGACCGCAAGAGCTACATGATCATCTCCGGCGGCGTGAACATCTATCCGCAGGAGACCGAGGACGTGCTGATCACCCATCCCGCGGTCTCCGACGTCGCGGTGTTCGGCGTGCCGAACGAGGAGATGGGCGAAGAGGTCAAGGCCGTGGTGCAGCCGCACGACATGGCCAAGGCTGGCAAGGAGCTCGAGGCCGAGCTGATCGCGTTCTGCCGCAAGCACCTGTCGCCGATCAAATGCCCGAAGAGCATCGACTTCGAAGCCGAATTGCCGCGCACGCCCACCGGCAAGCTGGTGAAGCGCCACCTGCGCGACAAGTATTGGCCGAAGAAGGCGTAGGTTAACTTGTAGAGTCGGCAAAGGCGCGCCTTCGCGCCGTGCCCACCATCAGGTGCCCCGTTGGCTTTGCCAACTCCACGGATCGTCGGGAGTTTACCGTCGTGCCCGGGCTTGTCCCGGGCATCCACGTCTTTAAAGTCGCGCGGCGCAAAAAAGACGTGAATGGCCGGGTCAGGCCCGGCCGTGACGAGGAAACAAACATGCCGCAGCTCCCCGAAATCCCGCTGCCCCCAACCATCCGCTCGCGTTACGTCGACGGCATCAACGGCCTCACCATGCATGTGCTGGAGGCGGGGTTCGAGACACCGGGCCGGCCCTGCCTGTTGTTGCTGCACGGCTTTCCCGAGCTTGCCTTCTCCTGGCGCAAGGTGACGCCGACACTCGCTGCGGCCGGCTATCACGTGATCGCGCCGGACCAGCGCGGCTATGGGCGCACCACGGGATGGGATGCGGATTACGACGGCGATCTCGCCGCGTTCCGCCTGCCCAATCTGGTCCGCGATGCGCTCGGGCTGGTTGCAGCGTTCGGCTACAGAAACGTCGATGCGGTGATCGGGCATGATTTCGGCTCTTCGGTCGCGGCGTGGTGCGCGCTGATCCGGCCCGACGTGTTCCGCGCGGTCGTGATGATGAGCGCGCCGTTTGCGGGACCGCCGACACTGCCGTTCGACACTGCGAACGGTTCTGCCAAGCCGGCGGCCGAGGACCCCGTGCATCGCGAGCTCGCGGCACTGCCGCGGCCGCGCAAGCATTACCAATGGTACTACTCGACGCGCGAAGCCAATGGCGACATGCATCACGCGCCGCAGGGCGTGCATGATTTCCTGCGTGCCTACTACCATCACAAGAGCGCGGACTGGACCGATAACAAGCCGTATCCATTGCAGTCATGGTCGGCGGGCGAGCTCGCGAAGCTTCCGACCTACTACGTGATGGATCTCGCCAAGGACATGGCGGCGACGGTCGCCGAGGAGATGCCGTCGCGCGAAGTGATCGCGGCCAACATTTGGCTGCCGGACCGCGAGCTTGCGTTTTACAGCGCGGAGTATGCGCGCACCGGATTCCAGGGCGGGCTGCAATGGTACCGCTGCGGCACCTCGGGCGCATTCACTCCGGAATTGCAGCTCTGGTCCGGCCGCACCATCGATGTCCCCTCCGCCTTCATCTCGGGCAAGCAGGACTGGGGCACCTATCAGCGGCCCGGCGTCTTTGAAGCGATGCAGACGAGAGCCTGCACGAAGATGATCGGCTGCCACCTGATCGACGGGGCCGCGCACTGGGTGCAGCAGGAGCAGCCGGCCGAGGTCAGCCGGCTGCTGCTCACATTCCTGAGAGAGGCAAACGCGACTTGACCGGCTCGAATTGACCGAGGCACTGCCGCCTTCTATATATTTTAGAACTATTCTAATTCTAAACTAGGTAGAGAAGGCGCTGGCCGTGAAGAATTTCGCCGATCTGACCGAGCGCGAGGTGCTGGCGGTCGCGATTGCCTCCGAGGAGGAAGACAGCCGCATCTACATGACCTTCGCGGAGGACCTGTCCGAACGCTATCCGGATACCGCAAAGGTCTTCGAGGAAATGGCCGAGGAGGAGCGCGGCCATCGTCACCGGCTGCTCGAAACGTACGAGCAGCGGTTTGGCCCGCATCTGCCGCCGATCCGGCGCGAGGACGTCAAGGGCTTCCTGCGCCGGCGCCCGATCTGGCTCACCAAGAACCTGCCGCTCGACACCATCCGCAAGGAGGTCGAGACGATGGAGCTGGAGGCCGAGCGCTTCTATGCGCGGGCAGCCGAGAAGGCCGAAGACGTCGGCGTGCGCCGCCTGCTCGGCGATCTCGCCGAGGAGGAGAAGGGCCACGAGAAACTCGCGGTCAAACTCACCGGCGACATCCTCAAGCCGGATGTGCGCGCCGAGGAAGACCGCACGCGGCGGCGAATGTTCGTGCTGCAATATGTGCAGCCGGGCCTCGCGGGTTTGATGGACGGCTCGGTCTCGACACTCGCGCCGCTGTTCGCCGCCGCCTTCGCCACCCATCACAACTGGCAGACCTTCCTGGTCGGCCTTGCGGCCTCGATCGGCGCCGGCATCAGCATGGGCTTTGCCGAGGCACTGTCCGACGACGGCTCGCTGACCGGTCGCGGCTCGCCCTGGTTGCGCGGCCTGACCTGCGGACTGATGACGACGCTCGGCGGGCTCGGTCACACCATTCCCTATCTCGTGCCCGATGCCTGGCCCAACGCGTTCTGGATCGCGACCGCGATCGCTGGTGTCGTCGTGTTCTTCGAGCTTTGGGCGATCGCCTTCATCCGCGCGCGCTACATGGACACGCCGTTCCTGCAGGCCGTATTCCAGATCGTGCTGGGCGGCGTGATCGTGCTCGGCGTCGGCATCCTGATCGGCGCGGCGTAGCACTCTCTCCCTGCTCTTGCGGGGAGAGGTGAAATCTGTGTCGCTTGCGCGAAGCGGACCGCGACCTTGCAAGGCAATTTCGGTCAAGCGCGACCGCCGCAACGGCTCTACGAAAGCATCGCCCGCACGACACATTGATCGCACCGCGCTTGCGGGCCGCAGGCAAACTGCGCATCATCCCATGCAACAACAGACCGGGAGCAAGCCGTGGCCAAATCGCAATGGAGTTTCAAGACCGCCGTCGAACTGTCGGCCGCGCTGAAGGCAAAACAGGTTTCAGCGGTCGAGCTTGCCGAGGACGCGATCGGCCGCATCGAGCGGCATGACGGCAAGATCAACGCGGTCTGCGTGCGCGATTTCGAGCGCGGCCTTGCCGCCGCCCGCGCCGCCGATGCCGCGATCGCCCGCGGCGAGCACCGGCCGCTGCTCGGCGTTCCGATGACAGTGAAGGAATCCTTCAATGTCGCGGGCCTGCCGACGACCTGGGGCAATCCGGCGCAGAAAGATTTCACGCCACCGGAAGACGCGCTGTCGGTCACACGGGTGAAGGACGCCGGCGGCGTGATCCTCGGCAAGACCAACGTTCCGCTCAACCTCGCCGACTGGCAGAGCTACAACGAGGTCTACGGCACCACCAACAACCCCTACGATCTCGGCCGCACGCCCGGCGGCTCCTCCGGCGGATCGTCGGCGGCGCTCGCTGCGGGCTATGGCGCGCTGTCGCTCGGCTCCGACATCGGTGGCTCGCTGCGCGTGCCGGGATTCCATTGCGGCATCTATGCGCACAAGCCGACCTTTGCGCTGTTGCCGTCGCGCGGCCATACGCCGCCGCCGCTGCCGCCGCTGCCATTCGACCGCGATCTTTCGGTGATCGGCCCGATGGCGCGTGGCGCTGCCGACCTGTCGCTGCTGCTCGACGTGATGGCCGGCCCCGATCCGCTCGAGGCCGGCAAGGCCTATCGCCTCGAGCTTCCGGCGGCGCGTCACACCAACCTGAAAGATTTCCGCATCCTCGTGATCGACACCGATCCGGTGCTGCCAACCGACAAGGTCGTGCGCGGCACGATCGACAAGCTCGCCAGCAATCTCGACCGGGCCGGCGCCAGCATCTCGCGCTCCAGCCCGCTGCTGCCGGATTTTGCGGCCTCCTCGCGGCTCTATATGCGGATCTTGCTGTCGTTCCTCGGCGCGACCTTCCCGCCTGAGGTCTATGCCGGCGCATGCGCGGCGGCAGCGACCTTGCCGCAAAGCGACACCAGCCTGCAAGCCGAACGCCTGCGCGGCATCGCGCTCAGCCATCGTGACTGGGTGATCGCCGACGGCGGCCGCGCGCGGCTGCGCGCGCAATGGCGCGAGCTGTTCAAGTCGTTCGACGCGGTGATCTGCCCGATCATGCCGACCCCGGCCTACCCGCACGACCGTTCGCCCGACCAGGAGCAGCGGCGCATCCTGATCGATGGCACGCCGCACGTTTACACAGACCAGCTCGCCTGGCCCGGCATTGCGACCCTGCCCGGGCTGCCCTCGACCGCAATCCCGACCGGCTTTGCGCCCGACGGACTGCCGGTCGGCGTGCAGATCGTCGGCCCCATGCTGGAAGACCGCACGCCGCTGAAGCTTGCGGAATTGATCGAGCGCGAATTCGGCGGGTTCGTGCCGCCGAAGATGTTTGACGATTGATTGCGTTCTACCGTCATTGCGAGCGAAGCGAAGCAATCCAAATATCCACATGCGCGGAGGCAATGGATTGCTTCGTCGCTTCGCTCCTCGCAATGACGCGGCGTGAAGCTCCTCGCAATGACGGCAACAAGAACCAGGGAGAAAAACAATGAGCAACGACCTCGATGAGCTGACGAAACTCAACCGCGACTATGTCGCGTCGGTGCAAAACTCCGACGTCAAGCGCTTCGACGAGATCCTTGCCGCCGACTTCTACTGCTCGAATCCCGACAAGTCGCTGGTCGACCGCGCCGCCTTCCTGCAGCAAACCGCGAAGCCGGTCGCGATCAAGAACCTCGAGGCGCACGACGTGAAGATCCGCGTGCTCGGCGATTTCGCCATCATCCACGCCGCGACGCGCTACACCATGCCCGACGGCCAGCAGGCCCACGGCCGCTACACCGACTGCTGGGCGAGGCAAAACGGCAAATGGCTTGCGGTCTCGGCACACGTGTCGCGGTGAGGCCGACAACAATCCCAACTGTCGTCCCGGCGAACCGCCGGGACCCATAACCACCACTATTTGTGGTGAGCAAAGAAAGTCGTCCACCTCTGTGCCCAACGCGGAGCCGCAGCGTATGGGTCCCGGCTCGCGCTTCGCTTGGCCCTGACGACGCAGCCCTCAGCTGTCGAACATGATCACGCTGCGCAGCGTCTTGCCGGCCTTCATGTTGGCAAAGCCTTCGTTGATCTCGCTGAGCTTTAGCTTGGCCGAGATCCAGTCCTCCAGATGCAGCTTGCCGCGCATATAGAAATCGACGAGGCGCGGCATGTCGACGCGGAAGTGGTTGGAGCCCATCGACGAGCCCTGGATCCTGCGCTCGCGCAGGAAGTCGAAGCCGTGCAACTCGATCTTCTGGCCGAACGGGATCATGCCGACGATGGTCGCGGTGCCACCGGGCGCCAGCATGCCGAACGCCTGCTCGGCGGTGTCCTTGCGGCCAAGCACCTCGAAGGAATGGTGCACGCCGCCGCCGGTGAGCTCGCGCACCTGCTGGACGACGTCGCCGCGCGCGGGATCGACGATATCGGTGGCCCCTAACTTGGTGGCGAGCTGCAGCTTGGCCGGGTTGGTGTCGATCGCGATGATGCGGCCGGCGCCGGCGATCTGCGCGCCGTTGATCGCCGCCATGCCGACGCCGCCGCAGCCGATCACCGCGACCGTCTCGCCGGCGGTCACCTTGGCGGTGTTCACGACGGCGCCATAGCCGGTGATGACGCCGCAGCCGATCAGCGCGGCGAGATCGAGCGGCATCTCCTTCTTGATCTTCACGATGGCGTTCTCGTGCACCAGCATCTGCTCGGCAAAGGACGAGAGATTGAGGAACTGGTGCAGCTTTTCCGACCGGTTCCACGACAGGCGGTTGGACGCGCCGGGCAGCATCTTCACGGTGGTATCGGTGCACAGCACGGTGCGGCCGGTGGTGCAATTGTCGCAGGTGCCGCAGAACACCGACAGGCAGGTGACGACGTGATCACCGGGCTTCACGTAGTTCACATCCGAACCGACCTTCTCGACCACGCCGGCCGATTCATGGCCGAGCACCGCCGGCAGCGGGTGCGGATACAGCCCTTCCATGAAGTGCAGGTCGGAATGGCAGAGGCCTGCGACCGCAGTCCGGATCAGGACCTCGCGCGGCCCGGGATTGGGCACGCTGACGTCCTCGATCACCAGCGGCTTGTTGACTTCATGCAGGACGGCGGCCTTCATCGGGTTCTCCCTTGGCGTTTTCTGATTATTGAACGGTGCGCTCGATCGTCAGCCTACGCTGCCAGGAGCAATTCGCCAACCTCGGCCATGCCGACGGCGCGATCGCCGAGCAGATGCGCTGCGATCGTGCGCTGGGTGGTATTTTCCGTTAGCCGGAACGGATCACCCGATGTGATGCGATGGTCAACCACCATGCGCGACAGCAAGAGCCGGCGCGCATCGCCGCGCATCTCGTGGATGCGTCCGCCCTCCCAGGCCAGCGCGACCGCGCTTGCGACGTGATAGAGCAGGCTGGTGGCGCGACGCGCGTCCGCCTCATTGTCGATGCGGCTTGCAACCTCGCGGGCGAACGCCACTGCGCGGTCGCTGAGATCGTGCAGGCGGTCGCGCCAGGCTTGCGGCACATTGGCGCTGTCGTCGAGCCGCGCATGCAGGTCGGCGGCGAGTGCGGAATCCGCGCCATGACGGCCGACCGCGCGCTTCAGCGCATCGATCGCGACGATGTTGCCGGTACCCTCCCAGATCGAGCCGAGATGCGCGTCACGCAACAGCCGCGGCGTGATGAATTCCTCAATGTAGCCGATGCCGCCGCGCATCTCCATGGCGTCGCCGCAGACCTTGCGGGCATCGCGGGTGGCACGGAATTTCAGCGTCGGCGTGAGGATGCGCAGCAGAGCGGCGGCATCCTGGCTCCCGGCTTCGGCGCGGTCGAGCGCGTCGGCGGTCAAAAAGCTCATCGACAACGCCTGCTCGGTCGGCAGCATGATCTTCATCAGCTGCCGCCGCGCCAAAGGCAGGTCGATGATGCGCTGTCCGAACACCACGCGGCCCTTCGCTACCGTGATCGCATCGTGCCAGGCGCGCCGCATCAGCGCGGTCGACTTGACACCGTTCGAGAGCCGCGAGGAGTTCACCATCTCGGCCATCTGCACAAAGCCGCGATCGAGCTTGCCGACCGCATAGGCGATCGCTCCGTCGAACTTGATCTCGCCCGAGGCCATCGAGCGGGTGCCGAGCTTGTCCTTCAGGCGCACGATCCGGTAGTGGTTCTGCGAGTCGTCATCGAGGAAACGCGGCATCAGGAACAGGCCGAGGCCGCGCGTGCCCGGCCCCGCACCCTCGGGGCGCGCCAGCAGCATGACGACCTTGGCATCGGCATTCGAGCAGAACCATTTCTCGCCATAGAGCCGCCAATGGTCGCCCTCCTGCACGGCGGTCGTAGTCAGCGTGCCGACGTCGGAGCCGCCTTCCTTCTCGGTCATGAACTGGCCGCCCTGCGTCAGCTTGCTCATGTCGGTCTGGGTCAGGCCGTCGAGATATTTCGCCTTCAGCGCTTCGCTGCCGAAATTCGCCAAGAGCTTGGCGCACCCGTCGGTGACGTTGATCGGGCAGCCCATGCCGAATTCGGTCTGGTTGAACAGGAAGGTGAAGGCATGCTTCGCCACCACAGGATATTTGTCCGGCCAGCCCATGATGCCCTTGCGGATCGAGAGCGCGTGAATGCCGAACTCGCCGAACGCGGCCTTCTCCAGCTCGCGATAGGCCGGGTGATATTCGATCGACTGGACGTCGCGGCCGAACTTGTCGCGCTGGTGCAGCACCGGGGTGTGCTTGTCGGCGAGCCGCGCGCATTCGTCGAGATAGCCGCCGGCAAGCTCGCCGAGCCGATCGAGATGCGGCTCGATGTGGCGGAACAGCGCCTCGGGCAGATGCAGCTTGAGCAGGTCGGTCAGCGCGGGATCGGCCCGGTAGAAATTCATTCCCGTGGTGTCGGGTGCGAGCAAACCCGGCTGGCCGGCCGCTTGGGCCTGACGATCATGCGTACGTGGCTGCATTGAATTCCCTTGTTCGCTTCCTCATCTGTTCAGGCGACACTACCCCCCACTGGCGGAACAAGGAAAGCCCAAAGGAAACCTCATGGACACGCCAAAGTACAAGATCGCTCTGATCGTCGGCGCCGGTGAAGGCCTCAGCGCTTCGCTCGCACGGCTATTTTCGCAACAAGGAATTCGCGTGGCGCTGGCCGCCCGCAGCACGGAAAAGCTCGGCGCGCTCTGCGCCGAGACCGGCGCCCGCGCCTATGCCTGCGACGCCACCAAGGCCGACGATGTGGAGCGGCTGTTCGGTCTCGTGGAACGCGAGATCGGAACACCCGACCTCGTGGTCTACAATGCGAGCGGCCGCACCCGCGGCCCCTTCCTTGAGCTGGTGCCGACAGAGGTCGAGCAGGCGATCGCGGTCAGCGCGTTCGGCGGCTTCCTGGTGGCGCAAGAGGCGGCCAAACGTATGCTGCCGAACAAGAAGGGCGCGATCCTGTTCACTGGCGCCTCCGCCAGCGTGAAGGGCTACGCGCAGTCGGCGCCGTTTGCGATGGGCAAGTTCGCGCTGCGTGGGCTGGCCCAGAGCATGGCGCGCGAATTGTCGCCGCAAGGCATCCATGTCGCGCATTTCGTGATCGACGGTGGCATCCGCAGCAAGGCACGCACCGAGCCCGCCGATCGGCCGGATTCGATGCTCGACCCCGATGCCATTGCGTTCAGCTACTGGAACGTGCTGCAACAGCCGCGCAGCGCCTGGACCTGGGAGCTTGAATTGCGGCCCTGGGTGGAAAAGTTTTAGGGATGACGAAGATCATCTAAGTCCGTAGGGTGGATTACGATCCGTCCGCCGCATCCGTCATTGCGAGCGGAGCGAAGCAATCCATGTCGCCACATGCGAGGGATGGATTGCTTCGTCGCTTCAGCGCAAAATTGCTTTGCAATTTTGTCGCGAGCTCCTCGCAATGACGGAGAGAAGAATGGGAGGCAACATGACGACGGAAACCATCATCGACACCGGCACTGACGAACTGCTCTGCGTGATCCGCGACCGCGTCGCCATCATCACGCTGAACCGGCCGGAGGTCCGCAACGCCATGTCGGACAATCTGACGCCGGCGCTGCGTACGATGATCCGGACCTGCGGCGAGAACCCCGAGGTCGGCGTGCTGCTGATCACCGGCGCCGGCAAGGCATTCTGCGCCGGCGGCAACATCAAGGGCATGGGCGCGCATCGCGACAAGAAGAAGACCGAGATGTCCTATGAGGAGAAGGTCGCCGATCTGCAGGAGCGCCAGCGCCTGCTCACCGGTGCGCTGACCTCGGTGCGCAAGCCGACCATTGCCGCGCTCCCCGGCCCCGCGGTCGGCGCCGGGCTCGCGCTCGCCATGGCCTGCGACATCCGCATCGCCGCGCAGTCGGCGTTCGTGTCGACCGGCTATCTGCGGGTGGCGCTGAGCGGCGACTACGGCATCGCCTGGCTCTTGACGCGCCTCGTCGGCACCGCGCGCGCCCGCGAATTGATGTTCACCGCCGAGAAGGTCGATGCCGCAAGGTGCGAGCAGATCGGCCTCGTCAACCGCGTGGTGCCGGACGAGACGCTGCAGGACGAGGCCTTCGCGTTCGCCAAATCGATGGCCGAGGGCCCGACCTTGGCGCTCCGCTACATGAAGGACAATCTGGACGAGGCGCTGTTGTTCGACTTCGCCACCGCGCGCGACCACGAGGCCGAGCGATTGATCCGCCTGACCACGACGGCCGACCACAAGGAAGCGGTGCAGGCCTTCATCGACAAGCGAAAGCCGGTGTTTCGAGGGAATTGAGACCGTGCACGCCACGCGATCTCTTCACCTCTCCCCTTGTGGGAGAGGTCGGAATTCAAGCGCAGCTTGAATTCCGGGTGAGGGGTTCAGGTCCCACCGCGAGCTGAAGTCCCTCGATCGACCGGGACCCCTCACCCGGATTGCATCTGACGATGCAATCCGGCCTCTCCCTCAAGGGGAGAGGCGGCGCCGGAGCAAGCGGCGAAGACCAAGCGTGATGACAAGAAAAAGGCGCGTAGCCCGGATGGAGCGCGGCGAAATCCGGGGCAGTCGCGCAAACTGAAGGCTGTTCCCGGATTGCGCTGCGCTTCATCCGGGCTACGAAGCTTCAAAGGAAGGCGAGAAAAAAGCCCGGTTCTGGAGGGGCCAGAACCGGGCGCAGTTTGTCAAACCGCAAGCGAGGACATCGCGGCCATGCGGGAGATGGCGGCAAGCCGCCAGCTGGCACAGGGAATGTCTTGCGGTTCGACGTGGATCTCTTTTGCGAAGCGCACCAGCTTCCAGTCGCCGGGGCTGTTGGTGAACGCGTAGCCGAACTTGCGGGCAAGCCCGATCATGGATTCGTTCGAGCGCAGCGTGTCACCAAAGATGCACTCGGCTCCAAAGGACGCCGCGCGGCATTCGAGATTCTTCAACAGCGCCTTGCCGATGCCGTGGCCCTGCCACCGGTCGTCGATCGACAGGCCGAACTCGACAGCGCCGGTGTCGGCATGGAAGGCGTAGCGGGCTTCACCGACAATGGTCTCGAAGCCATCGACCGTCATCGTCGCGGCCACCGTGAAGCGATCGGCCTCGCCAATGTGGATAAAGCGCTCGAGCTCCGAATTCGGCAGCTCGCTGATCGCGCCCAGGAAGCGGTTGTAGCGGGAGCGCAACGAGAGCGAACGGATGTAGCTCTGCAGCTCCTCGCGGTCGCGCGGCTCGACGAAGCGAACATTGATCGGGCTGCCGTTCTTCGCGCGCAGCACGTCGGAATATTGCTTGAGATCATCGAGACGCAGCGCAGTCATGGCACGCTCCCCGGGGTGAAAAATTGGCCGGCGCCCCTCTATCGAGGCGGCGCCGGCGATGGCGGCCCGTCAGGCCCGCCAGAACGGCTTTTCGGTTTCGAAAGCCACGTCGCTCCGGGATACGCCGATGTCGTGGAGGTCGCGGTCCGACCACTGCGCCAGCTCGCGGCGGCGCTCGTAGCGGTCCCACCAGACATGCAAGGTTTCGCTGACCTGGCTCAAAAGACCATCGGCATGATGATTTGTCATCGATTCATGGGTAAAAACGGACATTTCCGGCTCCTATCGGCAACCTGTTGGCGCTAATATCGGTGCTACCGAGGCGTTCTACAAACGACACTTTGTACCGTTTCGCATGAATTAAAGTCATGCATTTGGGAGTAGCGAGGAGATGACCAGCCGACTGCCTTCGCTGAACGGATTGCGGGCGTTCGAGGCCGCCGCGCGGCACATGAGCTTCACGCTGGCGGCCTCCGAATTGAACGTCACGCAGACCGCAATCAGCCATCAGATCAGACGGTTGGAGGAAGAGCTCGGCGTCCGCCTGTTCGTCCGGCAGAACCGCTCGTTGAGCCTGACGTCCGAGGCCACTGAATACCTTCCCGGGGTCCGCGCGGCCTTCAACGATCTGCGGCTCGCGACCGACCGCCTGCTGCGCAAGGATGACGACCACGTACTGACGGTCTCCACCCTCGCCTCGCTCGCCGCCAAATGGCTGCTGCCGCGATTGGCGGCATTTCAGGAAGCGCATCCAGGGATCGATGTCCGCATCACCACGTCGACCAGCCTGGTCGATTTCCAGCGCGACAAGGTCGACGCCGCGATCCGCTATGGCCGCGGCCAATGGCCGGGGCTGCGCGCGGACTGGCTGATGGCGGACGAATTGTTCCCGGTGTGCAGCCCATCCCTGCTGCAGGGAAGCAAGCCGTTGCAATGCCCCGAAGATCTCAGGGATCACGTGCTGCTGCACACCAGCAACACCAACAGCGACGATTGGCGGCTATGGCTGACGGCGGCGGGATTGCCGACCGATATCTCCAAGCAGCCCGGCGTCACCTTCGACCTGCTGTTCGTGACGCTCCAGGCCGCGATCGACGGGATCGGCATCGCGATGGGCCGCACTTCGTATGTGAAGGACGACATCGCCAAGGGACGTCTCGTGGTTCCCTTCAAGATCGCGCTACCCGCGAACGCTGGCTTCTATCTGGTGTCGCCACAGGGACGGGCCGATTCGCGGAAGCTCGCGGCCTTCAGGGAATGGGTCGGCGCCTCGGCGCAACGCGCGTCCTGATCCCACCCGGCTTTCCGCGTACGGCTTTTTCCGATTGCCGAGCTGCGTTTTCGGGGTTGGTCACACCAGCCGCGCGTGCCAAATTGTCGCAGCAGGCAGGGTAACTGCCTCGGCCGGCGAGGTTTTTCGCCGGCCTTTTTGGTCACGGGGAGGAAGGGCGCTATGTCGCAGTCAAGTCCATCGCAAACACCGCAAATCAAGTCGCGCCTCAGCGCCATCCTGCGCGCGACCAGCGGCAACTTCCTCGAGCAATTCGACTTCTTCCTGTTCGGCTTCTATGCGCCCTTGATCGCGAAAGCGTTCTTCCCGTCCGACAACGAGACCGCGGCGCTACTCAACACCTTCGGCGTGTTCTGGCTCGGCGCGTTGATGCGCCCGGTCGGCGCCATCGTGCTCGGCGCCTATATCGACCGCATCGGCCGCCGCCAGGGCCTGATCGTGACGCTCGGCATCATGGCGGTCGGCACCGTCATCATCGCGTTCTGCCCGAGCTACGCGACGATCGGCATTGCCGCGCCTGTCATCGTGCTGATCGGCCGCCTGCTGCAGGGCTTCTCCGCCGGCGTCGAGCTCGGCGGCGTCTCGGTCTATCTCGCCGAGATCGCAACGCCTGGCAACCGCGGCTTCTACACCTCGTTCCAGTCGGCGAGCCAGCAGGTCGCGATCTTCGTTGCGGCGATCGTCGGCTATCTTCTCAACGAATCGATGCCGGCGGAAACGATTGCGTCGTGGGGCTGGCGCATCCCGTTCTTCATCGGCTGCCTGATCATCCCCTTCATCTTCCTGCTGCGGCGGACGCTGGAAGAGACGCCGGCGTTCCTGGCGATGAAGAAACATCCGACCGCGAGCGAGGTGTTCGCTTCGGCGATCGCCAACTGGCGCATCGTCATCCTCGGCATGATGATCGCGATCCTGACCACCACGACGTTCTACTTCGTCACTGTCTACACGCCGACCTTCGGCAAGACCGTGCTGAAACTGTCGACCCAGGACGCGCTGCTGGTGACGCTCCTGGTCGCGGTGACCAACTTCATCTGGAATCCGGTCGGCGGCGCCCTCTCCGACCGGATCGGCCGCAAGCCGGTGCTGCTGACGATCGCCACGCTCTCGTTCCTGACCGCTTATCCGGCGCTGCATTGGCTGGTGGCGGCGCCGACCTTCGGCAAGATGCTCGCGGTCGAGATGATGTTCTCGTTCTATTTCGGCGTCTACAGCGGCACCATGCTGGGCTGCCTTGTCGAGATCGTGCCGGCGCATGTGCGCACCACCTGCTTCTCGCTGGCGTTCGCGCTGGCGGCGGCGCTGTTCGGTACCTTCACGCCCTTTGTCGCGACCTGGCTGATCGACAAAACCGGCGACAAGGCCTCGCCCTGCTACTGGCTAATGTTCGGCGCGACGCTCGGCATCATCGCCGCGCTGACCGTCTATCGCGGCGGCCAGGCCATCAAGCAGCGCGAAGCGGTTGCCGCCTGATATTCCGCGCGGCGGTTGGGCAGGTATTCCTGCCTGCCCAACCATTTTGCTTTCCATGCAAACGACGATAACAAGAGCGCATGGTTGATCTGACGCGCAGGTTTGACGTGCTGGTGATCGGCGGCGGCAACGCCGCCCTTTGTGCCGCGATCAGCGCCAGGCGGGCCGGCGCCGCCGTGCTCGTGCTGGAAGGCGCGCCAAAATTCTACCGCGGCGGCAACACCCGCCACACCCGCAACATGCGCTGCGCCCATGACGCGGCGACCGAGATCCTCACCGGCCCCTATACTGAGGAGGAATTCTGGCAGGATTTGCTGCTGGTGACCGGCGGCCAGACCGACGAGGAACTGGCCCGCTTCATGATCCACGAATCCAAGGACATCCTGAACTGGATCGTCGAACAGGGTGTGCGCTGGCAACCCTCGCTCGGCGGCACGCTGAGCCTCGGCCGCACCAATTCGTTCTTCCTCGGCGGCGGGCGGGCGATGCTGAATGCGCTCTATCGCACCGCCGAGGAGCTTGGCGTCGACATCCTCTATGATGCCGAGGTGATCGATCTCAGGATCGAGGACGGCATGTTCCTCTCGGCCCAACTGAAGCAGCCGGTCAACGGCAAGACCGAGGTGCGCGCCTCGACGCTGGTCGCGGCTGCCGGCGGCTTCGAAGCCAACATCGAATGGCTGAAGGAGTATTGGGGCGAGGCGGCCGACAACTTCCTGATCCGCGGCACGCCCTTTAACCGCGGCGCGATCCTGAAGATGCTGCTCGCCAAGGGCGTGCAGGAGATCGGCGATCCGACCCAGTGCCATGCGGTGGCGATCGACGCCCGCGCGCCGAAATTCGACGGCGGCATCATCACCCGCCATGATTCGGTGGTGTTTGGCATCGTCGTCAACAAGCACGCCGAGCGGTTCTACGACGAGGGCGAGGACATCTGGCCGAAGCGCTACGCGATCTGGGGCCGGCTGGTCGCAGCGCAGCCCGACCAGATCGCCTACATCATTTTCGATTCGACCGTCGTCACGAGCTTCATGCCGACGCTGTTTCCGCCGATCGCGGGTGAGACCATTGCCGAGCTCGCCGGCAAGCTCGCGCTCGATCCTGCCGCGATGGAACAGACCATCACCGACTTCAACGCCGCGGTGCGACCCGGCGCCTTCGACCACACCATCCTCGACGACTGCCGCACCGAGGGAATCACGCCGCCGAAGACGCATTGGGCGCGCCGGATCGAGACGCCGCCCTATCTCGCCTACCCGGTGCGGCCCGGCATCACCTTCACCTATCTTGGCACCCGCGTGAACAGAGAGGCGCGGATGCTGATGAAGGACGGCAAGCCGTCCGCCAACATGTTCGCCGCCGGCGAAATCATGGCCGGCAACGTGCTCGGACAAGGCTACGCCGCCGGCATCGGCATGACGATCGGCAGCGTGTTCGGCCGCGTCGCCGGGCGGGAAGCGGCGAAGAATGCGCGGAATTAGTACACGCGTTTCGAACGTGGATGTCGACGACAAGTGCCAGTGCCGGTCGGTGTGATGTGGGCTTATTCTAGGATCAAGGTCTTCTTTGGAACGGTCTACCGAACAGTGCAGGCCGCGATGGATCGCACTACGTCGGAAGACGATAGCTTTCATCGAATTCAGCTAACCGACTCCGATTACGGCCTCTATGTCCGATATCCTCAGCTAAGCTTTCAACTCATATGTAACGTTGGGGAGACGTCATCGGCGAGCCTGTCTCTTGACGAAGCACGCGTGCTCTTTGCGTCAATCGCCACTGCCTGTGATCGACGGGAAGTGGTGAAAGCCGAGCTAGGAGAATTTTCGTGGACAACAGACGCCAGGCCAACGGCAAAAAATCCAGATAGAGTTCTCGTTAAATTCAGCGGTTCTCTCGGCATAGGAAGCATAGAACTTAGTCGTCCTCGACTTCTGTCGGCATGTAGGGAGTTCTCGATCATGTTCGGGCAGGGATCAACCAATTCTGGGGAAATGCAGATGTCTAGTTAGTGACGATGCGCACTGCACCTCGCCCCGCTTGCGGGGAGAGATCGGATCGCATCGAAGATGCGATCCGGGTAAGGGGAGTTTCCGCAAGCTCGCTCGTGGAGAGCCCCTTGGCTGGAAGGCAAGGACCTGACGAAGCAATAGGAACCAAAGCGCGATGCACGGGACGAGGATCTTGCAGGAAGCCGACCGTCTGATGACGGTGTGCAACTCCTGCCGCTATTGCGAGGGCCTGTGCGCGGTGTTTCCCGCGATGGAGATGCGCCGCGCCTTCTCTGACGGCGACCTCAACTACCTCGCCAATCTCTGCCATTCCTGCGGCGCCTGCTACACCGACTGCCAGTTCTCGCCGCCGCACGAATTCAACGTCAATGTGCCGAAGACGCTCGCGATCGCACGCGCCGAATCCTACGCCGCCTATGCCTGGCCGCGCGCCTTCGCCGCCGCCTTTGCGCGGAACGGCCTTGTCATCAGCCTGGTTGCCGCGCTGAGCGTCGCCGCCTTCATCTTCGGCTTTGCGGCCTACAACGACCGCGCCGTGCTCTACGGCATCCATACCGGCCCAGGCGCGTTCTACAGACTGATGCCGCACAATGCGATGGCGCTATTGTTCGGCGCGGCCTTCCTCTACGCCATCGTCGCGCTGATCATGGGCGTGCGCGCATTCTGGCGCGACATCGGCGAGCCCGTCGGCATGACCACGGACGCGAAATCGTTGTTTCAGGCGATCCGCGACGCGGGCGAATTGCGCTATCTCGACGGCGGCGGCGTCGGCTGCTTCAACGAGGACGACCAGCCGACCGACCGCCGCAAGCTGTATCACCACTTCACCTTCTACGGTTTCGCCCTTTGCTTCGCCGCGACCTGCGTCGGCACGCTCTATCACTATTTGCTGGCGCGCGAGGCGCCCTATGCATGGTGGGACCTGCCGGTGGTGCTCGGCACGCTCGGCGGCATCGGCCTGTTGATCGGCCCGATCGGCCTATTGTCGGAGAAATGGAAGCGCGATCCGGTGCTGGTCGACGAGCGGCGGATGGGGATGGACATCGCCTTCACGGTGATGCTGCTGCTGACCAGCATCACCGGGCTCGGTCTCCTGCTCTGGCGCGACACGAGCGCGATGGGGCCGCTGCTGGCGCTGCATCTCGGCGTTGTGTTCGCGCTGTTCGTCACCATGCCCTACGGCAAGTTCGTGCACGGCATCTACCGCTTCGTGGCGCTGGTGCGCTACGCACGGGAGCGGCACGTCACGATGAACGGCGCGATGGAATAGAATGTAGGGTGGGCAAAGACGCGTAGCGTCGTGCCCACCACTTCTTGCTCCACTCGGGTGGTGGGCACGCTGCGCTTTGCCCACCCTACGCAGCTACGAGCGTTACAAATCCACCACAACGTAGTCGCTTTCCACCGCGACCTTGATCGTCTCCGCGACATACGGCCCCTTCACCAGATTGGTGCCCGGCTCGACATTGACCGGGTAGGCGCGAACGCGAAAGCGCTTGGGATCGCAATAGGACTGGCCGGTGCGGATGTCGAACTCCCAGCCGTGCCACGGGCAGCGGATGATCTCGCCGAGCTTGGTGTATTCGATCTCGCCGGGATCGGACGATGAAGCGAGCCCGATCAGCGGGCCCTCGCACAACGCCGCGCCCTGATGCGGGCAGCGGTTCAACAGGCCGAAGAACTCGCCGTTGACGTTGAAGACCGCGATCGGCCGCCCGTCGATCTCGAGGAATTTCCGCGAACCCGGCGGCAGCTCATCCACCGGGGCAATCACATGTCTTGTCATCAAGCGATACCGTACAGCTTCAGCGCATTGTCGAGATAGAACGCCTGCTTGTTGGCGTTGCTGACGCCGGCCGGCAGCACGCGTGATGGCTCGTCATAATCCCAATGCGGATAGTCGGTCGCGAACAGGAGCTTGTCCCAGCCGATCCATTCGATGGTCTGGAACAGATGATCGCGGCTCTCCGGATCCTCCATCGGCTGCGTGGTCCACCAGATGTGATCGCGGATGTATTCCGACGGCTTGCGCTTGAGATCCGGCACCTCGGCATGCAGGCGCGCGAACACCTTGTCGAGCCGCCAGGCGAGCGACGGCGCCCAGCCGAAGCCGGCCTCGACCATCACCATCCTCAGCTTCGGGAAACGCGCGAAGACGCCTTCGAGCACGAGGCTTGCGAGCGCCGTCTGCTGGCACTGCGAATGGCCGACCATTTCCTCGATGTAGTAGCTCGGCCAGCCCGACGCCGTGATCGGGTTGCCGCCGAAGCCGAAGGCGTGCACGCCGATCGGAAGCCCGATCTCTTCGGCGGCCTGGTAGATCGGCCAGTAGCGGCGCTGGCCGAGCGGCTCGACGTTGCGGCTGAGCAACAGCACCTGGACGAAATTCTTGTCGCCGGCGCGTCTGCGGATTTCGGCGGCGGCCGACACGCCGTCCTCGTTGGCGACGACGATCGAGCCCTTCAGCCGCGAGTCCTTGCTGATCCACTTCTCGATCTGCCAGTCGTTGATCGCCGAACAGATCGCAGCCGCCAGATCCTGGTTGCGGATACCCTGTCCGGTCGCGAGCGGATTGAGCACGCCGAGCGCCACATTGTTGGGATCGAGATGCTGCTTCTGCATGAAGGACAACGAGGAGCCTTGCGGGCCGCCTTCCGGCGGATAGGCGTCGCGGCGCGACGCGTTCGGCTGCGCCTTCGGATAGGGCGGGCCTCCCATCATGCCCTGATAGGCATGGACGCCGAAAGTTTCGAGATGCTCGTGCCAGCGCTTTGCGAGATACGGATACAGCTCGTCCCTGGTCGCCCGCGCCGGATGAATGTCGCAATCGGCGATCGCGGTCTTGATGCTGGTCGACGAAGCAGCCTGCGGACGTTCGCGGATCTGGACGTTCATGGCGTCGTCTCCTCTTTTGTTTTGGGCATGATCTGGTCCGAAAACCGGACGCCACTTTGCGCTAGCGCGGCCCTTCGGGTCGGGATCATGCCCCCACCTTCAACCGCGTGTAGGTCGCATGCGGATTGTCGATCATGATCTTGCGCACGAGATCCTGCGATAATCCCTTCGGCAGCACCTCGTCGCCGTCGAACTGCCAATGCGGGTAGTCGGTCGAGAATAGGATCAATTCGTCCGACTGCATATGGTCGAACAGCCGGTTCAGCGTGTCCGGCTCCGGCGGCGCGTCGACCGGCTGCAGCGAGAAGCGGATGTTGCTGCGCACAATCTCCAGCGGCGCGCGGTCGACCCACGGCGTTTCCATGCGCACGCCGCGCCAGAATTTGTGCAGCCGCCACAGGAATGGCGGCAGCCAGGTGAAGCCCGATTCCAGCATCACCATCTTGAGGTTCGGATGGCGCGCGAACACGCCCTCGACGATCAGGCTGGTGAGCTGGGTCTGGAATGCCTGCGCCTGCGCGGCATAGTCCTCGATGTGGTAGGAGCCCCAGCCGACCGAGGTCGGCGGGTTGTGATAGGCGCTGCCGGCATGGATGCCGATCGGCAGGCCGAGCCGCTCGGCCGCGGCATAGATCGGCCAGTAGTGGCGCTTGCCGAGCGGCATGTCGCCCATCACGAGCATCAAGACCTGCACGAAGCGCCTGTCCTGCGCACAGCGCTCGATCTCGGCGACGGCCTTTTCGATGCTCTGCACCGGGATCACGATCGAGCCGCGCAGCCGATCGTCCTTGTCGAGCCATTCCTTGACCAGCCAGTCGTTCAGCGCGCGGCAGAAGGCATCGGCCATGTCCTCGGAGAACACCATCTGCACGCCGTAGAGCGGATTGCAGATGCCGTAGGCGGTGCCGAACCTGTCGAGTGCCTGGCGCTGCATGTCGGCAATATCAGAGCCCGGCTTGCCCTGCGCCGGCCGCCAGTCCGGCCGCGCCGAGATCGGCGAGTTGAGCGGATAGGATTGCGAGATCAGATCCGTCATGCCGCGCGTCGTCACCTGGTCGCGCCAGTAGTCGTTCATGTACGGCAACAGGCTGGTCAGATGAGGTACGGCGGGATGCAGGTCGCAATCCACGCCGCCTGCGATCGGCGACATCATGGTGTTTCCTCTCGCCGGCAAGCGAGTCGCGATGCCAGCTTATTGAACGGCATTCAAGCAGGCCTGCCGATGGTCGGCAACTCGGCAGAAGCCGATGTGATGTGCTAGGACGGCAGGACGCCCCGGAGAAATTTCATGGCATGCAACGGGAAGGGCCGCCGATGAACGAACTGGTATCCATCGCCGAACGGATCGCCGCGAAGCTGATCGAACGCAAACAGACCATTGCAGTTGCGGAATCATCAGCGGGCGGGCTGATCTCCGCGTCCCTGCTCGCAGTCCCTGGCGCGTCGGCCTATTTCATCGGCGGCGGCGTGGTCTACACGCGCGATGCGCGGCGGGTGTTGATGGATATTCCGGATGACGCAATGAAGGGCATCCGCTCGGCGTCCGAGCCCTACGCGCAACTGCTCGCCAGCCAGATCCGCCATCGCCTCTCGACCGACTGGGGACTGTCCGAGACCGGCGCCACCGGCCCGACCGGCAACCGCTATGGCGATGCCGCCGGCCATAGCTGCATGGCAGTCACCGGCCCGCAACAGCAGGTGATCACGCTCGAGACCGGCAGCAACGACCGGCAGGCCAACATGCAGGCGTTCGCCAAGGCGGCGCTGGAGTTGCTGCTGAAGAATTTGGAGCGGTGATTCTAGGTAGCCCGGATGAAGCGAAGCGCAATCCGGGGACGGTCCATCTGCCGCACGAGCGTTCCCGGATTTCGCTGCGCTTCATCCGGGCTACGAAAGCGAGCTGCGGCTCCCGCCAGGCGAGTTTTCACTTCTCGCGGAATGAGCGCATCAGCTGGTCGCTCAGCGGCTTCATCAGATAGGACATCATGGTGCGGTCACCGGTCTGGACGAAGGCTTCCACCGGCATGCCGGGGATGATCTTGACGTCGCTGCCGAGGCGCGCGACCTCCTCCGGCGGCATCGAGACGCGGATGGTGTAGAAGCTCTGCCCGGTGCGCTGATCGGTGGTGACATCGGCGGAGACGCGGGTCACGACGCCGTTCAATTCCGGCGTGGTGCGCTGGTTGAACGCCGAGAGCCGCAGCAGCGTCTTCTGGCCGACCTGCAGCTTGTCGATGTCCTGCGGATTGACCTTGGCCTCGACCGACAGGTCGTCGGCCTTCGGCACGATCATCATGATGGCGTCGCCGGCGGTGATGACGCCGCCGACGGTGTGCACCGTCGATTGCAGCACCACGCCGTCCTGCGGCGCGCGGATGTCGATGCGGCGGAGCTGGTCTTCGGCGGTCACCTTGCGCTCGACGAACTCGCCGATCTTGTCGTTGGTCTCGCGCAGGTCCTTCGAGACTTCGGCGAGCATGTCCTTGTCGACCTGGATGATCTGCAGCTCGGTCTCGGTGATCTTGCCCTTGGCCTGTGCGCGCGAGGCGATGTATTGCGCGCGCTCGCCGGCGAGCCGCGCGG
Organism: Bradyrhizobium erythrophlei; assembly: GCF_042430365.1. Lineage (GTDB taxonomy): Bacteria > Pseudomonadota > Alphaproteobacteria > Rhizobiales > Xanthobacteraceae > Bradyrhizobium > Bradyrhizobium erythrophlei. Next base: position 54,974 of record NZ_JBHMET010000051.1, read on the forward strand.
CATCGCGTTCCAGCGTGGTCAGGCGGGTGATCTGCACCAGATGCTGGTCGTAGAGCTGGCGGACGCCGACCAGCTCCTTCTGCACCAGCTCGATCTCCTTGTCCTTGGCGGTCTCCTGCGCCTGCAGCCCGGCGATCTCCTCGTTGAGCTGGGTGACGCGCTCGCGCAGCTGCGCCTTCTGGCCGGTGCGGCCGTTGACGCGGACCTCGAACAGCTTGGTCTCGCTCCCCATCACGTCGCGGACGTCGGGATCGTCCGCGCGCTCGGCGAGCTGCGGCGGAAACGCGATCTTGGGCCGGTTCTGCTGCTCGGCCTCGAGCCGGGCCGCGCGGGCGTACAGGCCATTCAGCGTCTTGACGACGATGGCGAGGCTCGCTTTCACCACGGTCTCGTCGAGCCGCACCACGATGTCGCCGGCCTTGACCACGTCGCCGTCGCGCACCCGCACCTCGCCGACCACGCCACCGGTCGGATGCTGCACTTTCTTCACGTTGGAATCGACCACCACCGAGCCCGGCGCGATCAGCGCGCCGGAGATCGGCACCGTCGAAGCCCAGCCGCCGACGCCGCCGGCGAGCACGAGAACCACGACGAGGCCGACGATCAGGTGCTTCCTGATCGACTGGTGCGCATTGCGCGGTAGCTCCTTCATGACTTCGCTGCTCCCGCGTCGGAGACGATCTTGATCGGCGGTGGCGGAACGCGCTGCAGCACCTGCCCGAGCACGGCTTCCTTCGGACCGAAGGTCTGCATGCGGCCGTCCTTCAGCACCAGGAGCTGGTCGACGCCCTCGATGCCGATCGGCCGGTGCGCGACCACGATCACGACCGCGCCGCGCTCGCGCGCCGCGCGCACCGCACGCGTCAAGGCCTCGTCGCCCTCGCTGTCGAGATTGGAGTTCGGCTCGTCCAGCACGATCAGGAACGGGTTGCCGTAGAGCGCGCGCGCCAGCGCCACCCGCTGCGCCTGGCCGGCGGAGAGCGCGGCGCCCTGTTCGCCGACCTGGGTGTCGTAGCCCTCGCGCATCTTGATGATCATCTCATGCACGCCGGCCTCTTTCGCCGCGGCGATGATGCCATCGGACTTGGCCTCGGGATCGAAGCGGCAGATGTTCTGCGCAACGGTGCCGCCGAACAGCTCGACATCCTGCGGCAGATAGCCGACGTAACGCCCGAGCACATCCGACGACCACTGGTCGAGCGCCGCGCCATCGAGCCGCACCTTGCCGCGGACCGGCGTCCAGACGCCGACCAGCGCGCGGATCAGCGACGATTTGCCGGAGCCGCTCGGGCCGATCACGCCGACGCCGCTGCCGGCTTCGACCGCAAAGCTGACATCCTGCACGATCACGCGCTGGTCGCCGGGCGCGACCATGGTCACGCCTTCGACCGTCAGCTTCTTCGCCGGCGCCTGCAGCAGGGTCTGCGCGGCGGGCGCCGGCATCTGCTGCAGCAGGCGGGTGAGGCGCTGCCAGCTCTGGCGCGCGGCGACAAAACCCTTCCAGTGTGCGATCGCGAGGTCGACCGGCGCCAGCGCCCGCGCGCTCAGGATCGAGCCGGCGATGATGATGCCGGCGGTAGCCTCCTGGTGAATGACGAGGTAGGCGCCGACCGCGAGCACCGCGGACTGCAGCATCATGCGCAGCACCTTGGCGACCGCACCGAGGCCGCCGGTGACGTCGCTGGCGCGCTGATTACCGGCGAGGTAGTCCTCGTTGGCCTCGTTCCAGCGCTTGTTCATCCGCCCGGCCATGCCCATCGCGACGAGCACCTCGGCGTTGCGCCTGCTCGAGGTCGCAAGATCGTTGCGCCGGGCCGCGAGCGTCATCGCCTCCTTCGCAGGCGTCCGCGACATGTATTCGGTGATCAGCGTCAACGTCACGAGGATGATGGCGCCGGCCAGCGCGGTGACGCCGAGCAGCCAGTGGAACGCGAAGCAGATCACCAGATAGAACGGCAACCAGGGCAAGTCGAAGAACGCCCCCGGGCCCATGCTGCCGAGGAACGAGCGCACATTGTCGAGATCGCGCAGCGGCTGCAGGCCCTCGTTGCGATTGCCGACCAAGAGCGGCAGGCGCACCACGGTGTCGAACACCCGCGCATTGAGCGCTTCGTCGAGCGAGGTTCCGATGCGGCCGAGGATCCGCCCGCGCAACAGATCGAGCACACCTTGGGCGATGTAGAGACTGCCGGCGATGACGACGAGGCCGACCAGGGTCGGAACGCTGCGGCTGGGCAGCACCCGGTCATAGACCTCCAGCATGAACACCGAGCCGGTCAGGTACAGCAGGTTGATCATGCAACTCATGAGACCGACGCCGATGAAGGCACTGCGGCAAGCGCGCAGTGCATCACCGAGTTCGGAACGCCGGACAGCGGGTGCGGCTGCCATTAAATCTTTGTCTCTGCAAAAAAGGGGTACGTGATGTCCACGTTGTACCGACGTTTGTGGCCACCGTCCATTTACGTCCGGTTAACCCGCGGGGGATTGCGCGGGTAATTCCCGTGATGGCACAGAGAGTTGAAGGAACAATGGCTAGTTTGCCGCCGAACCGGGCCGGGAAGCCGGCTCAGGCTTCGAAAATGGCACCAGGATGACGGACATCGAGACCCGCCCGATCGGGCCATGGGCATCGAGCAACACGCCGCTGCCGACGCCCAATCCGGCCTCCGGCCGCCAGCCTGCCTCCGCGCGGACCCCGACCCATTCGCCCTGCGGCGGTCGCACCAGCTGAACGAACAGGTTCGGATTGGGGTCGGCGATGACGTTCTGGACCGGACGCCCGATACCGTGGGTCCAATCGGCGGGGCCGAGCACCCGCGACAGTGGGCCGGCGTCGGCGATCACGCTGTGGTGCATCCGGAACCAGGCCGCATCGCCGCCGAGGCGCGCCTCCATCGCGTCCATGAACCAGACGCGACCTTGGACCGCGTGCAGGGTGCGCACAGGAAACTGCAGGGGATCGACGACGTCAGTTTCCGGAGCACTGAAGCCGGGAACTTCGATCGCACGCTCGCGCGACAAGGTCACGCGTACGGTGGCGCAGGGCTGCTCCTCGCCGACCGGCCACAGCGTGTTGTCGACGACGCTGACGCGGCCGCCTTCGGTCACAACCGCGAGCTGCGTGCGCAACTCCGTCATCGGGGTCGGCCGCAGGAACCAGGCTGCAGCCGAAATCGCACTGCCCCAGTTGCGCACGCCGGCCATGGCCTCGACCTCCGCGGCCAGAAGGCTCGCGACCGCCCCGCCCTGCAGGCCGGCAAACGGTCCCGCCGCCAGCGCGGACGGCTGCCAGCGATTGGGCGCACCAAGCGGTTCGAAAATGGCCAAACGAGACAATCCCGGAGGTGAGGAATATTGAGCCTTAGGGCAGTTTGGGCCAAAACTGCCGGGCATGACAAAAGGGATTTCATCATCTGAGATGAATCAGGTTCACCCATTGGGAACGCTTGATCCGCGGGTCATTCCGCCGCTGACGGCGCTGCTCGCCTTCGAGCGTGCCGCCACGCAACTGAGCTTCCGACGCGCGGCGCGCGACCTGTCGCTCAGTCCGTCGGCGATCAGCCATCAGATCCGCGGACTGGAGCAGCAGTTCGGCACCAAGCTTTTCGTCCGTGGCGCGCGCTCGGTGCGGTTGACCGCCGACGGCGAGCACTATCTCGCAAAGGTGTCGGCGGCGCTGGCGATGCTGCACGAGGCGAGCCGCGACATGCTGCGGCAACGCCGCGAGACCGGCGGCGAGCTCTGGATCTCCTCGCTGCCGTTCTTCACCAGCACGGTGCTGTTGCCGGCGCTGCCGGAGTTCAAGCGGCGCCATCCACGGCTGACGCTGCGGATCGAAGCCACGCATCAATATGCCGACTTCAACGGCTCCCGCGTCGACGTTGCGATCCGCTACGGCCGCGAACATTCGGCCGGGCTGAAGGTCGAGCCGCTGGTCAAGGTCAAGAGCCTGCCGGTCTGTGCGCCGGCGCTGGTCAAGGGTGGCCTGCGGACGCCGGAAGATCTGTCACAGCAGGTCCTGCTCCATGTCACGACGCAGCCGCGGACGTGGAGCGTCTGGCTGAAGGAAGCGGGGCTCGCCCACCTCACCCCGCGCGGGCATTTGTGGCTCGACAGCGTACCGGCGATGCTGGAGGCGGCCGAGCACGGGCTCGGCGTCGCACTCGGGATGGCACCCCTGATCAGGGCGCGGCCCGGCTTTGGCAAGAAACTGGTCGCGCCCTTAGCGTTCGAGCCGACCCATAGCGAGACCATCTACCTGATCTCCCGGACCGAGCAGGCGCGGGACCGGCGAATCTCCGCGGTGCGGCGCTGGATCGCGGACGCGGTCGCCCGCGCAAGCTGAACCCTAAAGCGCGCGCTTTAGCCTCTGTTTAAGCATGATCTTTTCGGAAAATCGCTTCACACTTTTCCGGATCATGCTCTAGCGCCGGAGCAGCCGCACGATCAGCAACAGGATGACTGCGCCAATCGCGGAGTAGACGATCTCGGATACCAGGCCGGTACCGATGCGAATTCCGAGCTTGGGGAACAGGAAGCTTGCGACCAACGCACCGCCGATGCCGACCAGGACATCCCCGATGATGCCAAAGCCGGTGCCGCGTACGATCTTGCCGGCGAGCCAGCCCGCGACCAGACCGACAAAGAGGATAACGAGAATGCCTTCGTTGGAGATGTGCATTCGAAAGTCCCCCGGTTGCGCGGCTGGACCCTAGCTGCAATAGCGTGGGCTTACCACGCGAATCTGCAGGCTATGTTACAGCTGCCACCGCCGGCTCCGCCAGGACGCAGCGCGCGAACCGGTCCGGCGCGATCTCGACATTGGGCGGCAAACGCTCGCTGCAGCGCGGCTGGGCAAAACTGCAGCGCGGCGCAAAGGAGCACGAGGTCGGCGCGCGATCGAGCGAGGGCGGCGTGCCCGGGATCGTCTCCAGCCGCTGGCCGCGTTTGGCGCCATGGATGGTCGAGGCCAACAACCCCTTGGCATAGGGGTGAACGGGCGAACGCACGATGTCGCGCAAGGTCCCCTGCTCGACGATCTGGCCGGCATACATCACCGCGACGCGGTCGCAGATTTCGATGGCGACGCCGATATCGTGGGTCACGAAGATCACCGACATGCCGAATTCGCGCTGCAGCTCGCGCAGCAGGAGCAGGATCTGGATCTGCACGGTGGCATCGAGCGCGGTGGTGGGTTCGTCCGCGAGCAGGATCTTCGGCTTGCAGGCGAGCGCCAGCGCGATCATCGCGCGCTGGCGCATGCCGCCCGACATTTCGTGCGGATAGGACTCGAGCCGGCGTTTCGCCGAGGGGATCCGCACCACCTCCAGCATCTCGAGCGCGCGCGCCGTCGCCTCGCGCTCGCTCTTGCCCTCGTGGCGCATCACCGTTTCGGAGATCTGCCGGCCGATCGTGTAGACGGGATCGAGCGCAAGCGCCGGCTCCTGGAAGATCATCGAGACGGTCTGGCCGCGGAAAGCCGACAGCGCCTCGTCGTCCATCGCTAGAACATCCTGTCCCAGCACCTTCACGCCGCCGGAGATCTGCGTCCGCTTTCGCGGCAACAGCCGCATCAGCGCCCGCAAGGTCACGCTCTTGCCCGAGCCGGATTCGCCGAGCAGCCCCAACACCTCGCCTTCGCCGAGCGACAGGCTGAGATCGTTCACGGCATGAACCGTGCGATCGCCGGTGAAGCGGATGTTGAGGTTGTTGATCTCGACGAGCCTGGTCATGCGAGTTTCGGCACCTGGGCGTGGAAATCGGTCGCGCGCTGGAATGCGGCGCCGATCCGGATCAGCGTGGCTTCCTCGAACGCGCGGCCGATCAGCTGCATGCCGACCGGCAGGCCGTTCCTGGTGAAGCCACTCGGAATCGATAGCGACGGCAGGCCGAGATAATTGACCGGCCGGGTGAAGCGCGTCAGGCGCTGGATCACGGCCTCCGCGCCCGGGCCGTTGCCGACGTCGCTCTCGGCGATGGTCGGCGCCGGGACCGGGGTCGCCGGCGCGATCACGGCATCGACGCCGTTAACCGCCGCGTTATAGGCGGCCAGCGCCGGGCCGCGCCAGCGCATCGCCTCGAGATAGGACACTGCCGGAATCGCGAGCCCGTTCTGCAGCCGCATCAACACCTGTGCGCCGTAATCCTGCGGGCGCTCGATCAGCCAGCGCTTGTGGAAGGCCGCCGCCTCAACGGCCAGCACCAGTTGGGAGGCGGCGCTGAGCTGGCGCTGGTCCGGCAGCTCGACCTTGACGATCTCGGCACCCTCTTTCTTCAGGGTCGCAATCGTCTCATCGAGCACGCGCGCCACCTCGGGATCGAGATCGTCGACATAGAACGCGGTCGGCACGCCGATCTTCATCCCCTTCAGCGAGCCCTTCGCGGCAGCCATGTAGTCCGGCACCGGCAAGGTCGAGGCCGTGAGATCCTCCGGATCCGCGCCGGCCAGCAAGCCGACCAGCAGCGCGCAATCCTCGACGGTCTGCGCGAGCGGACCGACGGTGTCGAGCGACTGCGACAGCGGCATCGCGCCGGCGCGGCTGATGCGGCCGACGGTGGTCTTCAATCCGGTGACGCCGCAGAAATGTGCGGGCATCCGGATCGAGCCGCCGGTGTCGGAGCCGAGCGCCGCAAAGGTCAGGCGCGCGGCGACCGCCGAGCCGGAGCCGGACGACGAGCCGCCGGTGATGTGATCGACATTCCAGGGATTATGCACCGCACCGTAATGCACGTTGTGTCCGGTCGGGCCGTAGGCGAACTCGACCATCTGCAGCGAGCCGAGCCGGATCGAACCTGCATCCTTCAGCCGCTGCAGCGCCGTCGAGGTTGTCTTCGGCACGAAGCCGCGGCGGATCAGCGAGCCGCAGGTCACGACCTTGCCGGCCTCGTAATACATGTCCTTGTGCGCCATCGGCACGCCATGCAGCACGCCGCGACTGTTGCCCTTGGCGAGCGCCGCGTCGGCCGCGTCGGCGGCGGCCAGCGCCTCCTCCGATTCGATCGCCATATAGGCGTTGAGCCGCGGCTGCCATTGCGCGATCCGGTGCAGCACGGCGCGCGTGACCTCGCGCGAGGACACCTTCTTCTCGGCGATCGCCTTTGCGACCGCAACGAGCGACATCAAAGCGTGTTCGGTGCTCATTTCGACACCTTCGCGGTCTGCGCCAGCAGGAAGCTCGCGGGTTCGAGGTCGAACGGCAGTGTGCCGGCGATCGCAGCAAAGCCGTCGAATGCCGGACCGATCGAATTGGCGATGCGGTTGGAGACCTCGTCATCGACCGGCACGCCGGCGATCTGGGCCACCACCTTCACTTCCTTGGGACTGGGTCTGGTCATGCGGCGTTTTCTCCTTTTGTTTTTGCCGGCGCGCGGCTGTGCCCTGAGCCCGGAATGGCCATGTAGCACGCCGCCTGATGTCCCATTGTATCGAGATCGCTGAGCTTTGGTGTGTGCCCTGCGCAGAGCGGCTCCGCAAACGGACAGCGCGTGTGAAACCGGCAGCCCGGCGGCGGATCGATCGGGTTGGGCGGATCGCCTGAGATCGGCGGCACTTCGGTGCGGTTGTCCGGATCCGATGACGGCATCGCGGCCAGCAGCGCGCGGGTGTAGGGATGCGCGGGCACGTCCCAGACCGCGTCGACCGGGCCGAGCTCGACGACCTCGCCGAGATACATCACCAGCACGCGGTCGGAGATGTAGCGGACCACATTGAGATCGTGGCTGATGAAGAGATAGGTCAGCCCGAACTCGCGCTTGAGATCGGCGAGCAGGTTGAGCACCTGCGCCTCGACCGACTTGTCGAGCGCGGAGACGGCCTCGTCGAGGATCACCAGCCGCGGCGATAGCGCCAGCGCACGCGCGATATTGACGCGCTGGCGCTGGCCGCCGGAAATCTCGTGCGGATAGCGATTGGCGAAGGTTTCCGGCCGCAGACCGACCTTGCCGAGCAGCTCGCGCGCCAGCGCCCGCGCCGCGCCGTCAGCCATGCCGTGAACCTTGGGCCCGAACGCAATCGATTCCTCGATGGTGAGGCGCGGATTGAGCGAAGCGTAGCTGTCCTGGAACACCATCTGCATGCCGCGGCGCAATTCGCGCAGACTGAGCGACTGGCCGACCGTCATGCCGTCATAGACGATCTCGCCGGCATCGCGGGTCATCAGATGCATCAACAGCCGCGCCGTGGTCGACTTGCCGCAGCCGGATTCACCGACGATGCCGACGGTCTCGCCCTTCATCACCGAGAACGTGACATTGTCGACCGCGCGCACGGTCTTGCGGGCGCTGAACAGCTCACCGCGCACCGGGAAATGTTTGGTCAGGCCCTTGACCTGCAGCAGCGGCTGCGCGGCGCCGCCGATATCCTCGACTGGCTCCAGCATCTCGGCTGACAGATTTGCGTCGGTCATTGCACTAGTTCCTGATGTCCATGGCGCTGCGCATGCCGTCGCTAAGCAGGTTGAAGCAGATCGAGACCGCGAAGATCATCGCGCCCGGCAGCGCCGCGACCCATGGATTGACATAGATTGCGGTGCGCAAGGTGTTCAGCATCAGGCCCCATTCCGGCTCCGGCGGCTTTGTACCGAGACCGAGGAAAGAGAGGCCGGCGGCCAGGATCATCGAGACTGAGATCAGGCCGGTCGCGTAGACGAAGATCGGCCCCAGCACGTTGCCGAGCATGTGCACGCGCATGATGGTGAAGGGACCGGCACCGGAAGCACGCGCCGCCTCGACGAAATCCATGTTGCGCACGCCGGTGGTGACGCTTTCGGCGACGCGGGTGATCTGCGGCACGAACACAATGGTCAGCGACACGATGGAGTTGACGATGCCGGCGCCCAGCGCGCCGGAGATCGCGATCGCCAGCAGCACCGAGGGAAACGCGTAGAACACATCCACGGTGCGCATGATCACCGTGTTGAGCTCGCCGCCGACATAGCCGGCGACAAGGCCGAGCGAGGTGCCGATCACGAAGGCGAAAATCACGGGCAGGATGCCGACGATCAGAGACAGCCGGCCGCCATAGATCAACCGCGCCAGCATGTCGCGGCCAAGCTCGTCGGTGCCGAGCGGATAGTTCGGCGTTCCGATGTGGCGAAGGCGGCGGATCATCGAGCCCTGATAGGGATCGGCGAGCCCGAGCCACGGCGCGAGCAGCGCCGAGGCGAAAATCAGCACCAGGACGAAGGCGCAGGCCATGCTGACCTTGTCCCTGACGATACGCCGGCCAACGGTCGCCCAATAGCCCCGCGCCTTCGTCGCGGGTGCAGCCTGCAATGCAGCCTCTGATATCGCGCTCATAGCCTAGCTCCGCTTGATGCGCGGATCGATCGCGGCCTGCGCGATGTCGACCAGGAGGTTGAGCAACACGAAGAACAGCGCCAGCACCAGGATCGTGCCTTGCAGGAGCGGCAAATCGCGCTGGAAGATCGCGGAGTTCAATAGCAGGCCCGAACCCGGCCAGGAGAACACGGTCTCGATCAGGATCGAGCCGCCGAGCATGTAGCCAAGTTGCAGCCCCATCACCGCGAGCGCGGTCGGCGCGGCGTTCTTGACGACGTGGCGGAACACCTCGGTCTCGCGCAAGCCCTTGGCGCGCAGCGCCTCGACGAAATCCTGGCTCAGAATGTCACCGGTCAGCGCGCGCACCGTGCGGGTGACGATGCCCATCGGAATCACCGAGGTCGTGATCGCGGGCAGGATCAGATAGCGCAGATGCTCCCAGTCCCAGGCCCAGGCGCCGGAGCCGCCGGGCCCGGCGCCAACCGCAGGCAGCCAGTTGAGCTGCACCGAGAAGATGATGACCATCACCATGCCGAGCCAGTAATGCGGCACCGAGACGCCGGCGATGGCGAAGGACGTCGCGACCTTGTCGACCCAGGTGTCGCGGAAGTAGCCGGCGATCAGCCCGAACAGCAGGCCGAGCGTGAAGCCGATCATCGCCGCCGCGATCGCCAGCATCACGGTGTTGCTGACCGCGCGCATCACCTCGGAAAGCACCGGGCGGCCGGTGGCAATCGAACTGCCGAGATCGCCGTTGACCGCGCGCCACAGCCAGAGGCCGAACTGCACCGGCAGCGGACGGTCGAAGCCGTAGGCCGAGCGTAGCTGCGCGGCGAGCTCCTGCGAGGCGTCGGCCGGCAGCACCGCGACCAGCGGATCGCCGGGCGTGATGTGGACGAGCAGGAAGCACACCAGCGCAACGCTGATCACGATCGGGATGACGTAGACGATGCGTCGGGCGATATAGGCGAACACGAGTCAACCTTCGAAAATTGATAGTACGCTCCCTCCTTCGTCATGCCCGGGCTTGACCCGGGCATCCACGCCTTCCTTGCTTCGCGGCCAAGACGTGGATGGCCGGGTCAAGCCCGGCCATGACGAGAGAGCAGGATCAACCGATCACGGCGCGACCGTGACCGGCGAGAAGTCGACAAACCAGCTCTTCGGCTGCACGAACCCCTTGATCTTCGGGCTCATCGCCCGCGGCGCGACGTCGTGGGCGACGTAGAGAAAGGCCGCGTCGTCGACCGAGGCCGCGTGCAGCTCGGCGAGTGCGGCGTCGCGCGCCGCAGGATCGAAGGTCTGGCGCGCCTTGGTCACCAGCTCGTCGAACTTGGGATTGTTGATGAAGCCCCAATTGTTCGACACCGGCGGCGCCATGCCCGACTGCAGGAAGCGCACCAGCGCGAAGAACGGGTCCATCGCCGCATAGGTGACGTTGGTCGCGTTCGAGCCGTTGGCCGACGGATCCTTGGCGCCGCGCCGCCAATTGGTGAACAGCGTATTCCACTCGATGACGTCGAGCTGAACATCGAAGTAGCACTCAGCCAGCGCCTGCTGCAGATATTCGTTCATCGGCAGCGGCAGCATCTGGCCCGAACCAGACGCAGACGTCTGGATCTTGACCGTCAGCTTCTTGCTCGGACCGAAGCCTGCCTCCTGCATCAGCTTCTGCGCCGCCGGCTTGTCATACTTGATCTGGAAGGCGGGATTGCCGCGCCAGGGATGGCCGGGCTCGAAGGTGCCGGTCGCCGGCACCATCAGGCCGGCAAGCAGGCCGTCGCGCAGGCCTTCGCGATCGACGCACAGGTTCGCCGCCTTGCGGACGCGGATGTCGTTCCAGGGCGAGCCCTCGACGCGGGAGAACTGCCAGGGCCAGACATGCGGCTCCTCATTGGAATAGAGCGCGAAACCACGCTGCTTGATCTCGGGCAGCGCATCCGGCGCCGGCGCCTCGACCCAGTTGACCTGGCCGGACAGCAGCGCCGCGGTGCGCGCATTGGCTTCCGGCATCGGCAGCAGCACCATCTTGTCGGTCTTCGGCACACGCGCCTTGTCCCAGTATTTGTCGTTCTTCACGAGCTCAAGCCGCTCGCGCGGGGTGAAGCTCGACATCTTCCAGGGACCGGTGCCCGACGCGTCCTTGGCGAACGCCGCCCATGCGGCCTGCGATTTTGCCTTGGCGTCGGCACCTTCCGCCTTGTCGTAGAACGCCTGCCACTTGGTCGGGCTCGCCATGAACAGGTTGGTGAGGTTGATCGGCAGGAAGCTGTCCGGCTCCTTGGTCGTCAACTCGACCGTCATGTCGTCGATCTTGCGGGCCGAGACCAAGGTCGGCATGCGCGAGGCGGTGACGCCGACCTGGCTCGGATCGAATTGCGGCGCGTCCTGCTTCAGGACCTTGTCGACGTTCCACACCACCGCGTCGGCGTTGAACGGCGAGCCGTCGTGGAAGGTGACGCCGGGGCGCAGCTTGAACGCCCACTTCTTCTTGTCTGCGTCGTCGACCTTCCATTCGGTGGCAAGGCCGGGAATCAGGGCGCTCGCCTTGTCCGCCGACGACAGGTCCCACATCGTCAGCGCGTCATACATGGTGAGGCCGGTGAAGCGGTTGCCTTCAAACCCCTGATCGGGTTGCCCGAGCGTGCGCGGAATATCCGCGGCCGTCATGCCGATGCGCAGAACGGTCTCGGCGCCGGCCGTGGCCGGGACGCCTGCGGCCAACGCGATCGCCAGCAGCATGGCCGTCGCTGTCGTCTTTGGTTTCTCGTTACGCATCGCAGCAAATCCCTTCTTGCAACCTCGGGTGATTATTTGTTGGGCAATCGTATGCAATGGCTGTGCCAAGGGGGAGAGGCTCTTCAGCATTGAACCCTCGAATGCGACAATTCTTCCCACTCCGACCACGCGCATATTTTCCGCCGGAGTAGACGGCTGATGCGCGCACGGACGCGCGGTCGCGCCACTGCACTCACAGCAAGGTATCCATCGTATTCTGCAAATGCGCGCGCATCGCCCGCTCAGCGCGGGCTCCGTCCTTGTCGCGGATGCAACCGAAGATCACTTCATGATCGCGCTGGAAGCTCGCCACCAGATTCGGATAGCGAACCCGGGTGTTGGCGCGGGCCGCCGCGATGCTGTGATAGAGACGGTGGCCGATGAACGAAACGAAGCTCTCCAGATAGGAATTCTTCGCGGCCGCGGCGATGGCAACGTGAAAACGAAAATCTTCCGCGGCCCCTTCGTCGCCGACCTCGATGCTGGTCCTGATGTCATTCAGCGCAGCCTCGATTCGCGCGAGATCACGCCTGGTGGCGCGCTGCGCGGCGAGATTGGCGCATGAGCATTCCACGATGATGCGCAGTTCAAAGATTTGCCGCCGATCGTTCTGACCTTCGAGATCGCCGCGAAGTCGAAAGACGTCGCGGTCACTGATCTCGGTGACGAAGGCACCGAGCCCCTGCTGAGACCGGATCAAGCCTTCGGATTTGAGCCGCGACAAAGCTTCGCGGATGACCATCCGGGAGACCTGGAATTTCTCCGTGAGTTCGCGCTCGCGCGGCAGGCGCGCGCCCGGCGTGAGCTGCCCCGTCTCGATTGCCGAGGCCAACTGCTCAGCGACCTTGTCCGACAGCCGCTGTCCTCTCGATACGGCTTGAAACGCCATGCCCACTGAAGCCCTGCTTGTGTCGCTTCGCCCGCAAAGCGCCGCCAGAGACAATCACTCGACGTCTGTATCCAGGGGAAAGCCTGTCATGCCGTATGTTGTCATACAAGCATATGTTTGGCGCTATCGTTGCCGCATTTTTCAGCATGCTGCACCGCAGCCATGTCGCGAGGCCTGAGGATTGAATGCGCCGTTCCGGGGTTAATGCACCAACGGTGCCCAACGGATCGATCCGACCGCAGCGCTGACGTACCCCTTTCGCCTCGCTGTCGGCGACAGCACGATCACTGGCACCAGGCTTGCAGGTTGGCATTAGGTATTTCGCATATTCATCCCAACGGAGTTCACGTCATGCGTGCGCGCAATTCGGTTCTGATGGCGGCAATGGCGCTCGCCATGACTTGGGGCTGGCCGGCCATGTCGGCGCGTGCCGAATCCGTCGTGCGCTACGGCATCTCGATGGCCGACATCCCGCTCACCACAGGCCAGCCGGATCGCGGTGCCGGCGCCTATCAGTTCACGGCCTACACGATCTACGATCCGCTGGTCGCCTGGGAGATGGACGTCGCCGACCGGCCCGGCAGACTGGTGCCGGGCCTGGCGACCGAATGGAAGGTCGACGACCAGGACAAGACCAAATGGCGCTTCACGCTGCGCCAGGGCGTCAAATTCCATGACGGCAGCGACTTCAATGCCGACGCAGTGATCTGGAATCTCGACAAGGTGCTGAACGACAAGGCACCGCAATTCGACAAGCGGCAAAGCGCGCAGGTGAAGACCCGCCTGCCCTCGGTCGCGAGCTACGCGAAGATCGACGGCTCCACAATCGAGATCACGACCAAGACGGTCGACTCCTTCTTCCCCTACCAGATGCTGTGGTTTCTGGTCTCGAGCCCGGCGCAATATGAAAAGCTCGGCAAGGACTGGGACAAATTCGCCAGCCAGCCCTCCGGCACCGGTCCCTTTAAGCTGACCAAGCTAGTGCCGCGCGAGCTCGCCGAGCTGACCAGGAATCCCGACTATTGGGACAAGAAGCGGCTGCCAAAGGTCGACAAGATGGTCTTGATCCCGATGCCGGAAGCGTTGACGCGGACCAATGCGCTGCTGGCGGGCCAGGTCGACCTGATCGAGACGCCGGCGCCCGACGCCGTGCCGCAGCTCAAGGCCGCCGGCATGAGGATCGTCGACAATATCACGCCGCATGTCTGGAATTATCATTTGAGCGTGCTGCCGGGCTCGCCCTGGACCGATATCCGGCTGCGCAAGGCGCTCAACCTCGCGATCGACCGCGACGCGGTCGTCGGCCTGATGAACGGATTGGCAAAGCCCGCGAAGGGCCAGGTCGATCCGTCGAGCCCTTGGTTCGGCAAGCCAACATTCGAGCTGAAATACGACGTCGCGGCGGCGAAGAAGCTGGTGGAGGAAGCGGGCTACTCGAAGGACAAGCCGCTGAAGGCGACCTTCATCATCGCCCAGGGCGGCACCGGGCAGATGCTGTCGCTGCCGATGAATGAATTCCTCCAGCAAAGCTTCAAGGAGATCGGCATCGACATCGACTTCAAGGTGGTCGAGCTCGAGACATTGTACACGCACTGGCGCAAGGGCGCGGCCGACGAGATCAACGCCGGCATCACCGCCAACAACATCGCCTATGTGACGTCGGACCCGCTCTACGCCATCGTGCGCTTCTTCCATTCCGGCCAGGTGGCGCCGGTCGGCGTCAACTGGGGCGGCTACAAGAACCCCAAGGTCGACGCGCTGATCGACGAGGCCAAGCAGACTTTCGACACCGCGAAGCAGGATGACCTGCTCGCGCAGGCGCACGCGCTGATCGTCAACGATGCCACGCTGGTCTGGGTGGTGCACGACACCAATCCGCATGCCTTGTCGCCGAAAGTGAAGACATTCGTGCAGGCGCAGCACTGGTTCCAGGATCTGACGCAGATCGGGCTGGAGTAAATCTCTCCGCCGCCGTCCCCGCGAAAGCCGGGACGACATCGAACGTGTATCACATCACTTCGTCATCAGCGCGAATGCGCCGTTCCAGTCGTCGGGCGGCGGCTGCTGCTGGAAGTCGCGGATGCGCGCTTCATAGAGGGTGTAGAGATATTGCAGCGAGCGCGCCTCGTCGGTCTTGCGGCCGCGCTCGATCGCCGCCAGCGCGCCCTCCCAATCGCGGCCGCGATAGCAGGCAAGCATTTCAATGGTGAGGTTGCGCAGCCGCTGGAAGCGGCCGGAATTGGCGACATCTTCACGGCCGGCGATCGCGTAGATCACCTCGGGCTCCCTCTTGCCCTTCACCATGATGAAGTCGAGCTCGAGGATCGCGAACTTCTCCTTCACCGCCAGCGCCGTTGTCGACCCCACGATGATCGGGAAGCCGTATTCCTTGGATTGTCCTTCGAGGCGTGAGGCCAGATTGACGCTGTCGCCGAACACCGAATAGTCGAACTTGATGTCGGACCCCATATTGCCGACGACGCAGGCACCGGTGTTAAGGCCAACGCCGATATTGAGCGGGATATAGGTGTGGCCGCCATCGAGCGCTTCCTGCTCGCGCTCCCGGTTCAGCGCGTCGACGCGCTCCAGCATGTCGACCGCGGCCTCGCAGGCGTTCAGCTGGTGCTCCTTGTCGTCGAGCGGCGCGTTCCAGAACGCCATGATGGCGTCGCCCATGTACTTGTCGATATATCCCTTGCGGTTGAGGATCGCGTGCGTCAACGGCGTCAGGAAGCGGTTCATCAGCGACGTCAGGCCCTGCGGATTGTCCTTGTAGGTCTCCGAGATCGATGTGAAGCCGCGCATGTCGGAGAACATGATGGTCATCTCGCGCTCCTCGCCGCCGAGCACCAGCCGCTCCGGCTGCTGCGCCAGCTGCTCGACCAGCACCGGCGACATGTACTGCGCGAACTGCGAGCGGATCTGCCGCCGCTGCTGCTGCTCGCGCACGAAGCTCGCGAAGATCAGCGTCAGGTAGATGGCCGTGGTCGACATCAGCGGATAGGTGAAGTCGATCAACAGACGGTGCTGCGCGTAGAAATACCAGGAGGTGCCGACCAGGATCGACGCGAACATGCCGCCGACGATCACCAGCGTCACCGGGCCGAATTTCGGCGCGAATGCGAGGACCAAGAGCCCCATGATCATCGCCGCGAAGAATTCGATGCCGATGCCATAGCCCGGCTGCGAGATCACCGCGCCGGTCAGCGCGCTTTCCAGCACCTGGGCATGGATTTCGACGCCCGGCATCGCCGGCGTGATCGGCGTCGTCTTGATGTCGTTCATTCCGATCGACGAGGTGCCGATCAGCACCAGCTTGCCCGCGATCCGGTCCGGCGCGACGCGCCCTTCCAGCACGTCGATCGCCGAGACATAGATCGAGGGATCGTAGTGCGCGTAGTGGATCCAGAGCTGACCGTAGCGGTCGGTCGGGATGCTGAACCCCGTGACACCAACGCTCTGGATGCCGGCCGGGTTGGCCTTGATCAGGATCGTTCCGGAGCCGCTGGCGACGCGCAGCACCTCGAAGGTCAACGACGGCATGGTCACGCCTTGCGCAACCATGATCATCGGCACGCGCCTGACGATACCGTCGCGCTCCGGCTTGATCGTGAACAGACCACGCCCGGCGGCCGCCTCCTCCAGCACCGGCACGTTGCGCAACAATCCCGGGAACTTGAACATGAACCGCTGCGGGTCCTCGCCAAGCATTGCCAGGCCGGTCACCGGGAGCTTTTCGTTGAGATTGGCGTGAATGTTGAAGTCGCCGGACTCGCCGAGCACCACGCGTGAACTGCGGATCGCGTCGGCGAGGATCTTGTCGTTGCTGGGCAGCGAACGCAGCCGCTGCCGCATCTCCTCATCAAGGTCGCCGAACGTATCGGCGGCGATATCGGGATTGAGCCGATCAGGCTCGGAGAACACGACGTCGAACGCGATCACGACGGCGCCGAGCCTGGTCAGGTTGGTGACAATGTCGGCAATGCGGGTCCTCGGCCACGGCCACTGACCAAGCCTGGGATCAGCCAGGCTCTTTTCATCGATATCGACGATGGTGACGGGACGCGAGGTCTTCTTGCGGGGATCGATCCGCTGGAAGGTGTCGAAGGTCCTGACCCTCAGCTCCTGGACGGGGCCCGGATCGAGGACGCGTAGCGCCGCGATGCCGATCAGCAGCGCCACGCAAGCCAGCCGCGCATAGCCGAAGCGCCGCGCGAACCATCTCCGGATCACCCTCAGCCGTTTCATGCCGTCTGGATATCACGCCCGGGGGGTTGTTCCAATCGGGCGCGATTCGCTGCAATGCAGGATCGGGGCGTCATGTCGTGTCCGCAGCGATCGCGAGCTGCGCGCCGGTCACGTGATGTGGACGATGAAGTCGTTCTTGGTCAGGGTCGCGTTGCGAACCGCAATGGTGTCTGCGCTATCGATCGTGATCAACGTATCCGCGGAATTGGTCGGCGACGGCGCGACATGCGTGCTGAACCAGGTAGCGAGGTCGCTCGTCGACACCACCGCCGACAGGTCGATCTGGTCCTGGCCGGACTGGAAGCCGATGATCGCATCATGGTTGAAATTCGGCGCGAACACGAACTTGTCCTGAAAGCCCGTTGCGAAGAACACGTCCTTGTCGCTGGTGCCCGTCAGCGTCACCGGCTGCGTGGGGTTCTGCGCGAGGTTGAAAATCAGATTGACCGTGTCGCTTGCTTGATGGGAATCGGAAACCTTGACGGTCACCATGTCGGTCGCGGGCGGCGATGTGCCCTTGTCATAAGTGAGGCCAGACGTCAGCGAGGTGTTGATGTTCGACAGCCCGGCGGAAACGGAGGCCGGGAGGACGCTGCTGCCTGGTCCGACACTGGTGGCGCTTAGCACAAAGCCTTCGTTGACGCCCGCATCCGCATCCGTGACGGACAGCCCGGCGATCTTCGTCGTTCCATCGGGATTGCCCGACACGGTCAGATTGTCGGTGTGGATCACCGGTGCATCATTGGCGCCGATCACGTCGACCGTCAGCGTCGCCGTGCCGACGGCGCCGTGCGCGTCGGTGGTCTGCACGTCGAACGTATCGTGATACGTGCCGTCGGACAGCGCGTTGATCGCGACCGCATTGGGGACATACGTGTAGCTGCCATCGTCATGCACGGTCAGCGAGCCGTAGTGGCCCGTGACTGGCGTGGTCACCGCATGGTGGGACGCATTGAGCGCGGCATATTTGAGCGTGGCGGTTTCACCGACATCCTTGTCGGAGCCGACCAGTTGCCCGGAGAGATTGCTGAAGCTGTCGTATGCGGCCGTATCGGTCAACGTGCCGGCGTTGACGCTGGCGAGCGTCGGCGCGTCATTGGTGCCGGTGATCGTGATCGTGACGGGTTGCGTGACAACGCCGCCATGATGGTCGTCGACCTGGATCGTGTAGGTCAGCATCAGCGTCTGATCGGCGGCGAGGTAGTCAAAATTCTTATCCAGCGCCGAGAAGGTCCATGGCTGCGATCCCGTCGCACCATTGGTCGAATCGGTCAGCATCCCGAGCGTCAGCCAGCTCAACACCGTCGCCTCGTCGGAGAGCCCGCTGGTGACGCCACTCTCCGTCACTCCGGCGACGGTGACACTGTGGGTGTCGGCGAGATCGACATCGGTAAATGTCACCGCTCCCGTGGCGGTGTCCGGCTTCACCGAACCGGTCGTGTCGGGCACCTCCGTGATAGCACCCGTCTGCGCCGAAGATGTGATAGCCGGCGTATCGTTGCTGCCGGTGATCGTGATCGTGACCGGCTCGCTGATCAGGCCGCCATGATGATCATCGACCTGGATCGAATAAATCAGCGTCAGCGTCTGGCCGGCCGCGAGGTAATCAAAATTCTTGTCCGGCGCCGAGAAGGCCCACGACTGTGACCCCGTCGCGCCATTGGTCGAATCAGCCAGCGTTCCCAGCGTCAGCCAGCTCAACACCGTCGCATCATCGGCAAGCCCAGTGGTGACGCCGGTCTCGGTGACCCCGGTAATGGTAACGCTGTGCGTATCGCTGAGATCGACGTCGGTGAACGTGACGGCGCCCGAGGCCGCATCCGGCTTTACCGAACCGGTCGTGTCGGGCGCTTCGGTGATCGCAACCGCCTGCGGGGCCGACGTGATGACAGGCACATCGTTGGTGCCGGTGATCGTGATCGTGACGGGCTGTGTGACCACCCCCCCATGGTGATCGTTGACCTGAACCGCATAGGTCAGCGTCAGCGTCTCGCCCGCGGCAAGATAATCGAAACTCTTGTCCGCGGCCGAGAATGTCCAGGCGCGTGATCCAGTGACGCCATGGGTCGAATCCGTCAGCGTGCCCAGCGACAACCAGTTCAACACGGTCTGTTGGTCGGCAAGGCCCGTGGTCACACCGGCCTCGGTCACGCCGGTGACGGTCACGCTGTGGGTGTCGCTGAGGTCAACGTCGGTGAAGGTGACCACGCCCGAGGCCTTATCGGGCGTCGACGAACCGGTCGCGTCAGGCAACTCGGTGATCGCGGCCGTCTGCGCCGACGACGTGATCACCGGCGTATCGTTGGTGCCGGTGATGGTGATCATGACCGGCTGAGTGACCACCCCACCATGATGATCATCGACCTGGACAGTATAGGTCAACGTCAGCGTCTCGCCCGCCGCGAGATAATCGAAATTCTTGTCCGCGGCCGAGAATGTCCAGGACCGCGATCCCGTCACGCCGTCGGTCGAATCAGTCAGCTTGCCCAGGGACAACCAGCTCAGCACCTTCGCCTTGTCGGCAAGGCCTGTGGTCACACCAGACTCGGTCACGCCGATGATGGCCACGCTGTGCGTATCGGTCAGGTCCGGATCGGTGAATGTGATCGCGCCGATCGCAGTATCCGGAACCTCGGAGTTCTTTGCACCTGGAATTTCGGTGATCGCGGCGGTCTGCGGCGACGAGGTGATCACCGGCAAATCGTTGGTCCCGGTGATCGTGATCGTGAAAGTCTGGAAGCCGGTCTCGTTGCTCAGCTCGAAATTGTTGTCGACACGCGCCGTGTAGGTCAGCGTCAACGTTTCGCCCGCCGCGAGGAAGTCGAAGGCGCCGTCAGGGAGACTGTAGGTCCAGGTCGCGGAGCCGACGTTCCGGTTGCCGGGATCCTGTTCAACGACCAGCGGGACCTCGACCGCTTTGATCGCGGCCAGCTGCTCCGGCGTCAGCGACGACGTCTTGTCGCTGTTGTGGGCATCCTTGTACGTAAACGACGTAAAGCTCGCGCTTCCGGTCGGGATGTCGCCGAGATTGACGTCGAGCCATTTGATCTTGCCGGAGATCGTGTCTGCCGAGGCATCATGGGTGACGCCCGCCCGTTCAACGAACGCCCCGTTCTCGGTGGTAACCGTCGGCGGGCCCGGGATGTGATCATTACCCTTGAAGCCACCGGTCGCCGCCGCCAGTTTGTCCACCAGGTTGAGCACGAAGAGCGTTGGCGTGACGATGTCGCCGTTTGGCAGCTTGAAGCCGAACGTAATCGGGACGACTGTATCAGTGAAATTCGTCGTGAGCTTGGTATTGGGATTGGTGTTATCGGTGAATTTGAGCGCGAAGACGTCGTTGATGATCTTCTGCGCGTCGGTCGACAGTTGCGCCGACGACAGGAAGCTGACCGTGCCCTGGCCGTTGACGATCGTCTGCGTGCCGGCCTGATTGACGGTTGCGATCGGGTTGAGCGTGGTCTTGTCGAACAGGATGTAGGAGCCGGTGGTGCCGTCGGGCTCAACCAGCACCTGGAACTTGGCGGGCGGCGCGCCGCCCTGGCCCGGCACCTCGAAATCGATCTCGACCAGCACCGCGGTGCCGCGAATACCCATGGTCGCGACCGGCGTGTCGACCTTCATGTCGCCGTGCTTGGCGGTCTGGCCGGCGACGAACGAGATGGTGCCCTGGACCAGGCTCATGAGCGAGGAGTTGTTCGACCCGTTCGGGTCGTAGATCATCTCGTTCAGCACCATCTTCGCGTTCGAGCCGAGGCCGAACACGGTGCCGTCGATGAAGGTGATGCCGAGCGTCGAATCGGATCCGGACTGGACCACGTCGCCCTTGTAGACGTTGTCGCCCTGGTTGAGGACGATCGCGACGCCGTTGCGGATCGCGGTGGCGTTGCCGGCGAGCTTGGTGACGTGACCGATGATCTTGGCCGCGTCGGGCGCGCCGCCGGCCTGGGCGTATTGGGTGTAGCCGGTGAGCGCGCTGACGATATCACCGGTCAGATGCGCGCCGTCGGGCGAGGCCAGCGCGGCGCGCTTTTCGCCCTTGAAGTAGTCATGCAGGACCAGTTCGCGGTCGTCCTTCGACAGCACAAGGTCGAGGCCCGAGCGCTTGAAGTCGCCGGTAAACAGCAGATGCGCGTCGTCAACGACGATCGCACCGGGCGGAGCATGCGCGGAGACATTGTCGACATGGACCTGCCCACGGGCATGAGCGTCCATGCTCGGCAAAAAGCCGTCGAATTTCTCGACAAAGTTCACGCGGGTGTGCCCACTTAAGGTTAATATTTATAGAATATGCAAACGACTATGCTTGCATATCATCGGACGGAACAAGACGAAACCATCCTTTGCTTGTCCAAAGCCCTCTTACGGCCCGTTGTTTTTGCGTGTGGCATTTCGGTCGTCTTCTACTCTTGAGTAGTTATACCCTATTTGTAGGTATTATGGGAGGGAATTTTCGACCGGCGTGGGTATTCGCGCACGTATTCGATGTATTGATAGGCGCAATTTTACTCACCTCTATTTCCCCTCAGTTCCGTGGCGGGATATGAGCCCAACTTCCTGGCTAAAGCTGTGACTTAGCTTACAAATCACATATTCCTGAGCCCTCCGGGCTGATTAACCGGGAAGCAAGGATGGGGCTTTGCGACCCGGCAAAAGGTTCGCGGGAACCTGTTCACAAAGTCGGTAAAGTTTTCGGGACCGCGACGAGCGCTTTTTCAGCGTCTTTTGCGCTTTCTCGCCCGATTCGGCGCGCTTTAAGCAGATTCAAAGCCTCCGTCCCCAAGCTGACGCGTGATACGATCCGGTCACGCGCAGGCGCTACGCCAGTCGATGCCCGGACAGGGGGTGTCAGATGGGGATCTCGCTTCACTCGCGCGCACTGCGCGCCGTTATGCTCGCCTGCGGCCTGGCTTGGCTCGTGCCGATGGCGCCGCTGAACGCCGCCTCGCTGCTCTCGCCCGGTCCGGCGGAGTTGATCCGCAAGTCGACCGAGCCGTTTGGGCTGCCGACCGCCCTGCTGCTCGACGGCGGATTGCGCGGCAAATGGCTCGGCGTGCAGCGCCGTCTCGACGACGAATTGGTGCAGCTTGCGATCTGCGAAGGCGATCGCGAGGGCTGCGTGTCGCCGGAGGCATTACGCTTCCTCGCCATCATCGAGAGCGCGCGGGCGAACGAGGGCCGCGCCCGGCTCGGCGAGGTCAACCGCGCCGTCAACCTGGCGATCCGGCCGGGCAGCGACCTCGCGCTGTACGGCCAGGTCGACGTCTGGACGTCGCCGCTCGCCACCCTCGCCAAGGGCGCCGGCGATTGTGAAGACTATGCGATCGCGAAATTCGTGGCGTTGCACAAGGCCGGCGTCGCCGCCGAGGACCTGCGGATCGTCGTCATGCACGACCAGCTCAGTGGCGAGGATCACGCCGTCGCCGCCGCCAGGCTGGATGGCCGCTGGTTGCTGCTCGACAACCGCCGCATGGCGATGATCGAGGATTCCAGTGTCAGGAATTTCCGGCCGACCTTCGTGATCGACGCGCATGGCGTCAGCAAGTACACCGACGCGCCGCTTGTCGCCGAGGCGGCGTTGCGGTCGGCGACCCAAGCCAATTGACAAAGCTCTGCTGAGCAATTTCATTTCCGGCGCAGCAAGCCGTGGCTGTCATGGCCACGGCTTCGCTGTTGTGTTCATGACGGTGAGCATTGCATGCGCTCGTTTGTATTGACGGTTGCCGCAGCCCTGTGCGGACTGACGCTTTCCGCGCGCGCCGACTACCAGGACGAAGATCGCTCGCTGCGCGGCATGCAGCCCCTGTTCGAACAGAACCGCTGCATCGAGGTAAAAGATCCGGCCGGTCAGCTGCTCTGCGGCGATCCTGTGCTGCAGGCCGCGGGCCGGCGGCTCAGCGGCGCGGTCGAAGCGCGGCTCGCGCGCATCGCGGACCGCGCGCACGCGATCGAGGAGAACGTGGGGTGGACAAAGAGCCGTGACCTGAGCTGCGGCATCTTTGCGAGAGAGCGCGTCGCGCGTCGCCGGGCAGAACATCGATGCAGTGAAGGCCTGCCTGCTGAAGGAGACGAACGAGCGCGTTGCCATCCTGGCCGACCCGAACTTCGATTGCCTTGCCACCGGCACCACCGCCGGCCTGCTGATCTGCGGCGATCCTGCGCTTGCGATCGCCGACAAGGATCTCAACACCCAGGTGCTCGCCCTGATCGCCAAGCTTGGGGATGACGAGGCGCAGGGCGCCTTCAGCGACTATGCGCGCTGGACCAGGACGCGCGACCGCAAGTGCAAGCTCGCCGACAAGGACAATGTGCCGCTCGCCGAACTGGCACCGTTCGAGGGATGCCTCGCCGGCGAGCTGGCGCGCAAGACAACCGAGATCGCGGCCGCCAAAGGCGATCCGAAGAAGGTGTTCGGCCGGGCGCAGAGTTCCCCCTTGCCCGACGCCGACGCCGTCGATCTCTGCGTCGCGCAGATTCACGCCGCCAACGCCTGCGGCAATTTCCTGCGCGTCAGCCGCATCATCCAGATCGACACCGAGGTGTCGGAACGCGACGCGCTGGTGACGGCAGAGGTGGAGATGAAGGTGCTGTCGCCGTTTGCGGTGTGCAGCCCGATCGCCTCGACCTGCACCGGGACATGCTGGGACGTCGGGTCGGGACAAGCCAGGCCGACGCCGCGCAGCCGCGAAAGCCTGCCGATCTCACATCGGCTCCGCATCGAAAAGTCGTTCGCCTTCCATAAGGCGGACGGCGGCAACTGGCAATGCACCACCAAAGCGCTGCAGCCGATCGAGCTCGGCGTCGCCCTGAGCGGGCCGTAGCGCGAGCGAACTTCCGCCACCGTCATTGCGAGCAAAGCGAAGCAATCCATCCTTCCGCGGAAAGAAAGGATGGATTGCTTCGTCGCTTCGCTCCTCGCAATGACGATGTAACTGCGTTCCGGGGCTTACTAGAACATCAAATTGTCCTTCACCAGAACCCAGCGGCCATTCTTCACCTGCTGTACTTGGGTGATGGTGCTGGCGAGGTGATTGATCTTGGAGAACGTCGTCGGCGGCGAATTGAAGATGTCGATGAATCTGTCGCCGGACTCCAGCGCTTCGAGCATCTTCTGACCCGACAGATCCTTGCCCGCCTTCTGCGCGTAGAAGGCAAAGGTCGTCACGGCATTGTAGCCGATGATCGCCTGGGTGTTGGCATCGGTGCCGAACATCTTCTTGTAGTTGACGAGCCAATCCTTCACCTTGCCCTTGGCGGTGTCCTCATAGGGAATCTCGAAGCCACTGGCGGCGTAAAGCCCTTCCACCGCCTCCTTGCCGAGCGCCGGCACCTCGAGCACGTTGGTCGGCGTGGCGCCGAGGAACGTGACGTCCCAGCCGAGCTTCCTGGCTTCGCCCATCGCGCCGATGGTCTCGCGGATCACGGTGCCGAGCAGGACGAGATCGCAGCCGTCCGCCTTCATCTTGGCGACCTGCGCGCTGAAATCCGCAACGCCGCGCTTGTAGCTCGTGATCGAAGCCGGCTGCACCTTCATCGCTTCGAGCTGCTGGTTGAAACCGTCGAGCACGTTTTTGCCATACTCGTCGTCCTGATACATGATGCAGGGCTTCTTGAAGTTTTTCAGCTCCATCATGTATTTGAGCGCGGCGCGCGTGCTCTCGACATAGGGCAGGACGTTGCTGAATTTCAGCCGCTCCTGCGGCTTGTTCGGGTCGAACTTGAAGGTGAATTCGGCCGCGCTCAGCGGGAACAGCTGCAGCACGCCGGCATCGAACAGCACGTCCTGCGCGGCGAGCACGGTCGGCGAACCCATCGGACCGACCATGGCAAAGATCTTGTCGCGTTCGACCATCTTCTGCGTCGCCAGCACCGCGCGCTTCGGATCGTAGCCGCTGTCCTCGAGGATCATCCGGATCTTGCGACCGTTGATGCCGCCGCTCGCGTTGATCTCCTCGACCGCCATCTTCATGCCGTTGGACACCGGGACGCCCCAGCCCTTGATCGGGCCGGACAGGTCCTGATGGGTGCCGATGACGATCTCGGTCGCCGAGATGCCTTCATTGGTAACCTTGGTCTGGGCGGCGGCCGGCAGGTTGGCGAGCGCCAGCGCGCCTACCGCAAGGCCCAGCGCCTTGAACGTTACAGACATTCTGATCTCCTCTCCATTGGCCCGTATTTCAAGCGAAGGGCGGGGCCAGTCTCGGCGCCTTCGCATTGCCAAAAATTCCTAGGCAACCGCCCGCGCGCCATACATGGCGTCGATTTCGGCCGCGTAACGCTTGTTCACGAAGCTGCGCTTGAGCTTCATGGTCGGCGTCAGCTCCTCGTCCTCTGGCGTGAGCTGGCGCTCGATCAGATAGAATTTCTTGATGGTCTCGACGCGCGCGAAGTTAACGTTGACCGCCTCGACCTCGCGCTGGATCAGGTCCTGGATCTCGCGTGCGCGGCACAGGCTCGCATAGTTGGTGAAGGGGATGTCGTGATCCTGCGCGTATTTCTCGACATTCTCCTGATCGATCATGATCAGGCAGGTGAGATACGGCCGCTTGTCGCCGATCACGACCGCATCCGAGACGTAAGGCGAGAATTTGAGCTGGTTTTCGATCTCTGACGGCGTGATGTTCTTGCCGCCCGAGGTGATGATGATGTCCTTCATCCGGTCGGTTATCTTCACATAGCCTTCATTGTCGATCGTGCCGACATCGCCGGTGTGCAGCCAGCCCTTGGCGTCGATGGTCTCGGCGGTTTTCTCCGGCTGGTTGAGGTAGCCCATGAACAGGAAGTCGCCCCTGATCAGGATTTCGCCCTTCGGGCAGATCATCACCTCGCCCCATGGCGCTGCCTTGCCGACCGAGCCGAGCTTGATGCGTTCGGCCGGCATCATGGTCGCGACGCCGCAATTCTCGGTCTGGCCGTAGACCTCGCGCATGTCGATGCCGAGCGCGAGATACCAGCGGATCAGGTCCGGCGCGATCGGCGCCGCACCCGTGAAGGCGATACGGCAGCGGTCGAGCCCGAGCATGCGGCGGATGTTGCGGAACACCAGCCAGTACGCGGCGCGGTTCGCAAGCCTGAGCGACAGCGGCGGCGTCTCACCTTCGAGCCGGCACTCGGTCATGCGATGGCCGACCGCGAGCGCGCGGGCGTACATCCAGTTCTGGAACGGGGTGGCGTCCTTCAGCGCGATGGTGACGCCCGAATAGAACTTCTCCCAGATCCGCGGCACCGCGAGGAAGGCGGTCGGCTGCACCTCGCGCAGATTGTCCGGCACCGTCTCCGGGCTCTCGGCGAAATTCATCACCGAGCCCAGCGCGAGCGAGATGTAGTAGCCGCCGACGCGTTCGGCGACATGGCAGAGCGGCAGGAACACCAGCCGCTCCTCGCTGTCGGTCGACGGATAGAGATCATTGGCGTGACGCATCTGGTGCGTCACGCTGCGGTTGGAATGCATCGCGCCCTTGGGCGGACCGGTCGTGCCCGACGTATAGACGAGGATCGCGAGATCGGACGTCGTGCGGCTGCCGGTCATCTCGTCCCACAGCACCTCGTTGCCCTGCTCATGGTTGCGGCCGAGCGCCATGAATTCGGCAAGCGACAGCACCATCGGATCAGAGAAGCCGCTCAAGCCCTCCATGTCGAACACGACGATCTTCTCGAGCGTCGGACAGCGCGATCGGCAGGTCAGGAGCTTGTCGAGCTGCTCCTCGTCCTCGGCGAACACGATCCGGGTGCGGGAATCATTGACGAGATATTCGACCTGGGCTGCTGAGTCGGTCGGATAGATGCCGGACGACACGCCACCGGCGCAGAGAATGCCCATGTCGGCGTAGACCCATTCGGGCACGGCATTGGCGATGATCGAGGCAACGTCGCCGGGGCGAAAACCCGTCGCATGCAGGGCATAGGCGATGTCCTTGGAGATCTGCAGCCACTGCCGCCAGCTGGTCGGCTGCCAGATGCCGAACTTTTTTTCGCGGATCGCGGGCCGATCGCCGCGCTTTTCCACGGCGAGCAGAAAGCTCCTTGCGATCGTGTCGGCGACCGTCAGCACCGCCGGTCTGGCCATGCCCGTTTCCTCCTCTGTCGCCTGCCTTGCGCGCCGGATTTGCCGCCGGTCTTGTCCGCGAAACAGGGCCCTAATTTAGCTCGAAGTTCTTCTCGACGCCAATTCTTCTTCAGCGCCAAATCTTCCTCAACGCCAAACCTTCCTCAACGCCACGTCTTCTTCTTTTTCCAGCGCCGCTCACCCCGCGCGCCGGCCTCCTTGGCGCCGAGATAGAACTCCTGGATGTCGGGAGAATTCATCAGCCGCTCGCAGGTGTCGTTCATGACGACCCGGCCGATCTCCAGCACATAGCCGTAATGCGCCGTCTCCAGCGCGATCTTGGCATTCTGCTCGACCAGCAGGATCGACATGCCCTGCTCCTCGTTGACGCGGCGGATAATGGTGAAGATCTCCTTCACCAGGATCGGCGACAGCCCAAGCGACGGCTCGTCGAGCAGCAGCAATGTCGGACGGTTCATCAGCGCGCGCCCGATCGCGAGCATCTGCTGCTCGCCGCCCGAGAGCTGCCCGGCCGGCTGGTCGAGCCGCTCCTTCAACCGCGGAAAGTAGCCGTAGACCCGCTCCAGGTCATCAGCCACACCGTCGCGGTCACGGCGCGGATAGGCCCCCATCATCAGGTTCTCGCGCACCGACAGGAACGGAAACACTTCGCGGCCTTCAGGCACGTGGCTTAAGCCCAACCGCACGATCTTGTCGGCCTCCATGCGCTGGATCGGCTTGCCCAAAAACTCGATCGAGCCCTTCTGCGGATCGAGGATGCCCGAGATGGTCTTCAGCACCGTGGTCTTGCCGGCGCCGTTGGCACCGAGCAACGTCACGATCTGGCCGCGCGGCACCTCGAGGCTGATGCCGCGGATCGCCATGATCGGCCCGTAATAGCTTTCGATGTTGCTGAGCTTCAGGATGATGTCGGGTGCGCTCATGGCATCATCCTCATGCGCCGAGATAGGCGGCGACGACGTCGGGATGGTGCTGCACCTCCGACGGCGAGCCCATCGCCAGCACACGGCCGTAGTTCAGCGCGATCACTCGGTCGGACACGCGGTTCACCAGCGTCATGTCATGCTCGACCATCAGCACGGTGATGCCGAGCTCGCTCTTCATGTCGCGGATCCAGAACGACATGTCGTCGGTCTCCTCGACATTCAATCCCGACGACGGCTCGTCCAGCAAGATCAGCTTCGGCTCGGAGCACAGCGCGCGCGCCAATTCGATCACCTTGCGCACGCCGTAGGGCAGGCCCGAGATCAGCTTGTCGCGATAGGGTTCGAGATCGAGGAATTCAATGACCTGCTCGACCCGGCGGCGATGCATCTTCTCGGTGGCGCGCACGTTCGGCAGGAACAGCAATTCCTGCCAGAGCCTCGTGGTGGAATGCACGTGGCGGCCGACCAGGAGATTGCTGAGCACGGTCGCATTCTCGAACAGCTCGATGTTCTGGAAGGTGCGCGCGATGCCGAGCTTGGCGATGTCGTAGGCCGGCTCCTCGGTGATGTCCTGGTCCTCGAAGAAGATCTTGCCCGAGGTCGGCGGATAGATGCGCGAGATCAGATTGAAGATCGAGCTTTTGCCCGCGCCGTTCGGTCCGATGATCGATAGGATCTCGCCCTTCTCGACCGCGAAGCTCACGGAATCGACCGCCTTCAGGCCGCCGAAGTGCAACGACAGATTCTCGGCACGGAAATAGCTCATCGGTTCCGCTCCGATTTGACGTAGATCTTCTGCCGCTTGAAGGTCGCGCGCTTGTAGAGCGGGAAGAGCTGGAAGAAGAGCTTGATCTTCAGCCAGCGCCCATAGAGCCCGAGCGGCTCGAACAGCACGAACACCACGATGATGATACCGTAGATCGCGCCTTTCAGCCCGTTGGCCGAGGCGATAGCCGCGGCCACATCCTGGATATGGCCGGCACGCTCCTTGCCGGCGCCAAGCGTCGCTGCGACGCCGCCGATGATGCCGGGCACGTCGTCCTTCAGGTAGGTCAGGAACGGATCGATCATGACGAGGAAGATCGCCCCCAGCACCGCGCCGTGCAGGCTGAACGTGCCGCCGATCAGGATCACGATGATGAACTCGATCGAGAGCTGCAGCGTGAACATCTCCGGCGAGATGAAGGAGAGCTTGTGCGCGAACAGCACGCCGGCAAGGCCGGTGATCGCGGCTGAGATCGCGAACGATTTCACCTTGTAGAGCGAGACATTGATGCCCATGCTGCGCGCCGCGGTCTCGCTGTCGCGGATCGCGACGAAGGCGCGGCCGGTCGGCGAACGCAGCAAGTTGAGCGTGCCGACGATGGTCAGCACCAGCACCGCAAGGCAGAGATAATAAAAGGTCGGGCTATCGCGCGACACACTGGCGCCGAGCAACTGCATGGTCTTGACCCGCATGCCTTCATTGCCATGGGTCACGCTTTCCCATCGCGCCAGGATCTCCTCGACGATGAAGGCAAACGAGATCGTGGCGATCACGAGATAGATGCCCTGCAACCGCAGCGCCGGAAATCCGACCAGCGCGCCGACCACGCCGGTCAACAATCCCGCCGCAAGGAAGTAGACCGGAAACGGCACGTTGAACTGCTGCAGATACGCCGCGGTATAGGCGCCGATTGCAAGGAAGGCGGCGTGGCCGAGCGAGGCCTGGCCGGTGAAGCCGGTGAGGATCAACAGGCCGACGCCGACGGTCGCATAGATGCAGACGAAGACGAGCTGGCTCATCAGATAGCTCGAGAGCACGTAGGGCGCGATCAGGAGCGCCGCCAGCAAGAGGCCGTAGGAATAGACATAGCCCGAGTGCGGGAACAGCTTGATGTCGTCTTCGTAGTCGGTCTTGAAGAGAAACCGCATATGTCGCTCCTCAGACCTTCTTGCGGACATGAAGGCCGAACAGGCCTTCGGGCTTGAGCAGCAACACCGCGAGCAGCACGATGTAGGGCGCGACGTCCTTCCAGCCCTGCGGCAAATAGAAGCCGGCCATGCTCTCGATCACGCCGATCAGGACGCCGCCGACGACCGCACCGGGGATCGAGCCGAACCCGCCGAGGACGGCGGCCGGGAATGCCTTCAGCCCGAGCACCAGGCCGACATTGGAATGGATGAAGGTGATCGGCGCCAGCAGCACGCCGGCGCAAGTCGCAACCGCCGCCGAGATCGCCCAGACGATCGACACCACGCGCTTGACCGGAATGCCCATGTAATAGGCAGCGAGCATATTCTCCGAACTGGCACGCATCGCGGTGCCGAGCGTGGTGCGGTTGAAGAACAGATAGAGCAGCGCACAAAGGATGACGGTCGCCGCGATCACCGAGAGCTTGTCGTAGGCCAGCACGAGCGAGCCGATCCGCAACACCCCCTGGCTGAACGGCGTCTCGATCTTGAAGTCGTCGGTGCCCCAGATGATGCCGGAGACCGAGCGCAGGAAATAGCCGAGGCCGATCGTCGCCATGATGATCGAGAATTGCGGATAACCCAGGATCGGACGCACCACGACCCGCTCCGCCAGCATGCCGAACATCGCCATGCAGATGACCGCGCCGGCGAAGCCGACCCAGTAGTTCAGCCCGAGCATGCCGATGAAGGTGAAGGCAAAGAAGCCGCCCAGCATCATCAAATCGCCTTGCGCGAAATTGACGACCTCGGTTGCCTTGTAAACCAGCACGAAGCCGAGCGCGATCAGGCCGTAAACGCAGCCGAGCGCTATGCCGCTGACGAGCTGCTGAACGAAGTCCAGCATCGTTCCCTCCCCGATGCATGGCGATTCTTCGCGACCGCCTTGGTGCATCCCGCCTTCGCGCCCTTGTGCCGGAAGCGCTGAAAGCCGCCTATGTCCGTCCCAATTGAGCCAAAAGCCCTCATCCCTGTCAACAAAGCGCTCGCCGCCGGGCGTCATCACAATTGCGGAGAAATGCCGCAGCACGGAGTTTTACGGACTTCACTTCGATTTGCCGGTCGCGATTCACCGCGCCGAAACGGTTTCTGTCCAAGGTGCGCAACCGAAAAGCGAAGTTCGGGATCGTCACCCTATTATGACAATCGAGTTATCCGCGCTCGAAGTGCGAAAGTTAACGAAGCGTTTTGACCGTCCGGCGGTCGATGCGCTCGATCTCACCGTCCGTGTCGGCGAGTTCTACGCGCTGCTCGGGCCGAACGGCGCCGGCAAGACCACCACGCTGCGCATGGTGGCGGGGCTGCTGCGGCCCGACGCCGGCGCGGTATCGATCCTCGGCATCGACGCGTTGAAGGATCCGGTTGCGGCCAAGCAGGTGATGGCCTGGGTATCCGACGAGCCCATGATCTACGACAAGCTGACGCCGCTGGAGTACCTCGAATTCGTTGCCGGCCTCTGGGGCGTCGCCCCCAGGACATCGGAGGCGTCGGCACGCAACCTCCTGGTGTCGCTCGGGCTGGAGGCGCATCTGCACGAACGCTGCGAGGGCTTCTCCAAGGGCATGCGCCAGAAGGTGGCGCTGGCCGGCGCGCTGGTGCATGACCCCCGCCTGATCATCCTCGACGAGCCCCTGACCGGTCTCGACGCGCTGTCGGCGCGCCATGTGAAAGGCTTGCTGCAGGAGCGCGTGCGCACCGGCTGCACCGTGATCATGACCACCCATATCCTCGAGGTCGCCGAGCGCATGGCCGATCGCATCGGCGTGATCGCGGCCGGCAGGCTCGTGGCCGAAGGCACGCTGGCCGAGTTGCGTCAACAGAACGGACGCAACGCCACCAGCCTCGAGGACATGTTCATCGCGCTGGTTGACAGCCAAGCGGCCGCCGCGTGAGCGCGACCGCCCACCTGTCGTGGTTCGCGCGTCACGAATTCCGCCTGGCATGGCGCGAATGGCTGGCGCTGATGACCGGCGGTCGGCGCCGCCGTAGCCGTGCCGTGATCGGGCTGTTGGTGTTTGCCGTCCTCCTGCATCTGCCGGCCTATGCCGTGGTCGGCCGCTTCGCGGACCTCAGCTTTCCGCTCGACCCGCCGTCCATGATCGTGCTGACGGCCACGATATTCCTGTCGTGGGCGCTAATGCTGTCGCAGGCGATCGAATCGGTGACGCGCGTGTTCTATGCGCGCGCCGACCTCGACCTGATCATCTCGTCGCCGGCGAAGCTGACCAACATCTTCTCGGTCCGGATCGCAGCGATCGCACTGTCGGTGACCAGCATGGCGCTCTTGCTGTCGATGCCCTTCGTCGACGTGCTGGTGATCCTCGGGGGTGCGCGCTGGCTTGCTGGCTTCGGGGTCGTGGTCGCGATCGGCCTGTCAGCCGCGGCGGCCGCGATCGCGGTCACCGTGCTGCTGTTCCGCCTGATCGGGCCGAGCCGGACACGGCTGGTGGCGCAGATCGTCTCCGCCATCATCGGCGCGGGCTTTGTGATCGCGCTGCAGGTGGTCGCCATCCTCTCCTACGGCACCTTGTCGCGCTTCGCGGTGCTGACCTCGGACACCGCCGCGCGGTTTGCGCCCGGTCCCGACAGCGTCATCTGGTGGCCGGCCCGCGCCGCCCTCGGCGATGTCGAAGTGCTGATGCTGCTCACAGCCGGCGCGCTCGTCCTGCTCGGCGGCGTCATGGCGGCGTTCGCGCCGAAATTCGCCGACTCCGTCGCCAGCGTCGCGGCCAATCCCTCCGCCGCCACGCGCGGGCGCGGACGATCGTTCCGCGCCGGCTCACGGCAACAGACGTTGCGCCGGAAGGAGTTTTTGCTGCTGCGGCGCGATCCCTGGCTGCTGTCACAAAGCCTGATGCAGATGCTCTATCTGGTGCCGCCGGCGCTGATGCTGTGGCGCAGCTACTCCGACTCGTCGACCGCGATCGTGCTGATCACGCCTGTTATCGTGATGGCGGCGGGCCAGCTCGCCGGCGGGCTCGCCTGGCTGACCATCTCGGGCGAGGACGCCGCCGACCTGGTGGCAACCGCGCCGCTGCCGCCATCGCGGGTAATCCGCGCCAAGATCGAGGTGGTGCTGCTTGCGATCGGCGCGATCTTCGCGCCCCTGGTCGTTGCGCTGGCGTTCGCCTCGCCACGGCAGGCCGCCGTCACCGCAACAGCGGTGATCGTCGCGACCGCCTCCGCCGCCGCCATCCAGCTCTGGTTCCGCGCCCAGGCCAGGCGCAGCCAGTTCCGCCGGCGCCAGACCTCTTCGCGCGTTGCGACCTTCGCGGAAGCCTTCTCCTCGATCGGCTGGGCCGCGACGGCAGCGCTTGCGCTGACGATCCCCCTTGCCGCCATCGTCAGCGGCGCGATGACCATGATGGTGCTGGCCGCCGCCTGGAAGATCAGCCCGAAGCGGGCGTGACCGGCCGATCTACCCTTTCATCACCTCGATCACCGCCGCGGCGAAGGCCTCGGGGGCTTCCTGCGGCAGATTGTGGCCGGCGTGCGGGATCACCCGATGCGCCCGGCGGGCGGTGAATTTCGACGCGCTGGCGCTGCCGTCGGTCGCCGGCACGACGCCGTCCTCGTCCCCATCGAGCGTGACCGTGGGGACCGTGATCACCGGCAGCGCGGCCAGGCAGCGCTGCACCTCGGCATAGTGCGGATCGCCGTCGGCAAGGCCGAAGCGATGGCGATAGCTGTGGATCACGACGTCGACATAATCAGGATTGTCGTGCGCCATGGCGGTGCGTTCGAAACAGGCGTCGTCGAACCGCCAGTTCGGCGACCATTGCGACCACAGGATCTTCGCGATGCCGCGGCGGTCGGCGGCAAGGCCCGCGCGCCCGCGCTCGAGTTGGAAGTAATACTGGTACCAGAGCGGCACCTCGCGATCCGGCTTTGCTGGCAGCATCGCGCGCGCAATGTCCTGGATCAGGTATCCGTTGACGCACACGAGCCCGATGCAGCGTTCCGGCCACAGCGCGGCGCCGACGCAGGCGGCGCGACCGCCCCAATCGTAGCCCGCAAACACCGCCCGCCCGATACCAAGCGCATCGATCAGCGCCATCATGTCGGCGCCAATGGCCGCCTGCTCGCCCGAGCGCGGCGTGGCGCCGTCGCGGAATGTCGTCGGCCCATAGCCGCGCAGATAGGGCACGATGACGCGACAGCCTTGCGCCGCCAGCATCGGCGCGACGTCCACATAGGCGTGGATGTCGTAGGGAAAGCCGTGCATCAGCAGCACGGCCGGACCGTCGGCAGGCCCGGCCTCGTAATAGGCAATGTTGAGCACGCCGGCGTCGACATGGCGCAGCGGCTCCAGCCGCTTGGTTAACGGCGCGCGCGGCGCGGAGGCGGTTTCGGTCATGGCGAGCTCCCGGAGTTCTGCAACTTGCGCGCCCATGATAACGCCCGTCGCCGGATTCTTGTGTTGCCTTACGCGCTACGGAGCGATGCGCCGGCGTCATCATGACGGAGCGCCGATTCGGCGATACTCTGGAGATCGCGGTCATCGCTACGGACGGAACAGGTCATGCCGAGATTGCTCGCCGCGCTCATCCTGTTGGGGTCGTTCACTGCCCAGGCTTGGGCGCAGGACGCCCGACGCAGCGAGTGCCTGGCGGTGGCCAATGCACCGCCGCGCGCCGCGCCGGTCGCCTTCCGCCGCGTGGCGGCAAAGGCCGACGAGGTCGCGATCACCTATGCCGGGCATTCGACCTACTATATCGATACCCCCGGCGGCATCCGCATTGCGACCGACTATAACGGCGCCTACCGCACCGGACGGCTGCCCGACGTCGTCACCATGAACCGGGCGCACGACACGCATTACACGCTGTTCCCCGACCCGAAGATCCCCCACGTGCTGCATGGCTGGGGCGAGAACGGGCAGCCGGCGCACTACGCAATGCGGATCGGCGACGTCTATATCCGCAACGTCACCACCGACATCCGCCGCTATTGGGGCGAAGGCCCCGGCGGCGAGATGATCAAGGACGGCAACTCGATCTTCATCTTCGAGGTCGCCGGCCTCTGCATCGGCCATCTCGGTCACCTCCACCACAAGCTCGACGACAGCCATTTCGCGGCGATCGGCCGGCTCGACATCGTGATGGTGCCGATCGACGGCACCTATACGATGTCGCTCGACGGCGTCTCCGAGATCACCAGGCGGCTGCGCGCCGCGGTGGTGCTGCCGATGCACCGGTTTGCGACCCCGCTCGGCGAGTTCATGCGCCTGATCGGCCAGCAATTCGAGATCGACCGGCGCGGCGGCGAGCGTACGTTGCGCATTTCGCGGGACACGCTGCCGGCGGCGCCGACGGTCATTATCCTCGACGGCGTCTGAGGCAGGGCGATCGCACATTTCGCCAGCGGGCCTTTGGCACTGAAGTTTCCGCATCGTCATGGCCGGGCTTGTCCCGGCCATCCACGTCTTTTGCACGGAGCCAAGACGTGGATGCCCGGCACAAGGCCGGGCATGACGAGTTTATGGAGCGGCCGACACGATTTCGTGACGCGGTGATGTTTCGCGCTTGACCTAGAGTACGCTCTAGCATGTTCACTGATGCGGTCTGGAGACACCGCTCGTGAGGAACAACGGCATGACGACCATCAGCAAGCTCCCGCATCGCAAGCTCGGCAAGAACGGCCCCGAGGTGTCCGCCATCGGGCTTGGCTGCATGTCGCTCTCCGGCGTCTATGGCGCGAATGACGATTCTGCGACGCCTGACTTCATCCGCCACGCCATCGACCGCGGCATCGATTTCCTCGACAGTGCTGATCTCTATGGCTGGGGCCACAACGAGGAATTGCTCAGCCGCTCGCTGAAGGGCCTGCGCAACCGGGTCGTGATCGCGACCAAGTTCGGCCAGGTCAAGACCGCGACCGGGCAAGGCGTCGACGGAACGCCGGCCTATGTGCAGCAGGCCTGCGAGGCCAGCCTGAAACGGCTCGGCATCGACACCATCGACCTCTATTACCAGCACCGCATTGATCCGAACGTGCCGATCGAGGACACCGTCGGCGCCATGGCGCGGCTTGTCGAGCAAGGCAAGGTACGCCATCTCGGGCTGTGCGAGGCGCGTCCCGAAACCATCCGCCGCGCGCACGCGATTCATCCGCTGGCCGCGGTGCAGACTGAATACTCGCTGCTCTATCGCAGCGAGGCCGAGGAAACCCTGCAGACGACCCGCGTGCTCGGCATCTCGTTTGTCGCCTACTCGCCGCTCGGCCGCGGCTTCCTGACCGGGCAGATCCACTCGCACGCCGACATCGCGGGCGATCGCCGCAGCGATCATCCGCGCTTCGTCGGCGATAATTTTGCCCGCAATCTCGATCTCGTCGACCAAATCGTCGCGATCGCGCGCGAGAAGGAGTGCACGCCGTCGCAGCTCGTGCTGGCCTGGCTCCTGGCCCAGGGGCCCGACATCGTGCCGATTCCCGGCACCAAGCAGCTCGGCAGGCTGGACGAGAACATCGGCGCGCTGGATGTGAAGCTGTCGACAAAAGACCTCGCACGGATCTCGGCCGCGATCCCGCCCGGCGCAGCGGCCGGCGAGCGCTATCCGGCCGGTGCCATGAAGGCCGTGTATCTGTGATGGACGCCCGGACACCTCCCGCGCAGGCCATGCCGAGCGCGCTCCATATCGGCGAGATCGCGCGGCGTTCGGGCCGCAGCGTGCACACGATCCGCTGGTATGAGGCGCAGGGCCTGATGCCCGGGGTGAGCCGCGACCGCGGCGGCCGCCGGGTCTACAGCGACGATCACATCGGCTGGCTCGACCTGATGGATCGCCTGCGCTGCACCGGCATGTCCATCAAGCAGCTGCGCGAATACACCAACCTCGTGAAGCAGGGCAGCGCCACCTTGCGCAAGCGCCGCGCGCTGCTCGCCGACCATCAGCTCCGCGTGCAGGCCATGATCGCGAAATGGACCGAGGCGCTCGCGCTGGTCGACGCCAAGATCGAATTCTACGACGAATGGGTGGCCATGGGCTCGCGCCCTGCGGTCTCGGCGCAGCAGCGCGCGCGTACGAGGCGGCGCGCGACAAAAGCGTGAGCACCGCCGCGCTACGCGCGCCACCTGCTCACGTTTGACGCGCTCCCTAGGGCCTCGCTATCCTCGGCACAGCCGACATCGCCTCGGCGGCCGACAAGAGCAAGAACAGGGAGCATCATCCATGGCCAGCACGCTGCCCGCCTCTGCGAGCGGACTCTATGCCAATCCGCGCGAAGACTGGCTTGCACAATATACCGAGGAGATCATCGACCCGGCCCGGCCGATCGTCGATCCACATCATCATCTCTGGGACCGCGGCGGGCTGCGCTACCTGATCGAGGAGATGCGTGACGACGTCGCCTCCGGCCACAACATCGTCGCCACCGTCTATGTCGATTGCCGTTCGATGTATCGTGCCGATGGCCCGGAAGCATTCCGCCCGGTCGGCGAGGTCGAATTCGCCAACGGCGTCGCCGCCATGGCGGCAAGCGGCGGCTACGGCAGAGCGGCGATCTGCGCCGGCATCGTCAGCCACGTTAATCTTTTGCTCGGCGACCAGGCCAAGGCGGTGCTGGAGGCGGAGATCGCCGCCGGCAACGGCCGGTTCCGCGGCATCCGCCACTCCTCGGCCTGGGACGAGGACCCCGACGTGGCGCACGTGTATGCGAACCGGCCGAAGGGAATTCTGCTCGATTCCACCTTCCGCAAGGGTTTTGCCTGTCTGGCGCCGCTCGGGTTGAGCTTCGACGCCTGGCTGTTCCATCCGCAGATCGGCGAGCTCACCGATCTGGCCCGCGCCTTTCCTGACACCCGCATCGTGCTCGACCATTGCGGCGGCCCGGTTGGCATCGGCCGTTTCGCCGGCAAGCGGAACGAGACCTTTCCGGCGTGGCGGGCCTCGATCCAGGAGATCGCCAAATGCCCGAACGTCGTCGTTAAGCTCGGCGGGCTCGCGATGTGCCTGCTTGGCTACGATTTCCACCTGCGCCCCCGGCCGCCGTCGTCGGAGGAACTCGCCGCCGCGTGGCGCCCCTATGTGGAAACCTGCATCGAGTCCTTCGGCCCCAGCCGTTGCATGTTCGAGAGCAACTTCCCACCTGATAAGGGCCAGTGCAGCTACCAGGTGATCTTCAACACCTTCAAGCGGCTTGCTTCACAGTACAGCGAGGTCGAGAAGACCGCGCTGTTCTCGAAGACGGCAAAGGATGTTTATCGGCTCGAGATCGGGTAATCTACCGACTTATGGATGAAGGCATCACCATCCGGACGCTCCGCGAGACCGACGCGGAGGCGGTTATCGCGCTTTATGCCAGGGCGGCGGCGGCGGAACCGCGACTTGGCCCGGTCACGCTGCCGCAATGGGAGCAGTTCCTGAAGCTGCCGCAGAATCGCGGCGGGCGGGATTTTCGTGTCGCCGAGCGGGGCGGACGCCTCGTCGGCCTCGCCGAATCGTCGCTGCGGGATCAAGGCCCGCATCACGCCCGGTTCCTCAAGATCGTGGTGACGCCTGAGACGCGGCGCCGTCGCGTCGGACTGGCGCTGTTCGACGACGTGCTCGCGATCGACGCGGCCGACGACGATCTGGCCGTGCAGACGCTGGTAAGCCGCGACTGGCCGGCCGGCATGGCCTTCGTGGCGGCGTTCGGCTTTGTCCATATCGAATCCGAAATCGGGATGAAGTGCGTGGAACCGCTGCAGCCGGCCCGCACGCTGGCGGCCGCGCGCGCCACCATCGAGCGGGTCAGTGACCCGACGGCCTGTGCGGCGGAGGTCGCGCGCATCCACAACGCGGCCTATGCGTCCGATGCGGCGTTCCGCCGCTACTCCCCGGAGGAGATGGCGCAGCTCTTGTCCGAGAGCGAAGTCTGGCTCGCCTCCGAGGACGGGCAGGCGTCGGGCTTCTGCCTGACCGAGCCCGAGCAGAACTCGATGTGGATCGAATCGGCCGCGGTCGATCCGGCACGGCAGGGGCGCGGGCTCGGCCAGGTACTGGTCTATCACGTGCTGACCTCCCACGACGTCTCGGTCGAGCATCCGTGCTGGCTGAACGTCTCCAGCCACAATCCGGCGGCGCTGAAGATCTATCGCCGGCTCGGGTTCCGGCCGCAGCACGAGACCTGCCGCTTCAGCGCCACGCGGCGCCAGCTGATCGCCGCACGCCAGCGTTTCCGCTGACGCGATCGGCGACCGGAAGACGTTACGCCCACTCGCCCTGACGGAACACCGGCACCGTGCGGCCGTCGGCATGGACCCCGTCGATGTCGGTCTTGCCCGAGCCGATCATCCAGTCGATGTGGATCAGGCTCTTGTTGCCGCCTTGCTCGGCGATCTGCTGCGGCGTCAGCTTGTCGCCATTGACGAAGCATTTCGAATAGCACTGGCCGAGCGCGATGTGCGAGGCGGCGTTCTCGTCGAACAGCGTGTTGAAGAACAACAGCCCGCTCTTCGAGATCGGTGACGAATGCGGCACCAGGGCGACCTCGCCGAGGCGGCGTGCGCCCTCGTCGGTGTCGAGCACCTTCTTCAAGACCTCCTCGCCGCGCGACGCCTTGGCCTCGACGATCCGGCCCTCCTCGAACTTCACCGCAATGTTGTCGATCAGAGTGCCCTGATAGGACAGCGGCTTGGAGCTGACGACGTGGCCGCTGACGCGGCGGCAATGCGGCGTGGTGAAGACCTCCTCCGTCGGGATGTTGGCGTTGCAGACAATGCCGTTCTTGGCGGTCGAGGCGCCGCCTTCCCACTCATGGCCGTCGGCAAGCCCGATGGTGAGGTCCATGCCGGGACCACTGTACTTCAGTGCGTGGAAGCGCTGGCCGTTCAGCCATTCGGTGCGTTCGCGCAGCTTGGCGTTATGCTTCTCCCAAGCGCCGACGGCGCCATCCTGATCGACGCGCGAGGCCGAGAAGATCGCATCCGCGAGCTTGGCCACCGCCACATCTTCGGCATCGTCGGGGAAGACCTGCCTGGCCCAGGACGCGCTCGGATAGGCGATGATGTTCCAGTTGGTGTCGAAATTGACGATCTTCTCCAGCGCCGGCTGGTAGGCGATCGAATTCGCCTTGCTGGCGCGCGCGACCTTGGTCGGGTCCTCGCCCGACAGCAGCATCGGATTGTCGCCGACGATGGCGAGCCGTGCGGTGTTATTGCCGAAGGCCTTGGCCATGCCATCATAGAGCCAGTTCGCGGCGCGATCGAAGCTCGCATCCTGCGCGTAGCGATAGCGCGCCAGCGTCATCTCCTCGTCCGAGAAGATCGGCGTCACCACGCCGGCGCCGGCCTTGTAGGCATGCTCGGCGATCCGCCGCACCAGCGGCAGCGCCACTGACGGCGCGGTCAACAAGAGATCCTGCCCCGGCTGCAGCCGCAGCCCGACCTTGATGGCGACTTCGGCGAGCCGGTCGAGCTTCACGGGATCGATCGAAGCGGAAACGTTGCGTTGATGTGCGGTCATGATGGTCCGGCAGTCATTGGTGGATGAGTTGGGTTGGCTCAGTCGTAGTCCAGTTTGATCCGAATTCGCAAGGTTCCCGCTCGGCCTGCCGATCACGCAAAGGCGAGCGATCGCGTTGAATTTACCGCTTTGCCGACGCCAGCACGCGATCGACCATCTCGGGTGCCAGCCCAAGATAGTTCGTCGGCGAGGTGAGGCGATCGATCGTCGCACGATCGATGCGGTTCACCTCGCGCGGATCCGCCGCGAGCGCGTCGGCGAGCGTCAGCCCCTTGTCGTTGGCGACGCGGCAGGCGTCATAGACGACGTCGTGCGCCTCCTGCCGGCCGATCGCGGGGGCAAGTCCCATCATCACGGCTTCGGCGACGATCAAGCCGCGGCTGCTATCGAGATTGTCGGCCATCCGCTTCTCATCGACGATCAGGCCGCCAAGCGCGAACTTCGCCTGGTGCAATGCGCCCGCGGTCAGCACAAAGCTTTCGGGGATCGCCATCCATTCGGCGTGCCAGGGGCCGGTGGCGCGCTCGAAATCCTGCACCATCGCATCCAGCATCAACCCCGCATGCTGGCGCACCGCCTTGGCCGCCGCGAGCATCAGCTCCGACGAGATCGGGTTGCGCTTCTGCGGCATGGTCGAGGACGCGCCGCGCCCTTTCACGAACGGCTCATAGACCTCGGCGAATTCGGTCGACGCCATGATCATGATGTCGAGCGCGATCTTGCCGAGCGATCCCGTGACCAGTGCGAGGAAGTTGATCGCTTCCGCCAGCCCGTCGCGCGCCACATGCCAGGTCGCGACGGGAACGCCGAGGCCGAGCTCCTCGCACAGCGCCTGCTGGACGTCGAAGCCCTTGTCGCCGAGCGAGGCCAGCGTGCCGGCGGCGCCCGCGAACTGGCCGACCAGCACGCGCGGCTTGAGCTCGACGAGCCGCGCGGCGTGACGATCGAACATCGCAAGCCAGATTGCGGTCTTGTAGCCGAACGTCACCGGCAGCGCCTGCTGCAAATGGGTGCGGCCGGCCATCGGCGTATCGCGATGGCGCGCCGAGAGGCCGGCAAGGATGCGGCGCAGGTCAGCGATGTCGTCCTCGATGATATCAAGGCCGTCGCGCAGTTGCAGCACCACGGCGGTGTCCATGATGTCCTGCGTGGTGGCACCCCAATGCACGTAGCGGCCGGCCTCGCCGCATTGCTTCGCCATTTGATGCACCAACGGCAGGATCGGGTAGCCGACGATGTCGGTCTCCTGCCGCAACAGGTCGAAATCGAGCGCGCCGACGTCGGCGCGCTGTGCGATTTCCTCCGCCGCCTCTGCCGGGATCACGCCACAGCGCGCTTCCGCCTTGGCCAGCGCCACCTCGACCTCGGCGTAGCGGGAGATCAGGCGCAGGTCGGAAAACACCTCACGCATCTCGGGCGTGCCGAAGGCATCGCGGAACAGCACCGAATCGAGCACGGTGGTCGAGGTCGGGAAGGCGGGCATGGGCGTGTCCTGTGGCCGATCACGGCTCAGCCCTATCACGCCACGCGCGGAGGCGTCATCCGGACTGACCCGCGGTCTCCGGCGGCAGCTCGCCGAACACCTCGGCAGCAATCCTGCTGGTCTCGATCGCGGCCGGAACTCCGCAATACATCGCGACCAGCAAGAGCACGTCCTGCACCTGCGCGGCGGTGCAGCCGTTGGCAAGCGCGCC
This sequence comes from Bradyrhizobium erythrophlei, assembly GCF_042430365.1. Lineage (GTDB taxonomy): Bacteria > Pseudomonadota > Alphaproteobacteria > Rhizobiales > Xanthobacteraceae > Bradyrhizobium > Bradyrhizobium erythrophlei. The sequence goes on from NZ_JBHMET010000051.1 coordinate 97,255, forward strand.
CTTGGCGTGGACCTTGAATTCGGCGGGCTTGCCGCTCGCCGCAGTAATTCCGAGCATAACCAGGCTGCGAATCTGGTCGGAGAGGCCGCTGCGCTCCCAGACGTCGCCGTAGACATAGGCGTTGATGATGTTCTGCAGCGGCGCACCGAAATCGCCCGCGGCCGCCATCCGCCCGGCGACATCGGCCTCGCCGAACATCTTCTGGCGCCGGCGCAGGCCGCGGGCGTGGAGATCGCTGACATCAACCATGTGGCATCTGGCTCCCTGTTTCGAACGTTTATACGGACAAATCTCGCCGCATCGGCCGGACTGCCGGCCATGGCCGCCGACGACTTCCCGCAGCGCCAGATCAAGATCATCGTGCCGTTCCCAGCCGGCGCCGGCCCCGACAACGTCGCGCGGCTGGTCGGCCAGCACCTGCAGGACGCGTTCGGCCAGACCGTGCTGGTCGAGAACCGCGCCGGCGCGCTCGGCAGCATCGGTGCCCAGGAAGTCGCGCGCAGCGCCCCCGATGGCTACACGCTGCTGATGGGCACCAACACGACGCATGCCAGCAACGTCGCGACGCTCAAGAGCCTTCCCTACGACCCGGTGAAAGATTTTGCGCCCGTCATCCGCGCCACGACGACGGCGATGGTGCTGCTGGTCAATCCGAAATTCGCGGCGCGCGACCTGCCGCAGTTCCGCGATTATGCCAAGGCGCATCCCAGCCTGACCGCGGGATACGGGTCCGGCGCATCGCAGATCTCGATCGCGCAGTTGCAGTCGCGCGGCGGCCTGTCGCTGGTCGCGGCGTCGTACCGTGGTGTGCCACAGGCGATGACCGACGTGATGGCCGGCGTCATCGACCTCACCTTCGGCGACTTCTCGGTCGCGATCCCGCAGATGCAGGGCGGCACGCTGCGCGGCATCGGCGTGACGTCGGCGACCCGCAACGAGCTCACCCCGGGCCTGCCGGCGCTCGCCGAGGTCATGCCCGGTTTCGAGGCCACGATCTGGTACGGGCTGTTCGCGCCGGCTGGCACACCAGATCCGATCGTCAACAAGATCTATGCCGAGTGCGAAAAGTTCTTGTCGATGCCGGCGACGCGGGAGAAGCTGGCGAATGTCGGTGTGATCGTCTCGACGATGAAGCCCGCCGAGTTCGGCGCCTTCGTCGGGAACGAGATCGTTCGCTGGTCGGCGGAAGTGAAGGCGGCCGGCATCCAGCCGCAATGACAGGACACGACAAGGTCGCGACGTGACGTCCGGGACATCGATCGGAGTGATTGGCCTGGGGCTGATGGGTTCGGCCCTCGCCGCGCGCTTGATCGAGGCCGCCACGCCGGTGATCGGCTTCGACATCGATGCCGCAAGGTGTGAGGCGCTGCAGGCGGCCGGCGGCGACATTGCGGTGTCCGCGGCGCAGGTCGCGGCCCGCTGCCGGACCGTGGTGATCGCGGTGTACGACGCCGCCCAGGTCGAGGAGCTGCTCCCGGAACTCATCGTCTCACCCGCGGAACCGCCGCTCGTGATCTGCACCACGACCTGCGCGCCCGGGGAGATCGTTTCCCTTGCAAGCCAGGCGGTGCGGATGAACCTGCCCTTGATCGAGGCCCCGATCTCCGGGACCAGTGAGGACGTCCGCGCCGGGACCGCAACCGCGCTGATCGCCGGCAACGCCAACGCGATCGAGGCGGTTCGCTGCACGCTCGATATCCTTTGCCCGCAGCGGATACCGGTCGGCCAGATCGGCAACGCCAGCCGGACCAAGCTCGCGATCAACCTGATCCTGCAGAACAACCGCGCGGCGCTCGCGGAAGGCATCGCCTTTGCCGAACGCCTTGGCCTCGATGGCGCGACCTTCCTTGCCACTGCGCGCCAGTCGGCGGCGTATTCGAAGGTGATGGACAGCAAGGGGCCGAAGATGCTGGCGCGAGATTTCGTGCCGCAATCGCACATCTCGCAGACGCTGAAGGATGCCGAACTGATCCTGCGCGAGGCCGAGCGGCACCAGCTGACGCTGCCGATGACGACCACACAAACCGCATTGCTCCGGACCGCAATCGCGCTGGCAGGCCCGGACTGTGACAGTTCAGCGGTGATCGAGGCCATCCGTACCAAGCGGAGCCTGCCCCGGAGAGGCACATGATCAACTGCGCGATCGCGGGCCTCGGGCGATGGGGCCGCGCGCTGGTCGAGGCGGCGCGCAGCGAACCCCGGCTGAGCATCAGGTGCGCCGTCGAACCCGATATCGCGCGCATCAGCGGGTTTTGCGCCGAACACGGCCTCGAGGCGGTGCCCGACCTTGCCGAGGTCCTCGCCGATCCCACCATCGATGCGGTGCTGCTGGCGACGCCGCATTCGCTGCACAAGGCGCAGGTGATCGCAGCGGCCGCCGCCGGCAAGCAGGTGTTTTGCGAGAAGCCGTTGGCGCTGCGGCGCGAGGATGCGGCGGAGATGTTCGCCGCCTGCCGCAAGGCCGGCGTCGTGCTGGCGGTCGGGCACAACCGGCGCTTCTGGCCGTCGATGCGGGCGCTGCGCGCCATTACAGCCGGCGGCGAGCTTGGCACGATCCTGCATGTCGAGGGCCACAACAGCAACGAGAACTCCCAGAACATCACGCAAGGCTGGCGGCTGTCGCCGGAGGAATCGCCGGGCGGCGGGCTGACCGGCGCGGGCCTGCATGTGCTCGACGGCTTCGTCAGCCTGCTCGGCCCGGTGCGTCGGGTCTATGCCCATCTGACCGCGCGCGAGGCGGGCCCGCCGCCGCTCGACACGGCGATGCTTGCGATCGAATTTGTGAATGGCGTCACCGGCACGCTTGCGACGGTGCGCGCGACGCCGTTCTATTGGCGGGTGCATGTGTTCGGGACAAAGGGTTCGGTCGAGGTGCTGGACGAGGTGACGGTGGTGCTGCGCAAATCCGGCGAGCCGCCCGCGACGACGCGCCATCCCCCGCTCGATACGCTCGCAGCCGAGCTGTCCGCCTTTGCCGATGCCGTCGAGGGCAAACAGCCTTTCCCGGTGGCTGAGGCGGATGTGCTGGCGACGCTCGCCGCGTTCGAGGCGGCGCTGCACTCGATGCAGACGGGGCAACCGGTCGTTCCCCAAGTGACCCGCCATAAGTGATCCGCCATGGCTGACAAACCGGGCAAGGCGAGATCGTCCCGCTACCGCGATATTGCCACTAGGCTGCAGAAGGACATAAGGCTCGGCACCTACGCGGTGGGCAATCTGCTGCCGACCGAGACCGAGCTGATGGCTAGCTATCAGGCGAGCCGTCAGACCGTGCGCGAGGCGCTGCGCATCCTGATCGACCAGGGCCTGATCGTGCGCCGCGCCGGCCTCGGCTCGGTGGTGATCGCGGCCGAGCCGCCGGTGCTGTTCACCCACAGCGTTAAATCGCTGGGAGAATGGCTGCGCTATTCCAACGAGACCTATCGCGAGGTCGTGCGCTATGGCGACATCGTCGCCGACAAGAAGCTCGCCGCGCTCCTGAAATGCGAGCCCGGCAAGAACTGGTTCCTGATCGAGGCGGTGCGCCGCTCCGACCAGTTCGCGGCTCCGCTCGGCTGGGCCGAGATCTACGTGCTGCGTAAGTTCGCTGATGTGGTGAAGCGACCCGACCACGGCCGCACCCCGGTGCATGAGCAGGTCGCCAAGATGTACGGCCAGACCACCGAATACGCCCAGATGGAAATCTTCGTCCGCGGCATGCCGGCGCCGATCGCGAAGGCGCTCGGCGTCAAGACCGGCTCGCCGGCCCTGACCGTGGTGCGCCGCTATTACGGCCTGCGCGAGGAATTGTTCGAAGTCACCATCACCACCCATCCCGAAGGGCGCTACACCTACACGATGGACATGCAGCGCTTGATGCGGCCACGGCTCTGACCGCCGCGCCGGCCCCGACGATGGCGCCGCTAGGGCGTGATGATTTTTGGTTGAATCGGCTGCCCGCGGGCTCGCTTCACCTCTCCCGCTTGCGGGGGAGGTCGGCGCGCGACGAGCGACGCGAAACGTCGTCCGGAGCGCGGCGAGTGGGGGCTCTCTCCACGGTACGATTCGTGGAGAGAGCCCCCACCCCAACCCTCCCCCGCAGGCGGGAGAGGGAGCGCAGCGTCTTCGGGGCCGGCAATTCGACCTAATCTCATCATGCTCTAGCGGGCGCGGGCCAGATGCGTAGTGGCTGAGGTGTGCGCCATCTGCGGGGTGCCGGCCATGCCCCAGATCGCGACCGCGATCAGCGCGGCCGCCCAGATATACGGCTTGGCACTCGGCTGTCTCATCTCCAACATCACCCCGCCTGACGGCCGGGGTCTCCCGAACGGTCGACTCAACCTCTGATATGCTAGCGCTACAGCGTGTCCATTTCAGGACGGCTTCATCCGAATCCAGAAATGGTTTCGTCGCAATTCGAAATTGGTCTGATCGTTGCGGGTGCAGGCATCCTGTATTTTCGGCAATTGCACGATGCTTGGTCTGCTCCACCTGCTTCCAGGAGAATCTTCTGCCTGTTTTGGAGTCAGTTGCGTGAGATATTTTCCAAAGCTTCGTCGCTGAAATCTTTTTGATTGTCGCGCGGAATCCCGGCGTGCCATGACTCGCCATGACAGTACGATGACAAGGGTTCCCCCCGTGACCGCTCACCCGGCAAGACCTCATGGCGCGCAGCGCCGCCATTCCAAGGAATCGCAACAGGAGGTCGCGCGCTCGCTGGAACGGGAACTGAATCTGCTGGCGGAGGAGCGCCGTGAACGCGCCCGCTTGCTCGGCCTCGATGTCGGAGCCGCGGCGACCGCACCCCGCGAGTAGCCGACACCTTCGATCCCGACCGGTCGTCCCTACCCCCTTCGTCGCAGACCGCGGCGCCAAGCTCCATGATCCCAGCGATTCGCGCGACCGCATCATACAATCTTCGCGCGAATCGCTGCGACCTGTCGCGCTCCCCGACGCAACCCCCGGGCGCGCCGCGTTAGGAGCAATTTCATCAATTGCCGTTAATCCTTTCGGAACCATCGGCGCCCGGCGCGGCAGCCGCCTTCCCAGAAAAGGTATCCCATGCTCGGCAATCTGCGAATCTCGTCCAAGCTCATGATTATGGTCGGCGTGGCGGTGCTCGGCATCGTCGCTGTCGCCGCCGTCGGGCTGACCGCGCTGCGCAGCAACCTGCTCGAGGACCGCAAGGCCAAGCTGCAGGACGTCGTCCTGCTGGCGCGGCAGGCGATCGATCTCAACTACCAGGCCTCGAAGGCCGCCGGCCTGTCTGATGCGGACGCGTTCGAGCGCGGCAAGGCGCTGCTGCGCACGCTGCGCTTCGGCAAGAGCGACTATTTCTATGCGCTCAGCCCGCAGGGTGTGATCCAGGCGCATCCCAATCCGAAGGTCGAGGGCCAGAACCTCTACAACACGCCTGATACGGACGGCGTGCTCTTCACCAAGCGCCAGATCGAGCTCGCGGCGCAGGGCGGCGGCTTTGTCGGCTTCCGTTTCGCGAAGCCAGGCGGCAGCAACGAGCCGCTGCCGAAAATCTCCTACGCGACCGAATTCAAGCCGTATGGCTGGACGATTGGCGGCGGCATCTATCTGGACGATATCGACGCCATCTTCTGGACCGAGGCCGAATGGATCGGCGCCCTGGTCGCCGGCGCGCTTCTTCTCGTGATCGCGATGTGCCTGCTGCTCGGACGCAGCATCGTGGCGCCGATCACCGGCATGACGGCCGCGATGCGCAAGATCGCCGCCGGCGACACCGCTACCATTATTCCGGCGCTGGAGCGCCGCGACGAGGTCGGCGCGATGGCGCAATCGGTGCAGGTGTTCAAGGACAGCATGATCGAGGCGGTGCGGCTGCGCGGCGAGCAGGACGAGCTGAAGCAGCGCAGCGAGGCCGAGAAGCACGGCCTGCTCGGCCGGATGGCCGACGATTTCGAGAACAGCGTGCGCGCCTCGCTCGATGCGCTGGCCGGCGCGGCCGTCGAATTGCGCGCCACCTCGAACAGCATGTCCACTGCCGCCGATGCTGCGAGCCAGCAGGCAACCACGGTGGCCGCGGTGGCGCAGCAGGCCTCCGCCAATGTGCAGACGGTGGCGGCGGCGACCGAGGAATTGTCGTCGTCGGTCTCCGAGATCGGCCGCCAGGTCGCGCAATCGACCGAGATCGCCCACAAGGCCGTCGAGGAGGCCAACCGCACCAACACGACCGTGCAGGGCCTGTCGGCGGCGGCGCAGAAGATCGGCGACGTGATCAATTTGATCAGCGACATCGCAAGCCAGACCAATCTGCTCGCGCTCAACGCCACCATCGAGGCCGCCCGCGCCGGCGAGGCTGGCCGCGGCTTTGCCGTTGTGGCGAGCGAGGTGAAGTCGCTCGCCAGCCAGACCGCGAAGGCGACCGAGGAGATTTCGGCGCAGGTCGCGGCGATGCAGGACGCCACGACCGACGCGGTGCAGGCGATCGAGCATATCGGCGGCACGATCGGCGGCATCAACGAGATCACAGTCGCGATCGCCTCCGCCGTCGAAGAGCAGGGCTCGGCGACGCGGGAGATCGCGCGCAACGTCCAGGAAGCCGCGCGCGGCACCAGCGAGGTCTCCGGCAATATCGGCGTCGTCACCCGCGCCGCCGGCGAAACCGGCACCGCGGCCGGCCGCGTGCTGACCTCGGCCGACCAGCTCAACACGCAGGCGACGATGCTGCGCGAGAAGGTCGACCGCTTCCTCGCCAACATCCGCGCGGCTTGAGGTGGCCGCGGCATGCCCACCGGCGTCGTCCCGGCGAAGGCCGGGACCCATAACCACAAATGCCAATTGTTGCGCGACGCTGGAACGACGATTCACGTTCACAACGCCGGCCGCGGAGTATGGGTCCCGGCCTTCGCCGGGACGACGTTGGGGTTGATTCTCGATTCACATATCAAACAGCGATGAGGATGCAAGTTCGCGTTCTCGCCGCGCGCTGCGCCCGAGTCTTGCTGCACTTTCCACCCTCCCCTTGAGCAGAGGGCGCAGGGAAAGCCGGGTGCCGATCGCACCCATGGGTCCCGTGCAACAAAAGCACGGGGGTAGGACCACAGGTGAAACCGGAGACTCCGGCTTTCCCTGCGCGATGGGTTATGGCTTATCTCGTGCTCTCCCCGGCGAGACCGGCTTTCTTGTCACCGTCGCCAGCAAGAGGCTTGCTGATGAGACACCAGCCACTGGGGCGTCAGGACCACACGACTTCACCGTCCGCGTTGTGCGCACTCGTCAGTTGCGCACCCCGCGTCCACCGCATCTCACACCACGTTCGTGACGATCGCGAGCCGCCCCTCATTCGGGTGAGACGGGCAAATCAATACACCAATTCGTAATTCTAAAAAACCGAAATATTTCTTCCGCGAGGGCTTGCGTCGACGGGCAAATCAGTGGCATGGGCGCGGAGCCGTAGGATGGGTAGAGCCACCGGGTCCGCGCAAAGCGCGGCCCGATGATAAACTCCGCGAAACCCATCATCACTCTCGGCGATGCGATGGGTTTCGCTGCGCTCTACCCATCCTACGACCTACGACCTGGACGCGCCCGCCATTCCTGCCCAGCCGCGTCGCCCTATTGTCCGCCCGCGGCGTCGCTATCGACCTGCACGTCGCCGCCGAAGCGGTCCTTGCCGCGGAGGCTGGCTTTGCCGCCGTCGAACGACAAGAGCCATCTGCTGTCGGTGTCGCCGCCCACCATGCGCATGTCGATCGCGAACGTCCGGTTGTCCTGCCATGACCCCTTCAGCGCCATCACGCCGAGCGGCGTCGACGGGCCGAGCCGGAAGAGCCCGTCGAGCCCGATTGGCCCGGTCAATTTGGTCACCGGATTAGCCGGATCTGATGTCGACATTTCCAGCTCGTAGCGCGCCGGCTGGTCGGTCAGGCTCAGCGCAAGCGCCCGCACTCTCAAGGCGTTGGACGGGAAGCGATAGGTCTTGCCCGCGATGGCGGCGGCGGTCGGCGGTGCTTGGCCGACCGCCGAGGGCTTCTCCGTCGCGACGTTGCGCAGCTCGCTGGCGAGCAGATTGGCGCCGACGGGATCGGCCGGCAGCGCCGCGTCGGATTTGACGGCGTCGGCGATGTCACCGGCCACCTTGCCGAACGAGCAGTAGTCGCGCGCCGTCGTCACCGCGACGATATCGCGCGCAGGGAACACCATGATGACCTGGCAGCGATCGCCGACCGCCATGAACACGTTCTTGTCCGGTAGCACCCAGAAATAGTTGGCGTAACGCAGGGCGGGATTGAACGAAGCGTGCATGTCGAGCGTGGCGTTCCTGATGCGGTCGACCCAGCCTGGCGGCAATAGCCGCTGCCCCTCCCACTCCCCGTCATGGAGATAGAGGTAACCGATCTTGGCGGCGTCGCGCGGCACCAGCAACAGTCCGCCGCCGCCCTGCGACAGGCCCGGCCTGACGCTGTGCCAGTACGGCGCCGGAATACCGAGCGGACGGAACAGCCGGGCCAGCGCATAGTCTCGCGCGCTCAACCCCGTCAGCTTGCTGATGATCGCGGACAAGAGCTGCGGGTTGCCGGTGTTGTAGTAGAACACGTCGCCCGGCGCGTTCGCCATCGGTCGGTCGAGAACGAAATTGATCGCGTCGCGGCTGCGGGCCCACTCGATCAGCAATTCGGGGCGGCCGCCCTCGACACCTTCCGTCCAGGCGAAGCCCGACGTCATGTCCAGCATGTTCTGGATCGTGATCGCCCGCTTGCGGTCGTCGACATTGGCGATCGTGCGATCGCGGAAGAAATCCAGCATCGGATGGTCGAGGCTGTCGAGCAGACCGTCCTTTAGCGCCAGCGCGATCAGGGTGCCGGTCACCGCCTTGGTGGCGGAGTTGATGATATGGGGGATCTGCGGCGTGTAGGGCGCATAATAGGCGTCGAGCACGATCCGGCCGTGGCGCGCGATCAACAGGCTGTCGAGGCTGCGGGTCGCACCATAGCTGACGAGCTTGGCGAGCGCGGTCGAATCCATGCCCTGCTCTTCCGGCGTCGACGTCGGCCATTGCCGGGTTGGCCATACCACATCGGCGGTTTGCGGGCGGGCCGTACCGGACAGGACAGCGGCGAGCAACAGCCCGCCCAACATCGACACCGTCAATCGTCTGAGATGCATGCGCGCCTCGTCAGGTTGCGATCGTAGGCCAGCACAATCGGTGACCGCGGGCTGAACTGTCAATGCCGGCGCCGCTGCGCCACCGGCATGACTGCTATTTGCAGCTTGATCCGGAATATTCGGCACCGGCGCTGTCGGATCGCGCCCTCCGGTTTGAACCACCGATGTCCACCGCCCGACCAATCATGACGAGCGCACGACAGCGTCGTGCACAGGGATCCTGCTATGGCATCGAAGTTCATTGGTGTGGTTTTGGCTGCGCTGTTGTCGGCAACAGGCGCGCAGGCCTATGACGCCACCGACCCCGCCAATTGCAACGGCGCCGACGGCAACGACGATCACGCGCTGGTGCTGTCGAAGGTGACGGCCAGCCCGCGCGTCAACTTCGTCAAGAGCCCCTATGACGACGATTTCAAGGCCGTGACTTGTCCGGCGGCGACGGATGCCTGCCGCAAGGCGTCCTATCTCGTCACCGGCGATCTCGTGCTCACCGGACGTGTCAGAGGCGCGTTCACCTGCGTCACCTACCAGTCGCCGACGTCGAAGAAAAACATCTGGACCTCCGGCTGGCTGCCGAGCACGGCGCTGACGCCGATGGCGCCGATGCCGTCGCCGCAACCGGCGGACTGGATCGGGCTGTGGGACCAGCGGCAGGGCTCCATCGAGATCAAGCGCGGCAGCGGCGGCAAGCTGCACGTCTCGGGCGAGATGGCGGTGAAGGGGGCGCAAGAGGTCCACACCGGCGTGATCGAGGCCGACGTGGTGCCGCAGGGCGATACCATCGCCTTCGTCGACGACGGCAGCACGCCGTTCGAGAAGCGCAACGAAGGGGAGTGCTGGGTCCGGATGCAGCGCGTCGGCGCGCTGCTCAAGGTCGAGGACAATGGCGGCTGCGGCGGTGCCGGCGTGACCTTCATGGGATTGTTTCACCGCAAGAAGTAGCGGCGAACGCTCTAAGTCGAAATCGCGAAGCCGTCAGCGGCCGGTGCGATCCCGCGCGGCGCGTGCCGCAGTCGCGGCGCGACGCAGCAGCAGATCGTGCTCGCGCTTGTTGCCGGCCAAGGCCGCAGCCTGTTCGAACGCGGCCCGCGCCTCCGCGAAGCGGCCGAGCTTGTGCAGGAGGTCGCCGCGCACGCTCGGCAGCAGATGATAGGATTTCAGGGCCGGCTCCCGCGCAAGGTCGTCGACGATGGCGAGCGCGGCCTGCGGTCCCTCGGCCATGCCGACCGCGACCGCACGGTTGAGCTCGATCACCGGCGAGGCTACCAGCGCAGCGAGGTCGCCATAGAGCGCGGCGATGCGCCGCCAGTCGGTCACGTCTGATGTGTCGGCCTCGGCGTGGCAGGCGATGATCGCGGCCTGCAGCGCGTAGAAGCCGCCGACGCCGCCGAGCTTTCGGGCGCGCGCCAACGCCAGCCGCCCGCGGCGGATCTGCAGGCGGTCCCACAGCGCGCGGTTCTGGTCCATCAGCAGGATGGGGTCGCCGCGCGCATCGGTGCGTGCCGCCATCCGCGAGGCGTTGAGCTCCATCAGCGCCAACAGCCCGTGCGCCTCCGGCTCCTGCGGCGCGATCGAGGTCAGCACGCGGCCCATGCGCAGCGCCTCGTCGCAGAGCTGCGGCCGCAGCCATTCGCCGCCGCGCGAGGCGGTATAGCCCTCGTTGAAGATGAGATAGACGACCTCGAGCACGGAGGCGAGCCGCTCGGACAGCTCCTCGCCGCGCGGCGTCTCGTAGGCGAGGCCGGACTCCGACAGCGTGCGCTTGGCGCGGACGATGCGCTGGGCGATGGTCGTCTCCGCCTCCAGGAAGGCGCGCGCGATCTCCTCGGTGGTGAGGCCGCAGATCATGCGCAGCGCCAGCGCGGCGCGGGCCTCGCGCGACAGGCGGGGATGGCAGGCGGTGAAGATCAGGCGCAGCAGCTCGTCGCCGATATCGTCGTCGAGCGCGGAATCGAAATCGGGCATGGTCTCCTGCTCCCGCGCAAGGTCGTGCGCAAGCATGCCGTGCTTCTGGTTGAGCATCCGGTTACGACGCAGATGGTCGAGCGCGCGGCGCTTGGCGGTCGCCATCAACCACGCGCCCGGCTTCTCCGGCACGCCGGTCACCGGCCAGTGCTCCAGCGCCGCGATCAATGTTTCCTGGGTCAGATCCTCGGCGAGCGGCACGTCGCGCAGCATCCGCGACAGGCTGGTGATCAGCCGCGGCTGCTCGATGCGCCACACACCGAGGATGGTGCGGTGGATGTCGGCGGCCGCGTTGGCCGCCGCCGGCATCCGGCGGATGGGCCCGTCAGCAATCGACAAAGGGGCGAACCTCGCACGACAGGTCCCAGTCCGGCATGTGGTCGAGATGGAGCTGCATGAACTCGACCGCGCGCGCCACCGCCTCCTCCTTGTCCTTCAGCTCGAAGATGGCGTAGCCGCCGACCACCTCCTTGGCTTCCATGAAGGGGCCGTCGGTGACGCTGAGCTTGCCGTCCTTGATCCGCACCTCGGCGCCGGCCGTGCGCGGCAGCAGCGCGCCTGTGTCGAGCATGCGGCCGGCCTTGATCTCGCGCTCGGCCATCTTGCCGATCTCCTCCCGCAGCGCGGGGTTGGGCATCATCGGTTTTTCGGCCACCAGGACGTACATGAAGCGCATCGCAGGCCTCCCCTGACTATCCACCACACTGGCCGTCGGGCCCGGCGAAGGCGCGAACCTCGCAGGTGCCTTCCCAGCCCGGCATATGGTCCTTGTGGAGCTGCATGAACTCGACCGCGAGCGCCACCGCCTCTTCCTTGCTGCGCAGCTCGAAGATCGCGTAGCCGCCGATCATCTCCTTGGCCTCGACGAAGGGGCCGTCGACGACGCTGAGCTTGTCGCCGACAATGCGCACCTGGGCGCCGGTCGCAACCGGCAGCAGGCCGCCGCTATCCACCATGCGGCCGGCCTTGATCTCGCGGTCCGCGAGCTTGCCCATGGCCTCCATCAGCGCCGGGGTCGGCTGGGCGGGCGGCTGCGACGAGGTGACAATCGACATAAAGCGCATGAAAAACTCCTGTTTTGGACGAGCTGCGAAACCGGCCCGTTATAGGAGACGACGATCCGGGAAGCACCGGATCGACAGGGGGGCGGAGATTTTTTTGGAGTATTGGCAGGCTCGGCCCGTGCTTCCTTACCTCGCCCCGCTTGCGGGGAGAGGTCGGATTGCATCAAAGATGCAATCCGGGTGAGGGGGCGCACCACGAATTCGGCTCTCGCCGTTTCCGCGGATAGAACCCCTCACCCCTGCCCTCTCCCCGCAAGAGCGGGGCGAGGGAGAAGTCGAACGCCCCTACTGCCCCCGCAGCATGATCAAGGGATCGGCGGTGTCGGGCACCTTGCGCCACTGCGCGTTGTCGTCGGCCTCGAACTGCCAGGTCTGGCCCTTGGCCGACATCAACAGCATCTGGCCGTGATCCAGCCGCCACAGCGTCGGATTGAACGCGGCGACCGCCGGATCGCATTTCCCCTTCAGGAAGACCTGGAAATTGTCGTTGCCGGCGTCGGTGTTGGTCAGCGTCAGGGTGCAGATCGGCTGGCCGTTGCCGCGGACCATCGACCAGTCGCCGATCATCTGGTCCATCGACTTGGCGAGCGAGCGGGCCGCCGCGAGGTTTTGCAGGATGTAGACGCCCTCATTGGTGCGCAATCCCTCGAAGATGCCGCTTTCGACCTCGGTGAAGTCGATCACGGATTCGCCGGCCGCATTCTGCAGCCGGACGATGTCGCCGAGACCTTTGATGCTCCAGGCCGCGATGTCCTTGGTGAAGGGCAGCGCGGCGGCGCAGGCCGGCTCCAGCTCGAGCTTGAACGCCTGCCCCGCGGCGTCGCCCTTCAGCGTCACCACGCAGGTCTTGCTGCGCTCGGTGGTAGCGAGCTCCCACTGACCGATCATGTCCTTCTTCAACGCCGCGGCATCCTGCGCGAAGGCCGGAAGGCTTCCGGCCATCGTCAGCACAACCGCAACGGTGAAGCGGGACGGGATCATCAGCGGCCCTTCACCGGGGTTTCGGCGACCGGCGTCAGCGGCGGCTTGCCGGCGAACCAGGCCTCGAGGTTGTCGACCACGAGCTGATCCATCGCGTTGCGCGTGACCACGGAGGCCGAACCGATATGCGGCAGCAGCACCACGTTCTGCATCGCCTTCAATTCGTCCGGCACGTTCGGCTCGGCGGCGAACACGTCGAGGCCGGCCGCGAGGATCGTGCCCGACTTCAGCGCCGCGACCAGCGCCGGCTCGTCGACGACGGAGCCGCGCGCGACGTTGATCAGCACGCCGCGCGGCCCGAGTGCCTTCAGCACCTCGGCGTTGATCATCTTCGAGGTCGAGGCACCGCCGGGCACGATCACGATCAGCGTGTCCACCGCCTTCGCCATCTCGATCAGGTCGGGATAATGTTTGTAGGAGACATTCTTGGCCGGGTTGCGCGAATGATAGGACACCGGCACCAGCGAGGCCTCGAGCCGCCGCCCGATCGCCTGGCCGATGCGGCCCATGCCGACGATGCCGATCTTGCGGTCGCGCAGCGAGCCGACGCTGAGCGGATAGTTTTGGGTCTGCCACAGGCCCGAGCGCACGTAGCGGTCGGCCTTAACGAATTCGCGGAGCGTCGCAATCAGCAGCCCCATCGCGACGTCGGCGACCTCCTCGGTCAGCACGTCGGGCGTGTTGGTGACCACAATATTGTGATCGCGCGCGTGGTGGGAATCGACGTGGTCATAGCCGACGCCGAAGCTTGAGACGATCTCGAGCTTGGGGAACAGTCCGAGCGCGGCCTTGTCGGTCGCCATCGTGTGGTAGGTGACGGCGATGCCGCGGATCTTGTCCTTGACATCAGCCGTCAGCCGCTCGAGGTCGCCGCGGCTTTCGGCCCGGTGCAGCACGTATTGATCGGAAAAGCCGTTTTCGAGGATTGGCCGGATCGGTCCATAAACAAGCAGATCGATCTTTTCGGAAGAAATCGTGGCCATCAGCTTTCCTTTCCAAGCGCACTTTCGTGCCAGCGTCGCAACAAGAGGTGGGAAACTAGCGCCAGCAACCCATAGATGACAATCCCGGCGAGCGAGAGCAGCAGAAGTGCTGCGAACATGCGGGGAATATTCAGCCGGTAGCCAGATTCAGCGATCCGGAAGGCGAGGCCCGAGCCGGCGCCGGCGCTGCCCGCCGCGATCTCGGCGACCACGGCGCCGATCAGGGACAGGCCGCCGGCGATGCGCAATCCACCGAGCATATGGGGCAGCGCGCCCGGCAGCTTGAGGAACAGCAGCGTCTGCCAGCGCGACGCGCCGTAGAGCTGGAACAGGCCGGCGAGGTTGCGGTCGACCGAATTGAGGCCGAGCGTCGTGTTCGACAGCACCGGAAAGAACGCGACGATCCAGGCGCAGACGATCACGGCGGTCTGCTGCTGCAGATAGATCAGAAGCAGCGGCGCGATCGCGATCACGGGCGTGACCTGCAGGATCACCGCATAGGGAAACAGCGAATATTCCAGCCACTTCGACTGATTGAATAAAAGCGCCAGCGCAACGCCGCCGACCGCGGCGGCGACGAACCCTTCGAGCGTGGTGAGCAGCGTGACGCCGAGCGATTGCGACAGCACCGGCCAGTCCGCGACCAGCGTCTTCAGCACCAACAGCGGGTTCGGCAGCACATAGGGCTGGATGTCGTTGACACGGACGATCAATTCCCAGAGCACGAGACCCGCGGCAAACACCGCGACGGGCAGCAGGAAGCGGATGATGTCGTGCGGAGATTTCATGCGCCGGCCTGCCCCGCATAGGATGGCGCCAGCGCGTTCGAGACCTCTCGGCAGAAGGCGGCATATTCGGCCGAGGTGCGAAACTCCTCGCCGCGCGGTTCTGATGCGGTGATGCGAAACTCCGCGCCGATCCGCCCCGGCCGCGCCGTCATCACGATCACACGCTCGGAGAGATAGACCGACTCGAACACCGAATGGGTGACGAAGATCACGGTCTTGTGCAGGTTGCGCCACAGCGACAACAGGTCGTTGTTGAGGCGAAAGCGCGTGATCTCGTCGAGCGCGGCGAACGGCTCGTCCATCAGGAGAATGTCGGGGTCGGTGACCAGCGCGCGCGCCAGCGACACCCGCATCTTCATGCCGCCGGACAATTCGCGCGGATAGGCGGCCGCGAAGTCCGACAGGCCGACCTGATCAAGAGCTTCCTCAATGCGGCCCTCGGCATCGGCGGCGGGCGCATGTGCAAGCTTCAGCGGCAGGCGGACATTGTCGCGCACACTCGCCCAGGGCATCAAGGTCGGCTCCTGGAACACGAAGCCGATCGGATGGCTGCCGCGGCGCGCGGCGCCATGATGGGAGACCTCGACCGTGCCCGCGCTCGGCGCGGCAAGGCCCGCGATCAGCCTGAGCGCTGTGGATTTGCCGCAACCGGAGGGACCGAGCAGGGAGACGAACTCGCCCTGCCTGACGTCGAGGTCGAGCGGCCCGAGCGCCGTCACGCCGGTGTCATAGATCTTGGTGACGCCACGCAGGCGCACGGCAAAGCCTGCGGCATCGGCACTTGGCAACACGGGCTCCGCCATCACGCGCGTCTCGACATCCGGCTCGCTCAGTTCTTCGGCCTGAGGTCGACCCCGACCGTCTTGTTGACGAAGCGCAGCGTGTAGCCCTGGCGATAGTCGATCGTGCTCTTGACCACGCCGGCGCGCACCATCTTGTCGAAGAAGCTCGCCATCCGCTCATCGGTCATGGCGCCGATGCCGCTCTTGGTGGAGTCGCCGGAATCGACGATGCCATACTCCTTCATCTTGGCGACGGAATAGGCGAGCAGCTCGTCGGTCATCTCCGGATTGAGCTTCTTGATCATCGCGTTCCCGGCCGAATTGTCGCCGTAGATGTAGTGGTACCAGCCAACAACAGAGGCATCGACGAAGCGCTGCACCAGGTCGGGCTTCTTGTCGACGATCTCGCGCCTTGTCTCGATCAGGGTCGAATAGGTGTTGAAGCCGTAATCGGCGAGCAGGATGACGTTCGGCTTGAAGCCGGCCGCCTTCTCCACCGCATAGGGCTCGGAGGTGACATAGCCCTGCATCGCGCTCTGCTTGTTGACGATGAAGGGCTGCGAGTTGAAGGTGTAGGGCTTCACCTTGCTTTCGTTGAAGCCGTATTCGGAGCGCAGCCACTGGAAGTAGCTGGTGATGCCCTCCTTGGAGATCAAAAGCGTCAGCGGCTTCAAATCCTCGATCTTGCCGATCTTGACTTCGGGATGGGTGAGGAAGACCTGCGGGTCCTTCTGGAACATCGCGGCGACCGCGACCAGCGGCACGTTGTTGGTGACGGCGTCGAAGGTCTGCAGCGAGTTGGCGCTCATGAAGAAGTCGAGCTTGCCCGCGATCAGCAGCATGCGGTTGTTCTCGTTCGGACCGCCGGGTACGATGGTGACGTCGAGGCCGTATTGCTTGTAGGTGCCGTCGGCCACCGCCTGGAAGAACCCGCCATGCTCGGCCTCGGCGACCCAGTTGGTGCCGAACGAGACCTTGTCCAAGGTTTGCGCGTGCGCCGGGGCCAGCGCCGTCACGACGGATAGGGCGGCGGCAAACAGGCTTGCGGTTAACGCTCGCGGCAAAAAGGCCGGGTTCATGATTGGACTCCGTCGATTATTATGGCCCATGATGGAAGGTGGAAGACGTGGACCGCGCCCCCGGGGACGGATCACGTCCTCGCATGATGAACAAACTACCTTGCAAATTCATCCAATGAAACGCTTCACTTGATGACTTCGCCGCTCCCACCCCGCGACTGGACCGCCATCCACTGGCCCGACATCGCCAAAAGCGAGCCTTCGCGCTGGATCGCGGTGCTGCCGCTGGCGGCGACCGAGCAGCACGGGCCGCATCTGCCTGTTGGAACCGACGTCATGATCGGCGAGGCGTATCTGGCGCGGGTGCGTGAATTGCTGCCGGCGGAGATCCCGGCCACCTTCCTGCCGATGCAGCCGGTCGGCATCTCGACCGAGCATGTCGACTTTCCGGGCACGCTGACGCTGCCGACCAAGGTCGCGCTGACGAGCTGGATGGCGCTCGGCGCAAGCGTGGCGCGCGCGGGCGTCAAGAAGCTCGTGCTGGTGACGAGCCATGGCGGCAACTCGGCCGCGATGTCGCTGGTGGCGCAGGATCTGCGCGCGCAGCACGGTATGCTCGTGGTCACCACGAGCTGGTCGCGCTTCGGCACACCGGACGGATTGTTCGACGCCAAGGAGCTGCGCCAC
Source organism: Bradyrhizobium erythrophlei (assembly GCF_042430365.1). GTDB lineage: Bacteria > Pseudomonadota > Alphaproteobacteria > Rhizobiales > Xanthobacteraceae > Bradyrhizobium > Bradyrhizobium erythrophlei. Next base: position 114,641 of record NZ_JBHMET010000051.1, read on the forward strand.
GGCATTCACGGCGGCGCGGTCGAGACCTCGATCATGCTCGCGAAATATCCGCAGGCCGTGCGGAAAGACGCGATCACGGATTTCCGCCCCGCGAGCATCGCGATCGAGAAGCAGCACCGCCACCTGTCGACGCAGCGCCCCGCGCCGTTCGCCTGGCAGGCGCAGGACCTGCACAAAAGCGGCGCGGTCGGCGATGCGACCAAGGCGTCGGCAGACAAGGGCGAGAAGCTGATCGAGCACGGCGCCCGCGCCTTCTGCGAGCTGCTTGCCGACGTCGATAACTTCGACGTGAAGACGCTTCGCCCCGGCCCTGGCTAGCGGTTTAAGTCGCTGAATCCTCTGACGAATAGCTGGCATTGCCGGGCGCTTCGCCCGGATTCGAACCGGAATCGCGGAGCCTCCGTCCAACTGGCATGCGGACCACACCGGACCGCGCCAAACACAGGATGGAGTTTCTCATGTCGATCAAGACCAAGATTGCCGCCGTCGCGCTCGCCGCCCTCGCCGTGACCGGCACCGTTGCATCCACCACCACGCAGGCTCAGGCCAAGCCGATCGGCTGGGGCTGGGGCGTCGGTGCAGGCCTCGTCGGCGCCGCCATCGTCGGCAGCGCGATCGCAGCCTCCGACGGCTACTACGACGGCGGCTATCGCCGCTGCGGCTGGGTGCGCCAGTTCGACGCCTACGGCAACTACATCGGCCGCGTGCGCACCTGTTACTGATCGACTGAAGCTTCAAGGACTGCGGATCCTGCGTTCGGCACGGGTCCTCATCCACCCCGTGCCGCACCCGACCCGCCCGGCTGTCCCCCCGGGCGGGTCATCCCTTTTGCGGCCAGGCGCCGATGCCGGCGATCACAGATATTTCGCGATTAGCCTGAAATCCCTGAGCACGGCGCGGCCCTTCGCGCCCGAGGCCTTTAGCGTGTCCTCCAGGCTGTGGCCGATGTGATCGTGGATCAACGCCTTCTTGGCGCTCTCGATCGCGCTCTCCACGGCCTGCAATTGCTGGGCGATCTGGGCGCAGGGGCGGCCCTGCTCGATCATCTCGACGATGGTCTCGAGATGGCCGTTGGCGCGCTTCAGCCGCCGGGCGATCGCGGCGTGCGGATGGTCGTCGGACATGCAGCTCTCCTATCCTCCCGGGAGGATAGCGACGATCCTCCCCGGGGGATAGTGATTTCAGCTTGACAGCGTTCCGCGTCGAGCATACTTGCCGATTGTCGGAACATGCCGTTCCGCGACCGGGGCCGGTGCCCCGGCCACGCGCCAGCACAGAAGGCACATGGGCAGTAGCAACTCTGGCGACATAGCACCTGATATGACCGGGTTCTTGCCGCCGCAACATATCGAGACTGATCGCGCAGGCTGTCGCCGCGTGGATGGGTGGTCGCGCCCCAGCTGACCGCCCGATCCTCACCGGCCTGCCGCGCGACCAGCGGAAGTGGAGGTGAGCGATGTTCGAGAAACTCGCAAAATTCCGGCCGTTCGAGCCGCGGCGCATGACGCCGCCGCCGTTTCTGGCCACTCATTGCAATGACAACCTCCCGGGCTTTCGCCGCCCGGAAGGCCGGCGCCCGCGCCCAAACCCGGCGCCGACCTGTCATTGGTCCCTGATCGACGGGCGCCTGGAATGCCGGTGGACCGTCGACGGCAGCGAAGCTGCAACCAGCGATCCCGATCGCCAGCGACGCGCGGGCCAGCGATCGATCGCCATGCGTCAGGCTGTGTCGACCACGGCGTGCGCCTAGGAGGCCCAGATGGACGAAGGACCTAGTCGTCCCGTTGCACGCCGACACGGCGCGGCAACGGGACTTGCAAACGACATGACATCTGGAATTGCCGCTGCTCACGGCAGCGGAGGTTGCGCGCGCGCATAAGCCGCTCCGCGTCCCTCGTGCCGTGGCCAGCCGGCCGCGAAGGGACAATCGGAGCGAACATGATCAAGACTGAATCCATCACGACCGCCGTCCTTGATACGGCCCATGTCGGCGACATCCACGGCGCGCTCGGCAGCATCGCCAGCGACGACATCGCGCCGCGGGCCACTTTCCCGGCGCGGCTCAAGACACTGATGGCGATCGTCGGCCCCGGCCTGATCGTCATGGTCGGCGACAACGACGCCGGCGCCTTCGGCACCTACACCCAGGCCGGACAGAACTACGGCACCACCTTGCTGTGGACGCTGATGCTCCTGATCCCGGTGCTCTACGTCAACCAGGAGATGGTGGTGCGGCTCGGCGCCGTCACCGGCGTCGGCCATGCGCGCCTGATCTTCGCGCGCTTCGGCCGGTTCTGGGGCGCCTTCAGCGTCATCGACCTCCTGCTGCTGAACGCATTGACCATCGTCACCGAATTCATCGGCATCACGCTCGCGCTCAGCTATCTCGGCCTGTCGCAGTTCTGGGGCGTGCTGGCCTCGGCCGCGATCATCATGATCGCGGTCTCGACCGGCAATTTCCGCCGCTTCGAGCGCTTCGGCATCGTGCTCGTCGCCGGCAGCCTGCTGCTGGTGCCAGTGATCCTGCTGGTGCATCCGCCGGTCGGGCAGATCGCGGCGGACTTCTTGGTGCCGAAGATGCCCGAGAACGCGAAGCTCAGCGAGGTGATGCTGCTGATCGTCGCGATCGTCGGCACCACGGTGGCGCCGTGGCAATTGTTCTTCCAGCAGAGCTACATCGTCGACAAGCGAATCACGCCGCGCTTCATCCGCTACGAGCGCATGGACCTCTGCATCGGGATCGTCCTGGTCGTCGTCGGCGCGGTGGCGATGATCTCCTTCTGCGCCCAAATCTTCGCCGGGCGGCCCGAATTCGGCGCCTACACCGACGCGCTGGGGACCGCTGTCGGGCTGGAGAAATATGCCGGCCGGCTTCCCGCGGTGCTGTTTGCGCTCGCGCTGCTCGACGCCTGCATCATCGGCGCGGCGGCGGTCTCGCTGGCGACCGCTTATGCGATCGGCGATGTCTTCGCGGTCAAGCACTCGCTGCATCGCAAGCCGTGGGACGCCAAGGGCTTCTACGCCGTCTATTGCGGCCTGATCGTGCTCGCCGCCGTGCTGGTGCTGACGCCGGGCACGCCGCTTGGGCTGCTGACCAATGCGGTGCAGACGCTGGCCGGCGTGCTGCTGCCGAGCGCGACCGTGTTCCTGCTCCTGCTCTGCAATGACCGCCACATCCTCGGCCCCTGGGTCAATTCGGCGCGGCTGAACCTGTTTACCGGCGCCGTGGTCGCAGCCCTCGTGATGTTGTCGGTGATCCTGACTGCGTCGGTGCTGTTTCCCGATCTCGGCGAGGGATGGATCATCGGCATTCTGGTCGGCGGCAGCCTGCTTGCGCTGGCGGTCACGGCAGCGGTCAAGCTGTATGCGTTGTCGTCGCCGCGAGCCGATTCCTTGCGGTTCAGGCCGCGCGCGCCGCGGTTTGCTCGCGACAGCTGGCGGATGCCGCCACTCGCCGAGCTCCCGCCGGCGCGCCTCAGTCCGCTAAGCCGGATCTGGATGATCGTGCTGCGTGGCTATCTCGTGGTCGCCGCCGGCCTCGTGCTGCTCCGCATCTTTCAGCTGGCAACGGTGGGGGCGTGACCGGGAGCGCGCCCGGGACCTGCCGTCGCTGGGGCGCGATCGTGCTGCTCAGGCTGGCCGGCGCCGTCCTGCGCGGTGCGACCGCACTCTATTTGCGGCGCGCGATCCCGACAGCCTCGCTGCGCGCGGCGTTGTCGGCAGCGAGCTGGCTTGGACGGGCCGGCGCCGTCGTCGTGCTCGGGACGAGATCAAGACCGAAATCCGGACCTGCGATGAAGGAAGACCAGGATGATCGCATCGAATGATCCGCTGGACGTCAATGCGGCCTCCGCAACCCGGCGTGCCGCAGGCCGCGCCAGCGCACGGCGGCCCACGACTCACTGCCCTGCGTTGTTGCACCTCTGTCATCGTGACATGCAAATCGAACAGGATACCGGCGAAACGTTGTTGCTATTGCGAATTACTTGCAATAGGGAAGAAACCACACGATCTGGTGATCTGGCTTCAATCGGGGCAACACTGATCCGGCCGGGGGCAGCGGGCGATGATTTCGATTCGGGGATGGCGGGCAGCGACCAAATCTGCGCTGATGTCGGGCGATTTCGCCACCATCCGCGCAGTGGGCGCCGTGTCATGACCTGTGTCCGCCTGTTCCGGGTCCGTTTCGCCGCCGGCGCGGCGCTCGGCGCGGCTGCATTCGGCCCGGCCGCGGTCGCAGCCGACATGGCGATCAAGGCACCCGCTTACCGGACGATCTACAACTGGACGGGATTCTATGTCGGCGGCCATGTCGGCTATGGCGACGGCACCCTCGGCCCCGGCACCAATCCGCTTCCCGAGCAGGGCGTGTTCTTTCCCCCCACCATCACCGGCGGGATCGGCGGCTTCCAGGTCGGCTACAACAGGGAGTTCGCCAACCGCTTCGTGCTCGGCGTCGAGGCCGATGCGACCTTCACCAGTCCACTCGATCAGGCGCGCCATGCACGCCAAATGCCGGCCCCGTTCAACGGCACGATCGACTATGTCGGGACGTTACGCGGCCGCGCCGGCTACTCGTTCGGCACCTGGATGCCCTACCTCACCGGCGGCTTCGCCTGGGGACACAGCCGTGTCAGGGTCAATGCGGCCGGCGACGGCGTGATCTCCGATCCCGGCCAGTACCAGACCGGCTGGACGGTTGGCGCCGGCGCCGAATTCGCGCTGAGCGGCAACTGGACCGCCAAGATCGAATACGACTACATCGACCTGTCGCGCCGGACGCTTGGCCTCGGCGACTTCGGCATGCCCGGCGTCACCATCGACCCGCGCATCCATCTCCTGAAGTTCGGTCTGAACTACCAATTGGGTGATTCACCGTGGTCGGCGACCCCGCAGCAGGCCGCGCTGCCGGAATCCAACGACTGGAACGTGCACGCGCAGACGACGCTGTTGCCGCAGGGCTACCTGAATTTCCGCGCTCCCTATACCGGCACCAACAGCCTGCCGGGTGCCGGGCAGTTGCAACAGACCTGGACCACGACGGCATTCCTCGGCGTGCGGCTGTGGGACGGCGGCGAGTTCTACTTCAACCCGGAGACCGCGCAGGGTTTTGGCCTCAACGGCACGCTCGGTCTTGCCGGCTTCTCCAACGGCGAAGCCCAGAAGGCCGGCGCGGCGTACCCGAAGATCCGGCCGCAGCGCTACTACTTCAAGCAAACCATCGGCTTCGGCGGCGAGCAGGAAGAGGTCGCCGACGGCCCCAACCAGCTCGCGGGCAAGCGCGACATCGATCGCCTCACGATCATCGTCGGCCGCTTCGCGATCGGCGACTTCTTCGACGGCAATTCCTACGCCAAGGACCCGCGCGCCGATTTCATGAACTGGGCGATGTGGGCCTCCGCCGCCTATGATTTCCCGGCCGACCTGCCCGGCTATACGCGCGGCGCCGTGGCCGAGTTCAACCGCAAGGATTGGGCGGTGCGCGCCGGCATGTTCCAGGTGCCGGGTGCGCCGAACAGCGACATTCTCGCCTTCAAGACCGGCGGCGCCGTGGTGGAGTTCGAGGGCCGCTATTCGATCTTCGACCAGCCCGGCAAAGTGCGCGTCGGCGTGTTCGGCAATCGCGGCAACACCGGCAATTACCGCCAGGCGCTCGCGATCGAGGGCTTCGATCCGACGCTCGACATCAACGGCGTGATGGCCGGCATCCGCAAAGACAATCTGAAATACGGCTTCTACCTCAATGGCGAGCAGCAGATTGCCAAGGACGTCGGCGTGTTCGGCCGACTGAGCTGGAACGACGGCCAGAACGAGATCCTGTCGTTCACCGACGTCGACCGCAGCGTCTCAGGCGGCCTGTCGGTGAAGGGCAGCTATTGGGGCCGACCGAACGACACCATCGGCATCGGCGGCGCAGTCAACGGGCTCTCCGCCGCGCATCGCGATTTCCTCGCGGCCGGCGGCCTTGGCCTCCTGATCGGCGACGGCGCGCTCAACTACCGCAACGAGCGCATCTTCGAGACCTACTACGCGTATTCGCTGAACAAGAACGTCACGCTGACGGCGGACTATCAGTTCATGACCAACCCCGCCTACAACGCCGACCGCGGCCCGGTGCACATCTTCTCCGGCCGGCTGCACGGGGAGTTTTAGGTCACGGAAGAACGTAGCCCGGATGGAGCGGAGCGAAATCCGGGATTGGCTCTCTCATCGAGAAAGCGTCCCGGATTTCGCTGCGCTCCATCCGGGCTACGAACTTCTCACCGTCATTGCGAGCGAAGCGAAGCAATCCATTGCCTCCACACGCGCGGAAACAGTGGATTGCTTCTTCGCTCCTCGCAATGACGGCTGGAAATAGCTCGTCCTGAATGGACAGCATTGGCAGGACAGGCCCACAGCCCCTTCCCCACTTAGATATATGAATGCCCCCGGGCTTGCCGCAAGCCCCGGTCGATCCCGTAGAACCGCCGCCCGAATCGATCGAACGGAAGGGGACGCGGGATGAGCGAACATGCGGTGGTGATCGCCGGCGGAGGTCCGACCGGACTAACGCTCGCAGGCGAGTTGGCGTTGGCGGGCATCGACGTTGCCATTGTCGAGCGGCGTGCGAGCCAGGACCTCGTGGGCTCGCGCGCCGGTGGCCTGCACGCACGCACCATCGAGGAGTTCGACCAGCGTGGAATCGCCGACCAGTTTCTCTCCGAGGGAGCGCTCCACCGGGTGGCGCATTTTCACCAGATCGCCCTCGACATCAGCAACTTTCCGACCCGGCACAACTACGTGCTCGGTCTGTGGCAGAAGCACATCGAGCGCATCCTTGCCGACTGGGTCGGCGAGCTGGCGGTGCCGATCTATCGCGAACGTGAGGTGACGGACTTCACGCAGGACGATGCCGGCGTCGACGTCGCGCTGTCCGACCGACAGTCGCTCCGGGCGAAATATCTCGTCGGGTGCGATGGAGGCCGCAGCGTGGTTCGCAAGACAGCCGGCATCGATTTTCCCGGCTGTGACCCGACGACAAGCTGGCTGATCGCGGAAGCGCAGATGTCGGAGGAGCCGAAGTGGGGGTTTCACCGGGATGCGGTCGGCATGCATGCGATCGGCAGGGCCGAGGGCGGAGCGCGGCACGTGCGGCTCGTGCTGACCGAACCGCAGCTGCGGCTCACCAGCGAGCCCACCCTACGCAACGTCAGCGAGGCGCTCATCGCCGTCTATGGCACCGACTTCGGAATCCACAGTCCAACCTGGATCTCAGGGTTCACCGACATGACTCGTCAGGCCGCGGCCTACCGCAAGCAGCGCGTCCTGCTCGCCGGCGACGCCGCCCACGTGCATCCCCCGATGGGTGGACAGGGCCTGAATATCGGCGTGCAGGATGCAATGAATCTGGGCTGGAAGCTGGCGCAGGTGGTGAAGCACATCTCGCCGGAAAGCCTGCTCGATACCTACCATGCCGAGCGCCACCCGGTGGCGGCGCGCGTGCTGCGCAACACGATGGCGCAAGTCGCGCTTCGCCGCTTCGACGACCACACCAAAGCCCTGCACGAGATCGTGTCCGAATTGCTCGCCATGAACGAGCCGCGCACGCGGCTGGCCGCGATGATGTCCGGTCTGGACATTCGTTACGACGGCGGTGACGGGCACGCGCTGCTCGGACGCCGCATGCCCGATCTCGACCTGGTCACCGCCGGCGGCCCGCCGCGCGTCTTCACCCTACTGCACAAGGCCCGGCCGGTGCTGCTCAATTTCGGTAAGCCCGGCGGCTTCGACATCACGGCCTGGGACGATCGCGTTCAATCGGTCGACGCAGAATACGTCGGTCGGTGGGAGCTTCCGGTGCTCGGCGCTGTTCCTGCTCCCACCGCGGTGCTGGTCCGGCCCGACGGCTATGTGGCCTGGGTCGGCGAGACGGCTCAGGTGGGACTCGCCGACGCACTGTGCGCCTGGTTCGGATCTCCTGCCTCGATGTGACCCACCTATCCCGCCGGCTGGAACGAGTCCGCGCGCGCCATCGCCCAGGCGTCGCGGAAGCGGCGGTCTTCGGTGCCTTCGAGCAATTCGCCGGGACGCAGCGCCGGATAGAGTTGCGCGAAGGTGCAGACTTCGGTGGTCGAGGTCCGCTGCGAGAAGTGGATCGGCCGCAGCTCCTGCGGATGCTCGAGGCCGGCGGCGGCAAGCAGCTCGGCAAGGGCATGCAGCGTGTTGTGATGATAATTGTACACGCGCTCGAACTTGTCGGGCACGTAGAGCGCGCGGTTGCGGATCGGATCCTGCGATGTGACGCCGGTCGGGCAGCGATCGGTGTGGCAGCTCAAGGACTGGATGCAGCCGAGCGCGAACATGAAGCCGCGCGCCGAATTGCACCAGTCGGCCCCGATCGCCATCGCGCGCGCCATGTCGAAGGCGGTTGCGACCTTGCCGGAGGCGCCGATCTTGATGCGATCGCGGGCGCCGATGCCGACCAGCGCGTTGTGGACGAAATTGACGCCCTCGCGCATCGGCATGCCCAAATGGTCCATGAACTCCAGCGGTGCTGCACCGGTGCCGCCCTCATTGCCGTCGACCACGATGAAATCGGGGTAGAGCCCGCTTTCCTTCATCGCCTTGCAGATCGCCAGGAACTCCCAGGGGTGGCCGACGCACATCTTGAACCCGGCCGGCTTGCCGCCGGACAGCTTCCGCATCCGGGCGATGAACTCCATCATCTGCAGCGGCGTCGAGAACGCCGTGTGGGCGGCCGGCGAGATGCAGTCCTCGCCCATCGGCACGCCCCTGATCTTGGAGATCTCCTCCGACACCTTGGCCGCCGGCAGCACGCCACCATGGCCGGGCTTGGCGCCCTGGCTCATCTTCAATTCGACCATCTTGATCTGGTCGTCGGTGGCGACGCGGGCGAATTCATCGGGGTTGAAGCTGCCGTCGCGGTTGCGGCAACCGAAATAGCCGGAGCCGATCTCCCAGATGATGTCGCCGCCCTTCTCGCGGTGATAGGGGCTGACGCCGCCTTCGCCGGTGTCGTGCGCGAAGCCGCCCTTCCTGGCGCCCGCGTTCAGCGCGCGCACCGCGTTCGGGCTCAGCGCGCCGAAGCTCATCGCCGAGATGTTGAAGACCGAGGCCGAATACGGCCTGGTGCAATCGGGGCCGCCAATGGTGATGCGGAAGCTCGGATCGGCGCGCGTTTTCGGCGCCACCGAATGGTGCATCCATTCATAACCTTCGCGATAGACATCCTCCTGCGTGCCGAACGGCCGCTTGTCGAGCACCTTCTTGGCGCGCTGATAGACCACCGCGCGGGTGTCGCGGGAGAACGGCATGCCGTCCTTCTCGCTCTCGAAGAAATATTGCCGCATCTCCGGGCGGATTTCCTCGAGCAGGAAGCGCATATGCGCGGAAATCGGATAATTGCGCAGCACCGCGTGGTTCTTCTGCACGAGATCGCGGATGCCGAGTGTCGTCAGCGCGCCGAAGATCACCAGCGGTATGAACACCACATCCCAGATCTTCGGGTTGTGGTCGAAGGCCCCGATCCCGAGCAGCAAGGCGGTCACGACGGAGCAAATCGTCAGCACGATGAAGCGTGGCGAGAACGGAAGCAGCAGCGTTTCCATCGGAACCCCTCAGCCAATCGGCAAGATCATCTTGTTGGCCTTGAGCCTAATCCAACTCACGGAGCAAGTGCTACCCGGTTATACGGCTAGGTCATCAGCGATGTGACAGCGCTCGCGATCACGTGACCGGTGACGCCGGCTGCGCAAATTGACTCGAAGTGTCCCTTTTGCGGTGCAACGAAGGGACCGCGGGGCGCGATCCCTAATGCTCGTGCGGTTGCAGCTCGTGCGGAATCTGGCCCTGCTTTAACCCGCCTTCGGCCAGCCATGCGTCGGTCGTTCGGATCGCCCGCTCAATGTGATCGGATGTGCGCGAGAAATCATACGGTGATCCGACCAGCGGACACAGCGGCGGCACCACGAAATACTCGATCTCGGGGTTGAGATTCTCGAGCTCATTGACGAGTTGCCGCGCGATCAGGAGCGTCAGCGCATGCAGCGCATTGGCCAGCGCGCCGGACGGCGGCGTCTGGTTGGCGCAGGCATGCCCGGTCGGCAGCACGATCAGGCGCTTGGCCCCCTGCCTCACCGCGACGCGAACCGGCGTATTGCTCGAAATCGCGCCGTCCGCCAGGAAATGATCCCGGTAATGAACCGGCGTGAATGCGCCGGGGATTGCGGTCGACGCCACGATCGCCTCCGCAGTCGAGCCTTCCGACAGCACCACGCTGTCGCCGGAGATGATGTCGGTCGTCACGATATGCACCGGCATCCGCGCGTCCTCGAGGTTGCGGAACGGGATGTGATCGTCGATCAGCTTGCGGATGCCGTCGTGCGGAATCAGGAAGTCGCGCCGCCACAGGAAGCTCGCCATTGTCTTCCAGGTCACCGGAAACACGTCGTGCCGCTGCAGGCCGCGCCAGATCGCGGCCAGCCGCTCGACGCCTGACAGCGTCGGATCGCCGGCATAGAAGGCGCCGTTCAGCGCACCGACGCTGGAACCGACCACCATGTCAGCGGTGATGCCGCGGCGGGCGAGCGAATGCAGCATGCCGACCTGGATCGCGCCAAAGCTGCCGCCGCCGGCGAACACAAAGGCGGTCTTCGGTGCATTCGGATCGGTGATGGACAATGCGCGCTCCCTGGCTGCCGCGTCGGCACGGGTGCGCGGCGTTGAGGGAGTTATAGCAGCGGGGTAAGGAACGGCGCCACTCAGCAGACGAGACTGCCGAATAGCAGCCACAGCGGAAGTAGGCCCCCTCTCCCGCTTGCGGGGGAGGGTTGGGGTGGGGGTGTCTCCGCTTGTTAGAACCTTTGAGTGGAAAGAACCCCCACCCGCATTGCATCTCCGATGCAATGCGACCTCCCCCGCAAGCGGGAGAGGTGAAGGAAGCGCGGATGCAATGGTCAAAAGCAAAAGGCTGGAGCCCGATGGGGCTCCAGCCTTCGCTAAACAGATAGCGGTGGTAATGGGTCCTGGCTCGCGCTCCGCTTGGCCGGGACGACCAAGCTCAGCGCTCGACGAACGCCTTCTCGATCACGAAATGACCGGGCGTGTTGCCGCTGCCTTCCTTGAAGCCGCGCGTCTCGAACAGATCCTTCAGGTCCTCCAGCATCGCCGGGCTGCCGCACATCATGATGCGGTCGGTCTCGATGTCGAGCGGGCCCTGATGCAGGTCGGTGAAGAGCTGGTTGGAGGTGATGAGGTCGGTGATGCGGCCGCGGTTGCGGAACGGCTCGCGCGTCACCGTCGGATAATAGAGCAGCTTCTCGGAGAGCAGCGGCCCGAACAATTCGTCGTCGCGCAGCTTGGCGACCAGCTCCTCGCCATAGGCAAGCTCGGAGACCTGGCGGCAGCCATGGACCAGCACGATCGAGTCGTAGCGATCATAGACGTCGGGGTCCTTGATCAGGCTGGCGAACGGCGCGAGCCCGGTGCCGGTCGACAGCAGCAGCAGCCGCTTGCCGGGGATCAGATTGTCGGTGATCAGCGTGCCGGTCGCCTTGCGGCCGACCAGGATGGTGTCGCCTTCCTGGATCTTCTGCAGCTTGGAGGTGAGCGGACCGTCCTGCACCTTGATCGAGAAGAACTCGAGCTCTTCCTCGTGATTGGCGCTCGCCATCGAATAGGCGCGCAACAGCGGCCGGCCCTCGACCTCGAGGCCGATCATGGCGAACTGGCCGTTCTGGAAGCGGAAACCGGTATCGCGGGTGGCTCGGAAGCTGAAAAGCGTATCGGTCCAGTGGTGAACAGAAAGAACTTTCTCTCGATAGAACGCGCTCATGTGTTTTCGTTTTCTCGACTAGCCGGATTTAGAACGAATTGATTTCTAGACTGCTCGCGACCGCGCGAAAGTGACTGAGATCATTGAAGATCTCGTGTGTCCATTGCGCCGATGGATGAGATAGTCAAGATTACTTAGCGTGCAATTGCGATCTCGGAATGGCAGTCGATCGATTTCGGAAAAGGGTTCGACCACGGTATCGTTAACGCGGCTAGATCGACGCAATTTACTTGCTGAGATCGCCGCCGATCTGGCAATTAATTGCCACGAAAGGTGCTGCGAAGGGAAAATCATTTAGTGGTCCTGATCAGCCAGCGAATCTTCTTAGAAACCATCAAAAAATATTGTCTCGCGCACAAAATCGCGATCGAGATCAGGTCCGGCGGCTGGCTCGTGATCATGACACGAGACGGGCAGCGGCGGCTCGCGATCGGCTACGATCTCGGGCTGAACAGCGCGGTCGCGCATCAGGTCGCGAACGACAAGGCGGCCTGCGCGGAAGCGCTGGCAGCGGCCGGCGTATCAGTCATTCCGCACACGCTGTTCCTCGGTGCGAAGCTCAGCAAGCACATTCCGGGATCGGACTCGTTTGATGCGATGCTGCGTCTTCTCGAGCAGCATCCGCAAGGCCTCGTCGTCAAGCCCAATGAGGGCACCTCGGGCGAGCTTGTTGTCCGCGTGTCGACCAGGCCGCAACTGGAGCGAGCGGCCGCCCGCATCCTTGCCGCCTATCCGAGTCTTGCAATCTCGCCCTATGTCGAGATCGAGGACGAGGTCCGCGTGGTGCTGCTCGACGAGCGCGCGTTGATCGTCTACGGCAAGACGCGTCCGACGATCACAGGCGACGGCACGCATTCGCTGCGTGAGCTCGCGCGCAGAGCGGTCGCGGCGGAGCAACTCAACACCGCCACCGAGGACTTCTCCGCGGCCGAGCTCGAAGTCATCCTGCCCGCAGGCGAGCGACGCATCCTCAACTGGCGGCACAATCTGGATGCCGGCGCGGAGCCGGTGCTGCTCGCCGACGGCGAGGCACGCGACGCCTGCGTCGCGCTCGCGATCAAGGCCGCGAAGGCGGTTGGTATCCGCTTCGCTTCTGTTGACGTGGTGCGGGCCAACGGCCGCTGGCAGGTGCTCGAAGTCAATTCCGGCGTGAAGATGGAAGCGCTGGGTAAGCGCCATCCGGACTTGGTCGAGGCGGCGTATCAAGCCGCGCTGGATGAGGTGTTTGCGTAGCCCAAGTGCGTAGGGTGGACAAAGCGAAGCGTGGCCACCACGCCTTGCGTTGCTCGTGTTGGTGGGCACGGGGCTAGCGCCCCTTTGCCCACCCTACACGAGCGCGTCACCGACTAATTCGCCCCGCCCGCCGAATCGTCGAGCGCCTTGAAGGCCTCCTCGAGCTGCGGCGAGATCGCGACGTTGAGCTTCTCGCCGGTCGGCAAGCGCGCGATGAACCACTTGTTGTAGAGCGGAACGATGTCGCGGTTGGTGGCGAGCTTGCGGAAGGTGCGCTCGACCACGTCCTTCATCTGCGGCTCGCCCTTGCGGTACATGATGCCGTAGGGGTCGTAGGACAGATAGTCGCCGGTGACGCGGAACGTGGCCTGCGACTTGTGCCGCGCGATCAGGCCGTAGAGCAGGATGTCGTCGGTCGCGAACGCGTCAGCCTTGCCGTCCACCAGCATCTGATAGGACTGCTCGTGATCGCCTGCGGTGACGATGTTCAGCCCGAGCGACAGCTTCTTGTCGACATTGTGCATCGCCTGCTCGTTGGTGGTGCCCTTGGTCACCACCACCGTCTTGCCCTTGAGATCGGCGACCTGCGACACGCCCGAGGCCTTCGGCACCATCAGCTTGGTGCCGGCCACGAACATCAGCGGCGAGAACGCCACCTGCTTGCCGCGCTCGGCGTTGGCCGTGGTCGATCCGCATTCGAGATCGATCTTGTTCTGCACGATCGCCGGAATGCGGTCGTCGGAGGTGACCTTGACATGCTCGATCTTGAGATTGGCGTCGTCGACCTCGACCCCGATCTCCTCGACGATCGCCTCGCACAGTTCGAGGCTATAGCCGATCGGCCGGTTGGAATGGTCGAGGAACGAGAACGGCGGCGAGCTCTCGCGATAGCCGAGCCGCACGGTATGCGTGGCCTTGATATTGGCGAGCGTAGGACTGAGCCCCTCGCCGCCGGGCGACTGCGCGTAGGCGGGCGTTGCCAGCAGACATGCTGCCAGCAGGCGCGCTGATAGCAAGCATGCTGACGGCGTCTGGCCGTTAGCCCATGTCGGCCTCCATCGGGCGCGATGCATGCATCCCTCCCGTCAATGGCCGGCCATCACGGCGCCGGGCACGGCATCCGACGGCACCGCGTCGTCGGGCTCGAGCTCGTGCTCGGCCTTCAGCTCACCCTCCCACTTCGCGACAACAGCGGTTGCCAGCGAGTTGCCGATCACGTTGGTGGCGCTGCGGCCCATGTCGAGGAAGGTGTCGATGCCCATGATCATCAACAGGCCGGCCTCGGGGATGCCGAACTGCGCCAGCGTGGACGCGATCACGACGAGGGAGGCGCGCGGCACGCCGGCGACGCCCTTCGAGGTGATCATCAGCGTCGCCAGCATCGCGAGCTGCGTGCCGAGGGACATCTCGATGTGGTAGGTCTGCGCGATGAAGACGCTCGCGAAGGTGCAATACATCATCGTGCCGTCGAGATTGAACGAATAGCCGAGCGGCAGCACGAAGGCCGAGATCCGCGACGAGGCGCCGAAGCGGTTGAGCCCTTCAAGCGTCTTCGGATAGGCGGCCTCCGACGAGGCGGTCGAGAACGCGATCATCAACGGCTCGCGGATCAGCCGCAGCAGGTGGCTGTAGCGCGGCCCGATCACGACGAAGCCGACCACGACCAGGATCGCCCACAGGATCAGAAGCGAGAGATAGAAGCCGCCCATGAACACGATCAGCTTCCAGAGCACGCCGAGGCCGTTCTTCGAGACGGTGGCCATGATCGCCGCCCACACCGCGAGCGGCGCGAACAGCATCACATAGCCCGTCACCTTCAGCATGATGTGGGCGAGATCGTCGATCATGCTCATGATCGGTTTCGCCCGCTCCGGCATCGCGCCGAGCGCGACCGCGAAGAACACCGCGAATACCACGATCTGCAGGATCTCGTTCTGCGCCATCGCGTCCGCGATCGAGGTCGGCACCAGATGGATCAGGAATTTTTCAAAGGAGAAAGCCGACACCGGCAGGCCGGTCGACTGCGCCTTGTCGGGCAGCGTGCCCGGGAAGTTGGCGCCGGGCTGCAGCAAATTGACCATCACGAGGCCGAGCAAGAGCGAAATGAAAGAAGCGGAAACGAACCAGCCCATGGTCTTGGCGAAGATGCGCCCGAGCCGTGCGCCGCTTCCCATATGAGCGATGCCGCCGACGAGGGTTGCGAACACCAAGGGCGCGATGATCATCTTGATCATGCGCAGGAACAGCATCGCGATCAGGTTTACGTCTGCGGCGATTTCGGCACGGCTGTCAGGAAAGTAGTTGAAGACAATCGTCCCCATCACAATGCCAAGGACCATCGCAATCATGATGTACTGCGTAAACCTGCTGGACATTTGCTTACCCCCGTAAGTTCCCGGCTGAGTTGAGTGTGGCAGATTTACGCAGCGACGCAACACGCTTCCGCCCGGCGGGAATTTTGCCGAAACGTTCCCGTTGTGGAATGCCAGCGCGCGGACTAGCGTTATGCAACGCACAATGTGTGCAGTCGCGCGCCCGCGATGCAGTCAATTGCATCCGGAACGATCAAGGTCTCAAGGGGGAGACATCGCCATGAACGACACCATCAATCGTCAGATCCTGCTCGTGGAGAAGCCGACCGGCAAACTCGGCCCCGAACATTTCAGGCTCGTCAACGGTGCGATACCCGAGCCCAAGGACGGCGAGGCATTGCTGAAGACGCGCTACATCTCGCTCGACGCCGCCAACCGCGCCTGGATGCACGGCGCGACCTACCGCTCCGCCGTCGAGGCCAACACCGTGATGGCCGGCGGCAGCATCGCCGAAGTGGTGTCGTCAAAGGCGCTTGGCCTGAAAGCCGGTGATCTCGTGTTCGGCGATACCGGCTGGCAGGACTATGCCGCACTGCCGGCCAAGCACCTGTCGAAGATGCCGAAGCTCGAGCCGATGACGCATCTGCTCAGTGTCTATGGCGTGGCCGGGCTGACCGCCTATTTCGGCCTGCTCGATGTCGGCAAGCCCAAGGAGGGAGAGACCGTCGTGGTGTCGGCGGCCGCCGGTTCGGTCGGCTCGATCGTCGGCCAGATCGCGAAGATCAAGGGCTGCCGGGTCGTCGGCATCGCCGGCGGCAGGGACAAGTGCCACTGGCTGACATCAGAGCTCGGCTTCGACGCCGCGGTCGATTACAAGGACGGCGCGACCTACAAGGCGCTGCGCGCGGCGGCGGCCAAGGGCATCGACGTCTATTTCGACAATGTCGGTGGCGACATCCTGGAAGCCTGCCTCTCGCAGATGAACAACCGCGGCCGCATCGCGTGCTGCGGAGCGATCTCGCAATATGACGGCGTGCCCTCCGCCCACGGCCCGCGCGGCGTGCCCGGCCTGATCGTGGTGAAGCGGCTGATCATGCAGGGCTTCATCGTGATGGACTACATGGACCAGCGCGACGCCGCGCTCGCCGACCTGCAGTCCTGGGTCGCCTCGGGCAGACTGAAGGTGCAGGAGGACGTGATCGACGGGCTCGAGAACACACCGAAAGCCTTGATCGGGCTTCTGGCCGGCGAGAATCGCGGCAAGCGCATGGTGCGGGTGTAGGCAGATAGGCGGTGTGAGCACCGTCATCTTGAGGAGCGCGGAACGCGCGTCTCGAAGGATGTACGGCCCCGCTGGTGCCGCGTGGAGAAAGCTGGGCCGTTCGCCCTTCGAGACGGCCGCTTCGCGGCCTTCTCAGGGTGATGGGGATAGCTTTGCGTGCGCGGCTACAACACAACTAATGCACCGTCCCCGACGCCTGCGAGACCGCCTGCGCATCAACCGCCTTCCCCTTCTTCGCCTTGCGCCAGTTCTCAAAGTTCTGCACCACGACGAAGAACGCCGGGACGAACAGCACGGCGAGGCAGGTCGAGGCGATCATGCCGGAGAACACGGTGATGCCGATCGATTTGCGGGCGTTGGCGCCAGCGCCGGTCGCGATCACCAGCGGCAGCACGCCGAGGATGAAGGCGAACGACGTCATCAGGATCGGCCGGAACCGGGCCCGCGCGGCGTCGATCGCCGATTCCAGCACCGGCTTGCCGTCGCGCACGTGGTGCTCGAGCGCGACCTCGACGATCAGGATCGCGTTCTTGGCCGACAGCGCGATCAGGAGGATGATGCCGATCTGAGTGTAGAGGTTGTTCTCGATCCGCAGCGACGTCAGCACCAGCGTCGGCCCGAGCAGCGACAGCGGCACCGCCAGGATCACCGAGATCGGGGCGTACCAGCTCTCATACTGGCCGGCGAGCACGAGGTAGACCAGCAGCAGCGCCAGGGCGAACGTGTAGTAGATCTGGTTGCCGACCGCCTTCTCCTGGTACGACATCGCCGTCCATTCATAGCCGCTGCCCGGCGGCAGGGTCTTTGCCGCGATCTCCTCCATCAGCGCCATCGACTGGCCGGAGCTGTAGCCCTGCGCCGGCAGTCCGATGATGGTCGCGGACGGATAAAGGTTGTAGAGGCTGATCAGCGACGGACCGACCGCCGGCGTGATCTTCGCCACGGTGCCGATCGGGATCATGTCGCCATTGCTGTTGCGCACCATCAGGTTCTCGATGTCGCGCAAGGTCAGGCGGTACTGCGCATCGGCCTGGGTGTAGACCTGGAAGGTGCGGCCGAACTTGTTGAACTGGTTGACGTAGCTCGCGCCGAGATAGGATGAGAGCGTCGAGAAGATCTGGTCGGTGGTGACGTGCAGGGTCTGGGTCTTGATGCGGTCGACCTGGACGTCGAACTGCGGCACCATCGAGCGGAACGACGACGAGACGCGCTGCAGCGCACTTTGTGTCTGCGCATTGGCGACGACGGCGCCGGTGACTGCCTGCAGCTTGCCGTAATCGGCGTTGCCGTCGCGGAGCTGGACCTGCATGGCAAAGCCGGCGGCGTTGCCGATACCCTGGATCGGCGGCGGCGGGATCACGAGGATACGCGCTTGCTCGATCACCGCGAGCCTGTCGTTGAGGCCGTAGACCAGCGAGCGCAGATCCTCGCCGGGCCCGCGCGAGTTCCAATCCTTCAGGATCAGATAGGCGACGCCGGCATTGGCCAGGCTCGACGAATTGTCGAGCGCGGAAATGCCGGTGATCGCGACCACCTGCTCGACACCGGGCGTCTTGCTGGCGATTTCGGTGACCTGGTCGAGCACGCTCTGGGTGCGATCGATCGCGGCGCCGTCGGGCAACTGCACGGCGGCCAGCAGATAGCCCTGGTCCTCGATCGGAATGAAGCCGGTCGGCACCCGTGACAGGCCGTAACCGGCGGCCCCGATCAGGAGCAGCGCAATGAGGACCGAGGTCTTGGCGTGGCCGGCGATCCCGCCGATCACCCGCGTGTAGCCGCGCTCCACGCGGTCATAGACCGCGTTGAAGCCGCGGTAGAAGAAATTGCGCTGCGCAGGCGGCACCGGCCGGCGCAGCCACAGCGCACACTGCGTCGGCTTCAGCGTCGCGGCATTGACGGCGCTGAGCAGCGCGGTCGCCGCGATGACAAGCGCAAATTGCGCGTACATCCGCCCGGTCAGCCCCGGCAGGAAGGCCGCCGGCAGGAACACCGAGATCAGCACCAGCGTGATGCCGACGATCGGCGCGAACAATTCGTCCATCGCCTTGATCGCGGCATCATGGCCGGACATGCCGCGCTCGATATTGTGCGCGGCGCCCTCGACCACCACGATGGCGTCGTCGACCACGATACCGATCGCGAGCACGATCGCAAACAGCGTCGACAGGTTGATGGTGAAGCCGAGCGCAGCCATCGCGGCGAACGCGCCGATGATGGTGACCGGCACGGTCGTCGCCGGCACCAGCATCGCGCGCCAGTCCTGCAGGAACACCAGGATCACGACCAGCACCAGCAGGCCGGCTTCGATGAGGGTCTTGTAAACCTCGTCGATCGATGCCTGCACGAACTTGGTGGTGTCGAACGGCGTGTCGTATTTGATATCCTGCGGGAACTGCTTGGCCAGTTCCGTCACCTTCTTCTCGACCGCCTTCTCGACCTGTAGCGCATTGGCGCCGGGCGACAGGAACACGCCGATGCCGGTGGCCGGCTTCTGGTTCAGCGAGAACACCTGGCTGTAGGTTTGCGCGCCGAGTTCGACCCAGCCGACGTCGCGCACACGGGTGACGTCGCCGACAGTGCCGGTCTTGACAATGATGTCCTCGAACTGGCTCGCGTCGCTGAGCCGGCCGTTGACGTTCAGCGTGTACTGGAATGCCTGTCCCGGCGGCGTCGGCGGCGCCCCGACCTGGCCCGCAGTGACCTGCTGGCTCTGCTGCTGGATCGCCTGGACGACATCCTGCGGCATCAGTCCGCGGACCTGCAGCTTGTTCGGATCGAGCCAGACCCGCATCGAATATTGGCCGGCGCCGAACACGGTGACGTTGCCAACGCCCGGCAGGCGCGACAGCTCGTCGCGGATGTTGATGGTGGCATAGTTCGACAGGAACAGGCTGTCGTAGGTTTTGTTCGGCGAGGTCAGCGTCACGAACAAAAGGATCGAGGTCGACTTCTTCTGGACCGTGACGCCCTGATTCTGCACCGCGGTCGGCAGTTGCGCCAGCGCACTGGAGACGCGGTTCTGCACCAAGACCTGCGCGAAGTTGAGGTCGACGCCGATCTTGAAGGTCACCGTCAGCGTGTAGGTGCCGTCAGCGCCGGCATAGGACTGCATATAGAGCATGTCCTCGACGCCGTTGACCTGCTGTTCGATCGGCAGCGCCACGGTGTCGACCACGGTTTTCGCGGATGCACCCGGATAGCGCGTCGTCACCTGCACCGTCGGCGGGACGACGTCGGGATATTGCGCGACCGCGAGGTTGAACAGCGCCACGCCGCCGATCAGGATCATCAGGATCGCGATGACGTTGGACAGGACCGGCCGCTCGATGAAGAATTTCGATATCATGGCGCGTCCCTATTTTGCCGGTGCCGCCGCCGCTTCGATCTTCTTGAGTTGCGGGTCGACCTTCTGCCCCGGGATCGCGCGCAACAGGCCGGCGGTGACGACACGGTCGTCCGGCTTCAGCCCGCTTTCGATGACGCGCAGCTCGCCCTCGAGCGGCCCGGTCTGCACTTTGCGCTGCTCGACGACGTTCTCGCTGTTCACGACCAGAACGTAGCGTCCGGTCTGGTCGCTGCCGAGCGCGACGTCGGGGACCAGCAGCGCATTGTCCGGCTTGCCGAAGGGCACGCGGACGCGGACGTAGAAGCCCGGCAGCAGGACACGGTCGGGATTGGGGATCACGCCACGCACCGGCAGTGTTCCGGTCGACTGGTTCAGCGTCGGAGCGGCGTAGTCCAGATTGCCCTTGTGCGGATAGCCGGTTTCGGTCTGCAGCCCGACCTCGACCGGCAATTGCCTGAGATCGTTCGCGGTCATGCCGAGCTTGCGCGCCTCGTCGCGGACGCGCTGTACGTCCTGTTCGTTGACGTTGAAGTTCACATAGATCGGATCGAGTTGCACGATGCTGGCAAGCTGGGTCGGCGACGCCGCGCCGACGAGCTCGCCGATCGACACGAGGTGATTGCTGACGATGCCGTCGAACGGCGCGGTGACGTTGGTATAGCCGTAATTGACCGCGGCGATCTTGGTGTTGACTTCGGCCTGCTGCAAACCGGCCTGCGCGTTGTCGCGCGTCGCGGTAGATGTATCGAGAGTCGCCTGCGAGACAGCTTGCCGCTGCACCAGATCCGTTTGCCGCTTGAAGTCCGCTTCGGCCTGCTTCAGCGTCGCCTGCGCACCGGCTTCGGCGGCCTTCGCCTGCTCGAGCTTCAGCTTGTAGGTCTCCGGCTCGATCGTGAACAGTGTGGTCCCCTCCTTCACGAAGGTGCCGTCCTTGTAGTCGATCGACTGCAGGAAGCCCTGCACGCGCGCAACCAGATCGACGCTCTTGATCGGCGCAGTGTTGCCAGTGGCATCGATGTAGCGCGTGATGGCGCGCTGCACGGGCACTGCAACATCGACCTTGGGCGGCGGCGGCGCCACAAACTATTTTGTTCGCAGGCACTTAAGCTCGCGAAGGCGAATGTCGCGAAAGCCACGCGCGCGACCGCCGTGGTTCGCAGCCGCACAATTCTGCTCAACGTCGCGTGTGTCGGCGTGCGCGCATGCCTCATTTCCGGGCCTCTATTTCAAAGTGCGTTCGAAAAAGGCGTCGTAGCGGGCAAAGACTAGCTTGCTCCATGCTTAGCAACAATCCGCTTGCAGTGGAACTCGAAAGCGAAAATGATGTCGCTCGCCAAGGTTGTTAGATCAAAACTTTTTTCCACGACTGACTTCGGTTGAAGCGGCGGCTTCCAGCGACAACAAAGGGATTGAGTCAAATGATCAACGCGTTGACCCGCGCGGCAGGGCTTTCGGCGCTGCTCGCGCTCGCCACACTCGCAAGCACGACACCGACATTGTCGCAGGCACCAACCCAGGCGCAGCGCGACGCCATCAAGTCGCAATGCCGCAACGACTACGCCGCGCATTGCTCGAGCGTCCCGCCCGGCGGTGAAGCGTCGCTGCAATGCCTGCAGAAGAACATGGCGAGCCTGTCCGGAGCTTGTGCGAGCGCGGTCCGCGCGGTCGAGGCACCGGCCGCGCCAAAGGCCGAGTCCGCACCGGCTGCGGCGAAGACCGAATCCGCGCCGGCCAAGCCGGCGGCCGAGGCCGCGGCACCAAAGACCACAAGCAAGCAGCCAAGCAGCGCCCAGATCTCGGCGATCCGCAGCGCCTGCCGGTCGGACTATCCGAAGGTCTGCGCGGGCGTGCCGACCGGGGGCGCACCGGCGCTGCAATGCCTGGAGAGGAACAGGGCTAGTCTTTCGCCGGCATGCGAGAAGGCCGTTGCCGCGGCGAGCGGTGGCGGGGCGACATCTGCCGCCGCGCCCGCCGGGACGGCGGCGGCACCCGCAGCCGCGCCCGCGGCCGCGCCGAGCGTGATCGTGCTGCGGCCGTTGCGGCCGCGCGAAGAGCTGTTCGTGCTGCGCTCGGCCTGCGGCGCGGACGTTCGCTCGCTCTGCGGCGGCGTTCAACCCGGCGGCGGCCGGATCGTGCAGTGCCTGGCGACCAATGCGGGCTCGCTGTCGCCGGCCTGCAAGGAGGTGCTCGCACCATTCGCGGCACGATGAGCCAACCGGCGCGATGTCAGGAAGAGGGAGACACACATGCTGCGTATCATCGTGACCGCCGCACTGCTTGGCGGGTCGACCACCGCCTTCGCCCAGGAGCTGACGTCGGAGCAGCGCAATGCCTGCATGGGCGACTATGAGAAATACTGCAAGGGCGTGACACCCGGCGGCGGACGGATCATCGCCTGCCTGTCCAAGGAGAGCGACAAGCTCTCGGCCGCCTGCAAGAAGGTGCTGGCCGCGGCCGAGAAGAAATAGCCGCGCACGGGCGCGCCGTCGATCGGCGCGATTTGGTCGCCGCAGACGGCGGCGGACCTGCATCCGCAGCACCTTTACTGACTGACGGAGACTGACTGCCAGACGTCGAAGAGAACCACCGGGAGAGATCTCATGCGTTCATTCCTGCTGATTGCTGCCGCCGTGCTGTCCTTCGCTGCGACGATGACTTTTGAATCCGCCGACGCCAATGCCGTGGTCTGCGCGCGCGGCGTCTATCGCGCGGGATGCGCCGGCTATCGCGGCGCCGTGGTCGTCCGCAAGCCGGTGGTCGCCGGCTGCCGCTGGGTGTGGGTCGGCGGCGTCAAGGTCCGCCGCTGCTATTGAGCTAGCGCTCGGACGCATTTTCCCTCTGGCGTTCCCGCCGGAGGAAGTCTAGTCTGGCTCCAATTAGTAAGTACACTGTCAATCTGGGAGGCAGACGTTGCGCATCGCCGTGATCGGCGGAGGGCCCGGCGGGCTCTATTTCGCCTATCTCTGGAAGAAGCGTCATCCCGACGCCGAGATCGATCTGTTCGAGCAGAACGCTGCCGACGCCACCTGGGGCTTCGGCGTAGTGTTTTCCGAGCAGGCGCTGGACTTCCTGCGCGCCGACGACCCCGACACGGTCGACGCCATCGCGCCCAGGATGGAGAGCTGGAAGAACATCACGCTGAATCTGCGCGGCGAGAGCGTCGAGATCGACGGCGTCGGCTTCTCCTCGATCGGCCGGCTGGCGCTGCTCACGCTCCTGCAGCAGCGGGTGCGCAGCGTTGGCGTCGTGCCACGTTTCGACACCTCGGTGCAATCGGTGGATCAGCTTGCGGGCTATGACTTGATCGTCGCCGCCGACGGGCTGAACTCGATGGTCCGCCGCGGCTTCGAGACCGCGTTCGGCGCGTCGGTGTCGCACTCGACCAACAAGTTCGCCTGGTATGGCACCACGAAGACCTTTGCGACGCTATCGCAGACCTTCGTCAAAACCGAGCTCGGCAGCTTCAACGCCCATCACTACCGCTACGCAAAGGGCATGAGCACTTTCCTGGTCGAGTGCGACGCCGCGACCTGGGCGGCCTACGGCTTTGCCGACAAGAGCATCGAGGAATCGCAGGCGATTTGCGAGACGGTGTTCGCCGCGACGCTCGACGGCCACCGGCTGGTGTCGAACAAATCGGTGTGGCGCAATTTTCCCTGGATCTGGAACGAGCGCTGGTCGCACGGCAACATGGTGCTGATCGGCGACGCCTTGCATTCGGCGCATTTCTCGATCGGCTCGGGCACGCGCCTTGCGATCGAGGACGCGATCGCGCTGACCAGGGCGCTGGAGGCGGAGGCAGGTATCGCGCCGGCGCTCGCGCGCTATGAGAGCGAACGCAAGCCGATCGTGAAGAAGCTCGTCACCGCGGCGCGCACCAGCGCCGACTGGTACGAGCATTTCGCCGAGCACATGAAGCTCGGCCTGATGGATTTCGCCTATAGCTACATCACGCGCTCCGGCCGGATCGACGATGCGCGGCTGCGCGCGATGTCGCCGGGCTTCATGGCCCGCTATGAAGCCGCGAGGAGCAGGTCATGACCGCCATCATCGACCAGGTGCCTTCGGACAGTCCCGGTGCACGCGAAATCGGCTTCGCGATTGCTGCACGCTACAATGCCAGCCGCATCCTGTTCGACAATCTCGGCAACGGGAATGCCGACCGGCTGGCGCTGACCGGCCCGGCGGGCACGCGGACCTATCGCGAGCTCTGCGCGGAGGCCGCGCGCTGGGGCCATGGCTTCAAATCGCTCGGATTGAAGCGCGGCGACCGCATCCTCCTGTTTCTCGACGACACGCCGGTCTATCCGGCCGCCTTCTTCGGTGCGGTGCGGGCGGGCTTCGTCCCGCTCCTGATCAACACGCTGACGCCACCCGATCTGTTGCAGTTCTACCTGTCGGACGCGAGCGCCGCGGTCGCGGTGGCCGATGCCGAGTTCTGTTCGCGTTTCAACGCCGAGGCCTGCAAGGACACGCCGCTGCGCACGCTGATCGTGGTCAATGGCATGGCCAACGACCACGCGGTCGGTGATGCGCGCATTGCCAGCGAATGGCTCACGGACTTTGCGACCGAATTGCCGGAGGCCGACACCGATCGCAACGAGATGGCGTTCTGGATGTATTCGTCAGGTTCGACCGGCCGTCCCAAGGGCATCGTGCATTTGCAGCACGACATGGCCTATAGCGAGCTCGCCTTTGCCCGCAGCGTGCTGAAGCTTGAGCCCGGCGACATCTGCTTCTCGGTGCCGAAGATTTTCTTCGCCTACGGCTTCGGCAATTCGATCACCTTCCCGTTCTCGGTCGGCGCCGCCACGCTGCTGCTGCCGGGCCAGCCCAAGCCGGCGACGATCTTCGCGGCGATCACGCAGCATCGCCCGACCGTATTCTTCGGCCTGCCGACGCTCTACACCGCGCTGACCAAGGCCGACGGCGCCGACCTGACCGATTTCTCGTCACTGCGGATGTCGCTCTCGGCCGCCGAGGTGCTGTCGGCCGAGGTCTTCAACGGCTGGAAGGCGTTAACCGGGCTCGAGATCATCGAGGGCCTCGGCTCGACCGAGGTGCTGCACATCTATCTCAGCAACCGCGCGGAGCAGAAGAAGCTCGGCGCCGCCGGCCTTCGCGTTCCCGGCTATGAGGTGATGCTGCGCGACAAGGACGACCACGAGGTCGGCGACAACGAGGAAGGCATTTTATGGGTGCGCGGCGATTCCGCCACCCCGCTCTACTGGAACCGGCCCGACAAGACCGCCGAGACCGTGCGCGAGGGCGGCTGGACCTACACCGGCGACCGCTTCGTGCGCGACAGCGACGGTTTCCATTTCTTCCGCGGCCGTGCCGACGACCTGATCAAGATCTCCGGCCAGTGGGTCTATCCGCTCGAGGTCGAGCTCTGCCTCGCCGATCACCCCGACGTCCGCGAATGCGCGGTCTACGCCTTCGAGTTGCCGGACCGCCGCATGACGCTGAAGGCAGTGGTGGTGATGAACCGGAGCGGCTTCGATACCGGTGAGGCGACGCGGCGACTGCAGGATTACGTTAAGACGAAACTCCTGCCCTACAAATATCCGCGCGAGGTGAAATTCATCGACGAGCTGCCGAAGACCGGAACGGGCAAGATCGACCGGCAGGCGGTGATGCGGATGTAGCGGCCACATACTCGGTGTCGTCCCGGCTCTTCGCCGGGACCCATAACCACCGACGCCAGTTGTTGCATTGAGCTGTGGCGGCAGCGCCCGCCACACAAGCATTCGTGGTTATGGGTCCCGGATCGCGCTTCGCTTGTCCGGGACGACGACTGAGGGTGCGGCAGCCGCCTCACCTTCCCTAGCCGCCGACTGCGCCCAACCCCGTCCCGCCATACAACCACGCAATATCGTCGCACCATTCCTCCTGCGACTTCGCGCTCATGATCGCGTTGCGGAAGCGGGCGTGCTCGCCTGAGGGATGGTAGATGTGCTCGCCGATCGCGCGCGACATCAGCTGCACGCGCGCGGTGCGTGGGAAGCGCTGCGCGCGATAGGCCTCGAGCGCGGCGGCGTGATCGTCATGGTTGGCCAGCATGTGCGACAGGCAGACCGCATCCTCCATCGCCTGGCAGGCGCCTTGCGCGAAATATTGCAGCATCGGGTGCGCGGCGTCGCCGAGCAGCGCGACGCGGCCGTCGACCCAGCGCTCGGTCGGATCGCGGTCGCACAGCACCCAGAGCTTCCAGTTGGTGCCGTGGCGGATGATGTTCTGCGCCCGCTCATGCACATGGCGAAAGCCCTTCATCACCTCCTCCTCCGACACCGGTTGGCCGGCGACCGGCTCCGGCGCGTCGTTGTGGTAGGTGACGACGAGGTTGAACACCTTCCAGCCCGACAGCGGATAATGCACGATGTGGCATTTCGGGCCCGCCCACAGCGTCGCCGCGTTCCAGCGCAAATCCTCAGGCATCTGCTCGGTCGGGATCACCGAGCGATAGGTGGTGTGTCCGGAGACCCGCGGCGGCCCGTCTGATGTGACCTGCTTGCGGATGTTCGACCACAGCCCGTCGGCGCCGATCAGGAGCCGCCCAGTGATCCGCTCGCCAATGGCGAGCTTGGCCGTCACCGATGAACCGTCCTGCTCGTAGCCGACAACCTCGCTGGAGACGCGCAGCTCGATCAAGTCGTGGCTCTCGCAGGCGCGCAGGAACACGCCGTGCAGATCGCCGCGATGAACCACCGCATAGGGATTGCCGAAGCGGGCGCGGAAGGCGTCGCCCAGATCGATATGGGTAATCTCATCCGCAGTCAGCGCATCCATCAGCCGGAGCTGGTCGATGTAAACCGCCATATTGCGTGCGGCCTCGCCGACGCCGAGATAGTCGAAGGCGTGGAACGCGTTCGGGCCGAGCTGGATGCCGGCGCCGATCTCACCGAGGCGTGAGGCCTTCTCCAGCAGGACCGAACGGATGCCCTTTTGCGCAAGGCCCAGCGCAACGGCAAGGCCGCCGATGCCGCCGCCTGCGATCAGGACCGGTTTGGTGTCAGTCATCAGCCAGACTTCCCGAGATGTTCGAGTGCGTCCTCGGCGCGCAGCGGCACGCGCGACGCCTCGTTGTTGAGATCGACGAGCTGGGTCAACAGCGCCAGCAGCGTCTTGCGGTCGGTCGGCTTCAGCGGCTGCAGCATGCGCGCCTGCGCCTTGTCGACCGATGGCATGATGTCGTGCAGAACGGCCGCGCCCGCCTTGGTGAGGTAGAGCAGCTTGACGCGCTTGTCCTCCGCCGCCGGCTTGCGCGCGATGAAATCCTTGGCCTCGAGCCGCTCGATCACGTTGCCGAGCGTGGAGCGATCGAACGCGATCACGGCCGACAGCCGCGTGGCGTCGATGCCGGGATGGGTCGAGATCGCGATCAGCGCCGCATATTGCACCGGCGTCAGATCGAACGCCTTGCACTCCTCGACGAACAGCGCGACCGCGATCTGCTGCATCCGCCGGAACAGATAACCCGGCGCGGCATAGACCGCGTCCATGGTCACAGGCGATTGCTTGCTATTCGGCATCGGGCTGCTTGTCCGGAGCGGCGTCGGCGAATGCCTTCACGGCCCTGGCGGCCGCTTCGGCTTTCAGGAGACGCGGATAGGCCGACACATCGACGCCGAAGCGGCGTGCATTGGCGAGCTGCGGCACCAGGCAGAGATCGGCCAACGTCGGCTGATCGCCGAAGCAGAACGGCCCGGCCTCGCCCGATATCAGCGTCTCGCACGCCGCCAACCCTTCGCGGTTGGCCCAGGCCGCCCACTCCGTCACCTTTTCCTCCGGCAGGCCGAGCTGACGCAGCCGCGCCAGCACTTTCAAATTCTGAACCGGGTGGGTGTCGCAGGCGATCGCCTGCGCGAAGGCGCGGACCTTGGCGCGGCGCAGCGGATCCTTCGGCAGCAGCGGCGGATTGGGATGGGTCTCGTCCAGCCACTCGATGATGGCGAGCGACTGGGTGAGGATCGCGCCGGCATCGTCCTCCAATGTCGGCACCAGCCCCTGCGGGTTGATGGCGAGATAGCCCGGCGCGCACTGCTCACCCTTGCGCAGATGATGCGGCAGGTGCTCTGTCGTGAGGCCCTTGAGGTTAAGCGCGATCCGGACCCGGTAGGATGCGCTGCTGCGGAAATAGCCATGCAGCTTCATCGGAACCTCCCTGCAACTTCGTTCTCGTTTGGCTTGCTACGTACCGTTGACGCTACTCATATTGGCAGTATACTGTCAATTGGCAACAAGCAAGAATGACGGGAGGTCCCGATGGAAGCCGTGCAGAAGACCCCGGAGCGCGAGGCGTTCTACAAGAAGATCGACGGCCAGAATCTCTCGGCGCTGTGGAACGTGATGAACGATCTGATCACGCCGGAGCCGAAGAGCGCCTGCCGCCCGCATCTCTGGAAGTTCGACCAGATCCGCGACTACATGAACGAGGCCGGCAAGCTGATCACGGCCAAGGAGGCCGAGCGGCGCGTGCTGGTGCTGGAGAATCCCGGCCTGCGCGGACAATCGAAGATCACGACCTCGCTGTTTGCCGGCGTACAGATGGTGGTGCCCGGCGATATCGCGCCGGCGCATCGCCATGCGCAATCGGCGCTGCGCTTCGTGCTCGAGGGCAAGGGCGCCTATACCGCCGTCGATGGCGAGCGCACCGCGATGTCGCCGGGCGACTTCGTCATCACGCCCTCGATGACCTGGCACGACCACTCGAACGAAACCAACGAGCCGATGTTCTGGCTCGACGGGCTCGACATCCCGATGGTGCAGTTCTTCGACTGCTCCTTCGCGGAAGGCGCGAAGGAAGACCAGCAGACCATCTCAAAACCCGCCGGCGACAGTTTTGCGCGTTACGGCCACAATTTGCTGCCGGTCGACCTGAAGCGGACGTCGAAGACCTCGCCGATCTTCAACTACCCCTATGAACACACCCGCGAGGCGCTGGAGAAGGCCAAGGCAAGCAACGAGTGGGACGCCTGCCACGGCCTGAAGCTGAAATTCTCCAATCCCGAGACCGGCGACTTCGCGATGCCGACCATCGGCACCTTCATCCAGCTGCTGCCGAAGGGGTTCAAGACCGCGCGCTATCGCGCAACCGACGCCACCGTGTTCGCCGCGATCGAGGGCAAGGGCCGCACGAGGATCGGCGACCAGACCTTCGAGTGGGGCCCGCGCGATCTGTTCGTGGTGCCGAGCTGGCACTGGGTCACGCACGAGGCGGATACGGACTCCGTGCTGTTCTCCTTCTCCGACCGTCCGGTGCAGCAGAAGCTCGACCTGTTCCGCGAGGATCGCGGGAACGCGTAACGGACGCTCGCTCTCTCCACGTCATGCCCGGGCTTGACCCGGGCATCCACGACTTCCCTTCGAGCGGCGACCAAAGACGTGGATGGCCGGGTCAAGCCCGGCCATGACGAGTGTTTGGTGGCACGGACCACACCTCACCGCCAGTGCAGCAATCGCGCCTCGAGCAAGTTGATCAGCTTCCCCACCGCAAGCCCGAACAGCGATAGGATCACGACGCCGGCCAAGAGCTGATCGGTCTGCATCAGGTTGCCGGCCTGCAGCACGAAGGCACCGATGCCGAATTGCGCGCCGATCATTTCGGCGCTGACGACGAGCAAGAGCGCAACCGACGCGGTGATGCGGAAGCCTGCCAGGATCGAGGGCAACGCGCCCGGCCAGATCACGCGGCGGACGATGGCGTGGAACGGCACGTTGAAGCTCTGCGCCATCCGGATCAGGTTGCGCGGCACCGCATCGACGCCGCTATAGACCGAGATCGCGGTCGAGAAGAACACCCCGAGCGCAATGGTCGCGATCTTCGGCTCCTCGCCGATCCCGAGCCAGAGGATCAACAACGGCAAGAGCGCGATCTTCGGAATCGGGAACAGCGCCGAGATGAAGGTGATGCCGACGCCGCGCGCCAGCGTCGACAGCCCGATCGCGAAGCCGACGGCGACACCGGCCACCGTTCCGATCAGCCAGCCGGAGCCGATGCGCATGATCGACCACGAGAGGTGCTGCCAGAGCGCGCCCGAGATCGCGAGCTTGTAGATCGCGACCGCGATCGCCGACGGCGCCGGCAGGAACAGCGGGTTGACCCAACCGGCGCTTCCGGCGAGCTGCCAGATCGCAAGCACGACGAGAAGCGCGATCCAGCCGGCATAGCGGCTGTTGACGGGCGTGAAGCCGGCACCGCGGAACGCGACCGGACGCGGCTTGTCGGTGGATTGCTCTCGTGTTTCCGGGGTGGCGCGATCAAGCATCCTGCACCTCGCGCTCGGCGTCGATCGCCTCTTTGCGGATCAAGGACCACAATTCGCCTTGCAGCGCCGCCATCCGGCCCCGCGCTTCAATCTCGCCGCGCTCGGCGCGCGTCATCGGGATGGTGACGATCTCCCGGATGCGGCCGGGACGGCGCGACAACACGACGACCCGATCGGCGAGCCGAACCGCCTCCTCGAGATTATGCGTGACGTAAACCGCACTCATCGCGCCATCGGCGAGCAAACGAACAAAGTCCTCCATCAGGAGCTCGCGGGTCTGCGAATCCAGCGCCGACAGCGGCTCGTCCATCAAGAGGATCGCCGGCCGCACCGCGAGCGCCCGCGCGATGCCGACGCGCTGGCGCATCCCGCCGGAGAGCTGCTTCGGATAGGTGGCACGGAAATCCGAGAGCCCCGTGCGGCGCAGCGCGTCATCGACGACGGCGCGGCGCTCGCTTGCGCTTAAGGCGGCGTGCAGCAGCGGAAATTCGATGTTCTGCTCCACCGTGCTCCATGGCAGCAGCGCGAAATCCTGGAACACGAAGGTCAGCGGATTGAGGCTGTCGGACGGCGGCGCGCCGCGCAGTTCGGCCGCGCCGCGGCTCGGCCGCAGCAGGCCGCCGAGGATCGACAGCAGCGTGCTCTTGCCGCAGCCGGAGGGACCTACGATCGCCACCACCTCGCCGGCGCCGACCGTGAACGAGATGTCGTCGAGCACGTCGAGCGTACCGAAGCGATGGCTGATATGGTCGGCGATCAGGTCCATGACGCCCGCCTTTTCCGTACGTGATCCGTCATCCTGAGGAGCGCGAAGCGCGTCTCGAAGGATCGACGGCCCGTCTGCATCCGGGCCGTCGATCCTTCGAGCCGCGCGCAATGGCGCGCTCCTCAGAGGATGTGATTGTTTTGGTAGCTCGGCAAGGAAGTGTAGCCGATGGCTGGCGC
>NZ_JBHMET010000052.1:0-5161 GCF_042430365.1 Bradyrhizobium erythrophlei
TGCGCCAGCCATCGGCTACACTTCCTTGCCGAGCTACCAAAACAATCACATCCTCTGAGGTGGCCGCTTCTTCAGCGGCCCTCGAAGGGCGACGGCCACCAGCGGGGCCGTGCATCCTCCGAGGCTCGCTTCGCGAGCGCCTCAGGATGACGGGCTGGGTTGGAGTGCCGGTTCCGCTTTTGCCGATTGCGTCGGCACGGTCTACATACGGCTGACAGGGAGATTGCGGTGGCGGAATTTTTGGTCGAGTTCGGCAAGGACGGCGGGCCGGTCGCGGCGCACGGGCGGCTCGATGCGGCCGCGTTCCACCGCAACCATCAGCCGATCTGGGCGGTCCTGAAAGGTTTTCTGGCCGGCCGGTCTGGCGACGTGCTGGAGGCCGGCAGCGGCACCGGCCAGCATGTGGTGTATTTCGCCCGCCAGGCGCCCGACATCATTTGGTGGCCGAGCGATCTCCATGCCGCGCATCTGCGCAGCATCGCGGCCTGGCGTGCAGAGGCCGGCCTCGCCAATATCCAGCCGCCGCAGCGGATCGATCTGTCGGAACCCGCCTGGTCGGTGGCGCCGCCGGATGGCCGCGGTCCGGACAAGCTGCTCGCGATCTTCTGCGCCAATGTGATCCACATCGCACCGTGGCGCGTCGCCGAGGGCCTGTTCGCCGGCGCCGGGCGCCTTTTGCGTCCCGACGGACGGCTGTTCCTCTATGGCCCGTTCAAGCGCGGCGGCAAGCATACGGCGCTCAGCAACGCGGTGTTCGACACCATCCTGCGCGAGCGTGACGCCGAATGGGCCGTGCGCGATATCGCCGATCTCGAGAAGCTCGCGGAAAGCGTCGGCCTGAAGCTCGCCGGCACGTTCGAGATGCCGGCCAACAACATGATCCTGATGTTCGAGCGAAAGGACGGCCCACAATCGTAAGGTGGACTAGCCGACTGCGTCCGCGCTCGCTCAACTGACGCGGAAGGCGTGATCCACCGCTGTCGCGTGTCGCGAATGGTGGCGGGTTACGCTCCGCTGACCCGCCTACGTATCAGTCACAGGCGAGGCACCAGCCATCGCCGCGCAGCCAGCAGCGCGCGTCGGGAATCTCCTGATGGCGATAAAGCCGCGTCACGTTCTGCCAGCCGCCGCGGGCGAAGGCGTCGGCCAAAGCCTTTTCCGACGCCTCGTCGCGGCCACCGTCGCAGGGAATGATCGCGACCGGTGAGATCCAGGCAGCCTGATAGTCTGGTCCGTCGCGCCGGATCCGGAACACGGCGCCGGATTGTGCCATCTGATCCGGCGCGCCGCCCCTGAATCCCTCATCCGACGTCATCGGCAGAATCAGGCGACCGCCATCGGCAAGACCGTCAAGCCAACGCGCGGCGGGTCGGGTGCAGCCGGCATTGACATAGACCACGTCGGCTGGATCGAACGCCACAAGCGTGCCGTCGCCCGCGATGATCTCGACATTTGTGTAGGGCGCAAGATTAGCACGAGCGCGCGCAGCAAGGTCCGGATCATATTCGATGCCTGTCACGCGACCGGACGGTCCGACCAGGTGCGCGAGGATCGCCGTGTAGTAACCGGTGCCTGTTCCGATATGCACCACATGCTCACCGGCGGCAGGCGAGGCCTGGTGCATGAGATAGGCGTGCAGCGACGGCTGCCCGTTGTTGAGACGGCGCTCGGGAAGCAGCGCGACCAGATCGTTGGTGTAGAGATAGGCGGGATCGGCCTCGGGCGTCGGCACATAGTCGCGGCTCCCCCACCGCAGCATCATCCACGGCCCGGGGCCGACAAACTCCTCGCGGGGAACGGCGGCGAACGCCGCGGCGAGGGGCTCGTTGCTGACGTTTGCGGCGGCCAGGATCTGCTTGGCATAGGCTGCGCGGATGACGCGGAGCTCGGCTTGCGGGTCCATTCTCGGCGCTCCCAGCCATCGACTGATGTGTGATTTGACACACTCACGTGTGTTAAATAGCATACCTCAACGACGGAGGCCAGAATGAAGAGACGGCTTTATCCGGCAGTGCTGGAGCGCGGGCCCCGCGGCGCGTTCGGGGCCTGGTTCCCCGACTTTCCCGGCTGCGTCGCTGCCGGCAGATCGCAGGAAGAGGCGATCGAGCGCGCGGAAGCCGCGCTGGCGCAGGCGGTGGACGGCTGGGCCGAGCAGGGTCGCACGCTGCCGGAGCCGACGCCGATCGAGCGCATCGAGCCGCCGAAGGGCTCCGACATCGCGGCCTTCTTCATGGTCGGCGTCGATCCACCTGATCCGTCGGAGCGCGTGAACGTCTATTTGCCGAAGAGCCTGATTGCGCGGATAGACAAGCGCGCCGCCGAACTCGGCATGAGCCGCTCCAGCCTGTTCGGCTTCGCCGCCACGCTCGCGCTCGAATGGCGCCTTCCGCCGCCCGGCCTCGCCGCGCCGCGCTCGAAGGTTCACAAGACTGGCGCGCTGCGCGCCGAAAAACGACCGGGCAAGAAACCCGCGCGATAGGGCGATGCCGGTGCGTTTCATTTGCAGGGCGAATTAGGCAGTGCGCTATTTCACCGGCACAAACAGTTCCGCGACCGCCTCATGCTCCGGCACTTCCGCGAAGAAGCCCAGCCGCTGGCAATAGATCGGGAAGTCGCGTGCTTCCTCGCCGCCGGCCGGAAGCCAGTCGCGATAAAGGTAGAGCGCGGCGGGCTCCAGATTGTCGGTGTTGCCGACGACGCGCAGCACCGCGCAGCGTCCGCCAGGGATCTCGCCGGCTTTGATCTGCTCGCCGTTCGCCTCGATCGGTTGGCCGGTCCCGACGCAAAGGTCCACGCTATAATCGGCAGGCGACGCGGGACGCCGCTCGGAACGCCAGACAGTGAAGGTCGGACTTGTCTTGGGGTGCAGGCCAGCGGCCGTGCGCCACGCGATGAACCGCTGGATGGTGGCGCCGAGCGTCGCCGGGTCGCCCCGATGCTCCATGATCGCCACCGGCGTGGGGGACACATCGCGGATCGTCACGTCGTCAGTGGTAAAAGTCTTCCGCATGAGCTTGCTCCTCGCGTTGTCGAGAGGTCCGAAGGCCGCAAGCCACGGCTCCCAGTCGGGAGATTCCCGGAACGACGAAGGCGATTGCCCGAACCGTTGCCGAAAGGCGCGGGCGAAGGCATCCGGTGCATCGTAACCCGCATCCATCGCTATGTCCGTGACGCTTTGGGCGTCCATGTAGGCCAGCTGGTGCGAAGCGCGCTTCATACGGGCAAGCTGGACATAGCGATGCACAGATAACCCGAAGGTCGCCTTAAACTGCCGGTGGAAATGAAACTTCGAGAAGGCCGCAACATCGCTCAGCGTTTCCAGGTCCAGATCACTGCCAAGATGCCGGTCGATGTAGTCCAGCACTCGCTGCATCCGGGCATGGTAGTTTTGAAGCGCTGCCTTCATCGTCCTTCCTCTGTGGCGGCTCCAGCTAGTTGTTCGGCCGCTGATTGCAACTTGCTGTCTGGCCCATCAAGGAATCGCAGGGCCGTTGAGGTGAATGGAACGATGGGATCATAAATAGGAGCGTGCTCGCCGCCGGGAATAATCCATAACGCGGCATCCGGAATAGAACGGTAGATGCTTACAGCAATTTCAACGGGAAAAAAGCGGTCGCGATCAGCGTGCACAACAAGCGTACGAGCTGTAATGGTTGATAGATCTTGTGCGGTGAAATTCATATCGTCATGGTTTTCGCCCAGCGCGTTGAACTGTTCGATCAGTTGACCGATCTGTTCGTCACCGCGTTTTGCGCACTCCCGATACATTTCTTGAACTTGTTGGGGCATGACGTCGAACGAAGCTCTGCGCATGATAACCCTTGCCTGATCCGGGAAATGGGTAGTTGCACTGATTAATACCATTGAGTCGATGCGCTTCGGTTGGCTCGTTGCCATG
This sequence comes from Bradyrhizobium erythrophlei, assembly GCF_042430365.1. Lineage (GTDB taxonomy): Bacteria > Pseudomonadota > Alphaproteobacteria > Rhizobiales > Xanthobacteraceae > Bradyrhizobium > Bradyrhizobium erythrophlei. The sequence goes on from NZ_JBHMET010000052.1 coordinate 3,899, forward strand.
TGCAGTAGCGTCATCCCGCCGGAACTGATGCCCATAGCCGAGAAGTGACCAACCCCCAGCTTTTCAAGCAAGAGGAACACGTCATTGGCCGCTTCCCGATGTGTGAACTTGTTCTCGGGATTGGTGGAGTGACCATGGCCACGCAGATCCACGACGATCAGGCGATGGTGCTCTGAGAGCTCGGCGGCAAAGGGAAGCCAGTTCTGTACACAACCGCCAAACCCATGCAGGAGTACCAGAGGCTTTCCGACTCCGTACTCCTCGTAGTACATCTCAATGTAGTTGATTTGAACGGTATGCCCGCGAGTGGTTGTCTGTTTGGGAGCGTACGTCGTTGTCATGGGTGTGTCTCTCAAATGCGCGATGAGGTGACCAGCGGCCTACAGGCCCATCGAAATGAAACTTCGAAAAGACCGCGCCACCGGTCGCCGTTTCCAGGTCCAGATCACTGTCGAGATGCCGGTCGATGTCGTCCAGCACCCGCCGTGGCGGCTCCAACTAGTCGCTAATCGCTATAACGTGCTCGACCGATCTTGCGGTTTTGTCACGGGTCGCAGAACATCGCCAAGGACCGTTTAGGGGCACGCCCAATTTATGGACGAGCGGCGAAAAGGGGCGCTTGCGGCTGGTGGCTTTCATATCGTGCCGAACTCTGATTCAAGCTCAAAATGAGCCGATATGACCTGACCGAGTTCGAATGGCGCGTAATCTAGCCGCTGCTGCCCAACAAGCCGAGAGGCCTGCCCCGTGTCGATGATCGGCGCGTGCTAAACGGCATATTTTCGGTGCTTCGATCGGGGAGCACCCTCCCTACGCACTCACGCTTGCCGGGCGAGTTTTCCTTCCCGGAAACGGTGCCGCCGTTAGCGCTGATTTGCCCGACGGCGCAAGCCCTTGAATGAAAAATATTTCGGTTTTCCAGCAGAGCAAATCAGGCTAATAATCCGCCTGTCTCGCCCGGATGAGGGGCGGCTCGCGATCGTCACGAACGTGGTGTGGGATGCGGTGGACGCTGGATGCGCGACAGACGAGTGCGCGTGGATAGCGGACGGTGAAGTCGTGTGGTCCTGACGCCCCAGTGGCAGGTGTTGATTTCGCAAGAGGCCAAGGTCTCTCGCGGATGACGGTGACAAACAAGCCCGGTCTCGCCGAGGAGAGCACGAAATAAGCCGTAACCCATCGCGCAGGGAAAGCCGGGATTGATCCGGTTACACCTGTGGTCCTACCCCCGTGCTTTTTGTTGCACGGGACCCATGGGTGCGA
>NZ_JBHMET010000053.1:0-38677 GCF_042430365.1 Bradyrhizobium erythrophlei
ACCACCTGCCCAAACACACAGCAATGCTTCAATTTCTGGGTTTTTCAGCAGACTGCTAGATCAATATGCCCCCATGCGAATGTCGGCTTCAATTATGGCGCTGTTCGTAGCTCGAGATGCGTTGAATTTCAGCGACGTGCACGAATGAATGAGGCGGTTCCATATCATGCGGCGATCGCAGGTCGCGGACGCGCCCTTTCAGCTCTTCCTCGGCCAGCAGCCTCAACAAGACCGCCCGCTCCTGCGCCGTTACTCGGGACTCCGCCAGCCGTTTCTTGAAGAGCGCGATGTTCTCCCGCCGGATGAAGTTTTGCATGGCTTTGGCTCCGTCAGATCCCACTTTTCCTCCGTAGAATTACGTAGTCAAAGGCTGACTGGCGTTCTTTGTCGCAGAGCAAACTCGCGGATGTTATCGCTTTGTCCTCTTCGCGACCCCGATCGATCACTTCTATTGATCCAGATCAAGTAGCGTGGCCTGTGGTGCACCACCATGTCCAAGACGGCCGGGAGCCGTTGCCGACAGGGATTCGTGGACCCGAAATGTGTGAGCTGTTTTGCCTATCAAGCCGGCAGGCAACCGTCGTCAATTTTTCGCTTGAAGCGTTTGCCCGACGCGGTGGCCGAAACGGGCGCAATATCGATGGCTGGGGTCTCGCCTATTATGACGATCACGACGTGCGCCTATATCGGGAGCCGGAGCCCGCCGGTGATAGCACGTGGCTGGGCTTCATAGAGCGACGCCACATCGCGAGCACTTTGATTCTTTCACACATTCGGCACGCCACACGTGGCCGAATTTCGCTCGCAAACACCCAGCCGTTCGCGCGCGAATTGGGCGGTCGGGTGCACGTGTTTGCCCACAACGGCCGCCTGGACGACATCGAAATCCGACACGGCGGCGAGTGGGATCGGTTTCGACCAATTGGTGATACGGACTCGGAAATCGCGTATTGCATCCTGCTCGAGCGTCTTTCGGAATTGTGGCGTGACGGAGCGGAGCCACCGCTCGACGAAAGACTTGCCATCGTCGAACAATTCGCTTCCGACATGCGCCAACTCGGGCCGGCCAATTTCATCTATTCTGACGGCCGCACCCTGTTTGCACACGGGCATCGGCGAATCCAGGCCGATGGCCTGATCGCACCGCCCGGCCTGTGGCAGCTGCACCGCCGCTGCGCGGCGGACATCGACGCCTTGCCGGACGCAGGCGTTGCGATCGAACCCGGCCGGCAGGATCAGGAGATCACGCTGCTTGCAAGCGTGCCTTTGACTGCAGAGCCGTGGCGGCCACTTGCCGAGGGAGAGATTCTCGTCGTCAAAGACGGACACGACCTTTCGCGAGCCGAGTTTAGAACCCTCCGTGGTTCTTCCGATTTTTCAGATGCTGCCTGCGAGGGGTGCTTCCTACATCCTGAATGAACTCGACTCGAGCCAACGCGCAAGCGCGAATACCAGAACGACGGCGAACAGCCAGCCGAAGATCAGCTTGTTGTTGCGTGCAAGGCAAAGCGGCAGACAAATATCGAAGTTGTCGGAGAGATCATCAGTGTAGCGGGACGCCACCTTCGTGAGCGGACAGCGCCATTCGTTTGCGATTAAAAGCGGCTATCTCGATAGACACAAGTATCGTTCGAACTACAACGCTGCCGAACTGGCCGCGCCATGCAAGTACTGGACTCGCAAGAATGCAGCTTGCGAAGAAGGTCCAGCCCAGCGTGTGGATAACCTTAACTACCTGCAGCGCGCTCTGCATCGACCGCGCATCGGCGGGCTGCTTTCTAGGCCAACTGCCAAAACGGGCATTGCAGCGAATGCGAGCAGCAAAGCCACATAAATCAAACCCGCCGGTGCCAAGAGGCGGGTGAGTTGCTGAGCCCGTGCAATTCCACAAAGAGCGGCACCGACAGCGAAGTCGGCCAATCGCTGCAGAACGAACACACCAACTCCCATTACCGCCAGCGATGCGATGCTTGGTCTCAAGCCCAAAGCTCTCGGAAGCCATCGAGCGGCCAGCAACATTGCACACAGAAGAAACGGTGCCTCGCAAAGAGTGGCTATGGTCTCCCCGAGCCGTGGCTCCAGCCAAAAAACGCGCGCTGGCCGGACCACGACTCCAACGCCAAACACAATCAAGAAGTAGAATGCCGCTGCTGCAATAAGACGCATAGACTTGTCAGCCCGCGGGCGCACCCGCCAAGCCACACACGACCGTCGTCTTGCGGCTTGCCCGGAGCAAGGCAAAGGTCGAGCTGAAAGCTCGCGCAATCCACTTCTTCTAGTGCATGGCATTGCGCTGGCGCTGAACCAGTCTCAGCTCGATACAAACAGGATTGAACAATCGGAATTCTCAAGAATTGCCGCTGCCACCTTGCCGAAAAAAAGCGTTTCACCGGCGGGACGACCTACCCCTAGCACTATCAAGTTATAGTGACCGAGATGCGCCTGCCGGACGATCGCATCCTCGGGAGAAACGTCGAGACGCAATGCCGTGCGGATGGACTGACCTTCGCGATCGGCCAGCTCCACAATATCCTTAAGCACTGCTTCTTCATAGTGGTGGGTTGTCGTAGGACGTCGACGGCGGCGATGGGCCGCACCCAGTCCGACCGTGCCGAGGACATAAAGCGCGGTCATTGGACTCTTGCTGGTCTTGGCGATCGCAAGCGCCACTTCAGCGGCCCTGCGCGAGACCTTGTTCCCCCTTACCGGCACTAGAACGTTCAGGCCACCGTCGCGAGCTGGGTCTACATTCGCTCCCCGCGCGACGGCCACAGCGAACGGCCCTTCATACTTTGCGGCGATGCGGGCGATCTCTTCATCAAATCCACCGTGCGACGCCTCGGTCTTCGCAATGCCAACGACGAGTAGGCCGTAGCCCTTCTGAATTTCTCTGCCCACAGCCGCCTCCGTCGCGAAGGGATCGCTACGGACCATCACATGGGCAATTCTCCTTTTCGCTCCATTCGCGCGCGCTGATGGATTAGCGCTCGCCGCCCTCAAGGCGGCTTCCGCACTTCCTTGCCCGAGATGAAGGAGCGTAGTCGTAATCTCTCGCGATTGCGCAATCAGACCGGCCAAGCTCAGTGCAAGTTTGCCGTTCGGGCTATCATCGGCCGCCACGAGTAGACGCTCCACCTTACTGAGAAATCCCTTCGCCTCAAAAGCTTCGCGTTCGAGCCTGGATCGCTCCTCCTCATGCAGCGGCAGCCTTGACAACGCCCAGCGGAGCGTGGGGGGCATCAAAAGGGTGGTCACAATCGCCGTCGTCACGATCATCGTGAAAAGATCCTGGTTGATCACGCCGAGGGATAAGCCGATGGAGGCGACGATCACTTCGGTCGATCCACGCGCGTTCATGCCGCAGGCCAGCGCCATCGATTCCCGCCCGCTCAATCCGCCAAGCTTGCCGCCAACAAAGGCTCCGCTGAACTTTCCGGCGCTAGCGACCACTATGAACCCGCAGGTAAGGGAAAGGAGTCTCGGGTCTGCAAGGATCGACACGTCCGCATTAAGCCCGGCTATCGCAAAGAACACCGGCATGAAGAGAGCCACGACGAGCCCACGCAACTGCTCGTCGATATGGCGAGTCAAAATCGGCGATTCACCGACCAGAATACCGGCAACGAATGCACCGAGCACGGTGTGGACGCCTATCAAATGCGTCATTAATGCCATTACCCCCATCACGATGAGGATCGCAGTGACAACGGGCACTTCGCTGACGAACGTGTCGTTGGTCCAGCGGATCAAGCCGAACACAAGGCGCCGGCCGAGCGTGAAGCTGACCACCAGAAAAAGTCCGGTCCCAAGCACACTTTGAATGAGAATCGTCGCATTGAGCTTCCCATGCAACGCGAGGCTGGATGTGACTGCGATGATGGTCCATCCGACCGTGTCGTCGATAATAGCGGAGGCGAGCAGCGTCATCCCCACCTTGCGGCGTATGAATTTCATCTCGCGCACGACCGTGGCCACTATCTTGACTGAGGCGACTGAGAGAGCGGTCCCCAGAAACAACGAGGTGATCAGCCGCTGGTCGGGGCGCGGCAGCATGGAATCGGGAAGAAACTGGCCCAGCGTTACGCCGAGCGCAAAAGGCAGGGCGATCCCTGCCGCCGATACACTGATAGCGGCGCCCCTCGCCTTTCTGACCAGCTTGAGATCGGTTTCCATGCCGGTCAGCAGCAAGAGCATGAGTATTCCGAGATCGGAGACCGCCTCGAGCATCGCATTCTGCTCGCGTCCCGCGGGGAAGAGGGCCTGCTGTGCTTCCGGCCAAACAGCCCCGAACACCGATGGTCCAAGCAAAACGCCAGCGAGCAACTGTCCCATCACAGCGGGCTGGCCGATTCGCTGCATAGCTTCGCCAAGAAGGCGACCGACCAAGAGCAGCACCACAACTTGGGCGATGAAGAGTGCCTCCGACGGGCCCATGCAGCTCCTTCCGGCGGGGCCGAGTGGGTCGGCCGCCGCGCGACGGTTCCATCAAGTTTCGGCGGCGATCTGGAAAGATCAAGCAGCCAATTCAGGGCTCTAATGAAACTCCTACACCGCGCAACGGCGTTCCTCTCGCCTTCTTAATCGTACAATTCCCGGCATAGCTTGCGCACTCTCGTACTGCGTCGGCACCTCTTGCGAGGTCCGGTTGTGGCCCCTATCCGCCTCGCCAGCCGCCGCAAGCGCGTACATCACGCCAAGGTTTGAATCTTGGGTTTTGGACGCTGGCGATTGGGACTGGTCCCAATCATGGCGGCGATAGCCGAATGCACCGAAGAGATCTCGCACGGCCAGGCGCCGATTGCCGCCCAGCGTCTGCGGCCGCGAGGCAAGTCGATTTCACGGCAATCAAAAGAGCATGAACCATAGCGCGATTGCGGCGCCGTTGATCAATGCTCCCGCGGCTACGGGCCCGATCAGTGTTGCGTCGCTGAGCCTGGCGATCGTATCGTTCTTGGAAAGGCTCCATCCAAGCACAAAGAACACCGCCAAGATCACGGCGCCATGTGTCGTCCAGTGGTGGCCCATGAGCTTCTGCATGAAATCGTGCAAGGGTTCCCATGCATCCTTCACAATGGTCAGGATTGCATTGATCACCAAGGTAACCGCTGCTGCAATACTGAATCCGGCCGCGGTCCGGCTAAGCGTCGTCTCGGCGCGACGGATATGTAACCGGCCACTCTCGGTTGTCGTCATGTCTCTCTCCTCATTTCAGGCCGGCTTGCTGGAAAGCCAGCTTGGCGCCGTGATTGATGACCGCACCCGCCCCTTCCATAGCCAATGAATTGCCGATCACCAGGACCGCAACTGCGATGGTCATGGCTTTTGCCGACCAGCTCTCTGCGAGCTTCTGACGAGCCGCGATCGGCAGCAGGATGGCGAGGACCAGGAGGCCAAAGAACACGTGCTCCTTCGTCTCCATGAAGAAGTTGTGGGCAAACGGCCACGGGCCTTTTAGGATAGCGGCCTTCTCCGGAGCGTAGAAGTTGACATACCAGTAGCCACCCACCACGTAAGCCAGGATGATGCAGAAGGCAGCGGTCCCGGCTGCCATCTGGACACGCTGCTGGTTCGCTTCACTCGCATTCAGTGCTTCGACCAGCACCCAGACAGATGCCATGATACCTAGAACGCCGAGCGTCGGGTGAGCAAAAAGGATCAGATCATTCATGAGCTGTCTCCTCGGGCTGACACCGGGTAATTTTTGATTTTGTGAGAAAGGATGCAGGCACCTACGTCGCATTACATTGATTTGAGTCAAACTAGTCACGCTCAAGGGCCCGGCCTTGCTCAGCACGTGAGCGCGATCATTTGGTAGAGGCCCCCGAAAACTCTCTGCTTGGGCAGCGCTTCGTCCCGATTGGCGACGTCCACTTGGTTATTTCGTCGCGCCACAGATCGAAGGGCTCGAGGATGGCGAGCATAACGGAGCGGAAGCCACCATCGATCGAAACGGCACTGCGCAAGCTCGCGTCGAATTCACCTGCGGCCTTGTCGGAAAGCGAAACTCCGGTAGCCCTTCATCCAGATTTGGATGCGGCGGCCGCGCCAACGCATTAGCCGCGAGTCGATTGTCTCAGCCTCGATCTTGGCAGCGGCTGCTTCAAAGGGTGGATCGAATGTGTGCTGTCAAGCTGTTTCGCTGGGAACGCTCAGGCGGCAACAGTCATTTTCTGCTGGAATTGTTCGAATGCTCCTATCGCTTCCGCCGCATACATCAACGACGGACCGCCGCCCATGTAGACCGCCATGCCGAGGGTTTCCTCGACTTCCTGACGCGTCGCTCCAAGCCTGACCAACGCCTCGGAATGGAAGCCGATACAACCGTCGCAGCGTGCGGCAACACCAAGCGCAAGCGCAATCAGCTCCTTGGTCTTCTTGTCCAGCGCGCCGTCGCGGGTCGCGGCCTGAGCCAGCGCCGAGAACGCCTGCATGGTGTCGGGGATGCCACTGCGCAGCTCTTTAAGATTGCCGGAGATCTGCCTGCAAACATCGGAATAGTTCTTGTCCATGACGGATCCCTCTAGTTGGGTTTGAGTGGATCGGGCGCAGCGCGCGAAGGCGTACGCAGCGCGATGTAGATTGCGGGGATCACGAGAACGGTGAGCAGCGTCGACGAGGCGAGCCCGAACAGAAGCGAGATCGCGAGCCCCTGGAAGATCGGATCGAGCAGAATAGTCGCAGCCCCGATCATCGCGGCGAGTGCGGTGAGCAGGATTGGTTTGAAGCGCACGGCGCCGGCTTCGAGCACGACATCCCTCAGCGACTTGCCTTCACCACTGCTGTGACGGATGAAGTCGACCAGAAGAATCGAGTTGCGCACGATGATGCCGGCGAGCGCGATGAATCCGATCATCGAGGTCGCGGTGAATGGTGCACCCAGCAGCCAGTGGCCGATCAAAATTCCGATCAGGGTCAGCGGAATCGGCGTGAGGATGACGAACGGCAGCTTGAAGCTGCGGAATTGCGCCACTACCAGTACATAGATGCCGAGGATCGCCGCACCGAACGCGGCACCCATGTCACGGAAGGTGACCCAGGTGATTTCCCACTCGCCGTCCCACAGCAGCGTCGGATGGGACTCGTCCGTCGGCTGCCCGTGCAGGCTGATGACGGGCTTTGGCAGCGCGCCCCAATCGTGGACGTCGACGCGATTTGCGACCTCGATCATCCCGTAAAGCGGTGCCTCAAAGCGGCCGGCAAGCTCCGCCATCACCATGTCGGCGAACCGCCCGTCGCGCCGGAAGATCGTCGGCGAACCCTGCTCGACTGTTGCTTTGACGACCTGACCGAGTTCCACCACGGTCTTGCTGCCCGGCAGCGTGTTGGCGGGCACCGGCGTCGACGCCAGCGCCTCATCCCAGACCAGACCGCGCTTGGGCAATCTCACTGCGATCTCGATCGGGTTGCGGTCCTCGCCGCGATGGGAGTAGCCGATAGATACGCCGCGGAACAGCGCCTGGATCGTGTCGTAGACGTCGCGCTGCTCGACGCCGAAGAATTCGAGCCTGTCCTGATCGATCGACAGCCGCAGCCGCGGCCGCCTCTCTCCGATTGAATCGTCGATGTCGACGATGAACGGCACCTCCGCAAGTATCTTTTTCAATTCATGAGTGACAGCCCGCCGCGTCGCCGCATCGGGCCCGTAGACCTCGGCCAGAAGCGTCGCCAGCACAGGCGGTCCGGGCGGCACTTCGACAACCTTGATGCTGGTCCCAGCCGCCACGTTCACGGCCTTGAGCCGCTGCCTGAGATCCAGCGCGATCTCATGGCTTGCGCGTTTGCGGTCGCCTCGCCCAGCAAGGTTCACCTGCAGTTCCCCGAGTTCAGGCCTCTCGCGCAGGTAATAGTGCCGAACGAGGCCGTTGAAATTGAATGGCGCCGGCGTCCCGGAATAGGTCTGCACCGACGTGATCTCAGGCAATTGGCGCGAGATGTCCGCCGCGGCAAACAGCGTGCGCTCGGTATCTTCCAGGCTCGCCCCCTCCGGCAAATCGACCACGACCGCGATCTCTGACTTGTTGTCGAAGGGCAGTAATTTGACCGTTACGGATTTGGTCGCGAACAGCGTCATCGAGGCCAGCGTCGCGACGCCGACGCCGAGCAGGAAGATCCAGGCCGAACGTTTGTTTGCAACGATCCGGGTGGCAATTTTGCGGTAGGTGCGGCCAAGCAGGCCTTCGTTGAAGCTCGCGTGAGCTCCGGCCGCCGCACCATCCTTCGGCGCCAAGCGGAGCATCAGCCAGGGCGCCACCACGACCGCGACAAAGAACGAGAACAGCATGGCCGCCGACGCATTCGCCGGGATCGGCGCCATGTAGGGTCCCATAAGGCCCGAGACGAACAGCATCGGCAGAAGCGCCGCGACCACTGTCAGCGTGGCAACGATGGTGGGATTACCGACCTCCGCGACTGCCTCGATGGTCGCCTGCAGGCGCGGTCGACCATCGCGCATCGCCCAGTGGCGCGCAACGTTCTCTACCACGACGATCGCGTCGTCGACCAGGATGCCGATCGAGAAGATCAGCGCAAACAGACTAACGCGGTTGATCGTGTAGCCCATCAGGTTGGCTGCAAACAGCGTCAGCAGGATCGTCGTTGGGATTACCACCAAGGTGACCACGGCCTCGCGCCAGCCGATCGCAAGGGCAATCAATCCGACGATCGAGATCGTCGCAAGGCCAAGATGAAACAGCAGCTCGTTGGCCTTCTCGTTGGCGGTCGCGCCATAGTCGCGCGTCACCGTCACGTCGACATCATCAGGAATGAGGCGCGCCTTCAGCCCTTGGAGCCTTTGTGCAATGTCATGCGAGACGACCACTGCGTTGGCCCCACCGCGCTTCGCAAGGGCAAGGCTGACCGCAGGAACGCGATGCCAGTTACCCTTGTCGTCACGCGCGTCGCTCCAGACCCGGTGCTCGATGGTGTTCGGCCCGATGACCACGGAGGCCACGTCCTTGACATAGACCGGCCGGCTGTCACGCGTGGAGATCAGGAGCAAGCCGATATCGGGAATACCCGCCAGGGTCTGGCCAGCCGAGACACTGCGAGTGATCCCGGAATCGCGCACCTGCCCCGCCAGGAACGAGCGGTTGGCATCCTTCACCTTGCCCACTAGCTGCTGAAGCGTCACGCCATAGAGCGACAGCTTCTCCGGATCCGGCTCGACCCTGATCTGCTGGGCGCTGCCGCCAGAAATGTAGGTTAGCCCGATACTATCGACCTTCACCAGTTCGGCGCGCAGTTTGTTGGCAAGTTCAAACAGATCCTTGTCCGACCAGCGTTCGGCGGCTTCCGGCTTCGGCGACAGCGTCAACACGGTTACAGCCACGTCGTTGATGCCTCTGCCGACGATCAGCGGCTCAGAAATGCCGACCGGGATGCGGTCGAGATTGGCGCGAATCTTCTCGTGCACGCGCAGGATCGCGTCCTCGAATTTGGTGCCTACCAGGAAGCGCGCGGTCACCATCACGCGATCGTCTTCGGTCTGGCTGTAGACGTGCTCTACCCCGTCGATGCCCTTGACGATCGCCTCCAGCGGCTTGGTGACGAGCTCGACCCCGTCGGGTCCGCGCAAGCCGTCGGCGTTGACGCGGATATCGACCATGGGAACACTGATCTGAGGCTCTTCCTCGCGCGGGATGACGGTCAACGCAATCAGGCCGACGATCAACGAGGCGAGCAGGAACAAGGGCGTCAAAGGCGATGCAATCGTCGCCTTGGTGAGCCGCCCGGACAGCCCCAGATTCACGGCCGCACCAATTGATCGCCGGCGCGAATGCCGGAGAGGATTTCAAGGCCGTCTGGAAGGTCGGTAGTCGGCAGATCGCGTCCGCGCTGCACCGGCACGGTGACGGCGTGGTTGCCCTGGCGAAGCTGTACGTAGTCGATGCCAAAGCGCGTCGTCACATAGCTCGATGGGATCACGAAGGCCGGCCGCGCGTCGCCCGCGATCCAAACCCGCAGACGGTCGCCGACAAAATACTCGCCAAGCCCTTCGACCTTGGCATCGGCAATAACGCGACCTTCCTCGATCTGCGGATAGACGAGATCGATGACGCCCCATTTGGCCGCCTCTTCGCCTGACTCGGCGCCTTCGATCCGGATCCTGTCACCCGCCTTTAAAAAGTGAGCGTGGCGTTCCGGAATCCTCAGGCGCAGCTTGAAATCCTGTTGGGCGATGGTCACGGCGGGGTCTCCGGGCAACATCACGGACCCTACGGCCACGAGCCTTTTCAAGACGCGTCCATCCTGCGGAGCCAGCACCTGCCCCTCATTGAGCTGCTGCTGGACGACGGCGCGTTCGGCGATCCTGGCCCGCAAGCTGTTTTGCGCGACGTTGAGAGCCGTACGCGTCTCGTCAAGCTTCACGCGAGGAAGCGTGCCGCGTTCGACCAGCCCCTGAGTCCGGTTAAAATCGACCTGCGCCTGATCCGCCTGCGCCTGCAGGGCCTGGATCTGCGCATCGAGCGATTTCATCTGAAGGGCGAGCTTCTCGTCCCCGACGACCACGATCGCCTGGCCGCGCGTGACCGCGTCGCCCTCCTTGACATGAAGCTGCGCGACCGTGCCGCCGATACGGCTGCGCGCAGGCACGACACTGATGCTCTCGACGGTGGCAAAGATGGCCTTTTCGTCGGCGATCGAACGCTGGACGATGGTCAGTGTTTCCGCCCTCGCCTGAGCGGCAGGCAACACCAGGGCTGCCACAACAGCTAATACTCTCAATGCCAGCATTGGCCGGCTCCATCATTCAATAGGGAATCACAACGCCGCATCATGGCCCTCCCGTGCCATCTCACTGCAATTGTCGCGACGAACATTGATCTCGCTCAACACACCATCGCGCGCGCGCTCATAGTTTGCGTTTCGGCACGCCCGTCTTCGGAGGCGCGCAAAAGACCTGGTAGAGCGTCTTCAGGACCTCGCGTGCCGGCTCGCTCGCGATGGAGTAGTAGATCGTCTGTGCATCGCGCCGCGCGGACACCAGCCCGTCCTTGCGAAGGAGCGCAAGATGTTGCGACACGGTCGAGTCGCGCAGGTTCAGGAACTCGGCGAGTTCACCAACTGAGCGCTCGCCGTCGATCAGCTGACAGATGATCAAGAGCCGATGACGGTTCGCGAGCGCCTTCAGCAACTCGCTCGCATGGTCGGCTGCCCGCTCCATAACTTCACTATCTATTTTCATACTTGCGTATATACGAATTATCGCATATATAGTCAAGGTGAAAACGACAGGCCGGAAACCAACCGGCGCGGCTACACGGTAACGGAGTATCTCATGGCGGAAGTTGTTGTTATCGGAGCGGGCCTAAGCGGAACACTGATGGCCTACGAACTATTGCCCCAACTAAGAAAGGACGATCACCTGACCGTCGTTTCGCAAGGCGCGGTCTATCACTTCGTCCCCTCAAACCCCTGGGTGGCGGTCGGCTGGCGCAAGCAAAGCGACATCGAAATCGATCTCATCGACATCATGAAACGCAAGGGAATCCGCCTGCTCACGCAGGGCGCACAGCGCGTGCACCCCTCCGAAAACGAGATCGAGCTCAGCGACGGAAGCTCGATCAACTACGACTATCTCGTGATCGCGACCGGCTCCGAGCTCGCATTCGACGAAATCCCCGGTCTCGGACCCCAGGGCTTCACGCAGTCGGTCTGTCACGTCGATCACGCGACCCACGCCAAGGAAGCCTTCGACAAGCTCGCAGCCAACCCCGGGCCGGTGGTGGTCGGGGCTGTCCAGGGCGCCTCCTGCTTCGGCCCGGCCTACGAATTCCTGTTCATCCTGGAGACCGAGCTGCGCCGCCGCAAGCTGCGCGATCGCGTCCCAATGACCTTCGTCACCTCTGAACCCTATATCGGCCACCTTGGGCTTGACGGTGTCGGCGACACCAAGGGCTTGCTCGAGAGCGAGATGCGCGAAAAGCATGTCAAATGGATCACTAACGCCCGCGTCAAAGGCATCGAGCAAGCCAAGATGTCGGTTGAGGAGCTCAATGAGGACGGCTCGGTCCGCAAGACGCACGAATTGCCGTTCGCCTATTCGATGATGTTGCCGGCCTTCCGCGGCGTCGGGGCCGTTCGTGGCATCGAGAAGCTCGCCAATCCCCGCGGCTTCATCATCGTCGATAAGCACCAGCGTAATTCTGCATTTCCGAATGTGCTTGCGGTCGGCGTCTGCGTGGCGATCGCCCCGGTCGGAGCCACCCCTGTTCCGGTCGGCGTGCCGAAGACCGGCTTCATGATCGAATCGATGGTGACAGCAACCGCGCAGAACATCGGCTCGCTGCTGCGCGGCCGCCCTGCATCGGCGGAGCCCACCTGGAACGCCGTCTGCCTCGCCGATTTCGGCGATTCCGGCGTCGCCTTCCTGGCGCAGCCGCAGATTCCGCCGCGGAACGTCAACTGGTCCTCGAAAGGCGAATGGGTGCACTACGCCAAGGTGGCCTTCGAGAAATATTTTTTGCGTAAGATCAGACGCGGCGATAGTGAACCGTCCTATGAACGCTTCGTGCTCGACAAGCTCAACATAGCGAAAATCAAGGAAACAAGGACCGGAACATGATCGAAGAACGCCAGGTCGTCTGTGGCAATTGCGGGCAGATCAACCGCCTGCCGGCCGGCCGGCTGGCGAGCGGCGCCAGGTGCGGCTCTTGTCACCAGCAGCTCTTTAGTGGACGCCCCATTGAGGTCGACGAGCAAGGTTTTGACCGTCATGTCGCGCACAGCGACATTCCCCTGCTCGTCGACGTCTGGGCACCATGGTGCGGCCCGTGCCGCGCGATGGCGCCGATGTTCGAACGCGCTGCGAAAGAACTTGAGCCGGATGTTCGCCTATTGAAGTTCAACTCCGACGCGGCGCCGAGCACTTCGTCACGCCTCCGCATCACCGGCATCCCCACCCTGCTCTTGATGCGCGGCGGCCGCGAGATTTCGCGGCGTTCGGGCGCGACGGACACCTGGAACATCGTTGCCTGGGCCCGGGCCGGGCTCGCCGGATCCTGACGATTTCAACTCCGGCAAAGGAGCATGCCATGAACATCGACAAAGCGGTTCTCACGTTCGCAGGATTTGTCGTCCTGCTCGGTCTCGCGCTGGGCTATTGGGTCAGCCCCTACTGGTTTTTACTGACAGCCTTTGCTGGACTAAACATGATCCAGGCCTCGTTCACCGGATTCTGCCCGGCCGCGCTTGTCTTCAAGAAGCTGGGTCTGCGGAGCGGCAACGCATTCCCGTAAGTTGGCACGGTTGAGTGCTCATGGCCGGTTGGGTTTTGCGGCGAGGGCGGCGTCGAGCTTGCGCGTTCCTACGTTGGGTGTTGATGGCAGGAAAAGGTCTATCAACCACTGGAGACGGTGGAGCGAGCGTGCCGTTCTGCAAGGACGAGCAGCTTATGAGGGTTGCGCAGTACGATCCGCTGGCGTCCACCCTCGATCAGATCCTGCTGCTCCCACGCGCTGAGGATCCGGCTGACGGTATGCAGCGTCGAGCCGACCATCTCGGCGATATTCTGACGACTGACTGGAAATTCAATCTCTATGCCGGCCTGGGTTTTGCGTCCCGCCTGTTTGGCAAGTCGCAGAAGGACGTGAGCGATGCGCTGTTCTATCTGTTCACTGGACATTTCGAAGACGCGGGCTTGGGTCTCCTGCAACCGCTGACCAACCGTCCGTAGCGCATTCGCTGTCAGGCTTGGGAACTTTTCCGTCAACCTGGGCCACGCCACCGACCGCCAGCACAGGGCGACACTCTCGACCGCGGCGATCGCCGTTGCCGGATATGCTTTCAGCCCGAGGGCTTTTGCTACGCCGAAGATCTCGCCGGGCGAAACGTAGCGGACCACGATCTGCTGTCCCCGTGGCGTCGTCTTCACGACGCGTAGGTGACCGTGCAGCAGGGCAAAGAATGAATCGGCGTCGGCTCCCTGAGCGAACACGGCCGCGCCTTTCGGATATCTGATAGAGCGGGCCTCACGCAGAATCTCGTCGAGTTCGCCAGGAGCAAGCCCGGCGAACGACGGGAGATTGGCCACGACCGAACGATCAATTGGCGGCATCTTCCTCTCATTACAGCGGCGCCTGTTGATAAAGTCACGGAGGTTCGGCGGAAACATTGCGCTAGCTCAAATCTGGTTCCGCGATCGCCCGCTATACTTGAAAGTGAATCGGGAGGCCTTATGGCGATACCACGACTTCGCTCGTATCAAGGGCCTGCGATACTCTCCTATGGCTTCCGGCCGTTCTTTCTGCTTGGTTCGATCTAGGCCGGCACGACGATTCCAGTTTGGTTGGGCGTGTTCGAGGGCGAGTTACAGCTTCCCACCGCGTTGGTACCGCGCGATTGGCACGTTCACGAAATGCTGTTCGGTTACGTCGCGGCTATCGTGGGCGGCTTCCTGCTGACGGCCATTCCAAACTGGACCGGACGCCTACCCCTGCAGGGCATCCCGCTCGCCGTACTGGTCTCAAGCTGGCTCGCTGGACGCGTCGCTGTCTGGACGTCAGCATGGATCGGATGGGCGATCGCGTGCGCCATCGATGCAGCGTTCCTTACACTGCTCGCGGCGGCAGCTGCTCGCGAGATCATATGCGGCAGAAAGTGGGGCAACGTACCGGTGGTGGCTATAGTAGCCCTGTTTGGCGCCAGCAATATCACGTTTCACATCGAAGCGCATGTCGGTGTTCTTGCCGAATATTCGACCCGCTTTGTGGTCGCGCTGATCATCTCTCTCGTAGCCCTGATCGGTGGACGGATCCTTCCAAGCTTCACCCGGAACTGGCTTGCGCGGCAGCGCCCTGGCCGCCTGCCCGCGCCATTCGGTCGCTTCGACGCCGTCGTAATGACGGCCAGCGTCGTTGTGCTAATGGCCTGGATCGTCGCTCCTGCGGCAAAGGCAACCGGCATGGCGCTGATTGCTGCGGGCTGGCTTCACGTGATTCGCCTCGCACGCTGGGCTGGCTATCGGACCGTGCCCGATCGCCTGGTGTTCATCCTTCATCTCGCCTATGCGTTCATACCGGTCGGCTATCTTCTCGCGGGCTTGGCGGCCTACGATGTGCTTCCGCCGAGCGCCGGTATCCATGCCTGGACCGGCGGCGCGATCGGTTCGATGACTATCGCCGTTATGACACGCGCGACACTCGGACACACCGGGCGCGCGTTGACGGCTTCGGTTGGCACGCAATGCCTTTATGCGGCGGTCATTGCGGCGGCCGTGATGCGGATCTGCGCGTCGGCAGCGCCTGAGCACCTGCAAGTCTTGCTGGCGGCCGCAGGTATCGGCTGGACATTCGCCTTCCTCGGCTTCGCCGTTCTGTACGGTTGTGCGCTCTGCTCACCGCGAGTAGCCTGACCACCACCACGTGAGACTAAGTGAACATTTACGGGCGTCCGGGCTACCCCAATCAGACATGTGATCGCGCTGGTCGAGCAATCACGACGGTCCCGTCCGGCCGCCGATCGAGGGCGCTTGATGTTGGGGACGCTCACAAGGGCCGGGGATGAGCCAGCGCGGTCCGATCTATTGCCCCGACGAAAGCTGCAATAGTACTCATGGCGGCGAGACCGGCCAGACTGACCAATGTCTGTGAAGCAAGACCATTCCAACCAAAAGTCAGAAGCGCATGGGCGGCGAAGGACAGCAGAACGCCAGCGCAATAAATCACAAGTGAGTATTCGCCGCATTGCACCACCGGGCGCAATGCCTGCACTCTCAAGATGGCGGAATTGCTCGGGAGGACACGCCAACACAGAAGCGCGAGGGCGGCAAAGTGCGCCAACCGCAGAATATCGAGATTGCTCTTGTCGACCGGATAAATCAGGCGTGAGAGCCAAGCCGGGACGTAAGCTTCCATAGAATGAAATTGCCAGCCCAAGGTGATCAGGAACGAAAACATCAGGTAGATCACGGCCAAAACAGTGAGACCCTTGGAGTCGTGAAGAGCACGTTGCCAGCTGCCACGGTTTGCTCCCCACCAGATGCCGATCACAAATAGCAGTTGCCAGTTCAACGGATTGAAATAGATTTGCCCCGTTGGGTAAGCGGGCAGGTACCAATCAAACATGTGAGCAAAAACGTAGAGTGCCGCTGATCCGATCAACGCCAGCGGCCACGCGCGCATCACCACGGGCAAGATAATCAGTAACGCAAAGTGAAGTACGACCATTAGCAGCAAAGGGTCGAGATTGACTGGCGAGTACCTCAATAGGATTGCCTGAGATAGCGTATCGGCGGGCTTTTCTAGCAGGATGGCTAGATTGGCGTGGTCCAACATGCTGGCCTGACGCGCCGCGAAGTAAGATACTTCGGCCAACAACAGTACTAGCGTTACAATTTGCGCGATATAGATTTCAACGGCGCGGCGGAAGATGCGTAGACATGCGAGTGCCACGCCGGACTGTCGCGCAATATCGCCATACACGATACCGGATGCGAGCCCCGACAGGAATACAAGTATTTCGGCAGCGTCACTAAAACCGAAGTTCTTCGGTGTGAACTGGTTCAGATGACTTTCGGGGATATGATCAACAAAGATCCACCACAGCGAAAGACCTCGAAAGAGATCAATCCGGAGATCGCGCTCGCTCAACGGTGGCGGTATCGTCGCGCTCCGTTTCACCTGTGCGCCTTTGCCGGTCACGACCGCGATATCCCGTTTCTGTCAGAATTGAGCAGCGATTGCCGGCCAGCATTCGCTGGCCAGTCGGCAAACGCGACTATCCAAAGCCCGATCAGGTTGAACAGCGGGATGAATACAAGGATGGACCACACAGGCGAGAAACCCATGCGGCTAAGAATTCGTCCAGTCGGGTAGAGAACCACAGCGGCGACGATAACAAGCCAAAGACCATGGCCGAGACCGTATCCATACATCCAATGTCCCATCATCGGCGACCTCCTCTATCCAGATCGACCGCAATTCTGACGGTCCTGGTCGCCCATTAATTGACTTAGATCAGGCCGGAAACGCCTTCTCTCACGGTCCGCCCCTCAGCCTGGCACCTCGTCCCGCACAAGCAGTTGGTCGGTCACGTGGTCGCCGAAGAAACGCATGAATGGCCTGTGGCCATCTGCTCCGAACGACATCACCGTGTGGGGCTGAGGCCGTCCACGTTCGATTGCGGTGGAGCCGTGCTAAGCGCGGCTTCAGGCCACGGACCACGCTGCCTTTCCCGGAGCCTGATGGGGCTAGCAAGTCCTCGACCGGCTCTCATATGAGTTTCGGTGGCGGCGTCCCTCAATAATTTGTCTTGAGCGCCCTGATCAAGATCGCCTGGATGGCAGCTGCCGAGACTGCAAACCCAAAGCTGCGTTCGTTCATGGCCTCGCCGGCCCGTGCGGTGTTGATGCCAACGATTTCACCGCGAAGGTTGAACAGAGGTCCCCCGGAACTGCCCCGATCGAGCAAGACATCAGTCTGAATGAGATCATGACCTTGTATGCCGGGCCAGGAACGGTGAAGCGCACTGATCATTCCAAACGTCGCACTATGATCGAGTCCTAACGGATCACCAACCGCCAAGACAAAATCGCCTGCTTCCACTCCATTCGGTTCACCGATCGGGCTCGCGATCAATCCAGATGCCCTCTATCTTGAGGATTGCCAGATCGTTGTCCTCGTCGACCACCCTGGTGCCCGCGTCAAAGCGGCGCCCGTCGAATAGCAGCACCGACGTCGTTTCTGCGCCCTTCACGAGGTGATTGCTTGTGACGATCAGGCCAAGTTCGGCGTCGATCATGACCCCGGCGCCACAGATGGTCCGCGTTATCGGCAGTGGGCCGTCAGGAAAGCCGGAGCCTGGGCCATCCGGAGGATAGAAATACGATGTTTGTATCGTGGCACTCACGCTTACAACGGTTTGAATGACCCGCTTGACGAGCGGCCTAAGCGTTTGAATGCTGCTAGCCCCTGCATCAATTCTGGCTTCTTCGCTTTGCGCAACCGTCGCAAATGCCACAGCGAATGCCAGCGCAGCCACAAATTCCCAGCGCCTTCTACGCCAGGCCGAAACGTCAGCGCCCCATTTGAGCGGAACGGACGCGATCAATGCGACATAAGGAGACAACACGCCGCCTCTCTCAACAGCCCGCGCGTCATGCCGCCGAACATCCATTCACCCAACCGACTGTGACCGTAGGCACCCGTTACGATCAGATCGACGTCGATGGCCTTCGCGAGCCGCAATAGATGGTCGGCGTCGGTTTCGGACGTGTACACGCGAACGTCAGTCTCACATCTGGCACCATGTTTCGATAGGTAATTCGCGATGTCACGGACACGTCTTCGAGCACGATCCTGTTCATCGGATGGGCAACGTTCAATGATCGTCACCTCGGAAGCTCGGGTAAGAAACGGCAGCGCGTGAAGAACAGCCGTACGCGCCTGCCGAGTGTCTTTCCAACCAACGACGATACGATCCGCTTTCAACTCCGAGGCGTGCTCAGGCACAAGGATCGTTGGGCGTCCCATCCGCAAGATCGCCTCGGCCGGATCGACGAAATGATACGCATCATCACGGTCCGATGTACGCTTCATCACGATCAGGTCGGCAGCTCTCGCCTCATCGGCAAGGAAGGTTGTGGGATACTCAACGGCCCACCGCCACTCAACCTTTTCCTTTGGCAAGCCAACGACGCTCCGGAACCAGCCTTCCTTCGCCGCGAGGGCCCCTTTCAAGCGCTTCAGATCGTCCGGCGTCGTTGCCTGAATGATCACTCCTTCCGCGACGATCGGCGGCTCGATCGCGAACGCCGAGACACTGATGATCGCGGCGTCAAACCTATTGGCCACATCTCGAGCAATCCGCACCTGCCCTTCAGCCTGCTGGGCGGGGTCGACATCGACCATGACCGTTGCGACCGACATCTGTGCACCCTCCGGTTGGATGATACCAATCCATCTAGTTTCGCATCAGCCTGGCTATATGGATTGACCGAATCAACAAGCACGGATCGCTTTTTGACATTACTTGGCTTTGCGTTGCGACCGCGGCGGAACGGAATCTATCAGCTCGTCGCGCCGAGGCAGGGTTGGTCAACCCTATTCGGGGCGGCGCGCATTCGCCCCAGCATCCGCTTGATTAATGAAACATCGGTGGTCTGTGCCGCACCTTTCGCGTGATCATCTCTTCGCGAGCCAAACGACAAGGATATTTCAACCAGCCTGAATGTCGCTCGCGAGCCGTCTAGTATGGCGATACCCTCCGTTCCTTCCCTTAGGGAATCGACACGAATTTTCCCCTGACATCCTCGATGCTATCGAACCAAGGTGCGGTTCTTGTTTGGAGGAGACGGAAGATGGGTCAGCTCTATTTCCACTGCTCCCACCCCAGAGGGACACTGATCGATCGATGTGGCGCCGTGATGGCCGATCTGACCGAGGCTCGTGACTATGCCACCGGTGTGGTGCACTCGCTTCTCATGTCGCGCGGCTCGGAGGATTGGCGCGGCTGGGTCCTGCACGTCAGCGATGATCTTGGCGACGACGTCTTCGTGATGCCTTTTACATTCGTGCTCGGCAAACCACATTGAGGAGGGTGCCATGTCCATCGCGCGACAATCATTGACAGTACTTGAGCAGCATCTGAGGACGACCGTGACGAAATGGCGCAAGCTGCTCGACACGGCCCGCGACCCCTATCGGCCGGAGCTCTATTACATGCGTGGCCCGGGTCCAAAATGGCACGCGAAGCATCGCCAGGACAACGTCCTGTAACCCTGGCATCCGTCACTGGGAAATGCCGTCTCGAATCTTGATCGAAATCAACCCGGCTGCGAGATGCTCTATTAAGGTCGCAGGCTGACACAGCTCCCCCTCTCGACGGGACACCTCATGCGCGCTCATCAGATCATGACAAGAGACGTCGTTACGGTCACTCCCCACGCTTCGATCATGGATGCAGCCAACATCATGCTGCGCTGTCATTTCAGCGGCCTGCCGGTGATGGATGACACTGGCGCGCTCAAGGGGATGGTATCGGAGCGCGACTTCCTTCGCCGAACTGAAATCGGCACAGGACGGCGGCGCCCGGGCTGGCTGCAGTTTCTCGCGGGACCAGGTAGTGCTGCCGCCGATTTCGTGCACGAACGCGGACGTCACTTAGAAGACGTCATGACCACGAATCCCATCACGGTTGATGAGCAGACCCCGCTGGAGGAGCTCGTGCATCTCATGGAGGCGAATGGGGTGAAGCGCCTGCCCGTGATGAACGGCAAGACGCTGGTTGGCATCGTCACGCGCACCAACATACTCCAGGCGGTCGCCAGCTTGGCGATGGACATTCCGGACCCCACTGCCGATGATCAGCACATTCGCGATCGCATCACGCGCGAGATCCGGAAAACCGATTGGCGTCCAGCTGATTTTTGGGTGACTGTGCGCAACGGCGTGGTTCACCTCCACGGCATCATCTTCGATGACAAGGTCCGCAAGGCGACCATTGTGCTCGCGGAAAACACCTCGGGCGTAAGGGAAGTCCACGACCACCTCTGCTTCGCGGACTCCTATATGGAATCTCCCGAAGACTAGACAGACGTGCGCAACGAGCCCTTTCGCAAGCTAGGTTGTTCGCCTAACGCTGATCGTCGCCGCCCCGGCCCGCGGGTCCTCGATCCCTGATCTGGATCAAGATCATCCCGCGCACTTCGAGATACCTTGCGGCGGCTTGATTGGTTTGGATAGCCCTCGATGAATGCCGTTATGCCACTACGGCCGCAGCTCAAGACTCGACGCGTCAATCTCGACACGGGCCGCGAGAATTTGGTTGTGATCTCGCGCCGCTCGACGGCACTGCGACCTGAGGTATTCCGCGGCTTCAGCCGCGTCGAGCTGCGCCGGGATGACAGAGTGTTGCTGGCGACGCTGCTCTTGACGGACGATGACAGTCTGGTGGGTCCCGGCGAGCTTGGCATCGCCGAGCCCGCCTTTCGGCGCTTCGCAGCGCCGGCCGGCAGCTACGTGGCGGTTACGCCAGCCGCGCCTCCAGCCAGCCTCGACGCCGTGCGCGCGAAGATCAAGGGCAAGACGCTGGCATCGCCCGAGATCGCTTCCATCATCGATGATCTCGCCCATTTCCGCTATTCAGACATGGAAACCGCCGCATTCCTGGTTGGCTCGGCAAGCTTCATGACGACCGGGGAACTACTCGCCTTGACCGACGCCATGGCGAAGGCCGGCACGCAGCTGAGCTGGCAGACGAAGACGGTCGTGGACAAGCATTGCGTCGGCGGCATTCCCGGCAACCGGACGTCCATGATCGTGGTCCCCATCGTCGCCGCGCACGGCCTGACCATTCCGAAGACGTCCTCGCGTGCCATCACCTCGCCCGCCGGCACCGCCGACACGATGGAGGTGTTGACCCGGGTCGACCTCGGCGTCGATGGCATGCGGGAGGTCGTCTCGGCTTGCAACGGCTGCCTCGTGTGGGGCGGCCACGTGAACCTGTCGCCCGCAGACGATATCATGATCGCGGTGGAGCGCCCGCTCGCTCTCGACACGCGCGAGCAGATGGTGGCGTCCATCATGTCGAAGAAGGTGGCCGCTGGATCGACCCATCTGCTGATCGATCTACCCATCGGGCCGAGTGCAAAGCTTGCCAGCGCGGCCGAGGCAATGCGGCTGCGCAAACTGTTCGAGCTCGTCGGCGACCATTTCGGGATTGCCGTGGAAGTCGTCACGACCGACGGCAGTCAACCGATCGGAAACGGCATTGGCCCGGTACTGGAAGCGCAGGATGTGATGGCGGTTCTGGCCAATGAGGCCTACGCACCGGACGATCTGCGCGAGAAGTCGTTGCGACTGGCTGGTCATTTGCTTGAGTACGATCCCGCCTTGCGCGGAGGCGTCGGCTATTTGCGGGCACTCGAGCTGCTCGAAAGCGGCGCGGCCTTGCGCCAGATGCAGAAGATTATCGAAGCACAGGGACCGACACATTGCCGCAACGAAGTCGGCGACGTCGCCGCCGATGTCCGCTCGACCGTTGATGGCTTCGTCTCCACGATCGACTGTCTTCATCTCAATCGGATAGCCCGAACGGCGGGCGCGCCTCTCGACAAGGGCGCCGGCATCAAGGTGTATAAGAAGTTGGGTGACCGTGTGGAAGCCGGCGAGCCGCTTTACCGCATCCATGCCTTCGAACAGTCTAATTTCGATCTGGCGGTATCCATGGCCGGCAAAAACCCCGGCTATGCGATTTCCTCTCCGGGCAATCAGCATGTCCCGTAACATTGTCATCATCCAGGGGCACCCGGATTGCTGCCGCTCCCACTTGTGCCATGCCCTGGCCGACGCCTACGCCGAGGCAGCTATCCAGGCTGGACATACGGTTGTTCGCGTCGATATCGCCCGGATCAATTTTCCGCTGCTGCAAACGGCGGAAGATTTCAACTCGGGTGTCGTGCCGGTGGCTCTCAAGCCGGCCACCGACGCAATCATTGCTGCGGATCATCTTGTTCTTGTATTTCCACTCTGGCTCGGTACCGCTCCGGCCTTGGTCAAGGCCTTCCTTGAGCAGACAATGCGACCCGGTGTCGCCTTTGCTTACGAAGCATTTGGGGCAAAGAAGCTGCTGACCGGCCGATCTGCGCACATTGTTGTCACGATGGGCATGCCCGCGTGGCTCTACCGGACGTTCTTCTGCAGCCACGGCATACGCGCACTCAGCCGGAACGTGTTCAGGTTTGTCGGCTTTTCGCCGATGCGGACGACGATGTTCGGCTCGATCGAGACCGCATCCGACAAGACAAGAAACAGCTGGCTGGCCGTGATGCGACGAAGCGGCGCCGAACCGTGCTAGCCGTCCGAACCTGGGAGAGACGATGAACGTAAGCCTTCAATTCTGCGGCGCAGCCCGCACGGTGACGGGGTCGTGCTATCTGTTCAAATTCCGCGACCAGCAGCTCCTGGTCGATTGCGGCCTGTTCCAGGGTCCCAAGACCCTGAAAGCGCTGAACTACGGCGCACTTCCATTTCGGGCCCAGGATATCGCCGCGGTGCTGCTGACCCATGCGCATATTGACCACAGCGGCCTACTCCCGAAGCTCGTGCGCGAAGGATTTCGCGGCCCCATCATGGCGACGCGGGGCACGATCGACCTCTGCTCCTACATGCTTCCGGACGCCGGCAGCATTCAGGAGGCGGAGGTCACGGCGCTCAACCGTCGCAACACGGCGCGCGGACGTCGCGAAGTCGAACCGATCTACACGCAGGCTGACGCGATTGCCACACTCGACGCCTTTCGTCCCGTAGACTATCAGACTTGGTACGAACCCATCAAAGAAGGTGTGCGAGCCCGGTATTGGAACGCCGGCCATTTGCTGGGCTCCGCATCCATCGAGATCGAATTTGAGGGTGAAGGCAAGTCCGGCCAACCATTGCGGGTCCTTGTCTCCGGCGATCTTGGTCCGGACGCCAAACTGCTGCAGCCCGATCCCGAAGCCCCTGTGGATCTCGACTACGTCATTGCCGAATCGACCTATGGCGATACTGACCGGCCGCCCACGACAGCTGCGACGCGACGAGCGCATCTGGCAACCGAGGTGCGCGATGCGGCGGCCGCCAGAGGCGCCCTGCTCATTCCCGCATTTGCCGTTGAACGCACGCAGGAACTAATCATCGATTTGGTCCAGCTCATGCAGGAAGGCAAGATCCCATCTGCGCCGATCTTCCTCGATTCCCCGCTTGCGATCCGGGCCACAGAAGTGTTCCGGCGCAATGCGGCGGCCCTTGATCCGGAAGTTGATCTTGAGCGGCTGTTCGGTTCGCCACAACTCCACTTCACGAAAACCGTCGACGAGAGCAAATCGATCGCAAGACTGTCCGGCTTCCACATCATCATTGCGGCCAGCGGCATGTGCGATGCCGGCCGGATTCGACACCACCTCAAGCGGTGGCTATGGCGAACTGATGCGACCGTACTCCTGGTCGGCTTCCAGGCTCACGGAACGCTCGGTCGGTTTCTGCATGATGGCGCCAAGGCCGTACGGATCCAGGGCGAGGAGATCAAGGTCGGAGCCCGGATCCGCTATCTCGACGAGTATTCCGGCCACGCTGACGGCCCCGAGCTTGCACGTTGGATCGCTGCCCGGCGTCCGATCCGGCGAGGCATATTCCTGACCCACGGCGAAGAACCCGCCCTGAAGGGCCTCATCGACAGGATCGCCGAGCGTACCATCCCGACGTCGCAGATCTTCACCCCCCTTCTCGATGACGTCTACGAACTTTCGACAGCCGCGCCGACGCCGATCGACGTTTCCCATAAGCGCAGACTTGCGCCCGACTCCGTGGTCAACCTCGATTGGCACAACGATATGTCAAAGCTGATCCTGAACATCAACGCTCGCATCGAAGCTGCGGCGGACGATCGCGCGCGCGGCGTCATTCTGCGGAAGCTCAGAAGAGCGCTCGAGCAGGACTGACGGGAGGGCGCCGCGTTTCCTGAAGCCGCGGCTCCACTTTGACGAGGATCAATGCGTGTCGGCGGCCTCAAGCCAGGCTCTTGAGCCAAAGTCAGGAGTTTGCGCCATGGTGGAACCCAAAATTGCCATGATGATATTGCTCATTGGATCAATTCTGTTGTCGGTGTATCTGACGACCCTCCCCCATTGGACCCGCATACTGCCCGCGACGCTGAGGCCCTCAGCCAAGCCTCGGGGCCACGCGTCCGTTCGCGGGCGTCCCTCTCGGAGACTCTGATCTTTGTGTGCCGCAAAGCGACCTACGAGTCTGGTGGGGACAAGGAGGTCAATACTTTCAAGTTGGCCTATCAAACGGATTTGGAGGACCAAGGCGGCTCGCAATTCCGAAACTACGCGTTGACTACTCGGGCAGGCCCTACTTCCGCATAGCCACTACGAAGCGCCTGAGGTTAGCGGGATATTCGAGTGCATCGTGCGGCGATGAAAAGCCAAATTGGGCCCAGTGATTGAGACGACGATCGTGGCCCGCACGCAATCCGCGATCGCCCGCCAAGCCTGAGCCGTCCCCATCTTATTGATCCATCGCAATATCTCTCGACGCGACATCTGCGACTATCACCGGTGTGCAAGAATCCCCGCTCATTGTCTCAAAGGGACCCTACCTGCCGGCGCAGCTGGCCAGAACTAAATCTCAGAGGATGGAGGGTGCGATGACGACAACCCAGCACGAACCTTATCCTTTCGTCACGAAAGTCATCGAACTGTTCGGCCACTGGCTCAAGCAGCGTCGAGAGTTGAATGAGCTGATGGAGTTCGCAGCCGATCCGGGCGAGCTGGAGCGGGTTGCGCGCGAGCTCAACGTGACGCCCGCCGATCTCGAGAGGTTGGTGCGGCAGGGCTCGCAGAGCGCGAACGAGTTACCGTATACGCTCACGGCACTTGGCATCGACGAAACGGCATTGCGGCGTGCGCAGCCGGCCTTGTTGCGCGACATGGAGCGCGTTTGTTCGTTCTGTACACACAAGCGCCGCTGCCACGAGGAGCTGGCCGCCGGCACTGCTGCGACGAACTATGTGGAGTATTGCGAGAACGCGGATACAATCGACATAGTGAGGTTCAAGAGCTGAAGCTTATCACGTGATCAAGACCCGGCCGCCGCGCGATCTGATGGCGCGCACGAGGCGGGCGATGCCATCAGAGCTTTGGAGCGAGCTATTACGGCGACGGCTAACTTAACAAAGCTGAGGTAGGAAGCGAGCGCCTCGATTTCAGCAGGCCCCAACGAACGAGCGACGATAGGCACCGGAGTGCCCACGCCCGTCTGGTAGCCTTGTCCCCATTGCTCGAGGCGCGGCTTCAGATAGGTATAGGCCAGGCCTCCGAAACGCGGGATATCCCGCACACCCTCGCAACTCGGACCGTGACAGGCATAGCAGGACGCGATGTTGGCCTCGGGAATTCCGTCCATGTAGATCGCTCTGCCCCTGGCGGCGAGATCGTCCCGGTGCTGATTTTGCACTGAATGGCCGATGGATCTGCCGGCCACGGAGATATGCGGGGGTCAACTGTATGACGCGTGTTGCATTGGTGACGGGGGTACGCGGGGCGGAGGTGTCGCCATCTTTGATCTACATCATAGGGCCAGACGCATAGAACGGCCATATTGACGGGCGACCTCCGGCTAGAAAAGGCGATCAAAGAAATTAGGGAGAAGAATTAGGGAGGAATTCATGTACGAACACATCCTCATCCCCACCGATGGCTCAGAGCTGTCGCGGAAGGCGATTGAGCACGGTATCGCTTTGGCGAGGTCGGTCAACGCCAAAGTCACCGTCATGACGGTAACGGCGCCCTTTCACGTGTTCGCGGTCGAGCCCGGTATGGTCACCGATACACCTGAACAATACGAAAAACACGCGGCGAATCTCGCCGCCAAAGATCTCAGTGCTGCAACGGAAGTCGCAAAGGCAGCTGGAATTAGCTGCGACACTATGCGTGTTGAGCACGAACACGCGTACCGTGCCATCATTGATACGGCAGCACAGAAGATCTGCGATTTGATCGTGATGGCTTCACATGGTCGGCGTGGGATTTCTGCGATCGTTCTTGGGAGCGAGACCGTTAAAGTGCTGACACACAGCGCCGTCCCGGTCCTCGTCGTTCGCGCCCGACCGCCAAGCTTCGCATCTTAGCCGGTATTGTAAAGATCGGGAGACGTTGGCGACGGCTGCGCTATAGTTGTCAAAGGGCGGACGGCCGCAAGATCGGGCACCGAGGCGGCGCGTGGACCGCAGTCAACTTAACGGCGCTGGAAAGTCTCTCTCTGTCGGCTTCCAGCTTGCGCGGCCGTTGGTTAAGAACGTCGAGAATACGGTCATCCTGGTCCATTCAACTGCGCACTGAAGGGGTCGCTGCGCGATCCGAAGGCAGGCTGACTCCGCAACCGCGGCAGCACCGGATTATGCTGCCAGACTTATTTTCAGTGCCGCTAACGATATACGCACAAATTCGTTGCGTCCGGGTCATGACGCACTTGCGGACTCTTCGTCTTCCTGTGAGTTCAGCGTCACCCCTGACATCGGATCCATCCAGCGGAGTTGGTCATGCACCTTCACGACGCCATCGACATTCTCAGCAGCGACGATCGCGGCCCGGCGCGCCTGCTCCTCAGTGACGATGCCGCTCAGGTGGACGATGCGGTCGCGAACGATTACGCTCAGGCCGAAGGGACACCAGTCGTTCTTCTCGATCGCATTGATGACGCAATTGCGAATATGGTCGTCGCCGGCGGCGGTTGGATCGGGCACTGGCCGAGCGAGGCTCGCCACAGCCTGGAGCAGATTGGCGCGAGTGACTATGCCAACGATCGTATCGCCGCGGAGAACGAGTAGCCGCTTGACGTTCTTCTTTTCCATAAGATCGACGACTGCTGGCAGGGGCATATCCTCCGTCACGGTCACCGGCACCGATGTCATGATTTCCGAGATCTTGCGACCATGTTGGCGAATGTAATCAATCGCGGACTGCTCCGGCCTGAAAACGAAATCCAGCCAGCGACCGGGCCCGTGCTGCGTGCCGATTTCACTGCGGCGAATGAAATCATCTTCTGAGACGATGCCGGTCAGCTTGCCCATCGCATCGACCACGGGAAGGCCGCTAATGCGATACTTAAGCATGATGTTCGCGGCTTCGACAATGGTCGTGTCGGGTGTGACGGCAATGACCGGCCTCGTCATGATCTGATGGACGCGCATGGTGACCTCCATTCGATGGGACATCAACGTTGGTAGAGTCATCGTCTGCAGCATCTCACACGTCACGCCGCCAGCAGACTGTCCCACAGCCTGGAATGCCGGTGGGCTCCCATCCCCAGCATGTCGAGACTTTCATCGGCATTTAGTGATCATGACGCGCCGCTCCAGACAGCAAGTTGAATAGTCTCAGTCTCCGTGAGCAGCCGTATTGACGTGAATCAAGCGTCAGCACCGGGCCAGATACTCCCGTTCGCCGGTTCCCAGGGTGTAGACGATCAGCTCCCCCTCGGAAGAGCAAGGCTCTTGGCAATGCGGCAGCTGCGAGATAGGCGACAGTGATCGTCGTCACCTTTGGAGCGAGCCCCGCGGCATCGCAACAAAGCCGAGGACCGGCGCAAATGGACCGAGCGCCAGGACGGCAACCAGCGCTCCTAGGGAACTTACGACTCCCATCACCGATGGCAGGCCGGTTCTCGGTGTCAATCTATCCTGCGTCCTCTCCAGGTGCGCGCGCATGACTCCACGCTGTCGCGATCTGATGCAGCGTAGGGGGTTGATGTGATGACGTCGGAATTCATTTATGTCGTACCGAAACCAGACTGACACGGGTGCTCGAGCTGATGTCAATTACCGCGTCCGCAGCATGCCCGTGCTTGAAGCGGACCAAGCGGCTTGCCGCCGGACGAGATCGACACGGCCTAGCCCGCGCAACAGGATGGCGGTCGTCGCTGCTGTGCTGATTGATGTGCATCAATGCGCTCAGGGCCGATCGCTTTCAATGATAAACTTAATGGAGGAGAACATGTCGATCTTGTTGGTTCAGCAAACCTTCCGGCAGGCTCTTCGCACGATGGGGAGGTGGCTGCGAGATTGGATACGGGGATTTTCAAGCCACTCGCAGTTGGACGGAGCTCCCAAGATCGTCTCGCACGATTTGCTGTGCGATCTCGCCGATGCAGATTGGGAGGATTATGACTGAAATCGGTGGTACCGGCCTTTCTTGAATGGAGACCACGCCCATCAGCACGAATTTTGTCGTTCGGTTTTGGGCCGCCTTCATGAAAGACTTTGGTGCCCAAGGCTATTTGTGAATTGGCTATCGCCAGACTTGCGCAGGCGAACGGACAGCCTGTGTCGTTCTTCTCCGGCACAAAATCGCATCCGGTCCAGCCGACGGTGATCAAATCCTCAATGGTCATGACGCCGGTCACGGACCACGCAGCATCCTCGGTCACCCGGCGAGCCTCCTGGCATCAACCCTACCTTCCAGAAGACATTGATCGTCGTTCTTCCTTCACGACCACCCGGATCGCTTTGCCCTCGTTCGGTTCGTGGACCATTTCGATCCCTTCGCCCGAAGCACTGTCGAAGCTGGGCCAAGTGGCCGAGGCGAAAAGCAGTTGCCCCAGATCAAGCCTTGTCTTGTTTGATTGGGATCAACGGGCCTCGTCCCGCGCCAGCTATTCTGTCACGCGGGTTGATGGCGCTGCGGCACGTCTGCTGCGGCCTTGCCGAAGACGGACGGAGCGACTTCATGGCACACAAACAAATCCTGTTTCACTCAGCCGCCCGCGAGAAGGTTCTGCGCGGCGCTACCCTCCTAGCCGATGCGGTGCGCGTCACTCTCGGGCCCAAGTCCAAATCGGTCCTCATTCAGAAGAACTGGGGCGCGCCGATCGTGTGCAATGACGGCGTGACCATCGCCAAGGAATTTGATCTGACGGATCCCGAAGAGAACCTCGGCGCACGGGTGCTCAGGCAGGCCGCCGAGAAAACCGGCGACGTCGTCGGCGATGGGACCAGTACGGCGACCATCCTCGCGCATGCGATTCTGTCCGATGGCGTTCGCAACGTCGTCGCCGGCGCCAGCGCCATCGACCTGAAGCGCGGACTTGACCGGGGTGTCCGCGCCGCGATCGACGCCCTCCGCGCCATGTCCAGGCCGGTCAAGACAAAGTCAGAAAAGGCACAGGTCGCAACCATCTCGGCCCACAATGATTCCGCCGTTGGCGCGCTTGTTGCTGACGCCGTTGAGAAGGTCGGCGGCGACGGCGTCATCTCCGTGGAGGAATCCAAGACAACCGAGACGACGCTCGAGGTCGTTGACGGCATGAAGTTCGACAGGGGGTATCTCTCACCTTACTTCGTCACGGATGCCGAACGGATGGAAGCGGTGCTGGAAACTCCCCTCGTTCTGCTCTGCGATCACAAGATCGGCGCGCTGCGCGATCTCATCCCGCCGCTGGAGCAGGTGGCCAAGTCCGGACAACCTCTGTTGATCATCGCCGAGAACGTCGAAGGCGAAGCGCTTGCGACGCTGATCGTCAATCAGTTGCGCGGCGTGCTCAAGGCTTGCGCGGTGAAGGCGCCGGGCTTCGGCGACCGGCGCAAGGCCATGCTCGAGGACATCGCGATCCTGACCGGCGCGCAGGTCATCGCGGACGAACTCGGGCTGAAGCTGGAGAACGCGACGCTCCAGCAGCTTGGCCGAGCCGTCCGCGTGGTTGCGGACAAGGAGAGTACGACCCTGATCGGCAGCAATGGCGACCGCGCCCGCGTCGAAGCGCGGATCCAGCAGATCCGTCGTGAAATCGAGAAGACGACCAGCGATTACGATCGCGAGAAGCTTGAAGAACGGCTTGCAAAACTGTCCGGCGGCGTTGCCGTCATTCGGGTGGGAGCTCCGACCGAGGCCGAAATGAAGGCCAAGAAGGAGGCGCTGGACGATGCTATCAGTTCAACCCAGGCCGCGATCGCAGAAGGCATCGTACCGGGTGGCGGACTTGCCCTTCTGAAGTGCATCGAGGCGGTCAATCGCGAAGAAGAGGCCTGCCGCGGCGACGAAAAGACCGGTGTCGGCATCCTGAAACGGGCCCTGGAGGCACCAGCCCGTCAGATCGCCGAGAACTCGGCCGTCGATGGCGGCGTCGTCGTTGCGAAGATGATGGCGGGCCAAGGTAACTTTGGTTTTGACGCGGCTCGCAAGGAATATGTCGACCTTGTGGAGGCTGGCATCATCGACCCGGTAAAAGTGCTCCGAACGGCCCTGGAGAATGCGGTGTCAGTCGCGAGCGTACTGCTGCTCACCGAAGCCACCATGACGGAAATCCCCGAGGCCGCCAAGAGAGAACATTCGGCGGAGCCCGAGCTCGCGGTGTGATCCCGGTTGACTGCTGGTGGCGGCGCCCCGGGGCCGGGGTTGATCCGCATCAAGATCATCCATTCCCCCAAATGCAAGGCTTGCTTTGGTTTATCACACGGCTTGTCGACGAATGGATCAATCAGAGCGACCAAAGCAGCGGAGTTTCGACGATCCCGGCACCGGAGCAGCAGCGTTCAATGCCCCGATGACGACGCCGGACCACTCCGCGCCACGCCAGCGTCGTCGAAGCGGTCCGATCGTCTCCTGGTACGGCCGTCTGCTCATCGTTGGAGCATTGCTGGTAGCGGCCAGCTGGGAGATTTTTCGGCTGCTCCTTGCCGTCCTCACCCTTGATTGAAAGCCCGTTGCCTCAGATCGACAAGGGTCAGGTTCGTGCCCATAAATGTTGCCAACCTGCTCAAGCTGAACTTGGCTTGCGCCGCGTGCTCACTCCCAACAGCGTATAGAGCGGGCAATACGAGAAGAAGGCGGTCACGATTAGGACCAGGCCTATCGTCCCCATGACCAGCCAACTCTCCCCGAGCGCGCCATCCTTCACAGTGTAGGCGATCAGAGCCAAGCCAATGACGATCCTAACGAACTGATCGATGCGTCCAATGTTGCGCGTCATCGCAGAAGGCCTCCATTTGATCGAAGCCTATTCTGAACACACCAGAACCCGTACGATTTGATCCTGATCAAGGCGTGGTCCACGATGTCGGCATCATTAGCACAGACCTGAAGTTGTCGAGTTGCTGAGACTTCGCTCGAGCGCTGCGAGCAACTGCGAGCGACCAACGATGCCAACGACCCGCCGGTCGCGGAGCACCAGCACCTGCGAGATCTGATGACTGTCCATTTCGGCGACGATCTCGTCCACCCTGGCATTCTCGTCGACGCAAACGGGCTTGCGGCTCATCACGGCATCAACCCGAAGGGCTCGAGTCCGCTCGCGGGCAAGCTGCCCTTCCTCTCTTCCGAGCAGCCATTCGAACCAGAACCCCTCGGGGCAATGCACGCCAAGCTCGCGACGATGAAGAAAATCGCCCTCGGAGATCACGCCAACCAGCGACCCGGTGTCGTCGAGCACCGGCAAGCCGCGTTGACCGGTCTCCAGCAAGAGGCGGACGGCATTGAGTAACGGCGCGCCCGGTTTCGTCGTCGTGAACGAGGTGCGCATGACGTCAGTCGCTAACATAACATGCTCCGTCGAACTTGGCGGCTACGCTTGCAATTCTGCAGCAATGACCTCGCCCGCGTTTGATATGCGTCAACCGCAAGCAAGTGGCACTTCCTGACCTGGATCAATACGCCGAAGCTCCATCCCTGCTCCTATCCCACTCCCGGCTGGTCAAAGGAGTACCCATGTTCAGGAACTTGCTGGCACTCATCCCTTCCGAACGTCCGGTCCGGCCGGCCGTTGACGGCTCGATCTTCATGGCTATGGCCTGCAGCGCCCATGTCGACGCATTGGCGATTGGCTACGAGCCGACCCATGTTCCGATCGGGGCAGTCGGGATCCCAGCCACGCCAATGGTCTTCGAGGATGAGCGCATTCGTGCGGTCGAGCGCGCAGAGATTGCAATTAGCGTATTTGAGACGGAAGCCAGGAACGCGGGGCTGCTCTACCACTGTCGTACGATTAGCGCCATTCCGGCGGAGGCACTCACCATCGCGAGCGCCGCCGCGCGGCTTCATGATCTCACGATTGCATTGCAACCCGATTTGGAACTATCCACGTTCGATAATGACCTTTCCAGGGAACTCCTGTTCCAATCAGGCGGACCCGTCCTATTCATACCCTACACGTTCCGCGGGTCTTTTGCGCCAAGGCGCATCGGGATCTGTTGGGACGGAAGCCGTCTCGCCAGCCGTGCATTCCGAGACGCGATGCCACTGATCGAGAAGGCTGAGGCGCTCACGATCATCACGATCGAGAACTCAGGGACCATCCACGAGGAGGCCAGCCCTGAACGACTGGTCCAGCATCTTGCGCGGGTCGGCCTGCCTGCAAGGATTGTGAGATTTCCGGCGCGGCATTCCGAAATTCAGCCAACCATCCTGTCCGTCGCGGCGGATCAACGCCTTGATCTGCTGGTGATGGGCGGCTATGGGCACTCCCGCCTGCAGGAGAGGATTCTCGGCGGCGTGACACGGGATATGCTGCAATGCATGGCCGTGCCGACGATCATGTCGCATTGACGGCCGTGCCAGAGGCTCCTCAGCCGCTTTCCCCCCGCCGAACTAAGCAAGGTTGAGGGCCGCCCGAACGCGCCAGATTTGATCTGTCGCAAAAGATGCTTCCTTGGACGGATCTATTCTTTCACTGTCAACTTAATCCAGCACATGAGGTCGGGAAAATGGCTGACAATGCAAGCAAGATTCCTGTCAGGGCCGATGATAAAGCGACAGCTGTTTCGCCGGCGTGGCGTCCATTTGAAAGCCTGCGGAGCGAAATGAACCGCTTGTTCGACGACTTCGATCGTGGTTTCTGGCGCTCGCCCTTCCGCAACTCGATCTTCGACATCGTGCCGTTCGCTCAGCGCCAGATTGCCTGGCCCACTGCGCCGGCCGTCGACGTTGTTGAGAAAGACAACGCCTACGAGATCACGGCAGAGCTGCCCGGCATGGACGAGAAGAACGTCGAAGTGATGGTTGCCAACGAAACCCTGACGATCAAGGGAGAGAAGCGCGAAGAAAGGGAAGAGCAGAAGAAGGACTACTATCTGCAGGAACGCCACTTCGGCTCATTCGAGCGATCCCTTGCAGTACCGCAAGGCGTGGACGTCGACAAGATAGAGGCGTCGTTCACCAAGGGCGTGCTCACGGTGACGCTTCCCAAGAAACCCGAGGCGGTCAAGCCGGAAAAGAAGATTTCTGTGAAGGCCGCCTGATCCTCCAGCGACTCCCCGACTGCTCCGGATTGCATCTGCCGTCTGGGGCATTTTTTCGTCAGCAGCGCGTGGTCACTGAGCGGTTTGTTTCTACCGCAGATGAGTAGTGATTACCTCGACCAAGATTCCCTTGATCGTCTGCCTCACCACGGCCGGCCTCTGGCCGGCCGCATTGCGTCATTTGTCTTCTAACGAGAGCCGATCCGGACCTGCTTAGTGCCGCCCGATCGATCACTCGTCAAAGGCCGGCGGCTCCCGCAGTTCACACCGGTCTCCTTCCACCGGCTCGCTCTCGCCGAGGGGTTGATCGCGCTCGATGTCGACTTGGTGCTCATTGGTGAAGCCCGGCGCTTCGTCTACCTCATCGGTAGGCCCACTGCGCCTCTTTCGTGGAACGCAACATATGCCGGCAGACATTATGTCAGGCGCGCGGCACATGTGGTGTGTCCTAGCAAATGCTTCTCGATTTCGCCGACAGGATGCCTGGTCAACTCTTTCGCGACCTCCGCCACAATGTGGCGCTTCACGTCGGGGTGGACGGCTAGGCGAAGCTCGGCCAGCGTGCGGATCGGTGCAACGATAACGAGCGCTTTGACACCTCCGCGGCGGACAATCTTCTCCGCAGCTTCCGCCACACGCTTTATGAAACGATGTTCACCCAGATCGTGCCAGTCAGTGCCCTCGACTGCGCTTCTTGGCCCCAACACCTGGCGTACGCGCCCGGGGCGATCGCTGCCCTGTTCACGAGTGGGCGGATTTTGATCTTCGAAGACAGCCTGCGCCTTCAGGTTCGGATATGCCTCGTCGCCTTCGTTGCGAAGGAACAGCGCCTTCCGGCCATCACCAACGATCACCAGGGCATCATGGGGAATTCTGGTCATTGAGCTTGTCCTCCGTCGTTGGCGCAAATTTTGCGGTCCCCTGACGGAAACGGCCTTGATCCCGGTCAATTCTGACGAGCCGGTACCCTGCCAAGATTGATAAGTAACATTGGAGGTTGGTCATGCAAGCACGCGACGTGATGATTTCTCCCGTGACCACAGCCGGCACGACCGCAACCGTCCGACAGGTCGCCAAGACCCTGCTGGAGCACCGCATCAGCGCGGTTCCCGTCGTCGATGGCGATGGCAAACTTGTCGGCATCGTCACGGAAGGCGACCTGCTGCATCGAACCGAGGCAGGAACCGAGCGCCCCTATTCTTGGTGGCTACGTCTGTTAACCGGTGACGCACAAATGGCCGCCGATTACGTCAAGTCGCACGCCGTCAAGGTCAGCGACATCATGACCCGGCAAGTCGTGACGGCCCTTCCCGAGACACCGTTGCACGAAATCGCGATGCTGCTCGAAAAGCACCAGATCAAGAGTGTTCCGATCATCAACAAAGTCGGCCAGTTCGTCGGTATCGTCAGCCGGGCCAACCTGGTCCAGGCGGTCGCGAGCGCCCGACCGAAGCTCGAGATTTCACCTCCCGATTCAATCATCCGGCAGAAGCTGCTGGACGAGCTCAAAAAGCAACCGTGGGTCCACACTTTCAACCTGAACGCCACCGTAAAGAATGGGGTGGTCGACCTATGGGGCTTTGCTCCGTCTGCTGATGAACGCACGGCGATCCGCGTCGCCGCTGAAGCGATTCCGGGCGTTGCGATGGTGAACGATCACCTCCTGGAAACACCAATTCTCGCCTACTGATCTCAAGCAGATCTTCCAGGCGCCGCTAATGCTCGGTTGACACAGGTCAAGGTGACCCGGTCGTCATCGTGCGAAGATTCCAAAAGCCTCTAGGAGAGCGGTAATGACGCAGGCAAATGTGGGTCGCGGCAATGGCACTGCAGGGGACGCAGCTCGCAACTTCGCCAAGCGTGTAATCGCGGTGCAGGCGGAGTTCTCGGAAAAGCTCGTCGAAGCTCACCGACACTGGCTCGAGCAGGTGCAGATCGAATCAACGCGAGCGCTTGAGCTGCTCCGGAATATCAGCGGCACGGCCTCGGCCGCTCAACAGATCACGAGCACCCAGACGTGGATGAAAGGAGTTACTGAGCGCGCCGCTGAGAACACGATCTTCGCGATCGAAACTGCGCAAGCTCTCGGCAAGATCGAGCTCAGGCTCTTTGCGCGCGAGCTCGAGCCAGACGAAGCCTCGACAGCCGCTGCCTGAGAGGCTTGACGGGGCCAGCCGCCTATATTGCACCTGCGCCTAGGACCGAGGCGATGATGATGGGTGAGGTCGAACGGCAATGAACGTACAGCTGCGATCGGTCCTGGCGCCGGAACCGCCGGCGAAGGACGCAGCAGGACCGTCGAGGTTCGGCTGGAAGCTGATCGGCGGCCTTTTACTGATCGTGACAGCAGCCACCGTTGCCTGGTGGTATCTGCGCGGCCCTGAAATCACGGTCGTGCGCGTCACCCGTGGCGCAGTGGCCGAGATCGTTTATGCTACCGGATCAGTCGAGCCCGAGACTTGGTCGCGCCTCACGCCGCTGGTGCGTGGTCGCATCATCGAACGCTGCCGCTGCGAAGGCAGAGCGGTCAAGAAAGGAGAGCGCCTGGCGCGGCTCGACGACACCGAAGCTCAGGCGACGCTGAACGACCTGCGGGCGCTGGAGGACTACCAACAGCAGGAATTCGACCGGCAATCGCGACTGCTCGCCCGCGGTGCGACGACCTCGCAAAACCAACAAAAGGCCGCAAGCGACCTTGCGCGCATCCAAGCGCAGATTGCCGCACAGGCGCAACGGTTGCGATACTACGAGATTGTCGCTCCGATGGATGGCACAGTGCTCCGCGAGGACGGTGAAATTGGCGACATGGTCGATCCCGGAACGATCCTCTATCGCATCGGGCTCGCAAAGCCGCTCTGGGTCGTCGCCGAGGTCAACGAGGAGGACGTGCCGCGCATCTCGCCCGGACTGAAGGTCTTGTTGCGCACGGACGCCTTTGCCGGGAAGGTGCTGCCGGGCTTTGTCAAGGAGATCACCCCCGCCGGCGACCCGGTGGCCAAGACCTTCCGGGTCCGGATCGGATTACCCGACGACACCCCGCTCCACGTCGGCATGAGCGTGGAAGCCAATATCGTCGCTCGTGAAAAACAGAATGCCCTGGTTGTCCCGGCCAATACCCTCGTCGGTCACGACGTCCTGGTCGTCAAGGATAGTCGCCCGGCCCTGCGCAGGGTCGAGACCGGCATTCGCGGCACCAGCAATGTCGAGATCGTGGCAGGCCTTGAACAAGACGAAACGGTCGCATCGCCCGCGACGGCCAACATCGTGAAACGTCGGCAAGTCCGGGTGCGGATGGTGGACACGGCAGAGCCATGAAACTGATCCTGGCCATCGCGTGGATGCATATCACCTACCGCGCACGCCAGACGCTGGTAGCTATGGCCGGCGTCGTCACCGGCGTCGGATTTTCTATCATGATGGCCGCGCTGATGGAGGGCTCGCAGAACGACTTCATCTCTACGCTCGTCGATGCATTACCGCACATCTCCGTCACCGACGAATTGCGCGAGCCGACGCCCCAACCTGCCGACCTCGTCTACTCCGCAGTGGAGTTCCACGGCCTCACGCCGGAAGTGCGGCGACCGGGCATCAAGAATCCGATGGCGACGATCGCTTCTTTGCAGACGTGGGTGCCGGGCACGCTCACGCCCTCGGTACAGTCGAAGGCCATTCTGCGCTTCGCCGGGCGCAGCCTGACGGTCTCCGTGATCGGCATCGATCCGCGCACCGAGGCGAACGTTTCCAACCTTGCCACCCACATGCGCGAAGGACGCCTGACCTCGCTCTATCGCGCGTCCAGCGCGATCCTGCTCGGCGACCGGCTCGCTCGCAAGATCGGCGCACACGTTAACTCCAACATCACGCTGGTTTCCGCCGAAGGTATCACCCTGACAGCAACAGTGGTCGGCACCTTCCATTCGGGTTTCCGCGCGACCGACGAAACGACAGGTTACGTCCTGCTGCGCTCCGCGCAGACCCTTGAGAATCAGACCGGCGTCGTGAACGAGATCCGTGTTCGCGCGCGCAACCCGATGGACGCGCGCCTGATCAGCGAGCGCATCGGCGAGCAGACCGGCTACAGATCGATCTCGTGGCAGGAAGCTCAGGAGGACCTGCTTTCCGCCATCACCATCCGGAACGTGCTGATGTACACGATCGTGAGCGCGATTCTCCTGGTCGCGAGCTTTGGGACCTACAACATCATATCGACCATCACGCGCGAAAAGACTCGTGATATCGCGATCTTGAAATCGCTTGGATTCCGGAATCGTACCATCAAGGC
This sequence comes from Bradyrhizobium erythrophlei, assembly GCF_042430365.1. Classification (GTDB taxonomy): domain Bacteria; phylum Pseudomonadota; class Alphaproteobacteria; order Rhizobiales; family Xanthobacteraceae; genus Bradyrhizobium; species Bradyrhizobium erythrophlei. The sequence goes on from NZ_JBHMET010000053.1 coordinate 37,988, forward strand.
GATCTTCATAATCGAAGCCCTGGCGATCGGTCTGGTCGGCTCGGCACTCGGTTGGGGTTTCGGCTATCTCCTAACGCGGGGGATGGCATCGCTGGAATTCAAAAGCCCGTTCTCGGACTATAACCATTTGCCGGTGCTATACTCGATTATTCACTATGCAATGGCGACCTCGGTCGCGTTGGTTTCGAGCCTCATCGCCGGGTATTTTCCGGCACGCGCTGCCGCGAGGGTCAATCCAGTCGACATCATCAGGGGCGCGACATGACGACAACGCTGATCGAGGCGCGGGACGCGACCAAAATACTGCCCGGCATCGTCCCTGTGACACTCGTTCGTGATATTGACTTGTCGATCGGCTCTCGTGAGCTCATCGCGATCACCGGTCCTTCGGGGTCTGGCAAGTCATCCTTGCTCTATCTGCTTGGCCTCCTCGACCTCCCGACCAGTGGCGACGTCATGGTCAACGGCCGCTCGACCACGACGATGAGCGAAGAGGAGCGTGCCTATGTTCGGTTGACCCAGTTCGGCTTCGTCTTCCAGTTTCATTTCCTGCTGCAGGAATTCTCAATCGCGGAGAACGTCGCGCTGCCGATGCGTGCTCTTGGCAAACTTTCACAGGCAGCGATCAGGGCTAGGAGCCTGTCCAGTTAGCTCCGGGAAGGCGGTTTTATCCTAATGATAGCGGTTCAT
>NZ_JBHMET010000054.1:0-26141 GCF_042430365.1 Bradyrhizobium erythrophlei
AAAGCAGCCTTGAATCTGATTTGCTCCTAAAAGGGAATCCTTAGAGTCCACACGACCTAGCGCTTCGCAACCCTATCAAACCCGTCATGACGGGATGTCGAGCGATGCCAAGCGCCCGCAGCCCGACTACTCCACCGCCTCCTCCGCAGGCTGCTCAGGTCGCGCCGTGCGCCTCGACGTAGAGGGCGTAGATCGAGTGGCAGGCCGCCATGTAGAGGCGGTTGTTCTTGGGGCCGCCGAAGGTCAGGTTCTCGCAACGCTCCGGCAGGCGAATGAAGGCGAGCGGCTTGCCCTGCGGGCTGAACACCATCACGCCGTCGAGATCCTCAGGTCTTCCCTTGAGCTGATAGACCTTGCGGCCGTTGACGTCGGTCGGCTCCGACTGCAACGCCCCGTTGCTTCCCCAACCGCACCAGAGGTTGCCGTCGCGATCGACGCGAAAACCGTCGAGCGATCCCTGGTCGGCCGCATCGATCAGCTTGGTCTTGTTGCCGACCGTGCCGTCGGGATTGACGTCATAGCTCCAGATTCTGCGGTTCGGCGTGCCCTTCCACTCGACGACGTAGAGCTTCCTTTCGTCCGGCGAGAAGGCGAGCCCGTTGGGATTGACGAGGTCGGTGATCACCGCCTTCAGCTTGCCGTTCTTCTCGGTGCGGGTGATCAGCCGCGTCACCGAATGCTCGCAGGTGACGAGCCGGCCCTGGCGGTCGCGCGTATTGCCGTTGGCGAAATTGGCCGGGCTGCGGAACACGCTGAGGCTGCCGTCCTTCTCGCTGTATTTCATGATGCGGTTGTTGGGGATATCGCTGAACAGCAGATAGTTGCCTTCGGGGAAGTAGATCGGCCCCTCCACCCAGCGCATGCCGGTGGCAACCTGCTCCAGCGTGCTGCTGTAGATCCGATATTTCGCAAAGCTCGGGTCGAGGATCTCGATCGCCGGATCCGGATAGCGCTGATTGGGCTTGAACGGAAACGACTGCGCCATCGCACGGCTGGCCGCCGCGCTTGCCACGCCGGCGCCGATACTGGCCATCAGATTGCGACGTGAGATCATGTCTTTCCTCCCCTTTTTGGCACCGACTAACCATTCACGGGTCGGCTGACGGAGCGGTAGGCACGTTGTCACCACCGGTCCAATTCCGTTCCGGCATCGATCGATGCCGATCCAATATCGATCGTTGGGGTCTCGCTCGGATGCTTACTCCGCCGCCTGCTCCAGCGGCGCGACGCGGGGCAGGACCATCTGGATGCGCGTGCCGTTGCCCGGCGCGGAATCGAGGTTGAGCCGTCCGCCGAGGCGTGTGGTGACGATGCTGTAGACGATGTGCAGGCCGAGCCCGGTGCCGCCCTGATCGCGCCTTGTGGTGAAGAACGGATCGAAGGCGCGCCTTCGCACATCGAGGCTCATGCCGCAGCCATTGTCGGCGAAGATCACCTCGACATTGTCGTTGCCTGACGCGCGCACCTGGATGTCGACCTCACCCGGCTTGCCGTCCGGGAAGGCATGCGCGACCGCATTGAGGAACAGATTGGTCAGCACCTGGCCATACGGTCCCGGATAGGAATTCATCACCAGATTGGGCTGGCAATCGATGTTGAGCGTCAGGTTGTGCTTGCGCAGGCCCGGCCGCAGGCTCATCACCACCTGCTCGGTGAGATCGCCGAGATCGAAGGTGCGCTGATCCGAATAGTTGCGGTCGGCGGCAACCTGCTTGAACGACTGGATCAGCTCCGCGGCGCGGTTGAGGTTGGCGACAAGCTGCGACGACGCATCGCGCGCGGTGCCGAGAAAATCGTTCAGGCTGGAGCGGCGCAGATCGCCGCGCTCGACCTGGCTGGCGAAATTCGCAGTCTTGCGCTCGAGCGCCGAGGCCACCGTCAGGCTGATGCCGACGGGGTTGTTGACCTCATGGGCGACGCCCGCCACCAGGCGGCCGAGGGCGGCGAGCTTCTCCGCCTCGATCAGCGAATTCTGGGTCTCGCGCAGGTTGCGCAGCGCGGCTTCGGCGGAATCCTTCGCCTTGCGCATTTCTTGCTCGGAGCGCTTGCGCTCGCCGATATCGAGCGCGACGGTGACGATGTTCTCGATCTCGCCCTGGACACCGAGGATCGGCAGCTTGTTGACCAGCCATTGCCGCATGTTGCCGGCGGAATCCTTGTACTCCTCCTCGTAGAAGCCGAGCTCACGGCGGGCCGACAGCACGCGCTTGTCGTGCTCGTCGGTCTTCGCTGCGCCGTAGTGCGACATCAGCTCGGCGGTGGTCTGGCCGATGGCATCCTGCGGCTCGATGCCGAAAATGCCGGCCATGTAGCGGTTCATCAGCACGTAGCGCAGCTCGCGGTCCTTGACGTTGATGACTGCGGGCACGGTGTCGATCACCATCTGCAACAGACGCCGGCCCTCGGCGATGGCGTCTTCCGCGCGCTTCTGGTCAGTGATGTCGCGGACCGCGCCCTCGTAGCGGATCACCTCGCCGTGGTCGTTGCGCACCGCGGTGGCCGAGTCGGAGAGCCACAGCACGGTGCCGTCGCGCGAGCGCACCTGGTACTCGTACTCCCGCACCATGCCGTCGCGCTGCATCCGCTTCTGGTACTCGGTGCGTGCCGCCGGGTCGACGTAGACGGTGGAGGCGATGTCGCCGATGCCGTTGATCAGGTCCTGCGGCGCCCCATAGCCCATGATCCGCGCCAGCGCCGAGTTGGCGTTGAGCAGCGCGCCACCGGGGGTCGTCACATAGATTCCGTCGACGGAGGATTCGAACAGCTTGCGGTAGCTTTCCTCGGCGAGCCGCTGCTCGGCAAGCGCGCGCACCGCGGCCTCGCGCGCGGCGTCGGCGTCGACCAGGGTCTGGCGGAACACCGCGGCCGCCCGCGCGATGTCGCCGATCTCGTTGTCGAGATTGGTCTCCGGGATGAAGGCGCTCTTCTCGCCGCCGGCCACCTTGCGGATCGCGCCTGCGATCTTGGCAAGCGGACGCACGGTTCGGCGAACCACCAGCAACGCCGCGAACAGGCCGATCAGCACGCCGGCCGAGCCGAGCACGATGCTCTGCCATTTGGCTTCCGTCAGCGTGCGCGCGAAATCGCGCGACAGCACGTGGCCGCGCCGCGTGCTGAGCTCGCGCAACAGCTCGGTGACGCGCTGGATCAGCCGGCCTTCGGCGCCGAGCACCTCCTTGTCGATATCGGCGATCTGCCCTTCCCGCACCGCGACCGCGACGATCGCCTCGGCATAATTGTCGACGGCGGTGCGCAGCGCCGGATCGGCGATCGTCATCGCCCGCATGCTCTGCGCGGCCTGCTCGGCCGCGGATGTATTGTGGGCGAGCAGCGCGGTCGCGATGCGGCTCTGGGTCTGCGACAGCGTCGTCGCGACCTCCAGATCGGGCGTCGCGGCGAGCGCCTTGTCGAAGGCGTCGCGCAACGGCGGCAGTGCGACGATCAGCTCGGCGCGGCGGCTGAGCAGCGTCGAGATGCGCTCGATGCCGCTGCGATAGGTCGCAAGCCGCTGCGTGACGCCGTCGATCATGTCCTGCTGCTCGGGCGCAAGCTTGATGCGGGTCTTCTTCAGGATCTCGCTCAGCGACTGGGCGGCTTCCGCGACCTGGACCGACTGGCTGCCCGGCTCGGTGACGAAGTCCCGCGCCGCCAGCCGCAGCTCGTTCATGCGCCGGTCGATATCCTCGGCGATGTCGCCGACGCTTTGCAGCCGCTGCAGCTCGGCAAAGGTGGTGTCGATGTGGCGGATCGCGACCACGCTCGCGGTGGATGTGATGATGATCACGGCCAGCACCAGCAGGAAGCTGCCGAACGTGAGCTGGCCGATCGACAGGGAAAAAGCGCGCGGCGGTTGTGAATTCGGCAGCAGTTCGGGGGTCATGTCATTGAGGCCGGGGTCTCATCGGCCATAATATACGGGATATTTCGGTCTGAGGGGAACAAGCTCACGATCATGGGAAAGCCGCCCGGTCGGGCCGGTCCGGGGGTGATCCGCGTCACGCGCGCCGCGCTTTCTGAGCCAATCCAGGACGCGGATCCGACCGATGCCGACCGATTGCGCGGATGGTCAAATTCGTGCGCGCCGCGCGGGGCGCCTATCCCGCCGGCGGCCGTCGTCCGGACCCTGCGCCGGGGCCGACCGGCTCAGGCGGTCGCGACCTTCCGCGCCGGGATCGTCATCGCGGCAACGCCGATTACGACGCAGGCGAGCCCGATCCATGCCGTCGGGCTCAACCGCTCGCCGAGGAAAACCACGCTGAGCGCGACGCCGATCGGGACGCGCAGGTAAGCCTGCGCCGTGGTGCCGACCGAGCCCAGCGTCTGGATCAGGCGGAAGTAGATCACGAAGGCGATCGCGGTCGAGAACACGGCAAGGGCCAGCAGCCCCAGCAGCGAGCTCGTCGAGGGCGCCAGCGTCCAGGGCCGCTCGACGGCCAGGCTTACCGGAATGAGGATCGCGGCCCCCGCGATCAACGAGCCCGCCGCCGGCGCCATCGGATCGAGATCCTTGAAGCCGCGACTGAAGATCGCAGCGCAGGCATAGCAGATTGTGGCGGCCACGATCGCGATCTCGGCGGGGATGCCTGTTCCAAGGTCGCGGAACGCGTCGACGCCGACGATCAGGCAGATGCCGGCCATGCCGGCGACCCCCGAACAGCTTCCTTGGGCTCGCCACCTCATGGCGGGTGATCGCGGCCGTGAAAAGAAAGGTGAAGATCGGTGACGCCGAATTGAGGATCGTGGTCAGCCCGGCATCGACCATGCGCTCCCCCAGGCGATCATGGTCCAGGGGATCACGCTGTTGAGGCAGGCCTGGAAGACGAAGCGGCGCCATGTCGCGGCATCCGTCGGCATCGTCACGCGGCGAAAGCCCATGATCACGAGCAGCAGGAGGCCCGCAATCGCGGTGCGCCCGGCGATCAGCGTGATCGGCGGGATGGTCGCGACGCCAAGCTTGATGAAGGTGTAGGACCCGCCCCAGAGCGTGGCGAGCGCAAGCAGCTGCGTGAGTTCGACGGCGATGTTGGGCTGTCGCAGATCGCCGGTGGCCGTGCCCGTCATGACGGGCTCCTTGCAAGCCAGTCGGCCGTTGCCGCAAACAGGCCCTCCCGCCCATGTTCGAGATGCATGAGATGGGTCGCGCTCGGCACGACAACATCGGCTTTCTCCGCTGTTCCCAGCGCATGTGTCAGCCATGCCGCGTCGTCATCGCGGCACAGGCTGTCCCAGGCGCCGTGGACGATCAGCGCCGGCGCCAAGACACGGCCCGGATCATAGGCAAGCTGGCCGGACCAGGCTGCGATGATGTCGGCCTGCGGCCCGTTCGGAATCCTGACCGCCGGCGGCGTCTGCCGGAACGCATCCGCGTCGGTTGACAGGTAGGCCGGCCCCCATTCGGCGAGATCGGGCTCGATCAGCACCGGCGGGTGCGACGGCGGCACGTCCTCGACAAAGCGCGTCAACTGATCGGCGATCGAAACCGTCCGCCACGCACCGATCCGGTCGGCGGCCGGCAGCCCCTCGACCAGCCGCCGAACGATAGGCCCGAACAGCACCAGGCGGCCGACGGCGCCCGGATGATTGCCGGCAAACAGACCGGCAGCGATCGTGCCCCATGAATGCGCGACGATATGGGGCCGCACGCCGGCGCGCTCGCGGCGGATGTGGTCGACGACCGCTCCGATCTGGGCCGCGGCCTCCGCGGCACGGCCGAGCGGCGCGACGCCGGCGGCGGGCGCTGCCATCTGCTGCGGCCGCGTCGAGCCGCCGAAGCCGATGAAATCGAAGCCCCAAACGTCGAAGCCGCGCGCGTTGAGATCGTCCGCCCATGAGCGCCCGCTGAGCCGATAGCCGACCGACAGCGCCGAAGGAAATGTCGCGCCGTGCACATAGAGCACGGGATCGCCCGCACCCGGCCATCGGCGCAGCAGCACGGCATTGTTGCCGCCGGCGAGCTTCAGCTGTCTTTCCAGAGAGTCTGCCACGTCAATCTCCGTTGCGCCGGGCAGCTTCGCCCGCGCGAGGTCGTTGACGCGGTTATAGCGAGTCGCCAGCGACTATACTTCGGTACTCACCGAAGTGTGGCTGAGCGGCGCAGCGTGCGGCTCGAGCCGCCGCAGGAACTCGGACGGCATCATGCCGAACATGTCGCGGAACGTGCCGGAGAAATGCGCCGAGCTCGCAAAACCGGCGGCGTGGGCCGCCTCCGTCAGCGACATGCCCTGCCTGACCGCGTTCACCGCAGCGCCCATCCGGCTCCACAGCCGGTAGCGCCGCAACGGCACGCCGGTCTCGGCCTTGAAGAGATGCAGGAAGCGCGACGGCGAGAGGCCTGCGACAGTTCCGAGCTGCGTCAGCGAGTGCGATCTGAACGGCTCATCGCGCATCCGCTGCAACGCCGCCGCGATGCGGCGATCGGCCTTTGCCGACACCCCGATGCCGAGCAAGGCATCGAGGCCCTGCCGCGCGTCGCCTGGCGCGAGATGGCCGTCGGCGAGGTCCCGCAAAATCCCGATCGCAGCGCCCTCACCGGCGAGGCCGAACGCGGCGCGCGGCGTGGTCTCGCGCATGCGGGAGGTGATCGCGGCAAGATCGCGGCTCAGCGGATCAAGATACAGGAATGCCATTCTGCCGCGGGAGATGCGGAGGTGATGCAGGGTGTTCGGTGGAATCAGCACGCTCCGCGCAGAGCGAAACACCCCGTCTTCCCGCTCGGGATCATCGGCCACGTCAAACGAATGGTCGAGCCCGATCGCCAGCACCGCCGTGGCGTTGCGATGCGGCGTCAGGCCGAAGGCCGGCCCGAGGTAAAGCACGCGCGCGCCCCACCCGATCAATTTCGCCTGCGATGCCATCGCGCAGCCAGTTTCTGAAAGCGTCGCCATCTCGGACAGTCTATCGCAACTCCCGCATTCTGCGGAGCACCAATATGACAGGCAAGGATTTGTGCGAGGCTTCACCGGATAGCGAGGCGATCCGTCGCGCCATCTCGCGCTATGCGAAGGCGTGGGTCGATGGCGACCGGCAAGGCCTGGTCGCCTGCTATCATGACGATTTCACGTTGCACTATTTCGGCAACAATCCGCTCGCCGGCGTGCATCCCGGCAAGGCGGCCGCGCTGTCCATCCTGGCGGAAGTCACACGGCATACGAACCGCAAGCTCGTGCGCATCGTCGACATGATGGTGGGCGCTGAACGCGGCGGATTGCTGGTCCGCGAGATGTTCGAACGCGGCGGCGGCACCGTCGAAGTCGAGCGGCTGCTGATCTATCCGGTCCGCGACGGATTGTTGTGGCACTGCTGGGTCTACGACCAGCAACAGACGCTGATCGATGGGATTCTTGCGGCGGGCGGGCCGTTCGACCCACCCGGCGAGGCCGCGCGCTAACCCAGCGCGCCGACGTCGAACACGTCGCCATCATAGCCGGCTTCGATCGGGATGCGGAGCTGGCGGCCGGTGGCGGTCTTCGTCATGACAGGCGTGACGGTGACGATCTGTTTGCCGCGGCTGTCGGCGAGCGCAGCCTGCACGCTGTTCTGCTTGCCGAGCTTGATCAGGTTGCGCGTGGTCGGGAACGGCAGCTTGAAACGGCCGGTCTCGCCGCCTTCCAGCGCCTCGCGCGGCGACACCCAGATCGAGTCGGTGGATTCCTTGCCGTCATGGGCGCCGAGTTGATCGGGCGGCGCGGCGGCGAGGAAGAACCAGGTGTCGAAGCGCTTCGGCATGCCCTCGGGCGTGATCCAGTGCGCATAGGGCACGAGTTCGTCGAGCGCGAGCACCATGCCGTTGTCGGTGAGCACCTTCAGGAAGCTGATCTTGCCGTCGTTCAGCGCGGTTCGATGCGCGGCTTCGATCTCGCTTGCCCTTTTGGCGTCGACCAGCTCCTTCGCGCCCTTCGGCCGCGCCAGCAGGATGCCGCTCTCCTCGAACGTCTCGCGGATCGCCGCGATGCGGAAGCTCAGCGCCGTCTCGTCGAGCCCCGCGCCGCCGGAATACAGCGCGGGATTGGCGATGATCTCCTTGTCGCCCTTGTCGACGCTGCCGCCTGGGAACACCAGCGCCCCCGAATTGAAGTCGATCTCATAATGGCGAACCATCATGAAGACCTCGACCTCGTCGCGGCTCTTGCCGTCGACCTTCGCTGCCTTGCTGTCGCGCAGCAGCAGGATGGTGGATGCCGGACGCGGTACGACGATGTCAGCCATGGTGATTTAGCCTGCTGCGCCGGATTGGGGTTGCAGATTGGCGCGGCGGTCGACCCGCGCCACACGTGACAGGAGGTAGTCGACTTCCGCCCGCGCCTGCGACGTGACGACCGCGCCAGGCTTGCGCTGCGTGCTCGACGAAATGATGCCGCGCTTCTGCAGCACGTATTTGCGGACCGTGAGGCCGACGCCCGGCTGCTGCTCGTAGCGGATCAGCGGCAGATGCGCGTCGAACAGGTCGTGCGCCGCGTCGCGCTTGCCCGCCTTCGAGAGATTGACGACGTCGATTAGCAGTTCCGGGAAGGCGTAGCCGGTCATCGCGCCGTCGGCGCCGCGCTCCATCTCGAAATCGAGGAACAGCGCGCCATTGCCGACCAGGATCGACAGCGGCCGCAGCGAACCGTCCTTCTGGAAGTTGCGCAAGGTGGAGATCTTCTCCAGCCCCGGCCAATCCTCATGCTTGAGCATCACGCAGGACGGCGAATCCATCACGATCTTGCGGATCACGGCAGGCGTGAACACGACGGTGAGCGTCAGCGGATAGTCCTGCAGCACCCAGGGAATATCGTCGCCGATCGCTTCCTGCGCCTGCTTGAAATAGGTGGTGATCTGGTCGTCGGTGCGCAGATTGGGCGGCGGCGCGATCATGACGCCGGCGGCGCCCGCATCCATCGAGGCTTTCGCCAGCGACCGCATCGTCGCGAAGCCCGGCGCCGAGACGCCGACGATGACCTGCAGCTTCTTGGCACGTTTGACGAAGCGCAGCGCGACCTGCTCGGCCTCGGCGGCGTCGAGCTTCGGCGCCTCGCCGAGGATGCCCAGCACCGTGACGCCGTCGCAGCCGACTTCGGTGTAGAAATCGGTCAGCCGGTCGATGGATTTCTCGTCGATGCGGCCGTCGTCATGGAACGGCGTCGGCGCGATCGCAAAGGTTCCGGCGGCCTGGGCGGTGAGCTTCATTTTGGGGTCCTCGTTGGGTATCCGGGGCGGGCCATCCGGCGCCGCCCCGGCCCCTATAGCATGGGGTCAGAACCGCCGCGCGCCCATCTTGATCTGCTCCTCGGAGAAGAAGATCTCCTTGGCGTGGGTGACGATGTCCTCGGCCTTCCAGCCCGTGAATGGCGGCTTCCAGCCTTCCATTTCCATCATCCGCATCTCGCGGACGCCGCGCGGGCCGGAGACCCCGAGGACCTTGCCGGTCTGGTCGCCCGACAAATCGCTGACCATGTATAGCACGGCCGGCGCGATGCCGTCCGGGCCCAACGCCGCGCCAGGGTTCTCCTTGTAGCGAGGCAGGTCTGCGGTCATGCGGGTCAAGGCGCCGGGCGCCAGCGTCCAGATCCGGATGTTGTACTTGCGGCCCTCGATCGCGAGCACGTTGGAGAGGCCCCAGATGCCGCCCTTGGCCGCGCCGTAATTGGTCTGTCCGAAATTGCCGATCAGCCCCGAGGTGGAGGACGTGTTGACGATGACGCCGCCGCCATTGTCGCGCATCCATTTGAACACCGGCTGGGTGCAGCAGAAGGTGCCCTTCAGATGCACCTTCATGACCTTGTCCCAGTTCGCTTCCTGGGCCTTGTGGAAGGTCTCGTCCAAGAGGATGCCGGCATTGTTGACGAGGATGTCGGCGCGGCCGAAATTCTTGATGGCGTCATCGAACACCGACTGGCCGCCGGCCATGGTCGAGATGTCGGCGCCGTTGGCGACTGCGCGGCCGCCCTCGGCCTTGATCGCGTCGACCACCTTGTCCGCCATCGACTTGTCCGAGCCCGAACCGTCGCGCGGGCCGCCGAGGTCGTTGACAACAACCGCCGCGCCCTCGCGCGCGAACAGTTTTGCGTAGGCTTCACCGAGCCCGCCGCCGGCGCCCGTGATGATGGCCACCTTGCCGTCGAGTAATCGCATGGTCGTTTCTCCGTTTTGTTCTTCGTTTTCCCTGCGTCATGGCCGGGCTTGTCCCGGCCATCCACGTCTTCTTCATCAACGGCGGGGAAGACGTGGATGCCCGGTACAAGGCCGGGCATGACGAAACAAGTCAGTGCACGGCTTGCGCCACCATCAGGCCAGCACCGTCTTGCCGCTCTTGATCACGGTGACGCCGCGCGACTTCACCTTGGCCTCGAACGACACCACGTTGCCGTCCTTCCACAGATCCATGGTCACGGTCTCGCCCGGAAAGACCGGCGAGGAGAACCGCGCCACGTGCTGCTTGAAGGCGGACGGATCGTAGTCGGCATAGGTCTGCAGCACGCCGCGGCAGGTGATGCCGTAGGTGCACATGCCGTGCAGAATCGGCCGCGGGAAGCCGGCCTTCTTGGCGAATTCCGGATCGGAGTGCAGCGGATTGCGGTCGCCGCAGAGCCGGTAGATCAGGGCCTGGTCGGGCCGCGTCGTGATGTCGACGACCTTGTCGGGCGCGCGCTCCGGCACCTTGTGCGGTTCGGGCTGGCCTTCCGACGGTCCGCCGAAGCCGCCGTCGCCGCGGGCGAAGCGCGAGGCGACGAGCGTCGCAAGCTTCTCGCCCTTCTCGTCCTTCAGCACGGTCTGGTGGCGGATCACCGCGCCCTTGTCCTTGCCCTTGTCGAAGACGTCGAGCACGGTCGAGTCGGCGGTGATGTGGGCTGCGGTCGAAAACGGCTTGTGGAAGGTGATGTCGCGCTCGCCGTCGACCACCATCACGCGGTTGAGGTTCATCTCGCCGGGGCCCGCGCCCCAGGCTGCGACCGACGCAAACGTCGGCACCACCTTGAGCGGACGCGGCGTCAGCGTGCCCTCGTTGACGAAGGCGAGTTCCTTCTCGTCCATCGGATCGGCGCCGAGGCCGATGCCATAGGCATAGAGCATCACCTCGCGGTCGGTGTAGCTGTATTTCTGGCCGAGATTCTTCAGGGCCATCAACTGTTCGTACACGATCGGCATTGTTGTTTTCTCCCGAATTTCGTTTCTTCGCGGTGCCAGTTGATGCGCCCTCTCCCCCTGTGGGAGAGGGCAACACCGGCGCCCTCCACAAACTCGCTTCAGTGAGGGGTTCGCGCCGCAGAAAGACTGTTTGCGTGGAGAGAGACCCCTCACCCGCCTTCGCTTGCAGCGAAGGCACCCTCTCCCACAGGGGGAGAGGGTGAACTTTAAGCCGGCGTGAAGAACGGCAGCGGCGCGCCGTCGGTCGGCTTCCACACCACCTTCACCTTCTGGCCGATCTTGACCTTGTCGAGGTCGCAATCGACGATGTTGGTCTGCAGCGACGGGCCTTCCTTCAGCGTCACATAGGCGATCGCATACGGGCCAGTCGGCGATTTGCGCATCAGGCTGTAGGTATAGACCGTCGCCTCGCCGCTCGCCTCCTCCCACACCGTCTTGTCGGAGAAGCAGAACGGGCAGATCGCGCGCGGGAAGTAGTGCGGCTCGCCGCAGGCGGTGCAGCGCTTGATCATGAACTTGCCCTGCTTCGCCGCTTCCCAGAACGGCGCGGTTTCCGGATTGGTCACCGGGGCATTGTACTTCTTCGCTTCAGACATCACGCACGCTCCAGAATGCAGGTTGAGGCGGCGTGGCGAACGCCGAGCAGACCGCCGGTGCCATGTGCGATCGCGAGATCGCAGTTCTGCACCTGCACCTTTGGATGCGCTTCGCCGCGCAGCTGGCGGACGGCCTCGAGGATCTTGGTCATGCCGCCGCGGTTGACGGGATGGTTGCTGCACAGCCCGCCGCCGTCGGTGTTGAACGGCAGCTTGCCGACGCCCGAGATCAGATTGCCGTCGGCGACGAACTTGCCGCCCTCGCCCTTCTTGCAGAAGCCGAGGTCTTCGAGCTGCATCAGCACGGTGATGGTGAAGCTGTCGTAGATCGAGGCGTATTTGATGTCCTTCGGCGTCACGCCCGCTTCCTCGAAGGCGCGCGGGCCGGACCAGACGCCGGCGGAATGCGTCAGATCGAGATCCTTGCCGCCGCGCGGGCCCTTCATCGCCTCGCCATGACCGATCAGGCGCACCAGCGGCTTCTTCAGGCTCTTGGCGATCTCGGGCGTGGTCACGATCATCGCGCCGCCGCCGTCGGTGACGACGCAGCAGTCCATGCGATGCAAAGGATCGGAGATCATCGGCGAGTTCACGACGTCCTCGACGGTGACGACCTCCTTCAGCATCGCATGCGGATTGTATTGCGCGTGATGCGAAGCTGCGACCTTGATCCAGGCGAGCTGCTCGGAGGTGGTGCCGTAGTCGTGCATATGGCGCATGGCACACATGCCGTAGGCATTGTGTGTGGTAGCCCCGTAGGCGGATTCGAAATCGGCCTCGGCGCCGGCGGCGCGCGGCGGCATCGGACCGGTGCGCGGCTTGCCGGCGAGCGTGACCAGCGCGACCGAGCATTTGCCGGCGGCGATCGCTTCGGCCGCGTGGCCGAGATGGATCAGGTAGGAACAGCCGCCCGTCTCGGTGGAATCGACATGGCGCAGCTTCTTGGTGTTGAGACCGAGATAGTCGACCATCGGCCACAGTCCGCCCGGCGCGTCGCCGGCGAGGAAATAGCCATCGATATCGTCCTTGGTCAGCCCGGCATCCTCCATCGCGCCCTTGGCGACTTCGGCGTGGAGCTGTGCGGTGGATTTATCGGGTGCGTGCCGGGTGGGATGCTCGTAGATCCCGGCAATGTAGGCCTTGCCCTTGATGGTCAAATCGTTCTCCGCTGGCGTTTCTTAAACTCTCCAGCGTTTTTCTGAACTGCCGGCGCGACCTTGGCAAGCGCGGAAATATTCCGTCAGGCGATACACCCGACCTGATATGATTATAGGTGAAAATCGTATTGGGTCAGTGATGCTGAATTGTAGGGTGGGCAAAGCGAAGCATGCCCACCCTACAAAGCATATTACTCCGCCGCCATCTGCCGCGGCGCCGGCGGCGGATTGGCGAGGTCGGCAGCGAGTTGCGCGTAGCGAACCTTTGCCTCCTTGATCGCTTTGTCCTTCACCGGGCCGTAGCCACGGATACGATCCGGCAGCGACAGCAGTTCGACCGCGATGTCGTGATTGAGCGGCGACAACAGGCTGAGCACGGTTGCGACATCCTTCTCGTAGCCTGCAATCAGATCGCGCTCGAGCTTGCGGTCGGCGTTGTAGCCGAAGATGTCGAGCGGCGTGCCGCGCAGCACACGGAACTTCGCCAGCACCTTGAACACCGACATCATCCATGGGCCGAAGGCACGCTTCTTCGGCCGGCCCTGGGCGTCGAGACCGCCGCCGAGGATCGGCGGCGCGAGATTGAAGGAGAACTTGAAGTCGCCCTCGAACTGGTCCCGAAGCTGCTTCTCGAACTTGCCGTCGGTGAAGAGCCGCGCCACCTCGTACTCGTCCTTGTAGGCGAGCAGTTTTGCGTAGTTGATCGCAACCGCCCGCGGCAGCGCCTCGTCGTAGCCGCCCTTGGTCGCGGCTTCGCGGACCTGATCGACCACCTTGCGGTAGCGTTTGGCCAGCCGCGAGCTCTGGTAGTCGGTCAGCAAGCCCATGCGATGGATGATGATCTCGTCGAGCGACATCGCATCCAGCATCTTCGGCGGCACGACGTCGTCCTGGTCCTTCATCATCGCGGCCAGACGCGCCGGGTCGGCGGCGGCGAGCCGCCCGAGATCGAACGCCTGCGTGTTCATCTTGATCGAGACGCCGTTGACCTCGATCGCCTTCTCGATCGCCTCGGCAGACAGCGGCAGCAGGCCGCGCTGATAGGCAAAACCCAGCATCATGATGTTGGTGGCGATGCTGTCGCCGAGCAGTGCTTCGGCCGGCTTGGTGAAATCGTAGAACGCGGAGTCCTTGCGCAGCTCGGTCTCCAGCACGCTGTTGACCTTGCGGCTCTGGAAATTGAAGTCGCGGTTGAGGATGAAATCCGCGGTCGGGATCACGTGGCTGTTGATGATGCCGACGGTGCGGTTCGCGTCGCAGAGCGTGACGGTGTCCTTGGACGCCGCCACCACTTCGTCGGCGGCGAGCACGAGATCCGCCGTGCCGGTGACGATCCGCGAGCAGGTCACGTCGGCGGTGTTTTCGGAGAGCCGGACGTGGCTCAGCACCGCCCCACCCTTCTGCGCGAGGCCGGACATGTCGAGGATCATCGAGGCCTTGCCCTCGATATGCGCGGCCATGCCGAGCAGCGCGCCGATCGTCAGCACACCGGTGCCGCCGACGCCGCCGACCGCGATGTTGTAGGGCCGGTCGAGCGGCGGCTTCGATGCCGGCTCCGGCAGATCGCCGATGCTGCCGAGATCGGACGGCGCACGGCGGCGCAGCTTGCCGCCGTCGACCGTGACGAAGGACGGGCAAAAGCCCTTCACGCAGGAATAGTCCTTGTTGCAGGTCGACTGGTTGATGGTGCGCTTGCGCCCGAGCTCGGTCTCCAGCGGCTCGACCGAGATGCAGTTCGACTGCACGGAGCAGTCGCCGCAGCCTTCGCAGACCGCTGGATTGATCAGCACGCGGCGCTGCGGATCCTCCATCAGGCCGCGCTTGCGGCGGCGGCGCTTTTCGGCGGCGCAAGTCTGCACGAACACGATCGACGAGGTGCCCTTGTACTCGCGGCACATCTTCATGACGTTTTCGAGCTCGTCGCGATGGTAGAGCTTGACGCCCGGCGCGATGGTGTCGGCCGGATAGGCGTCCGGGTTCTCAGAGACGAGATAGATCTCGCGAATGCCCTCGGCGTGCAGCTGGAAGGTGATTTTCTGCGGCGACAGATCGCCGTCATGCTGCTGGCCGCCCGTCATGGCAACCGCGTCGTTGTAGAGGATCTTGTAAGTGATGTTAGTTTTCGACGCGATCGCCTGGCGGATCGCGAGAATGCCGGAGTGGAAATAGGTGCCGTCGCCGAGATTGGCGAAGATGTGGTTCTCGTTGGTGAAGGGCGCGATGCCGACCCACGGCACACCCTCGCCGCCCATATGGGTGAAGGTCTCGGTCGAGCGGTTCATCCACAGCGCCATGAAGTGGCAGCCGATGCCGGCCAGCGCGCGGCTGCCTTCCGGCACCTTGGTCGAGGTGTTGTGCGGGCAGCCGGAGCAGAAATACGGCGTGCGCGTCACCGGCGCGACCGCCTGCATCTGCGTCGACTGGCGACCGTTGAACCAGTCGGCCTTGGCGCGCAGCATCTCGGCAATTTCGGGGTTGAGGTTAAGTCGAAGGAGACGTTCGGTGAGCGAGCTGGCGAGCGAGGCGACGCTCAGCTCGGCGGCGAAGGTGAGGAAGCGCTTGTCGTGATCGTCCATCTTGCCGACGATGCGCGGGCGCACGTCGTCGCGCCAGTTGAACAGCTCCTGCTTGACCTGGTTCTCGACGATCTCGCGGCGTTCCTCGACGATGAAGATCTCCTCGAGGCCGACAGCGAAATTGCGCACGCCTTCCGGCTCCAGCGGCCAGGGCATGCCGATCTTGTAGAGGCGGATGCCGATCTTGGCGGCGATCTCAGGCGTAATGCCGAGCTCGCGCAGCGCCTGTCGGATGTCCTCGTAGCTCTTGCCCGAGGCCATGATGCCGTATCGTGCGTTCGGCGAGTCCATCGTGACGCGATTGACCTTGTTGGCGCGGGCAAAGGCGATCGCGGCAAAACCCTTGTAGTCCTGCAGCCTGCGGTCCTGGTCGAAGCGGTCGTCGGGCCAACGGATGTTGAGGCCATCAGGCGGCAGCTCGAAATCGGTCGGGATCACGAACGGCGTCATCTCGTCGGTGAGATCGATCTCGGCCGTGGTCTCGACCGTCTCGGTGATCACCTTCATGCCGACCCAGCAGCCCGAGTAACGCGACATCGCGATACCCAGAAGGCCCATCTCGATCATTTCATGGATGCTGGAGGGATAGAGGTAGGGCATCAGCGCGGAGATGAAGGCGTGGTCGGACTGATGCGGGACGGTGGAGGATTTCGCGCCATGGTCGTCACCGGCAAGGCAAAGTACGCCGCCGTGTTTGGCCGAACCGGCCGCGTTGCCGTGGCGGAACACGTCGCCGCAGCGATCGACGCCGGGGCCCTTGCCGTACCAGATGCCGACTACGCCATCATATTTGGCACCGGGCGACAGCGCGAGCTGCTGCGAGCCCCAGATCGCGGTGGCCGCGAGGTCCTCGTTCACGCCGGGCTGGAATTTGACGTTGTACTGCTCGAGATGCTTGCGGGCGGCAAACAATTGCTGGTCGTAACCACCGAGCGGGGAACCGCGGTAGCCCGAGATGAAGCCGGCGGTGTTGAGGCCTGCGGCGCGGTCTCGCCTAATCTGAGCCATCGGCAGGCGGACCAAGGCCTGGATGCCGGTCAGGAAGACATGGCCGGTGTCTTGGGTATATTTCTGGTCGAGACTGATAGGACCTTGGTTGATGCCCATTTAGCCCTCTTTGCACCGTGGTCGCGACGACACTTTTTTAGCTGGTCATCTGAGCTTGTTAGAACCAGTCTATGTCGGATTTTTCGCTGCGCGCAGCACAATTCTGGGCGATAAAGCCCGGGGCTCAAAAATCGCAATATCGTGCCGGGAATATTGCAGGGCTGTTTCGGTTTCTGTCGCTGGGAAGGCCTGCGGCGAAATGGCGTAACGCGTCTTACGGACCGAAAGGTGGACGATGCAGGGGCGGCTTGGGGCAACGCGGGCGATTCTGGCCACTCTCTTATTCTACTGTTTGTGCAGTGCGTTCGCGTCCGGCGAATGCGCGGCCGCGTCCGAGGACGTGATCGCCCGCGGCAAGGCGCTCACGATTGCCGGCGATTGTGCAAGCTGCCACACCGCGGATGCCGCAAAACCCTTTGCCGGCGGCAAGCGCATCGACACGCCGTTCGGCGCGATCACTTCGCCGAACCTGACGCCCGACCGCGAGACCGCGATCGGCGACTGGAGCGACGATGATTTCCTCCGCGCGCTCCGCTACGGCATGTCGCCGTCGGGCGCGCATTACTATCCGGCCTTCCCCTACCCCAATTTCACCAGGCTGATCCGCGACGACATCCTGGCGATCCGCGCCTATCTCGCCACGCTTGCGCCGGTCAGCAACAAGGTGCCGCCGCCGGAGCTGCGCTGGCCGCTGAACTATCGCGTCGTGATGGGCGCCTGGAACTACCTGTTCTTCACGCCCGGCATCTTCCGGCCGGACCAGGGCAGAAGCCCGGAATGGAATCGCGGCGGCTATCTTGTCGAAGGGCTCGCGCATTGCGGCGCCTGCCATACGCCGAAGAACGCCTTTGGCGCCGACCGGCGCGACCAGGCATTTGGCGGCAGCATGGTCCAGGGCATGTTCGCGCCGCGGCTGGATGCGGCGCCTCGCAGTGGGCTGAAGTCCTGGAGCGTCGACGACGTCGTCGAATATCTGCAGAGCGGCCGCAACGCGCATAGCCATGCCGGTCCGCTGATGTCGGAGGTGGTGGTCAATTCGACCTCGAAGATGAGCGACGCCGACGTCCGCGCGATCGCGGTCTACCTCAAGGCCCTGCCCGCGGGCGCCTCGGAGCCGGAGGTCACCCCGCCCTCGCCTGCGCAGATGAAGAATGGCGAACGCATCTATCGCGGCGCCTGCATCGCCTGCCACGAGCTCGACGGCTCGGGCGCGCCGCGAATCTATCCGCCGCTGCCGGGCAACGCCAATTTGCAATCGGCCAACCCCGCGAGCACGCTGCGCATCATCCTCGACGGCGCGCAGAGCCTGACCACGCCGCGCGCGCCGAACGCCGGTTCGATGCCGTCCTATCCCAAGCTGACCGACCAGGAGATCGCCGACGTCGCGACCTATATGCGCAATTCCTGGGGCAACGCCGCGCCGGCGGTGACGGCGGACGAGGTCGCGAGGGCGCGGCGGAGGTAGCAGCGAGCCGGCGTTGCAAGACCCTCATGGTGAGGAGGCGCGCCAGCGCCGTCTCGAACCATGCGCCACTCTCTCACGCGGCCATCCTTCGAGACGCGCGCAGGCGCGCTCCTCAGGATGAGGTCCTTTGGTGTGGCGCACCAAACCGTATCCGGGAGCGACCGCTCACCGCTCCTCGCCGTCGAACACGAATTTCGGCATCTCCCATTTGTAGCGGATCGCCAGCAGGCGGAACGTCAGGCCGAGCCCGAAGGTGAGCAAGGTCCAGACCTGGTCGTTGAGGTTCAGCCCGAACGCGGTCGCATAGAACAGCCCGGTGACGACGGAGACGCTGGCGTAGAGCTCGCTGCGGAACAGCAACGGCACCTCGTTGCAGAGGATGTCGCGCAGCACGCCGCCGGCGCAGCCGGTGATCATGCCCGCGACGATCACGATCGGCAGCGAGGCGTCGACCTGCCAGGCGACGTCACAGCCGGCCATCGTGAACACGACGAGCCCGATCGCATCGAGCACAAGGAACGCAAGGTTGAGGCGATGCACCAGCCGCGCCAGCAGGATGGTGACGAAGGCCGCGGCCATCGTAATCGCGAGGTAGATCGGGTGCGCCACCCAGAGCAGTGGATAATGCCCAAGCAGCACGTCGCGGATGGTGCCGCCGCCAAGCGCCGTGATCGATGCGAGCATGCAGACGCCGGCCCAGTCCATGCTGCGCTTGCCCGCGGCGAGCGCTGCCGACATCGCCTGCGCGGTGACCGCAATGAAGGTCAGCACGTGCAACACCGAATCAGTTGGTGGCATCGACCACATCGCGGGAGCCCCGTGGAACCTGGATCGGGAACCGGGAATCAGCGGTTCCATCATGAACGGGTTGCAAGATTGACGCGGAACATCCGCGCGCGCCAGCCATTGTCCTCGGCGTTTAGTCTTGGGGTGCTAACGGAGGAACTTTGAATGGCATACAACCCTGACGATCCGTATCGCGCCAACCTGACCGATGAGGAAATCCGCCGTCAGGCGCGCCTCAACAGCCTGGATAACGAGCTGCGGGCCGACCCCGAACTGGCCGAGGGCCGAACCAGCGGCACCAAGTTCGCGATGTTTGCAGTCGCCGTGGCCGTGGTGCTGGGCGCGCTGTTCTACGGGCTGAACAACACCTCGGTGAACCAGGCCGGCACGACGCCGTCCTCGCAAACCGCGCAGAGCCAGCCGGCCAACCCGGCCGGGGCGCCTCCGGGCATGCGTGACGTGACGCCGCGCGGCAACACCGCGCCCGGCACGACCACAGGTGCAGCGCCGGCTCGTCCGGCGGCCCCGTCGGCGGACATCAACAAATCAGACATGAAGCCGGCGGCCCCGCCAGCCGACAATGCGAAGTAACCGCGGCCGAGAATCCCTCAGCAGCGGGCCCAGTGGGCCCGCTGCTCTTTTGTCGCCGTCTACTTGAACATCTTGTTGAGCTGACCGGGATAGACATTGGCCATTTCGGTGAAGGTGCCCTTCTCGGCCATCTCCTGCGCGGCTTTCATGAAGCCGGCCCAGGCCATCCGTGCCAGCGAGGCGCCGACGCTGATTCGGCGTACCCCGAGGTCAGCGACCTCTCGCAGCGATCGGCTGGGGGCGATGAGCAAGAGATTCACCGGCTTCGGCGCCACCGCTTTCACGACCGCGGATATCTCCTCGTTGGTCTTGATACCGGGCGCATAGAGGCAATCAGCACCCGCCTCGGAATAGGCCTGCAGCCGCTCGATCACCAGGTTGAGGTCGGGCTGGCCCCACAGAAACGCCTCGCAGCGGCCGGTGAGCACGACACCACTGTTGTCGGCATCGATCGCTTTGCGCGCCGCCTTGATACGCTCGACCGCGAGTTTGAAGTCGAACAGCGGCTTGGCCGCGTCTCCCGTGGAATCCTCAATCGAGAGCCCGGCGACTCCGGTCTTGACGCCACGTGCGACATTCGCCGCGACCTTGTCGGGCTCGACGGCAAAGCCGCCCTCGAAATCGGCGTTGACCGGAATATCCACCGCAGCGCTGAGCGCGGTCAGGTGGTCGCAGACGTCATCGACGGTGACGCGGTTGTCGGGCTTGCCGATGCTCCAGGCAAAACCTGCGCTGGTCGAGGCCACCGCCTCGAAGCCGAGCTGCTGCAGCGCACGGGCACCGCCGACATCGAACGGATTCGGCAGGATGAAGCATCCGCTTTCGTGCATCTTCTTGAAGGTCGTGCGTTTGTCAGCAGCTGTCAGCGGCATTGGTCTCTCCCTGAGGTTGGTTGGCCGCGCAGAGATAGGGATGCGCGCTATTGTGCGCTAGTGCGCTTCGTGAACCGCGCGGCTGTCTTTCGGCGCCTCGGCACGCTCGTTCAAGCCGTAGTCCCTCATCACGCTGGCGACGCGCAACCGGTAATTCTCGAAGATTCGGGCGCGCCCCTTGGCCTGTGTGCGCCGGTGCTCAATTGTATTGCGCCAGGCGTCAACCGCGGCCTCGTCACGGAAGAACGAGAGCGACACGAACTTGCCTTTCTCGGTGAGGCTCTCGAAGCGTTCCACCGAGATGAAGCCGTCGATTGTCTCCAGGATCGGCTTGAGCTCGGCGGCCAGGTCGAAATATTGCTGCCGGTGCTCCGGCTTGGGCCAGACTTCGAAGATCACGGCGATCATGGGCATCTCCCGGAATGCTGTTGCGAAGCCACTATAACGCAACCTTGCGCAGAAATGTCCGCTCCTCCGCCAGGATGAACTTGTTTTCTTCGGCGAAGTTGAAGTTCGCCATGCCCTCCTTGTCAGCGCGCAACCGCGCGCGATAGGCCTCGTAGGCGGCGAGGCTTTCGAACGAGATCAACGCGTAGGCGATGTTGTTGGTGCCCTCATGCGGCATCCAGTAGCCGATCAGATCGCCGCCGCATTTCGGGATGATCGAGAGCCAGTTCTTCGAATATTCCTCGAACATCGCGCGCTTGAACGGATCGAGCTGGTAGCGGATGAAGACGGTGATGGTCATTGGTGTGGCTCCGGTGTTTTGGCGTCATTGTGAGCCAACGGGTCGCGCGAATGCGCGCCCGATGACAGGCTCAGCGAAGCAATCCATCTCTCCACGACTGGATGAATGGATTGCTTCGTCACTTCGTTCCTCGCAATGACGATCTGGGGCAATCGTAGCCGCTTGCTCGACGTCGATGCTTCGTCTATCATCGAACTATGAAAGCCGGACCCGACATCTCCATGGTCGCCGCCCTGGTCGGCGACCCCGCCCGCGCCAACATGCTGACGGCGCTGATGACCGGCCGCGCGCTGACCGCGAGCGAGCTGGCGCAGGAGGCCGGCATCACGCCGCAGACCGCGAGCTCGCATCTGTCGAAGCTTGAGGCCGGCGGGCTGATCGAGCCAGAGAAGCAGGGCCGCCACCGCTACTACCGCCTCACCGGCCCGGACGTTGCGGGCGTGCTGGAAGGGCTCGCGGGGCTCGCCGCCCGCGCCGGCCACATGCGGGTGCGCACCGGGCCGAAGGATCCGGCGCTGCGGCGGGCGCGCATCTGCTACGACCATCTCGCCGGCGACCTCGGCGTGCAGATGCTCGACAGCATGAAGCGGCAGAAGCTGATCCGCCAGACCAAGCAGGCGATGGAGCTGACCGGCGAAGGCAAGCGCTTCATGGCCGATGCGCTGCAGATCGATGCGGCGACGCTGGCGCATCCGCGCCGCCCGGTGTGCAAGGCCTGCCTCGACTGGAGCGAGCGGCGGCATCATCTCGCCGGCACGCTCGGCGCGGCCATGATGGCGCGCTTCACCGAGCTGAAATGGGCCGCACGCGACGCGACGCCGGGCAGCCGCGTGGTCAATTTTTCGCGAAACGGCGAAAAGCGGTTTGCAGCGCTGTTCGGGGCGGGCGAATAACGGCCGAACGTCGCCGTGTTCGTCATGCCCGGCCTTGTGCCGGGCATCTACGTCTTTCGGTCTCTTGGCAGGCAAAGACGTGGATGGCCGGGTCAAGCCCGGCCATGACGGAAAACTCTGTTCGGAGCTTCCATGAACCGTCTTATCTCGACCGCGCTGTTCGGCGCCCTGCTCGCTTTGCCCGTGCTGCCAGCCTCCGCCGCCGAGCGCGAGCCCTATGGCATCGGGCTCGAAGGCTTTGCCTATCCCTATCCGGTCCAGATGCTGCCACTCGTCAATGACGGCGAGCAGCTGCGGATGGCCTATATGGACGTGGCGCCCGCGCAGCCGAACGGCCGCACCGTGGTGCTGCTGCACGGCCGCAACTTTCCCTCGAGCTACTGGGCGCCCGTGATCAGGACGCTGACCGGCGCCGGCTATCGTGTTGTGGTGCCGGACCAGATCGGCTTCGGCAAATCCTCCAAGCCGCAGGGCGACCTGCATTTCGACAACCTCGCGCGCAACACGATGGCGCTGCTCGATCACCTGCGTATCGCGAAGGCCGACATCGTTGCGCATTCGCTCGGCAGCATGCTCGGCGTCCGCATCGCCCGCGCTTATCCGGATCGGGTCAATCATCTGGTGCTGACCGCGCCGATCGGGCTCGAGGATTACCGGCTCTACGTGCCGCCGACGCCGACCGAGAAAATCCTCGAGACCGAGGACAAGCTCACCGCGGACGGTTATCGCAAGCAGCTCGAGACCAACTATGCGCTGAAGCTGCCGGCAGACCAGGTGACGCCGTTCATCGACGCGCGCTTCAACATCAAGGGCAGCGCCGAATATCCGCGCTGGCTGCGCGCCTTCGTGGCGTCCGCGCAGCTGATCTATCGCGAGCCCGTCGTGCACGAGATCCCGCTCATCACCCAGCCGACATTGTTTATCATGGGCGCCGACGATCACAACGCGCCGGGCCGGCCGAACGCGCCGGAAGCGCTGCGGCCGAAGCTGGGCCAGAACGCCGACCTCGCCAAAGCGCTGGCGGCGAAGATGCCGAATGGCCGCGCCGAGGTGATCCCCAGCACCGGACATCTGGTGTTTCTCGAAGCGCCGGCGAAGTATGACGAAATGTTGCTGAGCTTCCTTGCGGCGCAATGACGCGAGCATCTCGACACAGCATGTTCATGTCGCATTCAGCCGACGCCGTTATGGTCGGCGACACTGGGCGCGCGGGTTTTGCGATGATCCCGCCGGGCGAATCGTTGAGCGAAAAGTGTGTTGCAGCGCCGCGACCAGCGGCCGAGATCAAGGGAGATGACATGAAGTATCTTTTTGCAGCAGCAGTTTTGGTGACGACCGCGTTCGCCGGCCTCAGTGCAGCGGAAGCCGCGGGCGGATGCGGCCCGGGCTGGCATCGCGGCCCCTACGGCGGCTGCGTCAGGAACCGCGGTGTCGTCGTCGTCCCCGGTCCGGTTGTCGTCGAACGGCCCGTTGTCGTGGCGCCGCGCCCGCGCGTCTGCCCCTATGGCTTCGTCTGGGCCTATGGCCGCTGCCGCCCGATCTGATCGCAAGCCCGTTGACCAAACAGAACCCCGCGCCTGGCGCGGGGTTTTTCATTTGGCCCGGAATGGGGCGCGCCGCTCACCAGTAACGGCGGCGCCAGTGCCGGCGCCAATGACGGCGACGCCAGCCCCAATGGCGATGGCGCCAGCCCCAATGCCTGCGGCGCCAACCCCAGTGGCGATGCCAACGCACCTGCTCGGGCTTGAGGCGGTCGACCTCGTCGCCCGACGTCACGGCAGGATGGGCATTCTCCGCCGCCGGCTGCCGCGCGTCTTCATTGAGGGGATGCGGTGCGAGCGGCGCGGCCTGGGCGCTCGCCGCGAAAGCCGCGGCACAAGCGGCACCACCGAAGGCGATCTTGAGGAAATCCCGACGCTCCATGACAAGCTCCTCCCTTGCTCAGGTTGTGACGGATGAAGCGCAAGTCTCGTCGCGGTGACATGAACGCCCGCTGAACCCCGCGTTCAGGTTCCACGCCATCAGCCGATCGTGAGCAAGCTCATGTCGCCATCGCCTCCTCCGCAAGCAGCAGAAGGTCCCGCGTCCGCGTCACGTCGGGCCAGTCGCGGTTGAAGTCGGCGACCAGCCGCTTCATGTGATCGCTGTTCACCGCCCGCTCGAGCGCCGCCTGGTCGGCGAATTGATAGGTTGCCTGGTGCAGCGACGGATCACTCAGGCTCCAGCACCGCCACGCGCGCTGCGCACCGAACGATTTCATCGCGTCAGGCAGGTGCTCGCGCGAGTACCAGGCATCGAACGCGGCGCGCTTTGCCGCGTCGGCGACGGTGGCGCGGACGACGAAATAGGCTGCAGGCATCGGCTTCCTCCAGGGTATTTTTGCAGGGCGAGTTAGGCTCACGCCACCGTCACATGCTCCATGATATATCCGCATCCGACAACGCCTCGATCAGGGTATCACCCATGCTTCTCAGCCGCCGCGCCGCCCTCCTCGCCATTGTCCTCATGCTCGGCGCAGTGCCGGCCACAGCCGACGACATCGTGCTGCCGCGCGAAGCCCAGATCGGGCCACGGCCGTTCTATCTCGTCGACAAGATGAAGGACGGACCGCTGAAGCGCACGCTGAGCCAGTGCACCGGCCCGTTCCACAAGACCGACTTCTCGATCGGCCACCGCGGCGCCGCGCTGCAATTTCCCGAACACAGCCGGGAAGCCTATTTGGCGGCTGCGCGCATGGGCGCCGGCGTGATCGAGTGTGACGTCACGTTCACCAAAGACCGCCAGCTGGTCTGCCGCCACTCGCAATGCGACCTGCACGCCACGACCAACATCCTGGCGGTGCCGGAACTCGCCGCGAAGTGCACGCAGCCGTTCAGCCCGGCCGATCCCGCGAGCGGCCGTAAGGCGTCGGCCAAATGCTGCACATCCGACATCACGCTCGCCGAGTTCAAGCGGCTCACCGCGAAGATGGACGGCTTCAATCCGGATGCGAAGACGCCGGAGGAATTCCAGAACGGCACGCCGCGCTGGCGCACCGACCTCTACGCCAACTCGGGCACGGTGATGACCCATGACGAGAGCATCGCGCTGATCAAGAGCCTGGGCGCCAAGTTCACGCCGGAATTGAAGGCGCCGGAAGTGCCGATGCCGTTCGACGGCGACTACACGCAGGAGAGATACGCCACCCAGATGATCGCCGCCTACAAGGCCGCGGGCATTCCGCCCGCCGACGTGTTCGCGCAGAGCTTCAATCTCGCCGATATCATCTATTGGGCGAAGACCGAGCCGGAATTTGCAAAACAGGCGGTCTATCTCGAGGAGCGCTACGAAAAGCAAGGTCTCGATCCCAACAAGCCCGAGACATGGAAGCCCTCGATGGAAGAGCTTAAGGCCGCAGGCGTCGCCATCCTCGGACCGCCGATCTACGCGATGCTGGCGCTGAACGACAAGGGCGAGATCGTCCCCTCGGCCTACGCCAAGGCCGCAAAGGCCGCCGGCCTCGATCTGATCGGCTGGTCGCTGGAGCGCGACGGCCCGCTCAACAAAGGCGGCGGCTTCTACCACAAGTCCGTCAAGGCGGCGATCGACCGCGACGGCGATACGCTGACCGTGCTGGACGTGCTCGCCAAACAGGTCGGCGTCCGCGGCATGTTTTCGGACTGGCCGGCGACGACGACGTTTTATGCGAATTGCGTGGGGATGAAGTGAGGGAGCAGCGTCGTTCGCGACCGTCATTGCGAGGAGCGAATCGGACGAAGCAATCCATCGTCCCGCATACGCTGAAGCATGGATTGCTTCGTGGAGCCTGTCATCGGGCGCGCATTCGCGCGACCCGTTGGCTCGCAATGACGGCTTGGCACTGCCATCGGTCCCGTCGTCCCCGCGCAAAGGCTCCGCCTTTGTCGCTGGAGGTACGAGCAGAACGAGCCTCGAAGGACGCGCGGCCCGGCTGGTGGCCGTGCATCCTTCGAGACGCGCGCAATAGCGCGCTCCTCCAGCGACAACGGCGAAGCCGTTGCGCGGGGATGACGGTATTAGCCTGATTCAATTGTCAAACAGCGATGAGGATACGCGTCCGCGTTCCCGCGACGTGAACCGTCCGAGTCTTGCGTCTCGTTCCGCCCTCTCAATCAGCAGAGGGCGCAGGGAAAGCCGGGTGCCGATTACACCCATGGGCCCTGTGCAACAAAAAGCACAGGGGTAGGACCACAGGTGAAACCGGAAAC
>NZ_JBHMET010000054.1:26151-106555 GCF_042430365.1 Bradyrhizobium erythrophlei
TTTTGCCACCGTCGTTCGCAAGACGCGTTGGCCTCCTGCGAAGAGACACCAGCCACTGGGGCGTCAGGACCACACGACTTTACCGTCCGCATCGCTCGCGCTTCGTCGTTTCGCGCACTTTGCGTCCACCGCATCTCACACCACGTTCGTGACGATCGCGAGCCGCCCCTCATCCGGGTGAGACCGCGGAGTCCTAGTGCTGATTTGCCCGACGAGGGAAGCGGAATATTTTCTTGCAACGGGCTTGACGGGTTTTAGGTGATTTGCCCGTCGGGTTGATGTGTCGCAGGCGGCTCAGCCGGATTTGACTTGCCTGAGCGGCGAGTCAGTCACATCGCCCCGCCCGTCACATCAGCTTCAGCGGTGCATCGTGAACCACGCGAAGGTCGATCCTGCCGATCAGCTCCGAACGGCGCATCTCGGCGGCGCTGATCGCGGCCTCGGTCTGCCGCAACGTGCTGACATTCGATCCAAGCGACACGATCCCGCCGAGCACCAGCGCAATCGATCCGAGTGCGGCGACCTGACCCGCGCCAAACAGGCCGAACAGCGTGATGAGCAACAATGCAAAACCGCCGACGATCGCTGCCTTCGAACCCAGAATGATCCTCCGGCATCGTTCGGCGCTCTCGGCAAGCTCCTTGATGCGCTCTTCGATGTCTGAAATCTCGTCGGCCGCGTCGTCTTCGGTCATCAGATTCGAGTCCCGCAGGGCTGTTCAGGTGCAGCGCAAACCGCCACCGGCCACTCTTTAGACCGAAATTTGCCAAACTGCTGTTGGTTTCTCAGTCCGGGGGCAGGATCTTCAGTTTGGAGCCCTGCATGTTCAAACGAGTATTTGTTGCGTCTTTTTTTTTGTCACCGGATCCGTTGCTTCTGACGCGCGCCCCTTCCGCATTACCCAAAGTCCAGAATGCAATGTGACCATGCCCTGCGACCTGCCGCTTTCGCAAGCGCGCCGCGAGAGGGTTTCGCAGCAACCACGACAGCCGCAGCCTCTGGAGCGACGCGCGCCATTGGACAGCTATAACGCACTGGTCGAGACGAATGTCCCTCGTGCTCAGACTGTCGGCGGCCGACCGACCGGTTGCCCTCGGTCGTTCTGCGGTTGTGGCGCGGCGATACGGGTGTTTGGTCGCATCGTACCGGAATTGAATCTCGCGGCGAACTGGCTGCGCTTTCCGCGGACGTCGCCCGCACCTGGAATGGTTGCAGCAAGACACGGCCACGTCTTCGTCCTGGAACAGCACCTTGAGGGCGACATGTGGATGGCCTACGACGCCAACTCAGGCGGGCGCGCCACGCGAATTCACGCGCGCTCGCTGCGGGGTTATGCGGTCGTCAACCCGCACGGTGCTCGCAATTCGTGACGTGATCTACCCCACCCTGCTCTCCCGGATATGGGAAGCCGGAAGCCCTCGGCAGCGGACAAGCATTGACGCTCCCGGGTTGCACCGCAATGCGCGGGACGGCCGTCATACTTTGTACAAAGAACCGGTCGAACATCTCAGAACAAGACAAAAGCGGGCTGGGTCGTCCTGCATGGATCAAAATCCATCAAACCGGAGGAACAAAGCCATGGCAACAAAAGTAAAGCCGATTCCCGAGGGATACCACACCGTCACGCCCTACCTCGTCGTCGATGGCGCCGAGCGGGTCATCCGCTTCATCAAAGAGGCCTTCGGAGCCCAACCGGTCTTCGAGACGATGATGCGGCCTGACGGCAAAGTCATGCATGCGGAGTTCAAAATCGGAAACTCCATCGTGATGATTGCCGACACCTCGGAGCGGGCACAGGCAACATCCACCATGCTGTATGTCTACGTGCCCAATGTCGACGCGGTCTATCAGATGGCGCTCAAGGCCGGCGCCACCTCGTTGATGGAGCCCGCGGATCAGTTCTACGGCGACCGCAGCGGCGGCGTGAAGGATCCGGCCGGCAATCGCTGGCACATCGGCACCCACGTCGAGGATGTATCGCCGACCGAACTGAAGAAGCGCGCCGCTGATTTCATGAAGCAGCAGAACAAGGCGGCGTAGGCCAACGCGTGGTCTACGCGGGCGGGCTCAGCGCTGGCGCAATCCGCCCCAGTGTCCCTCGACCGGCAGCGGATTAGCTTCGCTAACCCGCCGTGCACGCTAGCTCCAGATCGTCATTGCGAGCGAAGCGAAGCAATCCATAGCGCCACAAGCTGAGATATGGATTGCTTCGTCGCTTCGCTCCTCGCAATGACGGCGGAAGACGGTTAGCCTGCTGCCGCCCGACCACGCGATCGGGCCAAAAACTCCGAGGGAGGTCGACATGAAGCAAGGGCAGCCGGTCCGGGATGCAAGTCACCTTTACGACGTCGAGCGTCGCGCCGAGCACGCCACCCGCCCCGGCTTCCGCATCACGGAGTTGCAGCTTTCACCGACGCAGAAGGTGCCGTGGCACACCCACAGCAATATCTCCGATACGTTTTACGTGCTCGAAGGTCAGATGAGGCTGTTCCTGCAGGAGCCCAAAGAGGACGTGCATCTGAAGCCCGGCGAAGTCTATGTCGTCCGGCCGACGCGACCGCACCTCGTGACTAACGGCGGCACGACATCGCTCACCTTCCTGGTTCTGCAAGGTGTCGGCGAATACGATTTCGTTCCGCTGGCGTCCCGTTAGGTGGCCGCCCCGCTTAAGGTCCGTAGGGTGGGTTAGGCGAAGCCGTAACCCACCGCGGATCGCGCGGAACGAGGGTGGTGGGTTACGCTTCGCTAACCCACCTACGACACTTCTACAACGGCAAATTGTCGTGCTTCTTCGCGGGGATCTCGACCTTCTTGTCCCTGAGCATCGACAGCGCACGCGCGATCCGGCGGCGGGTCGAATGCGGCATGATGACGTCGTCGATGTAGCCGCGTTCGGCGGCGATGAAGGGAGAGAGGAAGCGGTCTTCGTATTCCTTGGTACGCGCGGCGATCTTGTCGGGGTCGCCGATGTCAGAGCGGAAG
The DNA here is from genome assembly GCF_042430365.1 of Bradyrhizobium erythrophlei. Classification (GTDB taxonomy): domain Bacteria; phylum Pseudomonadota; class Alphaproteobacteria; order Rhizobiales; family Xanthobacteraceae; genus Bradyrhizobium; species Bradyrhizobium erythrophlei. Next base: position 29,134 of record NZ_JBHMET010000054.1, read on the forward strand.
ATGATTTCCACCGCACCCTTGGCGCCCATAACCGCGATCTGCGCGGTCGGCCAGGCGTAGTTCATGTCGGCGCCGATCTCCTTGGAGGCCATGACGTCGAAGGCGCCGCCATAGGCCTTGCGGGTGATGACGGTGACGAGCGGTACCGTGCACTGCGAATAGGCGAACAGGAGCTTGGCGCCGTGCTTGATCAGGCCGCCATATTCCTGCGCGGTGCCCGGCAGGAAGCCCGGTACGTCGACGAAGGTGACGATCGGGATGTTGAAGGCGTCGCAGAAGCGGACGAAGCGCGCCGCTTTTCTTGACGCATCGCTGTCGAGCACGCCGGCCAGCACCATCGGCTGGTTGGCGACGAAGCCGACGGTGCGCCCGGCAATGCGGCCGAAGCCGGTGACGATGTTCTTGGCGAAGGCTTCCGAAATCTCGAAGAAGTCGCCCTCGTCCACGACCTTCAGGATCAATTCCTTCATGTCGTAGGGCTTGTTCGGATTGTCGGGGATCAGCGTGTCCAGCGATTCGTCGATGCGCTCGATCGAATCGAAGCTCGGCCATTCCGGCACGCCGTCGGTGTTGTTCGACGGCAGGAAGTCGATCAGCCGGCGCATCTGCAATAGCGCATCGACGTCGTTCTCGAACGCGCCGTCGGCGATCGAGGAGCGCGTCGCGTGTACCGAGGCGCCGCCGAGCTCTTCGGCGGTCACAACTTCATTAGTGACGGTCTTCACCACGTCGGGGCCGGTGACGAACATGTAGCTCGTGTTCTTCACCATGAAGATGAAGTCGGTCATCGCCGGCGAATAGACGTCGCCGCCGGCACAGGGGCCCATGATGACGGAGATCTGCGGGATCACGCCGGAGGCCTGCACGTTGCGGCGGAACACGTAGGAATAGCCCGCGAGCGCGGCGACGCCTTCCTGGATGCGCGCGCCGCCGGCGTCGTAGAGGCCGATGATCGGCGCCCGCGCCTTCATCGCCATGTCCTGCAGTTTTGTGATCTTGAGCGCGTGGGTCTCGGAGAGCGAGCCGCCGAACACCGTGAAGTCCTTGGCAAAGACGAAGGTCTTGCGGCCATTGACGGTGCCCCAGCCGGTGACGACGCCGTCGCCGGGGACCTTGGACTTCTCCATGCCGAATTCGGTCGAGCGGTGCTCGACAAACATGTCGAATTCCTCGAAGGAGCCCTTGTCGAGCAGCAGCTCGATTCGTTCACGCGCGGTGAGCTTGCCACGGGCGTGCTGCGCCTCGATGCGCTTTTCGCCGCCGCCAAGCCTGGCCCCGGCGCGCCGTTCTTCGAGAGTGTCGAGGATCTCTTTCATTTGCTCCCGCCCGTATTAGCTACTGTTCCGCGTAAAGGATTGGGCCGGGTTCTAACACGGCCGTTTCCGATCCGGAAACCGGGTTCTGGGCGGCCCGGGGCGCAAAAACGGTAGTATTTTCTGACTTTTGGGGAGACGACGATGACCGACACGACCACGCCAGAGACCGGCGCACCGACCGGCGGGGTGCGCACCCTGCTCCGCCTCGAGGGGCTTGGGCTGTTCCTCGGCATGACCCTGCTCTACGGCGTGTGGGACGGATCGTGGCTCGTCTATGCGTTGCTGTTCCTGGTGCCGGATCTGAGCTTTGCCGCCTATCTGGCCGGCCCCCGCGTCGGCGCCTTCGTCTATAACGCCGCCCACGCCTATCTGGCGCCGATGGCGCTGATGACGCTCGGATTTGCCACCTCGGCGCCGCTGGTGCTCTCGATCGCGATGATCTGGCTCGCCCATATCGGGATCGACCGCGCGCTCGGATACGGGCTGAAATATTCGGCCGGATTCGGCTTCACCCATCTCGGGCGAATCGGGAAGTTCAGCTGAACTGAACGCCGATCCGGCTCTTCCTGCGCCACACCACGCGGCAGCGCCGCTCGGTCGTTTCCATCTCCAGCACCAGGCGGAAGCTGTCGGGGATGGCCGCCAGGTTGCCCGCCTCCACCGCGGCGCAGCGCCGTCGCGCTCACGCGAATCTGCGGGCGAACACCACGCAGGCCACCACGAGGCCGGTGGCGGCGATCATCGTCCAGGGCACCTGCTCGTGCAGCAAGAGGCCCGCGAGCCCGAGGCCGAAGAACGGCTGCAGCAATTGCAGCTGGCCGACGCTCGCGATGCCGCCGAGCGCCAGCCCGCGGTACCAGAACACGAAGCCGACCAGCATGCTGAAGACCGAGACATAGGAGAGCCCAAGCCAGGCCGGCGCGCCGATGTCCTGCCACGACACCGGCAGCGTCATGATCGTCAGCAGCAGCACCACCGGCGCCGCGAGCACCAGCGCCCAGGAGATGACCTGCCAGCCGCCGAGCCGTCGCGACAGGATCGCGCCCTCGGCATAGCCGAGGCCGCAGACGATGATGGAAGCGACCATCAGGAGGTCGCCGGTCGGGGACGCCGAGCCGCCGTTGAACAGGGCAAAGGCCGCGACCGTCGCGCTGCCGAGCGACGAGAACACCCAGAACGGCGGCTTTGGCCGCTCGCCGGCGCGCAGCACGGCGAAGATCGCGGTCGATAGCGGCAACAGGCCGATGAAGACGATCGAATGCGCCGAGGTGATGTGCTGAAGCGCGAGCGCCGTCAGTAGCGGAAAGCCGATCACGACACCGAATGCAACGATCACGAGCGACACCAAATCGCCCCGATCGGGCCGCGCCTGCCGCAACAGCAGGAGCAGCGCCGCCCCGAGCAGTGCCGCGATGATCGCGCGCGCCGAAGTCAGGAACAGCGGCGAGAAGCCCGCGACCGCAACCCGCGTCGCCGGCAGCGAGCCACTGAAGATGATGACGCCGAGCAGGCCGCTGCCCCAGCCGTCGATTGAAGCCTTCACGTCGTTCATCGCACCTTGCCTTCCCGAGTCGGGACGATAGCCGGCGACGGCTGGCCAAGGCAGCAACAGATCAGTACAATATGACCAAACTGTATGGATACAGATCAGCATACACTTGAGGCACGCGGCGATGGAACAGTCCGACAGGGGCAACACGACGCGGACCGCCCACGTGATGAAGGCGATCCGGGCCAGGATCGCGAGCCGGGCGCTCGCCGACGACGACCGGCTGCCGTCGATCCGCAGCTTCGCTGCCACGATGGGCGTCTCGCCCTCCACGGTGGTCGAAGCCTATGACCGGCTGGTCGCCGAGGGCCTGATCCGGGCACGGCCCGGCTCCGGCTTCTACGTCTCGTCGACCGCCCTGCCCCCGCTGGCGCTCGCCAAGGACCAGCCGCAGCGCGATCGCGCGGTCGATCCGTTCTGGGTGTCGCGCCAGTCGCTCGACGCCGACGCAAGCGCGCTGAAGCCGGGCTGCGGCTGGCTGCCGGCCGACTGGATGCCGACCGAGGCGCTGCGCCGCGCCTTTCGAAGCCTCGCGCGCGCCGAAGGCGCCGCACTTTCCGACTACGGCAGCACGCGCGGCTCGCCGGCGCTGCGCCGGATCCTGATGGCGCGCTTTGCCGACGAGGGCCTGGAGCTTGCCCGCGACCAGCTGATGCTGACCACATCAGGCACCCAGGCCATCGACCTCGTCTGCCGCTTCCTGCTGCGCGCAGGCGACACCGTGCTGGTCGACGACCCCTGCTATTTCAACTTCCGTGCGCTGTTACGCGCGCATCAGGTGAAGATCGTCAGCGTACCCTACACGCCGTCGGGCCCCGACGTCACAGCCTTCGAGGCGATCCTCGAAGCCGAGCGCCCGCGCCTCTACGTCACCAATTCGGCGCTGCATAATCCGACGGGTGCGACGCTCTCGGCGCAAACCGCGCACCGCCTGCTGAATGCGGCGACGACATACGACTTGACGATCGTCGAGGACGACATCTTCGCCGATTTCGAACCGGAGCCGTCGGCGCGGCTCGCCGCGCTCGACGGGCTCAACCGCGTCATCCGCATCGGCAGCTTCTCCAAGACGCTGTCGGCGTCAGTGCGCTGCGGCTACATCGCCGCGCGGGTGGACTGGATCGAGGACCTCGCCGATCTCCAGGTCGCAACCGGCTTCGGCGGGCCGAGCGCGGTCGCAACCGAGGTGATCGCAAGCGTGCTGGCCGGCGGCAGCTATCGCAAGCACATCGAGGAACTGCGCCGGCGGCTGACCCGCGCCCGCCGCGACATGGCCGAGAAGCTCGAGCGCCTCGGGATCGAGCCGTGGCTGATGCCGCGCGGCGGCTTCTATCTGTGGTGCCGCCTGCCCGCGGCGTGCGACTCCGCCGACGTGGCACGGTCAGCGCTTGCGGCGAATGTCGTGCTCGCGCCCGGCAACGTCTTCAGCGCGTCGCAATCGGCCGCCGCCTTCATGCGCTTCAACGTCGCGCAAAGCCGCGATCCCAGGGTGATGTCGACCTTGCAAAAGGCGATCAAGGCATAGACGCGGCGCGTGACGCCGGTCACGGCCCGGCGTATCGGCGCATCGCTTCGTTGTGCATCACGGCATGAACGTATTAGCATTTTGCGCGCCGCGGCGCGCAGGCGCGAGAACCTTCACAACCGTCACGCGTTGACTAGCGATAGACCATAGGAGGCCAAGATGTCTGGATCCCATCTCGCGAGGACCGGCCTCGTGCTGTTGTCGCTTGGCGTGTTCGCATCGCCCTTGCAGGCCGTGCCGGCGTCGCCCTTCCTCGCCATGGCAGGCTCGTGGACAGGTGGCGGTACGCTGACCACGTCAGACGGAATGCAGGAACGGCTGCGCTGCCGCGCGACCTACAACGTCGCCGGGGCCGGCGAGCAGCTTCGCCTGTCGCTGAAATGCGCGAGCCAAAGCTACACCTTCGACCTGGCGGGCGAGATCCAGTATCAGGGCGGCGCGATCTCCGGCGCATGGACCGAAAGCAACCGCAACGCGTCCGGGACGATCACCGGCCGCGGCGCCGGCGATCACGTCGAGGCGGCCGCGCGCGGCAACAATTTCTCCGCCAACCTCTCGCTGACGACGCGCGGCAGCCGGCAGAGCGTGTCGATCCGCCCGCAAGCGAGCAACGTGACGGCGGTAACGCTCGCGCTCGAACGGCGCTAGCGCATTAGCACAGACGGCCGTCCGCGGCGTGATGACGCTCCTGTGGCGATCATCACGCCGATCGCCGACGCGGCGACATACCTTGGCTACTTCTCGCCTGTCTTGAACGGCTCCTCCTTGCCCGGCGGCACGTTCTCCTCCGCCATCGCGAGGATCATCGCAACCATCACGTAGTTGCCGGCGACCGCGGTGAGATCGACGATCTGCTGGTCGCTGAAGATCTTCTTCGCCCGCGCATAGGTCTCGTCGGAAACCTTCTTGGTCGTGGTGAGCTCGGTGACGAAATCGTACACGACGACTTCATCCTCAGCCATCTTCGACGGGCGATTGCCGGCCTTCAGCTCGGCGACGACCTCAGCCGACAATCCGGCCTTCACCGCGAGCGGCGCATGCGCGAACCATTCGACCTGCGAGCGCCACTGCCGGCCGATGATCAGGATCGCGAACTCGTTGAGCCTGGTCGGCACCGAGGTCTGCCAACGCAGATAATAGAACAGATCGTACAGCCGCTGGCCGAGCACGGGGCTGCGGATCATCGGATTGTAGGGCCCGCCGAGGCCAACGCTCGACACCTTCATGATCTGCTCGCCGAGCGGCTTCTGCTGCTCGTTGAGCTGATCCATGGTGAGCTGCGGAAAGCGCGGCTCCTTGCTGGTGGCGGGTGCCGTGAACATCGTGGCCGCGAACCAGCCGCCGGCGGCCGCAAGCGCGAGCGACGACAACCAGACTGACGCTGAATGCATGGTCTCCTCCGCATCTGTTCTTATCGGAGAGATGCTAATCGAGCCGCGCGCCGCCTGCCAGCCGCGGCGCGCGCAGATCAGCCCGTCACATCGCGACGATGTCGGTCAGGCATTGCTGCGTCACGGGCATCCGCGCGTCGACCAGCTCTTTTGTCTTGCAGTCCATGTTCATCGCGAACACGGTGACTGCGCTGCCCTTCTCGAGCCAGCCGACCAGCCAGCCGAGCGAGCCGTGTTCCTTGTCTGTCAAGCCGGTCTTGGCGCGGATGACGGCGTCGCCGGCTTTTGTGACCGGGAGGATGTCGCGCACCAGCTCCTGGCTGCGCTTGCCGACCGGCAGCACGCCACGCCGCAGGCGGTCGACGAAATCGACCTGCTGGACCGGATCGATCCGCAAGTGACCCGACACCCAGAAGGTGTCGATGCCGCCACCGATATCGCGGTTGCCGTAGTCGAGCATGTCGACATACTTTTGCATCCGTTCCGCGCCGATGCGGCGGGCGACCTCCTGAAACACCGGGAAGGCCGACACCGCCATCGCCGAGCGTAGCGTGTGATCTTTGTTCCAGCCCTCGATGCTGCGCGTCACGCCGTCCCATTTGAAGACGTCCTTGTCGGGATCCTGGACGACGCCGGTCTCGAGCGCGATCAGCGCGTTCGGAATCTTGAAGGTCGAGGCCGGCAGCCTGCCCTCGCCTGAGCGGTTCTTGTCGCTCGCAATGATCAAATAGTCGTCGACCTTGTAGCCGACAAAGGTGCCCTCGGTGCCGAGCGCGAAGAAGCGTTTTGAAAGGTCGTCGCGAAACTCGCTGCGCTGGTAGGAGACGTTGGCAAGGGCGCGAGACGGCAGGATTCCGGCTGCAGCAAGCAGACCGAGCGCATGGCGGCGATTGATCACGGCGGGACCTGAACTGGTTCTCGAGGCGGGCAACGATGCTGATGCCATCATGGTGAAACGATGGCAACCGGCTTCGCCGCAATGCTAGCGCACCCGGCCCGACAGCCGCAGCACGAAGATCAGGACCTCGGCGACCGCCTTGTAGAGTTCGGCCGGAATCTCGTCGCCGAGTTCGACATTGGAGAGTGCGCCGGCCAGCACCTCGTTCTCCTCGATCGGGATGTCGTTGGCCTTGGCGATCTCGATGATCTTGGCGCCGATCGTGCCCTTGCCTTTTGCCACCACGCGCGGCGCGCCGAGATGGTCGTAGTGCAGCGCGACGGCAAGCTGGGTCTTGGTCTCGCTCATAGCGCGCGGTCCAGGAAATGGCCGGCGCGTGCCGGCGACGCTTGCGGCGGCGCGCCGTCGCGGATGTCGATCTCGCCGGGTATAAGCTCGGCGCTCGCCAGCGCCTGGCTCAGTTGCGCGGCGCCGGCGCGCAGCTGGGCTGCCGTCGCCGGCCGCTCCGCCCACATCCGCACCGTAGTACGCTCGCCTGTCAGCGCGACCAGCGCATGCACCGGGCCGGCCGGCTCGACATCCAACGTAAAGCGCGCCTTCCACACCCGCTTCGCCGCTTCGACCTCTTGCCCGCCATCGTCGCGGGAAATCTCGAACTGCGCCATCGCCGTGCCCAGCGGCGTCAGGAACGGAATCTCGAAATTCCAGCGTGGCGTCGTGACGTCGATCTGCGGGCTTGTGGTGTCGATGCGGTCGGGCAGCGAGGCGACCTGCAGCAGCGTCTGCCGCGCCAGCGCCGCATCGGTGTTTTCGAGCAAATGATGCGCGGCGGTCGCAAGCGGCGCGCCTGACACGATCGAGGCTTGCGCGACGGCCTGCGCAGCCGGCAACGATCCGCGAAAGGGCGGCGGCGGCACGTTGCTGTGCGCGAGAGCGTCGCCGTTCGGCAGCTCACGCGGCGCGACGCCTTGCCGTGCGGGGCCGGGACTGCCGAGCTCCTGCAGCGCCTCCTGAATCAAATTGAGCGCGCCGCCGGACGACGGGCCAGCGTCGAGCGCATTGGCGAGCGCGCCGGCGAGATGTGCGCCGGGGCTCCTGACATCGTCGGCCAACGCCAGGCGCGCCTGCGGCAACAAAATCTCTTGCACGTCGAAATCGGCCGGGCCCGATGGCACGAGGCTTGGCGCCGCGCCGGCGTGCGGCAGCTCCGCCTGCTGCGTCGACGCCACGGGCACTGCCTTGGCTGCATCGGTCGTGCCGAGCGAGGATTGCAGCGCCTGCCGCAGCACGATCAGCGCGGCCTTGAGATCGGGCACGCCGCCTGACGGCGTGGCGCCCGACGCCAGCGATGCTTCGAGGAACAGACCGGATTTCTGGAACGCCGCCTTGACGTCATCGCCGCCGAGCGTTGGGTCGAGGCTGGTCTGCTGGGCCAGCACCTGCGCGATCGCGGCCTGCAGCTTCGGCGGCAGATTGGCCGACGAGGCCACCGCGCCGAGATTGGCGAACAGCGGCGCCTGGCTGCCCTGCACCGTCGCGGCACCCTGCGCCGCGGCCGTGATCACGACGCGCTCCTGCGGCGTCAGCACGGCCTTGGGCGCCGTCGCGGCAGTCTGCAAGTTGGCCGCGACATCGACCGCCGCATCCGGCGCGAGCGTCACCGCATCGCCGAGCGCCCCGGCGCCCTGCCCGACCAGTTGCAGGCGGATGCCGTCCTGGGTCTGCGAGACCGCGAGTTGTAGCGTCTGCCCCTGCTGCAACGGCACTTCGGACTGCACGTCGATCGAGAGGCTCGCAATCGCGATCCGCACAAGGTCGGCGGACAACACCTTCAACACCTGCGCGGTGACGACGCTGCCAAGCTGCAGCGCGAGCTCAGGCGAGACGCTGCCCGTCTCTCGGGCGGCAACCACCGGCAATACGGGATTGACTGATATCGGCATGTCAGGGGTCTCGGCCAGGCCGCAACAAGCCGCAACGCTAACCCGGCGTCGTAAACCCGGCGTTAACCGACCTCGGACTTCAGCCCCTTCAGGACGCCCGCGGCGGCCTTGAAATCGACCAATCGGGCCGCACGGCGCGATGCGACCTCCTCGTCGACGCCCCATTTCTCGATGTTCCAGTCCTCGTCCACATGCGCGGCCGCCCAGACCTGATCCTCGTCGCGGAAGCCGTGCGCCAGCGCCAGCGCGAGCAGCGCCGATCCGGTAAGCGTCGTCACCACATGCAGCGCCGCGACCGACCACGGATCGGTCGGAAACGCCGCGCGCGCCGCACGGATCGCGGCGTCGGGCTGGCCGACATGCATGATCCCCTCGGCGAGGATGAAACGGGCGCCGAGCACATCGGCCGCCCAGAACAGGATCGGGTCCCAATGCTGCGCCTCGCGCGCGACCAGCGCCTCGGGATGGCCGGCGCGATAGAACAGCAGGTCGCTGCCGAGGAATTTTGCGGCGTCCGCGGCGACCTCGTCGACGCGATCGACCACACCCTCGACGACGCTGTTGGCGAGGCGCGTCAGCGGCATGGTCACAGGATCGATGCTCTCGGCCTGCGCCTCCCACTCCGCCGCGATCGCTTCGGCGATGGCGCGCATCGGCACGACGATCGGCTTGCCTGACGGCGAGCGGATCGGCCGGCCATCCAGCGTGACGGAGAAGCCGCCGTCGGCATCCGCGACGCCGGCGCCGGCATAGAAGCGCTTGCGCAGGGGCGCGCGCGTCTGGCGTCGCACCGCCTCCTGCGGATCGAGCTGGGATTGTCCAGCGACTTCATCGAAGAGTTCACGCATCGCGACGGCCGGCTTTCGTTCGGAAGGATTTGCCTGCAAGATATGTCAGGGATCACGGCAAATAAAGCTGATGCGACACGCCAAAATCCGGGCAGGCCTTTCGCTTGTGATGGCCGGTTTCGCGGTGGCCCCGGCCAGCGCCGGGTTCCGCTCGCCGGAATCGGTGGTCCGCAACGTCTACGCCCACTACGGCCAGGGCAGCGCCGACCTGTCGAACGGCCTGCCGCGCGACGCCGGCACCGCGCGGCAATTCTTCGATCCAAGCCTCCGTGGCGCGTGGAGCGCGCCGCACGATGCGCCCTATGATTTCCTGGTGCAGAGCCCATCCTGGCGGATCGGCCCGGTCGCGATCACAGTTGTGCGCCGGCAGTTCGACAAGACCTACGTGGCGGCAAGCTTCGACAATCAGGGCCGTGCGATCACGCTCAACTTCATCGTCGTCAACGGGCCCGAGGGCTGGGTGATCTCTGACGTCGAGAGCCCGCACGATTCCTTGCGGATGTTCCTGGCCGAGTTCAGACGCTAGTTTCGCGATCACAACATCTCGATGTGGTGCGGCCGAGCGCTTGTCGCGCGGCGCGGAGTTAGGCAGTCTCGGCGATCATCGGAACGACATCGGAGCCGACTGCATGCGGCGCTACTTTCTTCCGACGGCCTTGCTGGCCGCCATCTGGCTCCTCGTGCCGCTTCCCGCCCAATCCGCGCCTTGCCTGCTCGTCACCTTGACCGGCACCATGAGCGGCCCTGCTCTGCTCAATGGTGTCGCCGGCGCCGGTACCCTCGTGCGCTATGGCGATGACAGCGCCGACTGCGGCGCGGTGAAGCTGCAGTTCGACGCCGGCCGCGGCACCGTCTTGCGGCTATCACAGCTGAACGTCGATCCCAGCCAGATCGATGCCGTCTTCTTCACGCATATGCACTCGGACCACACCGAAGGCTTCATCGACCTCCTGCTTGCACGCTGGAACTGGAGCTCCCGCGGAGCCCGGCTCGATGTCGTTTGCAGCAGCGATGCACCTTCACCACTCGGCTTCACCATGAGCTGCGGCAAGTTCGTGGCGCATATCGGCGACGCCTTTGTTCTTTCAGGCGAGATCGCGCAACGGGTTTCGGAGGACAAGACACGATTGGCGGGCGGACCTGCCGAGCTCACGCATCTCATCACATTTGAGCCGAATGACGAGCCGCAGGTGATCTGGTCGAAGGGCGATGTCAAAGTGAGCGCGATCCGTTCGACCCACGTCGCAGGCCATGCCTCCTATCGCGTCGACACGCCGGCCGGCAGCGTCGTTATCGGCGGCGACGCCAGCAACGACAGTCCGAGCCCGCCACGCCCGACCTCGACCTCAGCGCAAGTCGAGAAGCTCGCTCAAGGCGCTGACGTGATCGTGCACTCGACCATGCATCCCGTCATGGGTCCGGGGCGCGACAGCGGCATGCCGTCCCCGGTCTTCCACCGCCAGAGCCTGACGCCCGACCTTGGCGCCATGGCGAAACGCACCGGCGCCAAATTCCTGATGCTGACCCACCTGGCGCCCCAGGTCGGGGCGACGCACCACGGCCCCTACAAGGTGCCCGGTGGTGCGCTAACGGAGGCCGACTACCGCGCCGCCGCCGAGACAGGCGGCTTCGCCGGCACGACGATCGTCGGCTCCGACCTCGCCACGTTGCGCCTCCCCGCCAAATAGACCGGCGAGACGCGACGACGGATGGGCGCGAAGCCCTCGCGCTTCAGTTGCGGGTGTTGGCGCAGGAGCGTGAATAGGCGGCGCGATCGGACTGGCTCAAGCCGGCGGCGGCGGCCTCATCCAGGCATGTCGATATCCGGTCGCCGAATGAGCTGCGTCCGGTAGAGCGGACGCTCGGGGACACCGGAAGTGCGTCCATCTTGGGTATTGGAGGCACCTCGATCCTCGGAGGCGGCGGAGGCGCCGGCGGCGGTGGATTGAAGATCGAGCCACCCGGCGGCAGAATAATTTGCGCCAGCGCGCTGCCGGGACCTAACGCCCAGACCAGCACGCAACTCAGGATCAATGCTCGTTTCATGCCTCGTAATGTCGTCGCTTGCCGGCCTATGCGCAACCCGCATGACAAGCACGACCGTTCACGAATCCGCGTCCGGCCCCCGCTATTCACGGCTTCTGGTAGATGATGTGTCCGGCACGAATGGTGTATGCGACCTTGGCAAGGTTGCGGACGTCGGTCATGGGATCGCCGTCGAGCACCACGATATCAGCGTCGAACCCCTTCTCCACCCGGCCCTTCGTCGCCGCCTTGAAATATTGCGCGGGGTCGGTCGTCAGCGATGCCAGCACCTGGCGCTCGGACAGCGCGCGATGCATCAGCTCGTATTCGCGCGTGGTGTCGTAGAGCTTGATGAATCCGACGTCGGTTCCGAACAGCACCGGCCCGCCATTCTCCGAAAACTGCTTGAGCTGGTTGACGGTTGCCGCAACCAGGCGATCCGTCACCGCGGGGTCGAGAACAACGGTCGTAAACAGCGACAGGGTCGGAATAAGTGCAATTCTCTGCGCCTTGAAACGCGCGAGCTGTTCTGCCGTATAACCACCCTCAGAGGGGATGGTGTGCGCGAGGACGTCAACGCGCGCCGCGATCACCGTCTCCGCGCCGATCTTGTTTTGCGGGTGGGCGAACACTGGTTTGCCCTGCGCATGGGCCATGTCGACCGCAGCCTTGGCGATGGCCAGATCCATGTTCACGACAGGCTTGTCGCCCATGAACACACCCGTGAACAGCTTTACGCCATCGAGGCCCATGCCCATGTAGGCGCGCACCATCTGCGCGGCTTCGTCGGGCGTGGCGGCCTCGGGCAGTCGCATCTTGGCCGGGAGATAGGCCGGATGGCCGTCCCTGGGAAAGATGCTTCCCAAGAGAAAAATGTCGGGCCCGGCAACCTCGCCTGCCGCGATGCGCCGGCGCAGCGGCAGCGAGTCACGGGGGTCCGAACCGAGATCCCACACCGTCGTAAAGCCCCAGCGCGTCAGCATCTCCCGCATATGTTGCGTGAGCGGAGCCGCCGGCGCATTGGCCGCGTTACGCCAGATTGATTCCGTGAAATGAACGTGACTGTTCCAGAAGCCGGCAACGATGGTCTTGCCGCTGCAATCGATCACGCGTGCGTCGGGTGGGAGCTGGATTTCGCTCGCCCTGCCGACCGCGCTGATCACGCCGTCCGTCATCACGATGACGGCATCGGGTAGCGGAGCCGCGTCGGGCGAAGCGTAAAGGCTCCCTCCCTTGAGCACGACGGTGTCGGCATTGGCTGAGCCTGACAGGACGGCCGAGCCAACAAGCCCGAGGAAAAGCGCGGTGCGGAGCCAGGTCCCGGTCATACACAACCCCTTCGATCCATCATGATTGCACGCTGGCCGGCGGCCAGTGGCGGCAAGCTATAGCCGCGTCGCGCGACCGCGCTTTGATCGTTGTTGCTGTGCCCTGGGTTTATTCGCGCCCGCGCCTCCGCTGTCACTCCTCGGGCGCGTTCTCGATCGGATCGAACCGGTCGGCCTCGAGCCCGAGCAGGTTCCAGGATTGCTGCATATGCGGCGGCAGCGGTGCGCTGACGTCGATGACGCCGCCGCGCGGATGCGGGATCACGATGCGGCGCGCCAAGAGATGCAGCCGGTTCTGCAGGCCGCCCGGCAGCTCCCAATTCTCCTTGTTGAAATATTTCGGATCGCCGACGATCGCGTGATCGATATGCGCCATGTGCGCGCGCAGTTGATGCGTGCGCCCGGTCACCGGCTTGAGCGACACCCAGGCGAGCTTCTGCGCCGAGGTCTCGACGACCGCGTAATAGGTCACCGCATGGCTTGCTCCCTCGTCGCCATGCGCGGCGATGCGCATGATGGTGTCGTCCTCGCTCTCCTCCTTCGCAAGGTAGGTCGAGATGCGGCCCTGCTTCGGCTTCGGCACGCCCGCGACCAGGGCCCAGTAGATCTTGCGCGCGGAACGATGGCGGAATGCGCCGGTCAAATGCGTCGCGGCAAAGCGGGTCTTGGCGACCAGGAGGCAACCCGAAGTCTCCCTGTCGAGGCGATGGACGAGACGCGGCTTCTGCCCCTTGGCATCGCGCATCACCTCCAGCATCTGGTCGACATGGCGCGTCATGCCCGAGCCACCCTGCACGGCGAGGCCTGCGGGCTTGTTCAGCACCAGCACGTCATCGTCCTCGTACAGGGTCATTTCCTTCAGCGCCTGCAGCGTCCGGGTCTGGGCCTCGGACAGCGCAGTGGCCGCCTTCGGCGCATCGAGCCGCAGCGGCGGGATGCGCACGCTCTGGCCCTCCTCCAGGCGATCCTTGGAGTCGGCGCGCTTGCCGTTGACGCGGAGCTCGCCCTTACGGACGATGCGCTGGATGTGGGAGAACGACAGGCCGGGAAACCGCGCCTCGAGGAAGCGGTCGACGCGCATGTTGTTCTCGTCGGCCGTCACCACGACGGTCTGCACCTTGGTCGGCAGCGGCAGCTCGCTCGTCGCCTTTTCAGGCCGTGATACGGCCGGCTCGGGCTTTTCGCGGCGTTCGCGCCGCGGCTCGGCGAGCCGCGGCGGCTTGCCGCCCGCGCGGTGCGCCGGCGGGCGGTCGCTTTTGATGCGATCGTCCGGCTTGCGCTTGCTGCGCCCCGATCCGCCCTTGGCGCGATCGCCCGGCGATACTGTTCTCTTGATGCGGCGGCTCATGGTGATTTTTCGGCTCCAAACCAGCATTGTGCCTAGCGCAAATGCCGCGAATCGTCACGGCGAATTCGGTATAAATCCCGCGCAACATCGGCCATATTGTACTACCTGCGCGGGCAATCGGTTGGGGGGACTTCCAATGAGACTGGCGAAATCGGCCCTGGCCGCAGCTGCGCTGATGATCGCAAGCACGGCCCTGGCGCAGCAGAGCCCAACGCCGGAAGAGCTGGCGGGGAAGCTGCTGGAGCTTGGCCGTGTGATCGACCCACCGAAGACGGCCGCGCTTTACGCGCCACTGCAGCAGAAGGAGCCGTATGAAGGCGTGAAGGTCGAGCGCGACGTCAAGTACGGCCCCGCCGATCGTCACCTGCTCGACGTCTTCACACCAGAAGCCAATTCGACGGCGCGGCCGGTGCTGATCTACATTCATGGCGGCGGCTTTGTCGCCGGCAACAAGCGCAATCCCGGTAGCCCGTTCTATGACAACATCATGTCGTGGGCGGTGAAGAACGGCTTTGTCGGCGTGAACGCCACCTATCGTCTGGCGCCCGCCTTCCCCTGGCCGGCCGGCGCCGAAGACATGGGCGCAATCGTGCAATGGGTGTCGGAGATGATTGCAGCGCGCGGCGGCGATCCCGCGCACATCTTCCTGATGGGCCAATCCGCCGGCGCGATCCACGTCGCAAGCTACGTCTCACACCCCGAATTCCACAAGGTGAAGGGCGGCGGCCTCGCCGGCGCCATCATGGTCTCCGGCATCTATGACTTGACGGCATCACCAGCCGGTGACGCCGAGCCCGCCTATTACGGCTCAGATCCGTCGCGCTATGCCGAACGCTCCTCGCTGCAGGGGCTGGTCGCGAGCCCGATCCCGCTGATGGTCACCGCCGCCGAACTCGATCCGCCGCGCTTCGTCGAGCAATTCCAGCTCTTGAAGCAGGCGATCTGCAAGCGGCCGAGCGGCTGCGCCCGCACCTTCATGCTGCCGCAGCACAGCCACATGTCGGAGGTCTATTCGATCAACACGTCCGACACGCGGCTGACTAATGAAGTGCTGGAGTTCGTGAAGACCGAGAAGTAGCGGAGCGGTCAGAGCGGCCGCTCAGAACAACCGCACTTGAACGGCGGTGCTGGCGAGCTTCGGCGCGCTGGCATCGACCACCTTCTGGACCTGCGGGAATTTGGCACGCAGCACCTTCTCGACCTCGTTGCGCAGCGAGGAATCGCTCTCGCCCGACACGAACGCGACCGTGCCCGACGGCAGACGATTGGCATCGCTGAGCTCGGTGAAGTCGGTATAGACCGCGTTGGCGCTATAGCCCTGCTGCAGCAGATAGTCCTGCATCTGCGACGCCAGATCCTTGCGGTCGGCGGTGTAGAGCACGACGACGACCTTGTTCTTGTTGGCGTCGATCTGCTGCTTCTCCGCAGGCGTCACCGCGGCGCCCGCGCCCTTCTCCAGCGCGTCGACGCGCTTGCGCAGCGCCACGATCTGCCGCCGGACGTCGGCGCCCTGCTCGCCGATCTGCTGGGTCTGCGACTGCAGCTGCTCCCGAACCAGGCTGATCTCGGTGCCGCCGGGCAGTTTCACCGCGAGGTTGAGGATGGTCGGTGCGACGCACAGCAAGGCCGCGACGCCGAGCACGATCGCGTTGCCGTTGGGCACGTTCGGATTGTTGAAGATGCCGCGCGCCAGCACCCCGATGAGGCAGAGACCTGCCAGCAGCGGCACGACGACGATGGCGCCAGTCAGCCAGGCATTGTCCACGCGATACCTCCGGAAGTTGCCGGGATATCATATGGCTATTTCAGCGAGATGTCAGCCGTTTCCGCGCTCCTTCCGCAGCCTGGCCCAATAGTCCAGCCGCTTGCGGATCTCGCGTTCGAAGCCGCGGTCGGGCGGATCGTAGAAGGTCTGGCGCCCGAGCGCCTCCGGGAAGTAGTCCTGGCCGGAGAAGGCGTCCGGCATGTCATGGTCGTATTGATAGCCTGAGCCGTAGCCTTCCGACTTCATCAATTTCGTCGGCGAGTTCAGGATGTGCTTCGGTGGCAGCAGCGAGCCGCCCGCTTTCGCGGTCTGCATCGCGGCGCCAAAGGCGGTGTAGACCGCGTTCGACTTCGGCGCGGTGGCGAGATAGACCACGGCCTGCGCGATCGCGAGCTCGCCCTCGGGCGAGCCGAGGAAGTCATAGGCATCCTTGGCGGCGTTGCAGATCACCAGCGCCTGCGGATCGGCAAGCCCGATATCCTCCACGGCCATGCGCACCACGCGCCGCGCCAGGAACAGCGGGTCCTCACCGGCGTCGAACATCCGCGCGAGATAGTACAGCGCCGCATCCGGATCGGAGCCGCGCACCGACTTGTGCAGCGCCGAGATCAGATTGTAGTGGCCGTCCGCCGACTTGTCGTAGATCGGCGCGCGGCGCTGCAGAATGTCCTGCAATTGTTCGGCATTGAATATTTCGCCCTTGCGTGCGGCGCGCCAGACCTCTTCGGCCAATGTCAGCGAGGCCCGGCCGTCGCCGTCCGCCATCCGTACCAGTACGGCGCGCGCCTCGGCGTCGAGCGGCAGCTTCCTGCCCTCGACCGTCTCGGCATTGGCAAACAGTCTTTCGATCGCGGCGGCATCGAGCGAATGAAACACCAGAACGCGGGCGCGCGACAGCAGCGCCGCGTTGAGCTCGAACGACGGATTTTCGGTGGTGGCGCCGACCAGCACCACGGTGCCGTCTTCCATCACAGGCAGGAAGGAATCCTGCTGCGCGCGATTGAAGCGATGCACCTCGTCGACGAACAGCAGCGTGCCCTTGCCGGTCTCGCGGCGGGCGCGCGCGGCGTCGAACGCCTTCTTGAGATCGGCGACGCCGGAGAACACCGCCGAGATCTGCTCGAAATGCAGCTCGGTGGCGTCGGCGAGTAACCGTGCCACGGTGGTCTTGCCGGTGCCGGGAGGCCCCCAGAACACCAGCGAGCCGAGCGTGCGGGTTTCCAGCATGCGCGTCAGCGCACCGTCGGGGCCGAGGATGTGGTCCTGGCCGACGACGTCGGCGAGCGAGCGTGGCCGCAGCCGGTCCGGCAGCGGATGCGGCGCGTCCTGCTCCATCCCTGCCGCGGCAAACAGGTTGGCAGCTTCGCGAGGTTGCTTGGGGCTCATCCGCCGAGGGTCACGTTGATCTGCTGGCCGGCGCGCACCAGCGTGATGCGCCAGATCCGCGTCCCCGTCTTCGACGCCTTGTCGAGGTCGCTGGTGCGCGCGATCTTCTGGTTGTTGACGGCCAGGATGATGTCGCCCTTCTGGAAGCCGACATTGGCGGCGGTGGCGTCATCGGTGAGCTCGGTCACCACGACACCCTCGGCGCCGGCGTCGAGATGCAGTTCATCGGCGAGCGCGGGCGAGATGTTGGCGACCTTGGCGCCCTGGAACGGCGAGCGCGCGGTCAGCACGATCTCGTCGCGGTTGGTGTCGGGCGCGGTCTCGAGCGGCACGGTGAGCTTCACGGCCTTGCCGCCGCGCTGCACGTCGACCTGCGCGGAGCCGCCGAGCGGACGGGTCGCGAAGCGGTAATCGAAGGCGTTGGGATCGTCGATGGCCTGGCCGTCGATCGCGACGATCAGGTCGGACAGCTTCAGCCCTGCCCGCGCCGCCGGGCTGTTCGGCGAGACGTTGGCGACGAGCGCGCCGCTCGGCAGCTTGAGCCCGAGCGTCTCGGCGATCTCGGGCGTCACCGCCTGCAGCCGCGCACCGAGCCACGGCCGCTTCACCGCCTTGCCGCCGCCCTTGGCGGAGGTCACCACCACGCGCACCATATTGGCCGGGATCGCAAACCCGATGCCCTGCGAGCCGCCGGAGCGCGAGAAGATCGCGGTGTTGATGCCGGCGAGCCGCCCGGTCATATCGACCAGCGCGCCGCCGGAATTGCCGGGATTGATCGCGGCATCGGTCTGGATGAAGAACTGATAGTCGGTAATGCCGACCTGGGTGCGCGCCAAGGCCGAGATGATGCCGTGCGTGACGGTCTGGCCGACGCCGAACGGATTGCCGATCGCAAGCACGACATCGCCGACCATCAACTCGTCGGAATTGGCGAAGTCGAGCGTGGCGAACTTCTCCTTGGTGTCCTTGAGGCGCAGCACCGCGAGATCGGTGCGGCCGTCCTTCAGCACGATCTCGGCTTCGAACTCGCGCTTGTCGGCGAGCGAGACCTTCACCTGATCGGCGCCTTCGATCACGTGATTGTTGGTGACGACGAGGCCGGAGGCGTCGACCATCACCCCGGAGCCGAGCGAACGCTGCATCTGCTCGGGCTGCTGGCCCGGCACGCCGAAGAAGCGGCGGAAGATCGGATCATCCAAGAGCGGATTACGGTTCTGCACGGTCTTGGCGGCGTAGACGTTGACCACCGCCGGCTGCACCCGCTGCACGATCGGCGCGTAGGAGAGCCTCAGCTCCGCCTGCGAGGACGGCACGCGGCGATCCTGCGCCTGCCCTTGCGCCTGGGCGGGCCCAGGACTTCCTGCGAACGACAGCGTGCAAAGGACGGCAATTGCGGCAAAGCGGATGGATTGGAGCATTCTTACCTCTCGCGGAAAACGCCGGAATATAGGCGCGTTCGTGCGGCAATTGAAGGGTGCCCGCCGCCAATATCTGCCCCTCCCGGCGCGCTTGCGGACAACCGCTCGGAGCAGGTTGAACCGCGCCCTCGAAATTCTATGATGGTCATCATCTCACTGTACCGCCGCAGCATGTTGCGTGTGCACAACAGACGGAACTGCGATTTCGGACCGCGCCGTCGTGCGCCATTCACGATAGGCTTCCAGACTCAATAAGCTTTCGGACTCAGGGTTCAGTGAGTGGGGACTTCAATTCAACAGGGGAGCGTCACATGGGTGCGACAAGACTGGGTGCAATCGCCGTCGGGCTGGCAGGAGCTCTGGCCACCTCGCCGGCCTATTCGGAATCGGGTGGCGGCGCTGACGCAGAGATCGCGCTGCTGAAGCAGCAGCTTCGCATGCTCGAGCAGAAGATCGACAAGCTGCAGAAGCAGACCAACGCAAATGCCGCAACCGCCGCCACTGCAAACGCCCATGCCAAGGCCGCCGACACCAAGGCGGCCGAGGCAAAGGCTGCAAGCGTCGCGAACGCGCATGCTGCCGTCCCGGTCAAGGGTCCGGTCGCGACGTCGGGCGTCGTGGTGACGATGCCGAACAACCGGCCGACGATCTGCACCGCGGACGAACAGAACTGCGTCGCCATCACGAGCCGCGTGCATTGGGATGTCGGCGGTTACAATTATCGTCCCGTCACGGCAGCGACGTCGCCGCAAAAGCTCGACAGCGGCGAGAACCTTCGCCGCGCGCGTATTGGCATCGTCGGCAAGTTCTTTGGCGACTGGAATTACGCCCTGATCTACGACTTCGGCGGCTCATCCGACGGCTTCGGCGGCACGGCGCCGGGCTCTTTGCCTGGCGGCGGCGTCTCGGGCGTCGAAAACGCCTATCTGAGCTACACCGGCTTCAAGCCGTTCGGCGGCAAGATGGCGATCGAAGCCGGCATCATGGATCTGGCCTGGACGCTCGATGAATCCACCAGCTCCAACGACATCATGTTCATGGAGCGCGCCTCGGTTGGCCTCATCGCACAAAACATCGCGGCCGGTGACTTCCGTTCGGCCTTCGGCACCCGCTGGTGGAACGACCAGCTCTGGATCGGCGGCTATGTCACCGGTCCAGCCACCGGCGCGATCCACTCGGCATCCAGCGTCGCGCCGGCCGGAACCACAGAGCAATATGGCGCAGTCGCCCGTATCGCCGGCAACCCCATCAGCGGCAAGGACTACTCGGTGCATATCGGTGCCGATGCGGAGTGGCTGATCCAGCCGCCGCGCAATCTGGTGACGCAGGCGCAGACGCTCACGCTCAGTGACCGGCCTGAGCTGCGGATCGATCCGACGTCGCTGATATCGACCGGTGCGATCGCCAACGTTTCCGGGGCGCAGGTCTACGGCGTCGAAGCTGCGGCGACTTATGGCTCGCTCATCGCGCAGGGCGAATACTACTGGTTCAATGTCGACCGCTCTGCGAATACCGGCCTGCCGCCATTCGGCGCGCCGAGCCTGAAATTCGAGGGCGGCTACGCGCAGGTCGGTTATGTGCTGACGGGCGAGACTCGCGCCTACAATCCGGCGTCGGCCTCCTATGGCGGCATCAAGCCGGCACATCCGTTCTCGCTCGACGGCGGCGGCTGGGGCGCCTGGGAAATCGCCGGACGCGTGAGCACGATGAACCTGAACGATCAGCTCGCGACGGCAGCCGGCATCGCGGGTGGACGACAGACCGTCTACACCGCCGCGCTGAACTGGTATGTCAACGGCAACGTCCGCTTCATGCTGGACTACCTGCATGGCGACATCTCCAGGCAGGCGAGCCCCACCTCGACAGTGAATGCGGGTTCGAAGTTCGACGCAGTTGCGATGCGGACCCAGGTCGCCTTCTGATCTGAAGTCGCTTTCTGATCCAAGGTCGCTTTCTGGTCTGAAGTCGCGTTCTGTCGATGACACGCAAAAGCCGGGAGCGGCCCGACCGCTCCCGGCTTCTTGCTTTCAGGCCGCGCGTTTCGGCTTCTTCACCACCTCAGGCGCCGGCGCACAGGACAGCCGCTCCCGATGGCTCTCGCCCCACGCCTTCAGGATATCGATCACAGGCCGCAAGCTCTCGCCGATCGCGGACAGCGTGTATTCGACCCGCGGCGGCACCTCGGCATAGACCTTGCGGATCACGAGACCATCGTCCTCGAGCGCGCGGAGCTGCTTGGTCAGCATGCGCTGGGTGATGCCCGGCATCCGCCGCCGCAATTCGCCGAAGCGCTGGGTGCCGGCCTGCAGATGAAACAGGATCACGCCCTTCCATTTGCCGTCGATCAAATCGAGCGTCGCTTCGACCGCGCAGCCCGGCCGATGGGCGAAATTCTTCCGTTTCATCAGGATTTTCCCATTAGTATCCAAATAGGGACTAGTTCCCCGTATTTACAGTACTTGCCAATCTGGTGCCAGCTGGACAATTACGCTGATGGCACGGACACGCCAGCAGATGGAGAGAAGCCATGAAGGCCGTCGGATACCAAAAATCGCTGCCGATCGAGGCGGCGGATTCGCTGATCGATTTCGAGACCGCAAAGCCGGAGCCGAAGGGCCGTGACATCAGGGTCGCGGTGAAGGCGATCTCGGCCAATCCGGTCGACTACAAGGTGCGCAAGCGCGCCGCCCCGCCGGCGGGCGAATACAAGATCCTCGGCTTCGATGCCGCCGGGATCGTCGATGCGGTCGGTCCCGAGGTCGGCCTGTTCAAGCCGGGCGACGAGGTGTTCTACGCCGGCTCGATCCAGCGCCAGGGGACCAATTCGGAGTTTCATTTGGTCGATGAGCGCATCGTCGGCAGGAAGCCGTCATCGCTGTCATTCGCGCAGGCCGCGGCGCTGCCGCTGACCTCGATCACCGCGTGGGAGTTGCTGTTCGACCGCCTCGGCGCGGTGCCGGGCAAGAGCCTCGACCCGCGCACGCTCCTGATCACGGGCGGCGCCGGCGGCGTCGGCTCGATCCTGATCCAGCTCGCGCGCCGCCTCACCGGCCTCACGGTGGTTGCGACCGCGACGCGGCCGGAGTCGCAACAATGGTGCCGCGATCTCGGCGCGCATGCCGTGATCGACCATTCGAAGCCGATGAAGGAGCAGATCGAGGCGCTGAAATTGCCGCCGGTCGGCCTCGTCGCCAGTCTCACCTTCACCGACCAGCATTACAAGGCGATCGCCGACTTCATCGCGCCGCAAGGCAAGTTCGGCCTGATCGATGATCCGCCGGAGTTCAACGTCGCCGTATTCAAGGGCAAGGCGGTCTCGGTGCACTGGGAATCGATGTTCACGCGCTCGTCGTTCCAGACGCCTGACATGATCGCGCAGAATCATCTGCTCAACGACGTCGCCGACCTCATCGACAAGGGCGTGCTGCGCACCACGCTCGACCAGACGTTTGGCACCATCAATGCCGCCAACCTCAAGCGCGCGCACGCGCTGCTCGAAAGCGGCAAGTCGCGCGGCAAGATCGTGCTGGAAGGGTGGTAGGACGTTCCGGCATCCGCCTTGTCATGCCCGGGCAAAAGCGCGAAGCGCCGCTTCGCCAGATTCTCGGGCATGATTTCCCCATGGACCGGCGCATCGGTTTTGCCAAAGGCGCGGCATAGCCTGTATAACTTGCGGAACGATCACCCCGTCCTCAATCCGGCCGACGCAAGAAGCGGCTGGAGCGGCGGTGAGCCCCTACGGGGATGGGAGGAAGCCGATGAGTTTGCTCACGGCCGATCCGTCGCGGATCGATCCGGAGTGGATGACGCGGGCGCTGCGCGAAGCCGGTGTGATCGACCAGGCCAGGGTCGTCGATCTCGCGTGCAAGCCGGTCGGCAATGGCCTCGTCGGCGACAGCTATCGCTTTCGCCTGACCTATGACGGTGATGAGCCAAAAGCGCCGCCGAGCGTCATCGGCAAATTCCCAGCCGCAAATCCGGAGAGCCGCAGGTCCGGCTCCGCGCACATGCTTTATGTCCGCGAGGTCGCATTCTATCGCGAGCTGGCGACGACGGTCGCAATCCACACGCCGCGACCGATCCTCGCGGAAATCGATCCGGCGACCGACGACTTCACGCTGATCCTGGAGGATCTGGCGCCCGCTCGCCAGGGTGACCAACTCGCCGGATGCTCGGTCGCGGACAGCCAGACGGCCATGGCCGAAGCTGCCGCATTGCATGCACCGCGCTGGAGCGATCCGACCCTGGACGCGGTGCATTGCTTTGCAGCCAACGCAAGCAGGCGCAAGGATTTCCGCGCGACGCTGCCCGCCATCATCGGCCACTACAAGGATCGATATCGCGACGCGATCGAGCCGGAATTCCTGGCGCTCGTCGACCGACTTCCGGACGCGATGTCGCGCTACCAGTCAGATCGGTCGACGCCGCGAACGCTGCAGCATGCTGACTTCAGGCTGGACAACATCCTGTTCGACGTGCGGGGCAACACCCGCCCGATGGCGACGCTGGACTGGCAGACGCTGACGGTCGGGCCAGGAATCGTCGACGTCGCCTATTTCCTGTCGGCCGGCATCGATCCGTCCGAACGGCGGCTTCACGAAGGCGACCTGGTGCGGTTCTATCATTCGGAACTAATCCGCCGTGGCGTACGGGACTATGGCTGGGACCAGTGTTGGCGGGACTATCGTCGCTACACCCTGCATGGGATCATGATGGGCGTTGTCTCGGCTCTCAGCGTCCAGCGCTCCGAGCGCGGCGATGCCCTGTTCCTGAAAATGACCCGAGGCGCATGCGCGCAGGCGCTCGATCACAACAGTTTTTCGTTCTGGCAGGACTAGAACGTTTTCGAGCGAGGTGGATACCGGTTCGCGTGAAGAAAACGCGTCGAAACAAGAATCCGGAGCTTGGGTTCTGATTCAATCAGAACCAAAGCACCGGGCAAAACAGCGAAAGGGAACGGCGTGCTCAGCAAATTTGACGACTTTCCAATCCACCAGACGCCCGAACCGATCGCGGTTCCCTTCAGCAGCGACCGCAACGTCTATGATCGGACCTGGTTCAATGGCTATGCGGCCGACGGCTCGTATTATTTCGGCATCGGCATGGCGATCTATCCGCACCGCAAGATCCTCGATTGCGCTTTCAGCGTCGTGGAGCGCGGCGGACGACAGCACTGCTTTTACGGCTCGCGGCGTGCCCCGATCGAGCGCACCGAGATGCAAGTCGGTCCATTCCGGCTCGAGGTCCTCGAACCGATGCTGCGGACCCGGGTCGTGCTTGACGACAATGCGACAGGCCTGGCCTGCGATCTGACCTTCTCCGCGCGCACCGCCGCGATCCAGGAAGCCCGCCAGACCCTTTGGTCGGGCGACCGCCGCGTCATGGACTCGACCCGGTTCGACCAGTTCGGCCGCTGGCGCGGCGTCGTTCGCCACCCCGACGGCGCGATCAAGGTCGACGATCGGTCATGCTACGGCACCAAGGATCGCTCATGGGGCGTTCGCAACGTCGGCGAACGGGACGTCGGAGGCGCGCCGATGCCGCCGCCGAGCGTGTTCTTCCTCTGGGCGCCGCTGTTTTGGGACGACCACATTTCGCACGCCATCTTTTTCGATGGGACGCATGGCGAGGCACTGGTCCGCGAGGGCTTCACCGCGCCGCTCTACCAAAGCGAGGCGGATATCCCCGGCGTCGTCGATGGGCTCGACCGCCGCATGGCGACCGCGCGGCACCGTGTGAAATACGTTCCGAACACGCGGCTTGCGCGTTCCGCGGAAATCGACCTTGTCGATATCGACGGCCGGACAAGCACGATCGCGCTCGACCCGATCCTCAAATTCCAGATGAAAGGCCTCGGCTACGGTCATCCGCAATGGGGCCAGGGCATGTGGAAGGGAGAGCTGGAGGTCGGGGGCGAGTCGTTCGATCCCATGACGCTCGACCCGCTGGCCCGGGAGAACGTTCATGTGCAACAGGTTGTGCGCGCCCGCCAGGGCGGCCAGACCGGAATCGGCGTCCTCGAGCAATTGTGCTTCGGCCCCTACGCACCCGCCGGCTTCGGCGGTTTCCTCGACGGGGCCAAGGATAGCTAGCAATGGATAGCCAGCAAGACTGGCGCGCGCGTCTGCCGACGGACCTGCAGCTTAGACCGGCGGCACGCCCTCGACGAAGATCAGCCGGCGGTCCAGCGCGGTCCGCCGATGCTTGAGCGCCTCGGCATATTCCGGCGACGCGTACCATTCACGCAGGCGCGCCATCGACGGAAATTCGACGACGATGATGTTCTTCGGCGGTGGTCCGCCTTCGGCCACATCAGCGGCACCACCGCGCACGAGATAACGCCCGCCATATTGCGTGATGGTTTTGGCCGCGAGGGTCCGATAGGCCTCGAAACCCGCCGCATCCCGCACGTCCACTTCGGAAATCACATAGGCCGGCATACGCGGTCCCTCACGCGATGGTGTTGATGATACCGCCCTCGGCGCGCAGCGCTGCGCCGTTGGTCGGGGAAGCCTTCTTCGAGCACACGTAGACAACGAGGTTGGCGATCTTACTAACCTCGGCGCCGGTCGCCGCCAGCCCCTTGGCAATCGCGTTGCCGAGATCTCCTGTCGGTCCTGGAGCAGGATATCTGCGCGTGATCGCGCCGCTGCAACCGCGGCTCGAACACGGCAGATACGCAAATAATGCGCGGCCACGGGATACCGTGCTGGTCCAAGCCCAGGCAGCGCGATCAACCTCGCGCGAACGACGGCACCGAACAAAAGCCGCGCCTGCGGTGCCATCTTCAGCGCGTCGAAGAGCGAGATGAGACTTCTGTTTGATCCACCTTTGTTTGATCCACCTTGCATTGCTGTCTTGCTGTCATCCAGCGGTCACATAAAGCACCGCGCGCGCACTGATCCTTTTCACAGATTGTCAATTCAACGCCGGTAAGCCTCACCGCAAATTGGCAACCGGACACTGACCTTCTCACGCGGGACAACGACGTCAGAGCCCGGTGTCGACGGGAACGCAGGATCACATGCTCGCAATGTCCACAACGAAACTGCTCGCCGCGAAAGTCCTGAAACGATTCCGCCCAAGCCTCAAAACCCAGATCGCGCTGCTTGGCATCGGCGGGGTGGCCATCGTCAGCGTAACCTCTCTCGGCGGCCTCGACTACGCCGCGCGCGTCCAACGCTATTCGGACGACAGCATGCGCTTCAGAACACAACTGTCCGAGCTGTCGGACAGCTTTCTGGAGACGCAGCAGATCGCAGCCAAATTTCTCCGCTTGCACGATGAAGGTCTGGCAAAGAAGCTCGTCGATCGTGTTCAGGACGAGGTTGCAGTGCTCGACAAGCTCGAAGCTTTCGCGATGGCCGCGCCGGAGGGCGATCCAGTCAGGCAGGTGTCTTCCCTGCGGAGCGGCATCAATCTTTACGCGACGAGATTCCAGAACATCGTCGGCGCTCAACGCGTGCTGGGCTTGAGTGAAAATGATGGCTTGCAGGGAAAGTTGCACAGTGCGGTCCGGCAAATCGAAGCCCGGCTGGGGCAGATCGACCAACCCCGGCTCACCGTCCTGCTGCTCACGATGCGCCGTCACGAGAAGGATTTCATCCTGAGCGGCGAAGAACGATTTGGCGACCAGCTCAACGAGCGCGAAGCCGAGTTCGAGACCGCGCTGGCCGCGTCCGCCTTATCCCCGGAGGTGAAATCCGAAGTCCTAGCTCTCGTTCGATCCTACAAGCTTGCGTTCGCCGGCTTCCTCGTTACGCGCCAGACGCTCGATGATCAGATGGACGACCTCAATCAGATCTTTGACCGGACCCGGCCGGTGCTGATCAAGGCCGCCGAGGCTGCCAACTCCCGCGCCGAGTTCGCGCAGCGCCGGGCCGATGAGTTCAGGCAGACGCTGACCTGGCTGATCGGGCTGACCGCGTTCGTTCTCACTCTGTTTGCCGTGTTTTTCGGCCGGCACGTCGCCGGACTGATCAGCCGGATGAGCGCTGCGATGCGCCAATTGGCTGACGGGCGATTTGACGTCGTTCTGCCTGGTCTGGAACGCACGGACGAGATCGGCGAAATGGCGCAGGCCGTCGAATCCTTCAAGGTCAAAGCGAAGGAAAAAGCCGACCTCGAGCTCGAAGCCAGGCGAGAGGAAGACCGCCGCGCCGCGGATCGGCACAAGGCCGAGCTGGCGCGACTGGCCGGAGCATTCGAGGCCAGCGCCGACAGCGTCATCGAGACGGTTTCAGCCGCATCCGAGGACCTTGCCGCCTCTGCCCGAGGCTTGAGCGACACAGCCCACCAGACCCAGGACATGTCAGCAAATGCCGCTGCGGCGTCCGAAGAAGCGTCCGGCAATGTCAGGCTGGTCGCGGCCGCCACGGAGCAGATGATCGCCTCCGTTTCCGAAATCGGTCGCCAGGTGGAAGAATCGGCCAGCATCGCCAAGGATGCCGTTCAGCAAGCGAAGCAAACCGACGATCGCATGGCACTCCTGGCATCCGCTGCCGACCGCATCGGCAGCGTTGTACAGTTGATTGCAACAATCGCGCAGCAGACAAACCTGCTCGCCCTGAATGCGACGATCGAGGCCGCCCGGGCCGGGGCGGCCGGCGCCGGCTTCGCCGTGGTTGCCCAAGAGGTCAAGACGCTGGCCAAGCAGACTGCGGAAGCAACCGAGGACATCCGGGACCAGATCGCAGGCATCCAGTCCGCGACAAGGGAGTCCGCCGGCGCGATCAGCGATATCGTCGGCATCATCAGCCGGATGTCCCAGATCGCCTCGCGTATTGCGAAGGCCATCGAGGAGCAAGGCAGCGCGACACGGAGCATCGCGCAGAACATCCAAATCGCTTCGGAACGAACGTCCCAGGTCGCCGCCAGCATCGGACAAGTGGCAAGCGGCGCCTCCAGGACGGGCAGCGCCTCTTCCCAGGTCCTGAACTCGGCAAGGCTACTCTCGGACGGCAACAATCGTCTCAAGCACGAGCTCGAGAGTTTCATCGCCACCATCCGCGCCGGCTAGCAGAATGGGCACAAAAAAACGGCGCCCGAAGGCGCCGCTTTCGAAATCCGTGCTGAGACCGGCTTACGCCGCCTCGGCCTCCTTCTCCTGGGTCGGACCGGAGTCCTGGCCCTTGGCATCGACGTCGCGGTCGACGAACTCGATCACGGCCATCGCCGCATTGTCGCCGTAACGGAAGCCGGCCTTGATGATGCGGGTGTAGCCGCCCTGGCGGTCCTTGTAGCGGGTGGCCAGGGTGTCGAACAGCTTCTTGACCTGATCGACGTCACGCAGCTCCGAGATCGCCTGACGGCGCAGCGCGAGCCCGCCCTTCTTGCCGAGGGTGACGAGCTTCTCGACGATCGGCCGCAGCTCCTTGGCCTTCGGCAGCGTGGTGACGATCTGCTCGTGCTTGATCAGGGCCGCCGCCATGTTGGCGAACATCGCACGCCGGTGCTCGGCGGTGCGGTTGAGCTTCCGATGAACCTTGCCGTGACGCATAGTCTATTCCTTACTTTCTATCTGCCGCGACGGTTCGTCGGACATGTTGCTCAGGTGGGCTGCCTGCGTTCGCCCGCGAAAAATGACGGCCGGACCAGCCGGCCGTCACGGTACTCAGTAGTGATCCTCGAAGCGCTTGGCGAGCTCGTCGATGTTCTCCGGCGGCCAACCCGGCACTTCCATGCCGAGGTGCAGACCCATCTGGGCCAGCACTTCCTTGATCTCATTCAGCGACTTGCGGCCGAAGTTCGGGGTGCGGAGCATTTCCGCTTCCGACTTCTGCACGAGGTCGCCGATGTAGACGATATTGTCGTTCTTCAGGCAGTTTGCCGAACGCACCGACAGCTCGAGCTCGTCGACCTTCTTGAGGAACGCCGGGTTGAAGGCGAGATCGGGGATGATCTCCTGCGCGACTTCCTTGCGCGGCTCCTCGAAGTTGACGAACACGTTGAGCTGATCCTGCAGGATGCGCGCGGCGTAGGCCACCGCGTCATCCGGCGTGATCGCGCCATTGGTCTCGATCGTCATGGTCAGCTTGTCGTAGTCGAGGATCTGGCCCTCGCGGGTGTTCTCGACCTTGTAGGAAACCTTGCGGACCGGCGAGAACAGGCTGTCGACCGGGATCAGGCCGATCGGCGCATCCTCGGGACGGTTGCGCTCGGCGGCGACGTATCCTTTGCCGGTCGTGACCGTGAACTCCATGCGGATCTCGGCGCCCTCGTCCAGCGTGCAGAGCTGCAGGTCGGGGTTGAGCACGGTGACGTCGCCGACGGTCTGGATGTCGCCGGCGGTGACGACACCCGGGCCCTGCTTCTTCACGACCATGCGCTTCGGGCCTTCGCCCTGCATCTTGATCGAGATGTCCTTGATGTTGAGCACGATGTCGGTGACGTCCTCGCGGACGCCGGCGATCGAGGAGAACTCGTGCAGCACGCCGTCGATATGCACCGACTGCACCGCCGCGCCCTGCAGCGAGGACAGCAGGATTCGGCGCAGCGCGTTACCCAGCGTCTGGCCGAAGCCGCGCTCGAGCGGCTCGGCGACGACGGTGGCGAACCGGGTCGCGTTAGAGCCCGGCGTCACCTGCAGCTTGTTCGGTCGAATGAGTTCTTGCCAATTTTTCTGGATCGTCACTGTTTCACCCATTTGCCGGTCGTTCGGGCCAGTCGAATGGCCGTACCTGGCGTTGGAGATCGCGGAACAGTCCGCGCGGTCAATTCCAAAAACGATCGCGAGCGGCCCGGCCGCTCGCGACATCAATCAGACGCGCCGGCGCTTGCGCGGACGGCAACCATTGTGCGGGATCGTGGTCACGTCGCGGATCGAGGTGACGGTGAAGCCCGCAGCCTGCAGCGCGCGAAGCGCCGATTCGCGGCCCGAACCGGGGCCGGCCACTTCGACTTCCAGCGTGCGCATGCCGTGCTCCTGCGCCTTCTTGGAGACGTCCTCGGCCGCAACCTGCGCGGCATACGGGGTCGACTTGCGCGAGCCCTTGAAGCCCATCGTGCCGGCCGACGACCAGGCGATGGTGTTGCCCTGCGCGTCGGTGATGGTGATGGTCGTGTTGTTGAACGACGAATTCACGTGCGCGATGCCGGAGGCGATGTTCTTGCGTTCGCGGCGGCGCACGCGGGTGGCTTCCTTGCCCATTCCTAAACCTTTCCTGTGATCTCAAGCGCCGCCGTAGTGCCAGCGGCTACACCTCAAAAAGCGATCAGCGGATGGGGAGCAGCGAATAGATATTCGCCACTCCCCATCCGCCATTCGCGAAACTTACTTCTTCTTGCCGGCGATGGCCTTGGCCGGCCCCTTGCGCGTGCGCGCATTGGTGTGGGTGCGCTGGCCGCGCACCGGCAGACCGCGGCGATGACGCAGGCCGCGATAGCAGCCGAGATCCATCAGCCGCTTGATGTTCATGCCGACCTCGCGACGGAGATCGCCCTCGACGAGATAGTCGCGGTCGATGACTTCGCGGATCTGCAGGACTTCCTGGTCGGTCAGCTGGTTGACGCGACGGTCCAGCGGAATCTTGACCTTCTCCATGATGTCGGCCGCGTTCTTTTGGCCAATGCCATGGATGTACTGAAGCGCGATCAGCACGCGCTTGTTGGTGGGAATGTTCACGCCGGCAATACGGGCCACGGACTTCTCTCCTGTCGCCGATCCCTCACGGATACGGGCTGTAAGTTCTTGCTATCTCGGGCAAGTGTCCGCAAACGCGAACACGACGCCCTTCCCCTTGTGTCCTTCGGGGCCCGGCATCGTCATAAAACTATCCGACTTGGATGCGGGGCTTATTAAAGGATTCATGTCGGTTTCGTCAACCGCTCCTAGCGCTTAGCTCGCTTTTTCGTGAGCTTTTTTGCCGGCTTCTTGACTGCCTTCGCGACCTTCCGGGCGCCCCCGACCTTCAACGCCCTCCTAGCCTTGGAGACGCTCTTGGCGGCCTTGGCGGCCGGTTTGGCGGCCTTCTTGGCCCCCTTGGCGGCTTTCTTGGCCGCTTTGGCCGGCTTTTTGGTCCCCTCTGCAACCGTCTTGGCGACCGCTTTGGCAGCCTTCTTGACCGGCGCTTCGGCCTTCGGTTCCAGGGCCCCGATGGCGCCCAGGATTCGGTTAATTTCGCGGGTGACGTGCTCGATGGTCATCATGCCATCGACGGTCAGGAGCTTCCGCCGCTCCGAGTAGTAATGAATCAGGGGTTCGGTCAGGGAGCGGTACTGCGCCAGGCGCTTGGTCAGCACCTCAGGCGTGTCGTCGAGGCGGACCTCCTCGCCGCGCGCCCGGGTCTCCTCGGCACGCCTCTCGACGCGGTCGAGCAGCGCGCTCTCGTTGACGCGGAGCTCGATCACGGCGTCGAGCTTGAGGTGCTTCTTCTTCAGCAGCTCGTCGAGCGCGGCCGCCTGCGGCACGGTGCGCGGGAAGCCGTCGAGGATGAAGCCCTTCTTGGCGTCAGGCAGCTCGATCCGGTCGGCGATGATTCCGACCACGACCTCGTCGGGCACCAGCCCGCCATTGGCCATGATCTCCTTGGCCTGCAGGCCGATCGGCGTTCCGGCGGCAACCGCCGCGCGCAGCATCTCGCCGGTCGAGAGCTGCACGATGCCGTGCTTATGCACCAGCCGCTGTGCCTGGGTCCCCTTGCCCGAGCCCGGCGGCCCCAAAAGGATCAATCTCATGATTATTCGCCCCCCGGCTTGGTGAGCGAGATCCGCACACCTGTGTTTTGGAGTTTGAGACCGCCGCGTGCCGCGATCAGCGGCGGCGGCCCCGGAGTTTGGACTTCCTGATCAGCCCTTCATACTGGTGGGCCAGCAGATAACCCTGAACCTGCGCCACCGTGTCCATCGTAACGCTGACGACGATCAGCAGCGAAGTGCCACCAAAGTAGAAGGGCACCGAGGCGTAGGAAATCAGAATTTCCGGGATCAGACAGACGATCGCGAGGTAGATCGCGCCGAGCACGGTGATGCGCGACAGCACATAATCGATGTACTCGGCGGTGCGCTCGCCCGGACGGATGCCCGGGATGAAGCCGCCATGCTTCTTCAGGTTGTCCGCAGTCTCGGTCGGGTTGAACACGATCGCGGTGTAGAAGAACGCGAAGAACACGATCAGCGCGAGATAGAGGATCAGGAACAGCGGACGGCCATGGCTGAGCTGGGTGGTGATCCACTGGAACCACTCCGGTCCCTTGCCGGCGTAGAAGTTCGCCACCGTGGTCGGCAGCAGGAGCAGCGACGAGGCGAAGATCGGCGGAATCACGCCTGACGTGTTGAGCTTGAGCGGCAGATGCGAGGACTGGCCCTCGAACATCTTGTTGCCGACCTGGCGCTTCGGATACTGGATCAGGAGCCGGCGCTGCGCGCGCTCCATGAACACGATGAAGGCGATCACGGCGACCGCCATCACGATGACGATCAGGATCAGCCCGGTCGACATCGCGCCCTGGCGGCCGAGTTCCAGCATGTTGGCCAGCGCTGACGGTAGCTCGGCGACGATGCCGGCCAGGATGATCAGCGAGATGCCGTTACCGATGCCGCGCGAGGTGATCTGCTCGCCGAGCCACATCAGGAACATGGTGCCGCCGGTCAGCGTGATCGTGGTCGACAGCAGGAAGAACATGCCGGGATCGCTGACGACGTTGCCGGCGCCCTGGAGGCCAACCGCGATGCCGTAGGACTGCGCCGCGGCGAGGAACACCGTCAGGTAGCGGGTGTACTGGTTCAGCGTCTTGCGGCCCGCCTCGCCTTCCTTCTTCAGCGCTTCGAGCTGGGGCGAAACCGTGGTCAGGAGCTGGATGATGATCGATGCCGAGATATACGGCATGATGTTCAGCGCGAAGATCGCCATGCGGTGGATGCCGCCGCCGGCGAACATGTTGAACATGCCGAGGATGCCGCCGGCCTGCGAGCGGAACACCTGCTCCCAGATGTTGGGATCGATGCCCGGCAGCGGGATGTAGGTGCCGAGCCGATAAACAAGCAGCGCACCCAGCGTGAACCAGATGCGCTTCTTCAGCTCGTCGGCCTTGCCGAGGGCGGCGAAATTCAGGTTGGCTGCAAGTTGTTCCGCTGCTGAGACCATGTTTGGCTTTCTCCCGGAGCCCCGTTCGCCGATCCCCTCCAGGAGGGGAAATCGGCAGACGCCGGACATTATCTGGTGCTCGGCCTCGATAAGTCCATCGTTCGATCCGCGGATTGCCCGCGCCGTGCGCGGGCAATGACGCAGATGTTACGCCGCCTCGCCTTCTTCCTTCTTGGCGGGCGCCAGGATCTTGACCGAGCCGCCGGCCTTCTCGACCGCGGCAACGGCCGACTTGGAGGCGCCGTGCACCTCGATGGTCAGCTTGGCCTTGATCTCGCCGCGGCCGAGCAGCCGCACGCCGTCCTTGGCGCGGCGCAGCACGCCGGCCTTGACCAGCGATTCGGCGTTCACGGTGCTGGCGGCGTCGATCAGCTTGTTGTCGATCGCGTCCTGCAGACGGTCGAGGTTGATCTCGGCGAAGTCGAGCCGGAAGATGTTGTTGAAGCCGCGCTTGGGCAGACGGCGATGCATCGGCATCTGGCCGCCTTCAAAACCCTTGATGCGGACGCCCGAACGCGCGGTCTGGCCCTTGCCGCCGCGGCCGGAGGTCTTGCCCTTGCCGGAACCGATGCCACGGCCGACACGCATGCGCTTCTTGCGCGAGCCGGCGTTGTCGGCGATATCGCTGAGCTTCATCGCCCTTCTCCTATCTTCTGCTTACTCGCCGACGACGCGGACGAGATGCTGGACCTTGTTGATCATGCCACGAACTTCAGGGGTGTCCTGCAGCTCGGCAACCCGGCCGATCTTGTTGAGCTTGAGGCCGATCAGCGTCGAACGCTGCGAGTGATGGCGGCGGATCGCGCTGCCGGTCTGCTCGACCTTGATCGTCTTGCTGGCCTTGGCCATGACAGTAACTCCGAATAGCGCTTGGAGAAGCGCGCGTTATTATTCCGCCACCACTTCGGCGTCGCCGCCGACGCGGCGCGACTGCAGGGTGGAGACCTTGATGTTGCGGCGGGCGGCCACCGAGCGCGGCGAATCCTGATGCTTCAGCGCGTCGAAGGTCGCGCGAACCATGTTGTAGGGATTCGACGAGCCGATCGACTTCGCCACCACGTCCTGGATGCCGAGCGTTTCGAACACCGCGCGCATCGGGCCGCCGGCGATGATGCCGGTACCGGCCGGAGCGGCGCGCAGGTAGACGCGGCCGGCGCCGTGACGGCCGGCGATGTCGTGATGCAGCGTGCGGCCTTCGCGGAGCGCGACGCGCGTCAGGTTGCGCTTGGCCGATTCGGTCGCCTTGCGGATCGCTTCCGGCACTTCACGCGCCTTGCCGTGGCCGAAACCGACCCGGCCCTTCTGGTCGCCGATCACGACCAGCGCCGCGAAGCCGAAGCGCTTGCCGCCCTTGACGACCTTCGCCACGCGATTGATGTGGACGAGCTTGTCGACGAACTCGCTGTCGCGCTCCTCGCGCTCCCTGCTCCGTTCGCGTCCGCCGCGTTCGCGTTCACCTGCCATGGTGTTTTCCAATCTCTAGGAGGCCTACGCCTCTTTCCTCGTAATCGTTCAATTCGGTTAGACGCAGAACTCTTAGAAGCTCAGTCCGCCTTCGCGCGCCGCATCCGCGAGCGCCTTGACGCGCCCGTGGTAGATGTAGGCGCCGCGATCGAACACGACTTCCTTGACACCCTTCTGTGCCGCGCGCTCCGCGAGCAGCTTGCCGACCGCCTTCGCCGCGTCGATGTCGGCGCCGGTCTTGCCGGCGTCGCGCATCGCCTTCTCCAGTGACGAGGCGGACGCGAGCGTCTCGCCCTTCTGGTCGTCGATCACCTGGGCGTAGATGTGCTTGGACGAGCGGAACACCGACAGCCGCGGACGGCCGCCTGCCGAGCGGCGAAGCGCAAGGCGCACGCGCTGCTTGCGCCGGGCATTCGTAACCTTGAGTGACATGACCGGCTCCGTTACTTCTTCTTGCCTTCCTTGCGGAAGATGAATTCGTTGGCGTACTTCACGCCCTTGCCCTTGTACGGCTCCGGCGGACGGTAGGCGCGGATCTCGGCGGCGACCTGGCCGACGCGCTGCGGATCGTTGCCGGTGATCGTGATCTCGGTCGGCTTCGGCACCGCGATGGTGATGCCTTCCGGGATCACGTAGACAACGTCGTGGCTGTAGCCGAGCGCGAGCTGCAGGTTCTTGCCCTGCATCGCGGCGCGGTAACCGACGCCGGTGATCTCGAGTTTCTTCTCGAAGCCCTTGGTGACGCCCTCGACGAGGTTGGCGACCTGGGCGCGCGCGGTGCCGTACATCGCCTGCGCGCGGTTGGTCTTGACGCGCGGCGCGACCTTGACCTGGCCGTTCTCGAACTTCACCTCGACGTCGTCATGCACGACGAACTGAAGCTGGCCCTTCGGCCCCTTCACCTTTACCGTCTGGCCTTCCACGGTCGCCGTCACACCCGACGGGATCGTCACCGGCCGCTTGCCGATACGTGACATCGTAAATTCCTTCCTCAGAACACCGTGAAGAGAACTTCGCCGCCCACGTTCGCCTCGCGCGCCTCGTGGTCAGCCATGATTCCCTTCGGCGTCGACAACACCGAAATGCCGAGACCGTTGTTCACGCGCGGCA
This sequence comes from Bradyrhizobium erythrophlei, assembly GCF_042430365.1. Lineage (GTDB taxonomy): Bacteria > Pseudomonadota > Alphaproteobacteria > Rhizobiales > Xanthobacteraceae > Bradyrhizobium > Bradyrhizobium erythrophlei. The sequence goes on from NZ_JBHMET010000054.1 coordinate 64,531, forward strand.
GGTTCTTCACCGAGGCGTAAACGCGGCGGCCGGGCTTCGACACCCGCTCGATCTCGCGAATGACGGGCTCGCCGTCGAAATACTTCAGCTCGATCTCGAGCTCGCTGCGGCCGGACGCATGCTCGACACTGGCGTAACCGCGGATGTACCCCTCGGTCTTCAAAACCTCGAGCACGTTGGCGCGCATCTTCGAGCCCGGGCTCGAGACCTTGGACTTCGAACGCATCTGCGCGTTGCGGATGCGGGTGATGAGATCGCTGATCGGATCGTGCGTAGACATTGTTCCGACCCTCCCCTTACCAGCTCGACTTCACGAGCCCGGGAACCAGGCCCTTGGAGCCGAGTTCACGCAGCGCGATGCGGGAGAGCTTGTTCTTGCGATAGTTCGAGCGCGGACGGCCGGTGAGCTCGCAACGGTTGCGGATGCGCGTCGGCGACGAGTTGCGCGGCATCTCGGCGAGCTTCAGCGTCGCCGCGAAGCGCTCTTCCATCGGCTTGGTCTTGTCGGCGATGATCGCCTTCAGCTTCGCGCGCTGCGGGGCGGCGTTCTTCGCCATCCGCTTGCGCCGGTTGTTCTTCTCGATTGAACTCTTCTTTGCCATGCTTGGCTCCTGGGTATCCGCGTTTGAGTGGCCTTGTTCAGCTACTCACTGCCGGAACGGGAAATTGAAAGCGGTCAACAAGGCGCGCGCCTCGTCGTCGGTCTTGGCGGTGGTGCAGACCGTGATGTCCATGCCACGCGCTTCCGAGACCTTGTCGAAGTCGATCTCGGGGAAAATGATGTGCTCCTTGATGCCGAGCGAGTAGTTGCCGCGGCCGTCGAAGCTCTTCGGGTTCAGGCCGCGGAAGTCGCGGACGCGGGGCAGCGCCACGTTCACCAGGCGGTCGATGAACTCGTACATGTGGGCCTTGCGCAGCGTGACCTTGCAGCCGATCGGCTGGTTCTCACGCAGCTTGAAGGTCGCGATGGCGATCCGCGAATAGGTCACGATCGCCTTCTGGCCGGCGATCTGGGAGAGCTCGGCAGCGGCGGTCTCGGCCTTCTTGCGGTCGTTGACGGACTCGCCGACGCCCATGTTGAGCACGACCTTGTCCAGGCGCGGAACCTGCATCACGTTGGCATAGCCGAACTTCTCGGTCATCATGCCGCGGATCTTCTTGTCATACTCCGCGCGCAGGCGCGGAACGTAAGCGGTATCAGCCATCGATCTCTGCTCCCGAGCTCTTGGCAATACGGACCTTCTTGCCATCGGCCTGAATCTTGAACCCAACGCGGGTCGGCTTTCCGTCCTTGCCGACATACGCAATGTTGGACAGATGGATCGGCATCTCCTTGGAGATGATGCCGCCCTCCTGGGACTGGGTCTGCTTCTGGTGACGCTTCACCATGTTGATGCCACGGACGAGCGCCTTGTTCTCGTCCGGACGCACCTCGAACACCTCGCCGGTGCGGCCCTTGTCGCGGCCGGTCAGCACGATGACCTTGTCGCCTTTGCGGATCTTGGCAGCCATCACAGCACCTCCGGCGCGAGCGAAATGATCTTCATGTGGTTCTTGGCGCGAAGCTCGCGCGGCACCGGCCCGAAGATACGGGTGCCGACCGGCTCCGACTGGTTGTTGATCAGCACCGCGGCGTTGCGGTCGAAACGGATGACCGAACCGTCGGCGCGGCGGATGTCCTTGCGGACGCGCACCACGACGGCCTTCATCACGTCGCCCTTCTTCACCTTGCCACGCGGAATGGCTTCCTTGATCGACACAACGATAACGTCGCCCACGGTGGCATAGCGGCGCTTGGAACCTCCAAGAACCTTGATGCACATGACACGGCGTGCGCCTGAATTATCGGCCACGTCGAGGTTGGTCTGCATCTGAATCATTGATGCACCTCGTCCTCTTTCTGCGCTTTAGCGCGCTCAAAATTTCCCTGAATTGCTCCGGCCAAGCCGAAGTAATCAGGCCGTTTTCTTGTGTTCGCCCCGGACCACGGTCCAGCGCTTCAGCTTCGAGATCGGCTTCGATTCCTCGATCCAGACCATGTCGCCCGGCTTGAACTGGTTGTTCTCGTCGTGCGCGTGATAGTTCTTCGAACGGCGGATCGTCTTCTTGTAGATCGGATGGGTGAAGCGGCGATCGACGCGCACCACAACCGTCTTGGCTTGCTTGTCGCTGACGACCACGCCCTGCAGAGTACGTTTCGGCATAGCTGGCCCCTTACTTCTTCTTCGCGCGCTGCTGGGCAGCGATGGTCTTGATACGGGCGATGTCGCGGCGGGCTTCCCGCATCCGCGAGGTGTTCTCCAGCTGCCCGGTGGCGCGCTGGAAGCGCAGGTTGAAGCGCTCCTTCTTCAGGTTGAGGATCGCGTCGTCCCGCTGGTCGTCGCTCATCGCGCGGATATCTTCGACTTTCATCTCGGCCATGGCGATTACTCCGCAATGCGCGCAACGAAGCGCGTCTTGATCGGCAGCTTGGCGGCGGCGAGCGTCAGCGCTTCCTTCGCGGTCTGCACCGGCACGCCGTCGATCTCGAACATCACGCGGCCCGGCTTGACCCGAACCACCCACAATTCCGGCGAACCCTTGCCGGAGCCCATGCGGACTTCGGCGGGCTTCTTCGACACCGGCACGTCGGGGAACACGCGGATCCAGACGCGGCCGGCGCGCTTCATGTGACGGGTCAGCGCGCGGCGGGCGGCCTCGATCTGACGGGCGGTGACGCGATCAGGCTCCATCGCCTTGAGGCCGAACTGGCCGAACGCCAACGTCGCGCCAGAGGTCGCAACGCCGTGGATACGGCCCTTATGCGCCTTCCGGAACTTCGTTTTCTTAGGTTGCATCATGGCTTTAAGCCCTCAAATTCCTGCTTTGCCTCAAGCGGCGTCGCGGCGCGAACGCGGCGTGTCGCCCTCGGCCATCTTCTTGTCCTGGGCCATCGGATCGTGCTCGAGGATCTCGCCCTTGAAGATCCAGACCTTGACGCCGCAGGTGCCGAAGGTCGTGAACGCGGTGGCAACGCCGTAGTCGACATCGGCGCGCAGCGTATGCAGGGGCACGCGGCCCTCGCGGTACCACTCCATGCGCGCGATTTCGGCGCCGCCGAGACGGCCGGAGCAGTTGATGCGGATGCCTTCGGCGCCGAGGCGCATCGCCGACTGCACGGCGCGCTTCATGGCGCGGCGGAACGCGACGCGGCGCTCGAGCTGCTGGGCGATCGATTCAGCGACCAGGGTCGCGTCGAGCTCCGGCTTGCGGATTTCGACGATGTTGATCACGACATCCGACGAGGTGATGTCGGCGACCTTCTTGCGCAGCTTGTCGATGTCGGCGCCCTTCTTGCCGATCACGACACCCGGACGCGCCGAGTGGATCGTCACGCGGCACTTCTTGTGCGGGCGCTCGATCACGATGCGCGCCACAGCCGCCTGCTTGAGCTCCTTGTGCAGGATCTCGCGGATCTTGACGTCTTCGTGCAACAGCTTGCCGTATTCCTGCTTGCCGGCGAACCAACGGGAATCCCAGGTCCGGTTGATCCCGAGACGCAGCCCGATTGGATTGATCTTTTGACCCATCGTCTTCTCCTGCGCCCTGTTTAAGCGCTTGCCTCGGCCTCGACCTGACGAACCACGATGGTCAGGTGCGAGAACGGTTTGTACACACGGCCCGAACGGCCACGGCCGCGCGGGGCAAAACGCTTCATCACGATGCCGTTGCCGACATGCGCCTCGGCGACGACGAGATCGTCGACATCGAGATCATGATTGTTCTCGGCGTTCGCGATCGCCGATTCCAGGCACTTCTTGACGTCGACCGCGATCCGCTTGCGCGAGAACTGCAGGTCGGCGAGTGCAGCGGACGCCTTGCGGCCGCGGATCAGCTGCGCCACCAGGTTGAGCTTCTGCGGGCTGACGCGCAGCATGCGGGCGACGGCCTTGGCCTCATTGTCCGCGAGGCTACGTTCGCGCTTTGGTTTGCTCATCGCTTAATCCTCAAGCCTTCTTGGCTTTCTTGTCGCCCGAGTGGCCGTGGAAGGTACGGGTCGGCGAGAACTCGCCGAACTTGTGACCCACCATTTCCTCGTTGACCGCCACCGGCACATGCTTCTGGCCGTTGTAGACGCCGAACGTCAGGCCGACGAACTGCGGCAGGATGGTCGAGCGACGGCTCCAGATCTTGATGACGTCGTGACGGCCGGACGCGCGGGCGGCATCTGCCTTCTTGAGCAGAGAACCCTCGACGAACGGGCCTTTCCAGACTGAACGAACCATGTCCGGCGTTCCTTACTTCTTCCGCTTGTGGCGGCTTAGGAGAATGAATTTGTTGGTCGACTTGTTGGTGCGGGTCTTCTTGCCCTTGGTCGGCTTGCCCCACGGGGTGACCGGGTGACGACCGCCCGAGGTACGACCTTCACCACCGCCGTGCGGGTGATCGATCGGGTTCATGACGACGCCGCGGTTGTGCGGGCGCCAGCCGAGCCAGCGGGTACGACCGGCCTTGCCGATCGAGATGTTCATGTGATCGGGATTGGAGACCGCGCCGATCGTGCCGCGGCAACGGCCATGCACGAGACGCTGCTCGCCCGAGTTCAGGCGGATGATCACGTAGTCCTGGTCGCGGCCGACGATCTGGGCGTAGGTGCCGGCGGAGCGCGCCAGCTGGCCGCCCTTGCCGATCTTCAGCTCGATGTTGTGCACGATCGTGCCAACCGGCATGTTGCCGAGCGGCATGACGTTGCCGGGCTTGACGTCGACATAGCTGCCGGCGACCACCGTGTCGCCCGCCGCCAGGCGCTGCGGCGCCAGGATATAGGCCTGCTCGCCGTCAGCATACTTGATCAGCGCGATGAACGCGGTGCGGTTCGGATCATACTCCAGCCGCTCGACGGTCGCGGGCACGTCCACCTTGTCGCGCTTGAAGTCGACGGTGCGGTAGGCCTTCTTGTGGCCGCCGCCGCGGAAGCGCACGGTGATGCGGCCGGTGTTGTTGCGGCCGCCCTTGCCGAGCTTGCCCTCGGTCAGCGCTTTCACCGGCTTGCCCTTGTAGAGCGCCGAACGATCGACCATGACCAGCTGGCGCTGGCCCGGCGTCGTGGGATTGTAGGTTTTCAATGCCATCGTCGTTGCGCCTTATAGTCCGGTAGTCACGTCGATGCGGTGGCCCTCTTCCAGGGTCACGATCGCGCGCTTGGTGTCCGACTGCGAGCCGAGATTGCCGCGGAACACCTTGGTCTTGCCCTTGCGAACGAGGGTGTTGACGCTCTTCACCTTGACGTCGAACAGCTTCTCGACCGCTTCCTTGATCTGCGGCTTGGTCGCCTTGCTCGCGACCTTGAACAGCACCTTGTTGTGCTCGGAGGCGAGCGTCGCCTTTTCCGTCACGACAGGAGCGACGATCACGTCGTAATGGCGCGGGTCGATATTCTTCATTTGAAGCGCGCCTCCAGCGCATCAACCGCAGCCTTGGTCAGCACGAGCTTGTGGCGGCGGAGAATGTCATAGACGTTGATGCCTTGGATCGGCAGCACGTCGATGTTGGGGATGTTGCGGGCCGCAGTCGCGAAACCGGTGTTGAGCTCGGCGCCGTCGATGATCAGCGCGTTGGTGAGCCCGAGGCCGGAGAAGTGACCGATCAGGGCCTTGGTCTTGGCTTCCTTCACCGCCGCAGCGTCGATCACGATCAGCCCGCCGTCCTTGGCCTTGGCCGACAGCGCATGCTTCAGCGCGAGCGCGCGCACCTTCTTCGGCAGGTCGGTCGCGTGCGAACGAACGACCGGACCGAACGCACGGCCACCGCCGCGGAACTGCGGCACGCGGGCCGAGCCGTGACGGGCGCCGCCGGTGCCCTTCTGCTTGTACATCTTCTTGCCGGTGCGCCAGACGTCGGCGCGGCCCTGGGCTTTGTGCGTGCCGGCTTGCCGCTTGTTCAGCTGCCACTGCACGCAGCGCTGAATGATGTCGGCGCGCGGCTCGAGACCGAAGATCGCGTCCGAGAGCTCAACCGATCCGGCGTCCTTGCCTTCAAGGGTCGTGACTTTCAGTTCCATCTCACGCACCCTCCTTCTCGGCCGAAACCTCGGCAGCCTCGCCGCCGGCAACCTTGAACTTGCCGGGCTTCGGGGCATCCTTCGGCAGCGGCTTCTTCACCGCGTCGCGCACCGAGATCCAGCCGCCCTTGGAGCCGGGAACGGCGCCTTCGACGAGGATCAGGCCGCGCTCGACATCGGTCTGCACCACACGCAGGTTGAGCGTGGTGATGCGATCGACGCCCATGTGGCCGGGCATCTTCTTGTTCTTGAACGTCTTGCCGGGGTCCTGACGGCCGCCGGTCGAACCGATCGAGCGGTGCGAGATCGACACGCCGTGCGTGGCGCGCAGACCGCCGAAGTTCCACCGCTTCATACCGCCGGCGAACCCCTTACCGATCGAGGTGCCGGTGACGTCGACAAACTGGCCGACCACGAAATGGTCCGCCTGGATTTCCGCGCCGACCGGGATCAGCGCATCCTCGGACACGCGGAATTCGGCGACCTTGCGCTTGGGCTCGACCTTGGCGACCGCGAACTGGCCGCGTTCGGCCTTGGGCATGTACACGGTCTTGCGGGCGCCCGCGCCGAGCTGAAGGGCGACATAGCCGTTCTTCGCGGTCGTGCGGTGGCCCAGCACCTGGCAGTTGCCCAGCTTCAGCACGGTCACAGGGATATGCTCGCCGGTCTCCGTAAAGACCCGCGTCATCCCGACCTTTTGTGCGATCACTCCGGAGCGCATCGGCGTGCTTCCTGTCTTTCTGTCCGCAACCGCGGACGTAAAAATCCAAAACCTTAGAGCTTGATCTCGACGTCGACACCGGCGGCCAGGTCGAGCTTCATCAGCGCATCGACGGTCTGCGGGGTCGGATCGACAATGTCGAGAAGGCGCTTGTGGGTGCGCATCTCGAATTGCTCGCGGCTCTTCTTGTCAACGTGCGGCGAACGGTTGACGGTGAACTTCTCGATGCGGGTCGGCAGCGGAATGGGTCCGCGAACCTGCGCACCGGTGCGCTTCGCCGTGTTCACGATCTCACGGGTCGACGTATCGAGGATCCGATGGTCGAACGCCTTGAGACGGATGCGAATGTTTTGGCCGTTCATTGCCGTATCTCTTTCTTCGTCGCTCTATTAGCGAATAGCGAGTGGTGAGCAGCGGGTGGGTGAACCCACCCGCTGCCAACTTGACTAGTCCACCCTTACTCGATGATGGCGGCGACGACGCCGGCGCCCACGGTGCGGCCGCCTTCGCGGATCGCGAAGCGCAGCTTTTCCTCCATCGCGATCGGCACGATCAGGTGCACTTCCATCGCGATGTTGTCGCCCGGCATCACCATCTCGGTGCCTTCGGGCAGGTGCACGACGCCGGTCACGTCGGTGGTGCGGAAGTAGAACTGCGGACGGTAGTTCGTGAAGAACGGGGTGTGACGACCGCCCTCTTCCTTGGTGAGGATGTAGGCCTCGGCCTTGAACTTGGTGTGCGGCTTGACCGAACCCGGCTTGCACAGCACCTGGCCACGCTCGACTTCCTCGCGCTTGGTACCGCGGAGCAGCGCACCGATGTTGTCGCCCGCCTGGCCCTGATCGAGCAGCTTGCGGAACATTTCGACGCCGGTGACGATGGTCTTCTGGGTGTCGCGGATACCGACGATTTCGATTTCCTCGCCGACCTTGATCACGCCGCGCTCGACACGGCCGGTGACGACGGTGCCGCGGCCCGAGATCGAGAACACGTCTTCAACCGGCATCAGGAACGGCTGGTCGATCGGACGCTCCGGCTGCGGGATGTATTCGTCGACATTGCGCATCAGCTCGAGGATGGCGTCGTGGCCGAGCGTCTTGTCCTTGTCTTCGAGGGCGGCGAGCGCCGAACCCTTGATGATCGGAATCTTGTCGCCCGGGAATTCGTACTTCGAAAGCAGCTCGCGGACTTCGAGCTCGACGAGCTCGAGCAGCTCCGGATCGTCGACCATGTCGCACTTGTTGAGGAACACGACGAGCGCGGGCACGCCGACCTGGCGGGCGAGCAGGATGTGCTCGCGGGTTTGCGGCATCGGGCCGTCAGCGGCGGACACGACCAGGATCGCACCGTCCATCTGCGCGGCGCCGGTGATCATGTTCTTCACGTAGTCGGCGTGGCCGGGGCAGTCGACGTGGGCATAGTGGCGGTTCTTCGTCTCGTACTCGACGTGAGCGGTCGAGATGGTGATGCCGCGGGCCTTCTCTTCCGGCGCCTTGTCGATCTGGTCGTAGGCGGTGAACGTTGCACCACCGGTTTCTGCGAGCACCTTGGTGATCGCTGCGGTCAGCGAGGTCTTGCCATGGTCGACGTGACCGATGGTTCCGATGTTGCAGTGCGGTTTAGTGCGTTCAAATTTTGCTTTGGCCATTTGACTCTCCGTTCAATCGTTAGTTGCCAACCAACGATAATCAGGCAAACTTCTTCTGGACTTCAGCCGACACGTTCGCCGGTGCTTCGGCGTAGTGATCGAACTGCATGGTGAAGGTCGCGCGGCCCTGGCTCATCGAGCGCAGGTTGTTCACGTAACCGAACATGTTCATGAGCGGTACCATCGCGTTGATCACGTTGGCATTGCCGCGCATGTCTTGGCCCTGGATCTGACCGCGCCGCGAGTTCAGGTCGCCGATGACCGAACCGGTGTAGTCTTCCGGGGTCACCACCTCGACCTTCATGATCGGCTCGAGCAGAACGGACTTGCCCATCTGCAGCGCCTCGCGGAAGCAGGCGCGCGTGGCGATTTCGAAGGCCAGCGCCGACGAGTCGACGTCGTGGAACTTGCCGTCGATCAACTGCACCTTGACGTCGACCACCGGGAAACCGGCGACCACGCCCGAGGACAGCACGCTCTCGAGACCCTTTTCGACGCCGGGGATGTATTCCTTCGGCACCGCGCCGCCGACGATCTTGGACTCGAATTCGTAGCCCTTACCCGGCTCGTTCGGCTCGACGATGATCGTCACCGCCGCGAACTGGCCGGTACCGCCGGTCTGCTTCTTGTGGGTATAGCTGTGCTCGACCCGCTTGGTGACACGCTCGCGGAACGCCACCTGCGGCGCGCCGATGTTGGCGTCGACCTTGTAGGTACGCTTGAGGATGTCGACCTTGATGTCGAGATGGAGTTCGCCCATGCCCTTGAGGATGGTCTGGCCGGACTCGTGATCGGTCGTCACGCGGAAGGACGGATCCTCCGCGGCGAGCTTGGCCAGCGCCACGCCCAGCTTTTCCTGGTCGGCCTTCGACTTCGGCTCGATCGCGATCTCGATCACCGGCTCCGGGAATTCCATCTTCTCGAGGATCACCTGATGGGTCGGATCGCACAGCGTGTCACCGGTGCGCGCTTCCTTCAGACCGGCCAGCGCGACGATGTCGCCGGCATAGGCTTCCTTGATGTCTTCGCGGTTGTTCGCATGCATCAACAGCATGCGGCCGATACGTTCCTTCTTCTCGCGGGTCGAGTTCACCACGCCGGTGCCCGACTGCAGGATGCCGGAATAGATGCGGCAGAAGGTGATGGTGCCGACGAACGGGTCGTCCATGATCTTGAACGCGAGCAGCGCCAAGGGCTCCTTGTCGTCCGCCTTGCGCACGACCTCGTTGCCCCTGTCGTCGGTGCCCTTGATCGCGGGCACGTCGAGCGGCGACGGCAGATAATCGACGACGGCGTCGAGCAGCGGCTGCACGCCCTTGTTCTTGAACGCGGAGCCGCACAGCACGGGATAGAAGGCGCCGGTCAGCACCGCCTTGCGGATCAGGCGCTTTAGCGTCGCCTCGTCCGGCTCCTTGCCGTCGAGATAGGCGGCCATGGCATCGTCGTCGAGCTCGACGGCGGCTTCCACCATCTTCTCGCGGTATTCCTTGGCCTGGTCGACGAGATCGGCCGGGATGTCGACATAGTCGAACTTGGCGCCGAGCGATTCATCGTTCCAGATGATGCCCTGCATCTTCACGAGGTCGACGAGACCCTTGAAGTTGTTCTCGGCACCGATCGGCAGCTGGATCGCGATCGGCTTGGCGCCGAGGCGGTCGACGATGTCGGACAGGCATTTGAAGAAGTCGGCGCCGGTCTTGTCCATCTTGTTGGCGAAAACGATGCGCGGCACCTTGTACTTGTCGCCCTGGCGCCAGACGGTCTCGGTCTGCGGCTCGACGCCCTGGTTGGAGTCGAGCACGCACACGGCGCCGTCGAGCACACGCAGCGAACGCTCGACCTCAATGGTGAAGTCGACGTGGCCGGGGGTGTCGATGATGTTCAGGCGCTTGCCGGCCCAGAACGCCGTGGTCGCAGCCGAGGTGATCGTGATGCCACGCTCCTGCTCCTGCTCCATCCAGTCCATCGTCGCGGCACCTTCGTGCACTTCGCCGATCTTGTGGCTCTTGCCGGTGTAATAGAGGATGCGCTCGGTGGTCGTGGTCTTGCCGGCGTCGATATGCGCCATGATACCGAAGTTGCGGTAGTCCTCGATGGCATGTTGGCGGGGCATGAGACTGTTCCTTAGATTCCGTTGTTCGCCTTACCAGCGATAGTGCGAGAAGGCGCGGTTGGCTTCCGCCATCCGGTGCACGTCTTCGCGCTTCTTGACGGCGTTCCCGCGGTTGTTCGACGCATCAAGCAGCTCCGCCGAGAGCCGCTCGGTCATGGTCTTCTCGTTACGCTCGCGCGCGGCGGCGATCAGCCAGCGGATACCGAGCGCCTGGCGGCGCACCGAACGCACCTCAACCGGCACCTGGTAGGTCGCGCCGCCGACGCGGCGGGAGCGAACCTCGATGGTCGGCATCACGTTCTCAAGCGCCTGCTCGAACACGCCGAGCGGGTTCTGCTTGGTCTTGGCCTCGATCATGCCGAGCGCACCGTAGACGATGCCTTCGGCGACCGACTTCTTCCCGGCATACATCACCGAGTTCATGAACTTCGTAATGATGATGTTCCCGAACTTCGGATCGGGAAGAACTTCACGCTTCTCAGCAGAATGGCGACGCGACATCTGATCGGTTCCCGCTTACTTCGGACGCTTCGCGCCGTACTTCGAACGACGCTGCTTACGGTTCTTGACGCCCTGGGTATCCAGCACGCCGCGGAGGATGTGATAGCGGACGCCGGGCAAGTCCTTGACGCGGCCGCCGCGGATCATGACCACCGAGTGTTCCTGCAGGTTGTGGCCCTCACCCGGGATGTAGCCGATCACCTCGAAGCCGTTGGTCAGGCGCACCTTGGCGACCTTACGAAGCGCCGAGTTCGGCTTCTTCGGGGTCGTGGTATAGACGCGCGTGCACACGCCGCGCTTCTGCGGCGACTGCTGCAGCGCCGGCACCTTCTTGCGCGACTTCTGCACTTCACGTGGATTTGCGATCAGCTGGTTGATCGTCGGCATGTAGCCTTCACCCTTTAGTTCGCGCGAAGCCTTGAATGACTTCGCCAATTCTTCTCGGGATCAGCCGTCCCGTACGGCCCGTTCGACGCGGGAACAAACACCCGCGCAAAACGAAATCGCGCCAACCACTCATCGCTGAGCGGAAAGCGCTTCGACGCCACAGAGGACCGCGATTCCCGGACCGATCAGCGTTCGCTGTTCAGCCCGCCACCGAGGTCATGCATCCGAATTCACTCTCAAGAGGACGTGCTCAAGAGAACTAATATCGTCCTGGCATTGCCTAGCTATAGTCGACAGCGTTTGAGCGGCATTCGTCGAGGTTGGTGCCCGATCCGGTCGCAAAAGACTGAATGGGTGTTCCGTTCCGACGCTGGCGTAGCTCACCGCCTGTCGTTAAGTGGGCGCGTTGTATAAGCGAGAAATAGTGAAGTCAAGCAAAACGACAGGCAAAGAAACGCCTCTGGCGCCTGCGGATTTCGCATTTCCCCCGCGCTCGACGCGCCGACAATTGTGACGCTCGCCCCGTCCCCAGACACCGGCCCTCGCGCGCCAAGAGGGCATATTACACCCGGGTGAAATAAACTCAGAAACAACTCTCCTCGCCTTCGACTTCAAGGCTGCCTCCGAAACTAAGCCTTTATTTGCCATTCGCAGCGCAAAAAGGGCGTTCGGAGGCCTGGAACCCCCATGCAGTACACCGACATCGCAATCATCGGCGGAGGCCTTGCCGGCTCGACGGCGGCCGCCATGCTCGGCCGCGCCGGTATTCCGAGCCTCCTGATCGACCCTCACCAGGTCTATCCGTTCGATTTCCGCGTCGAAAAGCTCGGAGGCGACGCCCAGCTCGAGCGATTCGAGAAGACGGGGATCGCCGAATCCGTGCTGCGCTCGGCCACCCATGACGGCGAGAACTGGATCGCCCGATTCGGCCATCTCCTGGACAAGACGCCGAGCCGGCAATTCGGCATCATGTACGACGCGCTGGTCAGCGCGATTCGTGCCGAGATCGTCCCGCCGGCGGAATTCATCTGCGCCAAGGTCACCAAGGTCGCGACCAGTGCCGAGCGGCAGACGCTTGTGCTCTCCAGGGGCGAGACGGTCTCGGCGCGGCTCATCGTCCTCGCCAACGGATTGAATGTCGGGCTGCGACGGATGCTCGGCATCGAGCGCCAGCTCGTCAGCGCCTGCCATTCGATCTCGATCGGCTTCGATCTCGTCCCGGTCGGCCGGGCGGCCTTTCCGTTTCCGGCGATGACCTACTTCTCGGAGCGGCCGAGCGACCGCATCCCCTACCTGACGCTGTTTCCCGTCGAGCAGCGGATGCGCGCCAACCTCTTCACCTATCGTCAGGCCGACGACCCCTGGCTGCGGGCGATGCGGCGCGAACCGGTCAAGACGCTGAACGCCGCGTTGCCGCGGCTGCACCGGATCACCGGCGACTTCGACATTGCCGGCGACATCAGGATCAGGCCCGCCGACCTTCATGTCAGCACCGGCTATCAACAGGCCGGCATCGTGCTGGTCGGCGATGCCTTCGCGACCACCTGCCCCGTCAGCGGCACCGGCTCCGACAAGGTGTTCGCCGACGTCGCCCAGCTCTGCAACGTTCACATCCCGGCCTGGCTTGCGACCGATGGCATGGGCGCGGACAAGATCGCGACGTTCTACGACGACCCGGTCAAGAAGGCGTGCGACGCCTGGTCAAACGCCAAGGCGTTCAATTTCCGCTCGGTATCGATCGACACCGGGCTCTATTGGAAGGCCCAGCGCTGGGCGCGCTTTCTCGCCTATTATGGCGGGGGCCTGCGGCGACGGCTGCGCAAGGCAATCAGCTCGGACGCAAAGGTCCGCGCTCATTCCTCGTCGTCGTCATCGTCATCATTGTCGTCGTCGGCCTGATCGTCCCCGCCATGCAGCGCGTGGCTTTGGTCGTCCCATAGCCTGCGGTAGACGCCGTTCTTCGCGAGCAGTTCGGCGTGCGAGCCGCGCTCGATCGCCTTGCCGCCGGAGATCACGATGATCTCGTCCATCTCGACCACCGAGGTGAGCCGGTGCGTCGACCAGATCATGGTGCGGCCCTCGGCGACCTTGAGCAGCGTGCGGTTGATCGCGGCTTCCGTGGTCTGGTCGAGCGCCGACGTCGCTTCGTCCAGCAGCAGCACCGACGGATTGCGGATGATCGCGCGCGCAATCGCGATGCGCTGGCGCTGGCCGCCCGACAGCGTGTCGCCGCGCTCGCCGACCGGCGTGTCGTATTTCTGCGGCAGGCTCATGATGTAGCGGTGGATCTCCGCCTTCTTGGCGGCGTCCACGACCTCGTCGTCCGTCGCGCCCTCCTTGCCGAGCCGGATGTTCTCGCGGATCGACATGTTGAACAGCATGTTCTCCTGGAACACCACCGCCATGCTCCGCCGCAGCGATTCGCGCGTCACGCGACGGATGTCGACGCCGTCGATGGTGACGCGGCCCTCGTCCGGCACGTAGAGCCTGAGGATCAGGTTGAGCAGCGTGCTCTTGCCCGAGCCGCTGGGGCCGACGATCGCGACGCTCTTGCCGGCGTTGAGCTTGAGGCTGAGATTGTCCAGCACCGGCGTCAGCGCGCCCTCATACTGGAAGGTGACGCGCTCGAAGGCGATATCGTTGGTGATGCGCGGCAGATCGGGCGCGCCGGGACGGTCGGCGCCGCGGGTCGGTTCGTCGAGCAGCTCCTGGATATGGCGCACGGCGGCCGCCGCCTGGATCGACACAGGGATGAAGTGCATCACATGGGCGATGTTGTAGGACACCTCCCAGAATGCACTCTCGAAGGTGACGAAGGTGCCGATCGTGATCTGGCCCTTGGTCGCGAGATAGGCGCCGATCGCGAGCACGACGAGGTGCAGCAGCAGCACCGCGATGGTGACCGTGCGCTCCACCATGGTCGACAGGAAGTTGGCGGAGGCCGTCTTCGTCCTGACGTCGAAATTGCGCATGCTGAACCAGCCGAGCGCGCGGCGCTGCAGGTTGAACGCCTTCACCACCGCTTGCGCGGCGACGTTCTCCTGCACGGTCGCCAGCAAGGCCGATTCGTTGAGCTTCTGTTCGTAATTGGCCTGCACCGCCTTCGGCGTCAGGATGCGCGGACCGATCAGCGTGATCGGAAACACCAGCAGCGCGACCACCGCAAGCTGCCAGTTCAAGAAGATCAACAGGATGATGCCGGCGATCAATTCCAGGAACGGCAGCGCCGCGCTGTTGGCGAAGCTCTTGATCGCGCCCTCGAACGCCGAGAGGTCGATCGAGAAGCGCGACAGGATCTCGCCGCGTTTGGTGCGCGCGAAATAGGCCGACGGCAGGTTCTGGACATGGTCGAACAGCCGGGTCCGCACGTCGGCCACGATGCCGGCGGCAAGCCGCGCATCCCAACGCTCGTACCAGACCGCGATGATCGAGGTGACGATGCCGGCGACCGCGAGCACGCCGAGGATCTTGTAGAGGGCCTGAAAATCCTCCTCGCCGAGCGCGTCGTCGATCAGGAACTTGAGGCTGAGCGGCATGATGACGTTGAACAACGTCTCGACCATCACGCCGAAGGCGACGAAGGCGAACAACCGCTTGTAGTTGGCCAGGATCGGCTTGACGAAGGCAAAGATCGTGGACAGCGCGCCGGCGGCCTCCTTGGCGGTGAAGACGACGAGATCCTCGTCATCATCATCGTCGTCGAGCTCAAGCTCGTCGCCGTCTTCGTCCTCTTCCTCGTCGTCATCATCGGGCGCGGCGGACGCCTTCGCCGACGGCACCGACGCGACCGAATCAGCCGCCGGCGCGAGCTTCTTCTTCAGCTCGGGATCGTCGCTATCGGTCAGATTCGGATCGTCAGATGCTGGAGGCTTGGGCGCCATGAAACCAACCGATGCTCCACGGCCGGCATGACCGCAAATCGAAAACGTAGCGAAAAACGCTACGACGCCGATCCTATGCGATCAGGATGAATTCGGCAAAGCAAATGGAACACGTGGCGCGCCGCACCAGGACCCGATCGAATTGGGTCGGACCGTCGCGCCCCGCGTGACGCCTGGCCGGCGCGGGGTGGGCCTTTACGCCACTCCGCTAATCGTCGTCGGTCTCGATCTTGTCGAAGAACGAATAGCGCAGGCTGTCGGAGTCCGCGTACCAGTGGCCCGGCCCCTTGTTGGCTGCGAGGGTCGCTGCCCACAACGCATCGGTGCAGTCGCGTCGGTGCATCGACAGGTCGAAGCCGTTGTTGAAGAACAATTCCGACCACTCCCACCAGGTGCCGAGCTTCTTCACGCCGCGCAGAAGGTCGTAGCGGTCGATCAGCGCGGGCGCCATGTCCGACGTCACCGAGCCGAACACCAGGCCGGTCTTCACCACACGGTTGATCTCGCGCACCGCGCGCGCGACCTGCTTCTCGCCGAGATGGCACAGGCTGGTCTCGAACACGAAGTCGAATTCATTGGCCTTGAACGGCATGTCGGCGATCGAGCCGAGCTTGTTGTACTTCTTCAGCGCCTTCGGTGTCTTGCCGTGGATGTAGCGGTTGTTCTCGATGCCCCAGGCATCGACGCCGCGTTCGCGAAGCGCGCCGACCAGCTCGCCGCTGGCGGAGCCCGCGACCAGGAGCTTGTAGCCCTTCGCCCTGCCCCACACGATCTTGATCAGGTCCATCAGATAGGCCGGATCGGTGAACTGGTGCCAGGCCTCGCCGTACGGACCGGCGCCGCGGTAATTCTCGAAATAGCCGCGGTCGAGCTTGTCGGACAGTTTTTCGGTTTCCTGCGCGCGGGCGCGGCGCAGCCGCATCATCTCGGTCAGGATGATGTCGGTTGCGGCGTCGGAGGAGTCGAGCAGTCCGTTCAGCGTCGAATCGAACAGATAGTCGCCGACCACCACGATGCCGGGATGGTCCTTCGGCTCGGGCCGATGATTGGTCATGACGTCGCGCACCGGCAACCCACCCGGCAGCGCGTTGACCGACGACAACCAGCGGTGGATCTTGCCTTCCAGGAAATGCGCGCGCGCATCACCGAACGAGGCCGGCAGCGACTTCAGCGCGGCCTCGATCAGCTCCTGGTCAGAGAGATTGGCAAAGGCCAGCGCGTCGGAACCGGCGATCAGCCAGTTCAGCACGCCGTGCTTGCCGACGTCGTGGCGGGCGCCCTCGTTGTAGACGCAGCAACCGCCGAACGCTTCCGACATGAACCAGGCCCCCGGGATCTTCTCGCCCCAGAACGGCTCGTCGAACAGGATCGAGACGCGCAGATAGTGCGCCGGCCGGTCGAAATAGGCGACGTGCTTGACCATCGACTGGCGCAGCTCTTCGCCGTCCCAGCGCATGGTGGCGAGCCAGGAATGCGGCAGGCAGACCAGCACGAGGTCGAAATCGCGCGTCTCCGGCCCCTTGCCGTTCATCATGTTGAGCCGGTAGCGGCCGGCGTCGGTCTTGCCGACCTTGAGCACGCGGTAATTGAGCCTGATGTCGGCATCGACTTCCGATCGCAGACACTCGATCAGCTGCTCATTGCCGTTCTGGATCGAGTACAGGCCGATATAGCCGTCGATATCCATCACGAAATTCTTCAGCGCGTTGAGCCCGTTGGTGTTGTGGCTCTCGGTCGCGATGTCGGAGCGCGCCATCACCTTGAAGAAGCGCTTGGCGGTTGCGTCCTCGACCTCCTCGTCGATCACCTGCTCGGCGGTCTTGTAGGCCCAGGGGTGCTCATTGTCGTGGGCGCCGACGCCTTCGTAATATTCGATCGGCGACACCATCTCGGCGCAGCGCTTGCGGAAGGCCTCGATCGCGGCGGCGGTCTTCGGCCCGTATTTGCGACGCATGCCGGGGACGTCGGCGAGCAGCTCGCCGTCGAGCTGCACCTGCTCGGCGTCCATCGGGATCGTCTGCAGGCCGAAATGCTGGATCAGCTCGCGCAGCGGGTCGGGCCCGGTCATCGAGTAGTCGTAGATCTCGGCGACGCCGGCTTCGTACATCGCCGGCGCCGTTTCGAACTTGCGCGTAACGATCTTGCCGCCGAGGCGGTCCGACGCCTCGAAGATGGTGACGCGGCAGAGGTCGCCGAGCTTACGCTTCAGGTACCAGGCGCTCATCAGCCCCCCGGGGCCGCCGCCAACGATTGCGAGATCAAGCATATAAGTTCCGTCGTTCCGGACCTGCGAAGCAGCCGGCCTAAGTCGATTTAGCAAAAGCGCTTTTCACCCTGAAGGAAAGATGAACAAAGCAGGTCCCTGCACCGCAGCAGGGAAAGAAAGCAGCAAAAAGGCCGGCATAATGCCGGCCTTCCTGTCATTACCGTAGTCTTGCGGATGCCTATTCCGCGGGCGGCAGCGGCAGCGCCAGCGGCTCGGCTTCCGGAGCCGTCGGCACGATCGCCGCCTGCTGCTTCTCGCGCTCGTCGAGGATCAGCTTGTCGCGCTTGACCGCGACCTCGCGGATCCGCGCCATCGAGGCGCCGGTGCCGGCCGGGATCAGACGGCCGACAATGACGTTCTCCTTGAGGCCTTCGAGCGGGTCCACCTTGCCGTTGACGGCCGCTTCGGTGAGCACGCGCGTGGTCTCCTGGAACGACGCCGCCGAGAAGAAGGAGCGGGTCTGCAGGCTCGCCTTGGTGATGCCGAGCAGAACCGGCGTACCCGTGGCGGGCTTCTTGCCCTCCTCCTTGGCCTTGGTGTTGAGCGCGTCGAACTCGATCTTGTCGACCTGCTCGCCCGAGATCATGTCGGTGTCGCCCTGGTCGGTGACCTCCACCTTCTGCAGCATCTGACGGACAATCACCTCGATGTGCTTGTCGTTGATGAGCACGCCCTGCAGCCGGTAGACCTCCTGGATTTCGTTGACCAGATAGGCAGCGAGTTCCTCGATGCCCTTGATCGCCAGGATGTCGTGCGGCGCCGGGTTGCCTTCGACGATGAAGTCGCCCTTTTCGACGACGTCGCCGTCCTGCAGGTGGATGTGCTTGCCCTTCGGGATCAGGTACTCGCGCGGCTCCTCGGACTTGTCCATCGGCTCGATCGAGATGCGGCGCTTGTTCTTGTAGTCGCGGCCGAAGCGGATCGTGCCCGCCGTCTCCGCGATGATCGCCGCGTCCTTCGGCTTGCGAGCCTCGAACAGTTCCGCCACCCGCGGCAGACCGCCGGTGATGTCGCGCGTCTTGGCGCTCTCGGTCGAGATACGCGCCAGGATGTCGCCAGGATGCACCTTCGCGCCGATGTCGACCGACAGAATGGCGTCGACCGACAGCATGTAGCGGGCATCGCCGCCGCGCGCGAGCTTCATCACCTTGCCGTCCTTGCCCTTGACCACGATGGCCGGACGCAGATCCGAACCGCCGCGCGTCGTGCGCCAGTCGATGACCACGCGCTTGGCGATACCGGTCGATTCGTCGAGCGTTTCCGAGATCGACTGGCCCTCGACCAGGTCCTCGAACCCGATCGTGCCCTCGACTTCGGTGAGCACCGGGCGGGTATAGGGATCCCATTCCGCGATGCGCTGGCCGCGCTTGACCATGTCGCCGTCGTCGATGTGCATGCGCGAACCGTACTGGATACGGTGCGTCGCACGCTCGGCGCCGTCGGCATCGACGATCGCGACAACCATGTTGCGCACCATCGCGACCAGGTGGCCTTCGCTGTTGCGGGCAATGGCCTTGTTCTTGATCACGATCTTGCCGTCGAAGTTCGATTCCACGAACGACTGCTCGTTGAGCTGCGCCGCGCCGCCGATGTGGAACGTGCGCATCGTCAGCTGCGTGCCGGGCTCGCCGATCGACTGCGCCGCGATGACGCCGACCGCCTCACCGTGGTTGACCGGCGTGCCGCGCGCGAGATCGCGGCCGTAGCACTTGCCGCAGATGCCGTTGACGAGCTCGCAGGTCAGCGCCGAGCGGATCTTCACTTCCTGGATGCCGGCCTGCTGGATCGCGTCGACGTGGCTCTCCTCCATCAGCGTGTCGCGCTTGACGACCACGTTGTTGGTGGCGGGATCGCGCACGTCATCGCAGGCCACGCGGCCCAGGATGCGCGAGCCGAGCGAGGCGACGACCGTGCCGGCATCGACGATGGCGCGCATCTTGATGCCGAGCTTGGTGCCACAGTCGGCCCGCGTGATGATGCAGTCCTGCGCGACGTCGACCAGACGGCGGGTCAGGTAGCCCGAGTTCGCGGTCTTCAACGCGGTGTCCGCCAGACCCTTGCGGGCGCCGTGAGTCGAGTTGAAGTACTCGAGCACCGACAGACCTTCCTTGAAGTTGGAAATGATCGGCGTCTCGATGATCTCACCCGACGGCTTGGCCATCAGGCCGCGCATGCCGGCGAGCTGGCGCATCTGCGCCGGCGAACCACGCGCACCGGAGTGCGCCATCATGTAGATCGAGTTGATGTCGGCATCGGCTCCGCTCGCCGTCTTCTTGGTCGCGGAGATTTCCTTCATCATCGCCTTGGCGATTTCTTCCGTAGCCTTCGACCAGGCGTCGACAACCTTGTTGTACTTCTCGCCGTGGGTGATCAGACCGTCGTTGTACTGCTGCTCGAAATCCTTCGCCAGCGTACGGGTCGAGTCGACGATCTTCCACTTGCCGTGCGGCACGACCATGTCGTCCTTGCCGAACGAGATGCCGGCCTTGAACGCGTTGTAGAAGCCGAGCGCCATGATGCGGTCGCAGAAGATCACCGTCTCCTTCTGGCCGCAGTGACGATAGACTTGGTCGATGACGCCGGAGATCTCACGCTTGGTCATCAGCTTGTTGATGATGTCGTAGGAGATCTTCGGATTCTTCGGCAGCAAATTGCCGAGCATGACGCGGCCCGCGGTGGTTTCGATCCAACGCTTGGCCGGCTTGCCGTCCTCGCCCGTACCCTCCCACCGGTACTTGATCTTGGTGTGGAGGTGGATGACCTTCGAATGCAGCGCGTGCTCGAGCTCGGCCATGTCGCCGAAGATCTTGCCCTCGCCGGGCAGGCCTTCGCGCATGATCGACACGTAGTAGAGACCGAGCACGATGTCCTGCGACGGCACGATGATCGGCTGG
This sequence comes from Bradyrhizobium erythrophlei, assembly GCF_042430365.1. GTDB lineage: Bacteria > Pseudomonadota > Alphaproteobacteria > Rhizobiales > Xanthobacteraceae > Bradyrhizobium > Bradyrhizobium erythrophlei. The sequence continues at coordinate 84,982 of NZ_JBHMET010000054.1, forward strand.
CCGTTCGCGGGGTGCAGGATGTTGTTGGTCGACATCATCAGCACGCGCGCTTCCAGCTGCGCTTCCAGCGACAGCGGAACGTGCACGGCCATCTGGTCGCCGTCGAAGTCGGCGTTGAACGCGGCGCAGACCAGAGGATGCAGCTGGATCGCCTTGCCCTCGATCAGCACCGGCTCGAACGCCTGGATGCCGAGACGATGCAGCGTCGGCGCGCGATTCAGCAGCACCGGATGCTCGCGGATCACCTCATCGAGGATATCCCAGACCTCCGGACGCTCCTTCTCGACCAGCTTCTTGGCCTGCTTCACCGTGGTGGACAGGCCCTTGGCGTCGAGCCGCGAGTAGATGAACGGCTTGAACAGCTCGAGCGCCATCTTCTTCGGCAGGCCGCACTGATGCAGGCGCAGCTCGGGACCGACCACGATCACCGAACGGCCCGAATAGTCGACGCGCTTGCCGAGCAGGTTCTGACGGAAGCGGCCCTGCTTGCCCTTCAGCATGTCGGCGAGCGACTTCAGCGGGCGCTTGTTGGCGCCCGTGATGACGCGGCCGCGGCGGCCGTTGTCGAACAGCGCGTCGACGGCCTCCTGCAGCATGCGCTTTTCGTTGCGGATGATGATGTCGGGCGCCCGCAGCTCCATCAGCCGCTTCAAGCGGTTGTTGCGGTTGATGACGCGGCGATAGAGGTCGTTGAGATCCGACGTCGCGAAGCGGCCGCCGTCGAGCGGCACCAGCGGACGCAGGTCCGGCGGGATCACCGGCACGACCGTCATGATCATCCATTCCGGCTTGTTGCCGGAGAAGCGGAACGCTTCGACGATCTTCAGCCGCTTGGCGAGCTTCTTGTGCTTGATGTCGGAGTCGGTCTCCGCCATCTCGGCGCGCAGCTGCACCTCGAGCTTCTCGAGGTCGAGGCCCTTGAGCAGTTCGCGGATCGCCTCGGCGCCGATCATGGCGGTGAAGCTGTCCTGGCCGTACTCGTCCTGCGCCTTCAGATACTCGTCTTCCGACAAGAGCTGACGGTCCTTCAGCGCGGTCAGGCCCGGCTCGAGCACGACGTAGTATTCGAAGTAGAGGATCCTCTCGAGATCCTTCAGCGTCATGTCGAGCAGGAGGCCGATGCGCGACGGCAGCGACTTCAGGAACCAGATGTGGGCAACCGGCGCGGCCAGCTCGATATGGCCCATGCGCTCGCGCCGGACGCGCGACAGCGTCACCTCGACCGAGCACTTTTCGCAGATGATGCCCTTGTACTTCATGCGCTTGTACTTGCCGCACAAGCACTCGTAATCCTTGATCGGCCCGAAGATGCGGGCGCAGAACAGGCCGTCACGCTCCGGCTTGAACGTGCGGTAGTTGATCGTCTCCGGCTTCTTGATCTCGCCGTACGACCAGGACAGAATCTTCTCCGGAGACGCGATCGAAATCCGGATCTGGTCGAAGACCTGGGCCGGTGTCGTCGGATTGAAAAGATTCATAATCTCTTGATTCATGGTCTTCTCCTCGCGTGCCGATCGTCACCGGCAGCAAATTCGAAACTTTTATTCAGCCCGCGTCCCGCTCAACGTCCGAGCGGAGCGCGAATGCCCGGCGCATTTGAGCGAAGACGCGCTTCGCGCTTTTGCGCCGGACATGAAATTCTAAGCGTTACTCGGCCGCCTCGGACGTCGGCGCCGGTCCCATCTTGGAATTGTGCAGGTCGACGTTGAGGCCGAGCGAGCGCATTTCCTTGACCAGCACGTTGAACGATTCCGGGATGCCGGCCTCGAACGTGTCGTCGCCGCGCACGATCGCCTCGTACACTTTGGTACGGCCGGCGACGTCGTCCGACTTCACGGTCAGCATTTCCTGCAGCGTGTAGGCGGCACCGTAGGCTTCCAGCGCCCAGACCTCCATTTCGCCGAAGCGCTGACCGCCGAACTGCGCCTTGCCGCCCAGCGGCTGCTGGGTGACGAGCGAGTACGGACCGATCGAACGCGCGTGGATCTTGTCGTCCACGAGGTGGTGCAGCTTGAGCATATAGATGTAGCCCATCGTCACCTTGCGATCGAACGGGTCGCCGGTGCGGCCGTCATAGACGGTCGACTGGCCTGAGGCGTCGAAGCCGGCGAGCTTCAGCATCTCCTCGATATCGGCCTCCTTGGCGCCGTCGAACACCGGGGTGGCGATCGGCACGCCGTGGCTCAGGTTGCGGCCGAGCTCGACCAATTCGTTGTCGTTCAGCGACTTGATGGTTTCATCCTCGCCGTAAATCTTCTTCAGGGTCTCGCGCAGCGGCTTGAGATCCTGCTTCTGATAGTAGGCGTCGATGGTCTGGCCGATGCGCTTGCCGAGGCCGGCGCAGGCCCAGCCCAGATGCGTCTCCAGGATCTGGCCGACGTTCATGCGCGAGGGCACGCCGAGCGGGTTCAGCACGATGTCCGCATGGGTGCCGTCCTCGAGGAACGGCATGTCCTCGATCGGCACGATCTTGGACACCACGCCCTTGTTGCCGTGACGGCCGGCCATCTTGTCGCCGGGCTGGATCTTGCGCTTCACCGCGACGAAGACCTTGACCATCTTCATCACGCCGGGCGGCAGCTCGTCGCCGCGCTGCAGCTTCTCGACCTTGTCGAGGAAGCGCTGCTCGAGGCCCTTCTTCGACTCGTCGTACTGCTTCCGCATGGCCTCGATCTCGGCCATCAGCTTGTCGTTCGGCGAGGCGAACAGCCACCACTGCGACTTCGGATACTCGTCGAGTACCGCACGGGTGATCTTGGTATCCTTCTTGAAGCCCTTCGGGCCGGCGATGCCCTGGCGGTTCTCCAGGAGCTCGGCGAGGCGGTTGTAGACGTTGCGGTCCAGGATCGCCTGCTCGTCGTCTCGGTCCTTGGCCAGACGCTCGATCTCCTCGCGCTCGATCGCCAGCGCACGCTCGTCCTTGTCGACGCCGTGGCGGTTGAACACGCGGACTTCCACGATGGTGCCCTGCACGCCCGGGGGCACGCGGAGCGAGGTATCGCGGACGTCGGAGGCCTTCTCGCCGAAGATGGCGCGGAGCAGCTTCTCTTCCGGCGTCATCGGGCTTTCGCCCTTCGGCGTGATCTTGCCGACCAGGATGTCGCCGGCGCGGACTTCCGCACCGATGTAGACGATACCGGCTTCGTCGAGGTTCTTCAGCGCTTCTTCCGAGACGTTCGGAATGTCGCGGGTGATTTCCTCAGGGCCGAGCTTGGTGTCGCGGGCCATCACCTCGAACTCCTCGATGTGGATCGAGGTGAAGACGTCGTCCTTCACGATCCGCTCGGAGAGCAGGATCGAGTCTTCGAAGTTGTAGCCGTTCCACGGCATGAACGCGACCAGCACGTTGCGGCCGAGCGCCAGCTCGCCGAGATCGGTCGAGGGACCGTCGGCGATGATGTCGCCCTTTTTGACGATGTCGCCGACCTTCACCAGCGGACGCTGGTTGATGCAGGTCGACTGGTTGGAGCGCTGGTACTTCATCAGCCGGTAGATATCGACGCCCGACTTGGTCGGATCGAGATCCTCGGTGGCGCGGATCACGACGCGGGTGGCGTCGATCTGGTCGATCACGCCGGAGCGGCGCGCGGCGATCGCAGCGCCCGAGTCACGGGCCACCACGCCTTCCATGCCGGTGCCGACGAACGGCGCCTCGGCGCGAACCAGCGGCACCGCCTGGCGCTGCATGTTCGAGCCCATCAACGCGCGGTTGGCGTCGTCGTTCTCGAGGAACGGGATCAGCGCCGCGGCGACCGAAACCAGCTGCTTCGGCGACACGTCCATGTAGTCGACCTTGTCCGGCGTCACCGGCAGCACTTCGCCGGCGTGACGGCAGACCACGAGGTCTTCGGTGAAGCGGCCCTTGGCGTCGAGCGGCACGTTGGCCTGCGCGACGCGGTAGCGGCCCTCTTCCATCGCCGAGAGGTAGACCACCTCGTCGGTGACGCGGCCGTCCTTGATCTTGCGATAGGGCGTCTCGACGAAGCCGTATTTGTTGACGCGGGCGAACGTCGCCAGCGAGTTGATCAGGCCGATGTTAGGACCTTCCGGCGTCTCGATCGGGCAGATGCGGCCGTAATGCGTCGGGTGCACGTCGCGCACCTCGAAGCCGGCGCGCTCGCGGGTCAGACCGCCCGGGCCAAGCGCCGACAGGCGCCGCTTGTGGGTGATCTCCGACAGCGGGTTGGTCTGGTCCATGAACTGCGAGAGCTGCGAGGAGCCGAAGAACTCGCGCACCGCGGCGGCAGCGGGCTTCGCGTTGATCAGGTCCTGCGGCATGACGGTGTCGATATCGACGCTCGACATGCGCTCCTTGATCGCGCGCTCCATGCGCAAGAGACCGATCCGGTACTGGTTCTCCATGAGCTCGCCGACCGAGCGCACCCGGCGGTTGCCGAGGTGGTCGATGTCGTCGATCTCGCCCTTGCCGTCGCGCAGGTCGACCAGCGTCTTGATGACGGCCAGGATGTCTTCCTTGCGCAGCGTGCGATGGGTGTCGGGCGCATCGAGCTCGAGGCGCATGTTCATCTTGACGCGGCCGACAGCGGAGAGGTCGTAGCGTTCGGAATCGAAGAACAGCGACTGGAACATGGCCTGCGCCGAGTCCAGCGTCGGCGGCTCGCCCGGACGCATCACGCGGTAGATGTCGAACAGCGCGTCCTCACGCGTCATGTTCTTGTCGGCCGCGAGCGTATTGCGGATGTAGCCGCCGACATTGATGTGGTCGATGTCGAGCAGCGGCAGCTCCTTGTAGCCCTGCTCGTTCAGCAACTTCATCGACTTCTCGGTGATCTCCTCGCCGGCTTCGGCGTAGATCTCGCCGGTCTTCGGATTGACGAGGTCCTCGGCGAGGTAGTTGCCGACGAGCTCCTCGTCCGACATCCGCAGCGCCTTCAGCCCCTTCTCCTGGAGCTGGCGGGCCTGGCGCACGGTCAGCTTCTTGCCGGCCTCCAGCACCACCTTGCCGGTGTCGGCGTCGATCAGGTCGTTGACGGTCGAATAGCCGCGGAAGCGGTTGGCGTCGAACGGCACGCGCCAGCCTTCCTTGGTCCGCTTGTAGGTGATCTTCTTGTAGAAGGTCGACAGGATCTGCTCGCCGTCGAGACCGAGCGCGTACATCAGCGAGGTCACGGGGATCTTGCGGCGGCGGTCAATGCGCGCGAACACGATGTCCTTGGCGTCGAACTCGATGTCGAGCCAGGAACCACGATACGGAATCACGCGCGCGGCAAACAAGAGCTTGCCGGACGAGTGGGTCTTGCCCTTGTCGTGGTCGAAGAACACGCCGGGCGAACGGTGCATCTGCGAGACGATGACGCGCTCGGTGCCGTTGACGACGAAGGTGCCGTTCATCGTCATGAGCGGGATGTCGCCCATGTAGACGTCCTGCTCCTTGATGTCCTTGACCGACTTGGCGCCGGTTTCCTCGTCGATATCGAACACGATCAGGCGCAGCGTCACCTTGAGCGGCGCAGCGAAGGTCATGCCGCGCTGGCGGCACTCGTCGACGTCATATTTCGGCGGCTCGAATTCGTAGCGGACGAATTCGAGCATCGAGGTGCCGGAGAAATCCGAGATCGGGAATACCGAGCGGAACACGGCCTGCAGGCCCTCATCGAGCCGGCCGCCGGTCGGCTCGTCGACCATCAGGAACTGGTCATAGGACGCCTTCTGAACCTCGATGAGGTTCGGCATCTCGGCGACTTCCTTGATGTGTCCGAAGAACTTGCGTACGCGTTTGCGACCGGTGAATGTCTGCTGCGCCATCGTGGCCTCTCATTTTCGTCGCCTTGCGGGGCGAACCTTCCGGGACACGACTGCCATCGGCCCCGGGTTGAATTTCGAATCGTCTCGAAGGGACGAAGCTCCAGTTCAGGAATTAAATCCCCACCCTGGTCTTTGCGACCTTCCAAACGCAAAACAACGCGCGGGGCGCATGACTGCACCCGCCCGTCCAAACCTTCCGCTTCACGGACTGAAAAAGCCCGAAATCTGACTGTCTCCCAACGGCTTCCGCCGGGAGCCCTGCCGCCCCCGCCGCCGACCGTGTTTTTCCGCTGCCTACCCGATATGGGAAGGCAATAATGGAGATTCGAGGGTTAAGTCCACGGATCCCCACACTTTTTTGTGTTCGATATGCCACGCGACAACCGCCACATGAATTTTGCATATCGTCCGCCCTTCGGAGTGGTGGATAGTCGGGGCTCCCGGCCATCCGCAACCTTTGGGCAAAATCCCGGGCCAAGCCTTGGCCTGCCCCGGGATCCGTCTCACGCAACTTGCGTTACTTGAGCTCGACCTTCGCGCCAGCCTTCTCGAGCTGGGCCTTGATCTTCTCGGCTTCGTCCTTGTTGACGCCTTCCTTGAGCGGCTTCGGAGCACCCTCGACGAGGTCCTTGGCTTCCTTCAGGCCCAGGCCGGTGATGGCGCGGACTTCCTTGATGACCTCGATCTTCTTGTCGCCGGCAGCAGCCAGCACGACGGTGAAGTCGGTCTTCTCTTCAGCCGGAGCAGCGGCAGCGCCGCCGGCAGCCGGGCCGGCCACCGCAACGGCGGCAGCGGCGGAGACGCCCCACTTTTCTTCGAGGAGCTTGGCGAGTTCGGCCGCTTCGAGCACGGTGAGGCTCGAGAGGTCGTCGACGATTTTCTGCAAGTCAGCCATTGTTCAGTTCCTTAAACGTTTGGTTCGAACCAGGTTTGAGATTAGCGAAGGGTCAGGCCGCTTCGCCCTTTGAGGCATGAGCCTGAATGACGCGTGCGAGCTTGGCCGCGGGCGCGTTGGAGAGCTGAGCGAGCTTGGTCGCCGGCGCCACAATGAGGCCGACAAGCTTGCCGCGCAGTTCGTCGAGCGACGGCAGTGAGGCGAGCGCCTTCACGCTGTCGACATTCAGGACGGTTTTACCCATCGAGCCGCCGAGGATGACGAACTTCTCGTTCGCCTTGGCGAATTCGATGGCAACCTTTGGCGCCGCAACCGGATCTTTCGAAGTAGCGATCACGGTCGGCCCCTTCAGCAGGGAACCGATGGAAGCGACGTCAGTGCCTTCAAGAGCAATTTTGGCGAGACGGTTCTTCGAGACCTTCACCGACGCGCCCGCCTGCTTCATCTGCATGCGCAGCTTCTGCATCTGGGCCACGGTGAGGCCGGAATAGTGAGCAACGATCGCAACCGACGTGGTCTTGAAGACCTCGTTAAGTTGTTCGACCGACTCTTTTTTTGCCGCTCGTTCCACAGCAAGCTCTTTCCGGTTGGCGGCCGTTCCGCATGGAGGGCCGCCGGGTTGCACCCATCGTCCCACCCAAAAACCTGATCCTTGGGACCGAAGCCCTTCGGACATGCCGGGCAAGACGACAATTAGAAGCCTGCCCTCCCAAAGCCTTGCGGCCGTGGGGTGTCGAGGTTCGAACCAAACCGCCTCCAGAGGCGCTGGTGTCGCGCCCTGGAATGCGAAATCCGGTCTTCACCCGTCTATGCAGGCCATGCGATTAAGCCGTTGAAAACGTGATGTTCTCGCGGGCGCCTGCAGTCTCGGACAGGATCAAGGCCACCGGCAAAGCCGAAGGCCCCTGCTCTTATTCCGTTCGAAGCGACGGGCCTCCTTCCTTTCGAGCATCCTTGCGGGCATGCGGAAAGGAATGATCTCCTATCGTGTCGGGTTTTCGGAATGCGAGCACAGACATGCCAGCAACCGCTGGCACGCCCGGAAGGCGCTATGTAGCGGGTCCTGCCCGGCTTGCCAAGAGCAAAATTCAGACCAATTCGGCACCGGGTCCGGTTCCGCCGAAAATTCTCCCCGGCCTATGTCACATCCGGCGGTCGTCGCTCGTCTGGGAGCCGGAGGCCTTCATGAGACGATGGATCGCAGGAATTCTCGCCCTGTTCAACCTCGGCAATGGACTGGCGATGCTCAGCGCCGGTTCCACCTGGTGGGCAGCGGTGCCCGGCGCTGCCGACACCGGTCCCTTCAACCCCCACCTCGTTCAGGACGTCGGCATCGCCTTCATGGCCGCCGGGCTCGGGCTGGGGGCGCGGGCGTGGCGGCCGACCTACTGGCCGGCGGCGCTGGCCGGCGCGGGATTTCTCGCCGGCCACGGCGCGCTCCACCTCGCGATGATCATCGGCGGGCACGATCACCATACCGCGGCGGACTTGACGGCCGTCATCCTGCCCGCGGCTCTCGCTGTCCTTGCGGCCCTTCCAACCCACGGAGAATTACGACATGCGTAGTTTCATTGCGCGCCGTATCCTGCGCGCCACGGCCAAACGTTATGCGTACGACACGAGTTATCTTGAGATGATGCTCAAGGAATCCCCCACCGCGTTCTTCCGCTTCGCGCCGGTGATGAAGGCCGCCTCGCACCGCGAGGTGGTTCCGGTCGAAACCAGCTTTGCCGCCAAGATCACCGGCGCCATGGCCGAGGACTGCGGGCCCTGCGCGCAACTGGTCGTCGACATGGCGGTCGAGGCCGGGATGGCCGAGCAGCAGGTCGCGGCCGTCGTCAGGCGAGATGTCGCGGCGATGAGCCCGGAGACCGCGGTCGGCTTCCGCTTTGCCGACGCGATCCTGCGCCGATCGATGGATGATGAAACCTGCCGCGACGCCGTCCGCGTCCGCTGGGGCGCAAAGGGCGTGATCGATCTCACCATGGCGCTGCAGATCGGCCGCCTCTTTCCGATGATGAAGCTGGCATTGGGATACGCCAAGGAGTGCCGCCGAGTGACCGTGGCCGGCCATCAGATCGATGTCATCAAGCGCGCAGCCTGACGCCGACCCGCTCGGGCCCTATCGAAAACGGCTCGTCGGGCTCGCCTATCGCATGCTCGGCAGCCGCGGCGACGCCGACGACGTGGTGCAGGACGCCTATCTGCGCTTCGCCGCCGCAAACGACGTCCACAATCCCGAGGCCTTCCTGGTCACGGTGGTGACCCGGCTCTGCCTCGACCGGCTCAAGAGTGCCCGGACCCAGCGCGAGGTCTATGTCGGTGCATGGCTCCCCGAACCGGTGTTCGATGCCGAGGGCCTGTCGGCCGAAGCCGCGACCGAGCTCGCCGACGACCTCTCCTTCGCGCTGATGCTGGCCCTGGATTGCCTGTCGCCGCTGGAGCGCGCTGCGTTCCTGCTGCATGACGTGTTCGACCGGCCGTTCGCGGAGGTGGCGCGAATGCTCGAGCGTAGCGAAGCCGCCTGCCGGCAACTGGCCGCGCGCGCACGGCGCACGGTGCGCGACAGCCGCCCTGCCCCCGCTGCGGCCCCCGAGGGCCACGCCAGGCTGCTGACCGCCTTCTGCCAAGCCGCCGCAAGCGGCGATGTCTCCGCCCTCGCCAAACTGCTGCGCGAGGATGCGATCGCGATCACCGACGGCGGCGGCCGCAAGCTGGCGGCGCTGAACCCGATCAGGGGCGCGGAGAAGATCATTCGTTTCATCGTCGGCATCGCCGGGAAGAACACCGGCAGCGAAATTCGCGTCGAACCGATGATGGTCAACGGAAGCGCGGGCGCGCTGATCTTTCTCGACGGCGAGGTCGATCACACGCTGAGCATGGCGATCGACGGCGAGGCCAACCGGATCGCGGCAATCTACATCGTCCGCAACCCCGACAAGCTCCGCCACGCGCCGCGCCGAAGTTGAAGGCCTTAGCCAGATCCTGACGTCACCGGGTAAGCGAGCGGCTTGCCGGCAAAGAACGCCTCAAGATTGGCGAGCACGCAGTCCTGCATCGCCACGTGCGATTCCAGGGTGTGGCCGCCGATATGTGGCGACAGCACCACATTCGGCAGCGCGGTCAGCGCGTCGGGGGCGTGCGGTTCCTTGGCGAATACGTCGAGGCCGGCGCCGGCGATGGTCTGGTCGGTCAGCGCTGCAACGAGCGCCCGCTCGTCGATGACCGAACCGCGCGAGATGTTGACGACAAAGCCGTCGCTGCCGAGCCGGCGCAGGATGTCGGCGTTGACGGCATGCTCGGTCTCGGCACCCGCGCGGACGGCGACCATCAGCACGCTGCACCAATCGGCGAGCGCCTCGAGCGTCGGGAAATATTGATAGGGCACGTCGTGCTTCGAGCGGCTGAAATAGCCGACCTCGGTCTCGAATGCCGCGACGCGGGCGGCGATCTTGCGGCCGATCTCGCCGATCCCGTAGACGCCGACCTTGCGGCCGCGCATGCCGGCCTGCGGTCGCATCATTGGCGACGGCTTTGCGCCCGCCCAGTCGCCGCTGCGCACGTAATTGTCGGCCACCGGCAGACGGCGCACCGCCGCCAGCATCAAGGTGAGCGCGATGTCGGCCACCGAGGCCGCGTTCGCGCCCGGGCTGTGCCCAACCGCGATCCCCCGTTCGGCGGCGGCGGCAAGGTCGACGCCGTCATAGCCCGTGCCGTAGCAGACGATCGCCCCTAACTTCGGCAACATGTCCATTGCGTCGGCGCCAAGCGGCGTGCCGCCGGCGGTGATCAGCGCGCGGATGTCGGCAAGCTCGGCCGCCGGGAACATATCGATCGGCCGCTTGCCGGCGGCGTTCAGGAGCTCGTAGCGCTCGCCGAAACGCACCATCTGGGCCTTGGGAAAGCGTGAATAGATCAGGACCTTATCAGGCATTCTTGTTGTTTCCTGCGAGTGTCTTCACGCGGCAAAAGACAAGGGGCGGAATCGGTTGCCCGATCCCGCCCCTCTTTATCTCATGACGACCTCTGGCCTTAGCCGAGGATTGTGCCCGGCTCGACCTTCACGCCCGGGCCCATGGTGGAGGAGACCGCCACGCGCTGGATGTAGGTGCCCTTGGAACCGGCCGGCTTCGCCTTGGCGACCGCATCGGCGAGCGCCTTGACGTTCTCGACCAGCTTGTCCTCGGAGAACGAGGCCTTGCCGATGCCAGCCTGGACGATGCCGGCCTTCTCGACGCGGAACTCGACCGAGCCGCCCTTGGCGCCCTTCACGGCGTTGGTGACGTCCATGGTCACGGTGCCGATCTTCGGGTTCGGCATCATGCCGCGCGGACCGAGCACCTTACCGAGGCGGCCGACCAGCGGCATCATGTCCGGGGTGGCGATGCAGCGGTCGAAATCGATCGCGCCGCCCTGCACCTTCTCGACCAGGTCTTCGGCGCCGACGACGTCAGCACCGGCGGCCTTGGCTTCCTCGGCCTTGGCGCCGCGGGCGAACACGCCGACGCGCAGCGTACGGCCGGTGCCGTTCGGCAGGTTGACCACGCCGCGGACCATCTGGTCGGCGTGACGCGGATCGACGCCGAGATTGATCGCGATCTCGATCGTCTCGTCGAACTTCGACTTGGCGCGCTCCTTGACCATCTTGATGGCATCCGCGAGCGGATAGAGCTTTTCGCGGTCGATACCCTCGCGGGCCTTCTTCAAACGCTTTCCGATAGCCATGGCCCGTTACCCCGCAACTTCCAGACCCATCGAGCGGGCCGAGCCCTCGACCATCTTCATGGCCGACTCAATGGTGTCGCAGTTCAAGTCCTTCATCTTCCTCTCGGCGATCTCGCGCACCTGCGCCTTGGTCACCTTGCCAGCCTTGTCGCGGCCCGGCGCCTTCGATCCGGACTGGATCTTGGCGGCCTGCTTGAGGAAGTAGGACATCGGCGGCGTCTTCATCTCGAAGGTGAAGGACCGGTCCGCATAGATGGTGATGATCACCGGGATCGGGGTGTTCTTCTCTTCCTTCTGGGTCTGGGCGTTGAACGCCTTGCAGAACTCCATGATGTTGAGACCGCGCTGACCAAGCGCGGGACCGATCGGGGGCGAAGGATTCGCCGCACCGGCCGGGACCTGAAGCTTCAGGTATCCGGTCACTTTCTTTGCCATTTATCACTCCTGTTATGCCGGACGGTGCCGGCGGTTTCAGGTTCCGTGGTTCGGTTGAAGGGGCTGGCGACCGCCTCCTCCCTCCCACGGCCTCTCATTGACGCGAGGCGTATACCCCACGCCGTCCGGTCAGACCACCTTTTCGACCTGACCGAATTCCAGTTCCACCGGGGTCGCACGGCCGAAGATCGACACCGCGACCTTCACGCGCGAACGCGCCTCGTCGATTTCTTCCACCACGCCCGAGAAGGACGCGAACGGGCCGTCGGCCACGCGCACGTTCTCGCCGATTTCGAACGACACCGACGCCTTCGGCCGCTCTACGCCCTCCTGCACCTGGTGCAGGATGCGCATCGCCTCGGCCTCCGAGATCGGCATCGGCTTGTTTTCCGCGCCGAGGAAGCCGGTCACCTTCGGCGTGTTCTTGATCAGGTGGAACGCCTCGTCGGTCAGCTTCATCTTCACCAGCACGTAGCCCGGGAAGAACTTGCGCTCAGCGTCGATCTTGCGGCCGCGGCGCACCTCGGTGACCTTCTCGGTCGGCACCAGCACCAGCTCGAACAGTTCTTCCAGCCCGCGCTGCTTCGCCTGCTCGCGGATCGATTCTGCCACCTTCTTCTCGAAGTTCGAGTAGGCGTGGACGATATACCAGCGCTTATCCATCGTTAGAGTTCCGGTGCTCATTAGTGGATGCCCAGTATCAGCGTAACCACATAGCGGATCAGCTGATCCGAAGCGAAGAAGAAGATCGAGGCCAGCGCCACCATCACGAACACCATGATGGTGGTGATGGTCGTCTCGCGGCGTGTCGGCCAGGTGACCTTGGCGGTCTCCGAGCGCACTTCCTGCAGGAATTTGAACGGGCTGAAAGCCATCGTTAGGTCCGCGTCCGTCACAAGACGATTGCAAAGTTTCAAGGAATCCGGACAGCCGACGTTTAGGACCCAGCCCTCGTTTGGAAGGTTGAGCCGGTGAACGAGCTCGATTGTTCGGGGGAATTCTAAGCCGCGCCGGATATCCGCGATCACAGCGGGCCGGCAGCGAGTGGCGGCTATCTACTGCGGCGGAGGCCAAAGGTCAAGGTCGGCGGGGCGGCTTCCCTGCCCGGCCGGCACCAGGCCGGGCGGAACAGGGCCTCTCAAATCAAGGGCTTAGGCGGGCGGTGTCCGGAGCGCCCGCTGCCGCGCCATGGCCGGCCGGGCACCCTACCCGGCAAAGCTCTTCTGGACCGCCTGATCGAGCGTGGTCCCGCCGACATAGCGCTGGCGGAGCTCGCGCTTGAGCAGCTTGCCGCTGGGGTTCTTCGGCAGGCTGTCGACGAAGATCACGCGCTTCGGGACCTTGAAGTGGGCCATTCCGGCGGCGCAGTGCTTGACGACGGCGCCCTCGTCGAGCGTCTCGCCGCCCTTGATCACGACGATCGCGGTGACCGCCTCGATCCAGCGCGGATCGGGCAGACCGACCACCGCGACCTCCGAAACCGCCGGCAGCCGGTAGATCATCTCCTCAACCTCGCGACTCGCGACATTCTCGCCGCCGCTCTTGATCATGTCCTTCACGCGGTCGACGACCGTGATGTAGCCGTCGGCATCGACGGTCGCGAGATCGCCCGAGTGGAACCAGCCCCCGGCGAACGCCGCCGCAGTTTTCACCGGGTCGTTGTAATATCCGGACAACAGATGCGGCGAACGGTGCACGATCTCACCGACCTCGCCCACACCGACGTCCTGCATGTCGCCGTTGACGACGCGCGTCTCGACATTGATCGCGGGCTTGCCGGCCGAGCCAGCCCTCGGCAGTTGATCCTCCGGCGTCAGCACGGTCGCGAGCGGCGCGATCTCGGTCTGGCCATAGAAATTCCAGAATTTGACGTTCGGCAGGCGGCGCTGCAATTCGAGCAGCACCTCCACCGGCATGATCGAGGCGCCGTAGTAGCCTTTGCGCAAGGTCGAGAGATCAGTGCGGTCGAACGCCGGCGACCGCAGCATCGCGATCCAGATCGTCGGCGGCGCGAAGAAGGCGCCGATCTTGTGGGCCGCGATCAGCGACAGGATATTGTCCGGCACCGGCTTGCCGGTGATCAGGCTGGTGGCACCGAGATAGATCGCGGGCCCCAGGAACACGTCGAGCTGCGCGCAGTGATAGAGCGGCAGCGCGTGCAGCACGGTGTCGTCGGACGCCATGCCGCCGTCGATGATGCAGCTGACATACTGCCACATCACGGCTTCGTGGGTCAGGATCGCGCCCTTGGGCAGCGACTCCGTTCCGCTGGTGTAGATGATCTGCGCGGGGTCGCGGCTGTCGACCGAAATGTCCGGCGCCGACGCATCGCTGTGCAGCAGGCCTTCGAAGGTCTTGATGCCATCGGGCGCGATGGCCGGATCTTCACCCGGCAGCCAGATCAGCGTTTCGACCGCGGAGCCCTTGGCCGCCGCGGCGCGCGCCGTTTCGACAAAATCGGGCCCGGAGGCGAGCAGCCTCGCGCCCGAATTGGCGAGAATGAAATTGATCTCGTCCGTGTTCAGCATGAAGTTGATCGGCACCAGGATCGCGCCGATCCGCGCCACCGCAAAGCGCAGCGCCGCGAAGGCGTGCGAATTGCGCGACAGCACGGCAATGCGGTCGCCCTTTTGGATGCCGAGCCCGAGCAGCCCGCGCCCCAGGCGATTGCAGATCGCGTCCATTTCCGCAAACGTCCAGGCGACATCGCCGCAGATCAGCGCGGTCTTGCTCGGATAGCGCCTGGCGGATCGGCGCAGGAGATCGCCGATACTGTGCTCGCGCGCGCGCTGGATGGTCGCTGCTAGATCTGCCGTCATGGTCCCTCCCAAAACATTTTCATTGTCGTTGTCGCAGGCGCCGATCTCGTGACACGGCGCTACTGCCGCCGCGCCGCCCGGGCATGCTCCATGTACATGTGCTCGACCGAGCGATCGAGCGAGGCAACTTTCTCGAAGCCGCGGCGCCAATCCTGCAGATGCCGCCGCGTCCACAGCACGCCGGCCGCCTTGTCGCGCCGCCTGATCGCATCGAGCAGTTTGCCGTGTGCCTCGACGAGGCGCGCGCCGCCCTCGGCGACGCCGCCGACGATCATCTCCGTGGTCGGAAAGAACAGTTGCGCGGCGGGCTCGCGGGCGAGCTGCAGCACGCGGTTCTGCGAGGCCTTGGCGATCAGCACGTGGAATTCGGCGTCAAGCTCGGCGAGCGCGGCGGGATCGCCCACGACCTTCGCGCTGCGCTCGAGATTGCCGGCGAGGTCGGCGATGTTCTCCTCCGTCGCGCGCTCCACCGCGCCTTCAATGCTGGCCACCTCGAGCGTCATCGACGCCTCGAACAGTTCGCGGAACGTGACCTCATGCAGCACCAGCGCGCGCGAGAGCCGTGTGGCTAGCTTGTTGTAACGCGGCAGGCAGGCATGCAGCCGGCGGCTGGAATCGCGCCGGATCAGGCCGCCCTCCTCGAGCACGCGGATGCCTTCGCGGACCGTCGAGCGGTTGACGCCGAACTGCTGCACCAGCTCCTGCTCGGTGCCGATCGGCTCGCCCGGCTTGATCCGGCCATTGACGATTTCGCGTTCGATCGCGTCGGCCACCCTTTGATAGGCCGGCTGGACGTCGATGCGTCGAAAGAGCGGCGTCGCGGGCACGAAACCTCCAGATTGGCGATTGTCGGACAAAGTATCTCGGTTTCCGGGAGCCGTCAATTTGGCTTGCAACGGGCCAAATGTCACAGCCCAGCAGGCCAAATTGACTCTGGAACCGGCCAATTCTAGCTTTGTCGGACAAACCTAGAAGAACACGGGGAGACGCCGCATCATGAGGGCGATTTTCAAGACGATATCCACGGCCGGATTGCTTTCGGCCGCACTCGCTGGGTCTGCGCTCGCGCAGCAAACCCCGCTCAAGATCGGCGTGCTCAGCGACTTCCAGTCGGTCTATTCCGACATCGGCGGCACGGGGAACGTCGAAGCCACCAAGATGGCGATCGAGGAGTTCGGCGGCACGATGTTCGGCAAGCCGATCGAGCTCGTCACCGCCGACGTGCTCAACAAGGCCGACATCGCCGCCACGATGGCGCGCAAATGGTACGAGGCCGAGAACGTCGACATGATCATCGACATGCCGACCTCGGCGACCGCGCTCGCCGGCATGGAGATGTCGAAGCAGTTCGAGAAGATCATGATCGTGACGGACGCGGCGAGCTCCGACATCACCGGCAAGTCGTGCTCGCCCTATACCGTGCACTGGACCTACGACACCTACGCCAACGCGCACACCGTCGGCAGCGCGATCGTGAAGAACGGCGGCGACACCTGGTTCTTCGTCACCGCGGACTATCTGTTCGGCCATTCGGTCGAGCGCGACACCAGCGACGTCGTCCGTGCGGCCGGCGGCAAGGTGGTCGGCAGCGCCCGCCATCCGCTCAACACGCCGGACTTCTCCTCCTTCCTGCTGCAGGCGCAGGCCTCGAAGGCTAAGATCATCGGCATGGCCAATGGTGGCGCCGACACCATCAACACGATCAAGCAGGCCGCCGAATTCGGCGTCGTCGCGGGCGGACAGAACCTCGCGGGCGTCGTGATGTTCATCTCCGACATCCACAGCCTCGGGCTGAAGATGGCGCAGGGCCTGATCATCACCGAGGCCTACTACTGGAACCTCAACGACCGCACCCGCGCCTTCGGCAAGCGCTTCTTCGAGCGCATGAAGCGGATGCCGACAATGAACCAGGCCGCGACCTACTCCGCCACCCTGCACTACCTCAACGCCGTGAAGGCCGCCGGCACCAAGGAGACCAAGCCGGTGCTGGCGAAGATGCGCGAGACCCCGGTCCGCGACGCCTTCACCGACAATGGCGTGCTGCGCGAGGACGGCCGCATGGTGCACTCGATGTTCCTGTTCGAGGTCAAGAAGCCCGAGGAATCCAAGGCGCCGTGGGATTACTACAAGGTGCTCGCCGAGGTGCCGGGCGATCAGGCGTTCCGCCCCTTGAAGGATGGCGGCTGCCCGCTGCTTAAGTAGGTCAAGACAATAATGGCCGGGGCTCAGAGCCTCGGCCAACGTCTTCAAATTGCTGGATAAAAGCTGGCAGGAGTGGCAGGGCTCGAACCTGCGACCCCCGGTTTTGGAGACCGGTGCTCTACCAATTGAGCTACACTCCTGCAGGGAACCGGCGTCGCCGCCGGTTCGCGCCGTTTCAAGCACAGGGCATGGCCGGATTGCAAGGGCGAAGCGGTCAACGTCCTGTTCATTGCAAAACTTCTGCGCCAGACTTTGCCCCGCACCGATCGACGGCATGTCGCCAGCAAGAATCAAGAGCACTGGGAGAGACCATGAACGCTCACACCGCCACTCAACGCGCCGCCAGCCCGAAGACCCCGTCCCTCCCCCTCGCCAAGCCCGAATCGATCGGCCTGTCGCGCGCGCGGCTGCAGGCGCTCTCCGACACCTTCAAGCGCGAGGTCGACAGGGGAACCACGCCCGGCGTGACCGTGCTGGTGGCGCGGCGCGGCCAGATCGGCTGGTTCGACGCGATCGGCCGCCAGAACCCGCTGGCCCCAGCGCCGATGGCGCATGACACCATCTTCCGCATCTTCTCGATGACCAAACCAGTCGTCTCCATCGGCATCATGATGCTGCTCGAGGACGGCCACTTCCTGCTCAGCGATCCCGTTGCCAAATTCATTCCGGAGTTTGCCGAGACCAAGGTCGGCATCGAGCGCAACGGCACCCTCGAACTGGTCCCGGCCAGGCGGCAGATGACGATCCAGGATCTGCTCCGCCACACCTCTGGTTTGACTTACGACCACACCGGCAACGGCCTGGTGCAGCGGCTCTACCAGCAATCGCGGCTGCGCAGCCGCAAGATCACCAATGCCGAGCACGCCACCATGCTCGCCAGCATGCCCTTGATCTGCCAGCCCGGCGCCGAGTGGAACTACAGCCGCTCCACCGACATCCTCGGCCGCATCATCGAGGTCGTCAGCGGCAAGACGCTCGGCGCGTTCCTCACCGAGCGCATCCTCAATCCGCTGCAGATGGCGGAAACCGCGTTCCACAGCGGCCAGGAGAACGCCGGCCGGCTGGCGGAGGCGTTCGCGATGGATCCCTGGACCCGGGAGAAGGTGCAGCTGTTCAACATGCTGGAGAAGCCGGCGATGGAATCCGGCGGCGGCGGCCTGGTCTCGACCACGATGGACTATGCGCGCTTCTCGCAGATGCTGCTCAACCGCGGCTCGCTCGACGGCACCAGGATCATCGGCCGCAAGACGCTCGAACTGATGGCGTCCGACCACCTCGGCTCCGATGTGAAGATCCAGGGCACGCTCGTCTCCCCCGGCCACAGCTTCGGCCTCGGCTTCGCGGTGCGCATGCAGCAAGGCATCGCGCCGTTCTCCGGCTCGGTCGGCCAGTTCTTCTGGAGCGGCATGGCCGGCACCTTCTTCTGGATCGATCCGGCCGAGGACCTGATCGCGGTCTTCATGATGCAGGGCCCCGGCCAGCGCGAATATTTCCGTTCGCTGGTGAGGAACGGGGTGTACGCGGCGGTGGAGTAGCTTCACTGCGGCTCGAGATCCCGGGTTCGCGCTGACGCGCGCCCCGGGATGACGCTCCGCGTCAGCTGATCGTCGCGCCGCCGTCGATCACCATGGTCTGGCCGGTCATGAAGTCGCCGGCGCGCGAGGCCATGAACACGGCCGCACCCGCGATCTCGTCCGGCACGCCGATCCGCAGCAGCGGCGAGCGCGAGGTCGAGGCCTTCAGGTTCTCCGGATTGTCCCACAGCGCCTTGGCGAAGTCGGTCTTGATCAGGCCCGGCGCGATGCAGTTCACGCGGATATTGTGCTTGCCGTATTCGCAGGCGAGGTTGCGCGCGAGCTGCATGTCGGCGGCCTTCGAGATCGCGTAGGCGCCGAGGATGGTCGAGCCCTTGAGGCCGCCGATCGAGGAGACGATGATGATAGAACCGTCCTTGCGCTCGATCATCTGCGGCACCACCATCGAGATCAGCCAGTTGTTGGCGACGATGTTGTTGTCGAGGATCTTTCTGAACTGGTCGTCGGAGATGCCGGCGAGCGGGCCGTAATACGGGTTCGACGCGGCGTTGCAGACCAGCACGTCGATCTTGCCGAAGGCGCGGTTGCTCTCGTCGACGAGGTTTTGCAGGTTTTCCTTCGAGGAGATGTTGGCCGCGACCGCAGCCGCGGTGCGCTTGCCGAACTTGTCGTTGATCTCCTTTGCCACCTCTTCGCAGACGTCGGCCTTGCGCGAGGAGATCACCACCTTGGCGCCGTGCTCGGCCATGCGCTCGGCGATCGCGCGCCCGATGCCGCGCGTCGAACCGGTGATGACGGCGACCTTACCCTTCATGTCGAACAAGCTCATTGTTTCTCTCCCAGATGTGGATCGTGAATTTGATGTTGAGCTAAGCAGCGTGTGCCCTCGCGACAACGGCGTCAGGCGAGCTTGGTTGTGGGCCTGACCTCCGGACCCGCCGGCTGATGCATCGCGGCGTGGCGCGGATCGGCGATCCAGGGCTGCTGGTTCACCATCGGCAGCCGCCAGGTGGACAGGCCCGGGCCCGCGACATGATCGAGCCGCGTCACCGACACATTATCGATATCGAAGGACAATCCGCGATCCGGCTGGCCGCCGAGCGCAAGTCCGACCGCCGACCTGATCACGCCGCCATGGCCGACGGCGATCACGTCCCTGCCCGCCTCCGCGGCGGTGATCCGCACAATCGCGCGGCAGACACGCGTGTAGAGGTCCATGAAACTCTCGCCGCCGGGCGCGGGCTCATTGACGTCGGCAAACCAGCTTCTGCCGGGCGGCTGGCTGGCCAGAAACGCCGCGCGGTTCATGCCCTGCCACTCGCCGAGATGCTGCTCGGCGAAGGCTGCTTCCTTGATCATGTCGGCAGGCTTCGGAAAGCCGGCGGCCCAGATCGCCTCGGCGGTTTGATGCGTGCGCTTCAGATTGCTCGCATACCACACCGCATTGCGCGGCAGGATCTTTGCCACCGCCTCGAACACTTCGAGATCGCCGGTGTCGCATTCGATATCGGCCTGACCATAGATGTTGCCGCCGTCGCTGCGCACCGGCGCGTGGCGCACCCACCACCACCGCGTCACGGTCACCTTTGGCTTGTCTGCATTGGACATCGGATGAGCCCTTCAATACTGTCCCTCGTCGCTGTACGTCAGGGCGCACATCGTCTCAAGTGCCTCGGACGTTTGAAATCTTGTTTGAATTCCGTCGCGCGGCAAGTGCTGCGGAACACGCCACCAGGGAGAAACTCATGGGCCGCCTCGAAGGCAAATCCGTCATCATCACTGGCGCAGGAAGCGGCATCGGCCGCGCGGCTTCGCTGCTGTTCACGAAGGAAGGTGCGAAGCTGATCGCAGTCGATCGCACGGACGGCGTGAACGAAACCGCGAAGCTCGTGCGCGATGCCGGCGGCACGGTCGAGGCGGTGAGCGCGGATGCCGGCTCGGAAGCCGACGTGAAGGCCTTCATCGACAAAGCGCTGTCGAAATACGGCAAGCTCGATGCGATCTGGGCCAATGCCGGCGTCAGCGGCGGGCTGGTGCCGCTCGCCGACCAGACTGTGGAACACTGGCAGGAGGTGCTGCGCGTCAACCTGATCGGCCCGTTCCTCGCGATCAAGCATTCGATCCCGCACATGACCAAGCAGGGCTTTGGCTCCATCATCTGCACCGCATCGGTTGCGGGCCTCAAGGCCGGTGCCAGCGGGCATCCTTATGGTGCGAGCAAGGCCGGCGTCATCAGCCTGGTGCAGACCACCGCCTACTCGCTGTCCGGCACCGGCGTGCGCATCAATGCCGTGTGCCCCGGCCTGATCGAAACCGGCATGACGAAGCCGGTGTTCGATCGCGCCAAGGAGCGCGGCACCCAGGACAAGATCGGCCAGCTCAATCCCCTGAAGCGTCCCGGCCAACCGCACGAACTCGCCGCGATGGGATTGTTCCTCGCCAGCGACGAGGCCTCCTACGTCAACGGCCAGGCGATCCCGGTCGACGGCGGCCTCACCGCGTCGATGCCGTATACGGGCAAGCCGATTTAGTCGCTTACGCTTCGCCGCCGAGTGATCCGTCATCCCCGCGCAACGGCTTCGCCGTTGTCGCTGGAGGCGCCCGCGGAACGCGGGCCTCGAAGGATGCACGACCCACGGCGGTGGCCGTCGTGCTTCGAGACGCGCTTCGCGCTCCTCAGCATGACGGTGATAGAGACGAACATGGGGCCCCATTCGTCGTCATTGCGAGCGTAAGCGAAGCAATCCATAGCAACGCAACGGGAAGCATGGATTGCTTCGTCGCTTCGCTCCTTGCAATAACGGGGCAATTTCGGTTGCATGTTCGAACATCAGTCCTGGATACGAGTCCGCATTCTCGCGACATGATTTGTCCGAGTTTTGCATTTCGTTCCGCCCTCTCCTCAAGCAGAGGGCGCAGGGAAAGCCGGGTGCCGATCGCACCCATGGGTCCCGTGCAACAAAAAGCACGGGGGTAGGACCACAGGTGAAATTTCGTGCTCTCCCCGGCGAGACCGCGCTTGTTTGCCACCGTCTTCGCAGGACGTTTCGCGTCTTGCGAGGAGACACCAGCCACTGGGGCGTCAGGACCACACGACTTCGCCGTCCGCCTCAAACGCACTCGTCAGTTGCGCGCTTCGCGTCCACCGCATCCCACACCACGTTCGTGACGATCGCGAGCCGCCCCTCATTCGGGTG
>NZ_JBHMET010000054.1:106565-113128 GCF_042430365.1 Bradyrhizobium erythrophlei
AGAAATCATAGACTGATTTGCGATTCCGAAAAACCGAAATATTTCTTTCGCGGGGACTTGACCCGTCGGGCAAATCAGTGCCAGCAAAATGACGCCCCTCCTCGATCCCAGGCGAATGAGCCGGACCATGCAAAGCCAACGCCCCGACCGAATCCGCAAAGTCCTCGCCGACCTCGTCGCCTTCGACACGGTGAGCGATCGCTCGAACCTGCCTCTGATCGCCTATATCGAGAGCTACCTCGCGTCGCACGGCATCAGCGGACAACGGACCACGGACGAGACCGGGCAAAAGGCCTCGCTCTGGGTCACCATCGGCTCCGAGGACAAAGCGGGCTTCGTGCTGTCGGGACACACCGACGTGGTTCCGGTGGCGGGACAGGACTGGACGCACAATCCGTTCGAGCTCATCGAGCATGACGGCCGGCTCTACGGTCGCGGCACCACCGACATGAAGGGCTTTGTCGCCGTCTGCCTCGCCATGGTTCCGGAGATGCTCGCGGCCGATCTGAAAACGCCGATCCATCTGGCGATTTCCTATGACGAGGAGATCGGCTGCGTCGGCGTGCGTCCGATGCTGCGCGAGGTCAGCCGCAAGCCGGTGAAGCCGCTCGGCTGTTTCGTCGGCGAGCCGACGCAGATGCAGGTGATCATCGGCCACAAGGGCAAGCACGGCGTGCGCGCGACGTTTCGCGGGCTCGCCCGCCACTCCTCGATCGCGCCCGACGGCGTGAACGCCATCGAATACGCCGCCGACCTGATCACGGAAATCCGCCGCCGCGCCGCGCTGCTCGCCGCCGAACGCGAGCGTGACAGCCTCTACGACGTCCCGCACACAACGCTGCTCACCAGCATCGTGCATGGCGGCGCCGCGCTGAACATCGTGCCCGACCATTGCACCGTAGAATTCGAGTGCCGCGGCATCGGGATCAGGGAGTCAAGGCAGGTGACGGACGCGATCATCGCCTGGGCCCGGGCCGAGATCGAACCCGCGATGCGCAAGCGCCATCCGGACTGCGGCATCGATTTCGAGGAGATCCTCGACTACCCCGCGCTCGATACGCCGGCCGACGTCCCCTTCGTCACCCTCGCAAAGCAGCTCGCCGGCCGCAACGACCACGCCAAGGTCGCCTTCGGCACCGAGGCGGGCCTGTTCGTCAGCATGGCCGGCGTGCCGTCGGTGGTCGTCGGCCCCGGCTCGATCGCGCAGGCCCACACGCCGGATGAATTCGTCGAGCTGTCGCAGCTGATGAGCTGCGCCGGCTTTGTCGAGAAGCTGATCGCGCATTGCGCAAAGTAGTGCCGTAGCCGCAGGACGGGTTAGCGCAAGCGTAACCCGCCATCTCGCGTCCTTGAGAAGCGGCGGGTTACGCGGAGCCTGTCATCGGGCCGCGCATCGCGCGGACCCGTTGGCTAACCCGCCCGACCTCCTGCGGCTAGGCCGCGCGAACCTCGCTGAGGAACCGGGCTACCTCGGCTTGCAACCGGCTGCTTTCCGCGGCCAGCGATTTGGCCGAGGACAACACCTGCGACGAGGCGGCTCCGGTTTGCTGCGCGCCGGAATTGACCTGCGTGATGCTGCTGGACACTTCACGCGTCCCGTCCGAGGCCCGCTGCACATTGCGGGCGATCTCGGTCGTCGCGGCGCCCTGCTCCTCGACCGCCGCCGCGATCGTGGTGGCGATGCTCGATATCTGGGAAATGGTGTCGCCGATCTGCTTGATCGCGGCGACCGACTCCCCGGTGGCGTTTTGGATCGACGTGACCTGGCCGCCGATTTCCCCGGTCGCCTTTGCGGTCTGCGCCGCGAGTTCCTTGACCTCCTGCGCCACAACAGCAAAGCCCCGGCCCGCCTCGCCGGCGCGGGCCGCCTCGATCGTCGCGTTGAGCGCGAGCAGGTTGGTCTGTTCGGCGATCGTCGTGATCAGCTTGACCACGTCGCCGATCCGGTTTGCCGCTTCCGACAGCGCGTTGATCCGGTCGTCGGTGGCGCGGGCCTGGTCGACGGCCGCCGCCGCGATCCTGGTCGATTCCTGCATCTGGCGGCTGATCTCGTTGATCGAGGCGGTGAGCTCATCGGTTGCGGACGCGACCGACTGGACGTTGGCCGAGGCGTTCTCGGACGCATCGGTCACGACTCCCGCCAGCTTCTGGGTGTGATCTGCGGTATTCGTCAGCGAGGTCGCGGTCGCCTCCAGCTCGGTTGACGCCGAGCTCACGCTTCCGACAATCTGCTGCATGGTCTGCTCGAAGCGCTTGACCAGCGTATCGAGCAGATTTGCCCGGCGATCCTTGGCGGCCCGCTCGACCTCCTCCGCGTCCTGCAACTGCTTGGCGCGCTTCAGCCCGTCGCGGAACTCTACCATCGAGCGGGCGATGATGCCGATCTCGTCCTGACGTCCGGTCTCCTCGACGACAACGTCGAAATTGCCCGCCGACAACGCCCTGGTCGTGTCCTGGAATTTCGACAGGCTGCGGACCACGAAGCGATAGATGTAGGCGCACAGCGTCAATACCGAGATCACCAATAGCCCGATCGAGATCAGCGAGGCGGTCCGCCAAAGCGCGGCCGCCGACGACGCATCGTCGATCCGCGACTGGGTGCGCTCGTCCAGCATCACGAAGAAGCGGTCGATCGGCGCCATGATTTGTGACTTGAACTGGTGATACTGCCTGGAATGCAGCAGCTCGATCGCGCGGGCGCGATCCGGCGCCGGCAGCGCCTTGCCGTCCTTGTCCTTGCCTTCGACAAGGTTCATCGCCTCGACCTCGAGCTTGACCAGTCCGTCCGAATTCCTCTGCGCCTCGTCGAGCTGCTTGAACTCGCCGTCGGTGAACCCCTGTTTCTTCATCAAGGCCTGAAGCGAAACCGCCGCGTCGTCGGAGCGCGGCTTCGCATTGCCGCCGGCGACGAAGTCCCAATAGATCCGGTGATAGGATTGCGGGCGCGGCTTCTCGCCGTTTCGAATGCTGAGAATATCGAGGTACTGCTGCTTGTAGGACGCATCCCCGGTGACGACGTAGGTCCGACCGAGACGAGTGAGATCGTCGGAGCTCTGCCGCAACTCGTCCGCAAGCAGATACGATCGATAGCGGCTCTCATACGCAGCCGCCTCCTCAGCCGACGCGCCGCGCGACTTCATGATCGCGACCGCTGTCGCAATGCCGGCAATCACGGAAACGCTGCTGAGGATAATGAACGTCGTCTTGACCGTCGGCACCGGCTGTC
Source organism: Bradyrhizobium erythrophlei (assembly GCF_042430365.1). Taxonomy (GTDB): domain Bacteria; phylum Pseudomonadota; class Alphaproteobacteria; order Rhizobiales; family Xanthobacteraceae; genus Bradyrhizobium; species Bradyrhizobium erythrophlei. Next base: position 109,792 of record NZ_JBHMET010000054.1, read on the forward strand.
CCCCCCTCTTGGGTTGATCGAGTTGAGTCAGCACTACGAAGCGGGGCCTTTATGCCCAGTAAAATTCCGGTACCGTAGTTTCCCGAGTGCTTCTGCGGCAAAAAATCACTTGCAAATTCGGCAAATCACGCTCGCGCCGAGCCGTAAGTTGTACGCGCATGCTATTGGAGATAGGCGCGGATGTTCTCCGACATCCACCGGATGCTGCGCGAGCACGGCCGTGGTGATCGGCTTATGTACGTTGCATGACATGACTCTGTAGAGCGGATCATGGCTTGTGTCTCACATGAACAGCCCGCGTGAACATTCAGGGAGAACTTCAAAATGGGGTGCGACCTGAACCAGTGCAGAGTTGTTGACCTAATTGACGTGCCAATGCCGCGCCGCGAACTCAAGCCGCCTGGCGGGCCACAACTCGGTCCTGCCTGCGCTCCAGGATCGACGCCGCTCCCAGTGAGACGGTCGCTTGCGCGCAATCTCAATCTGTGGTTGATTGTTAGGATAATAGACGTCTTGAATTGAACGCAGTGCATTGCCGGAAATGTTTCTTGAAGCGCCCCTCGACGGACATGAGGTGTGGTTCGACGTGTCCGCACCAATCGCCGGTCTGATCTTCAAGGTGCGATTGATGCGTGCGAGCAGCTCGCAGTTGCACGCCGCCGGACGCCAACGTGACCGTCACGAGGGCCGCGGACGTCAATGACGTCCCGATAGCAAAGGCGGATACTCATGCACCCAATTCTCAGTGACGATATTCTTCGCGCGATAGCCATCGCCACCTTCAGCCTGCTCGTTCCGATCGGCGTGTATGTCGGCCGCATGAATGTGCGCGCCTCCCGCCGCGAGATCGTGGTCGACCTCGAAAGGCTGTTCCAGTTCGCCAAATCCGACGGCCGGCCGATCATTCTGCCGTCATTCGAACTGGTCAAATACAAGTACGATCCGGCATCCAATCCGGAACGGACCAGCACGACGAACGCCAATTCGATCCGCTACTACGTCTTTCCGGTCGCGATCTACGTCCTGCTCACCTTCCTTTGCTTCGAGTTTGCGTTTTCACCGCGCGCACCCGACAATTTGAGCTATTACGCGAAGCCCGAGGGCTGGCAGGGAATGGTTACCTACACATTCCTGAGCAGCTATATCTGGACGCTGCAGTATCTGGTCCGGCGGATCGCAAACTTCGACCTGTCGCCGATCTCGTTCTTCGCGTCGTTCCTGCACGTCACGCTCGCGCTGTTCGTCTGCGCGGCGGTCGCGCAAAGCGGAATCCTGAATCCGATCGATCCGACAGGGAAACTCAGGATTGCGGCGGCCTTCATCATCGGATTCGTCCCCGATCTCTTCATCAGCGCGCTGATCGCCAAGTTTCCCTGGGTTCGCCTGCGGCGCGTCAGCGCGGCAAGCAAGGCGCTTCAGGAGGAGCTGCCGCTGGACATGATCCTGGGCATCGACCCCTTCATGAAGCTCCGTCTCGGCGAATTCGAAATCGAGGACGTGCAGAACCTGGCGACGATCAACCCGATCCAGATCTTCGTCGAGACGCCCTATGGGCTCTACGAGGTCATCGATTGGGTTGCCCAGGCGCAACTCATCCTCGCCGTCGGACCGGCGCGGACGATCGCGTTGCGCGAAATTCATGTCCGCACGATCTTCGATCTCGAGCGCTGTGTGGATAATCCGCTGCTGAAGGAACGGGTCACCCGCATCCTGCTGGGCGCGGATGCCGGCACGGTTGCGACCGACACGTCTCCGGTCCCGCAAACCGGAGCGAAGGGCAGCGAGCGCAAGGTTGATCCGAAGGACGTGCTCGGCGCCGTCATCTCCTACATTCGCGACGATCTCCACGTCAGGCGCCTGCGGCAGATATGGGACGTTATCAACAGCAGCCTGGACGGCCGCTACCATGAGGGGAAGGACCTGCTCGATACCGCCGCCAAGGGCGGCGACGGCGCGAAGGCGCCGCCTCGAAAATCCCCGTCGCCCGAGCAATCCGCAACCGCGCATCTGAAGCCGAGGATCGGGCGCATTGACGACGAGCCGAAACCGCCGTCGAGCCCGCACTAAAGCGCGATGAGATTTGGATGAATCGTCATCGCCGCTTTCTCGCTTCGAGGAACGTCTCAGGTCGCGCCGGCTTCGATCACAGCCCGTCCGGCGGCAAGCCGGGCCCGGTTGCCGCGGGACGGAGTTCGTCGCGCTTGCGTTCGCGGTAAAAGGCATAGAGGCCGGACAGCACGATGATGGCGGCACCGGCAAGCATCGGACCATCCGGCTGGTGGCCGAAAACGAGATAGCCGAGCAGCATCGCCCACAGCAGCGCCAGGTAGCGGAATGGCGCCACCGCCGAGATATCGCCGCTGCGCAGCGCCGCGATGATGCATTGATAGCCGATCAGGATCAGGACCGCGGTGAGCGCGAGAAGCCCGAGGGCATGGCCCGACGGCGCTTTCCAGCCGCCGAGCGGGACCAGAATGACGGCGCCCGCCGTCGTCACGGTGACCGTCGTCAACAGCGTGATGAAGACGGTCGGCAATTCCTTCGGAATGCGCCGGGTCGCGAGATCGCGCACCGCGCAGAAGCCGACCGACGCCAGCGCAAACAGCGCGGGTTGGCTAAAGCCCTCCGCGCCGGGCCGGACGATGACGAGCACGCCGATGAAACCGGCCGTGATCGCGAGCCAGCGCCGCCAGCCGACCGGCTCGCCGAACACCAGCGCCGCACCGAGCGTGATGACAAGCGGCAGCGCCTGGAAGATCGCCGACGCGTTCGCGAGCGGGATCTGCGAGATCGCCGCGACATAGGTCAGCGTGCCGCCGATCTCGCCGATGACGCGCAAGGCCACCGGCCAGACCAGAAGCGCGCGCAGGCTGCGGAGCGCCTTGCGATGAACGGCGAGCGCCGCGATCAGCACCATCGCGAACCCGCCGCGGACGAGGAGTATCTCCCCGATATTGAGCTCCGACGACACCGCCTTGGTGATGGCGTCGTTCACCGTGAAGCTGGCCATGGCCGCAGCCATGAACAGGCTGCCGCGAAGATTGGGTGAGAGCTTCAAGATGACGTCCGATCAGGGCTAGAACATTTTCGGTTCTGATTGAATCAGAACCGAAGCTCTAGATTCTTGTTTTGGCGCGTTTTCTTCACGCGAACATCCACTTCGCTCGAAAACGCGCTAAAGCGCGATGAGTTTAGGTTAAATCGTCATCGCGCTTTAGCTTCTTGTTTGAGCATGATCTTTTCGGAAAACCGCTTCACACTTTTCCGGATCATGCTTTAGGTCGTGTGGACACTTAGCGCAGCCATAAGGCAATTGCAGCGAGGGTGACGACGGCCA
>NZ_JBHMET010000055.1:0-173530 GCF_042430365.1 Bradyrhizobium erythrophlei
GCTCGACGTCACCCTCGATGAGGACCTTGCCCGCAACCGCAAGGACAACGGACCGGCCAACCTGGCCGTGCTCAGGCGGCTGGCCCTCAACGTCGCCCAAGCCCACCCAGACACGACAATCTCCCTGCGCGGTAAGCTCAAGCGCGCCGGGTGGAACGATGCCTTCCTCTTCGAACTCCTCGGCCACATGCGATAGCCCTGCGGGCGACCGGGGGCGGGGCCGTCGCGCTCCGTCACCTTCTTCCCTCACACCACGGGATCTCGTGAGACATGACTTCGCAGGCCTTCATGGCGCAGTTGACGATCGGACTGATCAGCGGCTGCTTCTACGCGATGCTGAGCTTGGGGCTGGCGATCATCTTCGGCCTGCTCAACATCATCAATTTTGCCCATGGCGCCCAATTCATGATGGCGGCGTTCCTGACCTGGATCGGCCTCACGCAGCTCGGCCCGTGGCTTGGCCGGCCCGATCTCCAGGTCGGCTTCTGGTGGGCGCTGCTGCTGGCGCCATTCCTGGTCGGGCTGGTCGGCATGGCGATCGAGCGCGTGTTCCTGCGCCGCCTCTATCATCTCGACCATCTCTACGGGCTGCTGCTCACGTTTGGTTTCGCGCTGGTGATGGAGGGGCTGTTCCGCTACGGCTTCGGCGTGTCCGGACAGGGCTATGAGCCGCCGGAGGTGCTGCAGGGGCCGGTCGATCTCGGCTTCATGCTGCTGCCGAAGTACCGTGTGTTCGTGGTGGTGGCCTCGCTGCTGGTCTGCCTCGGCACCTGGTATCTGTTCCTGCAGGGGATTCCGCGCGGCACGCTGCTCGGGCTCGTCGACCTCTCCTCGGACACCGCGATGTACTACCTGACCACCGCGCTGTTCGCGGCGGGTTTCCTGCTGGTCTATCGCATCATCCACTCGCCGTTCGGCCAAGTGCTGCAGGCGGTGCGCGACAACGAGCCGCGGACCACCTCGCTCGGCTACGACACCGACCGCTTCCGCCTCCTCGCCTTCGTGCTGTCGGCATCGATCGCCGGCTATGCCGGCGCCATGAAGGCGCTGGTGTTTCAGCTGGTGTCGCTCAACGACGTCTCGCTGCACACCTCGACGGAGGCGGTGCTGATGACGCTGCTCGGCGGCGTCGGCACCATCTTCGGCCCGCTGCTGGGGGCGGCGCTGGTGGTCGGGCTGAACAACTACCTCGCCACCATCGGCGATCTCGTCACCGTGGTGATCGGGCTGATCTTCATCCTGTGCGTATCGTTCTTCCGTCGCGGCGTCGTCGGCGAGTGGCTGGAGTTTCGGCGCCGGGCCGCGCCGGAGCAGGCCGGTGATGCGCGGTCGGCTGTTGCCGTGACCAAACCCGCCTAGAGCATGATCCGGAAAAGTGTGAAGCGGTTTTCCGAAATGATCATGCTTAAACAAGAAGCTAAGGCGCGACGACGATTCAACCTGATCTCATCGCGCCTTAGCGGATCCGTTCCAAGCTTTCGTCCGCCATGCCTGCTGCCGACGCGTGTGCGGGACCGATCGATGATCGCAAAAGTCGGCGCTTCCCTTCAACATAGACTTAACAGGAGAACAGACCATGTGGAGCGGTGTCATTCCCGCCGTCACGACCAAGTTCAACGCCGACGGCGCTCTCGATCATGCGGAGATGGAGCGCTGCTTCGATCTGCAGATGAAGGCAGGCTGCGACGGCCTGATCGTGTGCGGCTCGCTCGGCGAAGGACCGATGCTCAGCCATGACGAACGCATCGCGGTGTTGAAGACGGCGCAGTCGGTGGCCGGCGGCAAGCCGGTGCTGCTGACCGTCTCTGAAGCGGGCAGCCGCGAGGCTTGCGCGCTGGCGCGCAAGGCGGCGCAGGCCGGCGCCTCGGGACTGATGGTGGTGCCGAGCCCGATCTACCACACCGATCCGCGTGAGACCGTATCAGCCCTGCGTGCGGTGGCCGCGGCGGGCGATTTGCCGGTGATGATCTATTCCAACCGCGTCGCCTATCGCGTCGACGTCACCCCGGAGCTGATGGAGGAACTCGCCTCCGATGCGCGCTTCGTCGCCATCAAGGAATCCTCCGACGACATCCGCCGCACCACCGAGATCATCAACCGCCTCGGCTCGCGCTATGCGGTGCTGACCGGCGTCGACAATCTGGCGCTCGAGGCGCTCGCCGTCGGTGCGGTCGGCTGGGTGGCGGGTCTGGTTTGCGCCTTCCCGGCGGAGACGGTCGCGGTCTACCGCCTTATGAAGGCCGGCCGGATCGAGGAGGCGCTTGCGGTGTATCGCTGGTTCCGTCCGCTGCTCGACCTCGATGTTTCGACCTATCTCGTCCAGAACATCAAGCTCGCGGAAGCGATCGCCATCGGCTCGACCGAACGTGTCCGCGCGCCGCGCATGCCGCTTGCCGGGGATCGTCGTGCGGACGTCGAGGCGATCGTGCGTCAGGCACTGGCGAGCAGGCAGCCGCTGCCCGCTGCGGCGTAAGCAGGACAAATCCCGACATCCCGGCGCATCGCTTGCCGGGATGTTCTTCCATTGAGGCGCGTGTCGTTTCCAGGAGGGGGCGAACGAGGATCGGCCGATCTCGATACGGAACGGGCAGCCGTCGCCGAATCACGTCCGTCGTGCGAACAGGCTAACGCACACCTGGCGCAGCCAGCGGTGCCCGGGATCGCGGTGATAGCGTTCGTGCCAGTATTGCGCCACCGCGATCGGCGGCATCGCCACCGGCAGCCGGAACGTCGCAAGCTGCAGCCGGTCTTTCAGCAATTGCGCGAGGTTGGTCGGCACGGTCGCTACCCCATCGGTCTCGGCGGCGACCAACGCAGCGGCGGTGAAGCTCGGCAGCCGCAGCAGGATGTGGTCGGCGGCAACAGCGGCTTCGATGGTTTGCTGGGCGACCTGATGCGCGGCGTGCCCGGTGTCGGACGCCGCCACGAGGATATGCCTTGCGGTGCGAAACTCGGCGAGCCGCGACAGCCGCTGCCGCTTCGGATGATCGCGGCGCACCACGCCTGAGTAGCCGTCGGTGTAGAGCAACTGGCGACGAAGATCGCGCGGCGCCCGGGGATAGGCGCCGAGCGCGAGGTCCGCCTCGCCGCTGCCGAGCTTGGCCTCGAAGTTGCGCGAATCCAACAGCTGCGCCTCAAGCTTCAGTCTGGGCCCGGCCGCCGTGAGATGCGCGGTCAGTGGCGGCAGGAAGCGGACCATGCCGACATCGCTGACCAGGACCCTGAAGTGACGTTCCGAGGCTTGCGGATCGAACGGTAGGGTGACCGGATGCGCCAGGCCGTCGGCCGCGCTGAGCAGATCGCGCAGCGGCGTCAGGATCTCGGAACCCTTCGGCGTCGGCCGCATCGCCTGACCGTGGCGCACCAGGAGCGGATCGCCGAAATGCGCGCGCAGCCGCGCCAACGCCTTGCTCAGCGTCGGCTGGGTGGTGTCGAGCAGGGCCGCCGCGCGCGTCAGGCTGGCTTCGCTGAGCATCACCTGCAGCAGGCGCAGGTCACGCAAGTGCAGGCCTGCATCATTCTCTTTCGGCATGACCATCATTCCAGCTGCGGCATCGCCAGAGAGTGAGCCCAGGCCTAGCCTTCGGTCAAGGCAGATCGGCGAGGCGCCAACGCGCCGGCCGCAAGCAATGCGCCAGCAACGGCGCCAGCGTCGGAGGAACGCCATGGCAATGTTCAAGATCGAGCCGCATTTCAGGCTGCAGGAGTGGGTGGCGGAGGAGAAGGGCTATTTCCGCGCCGAAGGGCTCGACTACGAGTTCAAGGAGTTCATTCGCTCGAGCGGCGGCGCCCACCACGTGACCGGCGCGAGCGGAGCGTTCCAGAGCATCGAAAAGGGGCGGGAGTCCAATATCACCTGCGCCTGCCATTGGACCGTGAACGTGGCGGCCTCGCGCGGCCATACCAAGCTGTTCGCCGATGCCTATTCGGTGGCGCCCTCCGGCATCTTCGTGCCATCAGACTCGTCGATCGAATCGCCCGCCGATCTCGCCGGCGTTGCGGTCTCGGTCGGCTTCCAGTCCGGCAGCCACTACGCCACGATCCAGGCGCTGGAAGCCTATATACCGCGCGAGCAGATCAAGCTGTCGTTCGGCGAGGGCATGCTGTTCAGCCGCATGGAGGCATTCTTCGATGGCAAGGCCGCGGCCGCCACGCTGTTCGGCGGGCCGTATTACTTCGCCGAGCAGCTCGGCTTCCGCAAGATCATCGACACTACCTTCATGATCGGCGCCATGATCAACGGCGATCCCGACATGGAGGACGTGCGAAAGTATTTTCAGGCGTTGCGGCGGGCGCAGCGCGACATCGATCTGCGGCCCGAGCTCTACACCCACTATTACAAGATGGAGTTTCCCGAGCGATTCCACGCCGCGATGGATACGCGGCGCTGGGGGCCGGGCGAGCGTATCGTGTTCGAGCCCTACAGCCGCGATGTGTTCGAGCAGTCGTTCGAGTGGATCAAGAGCCACGAGATCTTCGCGCCCGACAGCATGGGCGCCGGCAATTTCGAGCAGGCGACATTGTCGCTCGCGCCGCGCTGAGGCGGGCGGGAGAGCGACCGGCAGCCGGCTACGCCGGCTGCAAACGCGGGTCCGCAGACGCTTGACCGCGCCGGAGGATGGTTAATCAAAACTTGCCTGAGCCCCGAGCCACCGTGACGCAATGTTAACCCTTGCCTGCTAGTTTCGCAGCCAGTGACACGACCGGCGCGGCATCGCGGTCGTCGTGTGTGGCGTGGCAAGGGCGTATCATGGTTTCGAGTGTCGGTGGCCTGACGGCAGGCCAGATTGGCCAGCTGCCGACCAGCACCGTGTCGCAATTGACCAGTGCCGACATTACGCCGTTGACCACGACGCAGGTCGCCGGCTTCACCGCCGATCAATTGAATTCGCTGTCGCCGTCCGCGATCGCGGCGTTCAGCCCGTCGCAGATCGGCGCCATTTCCTACACGACCTTCCTCGCGCTCTCCGGCGCGCAGACCTCAAATCTCACCGCAACCGAGATCGGCGGGCTCTCGGAGCAGCAGGTTCAGACGCTGACGGCCTCGCAACTCAACGGCCTCGGCGCGAGCGACCTGAACGCGTTGAACGTCGCCAGCCTGACCACGGCGCAGGCCCGCAGCCTGGACTCTACCGCAATTGGCAATCTGTCCGCGGCGCAAGCCGACGCGCTGATCGCGTCGCATCCGCGCGCGTTGTCGTCGAGCCAGATCGGCGCTTTGACGACAACCCAGCTCAACGGCATCTCGCAGGCGTCGCTGCAGACGCTCGATGTGAGCGCGCTGTCGACCACGCAGCTTCAGGGCCTGACGACGGCGACCGTCGGCAATCTGGCGTTCTACCAGCCGCGGGGATTGTCCCTGACCCAGATCGGCGCGCTGACCGCGACCCAGACCGCCGGGCTGTCGCGTGCCGCGGTCGAGCAATTGACCGATGCGCAGGTCGGGTCGCTGAGCGCGTCCGCCGTGGCCGGCCTGTCGCAGGCCGGGATTGCGGGGCTTGGCGCAAGCCAGATCCGCGCGCTGTCGGTCACCGCGCTCAACAGCCTGTCGACGACGCAGATCGGCGGCTTCTCCACGGCGCAGACCAACGCGCTGACGGCGCGCCAGCTCGACGGCCTCAGCCAGGCGAATTTCAGCGCGCTGGATGCCGGCGATTTCACCACCGCCCAGTTGCAGAGCCTGGGTACCGGATTGACGAAACTGAGCGCTTCGCAGATCAGCGGGTTGTCGCGCGTCCAGCTCGTCGCGCTCGATCCGTCGCAGCTCGGCAGCCTCAGCGGCGGCGCGGTCAGTGGGCTCTCCAACCAGCACCTTGCGGAATTGTCGGCGCAACAGACCGCATCGCTGCTCGCCAACCAGGCCAACAGCCTGTCGGTCGCCCAGATCTCCTCCTTCTCGGCCAAGCAGCTCTCGGCGACGACGGTCGTCGGCGTCGCCAACGGCTTGCAATTCAACCTGTCCTGGGGCGCGAGCACGGCGAATGCGCCGACCGGTTTCCGCAATGCGGTTGTCGCCGCCGCGGCCGGCCTCGCGACGGAATTTTCCAACAACGTCGTGGTGAACATCCAGGTCGGTTACGGCGAAGTAGCCGGCCAACCGGTTTCGCCGGGTGCTGCCGCACAGAGCGTCAGCTATCAGCGCGGCGTCAACTATTCCGCACTGGCATCGGCGATCCAGGGCTATGCCGGCAATTCGGCAATCCAGGCCACCGCCGCAGCGAGCCTCGGCGCAAGCGACCCCACCCATGGCGGCTCATTCGCGATCTCGAGCGCGCAAGCCAAGGCGCTCGGCCTGTCCGGCGCAAGCGCAAACCTCGATGGTTACATCGGCCTGTCGAGCGCGCTGTCGTTCGAGTTCACCCAGAACGCTGCCTCCGGCCAGTTTGACGCGATCGGCGCCATCCAGCACGAAATCACCGAGGTGCTGGGCCGCACTGCATCGGTCGGCAGCGGTGGCAATTTCACCGTGCTCGATCTCTTCCGTTACACCTCGACCAACAACGCCGATCCCGCGGCGGGAACGCCGGTCCGCGCCCTGGCGCGGCAGGGCGGCAACTTCGAATATTTCTCGATCGATGGCGGCCACACCAATCTCGGCGGCTTCAACTCGTCGACCGGCAGCGCCGACTATGGCGACTGGAACAGTACGGTGGGTTCCGACCCGTTCGGGTTCAGCTTCCCTGGTGTCACCGAGCCGCTGAACGGCAACGACGTCGTGGTCATGGCTGCGCTCGGCTGGAATCCGACGTCCCACGGCGTGACCCACGCCCAGGCGGCCGCGACCTACGCGCTGGTGTAACGCACGAACCGGTATTGACACGGCACGCACGGTGACCGCGGTCAATATCGGCCAGCTGTTCGCCGGGAAGCGCGCGCCGTAGCTTGAGACGCTGATCTCATTCGCCCGGAACAAGGCTCAGCGGCTTTCGCGCCAGGCGTCGATGCCGGCGGCGCGAGAGGTACAGCAGAAAGCCCGTGACGGTGAACAGCGGCATCAGCGCCGCGGCCAGCATGAAGGCGAGCTTGCCGGGCCAGCCGAGGATGGCGCCGCGGTGAATGTCGAGCACGCCGGCGAGGACGCGCTCGCCGAACGTCTTGTCCGCGTAGAGATCCGATGAGATCGCGCGCCCGGTGACGGCATCGATGCGGAATTCGTCGCGCACGCTTTCGAGCGTTGAATCCTTTGCCCATGACCTGACACGGACCGCGGTGCCCGCGCCGGCGGCCGGCAGTGTCAGCTGTGCTGTTGTGAAGCGGCTGCCCTGGTCGTGCAGGAAGGTCGACCAGGCGCGGTCGAAGGTCAGCGGCCCCGTATCGGTCGCGGCAGCACCGCGCGGCGCCTTCGGCTGCTTCGCCGTCACGGCCGAGGGGCGCGCCAGCAGCCAGTTGGCGCTGCCCTTGTACCACTCGAACGAATACCACAGGCCGGTGAGCGTCGTTACCAGATAGACCGGCAGCACCCAGGTGCCAACAACCGCGTGCAGCGAGCGGTGCAGGCCGCGACCACGCAGCACGAGATTTGGCTTCAGCCACATCCCCACGCTGCCGGCGCGGTGCGGCCAGCGCAGCACGAGCCCTGAGATCAGCATCACGATCAGACAGAGCGCGGCCACGCCGGTGATCGTACGGCCATAGCCGTTGCCGTCGCCCGGCAACAGCAGCCAGCGATGCAGCTTGCGGACGGTTGCGAAGAACGCCTCGCCACACGGCGAGCCGAGGATGTGGCCGTCATGGGGGTCGACATAGACCGAGGACGGCTGCGCGCCGTCCCCGGTGCGGGCGAAGCGGATGCGTACCGCGGCCGCTGGATCGCTCGCCATCGTCACGGCGGAAACCTTGCCGAACTCGGTCGGCAACCGCGCCACCAGTTCGTCCGGCGTCAGCCTTGGCGCTGCGCGCGCCTCGACCCGTGTCATCGAGGCATTGAGGCTCGCCTCGATCTCGTCCTCGAAGCTCATCGTCGCGCCTGATATGCCGATCAAGGCCCATAGCAGCGCGAGCGTAAGCCCAACGACGGAATGGACCTGCAGCAGGACGGCCTTGCTCGTGCGCCGGGCTTCACTCATCGACGCCGGCCTCCCTGATCAGGGCGATGCGCCGGCCGTCAGTGTCTACAGTCACTTCCACGACTTCCAAGTCCGCCAAGATTCACGACGGCGCGTCTAGCAGCCGCGGTGCCTGGAAAGAACCGTGCCGGACTTGAATCTCTCTAAGGTGCGGTATCGCGTAGAATGGTTTGAAATCGATCACGCGCGATGCGGCGTCCGCCTCGATGAGCGCCGCCGGCGCCCGCCAGGGTTACGGCGAAAAGCGCTGCTCGAACTGCTTGCGCCATCCATAGCGTGTGGTGCCTGGAGGCTTGTAGATTGAGAGCACCAGAGTCACGAGCAGCACGCAGAGGCCGCCGGCAGCGTGGACCGCAAGTTGAACGCCTGCCTCGCGAAGAGCAACGTAAGGCAAGGTCTGCTCGCAGGCGAGGCGGGCGGCGCGATCGATCAGTGGGATCTTCAGCAGCAGAATCGTGACCGCGAAGACGGTGAGCAGCAACTTTACCACGATCCAATAGTGCCGGAACAAACCCCAGGGCGTGCCGAGTGACTGGATGAGACCGCTCAAGAGGGCGGCGATCGCCAGTGGCACGACAACAAAGCGGGCGATCACCTGCATTGCCGGATAAGCCGCGCGAATCATCTGCGTGTCCTGGCCTGCAAGTACCGCGATCGCGAGCGCGAGGAACGCCGCGATCGACCCCAGCAGCCCGACTGAGGACGTCACATGCAAGGCGAGCGCGAATTTGCGCAGGCGTGGCGGCATCCTCAGTGGTTGCCTTCCGGAGCGGTGCTGTGGTGGTGGCTGCCGAACGCCGGCGGGCCGTAGCGAGGTGCGCCGCCGAAATGACCGAGCGCGATGACCAGCAGGACGAACGCGCCGACGGCGAAGGCGAACATGCGCAGCCAGTGCGGCGCGCCCGGATAGGATGGTGGATCGGTCATGCGGGACTGCTTCCCAATTGCGAGACGTGGACGCCGCGTGCGATAAGAGACAAAGGGTCCAGAATTCGTCAACGAACAGTTCGCCACGAACGTCCGTTAGTGGACATCGCGGCCGATATGTCCGGAAATGGTGTGAGCATGGCCAAGAGGCAGATCGACCGTCGCGTCGCGCGGACCCGGGCGTTGCTGCAGCAGGCCCATGTCTCGTTGATCCTGAAAAAAGACTACGAGGCGATTACAGTCGACGAGATTTGCGAGGCGGCGAATGTGGGCCGCTCGACCTTCTATGCGCATTACACCAGCAAGGACGACCTGCGACGGAGCGGCCTTGAGCATCTGCGAAGGCAGCTCGTTGCGCGGCAGGTGGAAGCAAGGACAGCAGCACATGCCCGGGATCGAAGCCTGGGTTTCAGCCTCGCCATGTTTGAGCATGCCCGCGACCATCTCGACCTCTACAAGGCGCTGGCTGGTGGCCGTGGCGGTGCGGTCGCGCTGGGCACCATTCGCCAGATCCTTTCTGATCTCATCCGCAACGAGCTTGCGGCGACCAACGACCGGACGTCGACAGACCATATTCCGCGTGAGGCGGTCGTCCAATATGTCGTCGGTGCCTTCATGGCGGTGATGACATGGTGGCTTGACGGTGGCGCGAAGCTGCCGCCTCAGCGCGTGGATGCGATGTTTCGACGCCTGGTGACCGAAGGCATCCTGCACGCGTTTCCGTGAGAGGTGGTCTTTCGTGCTACGCCGCGGTTGGCGTCGCCTGGCGAGCCGCCAACGACGTTACGGCATCCAATGCAAGCACGCACGTGTGCGCGTCAAAGCGTCGCAGAATTTGACTCCTGCGATAGCGACCAATTCATCGCTCGGGTCCGTGTGCCTGGAGCCAGCGCAACTCAACGCGCACCGAGCGACGTGCGCATCACGACAACGCCAAGCAGACAGGCGTCGAACTGATCATCCCCGCGCTTACGCCGTCGCGCGCCATCGATTCGATCGTGGTCCAGTTCTCGCGAAAGATCCTGGTCGCTTCGATGGCGCTCTCCGCCTTGATCGTCAGGCTGCACGCGCGTCTCGCGCCGTTGCTCGCCAGCTGAAAATAGAAAACGTATCCGGACGAATCCGCGCTGAGTGCGCCCGACGGTCTCTGCTGCATGGAGGCTGTTCCCCAAGAGTGTTTTTGTCGCCCCATTGCAAAGCAGGATCGGACCACGATGCGGCGCGATCGTGATTCAAAATCCGTAATCGACTCGATTGCGGATTTTTGTCCGGCGGTGTTGCCGAGATTCAACACGCGTGGGGAACCCGGCCACGCTTCATCGGCCGGATCGGCGCGCGATCGAGGCGCGGCTCCATTGCCATGGAGTCGTTTCGCGCTCCGGAGTGTCTGAAGATGACCATGCCCGATCGGCCGCGCAGTCTCCGATTCGCGCCAAGCGTGGCGAGCGCCGCCGAAGTGGCATCCCGCCGGCCGTCAGGGGAGGTTAGGACGCCGCCGCGGGGAGGGCTACAAAACTCCTTGCGGAGGCAATCAGTGTCGGCTATAATTCGAACGGTCGGTCGGATTATTATTTAAGGCGCGGCTCCGAGGCGCCCGGCGAGGGGGGCGGGACACGCGCCGTGGGAGGTCAGGCGATGAACGTCGTGCCGCGGATATCGCAATGGAATGAATTGATCCGGCCCGACCGGGTGCACGGCTCGCTGTATACCGACCCCGCGATCTTCGAGGCCGAGCTTGCCAACATCTGGTACCGCACCTGGGTCTATGTCGGGCACGAGAGCGAGGTGCCCAACGCCAACGACTACGTCGTCAAGTCGATCGGCCCGCAATCCGTGATCATGACGCGCGACGAGCAGGGCAAGGTCAACCTCCTGCTCAACCGCTGCTCGCACCGCGGCAACCAGGTCTGTTCCTTCGAGCGCGGCAATGCGCGCTCCTTCACCTGTCCGTTCCACTCCTGGACCTTTGCCAATGACGGCCGGCTGGTCGGCTATGCCTTCCCGGACGGCTACGAAGGCCAGGACAAGTCCCGGCTCGCGCTCGGGCGGGTGACGCGCGTCGAATCCTACCGCGGCTTCGTGTTCGGCTCATTCGCGTCCGATGGACCGACGCTGAAGGAACATCTCGGCGGCGCGGCCGAGACCATCGACCGGTTGGTGCGTACCTCGCCGGAAGGCGAGGTCGAGATCACGGCGGGCTTCCTCAAGCATCGCGTCAAGGCGAACTGGAAATTCATCCTCGAGAACGAGTGCGACGGTTACCATCCCGCCTTCGTGCACACCTCGATCTTCGGCGTTGCCGACAGCATGATCGGCAAGCTCTATGGCGGCGCCTCCACGGCACTTACGCGCGACTACGGCAACGGCCATACCGAGATCGACCTGCGTCCCGAGTTCCGCAAGCGCGACGCGCCGATGAGCTGGTTCGGAACCAGCGAGGAGCGGCTGCCTGACTATGCGGCGCGGATGAAGGCGGCCTATGGCGACACCGCGGCGCGCGAGATCATGATCGACGGCACGCCGCATGTGATGATCTTCCCGAACCTGTTCATCGCCGAGATCCAGATGTTCGTGATCCAGCCGCTTGGCGTCGATGACAGCGTGCAGCACGTCACCGCGCTGCAGTTCAAGGGTGCGCCCGACCTGAACCGCCGGCTGCGCCAGCAGACCATGGGCTCGGTCGGCCCGGCCGGCTTCCTGCTGGCCGACGATTCCGAAATGTACGAGCGTTGCCACCGCGGCGTGCTGGCGCGCAATCCGGAATGGATATTCCTCGGCCGCGGCGAGAAGCGCGAGCGGCGCGACGAGCTCGGCTTCACGGTCGGCCACGTCACCGACGAGGTGCCGTCGCGCGGCATCTGGAGCCACTACCGCAAGCTGATGGAGCCTGTCTGATGCTGTCGCGCGAGAGCAGCGCCACCTTGATGAACGCCGTCACCGCCTTCCTCTATCGCGAGGCGCGGCTGCAGGACGAGCATCAATACGAGGCCTGGGAAAAGCTCTGGACCGAAGACGGCGTCTACTGGGTGCCGGCCAATGGCGCCGACATCGACCCGGAGCGGGAAATGTCGATCATCTACGACAACCGCTCGCGGATCGCGCTGCGCGTCCGCCAGCTGATGACCGGCAAGCACTTCACCCAGACGCCGCAGTCGAACCTGCGCCGGCTCGTCTCCAATATCGAATTGCTCGACGAGCAGCCGGGCGGCGACATCGTGGTCGCCAGCAACAGCCTGATCTTCGAATCGAGCCTGCGCGACGACACGCTGTGGGCCGCGCGCAACGAATACCGGCTGCGTCATGTCGATGGCGAATTGCGGATGGCCTACAAGAAGGTCGTCCTCGTCAACAATGACAAGGCGATCTACACGCTGTCATTCCTGGTTTAGGAAAGGCGATCGCGTATGAGATTCGAGTGGCAACGGCATCGGCACCAGGCTCCCTCTCCCGCTTGCGGGCGAGGGCTGGGGTGGGGGTCTCTCCGCGAGTCATATGGAGGAGATAGCCCCCACCCGGATCGCATCTGCGATGCGATCCGGCCTCCCCCGCAAGCGGGAGAGGCGACGGCAGCCGGGGGACAAACTCCGCAGACGTCATATGCGATTGTCCCGCTGCTCAAGGGAGTCTGGCCATGATCGACAAGGGACCCGTTCTGCTCGATATCACCGACGGCATCGCGCGGCTTCGGCTCAACCGGCCTGACGCGGCCAACGGCATGAGCGTCGAGCTGCTCCGCGCGCTGTGCGACGCCATCATGGCCTGCCACGGCCATCCGGATCTGCGCGTGGTGCTCTTGAGCGGCGAGGGTGCGAACTTTTGCGCCGGCGGCGACGTGCGCGCATTCGCGTCGAAGGGCGAGAAGCTGCCGGCTTACATTCGCCAGGCCACGGCCTACCTGCAGAACGCGGTGACGGGCCTGTTGCGGCTCGAGGCGCCGGTGATTGCTTCGGTGCAGGGCTTTGCGGCAGGCGGCGGTGGCTTTGGCCTTGTCTGCGCCTCCGACATCGTCGTCGCGGCGGAATCGGCCAAATTCCTCGCCGGCGCAACGCGGGTGGCGATGGCGCCGGATGCCGGTGTTTCCGTCACGCTGTCGCGGCTGGTGGGCTTGAGGCGCGCGATGTCGATCCTGCTGACCAATCCGGTGATCTCGGCGACTGAAGCGCTGCAGATAGGTATCGTCACCAAGGTCGTTCCCGACAATGATCTTGCCGACGCATCGCTGGAGCTGGCACGCGAGCTGGCGGCCGGCGCGCCGAAGGCGCTCGCGGCGACCAAGCGTTTGGTCTGGGCCGGTACCGGCACCAGCATCGAGCAGTGCCTGTCGGAGGAGGCGCGCACGGTCGCCGAACTCTCGGGGATGGAAGACGCGCGCGAGGGCCTCGCGGCCGTGATCGAGCGGCGCAAGCCCAACTTCACAGGGCGCTAAGGCGTGGCCGCGCCGTTACCATTCGGGCGTCTCGATGGCCGCCGGGCCTTCGTCTCCGGCGGCGCGCGCGGCATTGGCGCTGCGATCGTGCGGAGCTTTGCGGGGGCGCGCGCGCGTGTCGTGATCGCCGATCTCGACCTTGCGGCGGCGTCTGAGCTTGCGGGCGAGGTGGGCGCGCTGGCCGCAAAGCTCGATGTCAGCGATGCGACCGCGGTGCAGGCGGTGGTGGCGCAGCATGGCCCGTTCGACATCCTCGTCAACAATGCCGGCGTCGACCAGCACGCCTTCTTCACCGACACCACCGCGGAGGATTGGACGAAGCTCCTTGCGGTCAATCTGTTGTCGGTGCTCGCCTGCACCCACGCCGCATTGCCGGCGATGCAGGCGGTGCGGTTCGGCCGCATCATCAACATCACGTCGGAAGCCGCGCGGCTGGGATCGAAGGGCGGCTCGGTCTATTCCGCGGCCAAGGGTGGCGTGATCGCCTTCACCAAAAGCATCGCGCGCGAGAATGCGCGCTACGGCATCACCGCGAATGCGATCGCGCCGGGACCGATCCGCACGCCGATGCTGGAGCAGGCGGTGGCAAAAGGCGGCGACAGGATTTTACGCGCGATGACGGACGCGACGTTGCTCGGCCGGCTCGGCGAACCGGAGGAGGTGGCATCCGCCGCGCTGTTCCTCGCCTCCGATCAGGCGGCCTACATCACCGGTGAAACGCTCGGCGTCTCCGGTGGCATGGGGCTCGGCGGTTGAGATGCGCGAGGCGGCCGACGATATCGCGATGACGCCGGTCGACCACGCGATCGAGCGGCTGCGATCGGTCTATCGCAACTGGACCCGCGACACGACGGTTCAGCAGATGCGCAGCGATTGGGACGCCGCCTTCGCCGGCTGTTCGGTGCCGGTGCTGTGCCGGCAGGTCTCGGCGGGCGGCGTCGACGGCGAGTGGATCGTGCCGGCAGATGCGCCGCACGACAAGGCGATCCTCTATTTCCACGGCGGCGGTTTCCGCATCGGCTCGGTCGCCTCGCACCGCGACTTGATCGCGCGGATTGCCGAGGCCAGCGGCTGCCGCGTGCTCGCGATCAACTACCGCCTGGCGCCGGAACATCGTTTCCCGGCCGCGCTCGACGATGCGCTGGCGGCGTATCGCTACCTGCTGGATCAGGGCCTTGGTGCCGCCGACATCGCCTTCGCCGGCGATTCCGCCGGCGGCAATCTCGCGCTCGGCGCGATGCTGGCCGCGCGCGACCTCGGCCTGCCGCAGCCGGCCGCCGCCGCGCTGATGTCGCCCTGGACCGATCTCGCGGCGACCGGCGCAAGCTACGAGAGCAGGGCCGAGGCCGATCCGATCCATCAGCGCGCGATGATCCTGGCGCTCGCCAGGAACTACCTCGGCGCCGACTGCGATCCCCGTCATCCGCTGGCCTCGCCACTCTACGCCGATCTGGCCGGCCTGCCGCCGCTGCTGATCCAGGCCGGTGACAGGGAAACCGTGCGCGACGATTCCGCCGAACTCGCTGCCAAGGCGAGGGGCGCCGGCGTCGACGTCGAGCTCACGGTCTGGGACGGCATGATCCATGTGTTCCAGCTATTCCCCGACATCCCAGAGGCGCGAGCGGCGATCGCCGGCCTCGCAGAATTTTTGCGCCGACACCTTCACATCACACCCGCGAAAGCGTCACAATGAACGTCATGACTTCAGGTCCGCGCCAGCTCAGCGAAGCCGAATTCCGCTTCTCGGAACAGCCCAATCTTCCGGAGGAGCTGCGGATACTGCGCGAGCAGGTCCGCCGCTTCGTCGAGAAGGAGGTGGTGCCGCATGGCGAGGCCTGGGAGCGCGAGGGCAAGATCCCGCGCGAGATCTTCCGCCGCATGGGCGCGCTGGGTTTCCTCGGCATGCGCCATTCGGCCGACTATGGCGGCACCGACATGGGGCCGCTGGCGTCGATGGTGTTCGCGGAGGAACTCGGGCGCTCGAGCTTCGGCGGCTTCACCTCGTCGACGCTGGTGCACACCGACATGTCGGCGGTGCATATCACGCTGCGCGGCACGCCGGAGCAGAAGCAGAAATATTTGCCGGCGATCATCCGCGGCGAAACCATCTGCTCGATCGCGGTGACCGAGCCGGACGCGGGCTCCGACGTCGCCGGGCTGAAGACGCGCGCGGTGCGCGACGGCGATGCCTGGGTGATCAACGGCTCGAAGATGTTCATCACCAATGCGGTCTATGGCGACATCCTGATTGTTGCCGCGCGCACCGATCCGCACGCCAAGGGCAGTCGGGGCATCTCGCTGTTCATCGTCGAGCGCAACACGCCGGGTATCGCGGTGACGAAGCTCGACAAGCACGGCTGGCTCTGCTCCGACACCGCCGAGATCGCCTTCCAGGACGTGCGGGTGCCGGCCGAGAATCTGCTCGGCGAGCAGAACAAGGGTTTCTACGGCATCATGGAGACCTTCCAGAACGAGCGCATCTGCATCGGCGGTATCTGCGCCGGCGAATCCGCCAAGGCGATCGAGCTGACGACAAACTACGTGAAGACACGGCAGGCGTTCGGCGGGCCGCTCTGGAACCAGCAGGCGGTGCGGCTGAAGCTTGCCCAGCTCGCGGCCAAGGCCGCGGCGGCGCGCCAGCTCGCCTATCATGCCGCCGAGCTTGCTGCGGCCGGGCAGGAATGCCTGCGCGAGGTCTCGATGGTGAAGGCGCTGTCGCCGGAGGTGCTGCACGAAGTCGTGCATGGCTGCCTGCAACTGCATGGCGGCAGCGGCTTCATGCGCGGCACGCCGATCGAGCGCATGGTGCGTGACGCCCGCGTCCTGACCATCGGCGGCGGCGCCACCGAGGTGATGCTGGAGGAAGTCGCGAAACGGATGTGAAGGGGTGGTCGCTGCCCGGACTCCCCTCTCCCGCAAGCGGGAGAGGTGAGGGGGGACGCGGAACCAGCCTCACTTCACTGGCTTGAAGCTCAGCGTCGCCGCGTCGGCCTGCATGATCTGCAGCTTCTGGTTCGAGAAGCGGACGCCGGGGCCGAAGCTGATCGGGGCCATCACGCCGGTCTCGACATTCTTGGTCTTCTCCAGCTCGCTGATGGTGCAGGCCCAGGTCGGCTGCCTGCCGCAGCGCTCGATCGCGGCGATCAAGACCTTCGCCGCGGCGTAGCCGGTCATGGTGTAGCGGTTGATGCCCTTGAACTCGGCCTCCGACACCAGCGGCCTGGCTTTTTCGAGGAACGCCTTGCCGGCCTCGCCCGCGAACGGCTCGACATAGTCGACCGCATAGATGCCGTCGCCGGCCGGGCCCATCAGCTTCAGCACCGGCTCGATGCGGCCGGGCCAGAAGATCCCGGTCACCGGCTTGACGTTGAGCTTCTCGAGCTCCTTCATCATCGCGATGTTCTCGGCGATGATGCCGCCGGCCAGGAACACTTCGGCGCCGGAATCCTTCAGCTGCAGCATGTCGGACGAGAAGTCCTGCTGGCCCTTCTTGTAGTTGCCGCTGTAGACGACATTCAGCTTCTTGGCCTTGACCACGGAGTCAAAACCGTCGCGCACGGTGATGCCGTAGTCGTCGTCCTGCGTGATCAAGCCCCATTTCTTGCCGGGGTTCTTGTCGGCGAGATAGTTGACGAGATGGATGATGCCTTCCTCGTAGGGTTGGCCGATCACGAACACATTCTTGCGCGGCGGCTCCCAGAGGAATTTCACCGGCGCGACGTCGATGACGGTCGGAATCCCGGATTTCTCAAGCACCGGCATGACCGCGATCGACTGGCCCGAGCCGGAGATGCCGATCATCGCGAAGACCTTGTCGACGTCGATCACCTTCTTGACGCCCTGGATGGTGCGCGCGGTGACGTAGCCGTCGTCTTCAAGCACATATTTGATCTTGCGGCCGTTGATGCCGCCGGCGGCGTTGGCCTCCGCGATCGCTATTCTGTGGCCGATCGAGGCGGCGACGCCGAGCAGCGCGGGCGGGCCGGTCAAAGGCTCGACGTCGCCGATCAGGATCTCGGTGTCGGTGATGCCGGGGTCGGCGGCGATCGCCGGACCTGCAAGGCAGGTGGCGGACAGTAGCAGCGATGCCGCCGCGAGGTGCTTGATCATCGTCTCCTCCTCATGGTGTGCTTTTTTTGGTCAGTAGCGCAGCGGCCAGTGCACCCAGGTCCGCTTGATGTCGTGCCAGGCGCCGACCAGCCCACGCGGCTGGAAGCGCAGGAACAGGATGATGACGAGCCCGTAGAGCATGCTCTTCAGCTCCTGCGCGCCGGTCGTGAACGTCGCGTCCATCTGCGCGCTGAACAGGCTGAAGACGAGCCGGGTCGCCTCCGGCAGCAGCACGATCAGGATGGTGCCGAGCACGGCGCCGAGCGCCGATCCCAGTCCGCCGACGATCAGGATCGCCAGTGCCTCGATCGAGAGCAGGAACGGAAAGCCTTCGACGCTGACAAAGGAC
Source organism: Bradyrhizobium erythrophlei (assembly GCF_042430365.1). Lineage (GTDB taxonomy): Bacteria > Pseudomonadota > Alphaproteobacteria > Rhizobiales > Xanthobacteraceae > Bradyrhizobium > Bradyrhizobium erythrophlei. The sequence goes on from NZ_JBHMET010000055.1 coordinate 17,879, forward strand.
AGATAGATGCCGTAAAGCGCGCCGGCGATGCCGGTGATGAAGGCGCAGGTCGCGAAAGCGAACAGTTTGTAGGCGTGCAGGTTGATGCCCATGACGCGGGCCGCGGTGTCGTTGTCTCTGATGGCAACGAAGGCGCGGCCGACGCGGCTACGGCGGATGTTGAGGGTGGCAAACAGCGTCAGCACGGCGACGCCGAGGCAGAGATAGGTGAAGGCGGTATCGCCCTCGAAGCTGATGCCAAGAATCTCCGGCCGCTGCACCTGGATGCCGCGGGCTCCGTTGGTGAGCCAGCGCATCTCCAGGATCACGGTGTTGATGATGAAGGAGAAGGCGAGCGTGGTGATGGCGAGGTAGAGCCCTTTGAGCCGCAGCGACGGCGCGCCGACGACGAGGCTCGCGAGCGCCGGCACGACGCCGGCGCCGAGGAAGCCGATCAGCGGCGGCATGTGGTACTTGGAGACCAGGATCGCGTAGGCATAGGCGCCGGTGACGAGAAAACCGACATGGCCGAGCGAGATCAGGCCGGTGTAGCCGGTCAGGATGTTGAGGCCGAGCGCGCCGGTCACCGTGATCAGGATGATGGTCAGGAACGACAACGCATAGGAGTTCAGCACATGGGGCGCCACGATCAGCGCCAGCACCAGCACGGCCGACCACAGCCAGACCGGCGGAGAATCGATCAGCGCGACGAGTTCGCCATACGTCTGCTTGTAATCGCCGGTGCGCATCAGACCCTCTCGATGTCGCGTTCGCCGAAGATGCCGAACGGGCGGATCATCAGCACGACGATGATCATCGCGAAGCCCGCGACTTCCTTCATGCCGGAGCCGAGATAGCCGCCGGCGAGATTCTCGGTGATGCCGATCAGGAGGCCGCCGATGCCGGAGCCGAGCACCGCATCGAGGCCGCCCAGAATCGTCGCCGGAAAGGCCTTCAGCCCGAGCTGGAACATCGCCGGCGACAGGTCATAGGACAGCGCAAAGAACACCCCGCCGATGCCGGCGATGACGGAGGAGGCGGCCCAGGCCAGCGCGTGGATTTTTGTGGCGCTGATGCCCATCAACAGCGCGGTGCGGTCGTCGGCCGCGACCGCGCGCATCGCAACGCCGATCTTGCTGTAGCGGAAGAACGCCCAGATCGCGGCCAGCAGCAGGAGCAGCGTCGCGATGACGGCGATCTGCCCGGTGCGCACGCCGATGCCGCCGAAATGCACGATACCGCGGCCCATGCCGATCTCGAGGCCGTGCGGATAGGCATCCCAGATGAAGTTGATCGCCGAGCGCAGGATCACCGCGAGCCCGATCGTCACCATCACGGTCGCGAACACAGGTTCGCCCAGCATCGGCCGCATCACCACGCGCTCGATGACGACGCCGAGCACGATCGCGCCGAGGATGGCGCCGGCGGCGACGACGAACACGTTGGCGCTGACCGTGGTCGAGATCGTCCAGGCGATATAGGCCGTAATCATGGTCATCTCGCCCTGGGCGAAATTGACCAGCCCGGTCGACTTGTAGATCACCGCAAAGCCCATCGCGATCAGGCCGTAGATCGCGCCGATCGCAAGGCCTGAGATCAGGAGCTGCAGGAGATACTGCATTCAGCCCTCCGCCGGATAGATGATGGCAAGCTCGCGCGCGAACTTCTTCTCGATCATGGCGCGGCGCACCTTTTGGGTTGCAGTCAATTCGCCGTCGTCGTGGTCGAGCTCCTTTTCGAGGATGGCGAAGCGGCGGATGTTCTCGACCCGGGCGAAGCGCTTGTTGGTTTCGCCCACGATGCGCTCGACCAGTTCGTGCACCTCGGAGAGTTGCGACAGCGACTTGTAGTTGGTGTAGGCGAGTGCCCGGTCGCGGGCCCAGCGGCCGACATTGTCGTAGTCGACCTGGACGATGGCGCCGAGATACTTTTTGGCCTCGCCGACCACGATCGCTTCCTTGATGAATTCGGAATCCTTCAGGGCGTTCTCGATCTCGGAGGGGGCGATGTTCTTGCCGCCGGCGGTGATGATGATGGCCTTCTTGCGATCGACCACGGTGATCTCGCCATTGTCGAGCACCTCGACGATGTCGCCGGTGCGTAGCCAGCCGCCCGGCTCGAGCGAAGCGGTCGAGGCCTTCTCGTCGAGGAAATAGCCCTTGAAGACGCCGGGGTTGCGCAACAGGATCTCGCCGTCGCTATCGAGCTTCCATTCGGTTCTCGCGAGCGGCAGCCCGCAGCCGCCGAGCCGGTGGTGGCTTGCGCTCTGGATGAAGGCGACGCCGCCGCTCTCGGTGAGGCCATAGCCCTGCGACACCGGGCGGCCGATGATGTCGAAGAAGCGCAAGGTCTCCGGCGAGATCGACGCGCCGGCGCAGAGCCGGTGGCGGCTATAGGCAAAGCCGAGATGGCGCTGCAAATTGCGGAACATCAGGACATAGAGCAGCCCGTAGGCGGCGCGGTCGAGCAGGCTCTCCTTGCCGGATTGCCGGCGGTCGGACAGCACGCGGCCCAAGGCGAGGCAGGTCCTGGTGAAATGCTGGCGCAGCGCGCCGCTTTCGCCGAGCTTGAACAGGAAGCCCTGCTGCAGCTTCTCATAGATGCGGGGAACGCCGACGAAGAAGGTCGGCGCGATCTCGCGGATGTTGACCGCGACCGTGTCGATCGATTCGGCAAAGCTGACGGTGCCGCCGAGCGCGAGGTGCGTCACCATGCCGTAGCAGCGCTCGGCGACGTGGCAGAGCGGCAAATAGCTCACCGCCTCGAACGGCTTGTCGGCGATGCCGACGGCTTTGGCGTAGGTGTAGGCCGCGTACACCAGATTGCGGTGGGTGAGCATCGCGCCCTTGGGCGGGCCCGTCGTACCCGAGGTGTAGACCAGGATGCAGACGTCGTCGGGCGCGCCTTGCGTGATCAGGCGATCGAGCGCCGCATTCGCTTCAGGATTTTCCAGCGCATAGGCCATGCCGCGCGCGCACAGCGCCTCGAACGACATCAGTTCCGACTGGCGGTAGTGCCGCAGCCCCTTCATGTCGATGCAGACGATGGCCTCGAGGTCGGGCAGGCCGCCATTGTTGGCGATGGCGTCCAATACCTTGTCGGTCTGCTCCTGGTCGCCGGTGACGACGATACGGGCGCCGGAGTGCTTGACGATGTATTGCAGCTCGACCCAGGGATTGGTCGGATAGATGCCGACGGCGACTGCACCGATCATCTGGGTGCCGAGATCGGCGTAAAACCATTCCGGTGTGTTCTCGCCGGCGATGGCGACGCGGTCGCCCGGCTTGATGCCGAGCGACAGGAGGCCAAGCGCGACCGCGCGCGCAGTTTCGTAATAGTGGCCCCAGGAATAGGGATTCCAGATGCCGTAGTCCTTCTCGCGCAGCGCCAGCGCGTCGCCATGCATCGCGGCGCGCTGCCGCAGCATTTGCGGGATCGTGATAGCGGCGTCCTGCAGCGCGTTGCGGAAGGCGTTGGCATCGGTCGCCGGCGCCGTGTGTACGGCGTCGGCTTGGAGCGGTGGATGGGCGGTGCGCAGGTTCTCGAGCGTCGTCATCAGCTGCCCGCCCTTGCGAGTGTTCCGGCGCGCTGCCCGCCGAGATAGGCTTCCGCGACCGCAGGATCGCGCCTGACCTCATCGGGCGTGCCTTCGGCGATCTTGCGGCCGAAATTGAGCACATGGACGCGGTCGGAGATGTCCATCACGATCCGCATCTCGTGCTCGATCATCAGCACGGTGATGCCGAGCTCGTCGCGGATATCCAGCACGAAGCGGGCGATGTCCTCGGTCTCCTCCTGGTTCATGCCGGAGACCATCTCGTCGAGCAGCAGGATCTTCGGCTCCGAAGCCAGCGCACGCGCGAGTTCGACGCGCTTCTGCTGGCCGTAGGAGAGGGTGCCGACGACCGCATCGCGGACATGTTCGATCTCGAGGAATTCGATGATGTGCTCGACGCGCTGCCGCGCCGCGATCTCCTCGCTGCGGGTGCGACCGAAAAAGATCACGGCATCGAGCACGTTCGAGCGCAGATGGCTGTGGCGGCCGGTCAGGATGTTCTCGACCACGGTGCCGTGCTTGAACAACGCCAGGTTTTGGAAGGTACGGCCGATGCCGGCGGCGGCGAAACGCCAGGGCGAGATCGTCGCAAGGTCGACGTCGTCGAAGGTGATACGGCCGCCGCTCGGCCGCAGCACGCCCGAGATCATGTTGAACAGCGTGGTCTTGCCGGCGCCGTTCGGGCCGATCACGCTGCAGATCTCGCCGCGTTCGACGCGCAGGCTGACATCGGCCACGGCCTGCAGGCCGCCGAAGCGCTTGGAGAGGTTCTCGATCGTGAGCAGCGCGGTCACGACAGCCACCGCTTGCGGCGCTTGTAGTGCTTGACCTCGCGCAGGCTCTTGCGACCCGTGGAGGAGACGCCGAGGTAGAATTCCTGGACGTCCTCGTTGGCGGTCAGCTTTTTCGCCGTGCCGTCGAGCACCACGCGGCCGGTCTCGAGGATGTAGCCATAATCGGCAATGTCGAGCGCGCGCTGCGCGTTCTGCTCGACCAGCAGCACCGTCATCTTCAATTCGTCGCGCAGGCGGAGGACCACCTCATAGATACGATCGATGATCAGGGGCGCGAGCCCGAGCGAGGGCTCGTCGAGCGCGAGCAGGACCGGATCGGTCATCAGCGCGCGGCCGATCGCCAGCATCTGCTGCTCGCCGCCGGACATGTAGCCCGCGATCTGGTCGCGCCGCTCGTAGAGCCGCGGGAACAGGGCAAACACCTTGTCGCGGCGCGCGCGCGCCTCGGCGCCGGTCTTGGTGTAGCCGCCCATTTGCAGGTTTTCATCAATCGTGAGGGCGGCGAATACGCGGCGACCTTCCGGCACCTGCACGATGCCGCGGCGGACCAGCTCGTCCGGCGCGAGATCGTGCACGTCGTTGCCGCGGAAGCGGATGCTGCCGTTCTCGATCACGCCTTCCTCGGTGTAGAGGATGCCGGACATCGCCTTCAGAAGCGTCGACTTGCCGGCGCCGTTGGAGCCGAGCAGCGCAACGATGCCGCCCTCGGGTACCGCGATCGAGACGTCGCGGATCGCCTCGATCGCATTGTCGTAGACGATGCGGATGTTGCGGAACTCAAGCAGGCTGTCGTGCCCACCCATCGTCTGAGGCGCGGCAGACGGTGTCCGGTGCGGGATCGTGGTCGGCATCGCGCTCAGACCCGGCTCGCCTGCGGCACGTGCGGGCGCGCGGCGAGGATCGCGTCGGTCACGATCTTCGCGGTCTCGGCGCAGGCCTGCGTGCCGCCATTGCCATACTGTTTGACCGCATCGCCGACGCACCAGAGGCCGTCGATCCCGGTCTCGCGCGGCAGATCGTAGCCGGCGCAGCTGCGTTGCGCCGGCCAGTCGTCGCGCATCACCCGGATCGACAGGATCTTGGCCTGGTCGAAATTCTTGAACTGCTCGCGCAGGTCGGCGAGCGCGAGTTCGACTTCGGCGTCCGAGTCGAAATCGCCAAGCGCCGGGATCGGCACGGCATAGGCGACATAGAGATGCCAGCCGGGTGGCGCGAGCTCGGGACAGGTCGCGGTGAGGTTTGCCATGTTGCAGAGCCGGCGTGTCTTGCCGAAGGTCACGATGCCGGGATGGTTCACCAGCGGCTCGCGGCTTGCGATGTTGATGACGATGTTGGCGGCGGGACGCAGGTCGTTCCGGACCTTCGCGACATATTCTGCCGGGAAGGCCGCCTCGCCCGCGAGCGCGACGGTCGCTTTCGGCCCGGCATTGCTGACGACGAGATCGGTGTCGATCCGCGTCGGCGTGCCGTTGCGAAGGACCGTCACACCTGTGACCCGGCCGTTCGCGGTGTGGATGTCGGTCGCCGGCGTGGCGAGCCAGATGTCGCCGTTGCGCCGGACCGCGGTCGCAAGGCTATTCCAGACGCCGATCGTTCCTTGCGGGCAGAAGCCGAATTTCTTGAACGCGCCCTTGCTGGTGAAATAGGTGAGGAAGGCCCGCGCCGGCAGCTCGGCGGCGTTACAGGCGAAGATCGCCGCACACAGGTTGCGGAAGAGCGCGTGCACGGTGGCGTTATTGGTGTAGCCCTTGAGCCAGTCCTCGGTCGATTGCCGCCCGTCGGGCAGATTGCCGGATCGGGCGTCGGCGAATTTCTCCAGGATGCGCGAGGCCTGCTTGGTCAGCTGTCCGAGCAGGAGAGACCAGCCGCCGCGGCCGACGTCGATCAGCTTGCCGTCGATGAAGAAGGAGCTGGCAGGTTCCGGCGCGCGGATGTCGAGCGGCGCGCCGACGGTGTGGAACGTCTCCTCGAACACGCCGCCGAATTCGATCGCGATCGCGCCGATATTGACCTTGAAACCGTCGATTTCTTCAGTCGAGGCGCGTCCGCCAAGCCGGGCCTTGTCGTCGACGACAAGCGTGTTCAGGCCGCCATGGGCCAGCCGCGCCGCGGCGCACAGCCCGCCGGCGCCGGCTCCGATCACGACCGCATCGACCCTCTGAGCATCCACGAACAGCCTCCCTCGATGCCGCGGATTGGTTCCGCGTGCCTGCGATCTGCTTGCCTGATGGAGACGACGATAATATAATCCGACCGGTCGTTCAAATTATTTTTTGACGCAGATCAAAAACCGGTCCCGGGGTGTTGCGACAGTTCTCGTGGATGGCGGCTGCAAAGGCGCCAGCGTCGGGCGCGCCGGTAGTATAGAGAGGCGGGAGTCGCCCAATCCGGGCGATGCCTGTCTTGCAAGAAGGCTTGGACAAGAGAGACGGTGATGGCGCGGACGCGCTCGGAAAACTACGACGACATTCAGCGGGGGATCCTCACCACCGCCTGCGGCCTGTTCGCCCGGCAGGGCTACATGCGCGCCTCGATCGCTGACCTCGCCGACGCCTGCAAGCTGTCGCGCGGCGCGCTGTACCACTATTTCGATTCCAAGGAAGCGATCCTGTTCGCGATCCTGGACGCGCATATCCGCGAGATGATCGCGGATGTCGAGGCCGCGATGGCCGGCAAGTCGACGACGCTGGAGCAATTTCGCGCCGCGATCCAGGCGATCGTGGAGCTCAATGCGCGCTCGAGCGACGAGCAGCGCGTGATCCTGAACGACCTGTCGTTCCTCGGCGAGACCGAGCAGGATGCGATCAAGGCGCTGGAGCGCCAGCTGGTCGACACGATTTCAGACCTTCTGATCCGGCTCGACAAGGAAGGCAAGATCGTCAAGCGCACCAAGAAGATCTACAGCATGATGCTGTTCGGCATCTTGAACTTCAGCCACACCTGGTACGATCCGAAGGGCGGGATCGATCCCAGGGAGTTCGCCGACATGGTGGTGGACCTGTTCCTGTACGGCTTCACCATGCCGCTGCCGGCGAAGGCCCAGCGCCAGCGCGCCTGAGCCGATGTCACTGAGGCATTGCACCGCGTCCTTTGGCCGCACCTTCTCGTCCGATGTGCAACTCAGGAAAGCGGGCTGTTGGTCGAATCCAAGGGGCCGCTGCAACCTTTGACTGACGAATTGTTGCTAGCCAGCAATCTCCCTCGGTTGGGAGATGGAAGTGACTACCCTGGAAATTTCGACGGCCGCGTCGGCGCCGTCAGCGTTGCGTGTCCGTGTCCTCTATATTCTCTTCTTCTTCTCGGGACTTCCCGCACTTATCTACCAACTCACCTGGCAACGCAGCCTGTTTCGCATCTTTGGCGTCAACACCGAGTCCGTGACGGTCGTCGTCACGGCCTTCATGCTGGGCCTTGGCGTCGGCAGCCTTGCCGGCGGATGGATCACGCGGCGTCGCAATGTGCAGCCGCTGTTGCTGCTTGGGTCCATCGAATTCGCGACTGCGGCATTTGGTCTCGCTTCGCTCTCGATCTTCGAGCAGGTCGGCCACTTCACCTTGGACTGGTCGCTGCCCGCGATTGCCGCCGTCAACCTGCTGCTCGTCCTCGTCCCCACGCTCTTGATGGGGGCGACGCTTCCGATCCTCGTGTCGTATCTGGTCAGGGCGTCGGGCCAGATCGGCAGCTCGGTCGGTCTGCTTTACTATGTCAACACGCTCGGCGCGTCTGCCGCCTGCTTGCTCTGCGCGCTGGTCATCTTCCCGCACTTCGGGATGCATATGGCGGTGTACATCGCCGCGGGGATCAATATCGCCGTTGCGGTCGGCGCGTTCGTGGCGCATTCCCGCCGTCAACGCTCCGACGAGACGGACCGCCACCAGGCGTGCCAGCGCGCGACGCAGCCGATCCTCTCGATGCCATTCGTGGCGCTGCTCGCGGCCGTGAGCGGTTTCGTCTCGCTGTCGTACGAGATCTTTTTCTTCCGCGCCGTGTCCGTTGGGTCCGGATCAAGTTCGATGGCCTTCGCCTTCGTGCTGTGCGGCTTTCTGGCAGGCATAGCCAGCGGCGCGTACCATGCGGCAAAAGTCTGCGACAGGCTCACTCCGTCGGAGGCGATGCATGAGGCTGCCAAGGGCCTGATCTGGGCCAATCTCGTCGGGGCGGCCTTTCTTCCGCTCGTCACCCAGTTTGCCTGGGCCGGCGCAGGCGTCTTCGTGCTGGTGTTGCTCGGAATCTATCTGGTCGCGCGGCAATGGGGCGCGCTGCTGCCGTTCCTGTCGCATTTCGGAATTGCGGCCGATCAACGCGCCGGCATGCAGACGGCGCTGCTTTACGCCGCAAATATCGCCGGTTGCGCTGCCGGCGCCGTCGTTACCGGTTTCGTCCTGACGAATTACCTCGGCTTGCAACAGATCAGCACGCTATTGCTCGCCATCGGAACACTGTGCGCGCTGCTGTTGATCTGCAATTCCAACGCCGTGGCTGGCGTGCGAGGGAGGGCGGCCGCTGTCGCCGTTACGGTTCTTGTCGCCGGAACGGTGATCGCGCCGCCGCTTTCCCGCCATCTGTTCGAGAACCTTCAGAGCTGGACGATATCCGGTCGTGACTTTGCGCATGTGGTGGAAAATCGAAGCGGCGTGATCACGGTCGACGCCGACGGGGTCGTGTACGGCAACGGCATGTATGACGGGCGCTTCAACACCAACCTCAAGTCGGATCGCAATGGAATTGTCCGCCCGTTCGCGCTCAGCTTGTTCCACCCGTCGCCGCGCGACGTTCTGATGATCGGGCTGTCGTCCGGTTCCTGGGCGCAAGTCATCGCAAACAACCCGGCAGTCGAGACCTTGACGATCGTCGAGATCAATCCGGGATATGTCGCGCTGATTGCGCAGCAGCCCGAGGTGCAGTCGGTGTTGCGCAATCCGAAGGTCAAGATCATCGCCGACGATGGACGGCGGTGGTTGAGCCGGCATCCAGGCAGGCAGTTTGACGCGATCGTCTCGAACACGACGTGGCACTTCCGGGCGAACGCAACCAACCTGCTCTCGACCGAGTTCCTCCGGCTGGTCAGCCAGCACCTCAACCCCGGCGGTATCTTCTTCTACAACACGACCTCGTCCAGGCGGGCCCAGAAGACGGCGTGCGCCGTGTTTCCGTACGGCGCCCGATTCACGAACCATGCCGTCATATCGAACGCGCCACTCGACTGGAACCATGCGCGGTGGCGGAAGGTTCTCGAGCATTACACGATCGATGGTAAGCCCGAATTCAATCTGGCCGATCCCGCCGACCGTGACTTCCTCGATGCGCTGATGCAGCATTATCGCCTCCAGGGCGACATGATCGAGCAATGTCCTGTCCTGCTCGCGCAAACCTCGGACAAGGCCCTTATCACCGACGACAACATGGGCACCGAGTGGCGCTACTATCTGGATCTGGAGTAACGGCAACGCGAGGCGCGGATCGATGTTCGTCTGGCGTAGGGCAGGCCGGCGGCGCCCCGCCAGGCGCAATCGTGAATGCCGGCGGGGTCTGCGCGGACTGCGTCAGCGTTGCAGGATGTGGACGTAGCAGACGGCTCCGACTCCCACCATGTGCGCAAGCCCGGTGCGTGCGCCGGGGTGCTGACGCCGACCTGCTTCGTCGCGCAGCTGCATGACGATTTCACCGATCTGGCCGATTCCGGTCGGGCCGATCGGGTGTCCCATCGCGATGAGGCCGCCTGACGGGTTCACCGCGCAACGGCCGCCGATATCGAGCGCGCCGTCCTTCAGCATGCGAACGCCTTGCCCCTCGGCGCACAGGCCGATGCTCTCGATGTAATGCAGCTCCTCGACCGTGAACGCGTCGTGCAGTTCGATGATGTCGAGATCCTTGGGCTGCAACCTGGCCTCCGCCAGTGCCAGTTCGGTGGTCTCTCGTGTCAGCGCTGCGTCGGACCCGACGCCCGGCGGATACACCCGCTCGCTGCGACCGACGGATGCGGTGGCGCGAATGGCGCGTCCGGTATCGATGCCGTATCGCCGGATGCCTTCTTCGGACGCGACAATAACGGCTGCGGCGCCTTCGCCGATCGGCGTGCATTGCAGGGCCGTCAGCGATCCCGACACGCGTTTTCCACCGAGAACCTCCTCGAGGGTTCGTTCCTGTTGTCGCTGGGCGTTGGGATTCCTGGCGCCATTGCGATGGTTCTTGACGGCGACCAGCGCGATGTCCTCGACGGAGACCTTGTGGCGCGAGGCGTACTCGTTGGTGAGCAGCGCGAAATGCGTGAAGGGAACGATCGCATCGTCGGCGAGGTGGCCGATGCCGGTCTCCGACCGCCGCACCGGATTGCGCTTGTCGACGCCAACCGCGAGCGCGACATCGCTGATGCCGCTTGCGACCTCGATGCAGGCGTGCCGGAACGCGCTCGATCCGGAAGCTGATGCGTTCTCGATATGGACGAGCGGCGCGCCGGTGGCGCCGAGATGGCGCAGCATCGGCCGGCCCGCCGCCATGCCGAGCAGGGCGGTCGCGACATAGCTCGACTCCACCGCGGGCCATTCGAGGCGCGCATCGGCGAGCGCCGCGCGGATCGCGGTGAGGCCGAGCGGGACGTAAGGCGTCTCGCTCGGATTTTGATAGCGGTGCCAGCCGATGCCGACGACGTAGACCGGACGCAGATCGCTGAGAGAACGGGCCATGGCAAACCTCCGTATGTGTCAGGATGCGGCGCAGAAGCGGATATCGAGCACGATCTCGCTGCTCTCGCCTTGCTGGAGCGGCACGAGCTTGCCGACCATGCGCTGCCCCGGCGCAACGGCTGCGCTGTCTTCGGCCAACAGCGTGCGGACGACCGGCCCGTCGTCGAGTGCGATCTTGACGATCGTGAAGGGAGCAGGGCGGGTCTTGTCGGCGTGAAGGTGGACCGTCGCTTCCGCAAGCAGCGTTCCGTGCGTCGAGAGTTCGCAGGGTGTCAGCGCGTCGCCGTGGCTGCCGCAGCGTTCGCAGCCGTAGGTCTGCATCGGGAAGAAGACGTAGCCGCAGCGGCACCGGCCGCCTTGCAGGCGTGGTCCGATGTCGGCCGGATCGTGTTGTTCAGAAGAATACAGACTGGATTTCAGCAGTTTGGCGGGTGTCATGCGTTTCCTTCAATAAACTTGTTGACCAACCAACAAACATTATTGTAGCTTGATTGCAAGCAAAAAGTCGTCGGGTGGCGGCTAGGGAGCGAAACCGAATGACACGAGCAGTTCGACGTGCGCTGGAGTCGCGGGACGATGCGCCTGGCTCAAGGCGCACGCAGGTCGAGCGCCGCGACGAAGCGGAGCGCCGGATTCTCGAGGCCGCCGCGCTGATCGTCGCCGAAGGCGGGCTCGAGGCGATCACGCTGGCGGAAGCCGGCGCACGCGCCGGCTATAGCCGCGGACTGCCGTCGCACTATTTCCGCACCAAGGCCGACCTGTTGTCCGCGCTCGCGGCCTACGTGATCGATTCCTTCATGGTGAAGCGCCGCGCTGTCGCGCCGGGTCTCGTCGGGTATGAAGCCCTGGTCGCCTCGCTCAGATACTATTTCGTGCTGCCGCCTGGGGCGCCCGAGATGGTTCGCGCCTTTCATGCGGTGCTGGCCGGCGCTCTCACTGTGCCCGCGATCGCAACCACCGTGGCCAAGCTCAATCGCGACACCAGGACCGAGATCGCCGCCGGCCTCAAGGCCGGGATCGCCGCGGGAAAGCTGCGCACCGACATCGATGTAGACATCGAGAGCGCGCTCATTCTCGCCGCGCTGCGCGGATCGGTGGCGCAGTGGCTGGTCGATCCCGACGGGATCGATCTCGACAAGATGGGCGAGCAGTTTGTCGCAGCCGTCGAGCGGAGGCTTTCGAAATGAGCGTTCAGCCGAACACGGTCGAGGCCTGGGCCGCAAGCCGTCCCGACGACGTTGCGTTCATCGAGGGCGACCGGCAGCTGACATGGTCGCAGCTCAACGACGCCGCGAACCGCGTTGCGCATAGTTTGGCGGCGCGGGGCGTGGTGGCCGGCGATATCGTCGTGCTGCGGACGCAAATCCGGATCGAGTGGCCGATCCTGAGCGAGGCGCTCGGCAAGCTCCGCTGTTCGCTGCTCGGGCTCAACTGGCGCCTGACGCCATCGGAGACCCAGTATGTGCTGTCCAACAGCGGAGCCACCGTCGTCGTTTGCGACGACGACGATCCGGCCGCGCTGAAGCCCGCATTCGAAGGCCTGCCGATCAAGCTCGCCGTCTCGATCGGGGCCGCGTCACCCGGCTTCGTCGCGTTTTCCAGTCTCCTGACGTCTCCGGCGGAGCCTCCGCTGTTCGCCGCCGGCCGGCCGCCGCTGATCCTCTATACGTCGGGGACCACCGGCCTGCCCAAGGGCGTGGTCTCGGTGGTGCAGCCGGGCGTGCAGATGGATGCGCGCACCAGCGAATATCTGAGCGACGTCGCGAAGACCCGGCGCGGACAGCCTGGCGGCGTGTCGCTCCTGACCTTGCCGCTGCATCACGGCGCCGGCCCGGCGCAGGTCTGGGGCGCGGTCCAACTCGGCAATCCCACCGTCATGATGCGCCGCTTCGATCCCGAAGGCGCGCTTCGGCTGATCGCCAAGCATCGCGTCACCAACTGGACCGGGGTGCCCACGATGTACAAGCGTCTCGCGGCGCTTCCGAAGGCGGTGCTTGACGGCTACGACGTCTCGTCGATCCGCGCGCTCTCGGTCGGCGCAGCGCCGGTGCCCTACCAGCTCAAGCAATGGATCATCGGCTATTTCGGCGGCGGCGTTCTCGGTGAAGGCTACGGCGCGACCGAGGTCGGCATGATCAGCTTCCTGCCGCCGGACATGCAGGACAAGAAACCGGGCTCGAGCGGCCGTCCGCACACGCATGTCGACATCAGCATCCGCGACGCCGAGGGGCGGGAGCTGCCGCGCAATGTCTCAGGCGAGATCTGGATCAGGACGCCGGTGACGATCCGCTCCTATCTGAACGGCCAGCCGCTCGGGTCAGACACCCGCGATGCCGATGGATTCTTCCGCGTCGGCGACGTCGGGATGCTCGACGACGACGGCTATCTGTTCATCACCGATCGCGCCAAGGACATGATCATCGCCGGCGGCGTCAACATCTATCCCGCGGAGATCGAGGCCGCGATCCTGAAGCATCCCGACGTTCAGGACGTCGCGGTGATCGGAATTCCCGACGACGAATTCGGCGAGCAGGTCAAGGCGTTCTGCGAGCTGAAGCCGGGCCACAAGGCCGACCAGGACGCGATCCTCGACTTCTGCCGCGAGCACCTGGCTTCGTACAAGCGGCCCAAAACGCTGTCGATTGTCGACGAACTGCCGCGCAACACAATGGGCAAGCTGCTCAAGCGGGAACTGCGTGAACCTTACTGGAAGGGACGGGAGCGGAATGTATGAGTGATCTTCTCGATCTGCAGAACAAGGTGACCTTGGTCACCGGCGCCGGCCAGGGTGTGGGACGTCAGATCGCCCTGCATTTCGCCGCCCACAGGGCAGCCGGCATCGTCGTCAACGACTACTTCCTCGAGCGGGCCGAGCAAGTCGCCGCCGAAATCAACGCCGCCGGCGGCAAGGCGATTGCGGCGCAGGCCGACGTCACCGACCTCGCGTCGGTCAAGGCGATGGTCGAGAAGGCGGAGCAGGCGTTCGGCCCGGTCGATGTCCTCGTCAACAATGCCGGCAATGCCGGCGCCGTTCCCGATCCCGATGCGCGCAAGCCGTTCTGGGAGACCGGGCCTGCGGTCTGGAACAGCTTCATCGGCGTCAACCTGTATGGCGTCATCAACTGCGCATCGGCGTGCATTCCGCGGATGATCGAGCGCCAAGGCGGGCGCATCGTCACGATCATCTCTGACGCCGGCCGCGCCGGCGAAGCGGGACTGGAAGTCTATTCCGGCGCCAAGGCGGGCGCCGCGGGCTTCACCCGCGCGATCGCGCGATCGCTCGGCCGCTATCAGATCACGGCCAATTGCGTCGCGATCGCTGCCACCCTGACGCCGGCGATCGAGGCGCGGCTCAAGGCCAACCCCGAGATGCAGAAGAAGATGATGGAGAAGTACGTCATCCGTCGTCCCGGTCAGCCGTCCGACGTCGCCAACATGGTCCTGTTCCTCGCCTCCGATGCGAGTGCGTGGATCACCGGCCAGACCTATCCGGTCAATGGCGGCTTCACCTTTGCGCTGTGAGGTTCATCAATGGCAAACGAGAGTGAACAGGTCGTACTGACCGAACGTCGCGGACATATCCTGGTCGTCACCCTGAACCGGCCCGAGGCCAGGAACGCCTGCAACCTTGCGGTCGCGCAAGGCATCTCGGCGGCGATGGATCTGCTCGACGCGGAGGATGCGCTGTTCGTCGGCGTCGTCACGGGGGCCGGCGGCAACTTCTCGGCCGGTGCCGATCTCAAGGCCGTCGCGCGCGGCGAACGGGGCGTGACCGAGCGCGGCGGTTTCGGGCTGTTTCGACGGCCGCCGCGGAAGCCGTTGATCGCGGCCGTCGAAGGCTACGCTGTCGGCGGCGGGCTCGAGCTTTGCCTGTCATGCGACCTGATCGTCGCCGCGCGTGACGCGAAGATGGGCCTGCCGGAAGTCAGGCACAATGTCGTCGCCGTCGGCGGCGGCCTGTTCCGGCTGCCGAAGCGAATTCCGTATCACATCGCCATGGAGCTGGCGCTGACCGGCCAGTTCAAGAGCGCGGAGTTCTTCGAACGCTTGGGGCTCGTGAACCGGCTTGTCGAGCCGGGGCAGGCGTTGGAGGCGGCGATCGCCTTCGGCAATGAGCTCCTGATCAACGGACCGACGGCGCTTGCCGCATCGAAGGAGATCATCTTCCAGGCCGCGAACTGGACCGACGAGGGCGGATGGAGCGCACAGATGCCGATCGCCGACCGGGCGTTCAGCGCCGAAGACCGCACCGAAGGGCTCAAGGCGTTTGCCGAAAAGCGCAAGCCGGTATGGAAGGGACGTTAGCCATGCCGGCCGCTGCCCGGCGAAGCGCGCTGCCGGCCGCGATCGCGGAGCGGCTTCGTCTGCCGCTGATCGCCGCCCCGATGCTCCGTGTTTCCGGAGTCGATCTGGTCACGGCGGTCTGCCGTTCCGGAGCCATCGGCGCATTTCCGACCGCCAATGCACGCTCGGTCGAGGAGCTCGACTCATGGCTTCTCCGGATCGAACGCGGCGTCGCCGACAATGAACGGCCGGCTGCGCCGCATTGTCCGAACCTCATCATCCGTCAGCCGCGCTTCAAGGACGATCTGGCCTGTCTCGTGCGGCACAAGGTCGAAATGGTCATCACCAGCGTCGGTTCGCCCGCGGCGGCAATTGCGCCGCTCCATGATGTCGGCTGCCTGGTGTTTGCGGATATCGCGTCGCTGCGCCATGCCGAGAAGGCGATCGAGGCCGGCGTCGATGGCCTGATCCTGCTGAGCGCAGGTGCCGGCGGACAGACCGGCTGGGTCAATCCGTTCGCATTCGTGCGGGCGGTGCGCGCGATGTTCGACGGACCGATCGTGCTCGCGGGCGGCGTGAGCGACGGCGTCTCGCTCGCCGCCGCGCGCGTACTCGGCTGCGACCTCGCCTATATGGGGACGCGCTTCATCGCGACCCGCGAGAGCATGGCGAGCGACGCCTATCGCCAGATGCTGGTCGACAGCACGCTCGACGACGTCCTGCTGACGCGGGCATTCACCGGGCTCGCTGCGAGCATGCTGCGCCCGTCGATCATCGCCGCGGGGCTCGATCCCGCAAACCTCGACGAGTCGGTCTCCGAAGCGCGGGCGCGCGAGAAGTTCGGCGGCAAGAATTCCACCGAGGGGCCGCGGCGCTGGATCGAGGTCTGGAGTGCCGGCCATTCGGTGTCGGGCGTGCGCGCGGTCGGCAGCGTCGTCGACCTCATCGATGAAATAGCCGGGCAGTATGACGCGGCATTCGACGGTAACGGCGCGTAAGACGCCGACGTCCTCGGGAGGAAGCCATGAAACGAGTCAGCCGCAGAGCTTTGCTCAAGACCACGGCGGCCGGGCTTGCGGCCGCAGCCATCGGAGGCAAGGCGTTCGCCGGCGCCTCATATGATCCCGGCGCGACCGACAAGGAGATCCGCATCGGCCAGTTCGGACCGCTCAGCGGGCCGGTCTCGTCGTTCGGCGTGCTCGCCAACGCGATGGATGCGTACTTTCGCATGCTTAACGAGCGAGGCGGCGTCAACGGCCGTACGATCAAGTTCATCAACTATGACGACGCCTACAGCCCGCCGAAATCGGTCGAAGCGGTACGGCGGCTGATCGAGGGCGATGAGGTCCTGTTCATCTCGGGCGCGATGGGAACGCCGGGCAACATCGCCGTGCAGAAATACATGAACGCGCGGAAGGTTCCGCAGCTATTTCTGGCGGCTGCCGCCAGCAAGCTGTCGGACCCCGCGGCCAATCCCTGGACAATGGTCGGCGGGACCACCTACGAAATCGAGGGCGCCGTGATCGGGCGCTACATCGCCAGCACGTCGCCTGGCGCCAAGGTCGGGCTGCTCTACCAGAACGACGACGCCGGCAAGGCAACCTTGTCCGGCCTGAAGAACGGTCTGGGCGCGAGGACCTCGCAGATCGTGTCGGAACTGAATTATTCGGTCAGCGATCCCACGATCGACTCCCAGATCGTCCAGATGAAGATGGCGGGTGCCGACGTGGTGTTTCTCATCACCATCCCGAGGATGGCAAGCCAGGCGTTGCGGAAGATGGCCGCGCTCGATTGGCGACCGCAGGTGTTTCTCGGCGCAGGCAATGCGTCGACGCGGGCAACCCTGCAGCCCGCAGGGTTCGAGAATGCCCAGGGCGTCCTCGCCTTCGTGACGCGGAAAGATCCGGGTAATCCATTGTGGACCGAGGCGCCCGACATGAAGGAGTATATGGCGTTTCTGGACCGCTATGTGCCCAATGCCGATCGCGCCGACGATCTCTACGCCATCGGCTATACGGTCGCGGCGACCACCGCCCACGTCATCGGCCAGTGCGGTGATCAATTGACGCGTGCCAATGTCCTGCATCAGGCGGCCAATCTCAGAAACTTTGCCGCGCCGCTCCTCATTCCCGGCATTACCCTCAACACGACGCCGAACGACTATGTGCCGATCAAGCAGTTTCAGCTGATGCGGTTCAAGGGCGAGGCCTATGAGAAGGTCGGAGAGCTGCTCAACGCAGGCTGAGGACATCAGGCGGCCGGGCTCATCACCTCGCGCGCACATCATTGTGAACCGGACGATCGTGCCCCGCGCGTAACGGTGGGGCGGGACCCTGCGTAAACCAGCCACGGGCGCAGCAAATGCGCCGGCTGGGGGTCATTCGCAATCAGGGAAGAAACGTCCGCATGAACTTGTCTTTCAACATCGCCGAAAAGGGCGAGGGGTCTTATCGTCTGCTCGCGATCCTGCGCTGGGTCATGGTCGTGATCTTCGTGTCGTTCGGCATGCAGAAGTTCACGCTGCAGTCGGCGCAGGGCATCGTCCAGTTCATCAGCAACAGCCCGTTCGTCTCGTGGCTGTTGGTGTTCGGCCTCAGGGGCGAGGCCTATGTGCTCGGCGTGGTCGAGTTCGCTATCGCCGCGTTGCTCGCAGCAGGTGCATTCAATCCGATCCTGTCGGCGATCGGTGCGCTGATGGGGGTGATCACCTTTGCGATCACATGGTCGTTCTTCTTCACGACGCCGGGGGTCGTGAGGTGGAGCCTGTCGACCGACCCGATGGCCTGGAACCTGGCCGGCGAGTTCATCTTCAAGGACATCGTGCTGCTCTGCGTCTGCGTCGTGCTGTTGCTGGCGTCGCTGCCGCGATCCGTTGTTCGGGTGAGCGCCGCAGAGAGTGATCCTGCGCGGTGACGTTGACCGTCAGCGCGCGCAATCGTGAATTCTGATGCGGTGGCTTCGGCGGTAACACGAGGCCATCGCAGCACCGCATCCTCCCGGCACTCGCGCGAGATTAACGGCACCACGGCACAGCCAGATGACAGCTTCTGCCCAAACGAGGGGGTGGGATGCAAAAAATGTCGTGGCGCGGCGAGCGGAGCGGCTGTATAAGCCGGTAGCTTCTTCTCCTATTCGAAGAGGCTGACATGACCGAACTGAATACGCCTGATCTGAATACGTCCGAATTGCATGCGTGGCTTTCGCAACAGCACCACGGCTTGCGGACCTTCAAGACCTTCCAGCAAAAACTCGAGACCTTGAGCAGGGACGCCCCCGAGCAGCGTGCTCTGTGCCGGCTGCTGAGCAGTCTCGTCGGCAGCTATGTCGAGGCCTTCGACGAGGAGCCGCTGCCCGTTGCGGTCGCTGATCGCGCCTATGGCCGGCTGCTCGACCTCGTCGCAAGCATCGATCTTCACGCCAATGCCGACCGGCGCCTCGCCGACTTCAACCGGATCGCCGCCTGCGATCTCCTGCACTGACCGGCGCAAGAGCTGCGCGATCTGTCGCGCGGCTGTCGCGACTGGTGCGCGATGCCTTGCTCGAAGGGCGGTGAAGCGTCACGCCCTAGCCCTGCTGCGCGGCGACCAGCTCGCGATAAAGCGCGGCATAGCGGCCGGCGCGATCGCGCCATGACACGTCGGTGGTCATGCCGCTGTGCTGCAGCCGGCGCCACGTCACCTTGTCGTTGAACAGGAGGTTGGCCTTGCGCAGCGCGTGGGCGAGGGCTTCCGGCACCACCGGACCAAATTTGACGCCGGTCGCCGCACCGCCGGCAACCGCGGCCTCGTCGACATCGACGACGGTGTCCGCAAGCCCGCCGACGTCGGAGACGATCGGCACCGCGCCGTAGCGCAGCGCGCAGAGCTGGGTGAGGCCGCAGGGTTCGAAGCGCGACGGCACGGCGAGCGCGTCCGCGCCGGCCTGGATCAGATGCGCGAGCGCTTCATCGTAGCCGATCACGACCGCGATCCGTCCGCGATGAGCGTGGGCCAGCGCAGAATAGCGATCCTGCAGGTCGCGGTCGCCGCTTCCGAGCAGCGCGAGCTGCATGCCCTCACTCAGGAGTGTCGGAATGGTCTCAAGCAGGAGATCGAGGCCCTTCTGCCAGGACAGCCGGCTGATGACGCCGAGTAGCATCGCGTCGGCCGATGGTTCGAGCCCGAAGCGCTGCTGCAGTGCCTGCTTGTTCGACGCGCGCGGCGCCAATTGCTCCGCGCCGAAACGCGCGGCGATCTGCGGATCGGTCTGCGGATTCCACACCGATATGTCGATGCCGTTGAGGATGCCACTCAGCACGCCCGACCGCTCGCGCAGCAATCCGCCGAACCCCATCCCGCCATCGTCGCCCTGGATTTCCCGCGAGTAGGTCGGGGAGACGGTGGTGATGCGATCGGCGAATTGCAGGCCGGCCTTCAGCAGGCTGATCGTTCCGTAATATTCGACGCCATGGATACGATAGGATTCCGCAGGCA
This sequence comes from Bradyrhizobium erythrophlei, assembly GCF_042430365.1. GTDB lineage: Bacteria > Pseudomonadota > Alphaproteobacteria > Rhizobiales > Xanthobacteraceae > Bradyrhizobium > Bradyrhizobium erythrophlei. The sequence goes on from NZ_JBHMET010000055.1 coordinate 37,647, forward strand.
GTCCGAAGGTTGTGAGCATGTCGGGCGAAAACTGCCCCTGATAGGCGAGGTTGTGCACCGTCATCACGGTTGAAGGCCGCGGGCGGTGGTCATAGTGCAGATAGGCGGGCGCCAGCCCAGCCTGCCAGTCGTGCGCGTGCACGACGTCAGGCACGAAGGACGGAATGGCGCCGTGGCCGATCTCGGCGGCGACGCGGGACAGCGCCGCAAAGCGGATGCCGTTGTCCGGCCAGTCCTTGCCGTCGGGCCCGAGATAGGGATTGCCCGCGCGCGCAAACAGATGCGGCGCGTCGAGCGCGTAGAGATCGAGGCCGTCATGCGATCCGGCCAGCACGCGGATCGGCCCGCCATAGAGGTCCGGCCAGTGCAGCAGCAGTTCCGCTGACGGCAGCGCCTTGAGCACGTCGGGATATCCGGGAACCAGCGTTCGTGTCGCGATGCCGTGCTCGTTCAATGCCGCCGGCAGCGCGCCGACCACATCGGCCAGGCCGCCGGTCTTGACGATCGGGTAGATTTCGGACGCAACCGCAAGCACGCTGACCGACGTCATGTATTGAGCCTGTCGATCATCGGCTGCGTGATCAGCGTGATGCCGTTCGAGGTGGTGCGGAATCGTTGCGCATCGACCCCCTGATCTTCCCCAACAACCAGACCCTCCGGGATCTGGACGCCGCGATCGATCACGACATTCCGGAGCCGCGCGCCCCGCCCGACATTGACATAGGGCATGATGACGGCATTCTCGACATAGGCGTAGGAATTGACGTGCACGCCGGTGAACAGCAGGGAGCGGCGGAGCGCAGCACCCGAGATGATGCAGCCCCCAGATACCAGCGACGTCACCGCCTGTCCGCGCCGGCCGTCTTCATCGTGGACGAATTTTGCGGGCGGCGTGATCTCGGCATAGGTCCAGATCGGCCAGGCGCGATCGTAGAGGTCGAGCTCCGGCACGACGTCGGTGAGATCGATGTTGGCGGCCCAATAGGCATCGACAGTGCCGACGTCACGCCAATAGGCGCGGGGATCGTCACCGGAGCGGACGCAGGAGTCGTTGAACTGATGGGCCACCGCCCGGCCATGCTTCACGATATGGGGGATGATGTCCTTGCCGAAATCGTGGCTCGAATTCGGGTCCGCTGCGTCGCGACGCAGTTCGTCGAATAGGAATTTTGAATCGAACACGTAGATGCCCATGCTGGCGAGCGATTTGTCGGGCTTGCCGGGCATTGGCGGCGGATCGGCCGGCTTCTCGAGGAAGGACTGGATCACGCCGTGCTCGTCGATATGCATGATGCCGAAGCCGCTGGATTCCGCTCGCGGCATCTCGAGGCAGCCGACGGTAACGTCGGCGCCGCTCTCGACATGCTGCTTCAGCATGAGCTCGTAGTCCATCTTGTAGATATGGTCGCCCGCGAGCAGCACGATGTATTTGGTGCCGTGCGGCTCGACGATGTCGATGTTCTGGTACACGGCATCGGCCGTGCCGAGATACCAGTTGGTCTCCGACACCCGTTGGCTCGCGGGCAGGATGTCAAAACTCTCGTTCCGCTCCGGGCGGAAGAAATTCCAGCCCATCTGCAGATGCCGGATCAGGCTGTGGGCCTTGTACTGGGTTGCGACCGCGATGCGGCGGATGCCGGAGTTCACCGCATTGGACAGGGCGAAATCGATGATCCGGGATTTTCCCCCGAAATAGACCGCGGGCTTGGCGCGCCTGTCGGTCAGCTCCAGCAGCCTGCTGCCGCGTCCGCCGGCCAGCACGAAAGCGAGGGCATGACGCGACAGCGGTTCATTTCCGACGGTTCTCATTGTCGTCCTCCCGGGCTCCAGGGCATGGCTCCGTCACCTCCTCTTGTCTGGAAGGCGTGATCGGGTGCCATCAGGGCCGATCGCGAGCGTAGCAAGCGCGGTCAGGATGAGCAAAGCGGCCCGGCCGCGTTTCGTTCCACGGATCTGTGTGGCCACGACTGCAGCCAGTGCGGGGGAGGCCCTGCAAACCTTTGACGCGCGGCCGTTTCGGTATAGAGCAGGCCAGCCCCTCGTTCTCGCTCAGGCCAGTCCATGCCCCTTGCCACCGTCACGCCCCAGGACATCCGTGCCGCGCTCCTGCTGCGCCAGGAGATCGCGCTGCTCGACATCAGGCATGAAGCGGCGTTCGCGACCGGCCATCCGTTATTTGCCGCCAATATGGCGGCCGGCCGGATCGCGCTCGAGGCCGGCGTTCGGCTGCCGCGCAGGGACGTCTCGATCGTCCTCTATGATGATGGTGAGGGCCTGATCGCGAACGCGAAAGACCAGTTCGAGGCGCTCGGCTACAGCAACGTTCGCGCGCTGGCCGGCGGCCTCCAGGCCTGGCGCTCGGCCGGCTACGAGGTGTTCCAGGACGTCAATTCCTACGCCAAGGCGTTCGGCGAGCTGGTCGAGGCGCGCCGCCACACGCCGTCGCTCAGCGCCGACGAGGTCGCCTCGCTGATTGCCGGCAAGGCCAACATCGCGATCCTCGATGTGCGCCGTTTCGATGAATATGCCACCATGAACATTCCGGGCTCGGTCAGCGTGCCCGGCGCGGAGCTCGTGCTGCGCGCGGGCCGCGCCGCGCCCGATCCCGACACCACGATCATCGTCAACTGCGCCGGCCGCACGCGCTCGATCATCGGAACGCAATCGCTGATCAATGCGGGCCTGCCCAACAAGGTGCGGGCGCTGCGCAACGGCACGATCGGCTGGACGCTCGCCAGGCATGGCCTCGAACACGGTGCCGACACGCGCGGCGACATCGGCCTGTTCGACGGCGCCGGCGACAAGGCCCGCGACGTCGCCTATCGCGCCGGTGTCCGGCGTATCGGCGTGCGCGAACTGGCGGTGCTGCAGGCGGACACCACGCGCACACTCTACCGCTTCGATGTCCGCGACACCGATGATTATGCCGCCGGCCATCTCGCGGGCTTCCGCCATTATGCGGGGGGCCAACTCGTCCAGGAGATCGACATGGCGGCGCCGGTGCGTGGTGCACGGATCGTGCTGACCGACGACAGGAGCGTTCGCGCCGACATGACCGCGTCCTGGCTCGCGCAGATGGGATGGGAGGTCTACGTGCTCGAGGGCGGCTATGAGGGACCACTCGAGATCGGGCCGCCGCTGGTCCTGCCCAAGCCCGATCCGTCCCACCGCTACCGGCGCCCTTATGAGGGCACCGATGTCGCGGAGGCCGCGATGCAGGCCTATCTCGATTGGGAGTTCGGCCTCGTCGAGCAACTGCGCCGTGATGGCACGCATGGGTTCTACGTGATCTGAGTGAGGGGCCAGCCGCCCCATGAGCGCGCCGACCGGGCTTGCGTCCATATACTAAGTGTGCATATAATAATCGCACTTAGTATATGGAGGATGACCATGGACGCGCGACCTGCCTGGCAGACCCAATTCAGCATTGAGACCAGCGCGAGCCCCGAGGCGATCTGGGCCTTGTTCCGGGACGTTCCCGGATGGACGCTATGGAACGCCGGGATCGAAACGATTGCGCTCGAGGGTCCGTTCGCGGCCGGCACCGGCTTCGTCATGAAGCCGCCGGGCGAGGAACCGCTTCGCGCCGTGCTGACCGAGGTGCGCGAGAACGAGAGCTTTGTCGACGAGACCCGCATCGACGATCTCGTGATCGCGGTCACGCACCGCATCGAGCCCCTCGCGCCGTCGCGCACGCGCATCACCTACGCGGTCGACGCGCGCGGCGAGGGCGCGGCGGAGATCGGTCCGATGATCTCGGCCGATTTCCCGGATGTGCTGGCCGCGCTCGTTGCCATCGCGGAGGGCAGGCGGTCATGACCGGCTGGCTCGGCGTGGTGTCGCGCACCCATGTGCAGCGCGGAGTGGCCGGTGGCTTTGCGCAATTGTGCCACGGCAAGGCGCAGCCGCTGCGGCTCATGCGAGCCGGCGACTGGCTGATCTATTACTCGCCGACGATGGAGATGGGCGGCGAAGCGCTGCGCGCATTCACGGCGATCGGCGAGGTTGCCGATGACGAGGTGTTCAAGTTCGATATGGGCGGCGGCTTTGTGCCGTTTCGCCGCCGGGTGCGTTACACGACGGCACGCGAGGTGCCGCTTGCCGATCTCAAGGACAGCCTCGATCTCTGTGCACAGCCGAACTGGGGAATGGCGCTGCGTCGCGGACATCTGTTGCTGACGCCGCGCGATTTTGCGACCATCGCACACGCCATGGACGTGAAAGTACCCCTGCCGGCATGACGACCAGGAAACCTGCGGCGCCGCCGCTGCCGACGCGCTTCTCGGGGCCGGCCGACAGCCCGGGCTTCCTGCTGTGGCGGGTCTCCAACGCGTGGCAGCGCCGACAGCGCGCGGCGTTGCAGCCGCTTGGCCTAACGCACTCCCAGTTCGTGATCCTGGCCTGCGCCACCTGGTTCGGCGAGAAGGAGACGTTGTCCCAGGCCCGGATCGGCGAACTCACCGGCGTCGATCCGATGACGACGTCGCAGATCGTGCGCTCGCTGGAAGCGTTGAAATATCTGACGCGACGCCAGCACCCCGACGACCCGCGCGCCAAGCTGATCGCCGTGACGAGCGCGGGCCGCACGCTGGCGCAGAAGGCGGTGGTCGTGGTCGAGGAAACCGACGCCGCCTTCTTCCGGCCGGTGACCGATCGTGCCGGCAGTCTCGTCAGGCTATTGCAGGCGCTTGCCGGCGACACCTAGACTAGCCCAAGGCGTCGGCAGGCGCGCGGCGACGTTTCGAAGGGGATGCGCTGCCACGCGCAAGAGACGCGATCGCGGCTCAATTGGCGCCGAACGCGTCGTAGACCAGCTTCTTGAACGCCGGCGTAATGCGCTGGCGCTCGTTCTGGGTCTGCTCGAGCAGGATGTAGATCATGTCGAGCTTCGGATCGACGCCGAAATAGGTGCCGCTGCCGCTGTCCCACTTCAGTTCGCCGATCGAGCCCGCCGGTGGTGGCTTGGCAATACCGGGATCGGTGCGCACGGCGATGCCGTAGCCATAGCCAAAGCCGTCACCGGGAAAGTACCAGTAGTCGCGGCCGACGCCGGAGCCCGGCCCGATGTGGTCCGTCGTCATGTCCTTGAAGGCGGCGGGGCTGAGATAGCGCCTGCCGTCGAGTTCGCCACCGTTAAGGAGCATCTGGGCGAACCACGCATAGTCGAGCACCGTCGACAGCAACCCGCCACCGCCGGATTCCCACTCGGGATGCGCGAGCCTGTCACGCTCGGCGTCGAGCAGAATCTTGTCCGATGGCAGCGGCCTTGCCATCCGCGCGCGCTCCTCGCCGCTGTCGAGCACGAACTTCGTGCTGGTCATGCGCAGGGGATCGAAGATCCGCTCCTTCTCGAACTGGTAGAGCGTCTTGCCCGAGATGATCTCGGTGACGCGGCCGAGCACGTCGGTCGAATGGCCGTAACGCCACAGCGTGCCGGGCTGCCGCGACAGCGGTAGCTTGGCGATCCGCTCGGCAAACGCCTTGTTGTCGAACTGACCGTCGAACAGATGGCCCTGCATGTAGATCTGTTGGACCCAGTTGGCGCCAATATATTCGTAGGTGATACCCGAGGTGTGCCGCATCAGGTCCTGGATGGTGACGGGATGGACCGGGGGCACCAGCTTCAGGTCCGACAGATTGTTGTCGTTCGGTGGTTCGATGCCGACCTTCACATCGGCGAAGGCCGGGATGTATTTCGACAGCGGATCCTGCGGCGACAGCTTGCCTTCATCGATCAGCATCATGGCCGCGACGCTGGTGATCGGCTTGGTCATCGAATGCAGCGCGAAGATCGTGTCCGGCGTCATCGGCGCCCTGGTCGCGACGTCGCGCACGCCGAAGCATTGCAGATAGACCGGTTTGCCGTGCTGCTGGATCAGGATCACGGCCCCGGGCAGCCGGCCCGAGGCGACCTCGTCGTTGAAGAATTCGGTGATGCGCGCGAGCTTTTCCGGCGACGGGGCGGGGATGTCGGCGGCGCGGCTTGCGTTGAAGGCGCCGAGGCAAAGGGTGAGCGCTGCGATCAGCAGGAGCGTCGCGCGGAGCAACTGCGTTGCGGCCGACGCGATATGGACAACCCGATCATATCTGCATGACATTGATGAGAGCGCCCCGACTGCCCGATGCCAGCCTGAAGCTGCCCTTCAGGCCTTGCGCCGCGACCTTAACGCGGGCGTCTGCCGCGATACAGTATTTTCCTGCCGCATCGCTTCTGCAAAGAACGTCGGAGTTCAGACAATTTGCGTTGCGCCGACCGGCGTCCGCACCGCGTTCGACAGCACCTGCAATGCCTGGCTCAATTCGGCGCGGTTGCGCGCCGCGCCGAGCGAGACGCGCAGGCCGCGCGGTGCGCCGTCGCCGACTGCGAACGCGTCTTCGCCGACGACGGCCAATCCATTGCGCATCAAATGCGACAACAGGTCGGTGCCGTCGAAATGCTTCGGCAGCGGCAGCCAGAGGTGATGGCTTGCCGGCCGCGCCGCATAGGTCACGCCTTTCAGGAAGCGTGCGGCAAGCTGCTGGCGCGCGGCCGCCTCGTTTCTGATCGCGCGGATGATTTCGCCGGCGACGCCGGAGCGCAGCCACTGCGTGACCAGCGCGACCATCAGGGATGGCGGCATCTGCATGGTGGCCTGCAGGCCGGCACGCATCCGCTGCTCGGCGGCGCTATCCGGTGCCAGCAGATAGGCGACCCGCAGCGCGGGCGCGATGCATTTGGCGATGCTGGCGGCGTAATAGGTGTGTTCGGGGATCAGGGTCGCGATCGGGGCCGTCTGCGGCTCGAGCGGGCCATAGACGTCGTCCTCGATCAGCACACAGCCTCGCTTCTGGATGACATCGGCGATCGCCTTGCGCCTGACGGCACCCATCGTCGCCGTCGTCGGGTTCTGCTGCGTCGGCACCAGATAGATCGCCTTCGGCTTGTGCTTGCGGTAGGCCTCGTCGAGCGCATCGGGGCGGGCGCCTTCCACATCCATCGCGACGCCGACCAGGCGGACGTCGAGCCGCGCCGCGGCCGCCTTCACGCCGGGAAACGTCAGCGCTTCCGTCAGCACGACGTCGCCGGGCGAGGTCAGCGCGAGCAGGGCGTTGAAGATGATCGCCTGCGATCCCGGATACACCACGATGCGGTCGGCCGACGCCTCCGGCACGCGCGGCTGCAACCAGCCGGCGGCAACCTCGCGTTCATCGGTGGTACCGCCGGGACGCGCGTAGCTGAGGAATGCGCTGAAGCCGGCGTCGGCGCGGATGGTCGCGAGCCCCTGCGCGATGCGCAGATCAAGGTTGGCCTCGACCGGCTGCGGCGGCAGGTTCATCGACAGGTCGATATTGACAGGTGCGGGCAGGTCGGACGCCGCGCGCGCTGTCGTCTCCGACACGAAAGTGCCCTGGCCGACGCGCGCGTCCAGCAATCCGCGCCGCCGCGCTTCGCCATAGGCCCGCGTGACCGTGGTGAGATCAATGCCGAGTGCGGAGGCCAGCGCGCGGTGGGTCGGCAGCCGCTGGCCGCGCACCAGCCGGCCGCTCGCGATGTCAGCCGCCAGCGCATCGACGATGCGCAGGAATAACGGGCCTTGCCATTCGGAAACTGTAGGGATCCAATCCATGCAATCTGGCGCTTTGTCTTTGATTGTATGCCTTGAAATCCATATTGTATGGATCAACGGTTCAGGTCAAGGAGCACGGCAATGCGAGAAGCGGTTTCCCTGCCAAAGGCGCTGTGGCGCGGCTTTACCATGAAGTGCCCGAACTGCGGGCGCGGCCATGTGTTCCGCCGCTTCCTGAAGGTCGCCGATCACTGCGAGGTCTGCGGCGAGGATTTCACCCCGCAGCGCGCCGACGATTTTCCGGCCTATCTCGTCATCATCGTGGTCGGCCACGTCGTGGTGCCAGCGCTGTTGTGGCTGGAAATGAACTACGCGCCGCCGGCCTGGGTGCAACTGGCGATCTGGCTGCCGGTGACGCTGGTCAGCGCACTCGCGCTATTGCAGCCGACCAAGGGCATGATCGTTGCCTTGCAATGGCAGACCGGCATGCACGGGTTCGAGACATCGCGGCGCGAGGTCGCGCCGGTGCGAGCGCGGAGCAGCGTCGGGCGGACGCGGGAAGCCTGACGCGATCTCCAGATTCGTAGCCCGGATGGACCGGGCTACAGATCGTCAAACCGGCTTGTTGTGCGGCCTGAACAGCCGGCCCTTTTCCGTGATCGCGGCAATCGCGAGCGCAGCGACCGCGCAGAGGAAGAAGCCGGTCGAGAACGGCACCAGCGTTCCGTCATAGTGCTGGCCGATCACCATGCCGATGGCGATGCCGAGCAGGGTGGTGATCGAGCCGTACAGCGAAGAGGCGGTACCCGCGATCTTGCCGTGCGGCTCCATCGCGAGCGCGGTGAAATTAGCCATCATCAGGCCGAAGCTGAACATCATCAGCGCCGTCAACGCCATGAACAGCGGCAGCGGCAAGGCGTTTGCGATCTCGGCCGCCAGCATCACGGCGGCGACCAGCGCGAAGCCGACCAGGGCCGCGTGCGACATCACGCGCATGCCGAGCCGGCCGACGATGCGCGAATTGAGGAAGCCCGCGATCGCGACCCCCGTGGCGATGGCCGCGAAGGCGAGCGGGAAATAGGCGCCGAGGTGGTAGATGCCGGTGAACACCTGCTGGGCGGTCAGCACGAAGGAAATCATCGCGCCCCAGACGCCGCTGCAGGCGAGCGCATAGCCGAGCGTCTGGCGGTTGGTGACGGTCTGGCGGAAGGCGCCGAGCACGTCGCGGACCGCAAGCGACTTGCGCAGTTCCACCGGCAGCGTCTCCGGCATGCGCAGCGCGCTCCAGATCAGCGCGGCCACGCCATAGATCATCAGCGCGATGAAGATGCCGCGCCATTGCGAAAACACCAGCACCGCCTGTCCGAGCGACGGCGCGACCACCGGCACGGCGATGAACACCATCATCGCAAGCGACATCACGCTCGCCATCCGCCGGCCAGCGTAGCAGTCGCGCACGATCGAGGTCGCGATCACGCGCGTCGCCGCGGTGCCTAATCCCTGCAGCGCGCGCGCCAGCAGCAGCGCCTCGAAGGAGGGTGCCGCGATCGCGAGCAGGCTCGCCGCGCCATAGACGATCATGCCGCCGAGCAGCACCGGGCGCCGCCCGAACCGGTCCGACAGCGGCCCCATCACGAATTGCCCGACGCCGAAGCCGACCAGGAAGATCGACAGCACCATTTGCGGACGGTTGGCGTCGGCGAGCTGGAAGGCAGAGCCGATGTTGGGCAGCGCCGGCAGCATCATGTCCATCGCTAGCGGGTTCAACGCCATGATGGCGGCGATCGCGACAACGAATTCGGGGAAGCCCATCGGGCGGTGGCCTGAGGAGACCCAGGCATCGGCATTGATGTCAGACACGTATTGCACCTCTTGCGGGCCGCAATGTAGTGGCTTCGCTGCGATGCACAATGGGCGTTTTGGGATGGGTGATGGTCGGCGAGAGACGAGGTCGGCGGAAGCGCCGCGATGGCGCTCAGGCGACGCGCAGCATTGCCTTCAATTTCATCACCGCGCTGTCGGGTGTCGTCAGCACCGGTCTGCCGGTTACCTCGGCGACACCGTCGGCTGCCGGTGCCATGCTGTACTGAGCGAGCGCGATCAGGTCGCAGTCGCGCAAGTCTTTGGATGCCTCGACCACGATGCGATCGTGCTCGGCACGGTCGCCGCGGTCGAGCGCGGCCAGCGCGCCTTCGGCGAGCTTCGGCACGATCTGGACGCTTGCGGGAAATTCCGGCGGCATCGAGACCAGGGTCGGCGGGAAGGTCGAGAGCAAACCGATCCGCTTTCCCGTCGCGACCGCCCGCTCGATCATCGCCTCGTTTGGCTTCAGCACCGGCATCGGCGCATGCTCGCGCGCAACAGCTTCGATGCAGGGGCCGAAGGCCGAGCAGGTGAAGAGGATGCCGTCGGCGCCGGTGCTTGCCGCATAGCGGCCCATCGCCAGGAAGCGCTCGGTCATGCGATCGGTGAGCTTGCCGTCGCGCGCGAGGTCGGCCGAGAGAGAGTCGTCGAGCAGATTCATCAACCGGGCCTCTGGCCACAGCCGTGCGAACGACGCCTCGATCGGGACGATGGAGTGCTTGAGAGCGTGAATGAGAGTGATGCGCATGATGTCGTTGTCTCCTCACCCTCTCGCCGCTCTTCGCGGGGAGAGGGCGGGGTGAGGGGCTCTGTCAGCGTAGCAGGTGAGAGTAGAATTCGCGGAGCTCCCCCTCACCCGTCATTCAAGCTCTGCTTGAATGACGACCTCTCCCCGCAGGCGGGGCGAGGTGAAGATCATCATTTGAACGGAATGGCGTACATCAGGCCGCCCTTGCTCCAGGTGCCGTTGAGGCCGCGCTCGAGCTTCAGGGGGCTGGCCTTGCCGACATTGCGCTCGAAGATCTCGCCGTAATTGCCGCCGGCCTTGATCGCGCCGACCAGCCATTTGTTGTCGAGACCGAACCGCGAGCCGAGATCGCCGGAGGTGCCGAGCAGGCGCTGGATCGCCGGAACCTGCGACTTCGTCATCTCGTCGACATTGGCTTGCGTCACGCCGAGCTCTTCGGCCTCGATCAGGCCGTAATGCAGCCAGGTGATGATGTCGCTCCAGAGCTCGTCGCCGTTGCGGGTGAACGGGCCGAGCGGCTCCTTGCTGATGGTCTGCGGCAGCACGACGTAGTCGTCGGCCTTGGGTGCTGCGGTCGCGACTGCGCCGGCGAGCGCCGAGGCGTCCTGGGTCATGGCATCGCAACGGCCGCCGAAGAAGGTCTGGTACATGGTATCGACGCGGTCGAACACCAAGGGCTTCCAGTCGATGCCGTTGGCGCGGCCATAGTCGCCGAGCGTCACCTCATGCGTGGTGCCCTGGGCAACGCAGACGGTGGCGCCGTTGAGGCCCTTGAGGTCCTTCACGCCGGTGTCCTTCTTCACCACAAAGCCCTGGCCGTCATAGAAGTTGACCGGGCCCTGGCGCAGGCCGAGCGTGACGCCGCGCAAATAGGTCTGCGTCGAGTTGCGGTAGAGCACGTCGATCTCGCCGGACTGCAGCGCCGTGAAACGGTTCTGCGCGGTCAGCGCGACATAGCGCACCTTGCTCGCGTCGCCGAGCACGCCGGCGGCCAGCGCGCGGCAATAGTCGACGTCGAGACCCTTGTAGTTGCCCTGCGAGTCCGGTGCCGAGAAACCGGCAAAGCCGGCGCTGACGCCGCATACCAGCGTGCCGCGCTGCTTGACCGTGTCGAGCGTCGCCGCACCTGCACTGGCTACGCCTGCGACGAGCAAGGCTGTCGTGATGATACCCCTGTACATTCTGCTCCTCCTCCTAGTGACCAACATCTTTCAACGCGCTGTCTACCGCAGCGCCGAGTCTTTCGACGATCATGTCAATGTCGCCGGAAGTCGCGATATAGGGCGGGGCGAGCAGCACATGGTCGCCGCTCTGGCCGTCAGCCGTGCCGCCCGACGGATAGCAGGCGAGCCCGCCGGCAAAGGCGGCGGCCTTGATCCGCTGATGCAGCTTCAGCTTGGGATCGAACGGCTGCCGTTTGCTGCGGTCGGCCACGAGCTCGATCGCCCAGAACAGGCCGCGGCCCCTGATGTCGCCGACATGGCGGTGATTGCCGAAACGTTCGACGAGCCGCTGCTCGAGCTGCCTGCCGCGCGCCTTGACCTGGTCGAGCAGCTTCTCCTCGCTGATGGTCCGCTGCACCTCGAGCGCGGCGGCGCAGGCGAGCGGATGCGCCAGATAAGTGTGGCCGTGCTGGAATGCGCCGGAGCCGCTGCGCACGGTGTCGACGATGGTGCCGCTCGCGAGCATGGCGCCGATCGGCTGGTAGCCGCCGCCCAAGCCCTTGGCGATCGCCTGGATGTCGGGCGCGATGCCTTCCTGCTCCCACGCATGCAGCGTGCCGGTGCGGCCCATGCCGCACATCACCTCGTCGAGGATCAACAGCGCGCCGTGGCGGTTGCAGATCTCGCGCACCGCCTTGAAGTAGCTCTCCGGCGGCGGCACGCAGCCGGCGGTGGCGCCGACCACGGGCTCGGCGATGAAGGCCGCGACCGTGTCCGGACCGAGGCGTTGGAATTCGGCTTCGAGCTCGGCGGCAAGCCGCGCCACGAAGCTTGCTTCCGATTCATCGTCGCGCTTCTCATGATAGGCAAAGGCTGGCGTGACATGGCTGAACGACGGCGACAGCAGCGGCGCGTAGGGCTCGCGGCGCCAGGCGTTGCCGCCGGCCGACAGCGCGCCCAGCGTGTTGCCGTGATAGCTCTGGCGGCGCGCGATGAAGCGCGCGCGCTTCGGCTCGCCGCGCTCGATGAAATATTGCCGCGCCAGCTTGATCGAGGCCTCGATCGCCTCCGAGCCGCCGCTGACGAAATAGGCGTAAGCAAGTCCGCCCGGTTCGTGGCCGACCAGGCGCTCGGCGAGCTCTTCCGCGGGCTCCGAGGAGAAGAAGCCGGTATGGGCATAGGCGAGCTTTGAAGCCTGCTTGGCGATCGCCGCAAGCACGCGCGGGTGCTGGTGGCCGAGGCAGGAGACTGCGGCGCCGCCGGAGGAATCGAGGATGCGGCGGCCGTCTTCCGCGATCAGCCACACGCCGTCGCCGCCGACCGCTTTCGGCGGCGTCTCGCGCAGGCTTCGATGCATCACGCGGCTCTTGGTGGCGGCCATGACACTCATCCTTTCTCGGCAAAATATTGCGACATCTCGGCAAGCCGGGCCTCGGTCTCTTCGAGCTTGCGCTTGGCGCTCACACCGCCCAGCGTGAAGGTGACCGCGGCAAGCGATTGCGCGATCGCGATCGCGCCGGTGAGGCTCGGGAAGAAGCCGGGGGAGGCGGCGGCTTCAAACAGCAGCAGATGATCGGCGCCTTCGGCCATCGGTGCGGTGATGGTGTCGGCGATCGCGATCAGCGTGGCGCGCGCCTGGTGCGCCGCACGCGCGGTCTCGACGCTGATGGCGGTATAGGGCGCAAAGCCGATCACGACGACGGCGTCTCCGGCGCGGAACGCGCCATGGTCGAGGTCGTACGGGCCGGAACCGCCGACGAGTTGCACCGCACCGGGACGGAACAGGCGAAGCTGGTAGGTCAAGAGTTCCGCGACGCTGCGGCAGCTGCGAAAGCCGGTGATCCAGATCCGGTCGGCTGAGTGCAGCGCACGCGCCGCATCGGCGATGGCAGTGGATGAAATGCGGCCGAGGCCGGCAGCCTCGGCGTCGAGCTTCTCGTTGACCAGCGTGACATCGGCGTTCGGGCCGGCGCGGCGGCCCTTGGCGCGGCCGGAAAACGGCGAGCCCTGCGCCGGCCGGCGCGCCTCGGTCAGCGCCGCGCGCAGTTCGTCCCAGCCGGAATAGCCGAGCGCCTTGGCCAGACGGGTGAAGGAGGCGGGGTCGGCCCCGGCGACGGCGGCCAGCTCGCGCATCGAGCGGGTGGTCGCGTCGTAATCATTGGCTGCGACAAACCGACCAACCTCCTGCAACCGCATTGGCAGCGACGGCAATGCGCTGCACAATTCGCTGAGGGGCGATGGTTTCGGCTGAGCCTGGGCCATGAAACATATGTTGCACGAATCTTAATTTGGTGCAACATATGAAGTGCGCATCCCAGCGCATGGCAGAAGATCGCTTCAAGCAAGGATCCTTGTGCTGTGACGACATCGACGCCGAAACGCCCTCCCGCCCGGCCCTGGCGCCTTTCGCTGAGCGATCCGCGCGTCGCCGGCCTGTTCTGGCAGATCGTGGTGGTGGGCATCGCAATCGCCATTGTCGCCTGGCTGTGGTCGAACGCGGTGCATAATCTGTCGGTGCGTCGCATCTCGACCGGCTTCGCCTTCCTCGGCCGCGAGGCCGGCATGCCGATCGCCGACAGCTGGATCGACTACAGCCCGAAGAACACCTATCTGCGCGCCTTCATCGTCGGCATCGTCAACACGTTGCGCGTCGCGGTGATCGGCATCGTGCTCGCCACGATCGTCGGTACGCTGGTTGGCATTGCGCGGCTGTCGTCGAACTGGCTGTTGTCGCGGCTTGCCGCCGTCTATGTCGAGGTGCTGCGCGACCTGCCGCTCCTGCTGCAATTGCTGTTCTGGTACGTGCTGATGCAGGGGCTGCCGGCGGCGCGGCAGGCGTGGAAGCCGATCGAGGGCGTGTTCCTGTCGAACCGCGGCCTGGTGCTGCCGTCGATTCCGCTGCACGAGGCCAATCTGTGGGCGGCTCTCGTCCTTGTCGTCGGATTGATCGTGCTGCATCTCGTCAGGCGGCGTTTGATCGCGCAGCAGATGCTGGACGGCAAGGCGCGTCCGGCCTGGCCTTATGCGCTCGTCCTTGTGGTCGCGCTGCCTGCGCTGGTGTCGTTTCTATCAGGCGCGAGCTGGAGCATCACGCTGCCCGAGCTGCGCGGGTTCAATTTTGTCGGCGGGCTGACGCTGGCGCCGGAATATTTTGCGCTGTTGATCGCGCTCGTCACCTACACGTCGGCGTTCATTGCCGAGATCGTGCGCAGCGGCATCCAGGCGGTGCCGAAGGGACAGTCGGAGGCCGCCAAGGCGCTGGGGCTGAAGCGCGGCTTCGTGCTGCGACATATCGTGCTGCCGCAGGCGCTGCGCGTCATCATTCCGCCGATGACGAGCCAGTACCTGAACCTGACCAAGAACTCGTCGCTGGCGGTCGCGGTCGGCTATCAGGACATCGTCTCGGTCGCCAACACGACGCTGAACCAGACCGGCCAAGCGATCGAGGCGATCGCGCTGATCATGATGGTGTTCCTCACCATCAGCCTCGGCATCAGCTTCTTCATGAACTGGTACAATGCGCGGATCGCGCTGGTGGAGCGCTGAGATGACCTCGGTCACGCACACACCTGAGGACCCGCTGCCGCTGAGCCGGCCGCGCGTGCAGCGTAGCCTCGGCGGGCAGATCGTGGTCTGGCTGCGCGCCAATCTGTTCGCCTCGATCCCCTCGACCATCGTCACGCTGCTGCTCGTCTTCGTGCTCGGCAAGGCCTGCGTCAGCCTTGGGCAATGGGGGATTGCCAACGCGGTCTGGATCGTCTCCGGCAGCGACAGCAGCGCCTGCCGCGCGTTGCGCGGGTTGGGCGCCTGCTGGGCGGTGATCCCGGAAAAGTATCGCTTCATCCTGTTCGGCACCTATCCGTTCGGCGAGCAGTGGCGGCCGGCGCTGGCGGTTCTGATCTTCATCGCGCTGTTCGTGGTCTCGAGCCGGCGCAGCTTCTGGCGCAAGGAACTCTTTCTGCTGTGGGCCGCCGCGTTGGTCGTGATCGGGCTGTTGATGTGGGGCGGCTTCTTCGGGATGTCCTACGTGACGCAGGATCGCTGGGGCGGGCTGCCGGTGACGTTGATCCTCGCCACCTTCGGGCTCGCCTTCGGCTTCCCGCTCGGAATTCTCGTTGCCCTCGGCCGCCGCTCGAAGCTGCCGGCGATCCGTTCGCTCTGCGTGCTCTATGTCGAGTTGATCCGCGGCGTGCCGCTGATCAGCCTGCTGTTCATGGCGAGCGTGATGTTCCCGCTGTTCATGCCCGAGGGCGTCAACTTCGACAAACTGCTGCGCGCGCAGATCGCTTTCGTGCTCTATGCCGGCGCCTACCTTGCGGAAGTGGTGCGCGGCGGCCTGCAGGCGGTGCCGCGCGGGCAATATGAGGCGGCGGATGCGATCGGGCTGTCCTACTGGCAGAAGAACGCGCTGATCGTGCTGCCGCAGGCGATCCGCCACGTCATCCCGCCGCTGGTCAACACCTTCATCGCCTTCTTCAAGGACACCAGCCTCGTCCTGATCATTGGCATCTTCGATTTGCTGACGACGGCAAAGACCGCGATCATCGATCCGGCCTGGCAATCCTTCAGCGTCGAGGTCTACGTCTTCGTCGGCGTCATCTACTTCGTGTTCTGCTTTGCAATGTCGCGCTACAGCCGTGGCCTCGAGGCGCAGCGCACGCCGGGTTGAGGCGCTTGCGGCATGTCTGGCAACAACGGGAAAGTTTCGTCTTAACCACCGCACCACGCTTGGTGTGAACGACAAGATGCGTGCGGAAGCCCTGCTTAAGGGTATCGAAGGCAAGTGCCGATCGACGGCCTAACTAGGCCTAAACGATTCGCCATAAGGTCAAGCGTTTTCTTCAATGGAGAAAGCGCAAAAACTCTCTCGACTCAAAACAGCGACTCGGCCCACCATTTTCGCTATGGCCCCGTTCCGCGCTGTCTTCGCAAGGCACCCCGCGCGAATGGACACGCCGTATCTCCTTGCCCGGCCCGGACGCCCTCGCCATCAAACGCGACCACGCGAATGGATAACTGGGAGCGACAAGGGGCCATCAAGGGCGGTTCTAGAACGCCGGTTGGTGGGCCGATACTCCAGTGAACGGCCGGTTGATTGCCGTTGATACTGGGCGCTACTCGCAACCCTTACGGATTGCGCCGGCGTGATCCGAGGGCTTTATTATGAGACCTCGTATCACCATCACGATCAAAGTTGACTTAGCCGCCTGCATCCGTGCGGCTGCGGTTCTTGTCTTTCTTCTGACGTGAACTAGAGCGGGGGCTAGCTTCGGCTAGCTCCCGTTTTGGTTTCTTCCCAATCCCCATTTCCGAATGAGGCTTGGGCTTCATATTCAATAGGTTCTTCGGCGTCTTCTTAAAACGCGGGATCTCGAGTCAGGCTTATCGCTCATGCGCAGAGTTCTCATGGAGAAAGGTAAGATTTCGCGGCTCGCGACCTTCCCAGCCGTTAAGAAAGGCCAATGGTACTACGGGTTCAATTGCAAGGGATGCAAGGAGCCAATCTATCTCCTTACCTTCGAGGGAATACCGCCCAGCAATCTATTTGTCGGGGAGGGCCAATTCAGCGTTCCATGTCCACTTTGTCAGACCGATGTTCTTTACGAAACTCACGAATTCATTCCGCTAAAAGCTAGGCGCGACATTCCATCTCCCCATCAATCGACCAAGAGAATCGAGCCCTCTAATATGGCTAGACAACCCCTTAAGCGAAAATATCCGAAGGTTAAGCCGACTTTTGGGCCCGGACATCTTGAGGATCGTCCTGCGGCTGCGGCCCTGGTTGCTCGCTGCGTATCCCTTTGGACAGATATCGAGGTTCAACAAGCGCACCTATTGGCCAAAATCCTGCACGCAAATACGGAACCGGCGATAGCAATGTTTCTCGCCATCTCGAACAGCAGAACACAATTTGATGTTCTGAATGCCGCCGCCCGAGTTGTTTTGAATGAACTCGACTACGAACTCTTTGGGGCGCTAATGAATATTCGCAATGGTCTAGAAAAGGAAAGAAACCATCTCGTGCACGGCGTGTACGGTGCCGCCCAAGAAATAAAAGAAGGAGTACTCTGGGTTAATCCCATCGACCAAGCCGCCCATACAGTTCGAGTGAGCGCTTCAGGTGTTACACCTGAAGCTCTAGAAGCGTTCCGGGACAAGATATTCGTGTATGAACCAGGCGACCTAGAAACGATCGCTCGGGATTTCGAAGCTTTCCACCGCAACCTAGGCTTCTTCATCGGTTACCTTCATTCGCCCGAACCAACTTGGCGCGCCGAACGATACCCTCAGCTATGTGCTTGGCCTCCCCTTCAGAGAGAACTGACCCGATTGCGCGAGGGTCAGAAAAATAAGCATTAACCTCATTCACGATGAAGTCGAATAGCTCAGCCGAAGTCACGCATTCGCGCGATCCCTTGCATTGCAAGGCCGAAATGAAAGCCGATGGCTGCGACAAAACGACCCGACGGGCAAATCACCCAAAACCTGTCAATCCCCCGAAAGAAAAATATTTCGGTTTATCAGAATGGAAAATCATTGTAATAATCCGCCCATCTCACCCGCTTGAGGGGCGCGTCGCGATCGTCACGAGTGTTGCGGTGAGATGCGGTGGACGCTGATTGTGTGACTGACGAGCACGCAACGCAGCGGACGGTGAAGTCGTGTGGTCCTGACGCCCCAGTGGTTGGTGTCTCCTCGCAAGACGTGGAAAGCGTCTCTGCGAGGACGGTGACAAGAAAGCCCGGTCTCGCCGGGGAGAGCACGAAGGAAGCCGTAAAACCATCGCGCAGGGAAAGCCGGGATTCCGGTTACACCTGTGGTCCTACCCCCGTGCTTTTTGTTGCACGGGACCCATGGGTGCGATCGGCACCCGGCTTTCCCTGCGCCCTCTATTGATTGAGAGGGTGGACATGAAGGGCAAGACTCGGACAAGACATGTCGCGAGAAGGCGAAGCTGCGCGCGGAATTGTAAGGTGGGCAAAGCGTCAGCGTGCCCACCATTGCGAGTCCAGCATGAAAGCTCACGGCGCGCACCTGTGTCATAGCTGTTTGAAACCAGAGGCGTCATGACCAACACCGTCGAAGCTCCCAACAGCGGCTATCGCTTCATGCCGGGCGTCAGCCAGTATTCCTGCGGCATCGGCGCGCTGTCAGGCTTTGCCATCGCGCGCGTCAGGTTCAGCGAACCCGTGCCGCTGAAGGAGGGATTTGCCCGCATCGCGGATATCCTGAAGGCTGCGGGGCGGCCGCTCACGGCGTTCGGTGCCTGTGAGCTGCGCTCGCCGGCGCAGTTCACCGAGGAAGGGTTCAGGGCGTTCAACGAGATTTACATCAAGACGCTGATCGAATGGGGGGTGATGCGCGACGGCGTCAATCCGGTGGCGCGCAGCAATGTCTGCCCGAAGATCGATCCGCCGCAGGAGCCGTGCTTCCACGCCTTCTCATACACGGTGCCGGCAGCGGCCGACGCGCCCGCGAGTTTCGTCGTGGCCGGGAGCGGCGAATCGGTCGAAGGCAAGGGCAACTACCGTGACCACATCATCGCGCCCGGCGATACCAGCCCGGCCGGGATGCTCGCCAAGGCGAAATGGGTGCTGGACGAGATGGAGCGGCGGATGAGCGCGTTCGACGGCACCTGGAAAGACACCACCGCGGTGCAGCTCTACACCCTGCACGACGCCTATCCGGTGCTCGAAAGCGAGCTCGGCCGCCGTGGCGTGCTTCGCAACGGCCTGACCTGGCATTTCAACCGGCCGCCGGTGGTCGGGTTGGACTATGAGATGGACTGCCGTCGCGTGCATCTCGAGCGGGTGATCTGATGCATCAAAAACGCGTGTGAGCGGATGCGGAATGGTGCGCCCTTTCTTGACAGCGGTCGCGCCAGCCGTTTCCCTTCGCACACGATGGATGCGGTTGGGTGAACGCCGGTGCAGAACGGATCTGTGATGAAGCGGCGTGATCTGCTCGCGCTGATCGGTAGCATCGCCGGCAGCTCGGCGATGTACCATGCGATGACGAGCCTCGGCTTCGCATCCGAATCGACCTACAAGGGCCCGCTCAGGCTTGCGGGCGATCCCAAGGGCGCCTCGGTGCTGATCCTGGGCGCCGGACTTGCCGGCATGGCGGCGGCGTTGGAGTTGCGCAAGGCCGGCTACAAGGTCCAGATCCTCGAATTCAACAGCCGCGCCGGTGGCCGCAACTGGACGATCCGCGGCGGCGACAGTTTCACCGAGCTCGGCGGCTTCAGGCAGAAATGCGAGTTCGAGCAGGGGCTCTACATCAATCCAGGCCCGTGGCGGATTCCTTACCACCACCGCGCGCTGCTCGATTACTGCCGGCGGCTCAATGTGACGCTGGAACCCTTCATCCAGCTCAACCACAACGCCTATCTGCACGCGACGCGCGCCTTCGATGGCAAGCCACAGCGCATCCGCAGCATCAAGGCCGATTTCCAGGGCCAGGTGTCGGAGTTGCTTGCCAAGGTGACGCAGCAGGGCAAGCTCGACGAAGCGGTCACCAAGGAGGATCAGGATATCCTGCTGCAATCGCTGCGGGCCTGGGGCGCGCTCGATCGCGATTACAAATACAATGCCAATCTCGGCTCCGCCGAGTTCCGCGGCTACGCGCGCGATCCCGGGGGTGGGCTGACGGGCGATCCGCTGCCGAGCGATCCGATCGGCCTGTCGGAGATCCTGCGCTCGCGGCTGTGGCGCTATCTGCAGGCGTTTGCGCGCTACAACTTCCAGACCACGATGTTCCAGCCGGTCGGCGGCATGGACATGATCGGCAAGGCGTTCGCGCGCGAGGTCGGCAGCCTCATCCGCACCAACGCCAAGGTGACGCAAATCCAGCAGAACGACTCGGGCGTCACCGTGAGCTATGTCGATGCCACGAGCCCGTCCACCGTGCAGCAGGCGACCGCGGACTGGTGCATCTGCACCATCCCGCTGTCGATCCTGAGCCAATTGCCGGTCGACGTCAGCGCACCCATGAAGAGCGCGATCGATGCCTTGCCCTATGCCGGCTCGGTGAAGGTCGGGCTGCAGTTCAAGCGCCGCTTCTGGGAGGAGGACGAGGCGATCTATGGCGGTATCAGCTATACTGACCTGCCGATCCGGCAGATCGCCTATCCGAACCATGACTTCAACCGCGCCGGGCGCGGTGTCCTGCTTGGCGCCTATCTGTTCGAGGGCGCCAATTCCTACGAGTTCACGGCGATGACGCCGGCCGAGCGGGTGGCGAGCGCGGTCGAGTTCGGCGCCATGATCCATCCGCAATACAAGGCCGAGTTCGAGACCGGCGTTGCGGTCGCCTGGCATCGCGTGCCGTTTACGCTCGGCTGCAGCGGCGAGTGGAGCGATGCCGGACGGGCGCAGCATTACCGCAATCTCTGCCAGATCGACGGCCGCATCGTGCTGGCGGGCGAGCACGCCTCCAACCTGCCGGCCTGGCAGGAGGGCGCGATCCTGTCCGCGCTCGACGCCATCGCGCGGCTGCACGAACGCGTGGTGAAGACGTGATGATCAGCGCAAGGGCATCGGCCGTCGTCGTGCTGACGCTGTTGTCGGCGACTGCGGCGTTCGCCGGGGACAATGCCGCGAGCCGGCGGACCTTCAGTTCGGGCTATCGCTTCGTCGAGATGACCGGCGAGGAGCTGTTCGCCAATGTCTGCCAGGGCTGCCACATGCCGGACGCGAAGGGGGCGACCGGCGCCGGGTCCTATCCGTCGCTGGCCGGCAACAAGAACCTCGAGTCCAGCGGATATCCGATCTTCCTCATCATCAACGGCCGGCGCGGCATGCCGGCGTTCGGCGACATGATGACCGATGGCCAGGTCGCCGCCGTTGTGAATTATGTGCGCACGCATTTCGGCAACAGCTTTCAGGATGCGGTGACGGCCAAGGACGTCCAGGACGCGCGCCGCTAGATGCGATCAGGCAATAAGGGGGAAGGGACCATGAAATTCGCAAATGTTGCTCTGGGGGCCGTGCTCGCGGTGGCCGCCACGGCTGCCCAGGCCGACGTTGTCCGGCATCCGATCCCCAATTCGACCTTCCCGATCGCGCAGGCCGTGACTGTCACCGGCAATGCCACCACCGTCTATGTCAGCGGCCAGGTGCCGCCCGTCGCGAACAAGGACGCCGATCCGTCGAGCCCGCAGGCCTATGGCGACACCAAGGCCCAGACCGTCGGCGTGCTCACGCGCATCAAGGGCATTCTGGAGGGCCAGGGGCTCGGCATGGGCGACGTCGTCAAGATGCAGGTGTTTTTGGTGCACAACGCCTCCGCGCCGATGGACTTCAAGGCCTTCATGGAGGGCTACACCCAGTTCTTCGGCGGCAGCCAGCCGAACCTGCCGGCGCGCTCGGTCGTCGGCGTCGCGGCGCTCGCCAATCCCGGCTTCCTGGTCGAGATCGAGGTGGTCGCTGTCAAGGACGCGAAATAAGCGGAGGTCGCGCGCGGAAATAGACGGGCTCGCCATCTTGCCAAAGCAACCGCCGCCTGTCTGAATTCAAGCGATGGCGCAATGATGTTTTGGGAGAGCACGATGTCGCACAAGGTTCGAGGGATGGTTCGATCGCTGCTGCTGTCGGCCACGTTTGGCCCGGCGCTGCTGGCAACCGGCGCCGCGGCGCAAGGATTGACCGAGCAGCAGCAGTTCGCCCGCGGCATCTACCAGGAGCTGGTAGAGATCAATACGACCACCGCGACCGGCGACACCCAGAAGGCGGCGGAGGCGATGGCGGCGCGGCTGCGCGCGGCCGGCTTCCCGGAGGGCGACGTCCAGGTCTTCTCGCCGGCGCCGCGCAAGGGCAATCTCGTGGCGCGGCTGCGCGGCTCCGGCGCGCGCAAGCCGATGCTCCTGCTCGCCCATATCGACGTCGTTCCCGCCAATCGCGAGGACTGGTCGGTCGATCCGTTCAAGCTGACCGAGCAGGACGGCTATTTCTATGGCCGCGGCAGCGGCGACGACAAATACATGGCGGCCGCCTTCGTCACCAATCTGATCCGCTACAAGAAGGAGGGCTACAAGCCCGACCGCGACATCATCGTGGCGCTCGAGACCGACGAGGAGATCCTCGACAGCAACGCGCTGGGCATCCAGTGGCTGATCAAGAACCACCGCGACCTGATCGACGCCGAATTCGCGCTGAACGAGGGCGGTGGCGTCGGGCTGAAGGAGGGCAAGGCGATCCGCAACACCGTGCAGACCAGCGAGAAGGTCTCGATCGGCTACCAGCTCACGGTGAAGAATCGCGGCGGCCACAGCTCGTTGCCGCGCAAAGACAATGCGATCTATCGCCTCGCGGAAGGCCTGGTTCGCCTCTCGAAGTTCGGCTTCCCGCTGAACCTCAACGAGACGACGCGAATCTTTTTCGCGCGGATGGCCGACATCGAAAGCAAGCAGAATGCCGACGACATCCGCGCGATCCTGGCGCCGCAACCTGATGCGGCGGCGCTGGCGCGTCTGTCGCAGAATGTCGGATACAATGCGCAGCTCCGCACCACCTGCGTCGCCACGATGCTCGAGGGCGGCCACGCGATCAACGCGCTGCCGCAGCTCGCGGGCGCCAAGGTCAATTGCCGCATCATGCCCGGCGAGCCGGTCGAGGGCGTGCAGGCGACGATCGAGCGCGTCTTGGCCGACAAGGAGATCGAGGTCGTTCCGACCGGCAAGGCGGTGCTGAGCGCGCCGTCGCCGCTGAACGAGGAGATCATGGGATCGATCGAGAAGCTCTCGAAGGAGTTCTGGCCGAACGCCCCGATCGTGCCGGTCATGAGCACCGGCGCCACCGACGGCAGCTATCTGCGCAATGCCGGAATTCCGACCTATGGTCACTCGGGGCTTGCGAGCGACGTCGACGACAGCAGGGCCCATGGCAAGGATGAGCGCGTGCTGGTGAAATCGTTCTATGAGGGCGAGGAGTATCTCTATCGCCTGGTCAAGATGCTTGCGGGCGGCAAGTCGTAAGATGGCGGAGGTCAAGGCAAAGACGCGGGTCGCGGTCGCCGGTCTCGGCGCGATCGGCGCAGACGTCGTCAAGGCGCTCGATCAGGGCATCGAGGGATTGAGGCTGGTTGCGGTGGCGTCGCAGAGCCCCGGGAAGCACGAAGGCTGGCTCGCAAAGCTTGCGAGCAAGCCGAAGGTGCTGCCGATCGCGGAACTCGCCGACGCCGCCGACATCGTGGTCGAATGCGCGCCGAGCAAGCTCGTGCGGTCGATCGTGGCGCCGGTGGTCGAGCGCGGCAAGACCGCGGTCGTGCTCAGCGTCGGCGCGCTGTTGCAGAACGAGGATCTGATTGGTCTTGCCCGGGAGCATGGCGGCCAGATCATCGTGCCGACCGGTGCGCTGATCGGGCTCGACGCGGTCACGGCTGCGGCGGTCGGAACCATCCACTCGGCGAAGCTCGTGACCCGCAAGCCGGTCGCGGGCTTGCTCGGCGCGCCGCATCTGGTCGAGCACAACATCGAGATCGCTGATATCACCGAGCCGCTGCGGGTTTTCGAGGGGAGTGCGCGCGAAGCCGCAAGAGGCTTTCCCGCCAACCTCAACGTCGCGGTCGCGCTGTCGCTCGCCGGCATCGGCCCCGATCGAACCCGGGTCGAGATCTGGGCCGACCCGACGGTGACGCGTAACACCCATCGCATCGAGGTCGATTCCGACTCGGCGCGATTCTCGATGGGAATCGAGAACATCCCCTCGGAGAATCCCAAGACCGGCCGCATCACGGCGCTGTCGGTGATCGCGACCTTGCGCAAGCTGCGCGCCTCATTGCGGATCGGGACGTGAGACGCCGATGAACATCCAGTCCGACGATGTGCTCCTCGTGATCGATGTGCAGAACGACTTCTGCCCCGGCGGCGCGCTGGCGGTTGCGGATGGCGACGCCGTGGTGCCGGTGGTCAACCGGCTCGCCGAGCGGTTCGAGCATGTCGTGCTGACGCAGGACTGGCATCCGAACGGCCACAGCTCGTTTGCGACATCACATCCGGGTTCCGCGCCGTTTTCGTCTATCACCATGCCCTACGGCCCGCAGACGCTGTGGCCGGATCATTGCGTGCAGGGCACGCCGGGCGCGGCCTTTCACCCGCAACTCGCAACCGAGAAGGCCGAACTCGTGATCCGCAAAGGCTTCCGGTCGGCGATCGATTCCTACTCCGCCTTCTTCGAGAACGACCGCACGACGCCGACCGGGCTCGCCGGATATCTGCGCGAGCGCGGCCTGAAGCGCATCGTCATGGCGGGGCTGGCGACCGATTTCTGCGTCAACTATTCCGCGCTGGATGCGCGGCGGCTCGGCTTCGAGACGGTGGTGGTGCTGGCCGGCTGCCGCGCCATCGATCTGGCGGGCTCGCTCGCTGCGGCCTCCGCCGGGATGGCAGCGGCCGGCGTCGCGCTGCTCGACGATCTCGCCTGAGCGCGGGCCGATCGTGGGCAAAAACCATTGTTTTGACTGGGCTTTTGTTCTAAGCCCCAGCCGTTGAGGTATTCGCGGCGGAGACCCTGTTGTCGGGACAGAGCTTACGGATTGGCACGCGCAAGAGCGTGATGGCGCTGGCGCAGACGAACGAAGTCGCGCGGCTGCTGCGCGCCTCCGCGCCGGACCTTGCCGTCGAGGTCGTCAAGTTCGAGACCCGCGGCGACCAGGACCAGACCAGCAAGCTGCTGCGCCATGGCGGCAAGGGCGGCGCCTTCGTCGCCGAGATCCGAGAGGCGATGCGCGCCGGTACGCTGCAGGCCGCGATGCATTCGCTGAAGGACGTGCCGGGCAACGAGGAGACGCCCGGCCTCGTCATCGCCGCCATGCTGGCGCGCGATGCCGCCAATGATTCGCTGGTGTTGCGGCCCGGCCTGTCGCTGGACGCGTTCCGCGCCGCCCGCGGCAAGGGCTTCATGATCGGCACCAATGCGGTCCGCCGCGCCGCCTATCTGCGCCGGCTGTTTCCGGAAGCGACCGTGATTCATTTCCGCGGCGCCGCCGACACGCGGATTGCGAAACTCGACCGTGGCGACAAGCAGCGGCTGCCCGGCGGCGGCGAGGTGGGACCGGCGGATGCGCTGGTGATGGCACGCTCCGGACTCGAGCGCATCGGCATGACCGCGCGCATCTCGCATGATTTCTCCGTCGACGAAATGCTGCCGGCGGTCGGGCAGGGGATTGTCGCGGTCGAATGCGTCGCGACCGATTGGCCGACGCGCGCGCGGCTCGCGAAAATCGATAACGCTGAATCGCGGCTCAGCGCCGAGGCCGAGCGCGAGGTGCTGTG
Organism: Bradyrhizobium erythrophlei; assembly: GCF_042430365.1. Taxonomy (GTDB): domain Bacteria; phylum Pseudomonadota; class Alphaproteobacteria; order Rhizobiales; family Xanthobacteraceae; genus Bradyrhizobium; species Bradyrhizobium erythrophlei. Next base: position 63,240 of record NZ_JBHMET010000055.1, read on the forward strand.
GGTGCTCAACGGCCACTGCAACTCGCCGATCGCCGGCCATGCGACGCTTGCCGGCCGCGAGATGACGCTGCGCGCCTCCGTGCTGGACGAGGCCGGCGACCGCTTCATCGAGGTGACGCGGCGCGGCCCGGCGGACCGGCCGCGCGAGCTCGGCCGCGCGGTGGGGCTCGAGTTGCTCGACAAGGGCGCCGCCGAGATCATCGCGCGGACGCGGCCGGACGAGCATGAGCATTCGCCGTAACGGATGGAGCGCGCGAGCCTCACGTGATATTTGCAAAATCCCCGTGCCGGCCCTTGCCCGAGGCGAAGCGGCGTGCGCCGGCCTCGGTCTCGCCGGTCGCGACCGTCGCAAGCCCGAGCCGGAACTCGTTCAGCGTGGCTTGGTCCCAGCCGAGCTCCCATTGCTCGATGGTGGAAAGACGGTCGCTGCGCAGGGCAGCCTGAGGCAAGCGGCAGAGGTCGTGGGCGAGTGTGCGCGCTTCGGCGAGCGCCATGCCGGGGGCGACAACACGGTTGACCAATCCGATTTGGCCGGCTTCCTCACCCGAGACGCCTCGCCCGGTCAGGATCATGTCCATCGCCCGACTATGGCCGATCAATCGCGGCAGACGCACGGTGCCAAGGTCCATCAACGGCACGCCGAAACGCCGGCAGTAGACCCCGAACACGGCGTCCCGCGCGCCGACGCGCAGATCGCACCAGATCGCAAGCTCGAGCCCGCCCGCCACGGCCGGTCCCTCGACCGCAGCAATCACCGGCTTCGACAGCTTCAGCCGCGTCGGGCCCATCGGGCCGTCACCGTTCTCGACGCGGTGGCCGCGATGGCCGGCAGCGGTGCGCTTGAGGTCGAAGCCTGCACAGAATGCGCCGCCGGCGCCGGTCAGGATTGCGACTGACAGTGAGGGATCTCGATCGAATGCACGAAAGGCTTGCGCCAGCCCGTTTGCGGTCTCGGGATTCACCGCATTGCGCGCCTCGTCGTAGCGGTCGATGGTCACGATCGCGACGGCCTGCTCGGTCTGGAATTGGACGGTCGGGTGATCCAGCATGTTCGAATCCTTGCTACGACACTGTCGGTCGGTGGATCAGCGCATGACGGCGCTGCTATCAATGATCGTGGCCAGATGCTGATGAAAGCGCTTGATCGCGCCTTCGAACAGGCCGAACGTGAAATGATCATTCGCCCGGCTTGCGAGCCCGCGCTGCGCGGCACAGGCCATGTCGCGATCTTCCGCGGCGCCGGCGGTGACGAAGTCGCGTCCCTGTGCGACTGCGGCGCGGCCGTCCTCCGCCGCGATCTGGTTCGAAAGCGTGTAGGTGATCAGGCGGGTGCGGTCGGTGGCGAGCGGCTCGAGCATCGTCATCAATCGATTGGTCGGGAAGGTCGAGAGCATCACGTTCGGGAACAGGTGATAGACATGCGTCAGCATGCCGGCCGTCCTGCGCTCGTTCGGCGGTACATTGCGCAGCTTCTCGATGCGTCGATATGGGAAGGTGATCCGGCTGTTGCGACCGAAGGATTCGATCACGTTGAGATTGTCGTATTGTAGCGGATAGAACGTATCCTGATGCGTCGAGCGAATGTGATAGCCTTCGAGGAAGCCCTCGGCGACAATCTTCCAATTGGCCGCGACCTCCTGCTCGGTGGTGGAGTAGAGCTTCCAGTCGTCGCCGAACAGCACTGGCATGTCGGTGGCATCTGATGTCGCGGCGGGCTCGTCCTGGGAGACGAACACCAGCCCGCCGCGCTCGACACAGCTGACCGGGACGAGGCCATGCTCGCTCTTGTCGAGGCCCGGGAAGCCGTAGTCGTCGGGGAGGCCACGCAGCCGGCCGTCGAGGCCATAGGTCCAACCGTGATAGCGGCAGGTCAGCGCCTTCTTGCAGCCGGTCCCGTCGACCAACTGCACGCCGCGGTGCCGGCATGCATTCCGGAAGGCGCGCACGACGCCATCGGCGCCGCGGATCGCGAGGATCGGCGTCAGCGCGGCGTCGCGCGCGACATAGCTTCCGATCTCGGTCAGCGCTGCGGATGGGCAGAACGGCGTGAGCGTGCGGCGGAACACCTGCTCGATCTCGGCCACGAGCCGGTCCGGCGACTGGTAATGCGCGACGGGTTCGTGCCAGACGCCGTCGCTGAGATCGGTCGACTTCGCATCGATATGCTTCAGGATACGGTCGACGACGGAAGGTTCGTCCGCGAGATGCGTCTTCATCCTTGTCCTCCTCCCTTGTCGGGCCGGACTTGTCGCCGGTCCGCTATAGCTCCCAGGATTCCGCATCGCGTCCCGGGCGACAAGCGAAAGCCGGACGGTTCGGATGAATGACATTCATCCGAGATGATTTTCCCGGCGACACCGGCCGGGGACCGCCGTTAGGATCGGCCCATGAGCAGGAAAAACTCAAGGCCGGCGCGGTCGGCAGAGGCGCAGCGCCAGGACGACCTTGCTTCGTCGAGCCTGCGACCCGCGCATCTCCTTGCGCTGCAGGCGTTCGACGTCGCCGTCAGGCTCGGTAGCTTCAAGGAGGCCGCCGGCATGCTGAACCTCAGCGCGTCGGCGGTCAGCCATCGCATCCGCAAGCTTGAGGCTCATCTCGGCGTTGCGCTGTTTCATCGCACCCACCGGGCGGTCCGGCCGACCCGTGCCGGCGAGAAGCTCGCCACCGCGACCGGCCGCGCTTTCGCGGCGCTGGCTCGGGCTGAATCGTCGGTCGAAGCGGCCGGCCACCGCCGGCTTCGGCTGAAAGTGCTGCCGCAGTTCGCCTCGGCCTGGCTGATCCCGCGGCTCTCCTCGTTCCTGACCCAGCATTCGGAGATCGATCTCTCGATCGAGACCTCCAACCGCAATGTCGATTTCGACACCGAGATGTTCGATGCCGGCATCAGCTTCGGGCCTGACAAGGTCGAAGGCGTCGTTGCGCATCACCTGATGGACGTCAGGACTGTTCCGGTCGGCGCGCCGTCGCTGGCTCGGCGGTTGAACCTCCGCACGGCGGCCGACCTCAGCCGTGCCGTGCTCATCCATGTGACGACGTTCCCCGCGGCATGGCCGCTTTGGTTCAAGCACGCCGGCGAAACCGTGCCGCCGCCGACCCGCACGATCTCGGTCGACAGCTTTGTCGCTGCGCTGCAGGCCGCTGAACGCGGTGCGGGTATTGCGCTGGCGCTCGAACCATTCCTTGGTGAAAGCGAACGCCGCGGCATGATCCGCCGATTATTGCCGGTTGGCCACATGACCGGCAGTTATTGGCTGGTTCATCCGCCGGGGTCGCAGCGTAATCGCGCGCTGCAGACCTTCAAGAAATGGTTGCTGGCCGAACTCGCGAAGTCGGACTAGCGGTTCGCCGCCTCAATCCCGCGACCGCAGCGGCCAACCGCCGATGATCCGGAAGCGCGAGGCGGCATCGTCCTGCTTGAACAGTGCAATGCTGTCGATCGTGAGCGTGGTGAGCCTGAGCGACGCAAAGCGTTCGCGCAACCACGCGACGACAGCGCCGCGCCGCTCGTCGCTCAACCGCCCGGTGAGCGTCATGTGGAAACGGAATTCCTCCATGACATAGGGATAGCCCCAGCGGTCGAGATAATCGCGCTGCCGCTCGGAGAGCTTGGCCGGATTGCGCCGCGCGCGATCCTCCCGCGTTAGCGGAGCACGGAAGGCGTCGAAATCACGCGTGCAGTCGGCGGCGAGCCGTTGCAACTCGTCTGAGAGGTTCGCCGGGATCACGGCAATGAAGCCGCTGATGGAATCGACGATCGGCTCGATCGCGGGAAAGGGGCGCGCCCAGTCCGCGAAGGCGGCGCAGGCCGCGACGAGCTCGGCTTCGTTCCTGCCGTCGGCGAGCGCGAACGGCGCCTTCAGCGTGGCGTGGAAGCCGTATTTGCGCGGGTCCTCGGTCACCTCGCGCCAATCGGGCGCGACGCCGTCGGGAAAGGGCAGGTCAATACCCGAGACGGCGTCGTAGCCAAGAATCGTCGAACCGAAGCGATGCAGCGCGCTGTCGGATGACGGCGCGTAGTAGATTGCGTAACGTGGATGATTTGCCATCGCAGCCAGAATAATGCGGTGTCAGACCGCCGCAACCGCCTTGCGCGGCGCAACGGAATGAACGAGGCGGCTCGCATCCGCCAGATGCGCCAATCGCCCGGCGGCGATCACGGCGACGATGCGCGGACGCAGCAGCGCCTTGTCGTCGACGACGATGATGTCGGCGCGCCGGCCGGCGGCGAGCACACCCCGATCCTCGAGCCCGGCGGCGCGCGCCGGCGCGGATGAGATCAGATCCCATGCCTTTGCGAGCGGCAGCGTGCCGTCGGCGGCAAGGCGGAACGCCGCGAGCAGCGGTGCCGGGTAGTAGTAGTCGGACGCGAGCACCGAGCAGAGACCCTTGGCGATCATGTCGGAAGCCCTGGTCCAGCCGGTATGGCTGCCGCCGCGCACCACATTCGGCGCGCCGAACACGATGAAGTCGCCGGCCGCGGCCGCCGCGCGCGCGGTCTCCTCGGTGATCGGGAATTCGGCGATAGTGACGCCCTGGTCGCGGAAGCGCTCGCGCATCGCCGGGCTGGCATCGTCATGCGACAGCATGCGGACGCCGGCGCCGCGCGCCGTTTGCGCCAGCCGCGCGATCGAGGCGGGCACCTCGTCGGCGCGCGACAGCACGCGCTCGACCAGCCGGTCGAACTCTTCGCCCGAAAGACCGGTGCGCTCGACCATGCGGTTGCGCTTCTTCGGCCGAGCGAGGTCGCCGATCGTGCCGTCCATGTGATCGTTGAAGGCGAACAGGTCGATGCGCCCTTCGGTCAGCCATTCGATGATCTCGTCCTCCGCGTCGAGGTTATAGGTCTCGTGGCGCAGGTGGAAGCGGGTGTCGGCGGCGAGCTGCGGCCTGAGCGCCTCGATCGCCTCCAGCAGCTTGCGTGCATTGTCGGCGCTGCGCAGCCCCGGCTCCCACGACCAGGTGGTGGCGTGGAACACGGTCGTGATGCCGTTGCCGATCGCCTGCCGGTCGCTGTCGACAAGCGCGACGTCGATCGGGAAGTCGACGCCGGGGCGCGGCATCATCTGCCGCTCGAAGGCATCGCCATGCAGGTCGACGATGCCGGGCAGCACCAGTAGCCCGCTCGCGTCGATATGGAGCGCGGCGCGCCCCTGTTCGGCGTCGACTGCGCCGATGTCGCGCCCCGCGGTCCGCAGCGATGTCTCGGTGAATGCGCCGTCAATCAGCGTTCGGCCGCCCTCGATGAAAATGTCCGTCACGATGCGGCACTCCGCTTTTGGTCGTGTGATTGGGCCGTGGCTTCGGCCTCGTATTTGTCGAGGAAGTCTTCCACCGAAAGCTTGCGGAGATCGGGCAGCGCCCGGCGCAGCGTCTCATGGTCCCAGTCCCACCACGCCAGCGCGATGAGGCGGGCGGCGACTGCCTCCGGGAAGCGCGGCTTGATCGGCCGGGCCGGGTTGCCGGCAACGATGGTGTAGGCGGGCACGTCCTTGGTCACGATCGCGCCGGCGGCAACGACCGCCCCGGTGCCGATGTTCCGGCCGGGCAGGATCACCGCGCCGTGCCCGATCCAGACGTCATGGCCGATATGCACGTGGTGCGCACGTCGCCAGTTGAAGAAATCGCGGTCGTCGCGCTCATCAGGAAAATAGGCACTGGCGCGGTAGGTGAAGTGCGCCTGGGTCGCGCGATGCATCGGGTGATTGCCCGGGTTGATCCGGGTCATCGCAGCGATCGAGCAGAACTTTCCGATCGTGGTGTAGGTGATCTGGCTGTCGTTCACCACGTAGGAATAGTCGTCCATGCTGACTTCGAGCAGGATGGTGCGCGCGCCGACCTCGGTATAGGTGCCGAGCTTGCTTTCTCGCACTGATGCCGTGGGGTCGATGGTCGGTACGACGGAGAGTGCTTTTCCGGCCATCATGGCCTCCGCAAATCATGGCTTCCAGGGGATGCGTCCGTCATCTAGGCGCATGATGACAACAGCATGACGGTGCGATGACGGCAATCGACCGGGTGTGGACGATCGCCGCACGGCACCGCGCTCGTCACATAACTGTAAAACACGGGGGATAGCGATGGCCCAACGCGACGGGGTTGGAGCATTGCATGCTTGTGGTGGAAGGTTTGACGTGCCGTTTCGGCACAAAAGCCGCTGTCGATAACGCATCATTCTCGATCGCGCCGGGCAGCTTCGTCGGCGTCATCGGTCGCTCCGGTGCCGGCAAGTCAACGCTGCTGCGCATGATCAATCGCCTCGCCGATCCGACCGAGGGCCGTATCCTGTTCGAAGGCACCGATGTCACCGCGCTGCGCGGCAAGGCGCTGCGGCAGTGGCGGGCGCGTTCCGCGATGATTTTCCAGCAGTTCAACCTGGTCGGTCGGCTCGACGTCCTGACCAACGTGCTGATGGGCCGGCTTGCCGAGATCCCGTCCTGGCGCTCGCTGGCGCAGCTCTGGCCGGATCAGGACCGGGCGCTCGCGATGTCGGCGCTCGAACAGTTCGACATCGCGCAATATGCGGCGCAGCGCGCCGACCAGCTCTCCGGCGGCCAGCAGCAGCGGGTCGCGATTGCGCGTGCGCTGGTGCAGGAGCCCGACATCATCCTGGCCGACGAGCCGATCGCCTCGCTCGATCCGCGCAACACCAAGATCGTCATGGACGCGCTGCTGCGCATCAACAAGCATTTCGGCATCACCGTGCTCTGCAACCTGCATTCGCTCGACCTGGCGCGCGCCTATTGCGACCGGCTGATCGGCATGGCGGCCGGCCGCGTGGTGTTCGACGGCGCGCCCGCGATGCTGACCGACCACATCGCGCGCGAACTCTACGACCTCGAGGCCAATGACGTCATCGGCGCGGTGCCGTTGCCGCTGCCCGAGGGGGCGAATGCTCCGGCGCTCGGCACCGCTGCCGCGGCCTGACGCGTCGCATTGTTCCGATCAGGGCGGCCGGGCCTTTTGTCCGGCCGGCAAGGCGTAACCACAACAAGAGGACTTATCATGATCACTCGTCGCATCGTCCTGGCCGGCGCCGCCGCGCTGGCGTTCATCGGTTCGGCTTCGGCCGAGGACTGGAAAGCGAAATATCCCGAGATCACCTTTGCCGTGATCCCGGCCGAGAACGGCTCTGGTGTCACCGAGCGCTACACCCCGCTGACGACCTATCTGTCCAAGGAACTCGGCATCAAGGTGAACCTGCGCGTCGCCAATGACTATGCGGCTGTCATCGAGGGCCAGCGCGCCGGCAACATCCACATCGGCTACTACGGTCCGGCGTCGTTTGCCCGCGCCCGTCTGACCGGCGTCAAGACCGACGCCTTCGCAATCGACGTCAACGCCGACGGCTCGAAGGGCTACTATTCGGTGTTCTACGTGCTGAACAAGAGCCCGTACCAGAAAGTCGAGGACTTGAAAGGCAAGAACCTCGGCCTGGTCGACCCGAACTCGACCTCCGGCAACAACATGCCGCGCTTCAAGCTGAACCAGATGGGCATCGATCCCGACGCCTATTTCTCCAAGGTGATCTTCACCGGCAGCCATGAGAACGCGGTGCTGGCGCTGGCGCAGGGCACCGTCGACGTTGCCGCCAACTGGTGGAACGCCGACGACGACTCCAACCTGACCCGCATGCTTGCCAAGAACATGGTGAAGTCGAGCGACGGCACGCCGCTGAAGAAGGAAGACTTCCGTGTCATCGTGAAGTCCGACCTCATCATCAACTCGCCCTATGCCTATCTCGAGAGCCTTCCCGACGACATGAAGGCCAAGATCAAGCAGGCGTTCCTCGACATGCCGAAGAAGGATGCGGAGGCCTTCAAGAAGCTGTCCGACGGCAAGAACCTGCCGTGGCAGCCGATCACCAATGCCGACTACGACAAGACCATCGAGCTGATCAAGTTCGTCGACAATCTGCGTAAGAAGGCGTCCTGATCGATCGACACACGCACGAATTGGGCCGGGTTGGACAAACCCGGCCCTTTTCTGTTCAACCTCGAGCCCGACTGACAGGCATCTATGGCGAGCGCCGTATCGACCCTTCCCGCGCAGCAACTGGCGATGCTGAATGACGCCTATCGCAAGGCAGTCGCTCGCAAGCGACTGAAGGCGACGCTCGCGGCCGTGGTATTCGGCGTGGCGCTGCTGGCCGCAGCACTCGGTGCCGAAGTGAACCTGCGCACGCTCTTTACCTACTTCGGTAACTTCGTCAGCTATTTCGACCGCATCCTCACCCTCGACGGCGGTGCGCGGGTCTGGACCGATCCGGTGGAGTGGTTCTGGGGTTGGAAGAAGTGGCTGGCGCTGCTCGGCGAGACGCTGCTGATCAGCTATATCGGCACGCTCGCCGGCGCCGTCTGCGCCTTTGCGCTGAATTTTTTCGCGGCGCAGAACACGTCGCCGGCGCCGTGGTTGCGCTTCACTATTCGCCGTCTCCTGGAGTTCGCGCGCACCGTTCCCGGCATCGTGTTCGCGTTGATCTTCGTCATCGCATTCGGTCTCGGGCCGATGGCCGGCGTGCTCGCGATTGCGATCCATTCGACCGGCGCGCTGGGCAAGCTGTTTGCCGAAATCGTCGAGAACGCGGACATGAAGCCGGTCGAAGGCGTCCGCTCCACTGGCGCGAGCTGGCTGTCGAGCATGCGTTTCGCGGTGCTGCCGCAGGTCTCGGCCGGCTATGCCAGCTATGCGCTGCTGCGGTTCGAGATCAACGTCCGCGAGGCGTCGGTCATGGGCTTTGTCGGCGCCGGCGGCATCGGTCAGGAACTCGTCGTCGCGATCCGCAAGTTCTACTATTCCGACGTCAGCGCCATTCTCGTGACCATCATCGTAACGGTCTTCATCATCGATATCTCGACCGGGTGGCTGCGTGGCCGCCTGTTCGGCAAGGAGGCACGGCGATGAGCCAGATGCCGAAACCGGACCCCGCGCTGCTGCGCTCGAAATACCCGGATGTCTTTGCCCGCCCGGCTTCCGCGCGGCTGGCGACGCCGGCGATGATCGCGGCGGCGCTCGCGATCTTCGTGTTCGGGCTTGTGGACCTCGATTTCTCGCCATCGAAGCTGATTTCGGGCCTCAGCCAGCTCGGCTGGATCACCATGATGATGATCCCGCCAAATCCCGGATCGTCGTTTCCGCTCTATGTGCAGGCGCTCGGCGAGACGCTCTCGATTGCCCTGCTCGGCACCACGCTCGCCGCGATCCTGGCGCTGCCGGTCAGCCTGCTGGCGGCGCGCAACATCATCCCGTCGAACCTGATCCGTTTTCCGGTCCGCCGCTTCCTGGATTCGATCCGCGGCGTCGACACGCTGATCTGGGCGCTGGTCTGGATCAACGTCGTCGGCCTCGGTCCCTTCGCCGGCGTGCTGGCGATCATGGTCTCGGACTTCGGAGCTTTCGGAAAGCTGTTCTCGGAGGCGATCGAGGCGGCCGACAAGAAGCAGGTTGAGGGCGTCAGGGCTTCCGGCGGCAGCGCGCTGCATGAAATCCGGTTCGGCCTGCTGCCGCAGGTGCTGCCCGTGATCGCAGGCCAGGTGCTTTACTTCATCGAGTCCAACACACGGTCGGCCACGATCATCGGCATCGTCGGCGCCGGCGGCATCGGCCTGCAGCTTGCCGAGCAGATCCGCGTGCTCGAGTGGCAGAAAGTCTCGTTCCTGATCCTGATGATCCTGGTCGCGGTCGCCGCCATCGATTTCATCTCGACCAAGCTGCGCTTCGCTATCATCGGGCAGAGGGCGGTGGCCTAGTTCTCTTTCGCCTCTCCCCGCGTGCGGGGAGAGGCCGGAATTTTCGCGCAGCGCAAATTCCGGGTGAGGGGGCTCTCCGCGCACTCTCAACTCTCGAATTTGCTGAGGCAGCCCCTCACCCCGACCCTCTCCCCGTGAAGAACGGGGAGAGGGAGAAGTTAGCGCGCCGGCAGCTCAGCTATTCTCCACCAGGAACTCCACCCGCTCCGCCGCGAAGCGCGAGCGCTTGGTCACCAGCGGTTTGTCCGCGGTATCGACGTCGGTACTGTCGACCACCAGCACCGGCCGCCCCAGCGCGAGATCGAGTCGCGCGGCGTCGGTGGCATCTGCGATCGCGGCGGTGATCCGGGTCGATGAGCGCCGGTAATCCCTGACACCGTAATGCGCCAGCAGTTTCGTCATCGAGCGGACGTTGGCGAACACGCTGCCGGCATCCGGAAATCGTTCGGCCGACAGCCAGGTGGTGGAGACGCAGATCGGCGTGCGGTCGGCGAGCCGCACCGATTCGATCCGGATCAGCGGCGCGCCGGTCTTGAGCCCGAGCTCGCGCGCGATCTCGCGCGTTGCGACGTCATCCCTCGCGTCGATGAGCTGACCGCGCGGCTCATGGCCGCCGGCGCCGACGATTTCCGAGAACCGCGTGCGCGAGCGCAGCGGATAGGCAAGGCGCTGCGCCTCGACATAGGTGCCGCTGCCGCGCTCGGCGCGCACCAGCCCGCGTTCCGCCAGCGCGGCGAGCGCGCGCCGCACGGTGTGGCGGTTCACCCGGTAGGTCTCGGCGATCTCGATTTCGCCCGGCAGCTTTTCGCCCGCGACAAAGCGGCCGTCGGCAATGCCGCGCTCGATACCGTCGGCAACCTGCCGCCACAGGGCGACGCCGGAACTCTCCTGCATGCTCATCGCGCGGTGATACCAGAAATCATCGGCTTGTCACGAAACAGTCATGGCGCTCCGCTACCAAGTTGTCTATTATCATAGACAACTTGAATCAGGCAAGGTTGCTCATGGAACTGGCAGGGCGGAAAGCTAAGGAAGTGCAGCGCAAGGCGGCGATGACGGTGCTGGCGCATTCCGATGCTGCCGAGATCGCTGAAAGTCTGAAGGCAATTGCGGTTCCCGCGCACGAGAGCCTGCGCGAGCCGGAGAATGGCCTCGTGATGGTACGCGGTCGGATCGGCGGCGACGGTGCGCCATTCAATCTCGGTGAAGCGACGGTGTCGCGCGCCGCGGTGCGGCTCGCAACCGGCGAGGTCGGCTTCGGCTACACGCTCGGCCGTGATCGGCAGAAGGCGCGGATGATCGCGCTGTGCGACGCGCTGGTGCAGTCGGCGGAGTTCTCGAGCGAGGTCGAGGCAAAGGTGATCGCGCCGTTGCGTGCGGGCCTGCTTGCCGACCGCAACCGCAAGGCCGCGGAAACTGCGGCCACGCGGGTCGATTTCTACACGATGGTGCGCGGTGAGGGATGATGCGATGACGACGGTTGCCGAACTGCCCGCAGGCTTTGCCGACAAGGTGTTGTCGGCGCAGTCGACCTTCCGCTCCGTGATGGACGCGATGGCGCGTCCCGGCAGCGTCCAGCGCATCACGGCAACGGCCGGGACGCCTGCCGCGATGATGCGCGGCTCGGCCGCGATCGCGTTGACGCTGTTCGATCACGACACGCCGATCTGGCTCGATGCCGCGATCTCGGCGACATCGGATGTCGCAAAATGGCTCAAATTCCACACCAGCGCGCCGGTGATCGCCGATGCCTCGATCGCGAGCTTCGCGCTGATCGGTGACGCGAAGAACTTGCCGCCGCTCGATCGCTTTGCGTTCGGCAGCAACGAATATCCGAATCGTTCGACCACGCTGATCCTGCAGATTGACAGCCTGACGCAGGGGCCTGCCTTCGAATTGAAGGGGCCCGGCATCGACGGCACGGCGCTATTGCACGCGATGATCCAGCCGCGCGACCTGTTCGAGCGTCTCACCGTCAACGAAGCCCTGTTCCCGCGCGGCATCGATGTCGTGCTGGTCCATGACGACACTATTGTGGCGATCCCCCGCACCACGCGGCTGGTCGCAAGCGGAGCCTGAGCCATGTACGTAGCCGTCAAGGGAGGCGAACGCGCCATCGAGAACGCCCACCGCCTGCTCGCGCATGAGCGGCGCGGCGACCGCGACGTGCCCGATGTGTCGTTGTCGCAGATCGCCGAGCAGCTTTCGCTCGGCGTCGATCGTGTCATGACCGAGGGCTCGCTGTACGACCGTGAGCTCGCGGCGCTCGCCATCAAGCAGGCGCGCGGCGACATGATCGAGGCGATCTTCCTGGTTCGGGCCTTCCGTGCCACGCTGCCGCGGTTCGGTGCGACCGAGCCGGTCAATACCGGCGAGATGCAGGTCCGCCGACGCATTTCCTCGACCTTCAAGGATATTCCGGGCGGCCAGATCCTGGGGCCGACCTTCGACTACACCCATCGACTGCTCGATCCGCAGCTCGCGGAAGGTCTTGTACCCGAGCCGCCGGAGACGTCGGACGCTTCGCCGGCTGCGACGCCGCGGGTGACCGACATCCTCGGCCGCGACGGCCTGATCGAGCCGTCGCCGCAGGCGGATGGCGACGCGCCGGTCGGCGACCTCACGCGCGAGCCGCTCAGCTTTCCGGCCGACCGCGATCTGCGGTTGCAGAATCTCGCGCGCGCCGACGAGGGCTTCCTGCTCGCGCTCGGCTATTCGACGCAGCGCGGCTACGGCCGCAACCATCCCTTCGCCGGCGAGATCCGCTTCGGCGAGGTCGAGGTCGAGTTCTTTGCCGAGGACGCCGGTTTCGCGGTGTCGCTGGGCTCGATCGCGCTGACCGAGTGCCAGATGGTCAACCAGTTCAAGGGCTCGGCAACCGAAGCGCCGTGCTTCACCCGCGGCTATGGGCTCGCCTTCGGGCAGAGCGAGCGCAAGACCATGTCGATGGCGCTGGTCGACCGTGCCTTGCGGGCGCGCGAGCTCGACGAGGAGGTGAGATCACCGGCGCAGGACGAAGAGTTCGTGATGTCGCACTCGGACAATGTACAGGCCACCGGTTTCGTCGAGCACCTAAAGCTGCCGCATTATGTCGACTTCCAGTCCGAGCTCGGCCTGTTGCGCAAGCTGCGGCAGGAGTTCGCCGAGGCCAATGAGGCTCCGGAACTGCAGGAGGCCGCGGAATGAACGCGCCGGCTTACAATTTCGCCTATCTGGACGAGCAGACCAAGCGGATGATCCGCCGCGCGATCCTCAAGGCGATCGCGATTCCCGGCTATCAGGTGCCGTTCGCGAGCCGCGAGATGCCGATGCCCTACGGCTGGGGCACCGGCGGCGTGCAGGTGACGGCGGCGATCCTCGGTCCCGATGACATGCTGAAGGTGATCGATCAGGGCTCCGACGACACCACCAACGCGATCTCGATCCGGAAGTTCTTCGGCAAGACCGCCGGCGTCGCCACCACGACTGCGACGACGGACGCGACCGTGATCCAGACCCGCCACCGCATCCCCGAGGCGCAGCTGCATGGCGGCCAGGTGCTGGTCTATCAGGTGCCGATCCCGGAACCGCTGCGCTTCCTAGAGCCGCGCGAGACCGAGACGCGGCGCATGCATGCGTTCGCCGAATACGGCCTGATGCATGTGAAGCTCTACGAGGACATCGCGCGCTTCGGCCATATCGCGACCGCCTACGCCTATCCGGTGAAGGTGAATGCGCGCTATGTGATGGATCCGTCGCCGACGCCGAAGTTCGACAATCCGAAGATGGACAATTGCCCGGCGCTACAGCTGTTCGGCGCCGGCCGCGAGAAGCGGATCTACGCGGTGCCGCCCTACACCAAGGTGGTGTCGCTCGATTTCGAGGATCATCCGTTCACGCGCTACCGCTTCGACGCGCCTTGCGCGCTCTGCGGGGCTGACGACTCCTATCTCGACGAGATCGTCACCGACGACAAGGGCGGGCGGATGTTCGTCTGCTCCGACACCGATTTCTGCGAAGGCCGCCAGGCCGCCGGCCATCGCGGCACCGAGAACGCAGCGCCGCACAAGGAGAAGGCGCATGCCTGAGCCGTCCAGCCTCAACGATGACCAGCCGCTGCTGGTTGCCGAAGGCCTTGCCAGGAACTACGGCCGGCTTGCAGCCTGTCGCGACGTCTCGTTTTCGCTCTATCCCGGCGAGGTGCTTGCGATCGTCGGCGAGTCCGGCTCGGGCAAGTCGACGTTGCTGCAGCTGTTGTCGGCCCAGCTTGCGCCGAGCGCGGGCCGCGTGTCCTACCGGATGCGCGACGGCGTGCTGCGCGATCTGGCTGATCTCGGCGAGGCCGAACGGCGCTTCCTGTTCCGCACCGACTGGGGCTATGTTCATCAGGATCCCGCGCAGGGGCTGCGCATGGCGGTCTCGGCCGGCGCCAATGTCGGCGAGCGGCTGATGGCGGTCGGTTGGAACCATTACGGCCGGATCCGCGACACCGCCTCGAACTGGCTCGAGCGGGTCGAGATCGATGTCGGCCGCATCGACGACGCGCCAAAGACCTATTCCGGCGGCATGCGGCAGCGGCTGCAGATCGCGCGCAACCTCGTCACCGAGCCGCGGCTGGTGTTCATGGACGAGCCGACCGGCGGGCTCGACGTCTCGGTGCAGGCGCGCCTGCTCGACCTGATGCGCAACCTCGTCAGCGAGCTTGGGCTTGCCGCTGTTGTCGTGACCCACGATCTCGCGGTGGCGCGATTGCTCTCGCACCGCGTGATGGTGATGAAGGGCGGCCGCGTCATCGAGACCGGCCTCACCGACCAGGTGCTCGACGATCCCCGCGAGCCCTATACACAACTGCTCGTCTCCTCGATCCTACCGCCATGAGATAGAATATGACTGCAATGATCGACATAGCCAACGCCGGGAAGACCTTCACGATGCATCTGCAGGGCGGCGTCGAGCTGCCGGTTGTCCGCGGCGTCTCGTTCCACGTCGAGCCGGGTGAATGCGTGGTGCTGTCGGGCCCGTCTGGCGCCGGCAAATCCTCGATCCTGAAGATGATCTTCGGCAACTACCGTTGCGACGGCGGACGGATCGGTATTCGCCACCAGGGCGCGGTGATCGACCTTGCCACCGCCGAGCCGCGGCAGGTGTTGAGCGTGCGCCGCTCGACCATCGGCTATGTCAGCCAGTTCCTGCGGGCGGTGCCACGTGTGGCGACGATCGATGTCGTTGCCGAGCCCTTGATCGCCAACGGTGTGGCGCGCGAGGAAGCGCGTGAGCGCGCCGGCCGCCTGCTGCGGCGGCTCAACATCCCGGAGCGGCTTTGGGCGCTTCCGCCCTCGACCTTCTCCGGCGGCGAGCAGCAGCGCGTCAATATCGCCCGCGGCTTCATCTCCGACCTGCCGATTCTGCTATTGGACGAACCGACCGCCTCGCTCGATGCCGCCAACCGCGCGGTGGTGGTTGAATTGATCGCCGAAAAGAAGAAAAAGGGCGTCGCGATGGTCGCGATCGTCCATGATGACGAGATCCGCCATCTGATCGCCGACCGCATCGTTGACGTGACCTCGTTCGCCGCTGCTGCCTGAAGGACCGATTGAGATGACCGCCAAGCAAGACACCATCATCGGCAACGCCCGGGTCGTCCTTGCCGATCGCGTGATCGAGCAGGGCTGGGTTGCCATCGCCGATGGCAAGATCGCCGGTTACGGCGAGGGCAAGGTGCCCGGGGCAAGCGAGGACGCCGGCGGCGACCTCATCATGCCCGGGCTGATCGAGCTGCACACCGACCACCTCGAGATGCATTACGTGCCGCGGCCCAAGGTGTTCTGGGATCCGGTTGCCGCCGTCATCTCCTATGACGGGCAGCTTGCGACATCGGGCATCACTACGGTGCTGGATTCGCTTCGGGTCTGGCGTGAGGACGGCGCCGAGGATGTCGACGGTCGCGCCGGCGTGCTGTCGGCGGCGATCTCGACCGCGCGCGAGGAGAACCTGCTGCGCGCCGATCACTTCCTGCATCTGCGCTGCGAAATCCCGATGCCGACCGTAGTGGCAGAAGCCAAGGAGCTGGTCGGCCGACCCGATGTGCGGCTGATGTCGCTGATGGACCACACGCCCGGGCAGCGTCAGTTCCGCGACGAGGTGAAGCTCCGCGACTACTACCGCGGCAAGGGCGGCGGCATGACCGACGACGAGCTCGACGTGCTGTTCGCGCGGCGCTTCGACTATCAGAAGCAATATGCCGCGACCAACATGCGCGAGATCGTCGCGCTGGCGCATGAGCACAAGATTCCGCTGGCAAGCCACGACGACACCACGGAAGAGAACGTCGTGGACGCGGTTCGCGACCGGGTCGCGGTTGCGGAATTTCCGACCACGATCGAGGCCGCACGGGGCTTGCACGCGGCCGGCATCGACATCCTGATGGGTGCACCGAACGTGGTGCGCGGTGGCTCGCATTCCGGCAATATCGCGGCCGTCGATCTCGCCCGCGAGGGGCTGCTCGACATCCTATCGTCGGATTACATCCCCTCGAGCCTGTTGATGGCGGCGCTGCAACTGCCGCGGCAGGTGCCGGCGATCGATCTCGCCTCCGCCATCCGCACCGTGACCAAGACGCCGGCCGAGGCAGTCGGGCTCGCCGATCGCGGCGAGATCGCAGCAGGCAGGCGCGCCGACCTGATCCGCGTGCATGTCGCGCGCGACCTGCCGGTGGTGCGCAGCGTCTGGCGCGAGGGAAGGAGGGTCGCATGAGCGATGGCCCTGATATCAGCGCGCAGCGCGTCAGTGCGATCGGCCCGGGCCGGCTGGTGCTGGTGGTCGGCCCGAGCGGCGCCGGCAAGGACACGCTCCTGGGATTGGCGAAAGCGGCCTGTGCCGATGACCGCAACATCGTGTTTCCGCGCCGCCTGATCACCCGCGCCGCCTCCACGTCGGAAGACAATGAAGAGGTCAGCGCGGACGCCTTCCAGCACGCGATCGCCGCGGGCAACTATGCGATGCATTGGGAGGCGCACGGCCATCGCTATGCGCTGTCGCGGGCGATCGACGACGAGATCTGCGCCGGCCGCACCGTGATCGCCAACGTCTCGCGCACCGTGATCTCGGCGGCGCGACGCACTTACGCCAATGTCACCGTGGTCTCGATCACCGCGCCGCCTGACGTGCTTGCGGCGCGGCTGGCGATGCGGGCGCGCGCGAGCGACGGGCGGCTTGAGCAGCGGCTGGCGCGCACCGTGGACGAGACCACTGCGCCGGATGTCACCATCGTCAATTCCGGCACCGCCGAATACCACGCGCGGCAGCTTGTCCGCGTTATCAAGGGCGAGCGCTGGGACGGCTAGACGAGCATGACCCCGGAAAGGTGGGACCCGGTTTTCCGCAAGGGTCATGCTCCAACGAAGGGAAGGACGCGAATGTCTGTGATAGAGACGATCGAGCAGCTTGAGGCGATCTACGGCTTTCCGAACGACGCCTCGACGGTGAAGGTCGCCGATCGCGTGACGCCGCCCTACCGTGTGCTGATCGAGAAGTCGCCATTCGTGGCGCTCGCGACCTGCGGGCCGGAGGGCCTCGACTGCTCGCCGCGCGGCGATCTGCCCGGCTTCGTTCGCATTCACGACGAGACGACGCTGATGATTCCGGATCGCCGCGGCAACAACCGCTGTGACTCCCTGCGCAACATCGTGCGTGATCCCCGCGTCGCGCTGCTGTTCCTGATCCCGGGGTCGGGCAGCACGTTCCGCGTCAATGGACGGGCCTATGTCTCGGCCGAGCCCGCGCTGCTCGAATCCTTCAAGATGGAGGGCAAGGCGCCGCGCACGGTGATCGTGATGACGGTGGAGGAGATGTATTTCCAGTGCGCGCGCGCGATCGTGCGCTCCGATCTCTGGAATCCCGACAAGCGGGTCGATCCAAAGACCTTGCCGACGCCGGGCCAGATCCTCGCCGAGATGAGTGCGAACACGGTCGGCGGCGAAAAGTACGACCGCGAATGGCCGGAGCGCGCGCGGCAGACGATGTGGTGAGCGAGTCCCTCGCCACGTACTTGCCGTTACAACTCGCCCCTCGACTGCTCCTCGAACGCCTTCAACGACACCGCAGCTACCTGGCGGAGCGCGTCGCGGTCGGCGCCCGAGGAGGCCATCACGCCCATGCCGGCGGTGACAGCAGACAGGTAGCGCGCAAGCGCGGCGGGATCGGCGCCCTCGCTCAGATCGCCATCGGCCTTCGCGCGCACGAAGCGTTCGCGCAACTGATCCTCGGTGTGGGTCCGCCGTGCGGCGAGCTCGAACGGAACATTCTCCGATCCGGTGCCGCAGGCGAGGCCGCCCTGGACCAGAAGGCAGCCGGGTGGGTTGGCGGGATCGGTCTGGGCGTCGGCGGTCCCCATCAAGAGCTGCATCGCGACTTCGCGGGCGGTCGGGGCGCCCAGCACCTCTTCCATCCAGGCGTCGCGTCTTTCGGTGTAGCGGTCGAGCGCTGCCTTCAGCAGGCCTTCCTTGCTGCCGAAGGCGGCATAGAGGCTCGGCGGATTGATGTTCATGGCGTCGGTGAGCTGCGCGATCGTCGCGCCCTCATAGCCGTGCCGCCAAAACACCTCCATTGCCCGCTCCAAAGCCGCGTCCGTGTCGAAGGCGCGGGGGCGTCCCATTCCCATTTGCGTTGCTCCCTGACCCGGGTGCCGTTTCTATGACGGACTTTCCCTAAGTCTATCCTGTTGTTCGAGCTGATGTTTTCCCTGACTTCCAATTTCCCCAGGATTGCGCTAAGAATTTCGTAGTGCCTGATACATAAGTACCTTGCGAACCGGCGTCCAGCTCCACATTTGTAGTGAACACTACAATTCTGGAGCGCGCAAATGCCCCGATCCGCCAAAAATCCCCATTCCGGCCGTTTCCGACGCATCGTCGGCGGCATCGTGATCCTCGGCGCCGTCGCGGTGGCCGGTTCGGTCGCGACCGGCCACTATTTTCATTCCGCGCAGGCAACCGCCAGCGCCACCGCCCCCGAGCAGGCCGTCGCCGTGACGGTCGCCGTCGTCGAGCCGCGCCAGACCAGCCTGTTCGACGAATTTTCGGGCCGGCTGGAGGCGATCGACCGCGTCGAGCTCCGCCCGCGGGTGGCCGGCGCGATCCTCTCGACCAACTTCACCGAGGGCGCGCTGGTCAAGGCCGGCGATGTCCTCTTCAAGATCGACCCCGCGCCCTACGGCGCCGAGGTCGACAAGGCCACGGCGCAGCTCGAGGCGGCCAAGGCCCGCGCGGTCTTTACCGCCAGCGAAGTCGAGCGCGGCGCGCAGCTCGTCGGCAACAACGTGGTGACCAAGCGCGATTTCGACCAGCGCGACAACGCCAATCGCGAGGCGGTCGCCAATGTGAAGGCGGCCGAGGCGACGTTGCAGACGGCCAGGCTCAATCTCGACTACACCGAGGTCCGTGCTCCGGTCGATGGCCGGGTCGGCAAGATCGAGGTCACCGTCGGCAACCTCGTTGCCGCCGGCACCGCTTCGCCGGTCTTGACCTCGCTGGTCTCGGTCAACCCAATCTATGCGAGCTTCGATGCGGACGAGGAAGTCGTGCTGCGCGCGTTGAACTCGATCGCGGACGCCTCCGGCAAGCGCGGCAACCTCGACCGCATCCCGGTCGAGATGACGACGTCCGGCCGCGGCAGCGCCAAGGGGCACATCCAGCTCATCGACAACCAGGTCAACGGCAAGAGCGGCACCATTCGCGTCCGCGCGGTGTTCAAGAACGACGACGGCCGGCTGATTCCGGGCCAGTTCGCGCGCGTGCGCATGGGCCAGCCGCAGCAACAGACGCTGGTCATGATCGACGAGCGCGCCGTCGGCACCGACCAGGACAAGAAGTTCGTCATGGTCGTCGGCGACGACAACCGCGCGGTCTACCGCCCGGTCACGCTCGGCGGCTCGGCTGAAGGGCTGCGCATCGTGACCGCCGGCCTGAAATCGGGCGACCGCATCGTCGTCAACGGCCTGCAGCGCGTGCGTCCCGGCGCACTTCTGAAGATGGAGGTCGCCGCGATGGGCGCACGCGGCACGCAACAGGCATCCAACGAAACCAACCAGCACGTCGCGCAGCGCTAAGCAGAACCTGCGCGCGGGGGCGGACCCATGAATCTCTCAAAATTCTTCATCGACCGGCCGATCTTCGCCGCTGTCCTTTCGATCCTGATCTTCCTCGCCGGCCTGATCTCGCTCCTGGCGATGCCGATCTCGGAATATCCCGACGTCGTGCCGCCGTCGGTTGTGGTCCGCGCGACCTATCCGGGCGCCAATCCCAAGGTCATCGCGGAGACGGTCGCGACCCCGATCGAGGAGCAGATCAACGGCGTCGAGGGCATGCTCTACATGGCGAGCCAGGCGACCACCGACGGCGCGATGACGCTGACGGTGACGTTCCGCCTCGGCACCGATCCCGACAAGGCGACGCAACTGGTGCAGAACCGCGTGCAGCAGGCCGAGCCGCGCCTGCCGGCGGTGGTGCGCCAGCTTGGCATCATCACCAAGAAGAGCTCGCCTGACCTCACCATGGTCGTGCATCTGTTGTCGCCGAACAACCGCTACGACATGACATACTTGCGCAACTACGCGGTGCTCAACGTCAAGGACCGGTTGGCACGGATCGACGGTGTCGGCGACGTCCAGCTCTATGGCGCTGGCGACTATTCGATGCGGGTCTGGGTCGATCCGCAGAAGGCCGCCGAGCACGGCCTGACCGCAAATGACATCGTGAAGTCAATCCAGGCGCAGAACGTCGAAGCCGCCGCCGGCGTGGTCGGCTCGTCGCCGAGCGTCAAGGGCATCGACCTGCAGCTCTCGGTCAACGCCGAGGGCCGGCTGTCGACCGAGGAGCAGTTCGGCGAGATCGTGGTGAAGACCGGCGGGCAGGGCGAGGTGGTGCGGCTGCGCGACGTCGCCCGCATCGAGCTCGGCGCGTCCGAATACGGCCTGCGTTCGCTGCTCGACAACAAGCAGGCGGTCGCGATCCCGATCTTCCAGGCTCCCGGCTCGAACGCGCTGCAGATCTCCGATCATGTCCGCGCCACCATGGCCGAGATCAAGAAGAACATGCCGGAAGGCGTCTCCTACCAGATCGTCTACGATCCGACGCAGTTCGTGCGCTCCTCGATCGAGGCCGTGATCCATACGCTGCTGGAGGCGGTCGCGCTGGTCGTGCTGGTCGTGATCCTGTTCCTGCAGACCTGGCGCGCCTCGATCATTCCGCTGCTCGCGGTGCCGGTGTCGATCGTCGGCACCTTCGCGGTGATGCACGTGTTCGGCTTCTCCATCAATGCGCTCAGCCTGTTCGGCCTGGTGCTGGCGATCGGCATCGTGGTCGACGACGCCATCGTCGTGGTCGAGAACGTCGAGCGCAACATCGAATCCGGCTTGTCGCCGCGCGACGCCACCAACCAGGCGATGCGCGAAGTGTCCGGACCGATTATCGCGATCGCGCTGGTGCTGATCGCGGTGTTCGTTCCGCTTGCCTTCATCTCTGGCCTGACGGGGCAGTTCTACAAGCAGTTCGCGCTGACGATCGCGATCTCGACGGTGATCTCGGCTATCAACTCGCTGACGCTGTCGCCGGCGCTGTCGGCGCTGCTGCTGAAAGGCCATCACGAACCGAAGGACCGGCTGACGCGGATCATGGAGAAGTCGCTGGGCTGGTTCTTCCGCGGCTTCAATAAGGTCTTCATCCGGTCGTCCGAGAACTATGGCCGCACGGTCACCAAGGTGATCTACGGCAAGGCCGCGGTGATCGGTCTCTATGTGCTGCTCATCGGCCTGATCGGCGTGCTGTTCAAGCAGGTGCCGAGCGGCTTCGTGCCGGGGCAGGACAAGCAATATCTGGTCGGCTTTTCGCGATTGCCCGACGGTGCCACGCTCGATCGCACCGAGGAAGTGATCCGCAAGATGAGCGACATCGCCCTGACACAGCCCGGCGTCGAAAGCTCGGTGGCGTTCCCGGGCCTGTCGATCAGTGGCTTCACCAACTCCTCCAATGCCGGCATCGTGTTCTCGACGCTGAAGCCGTTCGACGAGCGCAAGAACCCCGCGCTCAGCGGTCCGGCGATCGCGGCCGACATGAACAAGAAATATGCCGGCATCCAGGAAGCCTTCATCGCCATGTTCCCGCCGCCGCCGGTCAACGGCCTCGGCACGATCGGCGGCTTCAAGCTGCAGATCGAGGACCGCGCCGGCCTCGGCTACGACGCGCTGAACGAGGCGACGAAGGCGTTCATGGCGGCGATGCAGAAGGCGCCGGAGATCGCCGGCGTGTTCTCGAGCTTCCAGGTCAACGTGCCGCAGCTGTTTGCCGACATCGACCGCACCAAGGCGCTGCAGCTCGGGGTGCCCGTGACCGAGGTCTTCAACACGCTGCAGATCTATCTCGGCTCCTACTACGTCAACGACTTCAACAAATTTGGCCGCACCTACTCGGTCTATGTCCAGGCCGACGCGCCGTTCCGTGCCCGCGCCGACGACATCAGGCAGTTGAAGGTGCGCTCGTCGTCCGGCGACATGGTGCCGCTATCGGCGCTGCTGAAGATTCGCCAAAGCGCAGGCCCCGAGCGCGCGATCCGCTACAACGGCTTCCTGTCGTCCGACATCAACGCGGCGGCGGCGCCCGGCTATTCCTCCGGCCAGGCGCAGGAGGCGGCGACGCGGATTGCCGCCGAGGTGCTGCCGCCCGGCTTTGCGTTCGAATGGACCGATCTGACCTATCAGGAGTTCATCGCCGGCAATTCGGGGGTCTGGGTATTTCCGCTGGCGATCCTGCTCGTGTTCCTGGTGCTCGCTGCGCTCTATGAGAGCCTGACCCTGCCGCTCTCGATCATCATGATCGTGCCGATGGGATTGTTGGCCGCGATGTTCGGGGTCTGGATCTCGAAGGGCGACAACAACGTGTTCACCCAGATCGGCCTGATCGTGTTGGTGGGCCTGTCGGCGAAGAACGCGATCCTGATCGTTGAATTCGCGCGCGAGCTCGAATTCGCCGGCCGCTCGCCGATCCGTGCCGCGATCGAGGCGAGCCGGCTGCGGCTGCGGCCGATCCTGATGACGTCGATGGCGTTCATCATGGGCGTTTTGCCGCTGGTGCTCTCGACCGGCGCGGGCTCGGAGATGCGGCGCGCGATGGGCGTCGCGGTGTTCTCCGGCATGATCGGCGTCACGGTCTTCGGCCTGTTTCTGACGCCGGTATTCTATGTGCTGCTTCGCACTGTCACCGGGATGAAGCCGTTGACGCAGCACGGCGAAGCCACCATTTCGGGAAAGGCGCACGCGGCGTGAAGCCGCGTGCGCAGACCTTCAGGCTGCAATGTCCTGCAGCAGTTGCGACGAGCCGCGGATCAACGCTTTGCGACCCGCGGGCGTCAACGCCAGCGATTCACCTCGCACTGCAACAAAGCCCAGCGTGATCAGGCTCTCGACGGCAAACCGGCTCATTCTTGACGGGTTGGCTGCGGGCGCACGCAACGCCTTCAGTGCTTCCCACTGATCGGGTCTGAGTTCGAGATCGAGTTCTTCGCTCATGGGTCCAGGCACTCCAGATTCACGAGGTGCCTGATATCGAGCGCAGATGAATTTCGTGCGACCACATCGAGTCAGGATTTCGATTTATGTGCACGCACCGTCACATCATCGTGTCATTGGAATATTTCAACTTTTACGAATCGCAACGTGCTTTGGCCCGTGATCTCGTCACACAGGTTAATCACGTAGGTTAACCGCGCCGCACACTCGCGCCGCCATCGACCGGCAAGGTGACGCCGGTGATAAAGTTGGCTTCATCGGAAGCGAGGAACAGCGCGGCGTTGGCGACGTCCCAGCCGGTCCCCATCTTGTGGCGCAGCGGAACCTTGCTGTCGCGTTCGGCCTCCACTTCGGCACGGCTCTTCTTGAACTCTCGCGCGCGGGTATCGACCGCCATCGGCGTGTTCATCAGCCCGGGCAGGATCACATTGGCGCGAATGCCATATGACGCGTTCTGGTAGGCGAGCTGCTCGGTGAAGGCGATCATGGCCGATTTCGTCGCCTTGTAGGCGACGTAGGGGTAGGTCGTGATCGCGGCGATCGACGAGATGTTGATGATGGAACCGTACCGCTGCTGCCGCATGATCGGGATCACGTGCTTGGCGGCGAGGATGCAGCTCCGCAAATTGATCGCGACGCAGCGGTCGAACGCCTCCTCGGATATGTCGAGCAGTTCCGCATCGCCGCCAGAGAGGCTCACGCCGACATTGTTGTGCAGGATATCGACGCTACCCCAGCGCGCGTGGGCATCCGTCACCATCGCCTTGATGTCGGCATTCCTGGTGACGTCGGCCTTGAAGGCGACAGCAGTGCCGCCCTTGGCTGCGATCATCTCGACGGTCTCCTGCGCCGAGTCCAGATTGTGATCGGCGCACAGCACCTTCGCGCCCTCGTGCGCGAAGGTCAGCGCGGTGGCGCGGCCGTTGCCGATGCCCTCGCCGGGGCTCTGGCCGGCGCCGACGACGATGGCGACGCGATCTTTGAGGCGCATCTCACTTCACTCCCTGTAACGGGTACTGCTGCAGTACGTCTTTGTAAGGCGGTTCGTTGTCGATCTTCATGGTCGCGAGCACGCGGACCACGGCGCAGTAGAAGGCGATGGTCAGCACCAGGTCGGTCATGTGCTCGTCGGACAGTTCCTGCTTGATCTCCGCGAAGGTCGCATCCGACATCGAAAGCTCGCGTACCATCTCGCGGGCACCTCGCAGGACGGCTTTCGCCAGCGGCTCCAGCGTCGACGGCTTGCCTTCGGTCTCCGCGATCAGGCCCTGGATATCAGCGTCGGTGACGCCGAACTCCCTGCCGATCTTCACATGATGGGTGAACTCGTATTCCGATTTCTCCAGCCAGCCGACCTGCAGGATCGCAAGCTCGCGCAGCCGGGGGTCGAGCTTGCTCTTGAAGCGGATGTAGCCGCCGATGCCGTTGAAGGCCCGCGCCATATCAGGCGAGTTGACCAGGAGCTTGTGCAGATTGGTGTTGCGCTTGAGTATGTCGCGATACTCGGGCGCGACCTGGTCGGCTTCGAGATAGGGCAGGCGGGCCATCGTTGTCCTTGATTTGACGGCTTGCGGGATGAAGCGGCGGTCAGCTCAGCCATAGAGTGCTTTGTGCTCGCTTTGGTAGTTGGCGTAGGAATCCTTCATGCTGGCGCCGTTGAGCAGCATGGTCGCAACCGGTCTGTCGTCGGCTCCGAACACCGTCGTGCGCACCCACATGCTCTCCGTGCGCTTGCTGCCTGAGAGCGCGACCACCTCGCGTTCCGCCCAATAGGTCTCGCCCGGGAACAACGGCCCCCGCAGCAGGCGGATCTCCTGATCGGCAAACAGCCCGACGGCGGGGCCGCGGACCGGCAGCCGGTCCTCGCGCGCGCGGTACTGGAACAGCACGCTCAGCATCTCCATCGGGATGATGGCCCGCCCCCAGGGATTGTGCTCCTGCGCATAATAGCCGTCCGAGGGTTCGGTGATCACCTTCAGCTTGTCGGCCAGCGAAAACGGATAGAGGTCGCCCATGTTCTGGTCGAAATCCATCTTGATCGCCTGTCGAGGGGTCTTCATGCCAACCTTGATGTCGGCGAGGATGACGGGATCGGTAAGCGGCTTCAGTTCGCCGAGCCGATGGCTGAGGGCCGTTTCGCTGCCGTCACCGCCGACGGAGGCCGTGCCGCGCAAAACCTCCGTACCGTCGCGCTTGATCATCCCGATCGCACACACCGTCTGGCCGGCGTTCGGCTTCTCGATCTGGGCCTGCACCTCTTCGCCTTCGAAGACCGGATTGCGGTAGTGCGCGGACAAGCATCCGGTCTCGAACCAGG
Organism: Bradyrhizobium erythrophlei; assembly: GCF_042430365.1. Classification (GTDB taxonomy): domain Bacteria; phylum Pseudomonadota; class Alphaproteobacteria; order Rhizobiales; family Xanthobacteraceae; genus Bradyrhizobium; species Bradyrhizobium erythrophlei. The sequence continues at coordinate 88,840 of NZ_JBHMET010000055.1, forward strand.
CTCGGCCCCAGATCCGCTCGCACAGCGGCGCGAACTGGCTGAAATGTGTCGGTCCCTCTATCGTTCCGCCCCGGAAGCCGAGCTTTTGCGCGGTGGCATCGTCGTGAATCGAAGCGTGGGAATCGTAGACCTGGGCCTGAAGCATCTGTTTCGGGCCGCGCCACGGCCCGACCAGCAGATTGGCGTTCTCCGTCACTTCCGTCGTGAACGCTGTTTCGACTGAAATCATCCTTGGTCTCCCTTTGAGTGCCACCGTTTCAAAGAAGGCGGGGCTCGGCAAGGCCTCGCACGCGCAACACGGAGATATGTGCTGCGGCCATGGAACGTGGCTGTTCATGCATAACAAAATCAGTGCATGCTGATGCATGATCATGCGCAGATAATGAGACCGGTTCGGACCGGCGCAGAGATTCAGGGACGGGGAGCCTCGATAATGGCGTTGCTGGAAGTTGGGCTGGACGACAAGTACCGGTTGGACGCGAAACGTATCTTCCTCTCCGGTACCCAGGCGCTGGTCCGGTTGCCCATGTTGCAGCGCGAACGCGATCGCGCGCATGGGCTGAACACGGCGGGCTTCATCTCCGGCTATCGCGGCTCGCCGCTCGGCATGTACGACCACGCATTGTGGCGCGCCAAGTCCTTCCTGAAGGAGCATGACATCGCCTTCGTGCCTGGTCTCAACGAGGACCTGGCGGCGACCGCGGTGTGGGGCAGCCAGCAGGTCGGCATGTTCCCGGGCGCCAAGGTCAATGGCGTGTTCGGCATCTGGTACGGCAAGGGTCCCGGCGTCGACCGCTCGCTGGATGCGCTCAAGCATGCCAATTCGGCCGGCACCGCGCCCAATGGCGGCGTGATCGCACTCGCCGGCGACGATCATGGTTGCCAGTCCTCGACGCTCGCCCACCAGAGCGAGCAGGTGTTCGCCTCGGCGCTGATGCCGGTGGTCAATCCGGCGACGCTGCAGGATTATCTTGACCTCGGCATCCTCGGCTTTGCGTTGTCGCGCTATTCCGGCTGCTGGGTCGGCTTCAAGGCGATCTCGGAGACGGTCGAAAGCTCGGCCTCGATCGTCAGCGACCCCGATCGCATCAGGATCATCACCCCCGACGATTTCGAAATGCCGCCGGGCGGATTGTCGATCCGCTGGCCGGATCCGCCGCTCGAGGCGGAGCGGCGCCTGCACGGCCCGAAGATGGAGGCGGTCGCAGCCTTCGCGCGCGCCAACCGCTTCGACCGCATCGTGTTGGACTCCAAGCCGGCGCGGCTCGGCATCATGGCGACCGGCAAAGCCTATCTCGACCTGCGCCAGGCGCTAGCCGATCTCGGGATCACGGACGCGGAGGCGCAGGCGCTCGGCTTGCGCATCTACAAGGTGGCGCTGACCTGGCCGCTCGAGGAGCGCGGCGCGCGCGCCTTCGCCGAAGGCCTGCAGGACGTGCTCGTCGTCGAGGAGAAGCGCGGCTTCATCGAGGACCAGCTCGTCCGCATCCTCTACAACATGGACGCGTCAAAGCGGCCGTCGGTGGTGGGAAAACGCGACGAGAGCGGCGCGATGCTGTTGCCGAGCGAAGGCGAACTGACGCCGACCATGGTGGCCGCGGCGGTGGTGGCGCGGCTGCGCAGGCTCGGCCACCGCAGCCCGCTCTTGGAGCAGCGGCTTGCCAAGCTCGAGGCGTTCGACCGTCCGGCCGAAGGTTCCGGTGCCGTCAAGCTGGCGCGCACGCCGTATTTCTGCTCGGGCTGCCCGCACAACACCTCGACCAGGATTCCGGAAGGCAGCCGCGCCATGGCCGGCATCGGCTGTCACGGCATGGCACTGTCGGTGCCGAACCGCCGCACCGCGACGATCTCGCATATGGGCGCGGAGGGCGTGAGCTGGATCGGGCAGGCACCGTTCACCAGCGAACCGCACGTGTTCCAGAATCTCGGCGATGGCACCTACACCCATTCCGGCTTGCTGGCACTCCGCGCCGCGGCCGCCGCCGGCGTCAACATCACCTACAAGATCCTCTACAACGATGCGGTGGCGATGACCGGCGGCCAGCCGGCCGAAGGCGGCTTTACGGTGTCGCAAATTGCCCACCAGGTCGCGGCCGAGGGGACCAAACGGCTCGCGATCGTCTCCGACGATCCAGAGAAATATCCGGCGAATTATTTTCCGACCGATGCCACCGTGCACCATCGCCGCGAGCTCGACGCTGTGCAGCGCGAGCTGCGCGACATCAAGGGCCTGACGGTCTTGATCTACGACCAGACCTGCGCCGCCGAAAAGCGCCGCCGCCGCAAGCGCGGGCTCTATCCCGATCCGCCGAAGCGCGTCTTCATCAATGAGCGGGTCTGCGAGGGCTGCGGCGACTGCTCGCAAGCTTCGAATTGTGTCTCGGTGCAGCCGCTGGAAACCGAGTTCGGCCGCAAGCGCCGCATCGACCAGTCGAACTGCAACAAGGATTTCTCCTGCATCGAGGGTTTTTGCCCGAGCTTCGTGATGGTGCAGGATCCCAAGCTGCGCAAGGCCGACCGCACCGCGGCCGATCCGAAGGCGCTGTTCGCGGATTTGCCGACCCCGCCGACACCCGCGCTCGCCGGTCCCTACAACATCCTGGTCACCGGCATCGGCGGCACCGGCGTCATCACCATCGGCGCGCTGCTCGGCATGGCCGCGCATGTCCAGGGCATGGCGTGCTCGACGCTCGACTTCACCGGCCTGTCGCAGAAGAACGGCGCCGTGATGAGCCATGTCCGGCTGGCGCCGGCGGCCGACATGCTCACCACGGTGCGCATCGCGCCGGGCAATGCCAATTTGATCCTGGGCTGCGACCTCGTCGTTGCCACCAGCGGACCGGCGCTGAGCCGCGCCGAGCGTGGCGTCACCCGCGCTGTCGTCAACGCCGACCTGCTGCCGACCGCGAGCTTCGTGATCAATCCGGACATCGATTTCGAGGCCGGCGCGATGCGCGACGCGCTCAACGGGGCGGTAACGCCAGGCGATCTCGATATCCTCGATGCGACCGGGCTCGCCACCGCGCTGATGGGCGACAGCATCGCGACCAATGCGTTCATGCTCGGCTTCGCATTCCAGCGCGGCGCGATCCCGCTGTCGCTCGACACCATACTGAAGGCGATCGAGCTCAACGGCGCCGCGATCGAGATGAACAAGACGGCGTTCGCGTGGGGCCGGCTCGCCGCGCACGACCTGCCGCGCGTGGTCAGCGCGGCGCGCTTCAAGAGCGCCGGTGCGGCACCCGCCAAGCGGACGCTGGACGAGGCGATCGCTTTCCGCGCCAAGGTCCTGACCGACTATCAGGACGAGGCTTACGCGAAGCGCTACCTCGCCGATGTCGCGCGCGTGCGCGCGGCCGAGACGGCGGCCGCCCCAGGCTCGCATGAGCTGACCGAAGCCTTCGCAAAAGGTCTGTTCAAGCTGATGGCCTACAAGGACGAGTACGAGGTCGCACGGCTCTATTCGGACGGCGAGTTCGCCAAAGCGCTGAAGGAGCAGTTCGACGGCGATCCGGCGCTCAAGGTGCTGCTCGCGCCGCCGCTCTTGGCGCGCCGTGACAAGGCCACCGGCCATTTGCAGAAGCGCGAGTTCGGCTCGTGGGTGTTCAAGGCCTTCGGCGTGCTGGCGCGGCTCAAGGGGCTGCGCGGCACCGCGCTCGACATCTTCGGCTACACCGCTGAACGCAGGATGGAGCGCGCGCTGCCAGGCGAGTATTCGGCGATGATCCTGCGCCACCTCGACGGCCACAAGCCGCTCGACCTGCCGCGGCTGGTGGCGCTCGCGAAATCGGCGGATCTCGTGCGCGGCTATGGCCACGTCAAGGAAGCCAATGTCGCCCGCTACCGCGCCGAATGCACGCGGCTCGACAGCGCGATCGGCCAGCCAGTCGCGCAGGCGGCGGAATAGGGCGCGCTCGAGCTTCGGTTTTGATTGAATCAGAACGAAGCTCAAGAACCTGGTTTTGACGCGTTTTCTTCACGCGAACCGGTATCCGCCTCGCTCGAGAACGCTATGGGCTGGCCGCGGGGAACTTTCCGCGGCCGCCCTGGTTGACCAGTAACCTTGCCCGCAACACCGGCTGGTATTGCGTAGGCTGGCTCCCTACATGATCACCGCTCTCTGAGTGATTTCAGGAGGCTTTTGATGGTCCTGAAAAGCGTTTTTGTTGCAGCCGTTTGTGGCGCGTCCCTCGCATTGGGCAGCGTGGCGTCGGCCGACGAGTATCGCCCGAGCGAGTTTCTCGGCCTTGATCTTTCCAAGGCCGTGCTGTCGCCGAAGCGCCTCGGCCCGCCGGCGCAGTTTGAGCCGGTCCCGGTTGAGGCGAAGAGCGACCGCGGCAGCGATGCGCAGGCCAAGGCCGAGCCCAAGATCGAACAGCCGAAGGTCGAGCCGCAGAAGACCGTGCGCACGGCCAAGGTGACCGCAGAGCCCGCCGAGCGGCCGCGTGCGGCGGCGCGTGCTTCCGCCCGCGCCAAGCTGGCGCGGCGGCATGCCACTCCGCTCGACGCGCAGGCGCGCGATACGCGGGTCCAGACCTGGCCCTGCCGTTCCGGCGGCATCTGCAACTGGCGGTGATTGCGCTGCCGCAGCGCTCCGGCGTCCCTTTTGCACACGGGCGACGATACTCAACCCGTCATCCTGAGGAGCGCGCTCCTCCAGCGACAACGGCTAAGCCGTTGCGCGGGGATGACCGGTTGGGCTTCGAGCTCAGCGTACACAGCTCCATCGCGAGTCATCCCGCTGTCGCAAAACCGTCGGCTCCGAGTCAAGAAACCGTAAGCCGGGAGTCAAGGAGCGCAGGCAAAACCTTCGTCGCGATTCGACGAAGGCTGTTCGATGGCGATTGCTACTCCTGCGAAGCGAGGCCTCACAAGGCGTCAGCTTCTGGTCCGCTCCGCATCCACGGCAGCGCTGGCGGGACTGGGCTCGCTCGCAAGACCCTATCTCAGCCGCGCGGCGGATCGTCCTCAGATCGCCGGCGGCATCCAGTCCGGCGACGTTGCCTCCGACTCCGCGGTGATCTGGGCCTGCGCCGATCGGGCGGCGCGGATGCGGGTGGAATGTTCCGCGAGCGAAAGCTTTGCGACCATCCTGCGTACCGCGTCTGCCGATGCGCTGCCCGATCGCGACTTCACCGCAAAGCTGCTGCTCGACGGCCTGCCGCCTGGGCAGGATCTGTTCTATCGCGTGCGCTTCGACGATCGCGACGGCCTCGCCGGCGAGAGCCGTGTCGGACACTTCCGCACCGCGCCGGACGATCGGCGTTCTATTTCGTTCGTCTGGTCCGGCGACGTCGCGGGGCAGGGCTGGGGCATCGATCCGGCGCGTGGCGGCATGCGGACCTATCGCACCATGCTGAACGACTGCCCGGATTTCTTCATCCATTCCGGCGACCACATCTATGCCGATTGCACCGTGCCGTCGGAATTGAAGCTTCCGGGCGGCGAGGTCTGGCGCAACATCGTCACCGAGGAGAAATCCGTCGTCGCGCACAGCCTCGCGCAGTTTCGCGGCAACTATAAATACAACTGGCTCGACGACAATTTCCGCGCCTTCCATGCCGACGTCCCGATGTTCGCGCAATGGGACGATCACGAGGTCACCAACGACTGGTCGCCGATCGGTAGCGCGGATGACACCGGCTACGATGAGGACGGCACCTCGCGCCTGGTGGCGCGGGCGCGGCGCGCCTTCCACGAATTCATGCCGATGCGGCTGATGCCGGAGCGTGACGGCCGCGTCTATCGCAAGATCGCCTACGGGCCGCTGCTCGATGTCTTCATGATCGACATGCGCTCCTACCGCGATTCCACCTGGAACAAGCAGGGCGATCCGAGCGAGGCCTGCATCCTCGGCGCAACCCAGCTCGCCTGGCTGAAGCGCGAGCTGGTTGCATCGAACGCGACCTGGAAGGCGATCGCGGCCGACCTGCCGATCGGCCTCGTCAGTCTCGATGCGATCGCGCTCGGCGACGGTCCGCCGGAGCGGCGCGAGCACGAGATCGCCGACCTGCTCTCCTTCATGAAGCGCGCAGGCATCCGCAACACGGTGTGGCTCACCGCCGACATGCACTACACCGCCGCGCATCACTACGATCCGAACCGCGCCGTGTTCCAGGATTTCGAGCCGTTCTGGGAGTTCGTCTCCGGCCCGCTGCACGCCGGCACCTGGTCGCCCGGCGAGCTCGACAACACCTTCGGCCCGAAGGCGATGTACCAGAAGGGCTGCTCGGCCGAGCAGGGCGACAACCTCGCGCCGTGCTTTGGGCTGCAGTTCTTCGGCCGCGTCGACATCGACGCCAGCACCGAAGTCATGACGGTGACGTTGAAGGACGTCGACAACCGCGATTTGTGGTCCGTCGACATCGCGCCGCGGCCGGACGCGCGGCCCGGCCAGATCATGGCGCAGCACATCTGAGAGGTAGCGCTTCGCGCGGCAATCGTCCCGCGATATGCTCAGCAAGGAAAAAATGGCTCCGCACGGAGCCATTTCGCTTTGTGTCGGCCTTAGTAGTAGCGGTGTTTCTTCACGATCACGACGCGGTCGGGATGATGGCGCCAGCCACTGTGCCAGCCGCGATCACGACGCATCTCGGCGCGTGCATTCCAGCCATGATGCCAGCGATCATTCCAGCTCTGATGATAGCCGTCGCGCTTAATGACGACGGTCTCTGCGCTCGCGATCGACGGCGCCGCAATCGCAAGCGCACCGATCGCCGCAAAGACATATCCAAGCTTCCTCATCTGATCCTCCTCTACTGAGGATGAAACATCGCGCGCGTCGAAACGTTCCTGCGGAACCTCAGGGGGATTTCGGAGATTCTCGATCTGCTGCGGCCGGGCGATATCCTGACCCATGACCGGTAAAGCCGTCATTGCGAGCGAAGCGAAGCAATCCATCTTGCAGCAGGTAAGCAGCTAGCCGTTTTTCTTCTCGACATTGGCGCTTCGTGTCGGCACGCCGAACTCCTTGCGGCAGACCTCGGCGAGCGCGGCGACGCCCTCGCGGATCTGCTGATGCGAGGGGCTGGCGAAGCAGAGGCGGAGCCGGCTGCCGGAATGGGCCTTGTTGGTCGACCATTCCGGTCCCGGGTTGATCGAAACGCCGGCGGATAGCGCCGCCTGATAGAGCTTCAGCGTATCGACAGTGTCGGGCAGCTTGACCCAGAGGAAGATGCCGCCCTGCGGCGCCTCGAACTCGGCCGCGGTGCCGAACTGCTCGTTCAGCGCCTCCATCAGCGTGTCGAGCTTGGCGCGCAGGCCGCGCGTCAGCCGCGGCACATGGGTTGCGAAATGCGGCGCGCAATATTCGGCGAGCACCATCTGCTCCAGCGCGCCGGAGCCGGCGTCGGTCTTCAGCGCCAGCATCCGCGACATCATCTCCCAGGGGGCGACGATGAAGCCGACGCGCAGCGCCGGCGCGATCGACTTCGAGAACGAGCCGATATGGATCACGCCGCCATGCTGGCTCATGGCGTAGATCGCCGGCGGCCGCTCGCCGCTCCAGATCAGGTCGGCATAGCAATCGTCCTCGAAGATCGGCACGCCATATTCTTTCGAGAGCTGCAGCATCTCGGCGCGGCGGCTCTCGGGGAGGATGCTGCCGGTCGGGTTCTGCACGGTCGGGATGGTGTAGATGTATTTCGGCGTGATGCCGCGTCGCTTGTGGTCGGCGAGCGCGGCCGCCAGCGCGTCCATCCGCATGCCCTCGCCGTCAAGCGGAATGCCGACCGGGTTGACGCCGAGCCGGCTCAGCCGGTTTAGCGAGCCCTGATAGGTCTCCTGCTCGATCAGCACGGTGTCGCCCTTGGCAAGCAGCGTGTGGTTGACGAGGTCAAGCGCCTGCAACGAGCCGGACACGATCATGATCTCGTCGGGCGTGCAGACGATGCCGGCGTCGCGCTTGAGTTTCTGGCTGAGGAATTCGCGCAGGGGCAGGTAGCCCTGCGGCCCGTGCGCGAGGTTGTAGGTCGCGAGATTCTTGCCCTCGCGCTTCAGCACGTTGTTGACCGCCTCCAGCAGCCCTTCGACCGGAACCTGCTCGGGATCGTTGTTGCCGCCGACGAAGCTGTACTTTGCAAGTCCGGTCCACCGCGCGGCCGGCGCGGGCAGGCCGGCCGGGAGCAAGGGTGCAAAGTCGAACTGGGCTGGGGTGGACATGGACGTTTCGCTCCGTTCCGTTTTTTCGTTCAGCGGGCCGTGTCGCGGCTCGCCGTGAGGTCAGTTCTTGCCAACCAGCCTGGTCGGCCGGCCCTGGCTGATGAAGGCATAATGTCCGGCGCCGACCCCGCCGACCATCAGAGCCTCCACCACAGGTTCGGCGATCTCGCCGGACGCGGCCCAGTCGACCACGAAATTGGCGCCGGTGCCGCCGCGGGTGTCTGCCATGGCGATGGAGACCTCGACGGTCGAGAACGGTTTTAGCGCGACCGGCGATTTGAGGTAGCTCTCCACCAGCCTGCCTGATGTGTCGAAATAGGCGATCCGCTTCAGCACAAGCGGTGTCGTATCGGAAGCGTTGTGGACGCTGAGCGTCACCGAGAAATCCGCGCGAAGCTTGCCCTGGCTCATGGCCACGCTGGAATAGACCGGCACGTAGAACGCGCCTGACGCCGCTAAAGGCTCCGACGGCACGGACGTCAGCGAATTCGCAAAATTTTGCTGAACACTTCCGGCGGATTGCGCGGCTGCCTCACCTGGGGGCAGGCTGAGCAAGCAGGCCAGAAGCGCCAGAAAAATGTGGCCTGCACGGATGTGACACATTGCTCGTTTGAACCTCACGCCCAGCCCTCCAGGTTGCGGCAACAGGCGCACGGACTTATTCGCGATATCGCCTTACCCTGTTTGCCATGCCGGCCTGCACGGCGACAAGCGTGCCGAGATGGACGCCCGGCTCAGCGAACGGAACGAGGTGCTGCCCTAGGGGCGGGTCGTCCTGGTATGCCTGCCGGGCGCATGGCGGGTTGCATAATGCTACTGGCGCGCGGTTCGGAACCCGGCTAATCCACTGCTTGGAAAGAGCGAGATTTTGGGACAATGGCCGATACGATCCAGGAAGTGCTGCAAGCCTTTGCGAAGGGTGAACTCGTCGTCGTCACCGATGATGACGACCGGGAGGGCGAGGGCGATCTGATCGTCGCGGCGTCGCTGTGCACGGCGGAGAAGATGGCCTTCATCATCCGCCACACCTCCGGCATCGTCTGCGCGCCGATCACGACCGACGATGCGCGGCGTCTGCGGCTCGATCCGATGGTCGCCCACAACGAGTCCAACCACACCACCGCCTTCACGGTCTCGATCGACTACAAGCCGGACGGCGGCACGGGCATCTCGGCCGACGAGCGCGCATCCTGCTGCCGTGCGCTCGCCAACCCCAATGCCGGCGCCAACGACTTTGCCCGGCCCGGCCATATCTTTCCGCTGATCGCGCGCGACGGCGGCGTGCTGCTGCGCTCCGGCCATACCGAGGCTGCGGTCGATCTCTGCAAGCTCACCGGCCTGCCGCCGGTCGGCGTCATCAGCGAGCTGATGAACGACGACGGCACCGTGATGAAGGGCGAGCAGGTCGCGAAATTCGCCGCCGCCCACAAGCTCAAGCACGTCACGATCGCTGACATGATCGCCTATCGCCAGGCCCGCGAGAAGCTGATCGAGCGGGTCGCGACCTTCACCACCGAAAGTCCGATCGGCCCGCTGCAGGGCTATGCCTACCGCTCGCCATTCGACGAGATCATGCATGCCGCCTTCGTCTACAACGGCATCGGCGACGGCAAGAACGTGCTGACGCGGCTGCACAAGCCGAACATCGTCAAGGACCTCTTCACCGGCCAGGCGCGGATGGAAGTGGTGCTGCGGCATTTCAAGCAAGCCGGCCGCGGCGTGCTGGTGTATCTGCGCGACGGTGCGGCCGGTGTTCCCGTCGAGCCCGTCACCGAGCCAAAGACTGCGGAGGCCGACCGCCACAGGCAGTGGCGCGAAGTCGGCGTCGGTGCGCAGATCCTCAGGGATCTCGGCGTCACCTCGATCGTCAACCTGACGTCGTCGGTGCACGACTACAAAGGCCTGTCAGGCTTCGGCATCGAGATCGTCTCGAACGAGAAACTCGACTAGCACCTGTCAATCCGGGTTCGATGCGTGCGCATCGCCCGGAATGACCGGCGTCCAATTCAATTGCGCTTCGCAGCATAGCGCTTTAATTTATCCGCCAATTCCGAGAGACCGACGCGAAAGGATGTTTCATGAGCGTGAGCCCCAAGGCCAAGGACAAGCCGGCAGCGGCTGCTTTCCAGTGGGATGATCCGTTCCTGCTCGACGACCAGCTCACCGAAGATGAGCGCCTGATCCGCGACACCGCGCGCGCCTATGCGCAGGACAAGCTCTTGCCGCGAGTCACCAAAGCGTATCTGGAAGAGAAGACCGACCGCGAGATATTCAACGAGATGGGCGAGCTTGGCCTGATCGGCGTCACGCTGCCTGAGGAATATGGCTGCGCCAATGCGAGCTACGTGGCCTATGGCCTGGTGGCGCGCGAGATCGAGCGCGTCGATTCCGGCTACCGCTCGATGAATTCGGTGCAATCGTCGCTGGTGATGTATCCGATCTATGCCTATGGCGACGAAACCCAGCGCAAGAAATATCTGCCGAAGCTTGCGACCGGCGAGTGGGTCGGCTGCTTCGGCCTGACCGAGCCGGATGCCGGTTCCGATCCCGGCGGCATGAAGACCCGCGCCGAGAAGGTCGCCGACGGCTACAAGCTCAACGGCAGCAAGATGTGGATCTCGAATGCGCCGATCGCCGACGTGTTCGTGGTCTGGGCCAAGTCGGCCGCCCATGACAACCAGATCCGCGGCTTCATTCTGGAAAAGGGCATGAAGGGCCTGTCGGCGCCGAAGGTCGGCGGCAAGCTGTCGCTCCGCGCCTCGATCACCGGCGAGATCGTGCTCGACGATGTGGTGGTGCCGGAAAGCGCGCTCTTGCCCAACGTCTCCGGCCTGAAGGGGCCGTTCGGCTGCCTCAACCGCGCCCGCTACGGCATCTCCTGGGGCGCGATGGGCGCCGCCGAGGACTGCATGCACCGTGCGCGGCAGTACACGCTCGACCGCAAGCAGTTCGGCCGGCCGCTCGCTGCCACCCAACTCGTGCAGAAGAAACTCGCCGACATGGAGACCGAGATTGCGCTCGGCCTGCAGGCGTCGCTTCGCGTCGGTCGCCTGATGGACGAGGGCAAGATGGCGCCGGAGATGATCTCGATCGTCAAGCGCAACAATTGCGGCAAGGCGCTCGACATCGCCCGCATGTCGCGCGACATGCACGGCGGCAACGGCATCCAGATCGAGTATCACGTGATGCGTCATACCGCGAACCTGGAAACCGTAAACACCTATGAGGGCACCCATGACGTCCACGCCCTGATCCTCGGCCGCGCCATTACGGGTATCCAGGCGTTTTCGTAAGCGACCTCACGACCACAGCGTAGGATGGGTAGAGCGAAGCGAAACCCATCTTATCGCCCATCATGCGCCGCATGATGGGTTTCGCTGCGCTCTACCCATCCTACGAGACCGCAACACGGACGCCCCCATGGCCGACAACGACGACATCCCGTTCAACCGCGATTTCCCGCTGAAGCCCGGCATGGTCGAGGAGGTTCGTCCCGGCGTGCGCCGCGTCCTCTGCGACAATCCGAGCCCGTTCACCTTCAGCGGCACGGTCAGCTACATCGTGGGCAAGGGCAAGGTTGCGATCATCGATCCTGGTCCCGACGACGAGGCGCATGCCAAGGCGCTGCTCGATGCCGTCAAGGGCGAGACCGTGACGCATATCCTGGTCACCCACACCCATCGCGACCACTCGCCGAACACCGCGCGGATCAAAGCCGCGACCGGCGCGACCGTCTATGCCGAGGGGCCGCACCGCGCCTCGCGCCCCCGCTTCGAGAGTGAGAAGCACAATCCGGAATCCGGTGCCGACCGCGATTTCCGGCCGGACGTGCAGGTCAAGCATGGCGACGTCATCGAAGGTGCCGGCTTTGCGCTGGAAGCGGTCGCAACCCCCGGCCACACCGCCAATCATCTTGCCTTTGCCTGGACCGAACGCAGCATCAACTTCGTCGGCGACCACGTGATGGGCTGGTCGACCTCGATCGTCGCGCCGCCCGACGGCTCGATGATCGACTATATGGCGTCGCTGGAGCGGCTCGAGCAGCGGCCCGAGCAGCTCTACTTCTCGGGCCATGGGCCGGAGATTCCGGAGGGGCCGCGCTTCGTCCGCTTCCTCACCCGGCACCGGCGCGCACGCGAGGCGTCGATCCTGCACCGCCTCGGCAAGGGCGAGGCCGACATCCCGACCATGGTGCGCGCGATCTATATCGGGCTCGATCCGCGCCTTGCCGGCGCCGCCGGCTATTCCGTGCTGGCGCATCTCGAAGATCTCGTCGCACGCGGCATCGTGGCGACGGATGGCGATCCGGTGATCGGCGGGACATACAAGTTGGCATAAAGGCGAGTAGGGGGCGATCGCTCGTTCGTTCCCTGCTTGCTATTCGCCACTCGCTATTTTTTCACCGCCTTTGCGGCCGGTGCTTTCGGCGCCGCCTGCGGCTTCTTGCTGGCAGGCTTGGCATTCGCGTTATCGACGGCGGTGTTGATGTCCTCGATCAGCTTTGCCACCCGCGCGGCGTTGCTGCCGAGGTCGGCGTCGAAATAGCGCGAGGCCGAGCGGATATCGACTCGCGAGTCCTCGCCGTCGGGCGTGACGCGGATCGAAACGTCTTCGCGGAATCCCATGATCGGCGTCCGCGCCACCGCTTCGATCCGGCCGATCCGGCGCGGCAACTGCGGCGGTCGCTCGTCGATCACGAGCCATTTGCGGCGGTTCACCAGCCGCAGCGTCACCTCATAGGCGCGGTCGACCGGAACCTCGAGCTCGACGGTCTCGATGTCGGGGTAGGCGACGCGCTGCCGCTCGGCCGAGTAGAGGCCGGCATAAACGGCTGGATTGGTGCCCTCGCCGGTGCGCAGCCGCGCCAGCGCTTCGAACTTCGGCGGGTCGATCGGGTCGGTGGTGATGTCGTAGATCGGTGGCAGCTTGCGATACTGATAGGCGAGGTAGGCCGGGTAGGCGAGCACGACGCAGTCGATCAGGAACGCCAGCAGGATCCGGCCCATGCCGCGGCTGCCGTTCTGCCAGATCGCGGCAAAGGCGGCGAGGCCGACCAGGATCGACAGCGCGGCGCAGCCCAGCGCGCCGAAGAACGTCGCCAGCGCCGGCTTCATCTCGAGGAAGCCGAAGCGCACGATGATGATCGAGACCACGACCGCGACGACGGAGAAGATGGCGAGGTTGCGCGACCAGGTGGCGAGACCCGACACGGGCTCCTGCTGGTAGGGAGCGGAAAACCTGCGGGCCATCGTCGAAAAATCTACCGGTTGAAAAACGGGCCGGGCGGCCAATGCCGCCGTCATTTGCCCGCCTGAAGACCATGGCGGTGCGGCAAATTCAAGGGAATTTGGCCCCAGGATTGTCTTTGGAGACCGTCATGCCCGGGCTTGTCCCGGGCATCCACGTCCCACTTCAATCACGGCCAAGACGTGGATGGCCGGGACAAGCCCGGCCATGACGTCTTCTCGCTGGTTTACGCCGCCGCAGTCGGCAGCGTGTAGTCCTTGAACTGGTCGCGGAGCGCCGTTTTCAGGATCTTGCCGGTCGCGGTGTGCGGAATGTCGTCGACGAAAGCGACGTCGTCGGGCATCCACCATTTCGCGATCTTGCCGTCCATGAACTTCAGAATGTCCTCGCGGGTGGCGTTCTGGCCCTGCTTGAGCTGCACGATCAGCAGCGGCCGCTCGTCCCATTTGGGATGCGCGACGCCGATCACGGCGGCCTCCGCGACGGCGGGATGGGCGACCGCGAGGTTCTCCAGGTCGATCGAGGAAATCCACTCGCCGCCGGACTTGATCACGTCCTTGGAGCGGTCGGTGATCCGCATGTAGCCGTGCGGATCGATCGTCGAGACGTCGCCGGTGTCGAAATAGCCTTCCTCGTCGAGGATGTTGGCGTCGACCCGGAAATACGCCTTGGCGATGGCTGGCCCCGAGACCTTGAGCCGGCCGAAGGTCTTGCCGTCCCATGGCAGCTCCTTGCCGGCGTCGTCGGTGATCTTCATCTGGACGCCGAACGGCGGATAGCCCTGGGTCTGCAGGACATCGAGCCGTTCCTCGCCGGTCCGCCCGGCAAACGGCGGCTTCAGCGTGGCGAGCGTGCCGATCGGGCTCATCTCGGTCATGCCCCAGGCGTGACGGACCTCGGTGCCCATGTCGAGGAACGCCTGGATCATCGAGCGCGGCATTGCCGAGCCGCCGCACACCACCATCTTCAGATCGGGCAGCTTGAGATTGTTTGTCGCCATGTGCTGCAGCAGCATCAGCCACACCGTCGGAACGCCCGCAGTGTGGGTGACCTTCTCGGTCGCGAGCAGCTCATAGACCGATGCGCCGTCGAGCTTCGGGCCGGGCATCACGAGCTTGGTGCCCATCGAAGGCGCCGAGAAAGCGATGCCCCAGCTGTTGGCGTGGAACAACGGGACCACCGGCAGCATGGTGTCGGATGCGGAGGTGCCGAGCGCATCCTTGTTGTTGGCCATCAGCGCATGCAGCACGTTGCCGCGGTGCGAATAGAGCACCCCCTTGGGATCGCCCGTCGTGCCGGAGGTGTAGCACATCGCTGCCGCGGTATTCTCGTCGAACGTCTTCCACTGGAACTTGCCGTCGGACGCGGCGATCCAGTCTTCATAGGCGACCGCGTTCTTCAGCGTGGTCTGTGGCATATGCGCCTTGTCGGTCAGCACGACATAGCGTTCGACGCTCGACAGGCTGTCGGCGATCTTCTCCAGCACCGGAATGAAGGTGAGGTCGGTGATGACAATCCGGTCCTGGGCGTGGTTGATGATCCAGGCGATCTGTTCCGGGAACAGCCGCGGATTGACGGTATGGCAGATCGCGCCGATCCCCATGATGCCGTACCAAACCTCGAGATGGCGCCAGGTGTTCCAGGCGATGGTGGCGACGCGGTCGCCGAGCTTGATGCCGTCGCGCTCCAGGCTCTGCGAGACTTTCAATGCGCGGGTATGAATTTCGGCGTAGGTGGTACGATGAATCGGGCCCTCGACGGACCGCGTCACGACCTCCTGCGTGCCGTGATATTTCGCGGCGTGCTCGATAATCTTATGACACAGCAAGGGCCAGTCTTGCATCAAGCCAAGCATACGCAATTCCCTCCTCAATCCTCGCGCATGATCCGCCGGCGTCTTGAGCGGCCGGCGGTGAAATCACGGAACTGACATGAACTTTAGCGCGGAGAAAGCAAGCCGAAAATGGGCTAATGGCGCGTTTGGCCGCGGGGGCGCGGCAATGGTTACCGCTGCCGCGGCGCTCGTTTGGCTTGGCATGCAAGGCGCGCCGGCGGAGGCCGCGCGCCGGCCGGTGCGCTTCCCCTGGGACGACCTGTTCGGGTCAGCTCCGCGCAAGCCGCGGGCGACCGCGCATCGCCACCTGGCGGTGCCCCTGCCGAAGCCGCGCCCGGCCGAGGCACCGGCGGCTGAGCCCGAGCAGCCCGCAACATGGGAGAAACAGCCGCCAGCGGAGACGGCGAAGCCGGACGAGAAGGTGTCGCCGCCTGTGCCGCAGCTCTCAGCCTGCCGGCAGGCGCTCACCGAGGCGATTGCGATCGCACCCAGCATCCCCGACATCCATGGCGCCGGCGGCTGCGGCGGCGAGGATCTGGTGCGGCTGGAGGCGATCGTGCTGCCGGACAAGCGGCAGGTCGCGGTGAAGCCCGCCGCGATCCTCCGCTGCAAGATGGCGGCGGCGATCGCCGACTGGATCCGATCGGACATCGCGCCGCTGGCGCAAGGCCTCGGCAGCACGATCAGCGATCTCGACAATTTCGACTCGTTCGAATGCCGCGGCCGCAACCGCGTCGTCGGCGCCCAGCTCTCCGAGCATGGCCGCGCCAATGCCCTCGACGTACGCGCCTTCAAGCTCGCCAACGGCAAGGCGATCTCGCTCACCGACCGCAGCGTGCCGCGGACCCTGCGCGAGGCCGTGCTGCATTCGGTCTGCGCGCGGTTCTCGACCGTGCTCGGCCCCGGCTCGGACTGGTACCACGAGGACCACATCCATCTCGACCTGGCGGAACGGCGCAGCAATTACCGGATCTGCCAGTGGAACGTGTACGACCCGCTGCCGCAGGTCGCGCCGCTCATGCCTGCCGAGCGTCCCGAAGAGGCGCCGCCGCGCGAGGTCGCCGCCAAATCCGATGCTGCGAGGCCGGATGACGGCAAGGCCGATGCGGCGAAGTCCGACGACGAGGCCGCCTCCTACGCTCCGCCGGAGCCCAAGCCGCAGCCAACAAAAAAGCGCCGGCAAAGCCGGCGCCTTTGATTTCGTCCGCGTTTACCTTGCGGCCTAGTAGGTGGCCACGCTGCCGCCCTGCAGCGCCATCTGCGGCTTGAACGGCGAATCGCCGTGCTTCGGCTCCAGCACCACGACGACGGTGCCGAGCCCGACCCGGTCATAGAGGTCGATGACGTCCTCGTTGGTCATGCGGATGCAGCCCGACGAGATCGAGGCGCCGATATATTCCGGCTGGTTGGTGCCGTGGATGCGGAACAGCGTGTCCTTGCCGCCTGAATAGAGGTACAGCGCGCGCGAGCCCATCGGATTGTCCGGGCCCGGAGCCACGTAGGTCGGAACGCCCAGCCGGGAGATTTCACCCGGGGTCGGGTGCCAGGCCGGCCATTCCGTCTTGCTGCCGATCTTGGCGATGCCGGACCACGCCATGGCTTCCTCGCCGACGGTGATGCCGTAGCGGATCGCCTTGCCGTCCTTCTGGACCAGATAGAGGTAATGGTTGTCGGAATCGACCACGATGGAGCCCGGGGCTTCCTTGCGGTGGTAGTCGACGATGGCGCGGCGGAACGGCTCGGCGACCGGCGTCTTGACGTAGGTGGTCTTGGCGAGGAGTTCCTTGTCGCGCGGCTTGAAGTTCGCGGTATTGGTGGCTTCCCACGTCGTGGCCTGCATGCAGCCCGACAGCATCAGGCCGGCGGCCAGGATTCCCAGGGTAACTTTGAGCGACATGACAACATTCCAATCGAAAATCCGCGCCCCAAAGCGCCAATATTGCGCCTCAAACGCCACGATTCCATTAATCGCATTATTGCCGAACCCTGCCTTTATTCCCAGTGTTTAGATGCCTCTCCCGCGTTGCGGCACGTGATCTGTGGCTTTTTTGCCGCAAGTGTTCTGGCGCGGGGGCCGATTTTTGTGCAAACAGGCAACGGTCGTCGGGGTGGTGCCATGCCACCGCCACTCGGGCGCCACAAGTATGGACGGCCGGTTAATGCGCCGGTCATGAAGGACTTGCCAGAATCGCGTTAAGTCCGCGGGCGTTTCGTCTGCCTGTCTCGTGGAGTTCCCTATGCTGTCGGTGTTCGTCCCCTCGGAATTCTCGCTCAAGAAGGCGGTTTCGCCCGATCTGGCGGCGCTGCCCGAGAATGTCGTCTGGGTCGACCTTGTGAATCCCACGACGGAGGAGGACCGCGCCGTGGAGCGGCTGGCCGGGATCGCGGTTCCGACCCGGGAGGACATGCAGGAGATCGAGATTTCCAGCCGCCTCTACATCGAAAGCAGCGCCCGCTACATGACGGCGACGCTGATGTGCAACTCCGACACCGACATGCCGCGGACCACGGCCGTCACCTTCATCCTGGCCGGCCATCGCCTGGTCACCGTGCGCTACGACCAGCCCAAGCCGTTCCCGCTGGTGGAGGCCAAGCTGGCGCGCGCCTGCGCCCCCAGCATCACCGGCGAGCAGGTGCTGATGGAACTCCTGGACGCCGTGATCGACCGCTGTGCCGACATCCTGGAGCGCTGCGGCGCCGACATCGACCAGGTGTCGCATGACATTTTCGAGCCCGAGAGCAAGCGCCACGGCCACGCCAAGCTGTACTCGCAGATCCTGATCGCGATCGGCCGCAAGGGCGACCTGACCTCGAAGGTCCGCGAAAGCCTGGTCTCGATCGGCCGCGTCGTCACCTTCCTCTCCGCGGTCATGGAAGGCGTCAAATGGTCGAAGGACATGCGCGAGCAGCTCAAGACCATGCAGCGTGACGTGGCGTCACTGACCGATCACGCTTCCTATCTCTCCAACAAGATCACATTCGTGCTGGATGCCATGCTCGGCGTCGTCAATCTCGAGCAGAACAACATCATCAAGCTGTTCTCGGTGATGGCTGTCGTCTTGATGCCTCCGACGCTGATCGCCTCGATCTACGGCATGAACTTCAAGATCATGCCGGAACTCGAATGGGCGCACGGCTACCCTTACGCGCTGGTGCTGATGGTGGTCGCGGCCGTTGTTCCGTACTGGATCTTCAAGTGGAAGAAGTGGCTGTGAAGCCTCATCCGGCGCGTGCGTCACGTTTTGGGATTGGGGCGGCGCTGCCTTATTTCCTCAGCTAAAATTTGAGTGTTGCGCTGAACGTTTGGGCGAAACTTGTCTGCGATAACGCCCGCCTCGAAGCCGGAGGACAGCAATGGTTGAGAAGATCATAACGCCACGGCGTAACGTCATCGACTTTGCGCGCTATCAACAGGACCGCACGCTCGGCAGGGTACAGGCGATCTCGCCGCGTCTGTGCCGTTACTGCGGCGCCGCGTTGCTCGATGGTGAGAACGAAGACGAATGCTCCAGCGCGTTGAACAACGTCGCGCTGCAGCCGCTTGCGAAGAAGCCGCGCCGGTTCTACGCGGACTAGAGGCAGGAGCCTCGGAGGCAGAAGCCTCGTTGCGTCGTTGCACCCGCAATCGAAGCAATCCCTGGAAGACGGCCGCGGCGGCGGCCGGGATCGCTCCGGCGCCTTGCTTCCCCCGCGATGACGACCTGATTGCTCTCAGACGTGCTGGCCACCGTTAATGTGGATTTCCGCACCGTTCACGTAAGAGCTGGTTTCCGTACACAGAACATAAATGATCTTGGCGACTTCGTCCGGCGTGCCGAGGCGGTGCATCGGGATCTGCTGGTCGACGATCTTCTCGGTGCCCGGCGACAGGATCGAGGTGTCGATCTCGCCCGGCGCGATCGCGTTGACGCGGACGCCGACGCGGCCGAAATCCGAGGCCATCTCGCGCGTCAACGCGGCGAGCGCCGCCTTCGAGGTCGCATAGGCCGCACCGGCGAACGGATGCACGCGCGAGCCCGCGATCGAGGTGACGTTCACCACCGCACCGCGCGCGTGCTTTAGCTCCTCGAGGAGGCCGCGGGCGAGCATGATCGGGGCGAAGAAGTTGACGCGGAAAACGTGCAGCCAGGTGTCGACATCGGTGTCCATGGTGCCGAGCCGCGCGCCACCGGATCCTTTCGGCGAGATCGCCGCGTTGTTGACGAGCGCGTGGAGCTCGTCGTTGACCAGCCGCTTGCGGATTTCGGCGATGGCGCGAACGGTGTCATCGTGGTCGCCGAAATCGACCTCGATGTGATCTTCCGGGCCGGCGCCCCACGGGCACACTTCCGGGAAGGCGTGCCGCGAGCAAGTGATGACGCGCCAGCCGGCGGACGAAAACCGGATCGCGGTGGCGTGGCCAATGCCGCGGCTGGCGCCGGTCAGAAGCAGCGTGCGGCGCGGCGCGTTGGATGAGGTGGGCATGTCGATCTTTCAACGTTGAACGGGGTCTTCAGTCGGTCGGCGTCACGGGTAGAGCCTGACCTTCGACCATGCGCCGGCTCCGCCATCGCGGCGGAATTCGACGCGGTCGTGCAGGCGGAACGGGCGGTCGTGCCAGAACTCGATGCGCGTGGGCGTGATCCGCCAGCCGCTCCAGCCCGGCGGGCGCGGCACCTCGCCGATGACGTATTTCGCGCCGAACTTGGCGATCGCCTGCTCGAAGGCAAAGCGGCTCTCCAGCGGCTGCGACTGCTTGCTGGCCCAGGCGCCGATCTGCGCCTGCTTCGGCCGCGTGGCGAAATAGGCGTCGGCCTCGGCGTCCGTCACCGGCGTCACGGTGCCGCGGATGCGGACCTGCCGGCGCAGCGACTTCCAGTGAAAAAGTAAAGCCGCCTTAGGATTTGCGGCCAATTCGCGGCCCTTGGCGCTGGCAATGTGGCTGTAGAAGACGAACCCGTCGGTGTCATAGCCCTTCATCAGCACCATCCGCACGTCAGGCAGGCCATCGGCATCGACGGTTGCGAGCGCCATCGCATTCGGATCGTTCGGCTCGGACTTGCAGGCCTCCGCAAACCACTCGCCGAACAGCGCAAACGGTTCCTCTGCCGCGGTAAAATCACCCGACGTTAACGGTGTCGGGTGTTTGATGGAGGTAGTGTCGGTCATGTCAGGAGTCCCGATTTGCGTTCGATCGCGTCCGAGCGCGCGTTACTTGCCCTATATAGGACATGGGAACGCGTTGGCCTATCGGCGATCCGACCGCTCGGCGCGCTGGCGACACTCATTCTAATCGGCGTCGGCGCGGGCGGCTGCAGCCTGTCGCGCAGCGATGCCATCGCCAAAATGGACGACACGGATGTGACGGGCTCGATCAGTCCGACGCCGGTAAGCGCGCCGGTGCCGACCGAGAGCGATCTCGCCTTCGCCCGCAATGCGGCCTCCGACGTGCTGACCAAGGGCGACAAGGATTCCAGCCAGCCCTGGGAGAATCCGGAGACCGGCGCGCGCGGCTCGGTGACGCCGCTGGCCCAGGCCTATTCCGGCGAGGACGGCCGGACCTGCCGGGATTTTCTCGCCAGCTACGTCAATGGAACCACCGAGAGCTGGCTGCAGGGTGCCGCTTGCAAGGCTGGACAGGGACGGTGGGAAATCCATACTCTGAAGCCTTGGAGAAAGTCCTGAGTGTCCTGTAGTTTCGAACCAGGTAGGGCACCCGACTAGTTGCAAAAATGCCACTGAGCCCCCAGATGAAGACAAAGTGGGGCCGGTAGGTTCCGATTTCAGGACAATCTTCCCGTGAAGGAGACGTGACGGATGCGCGACCCCTATGAGGTCTTGGGGGTGCAGCGGAGCGCCAGCGCCGCGGCGATCAAGAGCGCCTATCGCAAGCTCGCCAAGAAGCATCACCCCGATAACAACACGGGTGATCCGAAGGCGGCTGCCCGCTTTGCCGAGATCAATTCCGCCAACGAGATCATCGGCGACGAGGACAAGCGCAAGCAGTTCGACCGCGGCGAGATCGACGCCGACGGCAAGCCGCGCTTCCAGGGCTTTCCGGGCGGCGGCGCCGGCGCGCGCAGCGGTCCCGGCGGTTTTGAGTACAGTTTCCGCGGCGGCCCCGGTGGCGCGGCGGGCGGCAGCTTCGAGGACATCCTCAACAGCATGTTCGGCAGCCGCGGCGGCGCGCGAGGCGGGCGGTCAAACCCGTTCGAATTCGATACCGGCGGGGTCGGGCTCGACCTCGATCTCAGCGTCGCGATGACGGTGTCGCTCGAGGAATCTGTCAGGGGCGGCGAGAAGCGCGTCCGCCTGCCGACCGGTCGCGAGCTCAACGTCAAGATTCCCGCCGGCGTCGCGAGCGGCCAGCAGATCCGCTTGAAGGGTCAGGGCGAGACCGCGGCTGGCCATCCGCCCGGCGATCTCCTGATCACCGTGAGCATCGCGCCGCATCCGTTCTTCAAGGTGGACGGCATCGATCTCAGGGTCGACCTGCCTGTAACGCTGTATGAGGCGGTGCTCGGCGGCAAGGTCCGCGTGCCGACGCTCGGCAGCGCGGTGGAATTGTCGATCCCGAGGAACACCTCGAGCGGCCGCACCTTCCGCCTCAAGGGCAAGGGGCTGCCCAAGGCAGGGGCGATCGGAGATCTCTATGTCACCACCCGCATCATCCTTCCCAACGGGAACGATGCCGAGCTTGAGGCATTGATGCAGAAGTGGCGCGATGGACACCCCTACAATCCGCGCAGCGAGTTCGGTTAATCCCGGGCGATGCGCTCAAGATGCGAAACTGGCCTACCCCGAAGTTTTTCGGGGTAGACAGCGGCCGTTGTGAGCGGGCTAGAGAATAGGTAACCGTCAGCCGGACTCTGCGGCGTGCAGATGATCCGGGCAGCGGACACATGAGTGCGGCCTCGAGAGGGGGACCAGCGCGGTACCAAACCCCAATCGAGGCCGCGTGCGCCGATCGGCGGATCGAGCGCAGCTTCATTTTCGCGTGAGCATCCGGTGCGATATTGAGACGTGCCGGTGACGCGATTCCAGATTTTCAATGTCCGAATTGGGACCTTGAGTGAGGCGGGATTCACTCACGGCCTGCACTGCACCCGAGCGGTCAGACCTCCCGTAAAATTACGGGCATCATCCGCCGCTCTTCTCCATCTGCTCGTACACCGCCTTCGCGATCTGGGTCAGCCGTCCGCGGTCGCTGACGCCGCTGACGACATAGGCGACGCCGCGATCGGCCCAGAACAGCGCGCCGTCATTGCCCTGCGTCGCGTAGCGCATCTGCGCCGCTTCCGTCTCTGCCTTCGCGGTGTAGATCGTGAAGCGCTCGCCGGAGGCGCCTTCGTACATCAGGAATGACGCCGGCCCGCCCGGTCCCGGCAAAAGCCGGCCGCCGACCAGCTTCAGCCCGGCCAGCTCCGGCGCGCGGACGTCCCAGCCGCAGCGCTTGGTCAACCAGGCCTGCAGATGCGCGCGCTCGCTGCCGGGCACTTCGACGGGATGACGGACCTCGACGACGTAGAGCCGGTGCGCGTCGAGCGCATCGCCCGTGAAGCTCTGGAAGGCCGAGGGCGCGGCCGCGGCACCTCGCGCCACCCAGCCGATGCCGCCGCCGGCGACAAAGGCGGCGAGCGTGGCGGCTATCGCGCCATAGACCCAGCGGCGCGGCTGACGGACCAGCCGCTCGATCTCGAGCCGCTTCGGCACGGTCTCATCAAGCACGGAATCGTAGCGCGCATGCAGCGTGTCGGCCATCGCACGCCACGACTGCACCCGCGCCGCTTCGTCGGGATGTGCCGAAAGCCACGCCTCGACGTCGCCGCGGCGCTCGGTCGGCAACTCGTTGTCGACGTAAGCATGAAGCTCGTCTTCGGTGACGGGGATGTTCGGGTCGGTCATATCAGTCGTCTCTGTCAAATCTTGTTCGAATATCGGTCATGCATAACGCCTGCCATTACGCACCTTGTGGTTCTGTCATTTGACCCTTCTCAGCGCTGGCCGCTCGCCTTCCAGCGATGCTTTCACGTGGGCGCGGGCGCGGGCAAGCCGGGACATCACGGTGCCGATCGGCACGCCCTGGATGTCGGCGACCTCGCGGTAGCTCAGGCCTTCCAGCATCACGAGCAGCAGAACCGAACGCTGCTCCTCCACCAGCGTCGACAGCGCGCGCTTGATATCGCGCCCCTCGGCCTCGGTGCCGCTCGCATCGGCGTTGTTGTCGAGCAGCGGCATGAATTGCGGCCGCCGCGCCAGCGAGCGCCGGCGGTTCTTGTTCAGATTGGTCAGGATCGTATAGAGCCAGCTCCTGACGTCGCCGCCGAGAAACAGCCGTTCCGAGCGCAGCGCGCGCACCAGCGTATCCTGCACCAGATCGTCGGCGATGTCGGCATCACGCGCGAGCGCGCGCGCGTAGCGGCGGAGCGCCGGGATCATGGCTTCGACACTTTGACGAAACGCGGTCATGCATACCAGTCTTTGGATGGTCTCGGTGCGAACGCCTTGCCCAACATAACACCCGAATTGCGCGACTATTCCGGCTGCGCGGATTCGCGCGGGCCTCACGTTAACCTGAAGTCGATTTGGACTGTACCCGGTCGGAGTGCTGGTGTACCTCCAGATCGAGACAAGCGTGACCGGACATCGAATGTCGCAGAATTCAGGGCTGATGCGGGGCAAGCGCGGCGCGATCCTCGGCGTGACCATCGAGGACGTCGGCGCCAGCGCGCTCCATCTGTTGTCCGACATGTCGCGCGGTGTCACCGGCGAGGTGCATCACGTCGATTCCGGCTACCACGTGCTCGGCATGAAGCGGCCCGAGGCGCCTGACATCTCGTTGAGCAAGGACTAGCCGAAAGCCGCAAATGCCTGTGCCGACGATCTACTATATCCGCCACGGCGAGACGTCGTGGAACGCGGAAGGCAGGCTGCAAGGCGTTCAGGACATCGGCCTGAACGATCTCGGCCGCCGCCAGGCCGCCGATGCCGGCCGCATCCTTGCCGATCTCCTGGCGCGCGATGGCCGTGATGCGGCCGCGCTGCCGTTTGTCGCAAGCCCGCTGATCCGGGCGCGCGCGACCATGGAGCTGGTCCGCGCCGAGCTCGGCCTGCCGCGAGGCGATTACGCGCTCGACACGCGCTTGCGCGAGATCGGCTACGGCACCTGGGAAGGCTCGACGCTCGCGGAAGCGCAGGCCGCCGATCCCGCGGTCTACGCGCGCCGCCAAGTCGAGAAATGGACGGTGTCGCCGCCCGGCGGCGAGAGCTATGTCGACGTGCAGGCGCGGATGACCGACTGGTACCGCTCGGTGACGTCCGACATGGTCGCGGTCGCCCATGGCGGCACGGCGAGGGCGCTGATGGTGGCGCTCGCCTTCGAGACGCCGGCCTCGGCCGCCGACCTCCTCATCGAGCAGGGCGCGGTCTACGTGTTTCGCGAAAGCGGGCTGCAAAAACATAGTTAAGGAATTGCAGCCCTGGCAGGCGGACGGGCGCGGCTGGTCGCGTTAGAAGAAGGTGCCGAGGAATTTGGCCGCCTCGTCCGAGATGCCGACGATCTTGTTGGTCGCCTGGCGATAGAATTTGAAATTGAGCTCGGTCCCGGGCTGGCCGTCATTCCAGTCGTTCAACGGCTTCAGTTCGCGGCGCCCCAGCGGCCGCTTCGCGAGCGCGGTGCGCTTGACGGCAACGCTGACACGCGGCGTTTGCCTGGCGATGCCGGGCTTCCGCCTGGTCGGTTCGGCGGAGGTGACGACGCCGCGGGCAATCAGCCCCAGGCCGCCTTCGTTCTCGCTCGCGAACAGGAAAATCGTGTCGCCTTCGACAATGTGCTTGCCGCCATACATGGTCTTTTGTGCGGAGAAGACGAAGGTTTTCGCCCTTGGATCGCCGATCTCGGCCTTGATTGCGTACGCCATGCTTTCCTTCCACCCGATGACTGCCAATATAGGTCTCAGGCTGCCGCCGTTAAGGCTATGGAGCCCGTCGGCCTTGGGTTTGTGCATTTGACCGCCTTGCAGCGGCGCGTTACCACACGCGGGCAAACAACCCGGAAATCAATCGTCTCAGCGAGCCGTCCAGTCAGATGTCCTTCAACACCTTCGGCCACATGTTCCGCGTCACGACCTTTGGCGAGAGCCACGGGGTGGCGATCGGCTGCGTGGTCGACGGTTGCCCGCCGCTGATCCCGCTGACCGTGGAAGAGATCCAGCGCGATCTCGACCGCCGCCGTCCGGGCCAGTCGCGCTTCACCACCCAGCGCCAGGAGCCGGATATGGTGAAGATCCTGTCCGGCGTGATGGCGCATCCGGAGACCGGCGTGCAAGTCACGACCGGCACGCCGATCGCGCTTTTGATCGAGAACACCGACCAGCGCTCCAAGGACTATTCCGAGATCAAGGACAAGTTTCGCCCCGGGCACGCCGACTTCACCTATGAGGCGAAATACGGCCTGCGCGACTATCGCGGCGGCGGCCGCTCCTCGGCGCGCGAGACCGCGACCCGGGTCGCGGCTGGCGCGATCGCGCGCAAGGTCCTGCCCGAGGTGAGGGTGCGCGGCGCGCTGGTGCAGATGGGCCCGCACAAGATCGATCGCGACAAGTGGGACTGGGACGAGATCGCGAAGAACCCGTTCTTCTGCCCGGACAAGGACAAGGCCGCGTTCTTCGAAAGCTATCTCGACGGCATCAGGAAGAGCGGCTCCTCGATCGGCGCGGTGATCGAGGTGGTCGCCGAGGGCGTGCCGCCCGGGCTCGGCGCGCCGATCTATGCCAAGCTCGACAGCGACCTCGCGGCTGCGATGATGAGCATCAATGCGGTGAAGGGCGTCGAGATTGGCGCAGGCTTCGGCGCCGCCGAACTGTCCGGCGAACAAAATGCCGACGAGATGCGCTCGGGCAATAACGGCACCCGCTTCCTGTCCAACAACGCCGGCGGCGTGCTCGGCGGCATCTCGACCGGCCAGCCGGTGGTGGTGCGCTTTGCGGTCAAGCCGACCTCGTCGATCCTCACCCCGCGGCACACCGTGGACCGCAAGGGCTCCGACACCGACATCCTGACCAAGGGCCGCCACGACCCCTGCGTCGGCATCCGCGCGGTTCCGGTGGGCGAGGCCATGATGGCCTGCGTGCTGGCGGATCACTTGCTGCGACACCGCGGCCAAGTAGGCAGCCAGGTCGGCGGCTAGCTACTCCACATAGTGCTGGTTGTGCCGGCCGCTTTCCGGCAAACTCTCGGCATGGATGCCGCGGAACTGCAACGACTGACCGACTGGCTGATTGACGGCGCGCGATCGGCGGCGAGTCCGTCGAAAATGATGGCTGAGATTTGCGAGCGGCTGGTTGCCGCGGGACTGCCGCTGTGGCGCGTCGGCGTCTTCATCCGGACGCTGCATCCCGAAATCGTCGGCCGCAACTTCATCTGGCGGCAAGGTCAGGAGGTCGAGGTCGGCACGGTCGATTTCGAGATGCTGGACACGCCGGAGTTCGCGCGCAGCCCGTTGCGGGTCGTGTTCCAGGAAGGGCTCGAGGTCAGAGGCCGGATCGACGATCCCGACAGCAAGCGGTTTCCGTTCCTCGACGACATGCGCGCCGAGGGCGTGACCGACTATATCGCGATGCCGCTGTCCTTCCTCGACGGGTCGAGCCATGCGTGCAGCTGGAGCACCAAGCATCCGGGCGGCTTCACCGACGCGCAGATCGCGACCATGCGCGCCATCATTGCGCCGCTGGCGCGGGTGACCGAGATCATCTCGCTGCGCCGTACCGCGACGATGCTGCTCGACACCTATGTCGGCAACCGCGCCGGCGAGCGCATCATGGGCGGGCAGATCCGGCGCGGCCACACCGACACGATGAATGCGGCGATCTGGCTGTCCGATCTGCGCGGCTTCACCGCATTGTCGGACCGGCTGCCGTCCGAGACGGTGGTCGAGATCCTCAACCAGTATTTCGATTGCCAGGTCGCCGCGATCCGCGGCCATGGCGGCGAGGTGCTGAAATATATGGGGGACGGCCTGCTCGCGGTGTTTCCGATCGACGAATATGTCGACGACGAGGAGCGGGTCTGTTCGCGGGTGTTGGAAGCCGCGCGCGAATCCCGCGCCGGCGTCGAGGCGCTGCAGTTTCCTAACGGTGAGACGGTCGAGCGCTTCCGCTTCGGCGTCGCGCTGCATGTCGGCCGCGTGCTCTACGGCAATATCGGCGGCGGCAACCGGCTCGACTTCACCTGCATCGGCCCGGCGGTCAATCTCGCCGCGCGGCTGGAAAGGATCGCCGGCCGCCTCGGTCGCACCGTGGTGGCCTCCGAAGGCTTCGCCAGCATCTGCCGCGGCGGCTGGAGCGATCTCGGCGAGTTTCCGATTGCGGGATTCTCGAAGGCCGCGCGGGTCTACGGCCTGTTCGACGAGGCATCACAGGCGCGCGCCTGACCACTCCAGCCAAGGAGCGCCCTTTGCTGCTGCGGCCGCGACAGCGATTTTTCGCGTCGATGGCGCGACCCGATCCGCAGATTGCAGTCTGCTGCCCTCTCCGTGCCGGTCGCGGCCGCGCAAGGGCCTTCGCGCCCCGGATCGCCTTCAACTTCCTGGCTCGCGCACGCTGGCAGAGGTGCCGAATGGACCGTAATGGTATCATTCCGGGTCTCGCCCGGCACCTGCCCATGCCCGTCCAACTGGACTAGATAATCCTCACGTCCATAAGGTCCGTTCATGTTGAAATGGAAGTCTGACGAAATTCAACGGTTTCAGACATCCCTGACCCGGCTCATGATATTCGATGCGACAGCCGCTCGATCTGTCTGCATGAAGCGAAAAGGACCATGATGGCTGAAGATTCGATCCGGCGTATTGTCGAGAAAGTTGGACAGGCGAACGATTTTCAAATCGCATTTCAACATCTTCAGGAGATCGCGCGCGCGATCGAGATGCCGTTTTTGACGGTCGTGCCCGACCTGTCGTCGGTCGTCCGTCCGATAAACAATATGAGTTCTGCGCTGACGTTCTCCAAAAATCGACAAGACGATTTCCGCAGGACCTACGACAAACGGCAATATCGCCTAAAGAGCCCGGTCTATCTGGCTTGCCGCTATCAACCATTTCCATTTGTATGGCGCACCAGGGGCGAATGGTCGATCCCGATCGCTCTCGATAGCGGACAACGCAGAATTCTGCGTTTCGCGGAAAAATATGGAATGTCGGGGGGCATCTGCGTGCCTGTTCACATGCCACGCGGCAGAATAGGTTCGCTCGGTTTTCTTGATTTTGAGCATGCCGACCTTGATCGCATCCTTGCAGAGTACCGCATGGAACTGACGACAGTCGGCCTCTACATCATGGATGCCTATTTCAGAAACTATGCGGGGCCTGCACCGCTTGTGTCCCTTCGCCACCTCACCAAGCGCGAGGTCGATTGCCTGACCCTCGTGGCGCGTGGCATGTCGGACAAGGAGATAGCGATAGAGCTCAAAATTGGGCCAGGCACCTCGCGCTTTCATATCGACAACGCAAGCAGAAAACTCCAGGCCAGTAATCGCATCCAGGCGGTCGCCAGAGCCGCACAACTTGGTCTGATAGGCTCCGTTGTCTAGAGCCATGCCGGGTCTGATTCGGACGTTCCCCTCGAACGTCTTGCTATTGGGCGCTGGCTTCGCCCCTGGTGAGGGAGCCAAATCGCTCCCAGGTCTTTCCGTTGAACCGCATCAATTGCATTTCCTTGATCGGGCGAAAGTCGGTCGGGCTGGTGTTGACCGTGATGTCCGGCAGCAGCATGGCGGCCCGGAAGCCTTGGAGACTGGCGGCCTGTTTCATGACGTTCGCCCGCGTGAGGTCGTCGCCACATTGCCGCAAGACCTGAGCCATCATCTGCGCCGCGACATAGCCGCTAACGTAAAGCCCATCAGCCTTGCTGCCGCCGGGGTAATACTTGTCCATGAAGGCCAGGTACTCCTGGGTTTCAGCGTCATCCTTCCATTGCGGGTCGGTTGGGTCCTTCTGAAAGATCGACGATACGATGTCTTTTGAGTTTTCGAGCCCGGCCGGCTCGAGGGCTGCGCTCACGGAACTCGAAACACTGGGGATGATGACCAGAGGCTTCCAGGCCAGATCAGTCAGCTTTCTGATCACTTGCGAGGTGAACTTGGCTGTCGTGACGCTGTACAACGTATCGATGTTCGCAGCCTTCAGCTGGACGATTTGGGAGTCGAGCGTAGGCTGGGTGATGTCGTAGGTGACCTCGGCGGCGATCATCGTCTTCGCGGCGGCGCCGAGACCGTCTCTCAATCCTTTAAGGTAGTCTTTCCCGAAATCGTCGTTCTCATAGAGGATGCCGATCTTCGCGGCGGGCCTCTCTTTCAGCAGATAAGCCGCATAGATCCGGCCCTCCGCCTGATAGCTGGGCGAAAAGCCCATGGTCCATGGGAAGTCTTTCGGATTGTCCCATTTTGCCGCGCCCGATCCGACAAAGATCTGAGGCACCTTCTGGTTGTTAAGGTATCTGTGGATCGCCGTATTGGTGGGAGTCCCCATTGAGCTGAGAACAGCAAGCACTTCATCGCTTTCGACGAGCTTGCGGGCCTGCTCGATGGTCTTGGGTGGACTGGCGGCGTCATCGTAGGAAATGTACTTGATCGTTCGTCCAAGAATGCCGCCTTCATCGTTGATCTTCTGGAAGTAGGCCTGCTCTGCCTTGGCAAAGGCGCTGTAGGGCGAGGCGGGTCCGCTATAGGCGGCGATATTGCCGATCTTGATCACGGCGTCGGTGGCTCCAATGTCGTATTTCTTTTCCGCCGCCGGCGCCGTCAGGGTGCTCAGAACAAGAAGGCCTAACCCGAAAATTTCTCTATGCAGACGCATCGCTGGCTCCAGATGGTGGATTGGTTTTGAGCGAGTGCGGTTGGGCACTCAGGTCCACCAACCCGGCTGGAGAGCGACAAAGGGATAAAGCGACGTACGTTTCTAGCCCGCAAAAACGCCAGGTCGGTCGGCGCCACCCGGATCACCCAGGGCGGAGCAGGGCCGTGTTTGCCCTGCCATTGCGCGCTGCAACATTTGCGCAAATCGAATTTTGAGAGCCGCTCGAAGGCGCTCGGGCTGTCGGGGATCAGAACGACAGCGCGTGTCTTTGTCCTCGGCACACGCAGTCCCCTCGCAGCTTTGTCAGGTATCTTTTGCGATTTGCCAACCCTAGAACCGGAGCAGATCAAGGCCGGCCCACATCGGCGATAAAGAAGAAAGCATTCATCGTGACCCTCAAAGGTGCGGCAGCCATCACGGGATATGCGGAATTTCCGCCGACCAAGAATCCGGAGGAGCTGAGTTCGCTCGCCATCATCGCGAAGCTTGCGCGGGATACCGCGGATGACGCTGGTTTCGAGAAAGATGAGATTGACGGTCTCTTGACCACCACGCCGATCGACTCGTTCAGCCTGTTCTGGCCGACAGTTGTGGGGGAGAGCCTCGGCATGAAGCTGAGATATTTCGACACGGTCGAGCTCGGCGGAGCTTCGGCCGCCGGCATGATCTGGCGCGCGGCCGCGGCTATTGAGGCGGGCCTTTGCAGAAATGTTCTCTGCGTCGTCGCCGGCGTCACAAGCGGAGGAGGTTCTCTGCAACTCGGCCACCTGAGCCCGGCCGCCCGGTCTGAATTCGACGCTCCGTTCGGCATATCGCAGCCGAACGCGGGATATGCGTTGATCGCAAGGCGACACATGCACGAATTCGGCACCACATCCGAGCAAATGGCCAAGATCGCCGTTGATCAGAGAACCAATGCGCTGCGCAATCCGATCGCTCTCTTCAACAAGGAGCCGTTGACCATTGACATGGTGTTGAACTCGCCGTTGGTGTTCGACCCCTTGCACCTCTTGGAAATTGTTTCGCGTTGCTCCGGTGGGGCTGCGGTTCTGGTGTCGAGCCGGGATCTGGCGCGCAAGTCGGCGAACCGGCCCGTTTATCTGATCGGTGCGGGTGAGGCGGGCACACATCTTTCCATTGCGGCGCGCCGGAATATCACTGAGTCCTGGGTCAAGGATTCAACTGCGACGGCATTTTCGATGGCGGGCGTTTTGCCGAAGCAGATGGACTTTGTTCAAGTCTACGATTGCTACACCATTACGGTGCTGGTGACCCTTGAGGACATGGGGTTCTGCCCAAAGGGGTACGGTGGTCCGTTTGTCGCGGAGCACGATCTGACGTTCAGCGGTGACCTGCCATTGAATACCAATGGTGGTCAGCTGTCGGTCGGCCAACCGGGCACGGCGGGTGGGATGATTCATGTCGTCGAGGCGGCCCGGCAATTGATGGGACGTGGAGACGCTCGTCAGGTCAGGAACGCCAGTCTGGGAATCGCTCACGGCAACGGCGGCGTGATGGGCGACCAAGTCACCCTCGTGCTCGCCAATCAGTAGTCGGGGGAGCCGTCATGGAAGCGTATTCAAAACCCCTGCCGCAACCGTCTGCGCTCTCTCTTCCGTTCTGGGAGGGAGCGAAGCATTCGGAAATCCGTGTCCAGAAGTGCCGTGCCTGCGGCCACATGGAGCATCCGCCGCGGCCATTGTGCACGGCATGTTGGAGCCCCGATCTCGAATGGGTGAGCTGTGGTCTCGACGGCGAAGTCTACTCCTACACAGTGTGCCACTGGGCGACGATGAAGGAGTACAAGAACGACACGCCGTACATCATTGCGATCGTTCAACTGTCAGGTGGCGTTCGCTTGACGACCAACATTGTCGGATGCGATCCCGATCGCATTTCGGTCGGCCTGAAAGTCAAAGCAGTCTTTGAAAAGGTCGCCGACCAGTTCACGCTGATCAAATTTCGGCCGGCGTAGAGACATCGCGCGACCAACGACTTGGTGCTGCGGGCCTGTGGCTCACATGGAGACGGGAAACACATGAGTGATCTGATTGTCGAAAAGCGTGGTCCGGCCCTGTGGTTGACCCTCAACCGGCCTGAAGTCTTCAATAGCGTGAGCCCGGAAGCATCCTGCAAGCTGATGGATGCATGGACGACGCTTGAGCAGGACGATGAGCTCCGGGTGGCCGTTGTCACAGGTGCCGGTGACCGTGCGTTTTGCTCAGGAGCGGACTTGAAGCGATTGATCCCGCTTTATTCGGGCGCGCGTCAGCCCGAGGACGAGTGGGACCGGCGGGTTGTCGAGGTGCGCAAGTCCGGCCGCGGCGGCTTCATGAAAGAAAGGATCATTGCGAAGCCCGTCATCGCCGCTGTCAACGGAATTGCATATGCCGGTGGATGCGAGCTGGTTTTGGCGTGCGACATCAGAATTGCGTCAACGACCGCGAAGTTTGCGTTGCCGGAAGCCCAGCGAGGTATCGTGCCGGGTGCAGGTTCGATCGTTCGTCTGCCCAGGCAAATCCCGTACTGTCTCGCCATGGAGTTGATGATGACGGGACGGATATTCACCGCGGAGGAAGCGCTCGCCGCCGGGATGATCAATCGTGTGGTCGAACCGAATGCCCTGATGAGCACAACCGAGAAGATGGTGGAGGCGATCGTGAAGAGCGCCCCCCTGTCCGTGCAGGCGATCAAGAGAGTTGCGCTTCAGACCAGTGGTCTTCCTCTCGCCGAAGCATTCGCGATTGAAACGGCGACCGGACGGGAAATCGTGCAAACGGAGGACGCCCGCGAGGGGCCGCGAGCCTTTGCCGAGAAGCGACCGGCTCAATTCCGCGGTCGATAGGCGTTCCATTTCGTTCGTTCGGCTGTTTGCCGGGGAGCGTGTTGCCGGGTGCGCTTACTTTCCTGGCGTTTCCGCGAGCTGGTTAGGCAGCCTTGTTCCGCCTGCGACCGCGGCAGAAAAGCCTTGAGGAGGACAGATGAGCGGTGCTCTCAGCGGAATACGGATTGTCGACCTGACGACAATGATCTCCGGCCCTGTCGCCACGCAAATGCTGGCGGACCAGGGAGCGGATGTCATCAAGGTCGAGTCGCCTGAGGGCGACACCATGCGTTATCTGTCCGGCAAGGAGTCCGTTTCGCCTTCGTTTCTGAGCGCCAACCGCAACAAGCGTTCCGTGGTGCTGGACATCAAGAGAGAACCCGGCCGTCGCGCCTTGCTCAAGCTCATTGCGACGGCCGACGTCCTGGTCGAAAACTTTCGCCCCGGGACGGCGACGAGGCTCGGGCTTTCGGAAACCGCGGTTCGTTCGATCAAGCCGGATATCGTCTTCGTCTCGATCAATGGGTTTGGCGAGACCGGACCCTACGTTCATAAGCGCGTCTATGACCCCATCATTCAGGCGGCATCCGGGATTGCAGCGATACAGGCCGATCGGGAGACCGGGCGGCCGCAACTTGTCCAGATGATTATCGCCGATCAGATCACGTCGATGACGGCCGCCCAGGCCATCACTGCGGCGTTGCTGGCGCGAGCGAGATCGGGAGAGGGACAACATGTCAAGCTGGCGATGCTGGATGCAATGGTCTCGTTCCTTTGGGTCTCCGCGCTCGGTTCCCTCACGCTTCCGCCACCGGAGGGCGGTGCACGCCGCGGGCCAGGCAGACCCGAGAGGCTGTTCGAGACCGCGGACGGTTACATTACCACGGTCGCGGTTTCCCAAGCCGAATGGCAGGGACTGTGCACCGCCCTTGAGAAGCCCGAATGGCTCGACGACGAGAGGTTTGCCACTGCCGCGGCGCGAAACGCAAACGACCGGCTCTTCTCTGCTGAAATTCAGAGCGTCCTGCGTCAGCGGACGAGCCGTGAATGGCTGGCATTGCTTGACCAGTATGATGTGCCGTGCGCACCGGTTCTTGGATTTGAAGATCTGCTAAAGGATCCGCAGATCGCCGAGAACGGCATTATCCAAGAGTGCCAGCATTCAGAATTTGGCTCATTTCGACAGGCGCGGCCGCCGGCATTGTTCAGCGCCACACCATCCGCAATTCGCACCCATGCGCCGTCACTCGGACAGCACACACGCGAGGTCTTGAGCGAGCTCGGCCTGTCCGGCGAAGAAATCGATGCGCTGACGCGTTCAGGCGGCTGATCTTGAGAGGTGCTGCAACGCTCGCTTGCTTGTTATGGGCTGACGGTGTCCGCGGCTTGCGAGGGTGTGTCCGAAGGCGCGAAGCGGCCAAGCGGGTTTTAAGGGGCGAGGGAACTAACCTTAGGGTGTCTCACCTAGCGAATCCGGAGGAAGTTTAACATGAAGATGGTTGGGGGGTTAACATGAAGATGGTTAAGAGCCTTATCCTTGGCTCAGCGGCGGCTTTCGTCGCAGTCGGCGGAGTTCAGGCGGCCGATCTTCCGGTCAAGGCCAAAGCGGTCGAGTACGTGAAGGTCTGCTCCCTGTATGGTCCCGGATTCTACTACATCCCGGGCACCGACACCTGCATCAAGCTGGGTGGCTACCTGCGCATGGACGTGGTGGCGAACACCAACTCGGGCGCGACCGGCAACACGGGGCTTCCCGCTGGCGCCAACAATCGTTTCACGAACGGCTACACTTGGCGTTCTCGTGAAGACCTGAACATCGATACGCGCACCGCGACCGAGTACGGCGCGCTCCGCACGTACTTCGATGCGACGTTCAACTGGGCCACGGACAGCTATGCGGCAAATGGGGTTGGCGGCACCGTTTACTCGTCGATTGGCGGGACGCAGGCGCCGAACAACGCTAGCGCGGGCGCTGTCGCCGGCGGTACGGTCGGCGTCTACTACGCCTTCGTCCAGTTCGCTGGCTTCACGATGGGTAAGGCGGTCTCGCAGTTCAGCGTGCCGTGGGCCAACTATCCGGCCAACAGCTTCGACGGTCTCGTCGGCGGCGGCGGCACGATCACGGGCGTGAACCAGTTCAGCTACACCGCGCAGTTCGGCAACGGCGTGTCGCTGTCTCTGTCGGCGCAGGACCAGACGGCCTACGACCAGGCCGGCGTGAACAACGTCCTCGCTGGCGGTGCTTACGGCACCAGCGACTACGCTG
The DNA here is from genome assembly GCF_042430365.1 of Bradyrhizobium erythrophlei. GTDB lineage: Bacteria > Pseudomonadota > Alphaproteobacteria > Rhizobiales > Xanthobacteraceae > Bradyrhizobium > Bradyrhizobium erythrophlei. The sequence continues at coordinate 124,001 of NZ_JBHMET010000055.1, forward strand.
GCACGATTGCTCCGGATCTCGTCGCAGCGCTCCGCGTCGAGCAGGCCTGGGGTCTGTTCCAGGCGTCGTTCGCGGCGCATGACAACCACGCGGCTTACTACGGCGGTACCGAGCTGACCGGCCATCCAGACGACAAGTGGGGCTGGGCTGCTCAGTTGGCGTTGTCGATCAGCAACATCCCGACCGGGCCTGGCGACTCGATCAACATGTCGGGCGTCTACACCGACGGTGCGACCCGCTACAACATCCAGGACCTAGCCGCCCAGGCCGGTGCGGCCACCATTTACGGTGGCACCAACTTGCCCGGCGCCTACCAGAGCATCGGTCTCGGTATTGCGCCTGACACCGTGTTTGGTGCCATCGGTGGTGCGAACACCTCGCAGCAGACCATCAAGACCTGGGGCTTCCGCGGTGGTTACAACCACAACTGGAACCCCTACTGGAGCTCCGGTCTCTATGGTGCCTACGCCGCGGTCATGTACAACGACACGGCCAAGACCATGCTTTGCGGCGTTGGTGGCGTTGGCGGCTCGGTCCGCGGTGTCCTCAATGCTCTCGGTGGCGCTATCACCACCTGCAACCCCGACTACCACATCGCCCAGGTCGGTCTGGTCACCCGCTGGACCCCGGTCAAGAACCTGGCCTTCTCGGGCGATGTGACCTGGACCCATCTGGATCAGAAATATGCTGGTACGGTCGCGGCGCCCAGCGCCGCGGTTGGCAAGCCGGCAGCTCTGTACGAGCTGAAGAATCAGAACACTGTCCTCATGGTTCTCCGCGCCCAGCGCAACTGGTAAGATCGGTTGATCTGATCACCATCCAACAGAGCGCCCGGCGGGAAACTGCAGGGCACTTGCTTTCAAGGTCTAAGCTCGCATGCTCGGCTCAACGTCGCTCTGCTCGACATGGCGGGGCGCTGGCGGCTGATCTCCCGTCAAGGCCACAGCGGTCTAGTACGGAATGTCTGCTCTTTGCACGGTGCCGGGTTCTACGACATCACGGGCGCTGACACCTCCATCAAACCAGAGACCAAATGTGCTTGAGCCGCGGTCACTCCTCCGGCTCGGTGGTGAACAGCAGCGGATAGCCCTTGGCGCGGCCGGCGTCGGTGGCGCGCGTCGCCTTGGTCTCGGCGACGTCCTTGGTGAAGACCGCGACCACGCAGACGCCGCGCTGGTGCGCGGTCAGCATCACCTTGTAGGCCTGGTCCTCGGTCATGCGGAATTCGGCCTTGAGCACGGTGACGACGAACTCACGCGGGGTGTAGTCGTCGTTGATAAGGATCACCTTGTGCAGGCGCGGCCGCTCGACCGTGGTCCTGGCTTTCGGCTTGACGACGCTATCGGGCATCGCCCGGCTCCTCCCTCGGAGAGACCCCGTAAAGATACTGCCTTCCCGCCGTCGTTGGAACTGACCGATTTGCACGGGCTCATTGCGACAGCGGCAAGGGGCGCACCGACTAACCTGCAGCGACTAACCTGAATGTGAAGGATAGATGATGTTCGCGCTTTGCTGAGGCCGGATTGCATGTCACCATGACAGTCACACGACGGGAGGGCCACCATGCGTTGGTATGTCTCGATCGGAGCTGTGCTTGTCGCGGGCTTGCTCGCCGGCGGCGATGTGGCCGGTGTTGCCGCGCCGGGACCGGGATATCAGCCGCCCAGCCAACTGGCTGAAAAGGAATCCACGCCGAGCCTCGATGTCGAACTGATCCTGGCGGTCGACGTATCCTATTCGATGGACATGGACGAACTGGCGATCCAGCGCGAGGGTTACGCGCAGGCGCTCATGTCCAAGGAGTTCCTGCAGGCGCTGAAGGCCGGCCCGAACGGCAGGATCTCGGTGACCTATTTCGAGTGGGCGGCCTCCACCGACCAGAAGATCATCATTCCCTGGCGCGTGATCGACGGTCCGGAATCCGCCGATGCGGTCGCGGCCGAGATCATGAAGACGCCGATCCGCCGCGCCTCGCGCACCTCAATCTCCGGCGCAATCTATTTTGCGATCCCGCTGTTCGACGAGAACCCGCATCGCGGCCTCAGGCGCGTCATCGATATTTCCGGCGATGGTCCCAACAACAACGGCCTGCCGATCCTCGGCGCGCGCGACGCCGCGCTCGAGAAGGGCATCGTCATCAACGGCCTGCCGATCATGGTGAAGGAGCCCTCCTACTCGACGATGGATATCGACAATCTCGATTACTATTACGAGGACTGCGTGATCGGCGGGCCCGGCTCGTTCGTGGTCTCGATCAAGGATCGCGAGAAGTTCAAGGAAGCGATCCGCACCAAGCTGCTGCTCGAGGTCGCCGACCGCATGCCGCAGCCTCGCGTCGTGCCGACCGCCGAGAAGGAGCCGCGCGTTAGTTGCACCATCGGCGAGAAGATCTGGCAGGACCGTTGGGGTCGGTGAGGCGCGCGCTTCCGTAGGATGGGTAGAGCGAAGCGAAACCCATCAATTCCGTCTCGCCCGCGATGGGTTTCGCCGCGCTCTATCCATCCTACGATTCTGAGTGGCGCAGCTGTGTCCCGTCGGCCAGGCACCCGTCTCAGCGCGTGAAGCGCGCCACCAGCTCGACATGCGGGGTGTGGCGGAACTGGTCGACCGGCGTCACGCCTCCGATCCTGTAGCCGCCGTCGATCAGGATTTTTGCATCGCGGGCAAACGTCGCGACGTTGCACGACACCGCGACCACGGTCGGTACCTTGCTCGCCGCAAGCTGCGTCACCTGCGCCTGCGCGCCCTGCCGCGGCGGATCGAACACGATCGTGTCGTAATCGCGCAGCTCCTGCACCACCAGCGGGCGGCGGAACAGGTCGCGCGCCTCGGCCTTGACCGGTTTCAGGCCCTTGGTCGCGGTCACGGCCTTCTGCAACGCGGCGATCGCGCCGGCGTCGCTGTCGAAAGCGGTCACGCGCGCGCCTACGGCAAGGCGTAGCGCGAACGGGCCGACGCCGCAGAACAGGTCGGCGATGTGCTTGGCGCGCTTGCAGCGGTCCTGCACCAGCGCGGCCAGCGTCGCTTCGCCGGCTGCGGTCGCCTGCAGGAACGAGCCCGGCGGCAGCGTGACCTGTGCGCTGCCCATCGTGACGATGGGCGGGCTGCGCATCAGCACGAGTTCGCCTTGGCGCGTCAGCCGCGCCAGCCGGTGCTTTTCGGCGATCCGCGACAGCGCCGCGATCGTGGCCGTGGCGACCTGCCCGGAGCCGCGGACATCGACGTCGAGGCCGTTATCGGCGGCGGTGATCTGGATATCGAGCGGCTTGTTGGTCGGCTTCAGCACCTCGGCGACCGCGCGCGCGGCATCGAGCGCGCCGCGCAGGGCCGGATCGAGGATCGGGCAATCCGCGATCGCGACGATGGCATGGCTGCCGGCCGCGGCGAAGCCGGTGCGCAGCTCGCCGTCGGCGCCGCGGCGGGCGTGCACGGTGACACGTCGGCGGCCGAGGCCGTGGGCGTCGACGATCTCGGCGACCTCGCAGGCGATGCCGGCCTGCGCCAGCGTGTCGACCACGATTTTGCGTTTCCAGGCGCGATAGGCGTCGTCCTGCCAATGCTGGACGGCGCAGCCGCCGCATTTTTCGAAGTAGTCACAGAACGGCGCGATCCGTGCCGGGCTCGGCTGCACGATGCGCTGCAGGTGCGGCCGCTCCGGATCGCCGGACGAATCGATCTCGATCGTCTCGCCGGGGAGCGTGTACGGCACATAGACCGTCCGCCCGTGCGCGGATGCGACGCCGTCGCCGCGGTGGCCGACGTGATCGATGGTGACGGTTTCAGCCACGCCGCGCGCCGATGAAGAACTCGATGTTGCCGTCGCCGCCTGGTATCGCGGACGGGAACACCTGGATGTCGGTGCAGCCGAGCGAGGCGGCGAACGCTGCGATGTCGTCGCAGATCTCCTGGTGCACCATCGCGTTGCGGATGATGCCGCGCTTGGAGTGCTTCCGCGGCGCCTCGAATTGCGGCTTGATCAGCGCGAGCAGGTGCATCGGCGCCGCCGCCAGCGACAGCGCCACCGGCAGCACCAGCTTCAGCGAGATGAAGCTGACGTCGATCACGACGACGTCAGGCCGCGCCGGCAGCCGCTTGCCCTCAAAACTCCTGATGTCGGTCGCCTCCATCGAAACGATCTTGGAGTGCCCCTGCAGCGAGGGATGCAGCTGACCGTGGCCGACATCGATGGCGAACACCAGGCTCGCGCCATTGGCGAGCAGCACCTCGGTGAAGCCGCCGGTCGAGGCGCCGACGTCGAGGCAAACATGGTCCTCGATCTCGATCGGATAGTGCTCCAACGCGCCGGCGAGCTTGACGCCGCCGCGCGAGACATAGGGATGCGCGGGCTGCGCGGAGATGTCAGCGTCGGGCGCGATCATCTCGGACGCTTTGGTCACCGGCCTGCCGTCGGCGACGACGAGGCCGGCGTCGATCGCCGCGCGCGCCCGCGCCCGGCTTTCGAACAGGCCGCGTTCCACCAGCAGCACGTCGATGCGCTTGTTGGCCTGTCCGTCGCTGGCGCCCCTGGCGGTCAATTGAAGCCCGGCTGGCGTTGCGCGCGGGCGGCGGCGAGCCGCACGCAGGCGTCGAAGCAGGCGAGATCGTGCCAGATGTCAGCCGGCGCCTCGGCCGGCGTCACCAGCGGCGCACCGTGCAGATCGAGCGCGTGCATCATCATCAGATTGTCAGGCAGTCCGAACTCTTCCACCGTCAGCCCCTCCGCATCGATCAGGCGGCCGTCGGGTGCGGCCAACACCTGCTGACGCCGCGCCACGCGATTGGCATAGGACGCCGGATCGTTCGAGTAGGCAAGGCACAGCTTGCCGCGGCCCGCCATGTAGCCGAGCTCATAGACGGTCCCTGCGTCGGCACTGGGGCCGCGAAACGGCGTCAAATTGGCGATGATGGCGTCGGCGGACTCCATCATCGCCTCGTTGCTCTTGAAGATGGTCAGCGACGCGTCGGCGGATGCGGTGTTCACCGCATTGTCGAGCGGATAGAGCCCGGTCAGCCCGTGCGCCGCGCAGATCTCCGCCTTGCGGCGGCCGATCTCGACGGCATCCGGCAGGAACACGTCAGGACCTGCCAGATAGATGATCATGGACTTTGCCCGGCGCCCAAAGCGCCGCCCGACGTCGTTACGCGAGCTTGACGGTCTCGGCCTTGAAATCCTTGCCGAGGGCTTCGAACACCTTGGCAACGATGCTCTTGGCGTCGAGACCGGCGCGGGCATACATCGCCGCCGGCGAGTCGTGATCGAGGAACTCGTCGGGCAGGATCATCGAGCGCATGCGCAGGCCGCCGTCCAGCATGCCGTTGTCGGACAGGAACTGCATGACGTGCGAGCCGAAGCCGCCGATCGAGCCTTCCTCGATCGTGATCAGGATCTCGTGGTCGCGGGCGAGCTTCGTGATCAGCTCCTCGTCGAGCGGCTTCATGAAGCGCGCATCGGCGATGGTGGCCGAAAGGCCGTGCGCGGCGAGCTCGTCGGCCGCCTTCTCGCACTCGCCGAGACGGGTGCCGAAGGAGAGCAGGGCGACGTTCTTGCCTTCGCGGATGACCCGGCCCTTGCCGATCGGCAGCGGCACGCCGACTTCCGGCATCTCGACGCCGCGGCCTTCGCCGCGCGGATAGCGCAGCGCGCTCGGGCGGTCGTTGATCGCGACCTGGGTCGCCACCATGTGGACCATTTCCGCCTCGTCGGAGGCCGCCATGATTACGAAGTTCGGCAGGCAGCCGAGATAGGCGTTGTCGAACGAGCCGGCATGGGTCGCGCCGTCGGCGCCGACCAGGCCGGCGCGGTCGATCGCAAAACGAACCGGCAGGCTCTGGATCGCGACGTCGTGGACCACCTGGTCGTAGCCGCGCTGCAGGAAGGTCGAGTAGATCGCGCAGAACGGCTTGTAGCCTTCGGTTGCGAGGCCGGCCGCGAATGTCACCGCGTGCTGCTCGGCGATGCCGACGTCGAAGGTGCGCTCCGGGAACGCCTTGTTGAAGATGTCGATGCCGGTGCCGGACGGCATCGCGGCCGTGATGCCTACGATCTTGTCGTCCTTCTGCGCTTCCTTGACGAGGCTCTGGCCGAACACGTTCTGGTAGGCCGGCGCATTCGGTTTTGCCTTGGCCTGGGTGCCGGTGGCGACGTCGAACTTGGCCACCGCATGGTACTTGTCGGCGGAAGCTTCCGCCGGCGAATAGCCCTTGCCCTTTTGCGTGACGACGTGGACCAGGATCGGGCCGGTCTCCATGTCGCGCACGTTCTTTAGCACCGGCAGCAGGTGGTCGAGATTGTGGCCGTCGATCGGGCCGACATAGTAGAAGCCGAGTTCCTCGAACAGCGTGCCGCCGTCCATCATGAAGCCCCGCGAATACTCCTCGACGCGGTTGGCGCGGTTGGCGATCACCTTCGGCAGGCGCTTGTTGATCTGCTTGGCGGCCTCGCGCAGCGTGCGGTAGGTCTTGCCGGAATAGAGCCGCGACAGATAGGCGCTCATCGCACCGACCGGCGGCGCGATCGACATATCGTTGTCGTTGAGGATCACGATCAGGCGCGAGTTCATGGCGCCGGCGTTGTTCATGGCCTCATAGGCCATGCCGGCCGACATCGCGCCGTCGCCGATCACGGCGATGACGTTGTTCTTGCCGCCGGAGAGGTCGCGGGCAACCGCCATGCCGAGGCCGGCCGAAATCGAGGTCGAGGAGTGCGCGGCGCCGAACGGGTCGTAATCGCTCTCGGTGCGCTTGGTGAAGCCGGAGAGGCCGCCGCCGGTGCGCAGCGTGCGGATGCGGTCGCGGCGTCCGGTCAGGATCTTGTGCGGGTAGGCCTGGTGGCCGACGTCCCAGATCAGGCGGTCGCGCGGGGTGTCGAAGATGTAGTGGATGGCGGTGGTCAGCTCGACCACGCCGAGGCCGGCGCCGAAATGCCCGCCGGTCACCGACACGGCGTCGATGGTTTCCTGGCGGAGCTCGTCGGCAACCTGCCGCACCTGCTCGACCTTGAGCCGACGCAGGTCGTCCGGCGTGCGAATGGTGTCAAGAAGCGGCGTCTTACTAAATGTGGTCACAGCGATATTCCAATTTTGCGAGTCGGAACCAACGGTCCAACGCGAGAAGGGTTGCGCGATCACGCGCAGCGAAAAGCCAGACACTGGGTGCCGCCCCGGCGGACCGGTGCCTGATTGAAAGTCTAGATGCACTCCGGATTGCACCACGTGAGACCCGTCACGTTGGTGTCTCTTCACCCGTCCCGGTTCAGTTTATCGAACCATTTGAGACGCTTGCTGCCCGAAGAATCTGGCAGCCGGCCACCCTCAAATGCCCATAGAGCTGGAAGCTTTACACCAAAGCCGTTGCCAAAGCCAACCCGCTAGGTGCGCCGGGTTCCCATGTCCGGTCTCGAAAAACCTAATGTTTTCAATGGTCGAGCGCGCTACGGGTTCCAATTTGCCCATTTCGGCAGCAGCCGGACGGTCCGGGCCATGCGATTCGGCCGCCGGCCGCAATCATCATTGCGGCGCCGGGCAGGTGGCCGAGCCGTGGAAATGTTTGGAAACGTTGCCGCCCTATTGCACGTCGAGCGGCTCGGTGCCGTTCGCCTGGCCGGAGGCGTCGGTGGTGATCTTGTCGACGCGGGCCTCGGCCTGTCGCAACAGCTCCTCGCAGCGCCGCTTGAGCGCTTCGCCGCGCTCATAGATCGTAACCGACTCCTCAAGCGGGACCTTGCCGTCCTCGAGCCGCTTCACGATCGATTCGAGTTCCTCGATCGCGCGTTCGAAGGAGAGCTTCCTGACGTCGGCTTGGGTATTTTCGGCCATCATGTGTTCCCGGCTACGCAGATCAGATTGAGCATGACCTCCGCGCAAACGCTACGCGTTTGTCGCGATGGGAAAACCGGTTCCCACAGTTTCATGCTCGCCCAGGCGCAGAATCAATCGAATTTTTGCGGGCGTATTGTGGCGGGGATCTAACCGCCCATCAATGCGGTGACGTGGGAAGCCACCGACTCTTTCAATCCCTGCAGGTCGTAGCCGCCCTCGAGCACCGAGACCACGCGGCCGCCGGCGCTCTTGTCGGCGAGGTCCATCACCTTGCGGGTGACCCAGCCGAAATCCTCACCCTTCAGGTTGATCGCCGCCAGCGGATCGCGGTGATGCGCGTCGAACCCGGCCGAGATGATGATGAGCTCCGGGCTGAACTGCTGCAGCCGCGGCAGGATCAGGTTCTCGAAGGCCGCGCGGAACTTGGTGCTACCGTCTTCGGGCGCCAGCGGCGCGTTGACGACAGTGTCGTGTTCGCCGCGCTCGCCCATCGCGCCGGTGCCTGGAAACAGCGGCATCTGGTGCGTCGAGCAGTACATCACGGTCGGATCGGCCCAGAAGATGTCCTGGGTGCCGTTGCCGTGATGGACGTCGAAATCGACCACCGCGGCGCGCTTGATGCCGTATTTGCGCTGCGCATGGCGCGCGGCGATTGCGGCGTTGTCGAAGAAGCAGAAGCCCATCGGCGTCGATTTCTCGGCGTGATGGCCGGGCGGGCGGACCGCGACGAAGGCGTTGCTGTGGTGACCCGCCATCACCGCGTCGGTCGCGGCGACCGCGCCGCCCACGCCGCGCATCACGGCCTCCCAGGTGCCTGCTGACATCGAGGTATCGCCGTCGATATAGATCATGCCCGAGGTCGGCGCGATGTGGCGGAGCTCGCCGACATAATGCTCGCCATGGCAGAGCAGCACCGAATCGAGATCGCCTTCCGGCGCCTGGTCGCGCACCAGCGCCTTGAAGCGGTCCTCGCTGAGCACCTGGTCGACGGCGCGCAGCCGGTCGGGGCGTTCGGGGTGTCCGGGTGGGGTCAAATGGTCGAGGCAGGCGGAATGCGTCAGAAGCAGTGTCATGCAAATTCCCGGCGCAACCGATGCGCGTGCGAGGAAGGCCCAATGTAGGCGGTTACCGCCCGCACGGAAAGGCCCGCGTTCGCTCTTGCCCGGTCGCGATCCCTTGGCCGTCATGCCCCGCGAAGGCGGGGCATCCAGTACTCCGAGACGTCAGAGATAGAGCCGCCAGGCCGCGGCGTACTGGATACCCCGCATGCGCGGGGTATGACGCCTCGAAAGCTCGGCAGACCTCGCGTGCGCTCAGGATGAAGTTGAGTCAGCTCAATTGATCCGCTCGATGCGCTTTCCTGCGGTCGGGCCGATTGGGCTGTTGGCCCGGAAGAATGCATAGAGCGCGTCGACATCGTAGATGCCGAATTGCGGCGCCTTGCCGTCCTTCAGCACCGTGAAGCCGTCGCCGCCTTCGGCAAGGAAGTTGTTCACGGTCACGCGATAGCTCGCGGCGGGATCGATCGGCTTGCCGTCGAGCGTCATCCGCTCGGCGATGATGCGGCTGCCGTCCGGCTTGGTCGCATCCCACGCATAGGCGAAGCCCTTGGACACCTGCAGCGGGCGCGGCCGCCTCGGATCGGCCCATTGTTGTTCCAGCATCTCCTTGAGCTGCTGCCCGGTCAGCGTCATCGTTACGAGCTGGTTGCGGAACGGCTGGCTTGCGAAAATATCCGCATAGGTGACCGCGCCGTCCTCGCGCCTGACGATCTCGGTGCGCACGCCGCCGGGATTGGTGAAGGCGATCACGGCGCCGCCCTTGTCCGCGGCCGCGGTCGTGGCGAGCTGCGCGTCGGCGACGATATCGCCGAGCACGCTTTCGCCGGCCTCGTTCGGCGTCCGCGACAGCGTTTCCGTCACTGAGCCTGCGGAGCGGTTGGCGATCGGCGCGGCCAACCGGTCGTAGGATTCAAGCAGCGCGCTCTGCTCGGGATCCCTGGCGTAGTTGCCGATACGCACGATGGTGTTGGCCGCCCTGGCACTGGTCACGTCGCGCGTCGCGGGATCGAGCGTCAGGTCGATGGCGGTGACCAGCGTGCCGTATTTGTCGCCCGAGGTGACGAGCCGGCCGTCGATCTCGCAGATATAGGCCTGATGGGTGTGGCCGGAGATCACGACGTCCACAGCGTGATCGAATTTCTTCACGATGTCGACGATCGGCCCGGAAATGCCCGGGCACTCGTTGTAGTCGCCGGTCGGGAAGCCGCCCTCGTGGATCAGCACCACGATCGCCTGGACGCCGCGCGCCTTCAATTCGGGGACCAGCGCGTTGACGGTCTCGACCTCGTCGCGGAATGTCAGGCTGGCGACGCCGGCCGGCGAGACCAGGTTCGGCGTGTTCTTCAGCGTGAGCCCGATGAAGGCGACCGGGATGCCGTCGAACTGCTTGATCTCGTAAGGCGGGAACACCGTCTTGCCGGTGGTCTTGTCGATCGTGCTGGCGGCGAGATAGCGGAATTTGGCGCCCGTGAAGGGATGCGGTCCCTGGCACGTGTCGACCGGGTGGCAGCCGCCGTTCTGCATCCGCAACAGCTCGTCCTTGCCCTCGTCGAACTCGTGATTGCCGACCGAGGAGATCGCAAGCCCCATCATCGAGAGCGACTCGATGGTCGGCTCATCATGGAACATCGCCGACAGAAACGGGCTCGCGCCGATCAGGTCGCCGGCCGCGACGAAGACGTTGTTCCTGTGGCCCTCGCGCAATTGCTTGACGAGGGTCGCCATTCGCTCGGAGCCGCCGGCGGGCACCATGACCTTCTTGGTCTTGTCGTCGGGATCGGTGATGCGGATGCCGCCCGGCGGCGGCCGCAGATAGCCGTGGAAGTCGTTGATCGCGAGGATGCGCAAGCTCACGGGCTCTGCGCGCGCCGCCTGGGAGGCGGCGGCGACAACCAGCAGCAGGAGTGAGGCGGTGAGGTGCGAAAGGCGGGAGCGTCTCATGACCTGTCCATGGAACACGTGACCATGAAGCGAGGCCACAACATTTTTGCGACGCCGCCGTTCACGCCTTCGTGCGTGCCATGAAGCCCCGGAAGGCGGCGACGGCTTCCTTGGAATGCATGCGCTCGGTGAACAGGTGGTTTTCCTGGTCGATCCGGCGGGTGACGTCCTCGGGCGGCAATCTGATCAGCCGGCGCGAGATCGCGACCGCCTCGGCCGGCAGCGCGCAGATCTCCCGCGCCACCTTGTGCGCCTCGACCTCGGCATGGCCCGGCGCCACCACGGTATTGACGAAGCCGGCGACGCGCGCGTCGTCGGCCGTCATGGTGCGTCCGATCACCAGCATCGCGAAGGCCCGCTGAAGGCCCATGGTGCGCGGCATCAGGAGGCTGGAGGCGCCCTCCGGCACCAGGCCGAAAGTGGAGAACGGCGTCGAGAACAGCGCGGTCTTGCTGGCGAGCACGTAGTCGCAGTGGAACAGCATCGTGGTGCCGATGCCCATCGCCACGCCGTCGACGGCCGCGATGATCGGCTTGACGTTGTGCGCGAGCGAATAAAGGAATTTGACCAGGTTGGAGGCGCGCGGCGGATCCTCGGTCGAGGTGCCCTCGGCCAAGAGGTCCTCGATGTCGTTGCCCGCGGTGAACACGCCGGAACCGCCGGTGATGATCAGGCAACGGATCTTCGGATTGTTCTGCGCCTTGTCGATCGCGTCGCTCATCGCGCGATACATCTCCTGGGTGATCGCGTTCTTCTTCTCGGGCCGGCGCAGCTTGATCAGGCGCGTGGCGGCTTCGTCGGTCACGATCACATGCGCGGTCATTGCGCGGTCCCTGAGGTCAGCGGGCGGCGTCGTTGCCGCTGGCAAGTTCATGGCGCTATCCTACATGATCCGCTGCAAGCCCCAAGTGCTCCATGCGGCATTTCCCCTCAGGCGAGCATGAGGACGGCGCAATGCAGTTAACCGGAATTCACCTTTGCCGAGCAGACGACGTTGGTCGTAGCGGCTCGACTTGAGCGACGATGTCGTGCGGTGGCCGCGCTTCGGCCGGATCGATCGTCGCGCCGCTCTTGATCGCGCCGGGGTCGCACCGGCTCGGGCAGATCAGGGAAAGCGAGGTGGAGGCTATCGTCGAACGGTGCGGAAGGGCGGTCTGCGAGGCGGAAGCGGGAGACATATGGCTCTATGCGACACCGATCCTGCACGCCTCGGAGGTCGCGCACGAGCCGCGTCACCGCAGGGTCCTGCAGATCGATTTTGCAGCTCACGATCTTCCCGGCGGACTGCGGTGGCTTGGGGTTTGAGATCGTCAAGCCGATCACGTGATTGCTTGGATTGCGTAGCCCGGATGAGCGCAGCGACATCCGGGGGCCGTGTCGCTGCGATCCCGCATGTCGCGGCGCTCATCCGGGCTACTTGCTGAGGAGGAGCGCCGCTTGGGGCCCGACATGCACCCTTTTGTCTCTTGCAGTACACTTCGCTATTAGGTCAATGGTGCTGCCCGAGCGCGCCTGGTCCCGAACTTGCCAGGCGATCCTCCAGCGACCATCTTGCGGCCATGCTTCGGTCAAAACTGCATTGAGTGTTTGGCGGGATCGACGGGCTGGAAATGCGACTGCCCTCTTTGGGCTAGCATTGGACAGCGGGCCGGGTCCCCAACCGCGTTTTGAGATGTCCACGCAAAGGCTGGTGATGGAAAGGGCGAGGTTTGGAAAAGCAAATATCGTTGCTTTTGGCAGCACTCGGGGTGCTGCAACCTATTTGGTCGAACTTTTGGTGGTCTCCGCGATTTACGGCGGCCTTGCCGAAGCCGCGCGACTTCTACCCGCAATAAATCCGTCCGCGACACCGTTGTGGCCCCCAACCGGGCTTGCGCTCGCGTTGTTCCTCCTGCGCGGCTACCGGATCTGGCCCGCGATCCTGGTGGGGGCCGTTTCTCCCTATCTCATGGCCGACCGATCGATCCTGGAATTGGGCTCCGTCGGAATCGGCACCCTCCTTGCTGCATTTGCCGGGTCATGGCTGATTGGTCGCTCGTCGAACGGTCAACAGACGTTTGCAACCCCCTCCAGCATCGTCAAGTTTGCAATCATTGCCTTTGCGCCGACCACGATGATGAGTTCATTCATCGCCTTGGCCGGATTCATTCTCGCCAATGAGCCAGGCTTTTCCGATTCCGTCGTCGCCTGGTTGACCTGGTGGCTTGCAGACGCTGCCGGCGCCTTGGTGATTGTTCCGGTGATCGTGCTGCTGGCGACGATGCCTCTACGCATTTCTTTCAAATGGAATCTGTTGGAATCGATCGCAGTTTCTGCTCTCGTGAGCATCATCGGGATCGTTGCTTACAGCCCGATCATCGGTAGTGACCTCATCAGCAACGACCTCAACGTGCCGCTGCCGCATCGGAGCCTTCTTGGCTTTCTGGTCTTCCTGCCCTTGATGTGGGCTGGTCTGCGCGGCAATCGATGCAACGTCGCTATATCAGCGCTCATTTTCATCGGAATCGCCACATGGGGGTTCTCGACGGGTAACGATCCATTTGCGAAAGCGGATCCGAATGGAGCGCTGTTATCATTGCTCGTGCTTTCGATCAGCGTATCGGTGCCCCCGCTTGCTTTGGCCGCGGCAATTTCCACTCACCAGGCCACTGAAGCTCATTTGCTTTCTGTTCAGGACCGGCTGAACGGTCAGCTTGAACGGAGGAATTTGGCGCTCGACAACGTTAGACGCCACTTCCAAACCCTCATCGAGGGCGTTGTCGACTATGCAATTTTTGCCCTTGATAGAGAGGGGCACGTTACGAGCTGGAATAGCACCGCTCAAAAAATCATCGGCTACACCCCGGAAGAGATCATAGGCAAGCATTTTGGGATATTCTATCGGCCGGATGAGCGCCGCGCGGGTTCACCAGCTCACGCATTGGAAGCGGCAATCCAAAGCGGCAAGCACGAGGTCGAGGGGTGGCGCATCAGAAAGAACGGTACGCCGTTCTTCATCACCGGCTCAGTCTCTTCGAGCCATGATGACGCAGGGAATCTGATCGGTTTTATCAACATACTTCGGGACGCAACCGAGCGACGCGACGCGGAGGAGAAACTGGTCCAGGCGCGCGAACAGCTCGCAATGTCTCAGAAGATGGAGGCAATCGGCAAGCTGACCGGCGGGATTGCACACGACTTCAACAATCTATTGATGATCATTGGAGGCAGTGCCCAGATCTTTGCACGCCTGCTTGATCCAAAACTGCCAAGAGCCATCGAAGCCATACAGAACGCGGCCAAACGCGGAGAAAGCCTGACGCGCCAATTGTTGACATTCTCGCGTCATCAGCATCTCAGCCCGACGATCGTTGATCTGACAGCGTCCATCAAGAACATGCGGACCATGATCGAGAGCTCACTGCGCGGGAACATTGTCTACAATGAAAACATTGGCGATGATGTTTCGCCGGTTAAGGTGGACCTCGCCGAGCTGGAGCTTTCGATCGTCAACATCGCCGTCAATGCGCGCGACGCGATGCCAAACGGCGGCACGTTCACGTTATCCGTCCACGCCGTGACCATAGACCGGCAAACCGGCGATGATCGCGCCGGGAAGGACTTCTTTGCGATAGCGTTTAGCGATACCGGCACCGGTATTCCGCCAAATCTTCTGTCCAAGATGTTCGATCCATTTTTCACGACCAAAGAGGTCGGCAAAGGGACCGGGCTCGGTTTGTCCCAGGTTTATGGTTTTGCGCACCAGGCCGGTGGAACTGTGACGGCAGACAGCAAGGTCGGACAAGGAACGACGATTACAATCTACTTGCCGTCTTGTGCGGACGAGCAAATCGCCAGCAAGGAGCTCGCCGCTGCCAGAGCAAGAACACGGCATTCGCAGCGGCAGACGGTTCTGGTTGTCGACGACAGCGCTGATGTGGCGGATGTCACATCCTCGCTGTTCGAGCATCTGGGCTACGAGACCATCTATCGAGATTCGGCCGAAGCGGCATTAAAACTGCTCGAAGCCGGCACAAGGATCGATCTCGTCTTCAGCGATATCGTCATGCCAGGGACCATCGATGGCGTCGGGCTAGCGAGAGAAATTCGGTCGCGGTATCCCAATTTGCCCATAGCCCTTACGACCGGCTACAGCGATGCGGCAAAAGCAGCTCCCCCAAACTTGAAGATACTGCGTAAGCCGTTCGATACCGAGGCGCTAAGAGACTTTATCCAGGATCTTACGCCTCCGAGATCAATCAGATCACCCGGCGCGCCACTGGCGTCAAGCACGACTGACGCTTTGCGGAGAAGCTGATCGGTCGCCGCGAGGGCGCTACGAAGCGCCTTCGATGATAGAACCAATCCCCTTGCCAATCTCCGTGCCGTGCTGGAACAGCGCGCCGGGAGCGAGCTCTCAGGCTTTTCGTCTTTGGTCCGTGCCTGTGAAGTAGTTCATATCAGCGCGCGCTATTCCGATTCAGTATGCCGCTTTGGACGCGAACGAAGGAGTCGCGCCATGAGCGAACAACCGTCAAAAGTCATGCCCGGCTGGCTCACAGTCGACCTTCTGGTGATCATCGTATCGCTGGCTATCATCGGGGTTGGCATATGGATCGCGCACTGAGCCGAACGCCGCTGGATTTGACTGCTCTTCTCCGAACCGCTCGCGCTCGGAACGGACCGCTGCGCTCGAATATCGCACGATCCATTGTGCCTGCGCCTAATTGTATCCGATGCGTTGGTGTCGGTGAACTTCCTCTCCAGCCGGCCGACCTATGATTGGGGTCGGAAACAACGGAGTTTCCCATGACGCGCCTGATGATTTTGGCAATTGCAATGAGTGCTCTTGTTGGAACCGCGACGATGTGGTGGCACGCACCTCTCGCCGTCCGTGCCGAAACGGCAGGCATGCCTTCGCTCCAAGAACTTCACGTCATGGCCGGAGTAAACAAGCTTCCGAACCACCACGTCGAGGATCGCTCGGTGGAATTTTTGCCGGACTCCACCCAATAATGCCCGAGGTGGGGTGAGGGTGACGCCTTGGCATTGATTTGCCCGACGGCGCAAGCCCCCGCAGACAAAATATTTCGGTTTTTCGGAATGGCAAATCAGTCTATGGTTTGCCCGTCTCACCCGCCTGAGGGGCGCGTCGCGATCGTCACGAGCGTTGGGTGGAGATGCGGTGGACGCCGAGGTGCGCGAGACGAATGCACCAGAGCGGACGGCGAAGTCGTGTGGTCCTGACGCCCCAGTGGTTGGTGTCTCATCAGCAAGGCTCTTGCTGGCGACGGTGACAAACAAGCCAGGTCTCGCCGGGGAGAGCACGAAGGAAGCCGTAAAACCATCGCGCAGGGAAGGCCGGGATTCCGGTTACACCTGTGGTCCTACCCCCGTGCTTTTTGTTGCACGGGACCCATGGGTGCGATCGGCGCCCCCGTGCTTTTTGTTGCACGGGACCCGCGGGTGCAATCGGCGCCCGGCCTTCCCTGCGCCCTCTGTTCTTCAGGAGGGTGGAACGAGATGCAAAGCTCGGACAGATCATGTCGCGAGAATGAGGACGTTTGACTTACGTCATTGCGAGCGCAGCGAAGCAATCCATGTCACCGCTCGCGGATGCATGGATTGCTTCGTCGCTTCAGCGCAAAATTGCTTTGCAATTTTGTCGCGAGCTCCTCGCAATGACGGCGGTGGTTGCGTGAGCTCCGGGAATCGTAGGGTGGGCAAAGCGGAGCGTGCCCACCATCGCGAGCACGGCGTGAAATGGTGGGCACGGCGCTTCGCGCCTTTGCCCACCCTACGACGCTACGGATTCGCGAAGCGTCGCTTACCCCAGCAACACCGCGTCCGCGCCGTTGACGGCCTCGGCGCTGTCGGTGACCGTCTTCTCCAGCGAGGTCGCCTGCACCGCGACGTTCTCGGCAAAGAAGCGGGCCAGCGCCACATAGCGCTGCGGCTCGGCCGCGCCGTTGGCCTTGGCGGCGAGCGCCTCGCCGGCCAGCATGCAGCCGCCGAGGGTGGCGCCGAACAGCCGCAGATAGGGCGTCGCGCCGGCGAGCGCGTCGTTCGGCGCAGCGCCAAGCCGCTCGAGCAGCCATTTGCTCGAGCGCTCGAGCGCGGCGAGCGCGTCGCGCAGCTTGGCTCCGGTGGTGCCGAAGGCGGGATCGTTCGAGGTCTCGACCTGCTTGACGATGGCGGCGAGCTCGTCGAGCAGCGCCCACACCGAGGCGCCGCCATTGGCGCCGAGCTTGCGGGTGACGAGGTCGATCGACTGGATGCCGTTGGTGCCCTCATAGATCGAGGTGATGCGCGCGTCGCGGTAGTGCTGCGCGGCGCCGGTCTCCTCGATGAAGCCCATGCCGCCATGGATCTGCACGCCGAGATAGGCGACCTCGTTGCCGATGTCGGTGGAGAAGGCTTTTGCGATCGGCGTCAGCAGCGCGCCGCGCGCGGCGGCTTCCGCACGGACCTTGGCGTCCTTGGCGCGTACCGAGACGTCGAGCGCGACCGCCGTGGCGTAGCAGATCGAGCGGGCCGCTGCCGTCATGCTGCGCATCTGCATCAGCATGCGTTTGACGTCGGGATGGACGATGATCGGGTCCATGCCGTCGCCCTGTTTGCCGACGGCCTTGCCCTGCCGCCGCTCCTGCGCATAGGCGAGCGCCTGCTGATAGGCGCGGTCGGCGACGCCGACGCCCTCGAGGCCGACGCCGAGCCGGGCCTGGTTCATCATCGTGAACATGCAGCGCATGCCCTGGTTTTCCTCGCCGACCAGGTAGCCGATCGCGCCGCCCTGATCGCCCATCGTCATGGTGCAGGTCGGCGAAGCGTGCATGCCGAGCTTGTGCTCGACGCCGCTTGCGTAGATGTCGTTGCGGGCGCCCAGCGAGCCGTCGCCATTGACCAGGAACTTGGGAACAAGAAAGAGAGAAATTCCCTTGGTCCCGGCGGGCGCATCGGGCAATCGCGCGAGCACGAAATGCACGATGTTGTCGGTCATGTCGTGTTCGCCATAGGTGATGAAGATCTTGGTGCCCTTGATGCGGTAGGTGCCGTCGGGCTGTTTTTCGGCGCGGGTGCGCAGCGCGCCGACGTCGGACCCGGCATTGGGCTCGGTGAGCTGCATCGTGCCGGTCCATTCGCCGGTGACGAGCTTCTCCAGGTAGATTGTCTTCAACTCGTCGCTGCCGTGGGCGTCGAGCGCCTCGATTGCGGACAGGGTCAGCAGCGGGCAGAGGCCGAAGGCGACGTTCGAGGCGCTCCAGATCTCGGTGCAGGCGGCGTTGATCGCGAGTGGCAGGCCCTGGCCGCCGAACGCTTCCGGCCCGGACACCGCGTTCCACCCCGCCGCGGTCCAGCGCTGATAGGCGTCGGGCCAGCCCGGTGCGGTCGTCACCTGGCCGCTGTTGAGCTTGATCCCGTGCTCGTCGCCGACCTTGTTGAGCGGCGCCAGCACGTCGGAGGCGAACTTGCCGGCTTCCTCGAGCACGGCGGCGGTGATGTCGCCGTCGAAATCGCCATAATGGCCGGCCTTCACGGCGGCGGCGAGGCCGGCGCCGTGGTTGAGGGACAGCAGGATATCGTTGATCGGCGCGCGGTAGGTCATGGCGTTACTCCCGAGGAGGCGTTTGACGCTGGTCTTCCCACGAAACCGGCCGCCTCTCAACACTCCGAAAGGACACCGCGGGGTCCGTTTCGGCCACGACGGCGTCACTTTATGAGTGTGGCGCCGCGACCATCCGGCCGGTTTCGCGGGATTTCGTTGTCCGCCCTGTTGAAATCGTGGGCCTCCCTCTATAGACCGGCGTTGCCCTCGATCGGCGCGTTGGGGCGTAGCCAAGCGGTAAGGCAGCGGATTTTGATTCCGCCATTCGGAGGTTCGATCCCTCCCGCCCCAGCCATAGCCAAGGCATTGAATTCACTAGATAAATTGACTTGGCAGGACCGAGAATTTCCAGTGCGTTTGGAAATTCAGTTCACCTCGCATTTGGAAAATTCCGTGCTGGTTTCGGCAGCTAGTTCAGCGTTCGCGCAGACTCTCATGGCTGTAGCGGAGCAGCGGCGAGACGAGATACTCAATGATACGGCGGGAACCGGTCTTGATCTCCACCGTTACGGCCATCCCGGGTGCGAGATTGACGATGCGGCCGTCGATTTCCATTTGCGGCCGATCCAGCGAGACGCGAGCCGAATAGACCAGTTCCTGGCCTTTCGGCTCGCTCGTCGATGTTTCCGGCCCCACGGCGGGATCTCCGCCCTTCTCAGGTGGCTTGGTGCGCACAATGGCGTCCTGTGAGACGCTCAGGACCTTGCCCTCGCGCAGGCCATAGCGCGTGAAGCTGAAGGTGTCGACCTTGATGGCGGCTTGCTGCCCCTCCCTGACAAAGCCGATGTCTCTGTTCGAGATCATGGCCTCGATCTCAAGCCCGCCACCTGACGGCACCAGCACCATCAGCGTCTGCGCGGGCGTCACAACGCCTCCGACCGAATGCACGGCCAGCTGCTGCACGATCCCGTCCTCCTGGGCGGTGAGGCGCAGGAGGCTGGTTCGCTGTTCGGCCTTGATGACGTCCTGTCGCAGGCCTGCGGCCTTCTGTTCGGCCTTGGCAAGGTCGTCGAGCAGGCCGCGCTTGTACTCGGCTTCGGTGCGCGCACGGGTTTCTTCGAGTCCAGCTATCGCTGCATCGACCTCGGCGTAGTGGCTCTGCTGTACCAGCAGCTCCTGCTGGTGAGAGACCAATTCCTGCATGTCGGTCAGATACTGCAGCTTGCTGCCGAACTCTTTGTCCACCAGATATTTCCGGACATCGACTCGCTGCTGCAGGATCGGGATCAAGGCATTGATCTTGCCGATCGTCGCTTCGGTCGTCGCGCGCTCGGCCTTCTTCTGATTGCCTTGCCACTCGATCGCCGTGATCTTTGCAGCCTGTTCTGCGGCCTGCATCGTCAGGAAGCGTTGCGCCGTCTCGATCTGTTCGCGGGTCGCCTGATCGGGTGGGGTGAACTTGCTGATCGATTGATCTCTGCCGGAAAGAGCGGCCCGCAAGCGTGCGATCTCGAGTTCGTCCGCCAGGAGGTCGCTCCTCAGGTGGCCGAGCTCCGCCTCGCTCATGGTGGGGTCGAGTTCAACGAGAACGTCGCCCGCCTTGACCCGCTGGCCATCCCGCACGTGGATGGTGCGGACGACGGCGGTTTCGAACGGCTGGATCACCTTGCTGCGGCCGTCAGGGACGATCTTGCCCGTTGCTGTAGCAATGATATCGACGGTCCCGACATTTGCCCATATCAGAGCGATCAGGAATACGGCCGCAATCGATGCGGAGATCGCGCGCCCTATGGGAGAGGGCGGGGTTTCCACGATTTCGAGAGCCGCCGGCAGAAACGCCAGCTCGTTGCGTCTGCGAGGCGGCCGGTGCAGCGAGGCGTTGAGCCGCCTAAACAACGTCATGGATTCCCGCCTGGACGCGGTGCAGGGTCGCGTAGCGACCGCCGCTTCTGATCAGTTGCTCGTGCGAACCATCCTCGACCAGGCGGCCGCGCTCAATCGCGATGATCCGGTCGGCCGTGCGAACCGTCGAAAGCCGGTGGGCGATGATCAGCACGGTCCGGCCAGCGGTGATCTGCCGCATATTCTGCTGAATGATGCGTTCGCTCTCATAGTCGAGCGCGCTGGTGGCCTCGTCGAAAATGAGAATCCGCGGATTGGTGGTGAGGGCGCGCGCAATCGCAATGCGTTGGCGCTGTCCTCCGGACAGTGTGCTGCCGCGCTCACCGATGACGGTATCGTAGCCATCCTGCAGCTCAAGAATGAAGTCGTGGGCGCCGGCGAGCTTGGCGACGGCCATGATCCGATCCATCGGCAGGGCCGGATCCGAGAGCGCGATGTTGTCGCGCACCGAACGATTGAACAGGACATTCTCCTGCAGCACGACGCCGATCTGTCGTCGCAACCATGCCGGATCCACGGCTGCAATGTCGATCCCGTCGACCAGGACGCGACCACCTTCGGGCAGATAGAGGCGCTGAAGCAGTTTGGCGAGTGTGCTCTTGCCGGAGCCGGACGTACCGACAATACCCACGATCTGTCCGGCCGGGATCGCCAGGGTGATATTGCTCAGTATCTCCGGTCCGTCGATACGGTAGCGGAAGCTGACCCGCTCGAAACCGATGTCGCCGCGAATGGCGGGCAGTGCCGCGCGCCCGGGGCTGTGCGTTTGCTCCGGAGTGGTGTTGAGGATGTCGCCCAACCGCTCGACCGACAATCGGGCCTGGTGGAAATCCTGCCACAACTGGGCCAATCTCAGCACCGGGGCAGTGACCCGCGAGGATAGCATGTTGAACGCGACGAGCTCTCCGACCGTGAGGTCTCCGTCGATCACAAGCTTTGCGCCGAAATAGAGCAGCGCGGCCATGTTCAACTTGCTGACGAGCTGCACGGCCTGGTTCGCAACATTGCCCAGGCTCACGACGCGGAAGCTTGCTGCGACATAGCCGGCGAGCTGCTCTTCCCAGCGCCGCTGCATTTGCGGCTCGACCGCCATCGCCTTCAGCGCTTCCACGCCGGTGACGCTCTCGACCAGAAACGACTGGTTCTCCGCTCCGCGCCTGAATTTCTCGTCCAGTCGGATGCGGAACAGCGGCGTGGCCATGGCCGAGATCGCAATGAAGAACGGGAAGGATGCAAGCACGATCGCGGTGAGCAGTGGCGAGTAGAATGCCATCAGCGCCAGGAACACGAAGGTGAAGAACAGGTCGATGACCAGCGTCAGTCCCGAGCCGGTGATGAAATTGCGCAGATTCTCGAGCTCACGCACGCGCGCCACCGTGTCTCCGACCCGTCGTGCCTGGAAATAAGCGAGAGGCAGCGCGAGTAGGTGGTGAAACAGTCGCGCCCCAAGCTCGACATCGATGCGGTTCGTGGTGTGGGAGAACAGATGGGTGCGCAAGCCTCCGAGCACGACCTCGAAGACGGAAATCGCAACGATCCCGGCGACCAGGACATCGAGCGTGCCGAGGCTGCGATGCACCAGCACCTTGTCGATCACGACCTGAAAGAAGAGCGGCGACACCAGCGCGAATATCTGCAGGAAGAAGGAGGCGAGCAGGACTTCGCGGAGTAGGCAACGGTACTTGCTGATCGCACCCAGGAACCACGTGATGTCGAAGCGTCGCGTAAGCTCGACCAGGCCGGCGCGCTTGGTCATCAGCACGATGCGGCCGTCCCACAAGACCTCGAATTGGGTCTTGGTCATCATTTGCGGGCGCGGCGCACCGGGGTATTGCACGATGGCCCTGCCCTCGCCCGCTTTCCCGAGGATCAGGAATCCGCCGTTGCGCAGCGGGACAATGGCGGGCAACGGGGTCTTGTCCAGCCGCTCCCAAACTGTCTTGACCAGCCGCGACTTGATGTTGAATTGCTTGGTACAGCGCAGCATCTCGGTGATGCCGACCGTGTCGACGCCAAGTTGATGGCGGAGCTGCTGTGCTTCGGCGGGCACCCCCAGGAACTGCAGCAACATGACGAGTGCAGTAAGTCCCGGATCCGCCGGCGGCGGCGCGGCTTGAACCGGGGCCCCACTTGCTATGATCTCGTCAAGGCTCATAAGCACCAAACATCCGCGCTTATCGGGTCCGGGACAGACGTCACGCTACGATCGTCGCACTTCCGGAAGGGCAGCCGAGAAGACCGATAGCTAACGTTCTTATGTTACAAGTTGATAACTATGATCGGATTCTTCACATAACCGGGCCTTATGCCGTGCGGCGCGATTGCGCGCGATTCAACGCGCCGACGAAGTTGCGACGTCAGGCGCTGCGCCGGGACACCGTCCCAGCGCAGCAGCTTTGTTGTCAATCAGGTCTGAGCGTTGACCAGCGAAGGTGTCGTCGGAGCCGTGACCTGCGGGGTGATCCCATCCTGGCCCGCATCCGGCACCAGGCTCGCCGAGAACTGCGAGAGCAGTGAGAGCGACACGGCTGTGCCTCCGTGGCCGTCGGATACCACATTCATCGCGGTCCCGGCCTCTACTCCGGCGAATTGATAGGCGAGGGTCCCTCCGCTTGTCGTCAGCGTCAGCGTCGAGCCGTCGAACGCGAAGGAGCTCGCCGACAGGTTGAGGAAGTCGATGGTGTCTCCGACTTCGAAGTTGGAGATCGTGCCGGTCAGCCCGGCGGGGTTGTCAAGGTAGAGTGTAGCGGCCGAGCCGGCGAAATCGACGTCGTGCTGAACTCCTCCGGCGAGCACGTGCTCAACTCCGCCGGCGAGATGCGTGCTGCTGGCCGTACCTGCAATATCGACTTCGCCACGGTTGACGGTGGTGCCGGATGCCGTTCCTGCCACATACCCGAAACCGCCGTTGATCGTCGTTGAGGCGACCGAGCCGCCGACGTCGACATATTGCAACGCTCCATTGTTGACGGTCGTTCCGGTCGCGGTACCGCCGGCGCCGATGTACTCATTGCCGCCGGCTGCGATCACGGTGTTGGTAGCCGTGCCGTTGGCCAGAACCTGAAGGCTACCGCTCACGGTGCTGTTCTGAACACTGCCGTTCACGACGTCCAGGAATCCGCCGGCCTGGACATTTGTCGTGATCGCGGTGCCGCCCAGCACGACGTGCTGAACGCCGCCGTGGTCGATGGTCGTGTTGACGGTCGTACCGGCGACTTCCTGGGTGCCGCCACCATAGACGACGGTATCGTTGCCCGTTCCGAGAACGTACTGGTATCCGCCGTTGTTGACCTGGGTGCCGTTCGCCGTGCCGTCAGCGGCAATATATTGCAGTCCATTGGCCGTGATGATCGTGCCATTGGTGGTGCCGCCGGCCGCCACAAACTCGTCACCCCCGCTCACGATGACGGTTGCATTGGCAACGCCTCCGACCAATACCTGCCGATATCCGGCGAGCGTTGATCCGTTGACAGTGCCGTTCCAGATGTCCTGGTAGCTGCCTGCAGCTATCGTGACGTTATTGGCGGTGCCCCCGCCATAGACGTGCTGGACGCCGCCGCTGGTGACAA
This sequence comes from Bradyrhizobium erythrophlei, assembly GCF_042430365.1. GTDB lineage: Bacteria > Pseudomonadota > Alphaproteobacteria > Rhizobiales > Xanthobacteraceae > Bradyrhizobium > Bradyrhizobium erythrophlei. Next base: position 147,816 of record NZ_JBHMET010000055.1, read on the forward strand.
CGACGCCATTCACAGTGCCGTAGTCGAATTGCGTGCCGCCCACGATCGTCGAGCTGTTGGCCGTCCCCCCGGCGTCGATCGTGATAATGCTGCCGGGGCCGACCGCGGTCGCGCCGGTTACTGTGCCGCCGCTCGCGACATTGAGAGTGCCTGGAGCGACAACAATAAAGGTCGTGGCCGTGGGAGCGGAGACGGTTGTCGTGCCGCTGGATACGAGTTCAGTGGTCATTGGTGCCTCAAATGAGAGAAGTTGGATGCGTCGCGATGCAATTACAGTCCGGAACGAGAATTATTCCGTTCCGCGGGTGATATATTTTAAATTATAGAACATATTGTGATGTTATAAATGATAATTACGTTATCGTCCATTCGTACCGTCGGCGCGACCAAAAGAGGCGAAGAAGCGCGTCGCCCGCAGTTGGGACACGACAGGGGGGCATGACTGCCGGGAGAACGCGATCCCTCGCCACGCCACAATCCTTAGCGGTATTCGCAAACTCGGAACGGGGCCTTCAGCGCTTCGTCTGCGCCTACGCGGGGAAAATTCGGACACCTTCAGCGCGTGAATTGATGCTCGGCAGGAACCGTGTCCGGCCTGGGCTGCTCGGCTCCGAAGGACACCCATATGTTAGGGTCCGTCACACTTTGCCGGGAAAGGTACCGATAGTTGGTTTCGTACCAGAACAGAATTTCCGGCGTCTGGTTGTCGAGGATCATTTCGCCGCGGTCGGAACGGACGGTCAGAACGGCATGACGTCCCTTGTTGGCGCCGCGCTCCTCGACCGTTGTGATCAAAAGCGCGCCTTGTGGCCAACCGGCCTTAGCGAGGAGCCGGCGCTTCAGCAGAACGATGTCCTCGCAATCACCCCGATCGAGCGGATAGGTCCAGCGTTCGGCCTTTCCATAGAGGTCCGGGTCGCTGGTCCACTGCACGCGATCATTGACGTATTTGTTGATCTGGTACAGCTGCTGGAGCAGCTCGGGAGTAAGGACGACGTCGCGGGCCTGGTCGGCGAGGGGCCGGCATTCCTCGGCATTCTCGGCACAGAATTGGACCCAGCCGGTAGGAGCCCTTGTGGCACCACCGATTGCAGCGAACAGCGCCGGACGGGCCAGAAACGCGTGGGCAGGATATGCGCTCGACAAGCAGACGGCGAACAGGCCGGCTGCGGCCATTGCCCATGCGCTCTGCCTCTGCTTGGCCGTGCAGGCTCTCGTCATACCTTCCCCCAATGTTATTCGGAATGAGAGGTTGACAGAGATCGCTCGCGATCTCGCTAAGCGATTGCTTCAAATTGAACCGATCTGCGTGATGGCGGTCGAACTGCTGGCAGCCATGGTTGATTTCCGTTAAAGCGCGGTCGCCGTGATGGCGAGGGTAGGCAGCCATGGCATGATGGTCTGTCGCTCGCTTGACGTAGGAGGCGTCTCGCACGCGGCGTCTTTGATATGTCACTGTGAGCTACTTTGATATTCGGCAGGGCCGGGCTATAGCCGATCATGATCATTCTCCGGACGGATGAGTTGACGGCGGCGGCCGATGCGATGCCTGGGCAGGGAGCCAGTCCCCAAGACAATCGCAAAGACGGTCTTGAAAGCGATCCTGGCTCCGGTCCTAACGCAGCAGCCATTGGAGTCGGTATCTTGGCCGCTGTGACAAGCGCGGCCGTGGGCGAGGGCGCGGCGGGCCTGCTCGGTGTCGGGCTGGCGCTTGTGATGCTGGCGATCGCCATCGTGGACGCCAGATCGTTCTTGATCCCTGATCCTCTGAACGTTGCCGGGGTGATGCTCGGCATTGCCAATGCGGCGGTGCTGGGCCGGGGGGACCTTGCGGTATTGGCCGAGGCCGTGCTGCGCGCCGTCCTCGCTGCTGCCGTCTTCGCCGGATTGCGGCTGGCCTACGTCCGGGTGCGTCGGCGGCACGGCATTGGCCTCGGCGACGTCAAGCTTGCAGCGGTTGCCGGAGTCTGGCTTGATTGGTCGGTCTTGCCGATTGCCATCGAGATCGCAGCCCTCTCGGCGCTGGCGACCTACGCGCTGCGCCGTTACCTGCTCCGGCGCAGACAGCAGCCGAACAGCCGTCTGCCGTTCGGACTGTTCTTTGCTCCCGCGATCTGGATCGGCTGGCTGCTACAGACGGTGGTGCAGGGCGGCTGGTAACAGCCGACCTTTGCCTTCGCGCGCCAGATCAGAACGGGGAGTCGCCGGGCCATCGCAGAGAATGCCATTGCCCTGCTGCAATCTGGCCGCGGCTCATCTTCGAGGCCACTGCATTGCGCAGCTGCGCGTAATGCTCGCGCAGGCGCTTTGGCGCGCGCGCTGCTGCAAGGTTGAGCCATTTGTAGGCAGCAACGTCGTCTTGCGGAACGCCCTGGCCCTTGTCGTAGGCGAGTCCGAGCAGATATTGCGCCGTGGTGTCACCCTGCTCGGCCGCCAGCCTGTACCAGTAGCTCGCCGCATCATACGCCTGTGGAAGACCTTGTCCCGTCGCGTACATGAAGCCGACCATGGCTTGGGCGCGGGCATATCCCCGTTCGGCCAGCGGCAACAACTGGCGCGCAGCGCTTTCAAAGTCGCCGCGCGAAAACGCACCACTTCCTGCCCCGAGAGCATCGGCGTGGGCAACACTGGTTGACGTGATCCCCAGAACGACGGCGACGACAAGGAGTCCGTTCGATCTGATCATGTGATCCGCTCCTGATTTGGTTCGCGTTCCCCCGGGCGAACGGTGAGACTCACCGGTAAGTGGCCGGGGCGGTCTGCCTCGACCCAATCGCGTTGATCGAGCCCCGCAGCTTTGTGCGCAGCTCTTCGGCGACAAAATGCGCGTCGGCGCCGTCGCGGATGATCTGCGGACGGATGAATATGATCAACTCGGTGCGCTTGATCTGCTTGTCTGTCTGCCCGAAGACGACCTCGCCAATGCCGGGAATTTGATCGAGACCTGGAATGCCCGCGCGCGTCTTGTTTTGGGTGTCGCTGATCAGGCCTGCTAGCAGCACCGTCTGCCCGCTGGCGACCGCCACGGAGCTGCGGACCTTGCGAGTCGAAACGGTCGGCGTGAGCGTGTTGGTCGCGGTCGACGATGAAGATGAGGACGACGAGTTGCTGACGGGATTGCTGATCTCCTGCTCGATATCAAGCCTGACATTGCCGTTGGCGTTGATGCGCGGCACTACGCGCAGGATAATGCCGGTACTGCGATAGTCGGTGGTGTTGGCAATGGTGTTGCTCCCGGTCAGAACGGTCGCGCTCCCGGTCTGGATCGGGATCTCGTCTCCGACCTGCAACGTCGCGATCTGGTTGTCGATGACGACCACCGATGGATTCGACAGGACCTTGACGTCGGTGATCGCGTGCAACGCGTTGAGAACGGCCCTTGGCGTGGCCGCCGAGCCGACGAGGAAATTGAAGCCTGGAATCGCACGATTGAGCACGACGTCGCTTGCAACTTTGGCAAGCGCGGACGCGCCCGCATAGCCAGCGGAGCCGACATCGGGTTTCAGTCCGAGATCGCGGCTCATGATATAGGACTGGATTCCGTACTGCAGGCCGTCGGTCAGCGTCACTTCGGCGATCGTGGCATCGATGGCAACCTGAAGCTGCGGTTGATCGATTTCTTTGATGGTCTGCTCGATGATGCGGTATTGCTCATGACTCGCGTAGATCAGAAGCGTGTTGTTGACGCTGTCGGCAGTGATGCGTACGCCGTCAAGGACATTCCCTGGACCCGAGCTTCCGGCTCCTGCCCGTCCAGAATTCTGGCCGGCGGCAGAGCTGTCGAACAGGCTGCCGCCCTGCGTGCCGGGCGCCGAGCCGTAGGTGGATTGATTGCCGGCAGAAGAATCCGCCATCGCCGTGCTCGCGGCTCGTCCGCTGGATCCGACGCCTCCCGTTGATTGACCGGTCGGCGAGGCCGACAGGCGGCTGAGCGCAGAGCCGCCGCTCGAGCTTGACGCCAGGCCCGATCCGGGTGCGACTTGTGCTCCCGCGCTGTCAAGCGGCGACGAGGACGATCCTGCCGCGCCGCCGCCGAAGACGTCGTTCAACACGCGCGCGATCTGCCGGGCGTCGCCGAACTTCACGCGATAAACATGGACGGCAGAACGGCCGGTATTGGTCGTGTCGAGGCGGCGGATCCAGGTTTCGACGCGGTGCAGCAGCTCCGGTTTTCGGGTCACCGCGAGCACCGCGTTCATTCTGGCGATCGACTGAAACTTGATCAGGTTCTGCGTCATGCCACCCTCGCCGGAGTCCACAATCTTCTCGAGCTCGGCGACGATCGGGCCTGGATTGCTGTTCTGCACCGGGAAGATGCCGACGGACTGTCCCTTCATGAAGTCCGCGTCGAAGCTGAACACGAGGTCCACCGCGTTTCGGCGCTCGCTCCCCGTGCCCTGGATCAGAATGAGGTTGCGATTGGTGTCTGCGCGGACCATGCCCGGCTTGGTCGCAAAGCTGTCGACCAGCTTGAGTACCGTCTGCGCGGAGACGTATTGCAACGGCACCACCGTGATGCCGTAGCCGGGAGTCATGCGATCCGCGGCATCTGCCGCTCCCACGCCCACCGCATCAGCCTGCGGCATCAGCCGGTAGCCGGTGTCATCCCGCACCAGCGCGACACCGCCAATGCGAAGCGCGTTTTCGAGCGCGAACGCAATGTCCGACTTGGGGATCGGTCGTCCCGACGAGAGGCTGATGTTGCCCTGGACGCGCGGGTCGATGACGTAACCGACGCCAAGAATATCCCCAAGGACGATCTTGGCGACGGATGCAATCGGCGAATTGTCGAAATTGAGCTCGAAGCGGTCACCGCTCGTCGCGGCCTGCTGCGCAGATGTTGCCGCGGCCGCATCATCACCGGAGTCAGCGGCGTAGATCGCGGTCTTGGCGCGGGGGCCGATGTTGAGTTCGCGTTGCGGCAGCTGGTTCGGGTAACGCGGCAACAGATCGATCGAGTGGACCTTCTCGAAGACATCCGGATCCTTGGTGTCGGCGTCGGCAACGCTGCTGACCGTGTTGCACGATCCCAGCAACGCGCAGATCATTGCGCATTGGACAATCAAGCCGATCCGGAATGCTGTTCGGCCCACTGTTTGCCTCACGCGCGCGCCGCCCGTTGTCACACCTGCCAGGGTGAGCTCAGGCCGAATGGCGGTTGCTTAACCGTCTCGTGTGACAGTCGTGTGTTAAGAGTATTGTAATGGGCTCGCGGTGGGTTGCGTTGCTTGTGACTTTTGTCGTCATGCAGATGAGTGCGCGTGCGAATAATTCATAGATATCAATGCCGTTTCTCAGATTGATATCGTAAGTCACTTGTGGTCCTGGGCGTCGCTGATCATAACGTCACATTTCCAATCGCAGAAGTAAGGTAAACGGCGCGCTCGCCGCTTTGCGGCTATCAGAGTGAATCCGGTAGACGTCATGGCTTCTCCGAATGCGCACGAGTTTGCGACCCGCTTCTGCCGGAAGGCCGGCCTGAAGGCGGAACCGGACAATCTCGGCAGGCTGAACGGAGCGGGCGCCGAAGGCGGCCTGCGCAAGCTTTGGGAAATGAGCGACCTGTCGGCCAGCGAGTTTGCCGACGAGGTTGCCGGTTTCTTCGAACTTCCCCGCGTGGCCTTTCAGGACATGATGGCGGCGGAATCGAAGGTGCAGCAGTTCTCTCGACGGTTCCTGCGCGAAATGGCGGTCTTCCCCTGTCAGCCGGCAAGCGGCCCGCCGGTGCTCGTGCTTGCTGATCCCACCGATCGCGCTTCCTTTCAGGCAGCAGCGATCGTGTTGGGAACGACGCCAGTCATCAAGGTCGCGTCATTCGAAGATGTCGCGACCGCACTCGATCAGCGCCTCGGAGACGAGGAGAGCGTCGGTGCAGACAACGCCGCCAATGTCGCTGTGCAGGATGACGACATCGACAATCTGCGCGATCTTGCGAGCGGCGCGCCTGTTGTCCGGGCCGTCAACGACATGTTCGAGACCGCGGTGGAACTGCGCGCCAGCGATATTCACATCGAGCCGGGCCGCTCCTCGTTGGTCCTGCGGATGCGCGTTGACGGCCTCCTGCGAAATGTTCCGACGCCAAGCGGTGTTCCCCCGCAGGCCGTGATCTCCCGCATCAAGATCCTGGCTGGCCTCAACATCGCCGAGCGCCGCCTGCCGCAGGACGGAGGCGCGCGGGTCCGGGCTGCACGTTCCGAGATCGACGTGCGCGTCGCGATCATGCCGACGCAGTACGGCGAATCCGCCGTCATTCGCCTGCTGCCAAGAGACCGGGCGCTGCTATCGATCGAGAAACTCGGCTTCCTCGCCGGCGATCAGAGCCGATTGCGGCGGCTGTTGACCCTGCCGCACGGCATGGTCATCGTCACCGGGCCAACAGGCAGCGGCAAGACCACCACGCTTGCGACCGTGCTCTCGCTTCTCAACGAACCGACGCGGAAGATCCTCACGATCGAGGATCCCGTCGAATATGAGATCGCGGGGGTCTGCCAATCCCAGGCCAAGCCATCAATTGGACTGACATTCGCAACTGCGCTGCGTGCCTTTGTTCGCCAGGACCCTGACGTCATCATGGTTGGCGAAGTGCGCGATTCCGAGACGGCTCACGTCGCGGTGCACGCCGCACTCACAGGCCACCTCGTGCTGACCACGCTGCACACCGAGACGGCGGCCGCCGCGGTGCCGCGCCTCCTTGACCTCGGCGTGGAAGCATTTCTGCTGCGCTCCACATTGCGCGCCGTCATTGCCCAGCGCCTGGTGCGCCAACTTTGCGACCGCTGCAAGACCAGTCGGCGTTTGCATCACGCAGACCTCGAGGCCGACCCGCGCTATGCCGCGGTTGGCCTCGCTGTCGGCAACACCATCTTCGAACCGGTCGGCTGCGAGCGCTGCGGCGGCGTCGGTTATCGCGGCCGTATCGGCGTGTTCGAGGTGCTGGAGATGAACGAGGAGGTTCGTGCGCTGGTTCAGGCGCAATCCGACTGGGAGTCCATCGACAAGGTAGCCATTCGCAATGGCATGACAACGATGATCGAGGACGGTCTTGCCAAATGTCTGTCAGGAATGACCTCGGCGGCCGAAATTCTTCGCGTAACCACCGTACGGTGACGAGATGCCGAATTTCCGCTATCGCGCGCTGACCCAAAAGGGAGAAGTCGTCTCCGGATCGATCACCGCGGCAAACTTGGCCGAGGTGGCCCAGCGCATCGAGTATCTCGGCCTCGTTGCGATCGATACCGCACCGGAAGAGGAGGCGGCGGGATGGTCGTTCTCCCTGGCCTCGCTGTCGCTGTCACGGCCGACCCCGGCAGACGTGACCATCTTCACCAGGGATCTCGCCCTGCTTCTGAAGGCAGGCGCGCGGCTGAACGACGCGCTTGAGCTGCTTGCGAACGATATGGACGTCGGCCGGCTGCGACCGGTCATTCACAGCATCAAGACTGCAATTGTATCCGGCGAGAGTTTTGCCGAGGCGCTAGGCCGCGAGCCTGTGTTGTTTCCCGCCATGTATGTCGCCCTGGTTCGGGTCGGCGAGATGTCCGGGACGCTGGACCACATTCTGGAGACAATCGGCGCCGAACGAACGCGGGCGGAAGCGCTGCGTCGGAAAGTCTCCGGTGCCCTCCAATATCCGGCCTTCGTATTGCTCGCGGCCGGCGGAGTGCTGATCTTCTTCGTGACGTTTGTTCTGCCGCAGTTCTCGGCGGTGCTCCGCGACTTCAATGCGAAGACGGATCCGATCATCGAGACCTTTCTCATGCTGTCCGATCTGTTGCGCGGGCATGGCTTCGAGGTCGGGGCCGCCGTCTTGGTGGTCGCCATCGGCGGCTGGCTCGCCTGGCGGCGGCCGGCCGTTCGGGCCAGCATCGTGACCCAGCTCGCGCGGCTCCCCGTGATCTCCACTGTGGTCGAATTTCATCGGGCTGCGCTGTTCTCGCGCAACCTCGGAATTCTCTTGGGCAGCGGCGTGACGCTTACGGCAACGTTGCGCATCCTGATCGACATCATGACCGCGACGGGTAATGTCCCGGTCTGGGCCGCGATGTCCGATCGGGTACGCCATGGCGGCAAGCTGTCCGATGCGCTCGCCGCCTCGGCGGTCCTGCCGCCGGTCGCGGTCCGCATGCTGCGGCTTGGCGAGGAGACCGGTCAACTGCCGACGCTGTCGGGCCGGGTGGCGGAGTTCTACGAGGAGAAGCTGCAGCGCCAGCTCGATCGCGTCGTCGGCATCATCGGACCGGCCGCAATCATTACCATCAGCATCGTCGTCGGTGGCCTGATCGTTTCGGTGATGACGGCTCTATTGTCGGTGACGCAGGTCGTCGGATGAAAGAAGGAAGGCACGCTATGATCGGCTTTTCATGGAGAGTCTCGCCACGCTCCCTGCACCGGCGACGTCGGCGGCGCCGAGGTGAGGAAGGTTTCACGCTGGTGGAGATGCTGGTCGTCATCACGATCATTGGCATGATCATGGCGCTGGTCGGTCCGCGAGTGCTCAATTATCTCAGCGAATCGCGGGTGAAGGCAGCCAAGATTCAGATCCAGAGCTTCAGTAGCGCGCTCGACCTGTTTTACCTGGATGCCGGTCGATTCCCGACTAGTTCGGAGGGGTTGGCCGCGCTGGTGCGTCCAGTCAGCGGCACAGCCGCCTGGAACGGGCCATATCTGAAGGGCGGTAGCGTTCCTAACGACCCATGGGGCAACCCTTATGTTTACAAGCAGCCCGCAGACCGTGCGCCTTATGAGATCCGCTCGCTCGGTTCCGACGGACAAGAAGGCGGGACGGGAACGTCGACCGATCTCGTCTCTGGACAGAATTGACGCGGCCGACGCCGGATTCACGCTGCTCGAGATGGTCTGCGTGCTGGCGATCGTAGCGATGTTTGCGGCTGTTCTGCTTCCTCGTTTTCCGACTGCAACGTCGCGACCGCGGCTGGAGGCCTATGCGATCGAGCTCGCTGCGCTGCTCAAGGCCGACCGCAATGCGGCGCTTTCGCGCTACGGCGCGGTCAGTGCGGTGGTCGATGCGCGCGCGCGCACCCTGAGGTCGGGATCGAGCGCCTGGATCGTTCAGGTCCCGCAGGACGTGGTGTTTGATGCCCTGCTACCGCAGCGCTGCAACGGCAGGCCGGCGCTTTCGACCATCAGCTTCTTTGCGAGCGGCATGTCATGCGGCGGCATGATCCGACTGACGCGGCTCGGCAATGCTGTCGAGGTGCGTGTCAACTGGTTGACGGGAGGTGTCGATATTGTCGCGCAAGAGGCTCCATAAGCGGCGCTTCGAAGCCGGTTTCACCATGATCGAAGCTCTCGTTGCGCTCGCGTTGGTGGCGGTCGTGCTTGCGGCGATCGGAACGCTTGTTGCCACCAATTCGCGCGGCGCGGGAAAACTCGAGCAGCATGCGGCGTTGGTCGATGCCGCTAGGGTCGTCGTGTCGACGCTGCCGCACGCTGGTACGCCGATGCCCCCAGATCTCAGGGGACGGGTTGCTGCCCATCGCTGGCAGATGCGAGTGACCCCGTTCATCGATGATGTTCCGGTCGTTCCGGAGTCCCGCTTCATTCCGCAACGTATCGAGCTGCGTGTGCAGTCGCCGAGCGGCGCCACTCTGTCGTTCGAAACGGTGCGCCTGCAGAGCAGGAGCGGGAGCTGATGTTCCGGCATTGTCGCTCGGAGGATGGCTTCACGCTGTTCGAGGCGCTGGTCGCCCTGGCCCTCATGGGCCTGATTCTGGGCGCGCTTGCCTCGGTCACCGCGCAATGGTTGCCGAACTGGAACCGCGGCCTCATTCGCGTCCAGCGCAATGAGCAAGTCGCGATCGCGCTCGATCGCCTGGCGGCGGACCTTTCTGTGGCCGGCTATGTGGCGCAGGCTTCGGACAACGTGCCGCTCTTTCAGGGCACTGAGCGGGCCGTCATGTTCGTGCGCTCGGTGGTCGGCCCGAACGGCAGCCCGGGATTGGAGATCGTCCGGATCGCCGAGATGAACGACGGCCGCGGCTCGGCGTTGGTCCGCACGCGAGCACCCTTCGTGGTGCGTCCGGACGGTAATCCCGAGGGCGGTTCGATATCGTTTTCCGATCCTGTCGTGCTCTTGCGCGCTCCGTTCCGTATCGGCTTTGCCTATGCCGACGTGGACGGCAGGTGGACCAATCGATGGCCCAACTCCAGCGAATTGCCGACAACAGTTCGCTTTGACATCAAGGACGCCGAACGCGGGACCGTTATCTCTGGCGCGACAAGGATCCATGTCGACATGGGAGCGCCGCGGCCCGATCCATCGAGCCAGCCGGAGGCCGCCCAGGCGCAACCAGGCAATGGCCCGACGCAATGAACAGCTCGGCCGCAGCGCGCAAGATCACATGCGGGTCGCGTGACGGCTTCATCATGGTGGCCGCGTTGTGGCTGCTCGCGGGGCTGGCGGCGCTCGCTGCCGTGGCTTCTCTCTACATCGCACAATCAGCCGCTGCACTTTCTGCGCTGGACGCGGCCACGCAATGGGAAATGCTGAGCACGGCTGGAGTTGAACTCGCTGCCTATGAACTGTCCGCTCCCGTCACGGTTCGTCGCCCGACACACGGAGGAGTTGGCTTCAGGCTGGCGAACTCTTCCGTGAAGGTGGAGTACATGTCGGAAGCCGCACGCCTCAATCTCAACATGGCGCCGAGAGCCATGATCGCGGGCCTGTTTGCAGCGCTTGGAGCGCCGGCCGAAGCAGCTGATCAATACGCCGGTCGGGTGATCGCCTGGCGGAGCGCTCCGAGGCCGAATGATCAGGACGAGGAGCAGGGGCTTTATCGCGCGGCTGGGTTGAATTACCTGCCTCGACGGGGACCGTTCAACAGCGCAGATGAACTGTGGCTCGTGCTTGGTTTGCCGGCCGCGCTGGTCGAGAGGGCACTGCCATTCGTCACCGTGTATAGCGGGATGGCGGAGATCAACGTGCTGGATGCGGCTCCCGAAGTCATCGCCGCGTTGCCCGGCATGACCCCGGCGAAGCTCGATGCATTCTTGAACAGGCGTGAGGAATTGCCGTCAGATGATCCGGAGTTTGTCATTGGCGCCCTGGGCGGACGGCAGCCGGGCGCGACGGTATCGGGTAGTGAGGCGTATCGCGTTCGCATGCGGATCACGCTTCCCGACGGTCGGCAACGGGCGCCGGAGGCTGTGATCCAGATCCTGGGACCCGCGGAAAAGCAGGCGTTTCGGGTGCTTGCCTGGAACGACGATATCAACCCGGATCGAGGAGGGCGGCCCAGGCCGACGGCAAGCCGATGAGGATTCCGGGTCAGATCGCAACCGCCCTCTCGCTGTGGATCGATACTGTGGCGCGCACGGTGAGCGATCGGTTCGAGCGCGCGCGCACAACACGCCAGATTGCGGTCACTGAAGGCGATGAAGGTCTCCTCACCTTGCGCCTCGCCTCGAAGGCGGCGACCAAGGATGGTGAATTGCCCCCCTGCCGCATCCAGTTGGTCGGCGGCGACGCTACCGGACCGGTGCCGCCGGAATGGGCTGCCGCCATAAAGGGCGCGATGGTCGATCTGGCGCTGCAGCCGTCACGCTTTGTTTTCCGACCGTTGGAATTGCCTGGCAGAGCGGTTGAATTCCTTGACGGGATCATTCGCTCACAGATCGACCGGTTGACCCCCTGGAATGCGGCCGATGCCGTGTTTCACTGGACCACCCCAAACAGCGCCGCCGCCGACCACGTCGAACTGACGGTTGTTGCGACCGCACGCGCCGTGGTGGACTCGCTCGCGCAACCATTTATCGACCTGGGCGCTGCCGGGGTTGAGATATCGGCCGCTCAGCCCGGGATGGACCGGGTCATAGTTTACAGTCGGCGCGTCGGCGGACATGCTCGTTCTGGTCGCCTGCGCCTGGCGCTCGTCGCTCTCCTGGCGACCACCGGCACGCTGGCCATGCTTTCGATTGGGTTCGGCGGAGTGATCGCTGATTCCTACGACTCCCAGCAGCAGCAAATCCAGCAACAGATCGCAGAGCGGCGTGCCATCGCAAGGGGCAACCAGGGAGGGCCGGGGACCTCCCAGCGTGAAGTACTGGTACGCCGCAAACAGACGATGCCATCCGCCGTGATCGCGCTCGAAGAGCTCTCCGGTCTGTTGCCTGACCACACTTACGCGACAGAGCTGCGGATCGAGGGGGACAAGCTTCAGATCTCAGGGCTGACCGGCGACGCGCCGTCACTGATCCAGATTCTGGAGCAGTCGTCGCATTTTGCGAGTGCCGGTTTTTTTGCGCCGACGACGCGGGCCGCCAATGAGCCAGGGGAACGCTTCCATATCGAGACCAGGATCAAGCCACAATTCGGATCCGGCACATGATTGATATGCAAAGGATCGAAGCCGCTCTCGCTCGTTTCCCGCTGGCTGCGGCTGCCGCCTATCTTGCGCTGGTGGTGCTGTTTTCCTTCACGACGGTCCAGACCGTATTCGAGGTGTTGCGCAGCCGCGACGCGGCTGCGTCGGCCGCCGACATCCTTCAGACGCTCGAGGCGCGGCATCTCACACGGACTTCCACCGCTCGGACCGACGTGAGCGTTCCCACCGGGTCGGTATTCCTCGAAGGTCCGACGGTGTCAGTCGCGAGTGCGATGTTGCTGCAACGGGTGCTCGCGGCGACCAGGCGCGTGAACGGAAACGCGCTGTCGTCGCAGGTCGACCTGCAGGGACCGCTCGCCAAGTCCGGCTTTGTCTCGGCGACGTTCAATATCGAGATCGCTTCCGCCTCCCTTCAACCGCTGCTCTATGATTTGGAGGCGGGCATGCCTTTCCTGTTCATCGATGAATTGGTCGTCCAGCAGGCCTCGGCTGGCACCGACAGCAGCAAATTGCGCATCGTCCTCGGCATTTCGGCGCAGCGACAGAGTGCGAAATGAAGGAAACATCCGCCGGGGAGCGATCAGCCATCGAAAATGCTCTGAGCCGGACTCCTTTTCGCAGTGATCACGCGCATGGCGTCTAGTGGGTGAGGGCGTTCGGCTTCGCCAAATGGAGAACCTAAACGGCTTCTGCAGATTCGGCGCACCGTGGGTGAAACGCGCGATTTTGTCGTATCTCGGCCAGATCAATAATCGGGGGATCAAGTGCTTTCTTGGATAGGTGGGCTGCCGACAACGCTTTCTCGGGTTACAAACAGCACCACATACGTCCCGCAGATCGATGGCCTAAGGTTTCTGGCGATCCTCCCCGTGCTCATCTATCACGCGGGAGCGCGCGGCGAGCGTTTCTATCAGCACCTCTCCGGTGCAGAAATCGTTGTCGCGCAATATCTCCCGCACGGATCGCTGGGCGTCTCGCTGTTCTTCTTCGTCAGCGGATACATCATTGCATATCCGTTCTTGTCGGGAAGGGCCCCATCTCTCAAGCATTTTTTCTTGCGTCGGCTGACGAGATTGGAGCCTCCTTACGTCGTCGTGATGTTGGGTTGCTTTGCAATCCTCTCCATCGTTCCTGCGCCGATGGAGGCTCCAAACTTCTACTTCACTCAGGCTCCCCTTTGGCAAAGCTTGCTCGCGAGTTTGACCTACTCGCATTCTCTCGTGTTTGGGGAGCATCCTCGGCTGAACCCGCCCACATGGTCGCTGGAAAGAGAGGTTCAGTTCTACGTTCTTGCCCCGCTGATACTCTATGTTTACGGCAAGATCCGCGTTCGTGGTCTGCGCGTAGGCGTCGGCGTCGCTCTCACGGTCGTGCTTCTGGTGCTCGGTGCGGTCATTTCGGACCGGCTGGATCGAACGGGCTTCGTCAGGAACACGCTCCTGGCTGAGTCCTATGGTTTCATGCTTGGTATCGTCGCATGCGACTACGTCGTCTGGAAGAATTCATTCTCCATGCCTCCCAAGGCTATTTTCGATATTGGGTTCGTGATCGGACTGATCGGTATCCTCTTCACGGGAGCGGTACAGTTCAACGTGCCTTTTCATTTCGAGATGGCCAACAGCTTCCTCCGGGCCACGTGCATCCTGCTCCTGTTCATGGCGGCGGCTCGAGGAACGTGGTCGAAGGCGTTTCTCGGGCTTCCCTGGATCGCACTGATCGGGGGAGCCTGCTACTCGATATACCTAGTTCATTTGCCGGTCATTCAGGCCGGAGCTCAGGTCCTGTCGAAGTTTGTTGTGTTCCGGTCCTTGGCTGAGGCTTGGGTCGTCTCCTGGGCGGTTCTGGTCCCGGTCACATTGATGGTGGGGATGCTCTTCTACGCGCTAGTTGAACGTCCGTGTATGGATCCGCGATGGCCTGAGAAGGCATGGCACAGGGTCGTGCAGATATTCGCGGGACCGTGGTTCAATCGATCCGCCCCTGAGACCTGAGGTCTTCGGAACGGAATCCTGGGCTGACTGCTGGAGGCTTGCCAAACCAGGGTGTTGGAAGGTCTGCAACCGTCGAGGCGCGCTCGTTTCACTGACGGATGCCGGCCTCGAGCCCAGAACTCACCCGCCGCAAACGGGCGGAGTACCAGGCACTATAGGACACCAATGTTAATGCGCCGATGGTGGGTCTCAAATGCCTCGAACCGGCGTTCGAGCTGTGCCAACGATCGGTTTCATCCTCGGCTTGAACAACAAAAGCAGGACGGACACCGCGAAAGTGTCTCCGAGGCTGAACACTTGCGGTTGAAAAAATGCGCCGAATAGCAGGGCGGCGAGCCCGCCAAAGCGGGCGCACTCAAACCGGTGCTGCTGCCAACTTTTCCCGACACGCCTGCCAGCGTCGATGGCCGCGATAACGAGACTGTACACAAGCAGCAAGATCAGCAGGGCGCCACCGGGAATGCCGAACTCTACGATGATCTTCAGGAAGCCGTTATGGCCCGCCTCCTCGGGGTCTGCCCGCTTGAAACCGATACCGAGTGGATTGTTGGTGATCATATTCTCGGCGAGATGCCAGCGTTCGTCCCGTCCGGAGATGCCGGAGGTAAGACCTCGGTCGGAGTCATCGATCGCCAGGATGTGAGCGATCAGCGGCCAGAAGACGATTGCTGCGATCAGGGCAACAATCAACGCCGGAATTTTTGCCGGGCTCAGCGGATTGAAGGTGAGTTCAAACAGCGCAAGCGCGGTGAGGCAGCCAATCAGCGCATACCGCGAGCTGACCAATGCGATCATTCCAAAGCACAGGATACGTACTGCGACCCCGATGAGGCCGGGGCTGAACAACGAAAACAGGAATCCTGCAAGCAAGGGCGCGGCGAAGATGTTGGGCTGGAGAATCCCACCGACGTCGCGGCTTTCTGGCCAGCCGAGGATCACTATTGCGGAGACGCCAAACAAGCACAAGAGAACGGATGCAACCGTCATGCACCTCTCGAAATCGACGGGCTCCAGCGTCCACAGGGCCGACACCGCCACCGCGGTCACGGGGAGGAGACTGGTGTAGAGTATGCCGCTTAAGGTGCTCGGCTCGTCGTCGTGCAGCTGAAGGAAGAGGGACAGATAGATAATGAGCAGGATCGCTAGCTGCGCGGGGGTCATGCTGGTCACGATCGAGCTGAAGCGAGCAGAATAGGTGAGAGTCATGGTCACGAGGAAAAAGGCCAATCCGATCGCCTGGCAGATCGCGAAACTGTCGCCGATCATCGGATAGCTCAGAAGCGCGCACCACGCCCAGAACGAGACCGAAGCCGCAATGATGGAGATGCGATGATCGTGCAAGGTCATGCGGAGATATCTGACGTTGGCGGGTCATTCGCCGCCTGCGCAGGGGCAGGCGGTGCGACCGGCCGTTCGCTCTCGGCCATCGAGTGCCCCATGCGAATATGGTCGGGCGGGACCCCTGCCAGAAGCCGCTCCATCATGGCAATGTAGGCTGCCTCGATGTGGCGTGTGAACTGCTCCGTGTCGAACAGTGGTGTCGCCAATCGGTTGCGAGCCAGCTTCGCTTTCAGCTCCGCGAGTCTGGCGGGAGTGGTCGCCAACTGGATCGCCAACTGCTCGTATGCGGTCGGCGTTGTGGTGATCAATTCCGGCAACCGGATCGCGTTCAGGAGGCTGGCGCCGACGCGACCTGCGAAAGTGTCGCCAAGGCAGATCAGCACAGGCAGTCCTGCCCAGAGCGCATCGCTTGCGGTGGTGTGTGCTCCGTACGGGAGCGTGTCGAGGAACAGGTCGGCACAACGATGCCGCGCCAGATGCTCGGCGTTTGGAAGCCGGCGGGCAAATACCAGTCGCTCCGGTGCTATGCCTCGTGCGTTCGCTTCCCGCCGCAGGTTGGACGCAGCCGTCGCATTGTCTTCAAACAGCCACAGGACGCTGTCCTCTACCGCCCCCAGGATTCGCATCCAGCTGGAGAAGACGGTTGGCGTGATCTTGTAGTTGTCATTGAAGCAGCAAAACACGAAAGCCTTCTCGGGGAGCCCATGTTCTGCGCGGGTCGGCGCTGTGTCAGAAATCGCGCGACTGCGATCGTTTGCCTGGTAGCTTTCAGGAAGCCAGACAATTTTCTCCGCGTAGCAATCGAAATCGTGCTCGGGAATGACAATTCGGTCAGCGATGACGTAATCGATGAAGCCGGCGCCGATGGTGCCGGGAAAGCCGAGATAGTTGACCTGGATCGGAGCGGGGCGCATGGCAAAAATGCCGGTCCGCGCGTCCCGAGTGTATCCCTTCAGGTCGACCAGGATGTCGATACCCAGAGCCCTAACAAGCTCGGCAATTTCGGCGTCGCTCCGTGGTCTGGCGTCGACGAAGCGGTCGAACGCGGCTTCGAGGCGGCGGCGCATGTCCGAACCATCGTCCGGACCGATCGAAATCGCGGAAACGTCAAAGTGCGCCCGGTCGTGTTGCTCGAAGACGCCCGCCATCAACTGCGAGGTCGCATGTTGATGAAAATCGGCCGAGAGATAGCCGATGCGGATGCGATCTTGATCGTGGCGTGCGCCGCGCCAGGCCGGCGCGCTTGGAGCGCCGAAGTTGTGCCCGATCCATGACCGGGCGCATTGAAGCTGCTCGGCAGATGTGGATGGAATCGCGATGAACATGAACGGCGCGACCGTCGTTCCGTTTCGGACCGATGATATGACCGACTGGCAGCCGGCCTCGAAATCGGTCCAATCGCAATGATGCATCCTGGCGCGCAGGCAAGCAGCAGCTACGGCTGGTTGATCAGGATTGCGAGCAAGAGCGTGGTTCCAGGCGGCCAACGCTTCGTCGTAACGTTTCTCGAGATAGGCGACCTGACCCTTCGCCAACCATGCACCCGTCAGGTTCTGGTTTAAGGCGAGCGCACGGTCGAGAGCCGTCAAGGCATCATCGTGACGACCAAGCGAAAGCGACGACGTCCCGCGGCCGAACCATGCCTCCGCGAAAGTGGCATCCGCAGCGATGGCGCGATTGAACGCGGCTTCCGCGTCGCGCTGGCGTCCTGATCGAAGAAGGATGTTTCCGTGCCCGGACCAGGCCGACGCTAGGTCCTGCCGGGCAGCGAGCGCACGGTCGTAGGCTTGGGCTGCGTCCTGACGGCGATCGAGCTCGAGGAGGGCGTTGCCTCGGCCCACCCACGCTTCGGGAAGGTCGGGTTGGAGCCCGAGAGCATGGTCGGCCGCGGCCAAGGCCTCGTCGCGTCGGCCGAGCTGGATCAGGGCATAGCAGCGACCGATCGACGCTTCGGTGTAGTCGGGCCGTAGCGCTAGAGCGTCGTCATAGGCCAAAAGTGCGTCGTCGTAACGGCAGTTCGCGAAGTAGATCGTGCCCTTGTCGAGGTGGGCCTCGGCGAACTTTGGCCTCAGCCGCAATCCCTGATCATACGAGGCGAGCGCGGGCTCATATTGCCGTGTCTTCGCCAATGCCGATCCAAGCATGAAGTGAGCCGGGAAATGGCTGGGATGGTTGGCCAGCAGCCGTGTCAGCTGTTCGATGGCTTGCAGGTGGCGGCCCAATGCCAAAAGCCCGGCCGCGCTCCCGTGCAGCAGCCCCAGGCTGGTGGGGGCGAATTGGAGGCCGTGTTGGCAAAGCCGGACAAGCTCTTCATGCTCGCGGGCCCGCTGCAGAACAGCCGCGTAGTTCTCGATGAACTGCACGTTCATCGGCTTCGCCTCAAGCGACCGTTTCATCAGCAGCTTGGCGCGGTCGATATTTCCCGCCGCAGCCTCGGCTACGCCCAGAAAATGCAGCGCCTGAAGGTTATCGGGGTTGGCATTGACGATACGTCGATACAGTTTGGCGGCAGCTGCGATATCCCCTTTGTTATGCAGGGAGAGCGCCCGATCCAGTATCTTTCCCTCGTCACGCATCACTGTTCATCCAACCTTGCCCTTCTAGGCGTCCATTTGAACAGGACTGTGACACGAGGCGGGCTCTCTTCAGTCGAATAAGCGATATCGTAACGACGATATCAGGTATCAATCGATGTGATGTTGGTCTACAGGGGAGCATCCAGTCGATCTCCCGGCCACGGCAATCGGTTCTCAGAACAGGCCATGCTTGACCCCACCGCTGCGAGTTCCAAACGCCGGGAAGCAACGAAAAGTATTGCGGCCTCGTCGCCCATGTTCGCGACTCGCCGTATTGCCGCTGGGCTGAGGGCCGTTCACGGTCGATGGCAGCAGATCGTCAACGTCGGTCTGCTGATCGCGGGGTTCGGACTGGGGCAGGGGACGATCTTCGCCGTCCAGACCGTGCTCGTGGCGGCCGGCGAGTACGACCTGCTTGCCGCTTTCGGCACGCATTATTCGTTCGCGGTCCTGGGCATCATCCTGGTCGATGCCGGAGCGAGCACTACGCTCGCTCGCGTTGTCGCGCGCTTGTCGGGCGAGCGGACGCCGTGCGACGAAGTATGGCAGACTTTCTGCGAGACCACCGCGATCAGACTTCTGATCGCCGCGCTTGTCTGCGTGGCCACCGCGACTTACGCGCTCGGATTTGTGTCTGGCGGCT
Organism: Bradyrhizobium erythrophlei; assembly: GCF_042430365.1. GTDB lineage: Bacteria > Pseudomonadota > Alphaproteobacteria > Rhizobiales > Xanthobacteraceae > Bradyrhizobium > Bradyrhizobium erythrophlei. Next base: position 166,711 of record NZ_JBHMET010000055.1, read on the forward strand.
TTACGCGATGGTACGTCGCATTGGCCGTTCCGGGATTGCTGCTATGGGCGGTCAATCCAGTCGGCCTGCTCGATGGTCTCAGGCTGAGCGGAGTCAGCGGGATCACGGGATCCGCAGCTTACGTTATCACGGCGATCGGCCTTGCCCTGGCGACGCACCGGTCGGCCGAGGCGGCGGGCGCGATCCTGGGGGGCGCTTTCTCGATCGGGTACTTTGTGACGGTGGCCGCACAATGGATTGCGCTCGTGCGCAAAGGCTGGTTGCCTCAATTCCGGAAGATGACGCGGGCTGGACTGATGAAGGCGTTCAGGGACGGCGCCGCGCTGCTGTTCCTGAGCGTGCCGGGGCAGATCAATATGCGCGTTCAGCTGCTGCTGAGCACGGTCTATCTTGGTGCCGAGACGACAGCGCTAGTCGTGTATGCCAAGCAGATCGCCACGGCGGCAAACCAGATCATCGTGTTCATTCTTCGGGTCGAGTTTCCTAGCCTTGTCGAGAGACTGGCTGAGCCGGGAAAGCACAGCCTTGGCAGCCTTCTGGGAGCGCAGAAGATGGCGCTACATAGCGCCGTGATCCTGGCTGTGGGCATTACCGGTGCTTCCGTCATCGCGGCTGCGGTGCCTGCTTTCGGCCTGCATCGGGGGGCGGCGATCATCGCCGCATTTGCGCCGACGATCGTGATGCTGTCACTCTCCTCGATGATGACACAGTCGATGGCAGCGCTCGGCGCTTACGGTGTGATTGCCAAAGCCCTTGCGATATCTTCGGTAACAGCAATGCTGGTCGGCTATGCGCTGGTTTCGACGCTTGGCGTCTACGCATTGGTTGTCGGAGAGGTCTCGTTTCACATCGTGGCCTGCTACGTCGTATATCGATATTTGCGACGCTTGGGCTGATCCCGCCGGTGTGCGATCGGCCAGTCTCAGCAATGGAACGGCCGCGCCCCGTTATTCCTTTCCGGATCCGATGCTCGTCACATTCGGACGTAGGCGTCGATTTGTGGACATGCGGTCTGGCCACTCCGGCCTGCGGCGGCTGCCTGTTGTCAGTTGCTCCATGGAGCGAACCGATCGTGCCGGCTGCCGCGGGCGAAGAGCTGCAACCGCTGCCTGCTGCGGAAATGCAAGGAATTCGCGCTCGAGCGAGCGGATGATCGGCATGCGATCCCATTTTTGCTCGGCGCGTAAACGTGCGATCGCGCCGAGGCGGGTTCTCAGATTGGCGTCGCCAGCAAGGCTGGTTACGGCGGCGGCAAGTGCCCGTGCATCGCCCGGAGGAATGACCAGGCCGGCGCCTTCGACTTCCGACGCGATGCCGGTGCCGGGAGCAGCCATGGCGATCACCGGGCGCCCGGATGCCAGCATGCCCGCAAGCTTGGACGGCAGCACCAGATCGGAGATCTGGGCCTTCTGCGGCAGCAGGTGAATATCTGCCGTACTGAGCAGTTCCGCGACGCGCGCCTGCGGCTGCAGGTCCAGGAAGCGCATGTTGCTCATGCCGCTCGCCATGTCTACGAGCGCCGGCTTGATCGGACCGTTTCCGCAGAGAACAAATTGCACGGAAGGATGGCTGTTCTGAAGCGAGGCGGCAGCTTCGACGATCAGCTCTAGGCCTTGCTTGTTCGACATCGCGCCGGAGTAGAGCGCCACGATATCGGTCGGCTTCAGGCGCAGTTCCGAGCGGATGCTTGTTTGACTGGGGCCGGGTGCGATAGCGCCCGTGTCGATCCAGTTCCGGAATTCCCGCAACTTTTCCGGCGCGATTCCCTTCTGTTCGAGCCGCCGCATCATTTGCGGCGAGATCGTCGATATTCGATCAAACGAGTTCAGGATCCGCCACTCGACTGCAAGCATCAGCTTGTGCGTTACGGAGTCTTTCCGCAACAGCCCGAGCTCGTACGCGGCGTCGACCTCCATATCCTGAACATGGAGCCAGGACACTGCCCCGGCCATTCTCGCGGCCATCCCCGCGATCGGGGCGGACAGCAGCGACGGTGCTACCGCGAACACGATGTCTGGACGCCAGCGGACGGCGGCCGACAGCAGCGGGACCGCGGCCGACATCAGGAAGGACGCATGGTGGAGCAGTCTTTTCGCCCCTGAAGGGCGGTCCGGCACGTAGATCGGCGCTCGTATGATGTCGACGTCGTTAAGTGTCTCGTTCGTGTACCATGCCGAACGATATTCGGCCGGAACCTTCCAGTCCGGATAGTAGGGCGGCGCCGTCACGACACGAATCGTGTGACCATGCGCGGCCAGGCTCTCGCAAAGCTCGGTGGTGTATTTTGCGACACCGATCAGATCGGGAGCATAGTTTATCCCAATCACCAACACCCGCATGACTGCCCCCATTTCCGTCGAAGCGAAGCGCTTCGATCGGCCGCCGTCGGCTACGCCCGGGCTGAAAAGGTCATGCGGTTGTCTGCGGGGCCCGCGGCTCAGGAAGCGCTGGCCGTGGCCGCACTCCTTGAACGCAGGTCAAATAATCAAACAAATTGCTTGACGCTTCAGCGCGCCGCGTTTGCGCGCCGGAGTTGATATCATTAATTATGTGACAATCTCACAAAGATGATATGATATCAGAGATTGAATGTGATGGTGATGCGGGCCGGAATCTGGCGTAGGCGCTACCGCCTATGCGGCCAACGCAAGCCACGGGGCACTGCCTTGAACTGCGCCCGGCTCAGGGTTTCGAACCACTGCTGCTGTCAGGAATGCACCGTCTTCACGGCGTCGATCAACGTGGTCGCCATCCGGTCGATACTGAATCGATCCGCGAACAGGCTGCGAGCTCGCTGGCCCATCGCCGCCCGGTCTTCCGGTGATAGTGCCAGCCATGCCTGCAGGTTCTTGAGCGTGCCCGCTTGCGAGTCGTCGGCGACAAAACCCGCGCGGGCGGCGTGGACCTCTCGCCATATATTGACTTTGTCCGAGATCAGCACGGGCAGACCGCAACCCAGGGCCTCAGCGACGGCAATGCCGAAATTCTCCTGGTGCGAGGGCAGCAGGAAGGCTTCGCTGCAGTAGAACGCTCCCCATTTGGCGTTGCCCTGCAACATGCCCGGCCATGTGATCCGATCGGCCACGCCCAAAGCCTGGGCCCGAGTCTTGAGCTGGCTGGCCCAGCCGGTCTGGTCCGGCCCGGCCATGAGCAGGTGCAGGCGAGGCTGCTCGGCCGCCACACGGGCGAACGCTTCAACCAGCAGGTCGCAGCCCTTCTTGACGTGCAGGCGCCCGAGAAAGAGCAACACCCGCTTGTCGCGCAACTCGGGATGGACTGCCAGGAAGTCCTCCCGCAGCGAGGCCGCGTCCTGCGGCGGCAACTGAGTGCCGTAGGAGACAACGACCTCGCGCGCCCGGTACAGCCAGAACGATTGTCGCGCCAGCAGCCGCTCCTCCTCGCTGGTGAACAATACGGCTGCGGCATCGCGCAGAACCCGGTACTCGGCCCAGGGCCAGTAGAGCCATTTCTTCAGGTGTTTGAGGGGATAGGTCTGCTTGAACCAGGGATCGAGCATGCCGTGCGTGAACACGACGTAAGGCCGCCGCAGCTCGCGCATGACCTGCCAAGCGGCAAAGCCGTGGTATTGCCAGAGCCCGCTCACGATCACGGCATCGAAGTCGCCGGCATGGGCGCGCAGCCAAGGGCGGAATGGGGCCGCGTAGGAGTAGGTACCGCGCGGCGGCCCGAGTGCATGTACGGTCAGTGGAAAACTCTCCACGTGGGGCGCCTTGGGATCATCCAGGCAGGCCACTTCGACCTGATGCCCCATCTCCAGCAGTCGCAAACCTCGTTGACGCACGCCCTCAACGGGCCCGCCATACCGAGCATCGACGGACGACATCACATGCAGCAGCTTCATTTGTGTCACCTCAGGCAGCGGCAAAGTGTCGATACAGGTGCATCGCCCAGTCGCGATGCCGCATGACGGCGCTGCCGGCACCCGGATTGAGCCACTGATGGATCGGCACAGCAAAGCCGGTCTTGGGCCTGTTCAGCACGCCTTCGGGTAGTTGTGGCGCGACGCGCCTGACGATGGTGCGCTTTTCGCTGTTTGCGTCGAAGTCCGGAAGCTCCACGAACTGTTGCAGCAGTTGCAGATCAACCAGGGGCACGCGGATCTCAAGCGAATGCGCCATGCCGGCCCAATCGGCATCGCGCAGCAATTGGTTGCGCATGTACCACTGCATTTCGAGGGCGGAGACCGCCAGCCGATCGCTGTCCAGTCCGTCGATGCTGCAATCGAGGCGGTTCAGGGTCGCGAGCTCCTCCAGGCCGTCTCGGGCCATCGCCGGGTCCATCAGGCGCGCGAGCTCCCACGGCATGTGCAGCCCGCGGCGCAACAGATAAGCCCCCGACATGCTGTGGCCGTATTCGGCGAGGCTCGCATATTTGGGCGACGGCAGCGCCGAGGCGAAGGGCCGGGCCAAATGTCGGAGCAGCAGTCCGGTTTGTTCGCCCACCGGCGCGCGGCGCATCAGCTTCACTAGGCGCGGCACCTGTCGGAAGCTCGGGTAGGAGCCGAACAGCTCGTCGCCGCCGAGCCCCGAGATCGCCACTTTCAGGCCTTGCGCAGCAGCTGCCTTGGAGACGAACCAGACGTTGATACCGTCAATCGAGGGCTGATCCATCGCGGCGATCAGCTTCTGTCGGTCGCGCTCGAAATCGCGAGCCGAGATACGATGCACCGCGTGCTTCGCGCCGAGCAGGTCGGCGACCTCGCCGGCCAGCCCCGCCTCGTCATTGGGGCCGTCGGCGTACTCGTTGAAGCCCAAGGTCAGCGTGCGTAGCTCGCCGGCCGTCGCCGCACAGGCCGCAAGCATGGTCGAGTCCAATCCGGCCGACAGGAAGACGCCGACGGGCACATCGGCGACCATGTGCGCGGTCACGCTGTCCTTGACCGCTGCAGCTATTTGATCGAGCGCCACGTCGGTTTGGGTGCCGGCGGCCGTGGACAGGCGACTCAGCGCATCCACGATGTTCGCAAAACGGACCGGCTGCCCGGCGCGCTCGGCGCTGAAACGTTGCCAATGCCCGGGCGGCAGCGCACGAATGCCGCGATATAGGGTGTAGGGCTCGGGCACCGACCCCCACAGCAGGAAGCCGGCGTGGCCGGCTGGTTCGGGCCTCCGGTCCACCGGGGCCTGCAGCAGCGGCTTGACTTGGGATGCGAAGCGCACGGTGGCGCCATCGTCCGCCACGTACAACGGCTTGATGCCGAAGGGGTCCCGCGCCAGCAGCAACTCGCGCCGACGCGCGTCCCAGAGGGCGAAGGCATACATCCCGCGCAGCTGGGAGAACATTCCTTCGCCACGTTGGGCATAGAGCTTGAGCAGGACTTCGGTGTCCGACTGGGTGCGCGTCGCGAAGCCGTCCTGGTTCAACCGGACGCGCAATTGCTGGTGGTTGTAGATCTCGCCATTGAAGCAGATCCAGTTGCCGGTGTCGGGGTCAAGCATGGGCTGGGCGCCACCTTCGCTGAGATCGATGATGGCCAGACGGCGATGCCCGAAGCCCACGCGCCCATCGTCGGCCAGCCACAGGCCCGCGGCATCCGGGCCGCGCGCGACCATGGCGTCACGCACGCGCAGCAGTTCGGCTCGGTCGATGGGAGGCGCGTCTGCGCGGTACGCGAAGGCGCCAGCAATTCCACACATGGTTCAGTTCTTCAGGGTCGAGGGTTGCGAATTGGCGGAGGCTGGCGCACGGCCCTCGGAGGGTTGTCGCAGGTTAGGCGTCGATGGAGCCATCTCCCTGGAAGTACGCCACCCAGTTCCGGCGCTGTCGCGACCACCCTTCGTGCACGGAAAGCATATCGACAACGGTCTGCGCACCAAGGCCGCACCAAGCTGGAAATCGTCCCCGCCCGGAGCAGAGGGAGGAGCGCCAACAGCATTTGCACGCTATTGGCCTGTTACCAATATAGCTTGTGTATCCCGTCGGTTTGTCACCAGTGTGAAAGAGCGCCCGCCAGCCGGGGAGAGGCGGTATTGCAAATCATCATGTTCCAATGTTATCTTTAATATTATTTGAACTAGATCAAATGTTATCGTCGGACGATGTAATATTCGCACGGTTGAGCGACCGGCCGAGATTTCTGGAGATGTTGGATGTCCAAACCAAGTATCGAGAAGGTCCGGACAAAAGCGGTAACGCGTCGCGGGGTCGTCGCTAAGACAGCGATGGCGGCTGCCGCAATGGCTGGAGGGCTAATTGCACCGAACGTTGCGAATGCCGGCAATGGCGGCGGCAACGGCGGCGGCAACGGGAACGGGAAATGCTTCCTTAGAGGCACCAGAATTTCGACAATAGCAGGGGAACGCAAGATCGAAGATCTCGGTATCGGCGATATGGTTGCGACACACTCTGGAGGAGCGCGTCCGATCGAGTGGATCGGACGATTTCGACGGATCAGGCGTGATCTCAGCAAGCCCTGGGTGAAAGATGCGCTGCCCGTCCGGATTGCCCGCTCCGCGCTCGCCCCTAATGTTCCATCTGCTGACCTCTATGTGACGCAAGGTCACGCCTTGCTGATCGACGGGCTGCTGATCCCGGCTGGAGGCTTGGTCAACGATGTGACGATTACCGTCTACACTGCCGAGGAGCATGACGAACTGGAGTTTTTCCACATCAAGCTCGAGAGCCATGATGTGATCTATGCTGAAGGAACTCCATGCGAGACCTTGCTGCAGGTCGATGAGACGATGAGCAATTTTGCCGGCTATCTGCGCAAATTCGGGGGATCCGCAAAGCGCGAGGTCAGAGCTGGTCGCGGAATTCTGCACAGGACGATAAGTGGAATTTCTGCCTGACAGCGGGC
>NZ_JBHMET010000056.1:0-25757 GCF_042430365.1 Bradyrhizobium erythrophlei
ATTCGGCATAGTTCGGCGGTCGGCATAAACGGCACTATGCCGCATGCGGCATAGTGCTGTATTGACCAGCGACCCAAGAATTGCCCAGCTCTCGGCGCCACCCTCGCTGCCGCTGAACAATGAGTTCCGCCTTCCCATCGCAATCGGGCGCATTGAACGCTCGATCGTGTTGCTGTCGACCTCGACGCGGCCGTCGCGGAGAAACAGCGTCAGTCCGTCCCAGTGATTGAGCGTATAGTTGATGGCCTCCGCCAGCTTCGACTGGGAGAACAGTTGGTCGAGCATCGAGGTCAGTCGCGCCTTCAGCACCTCCATCAGCGGTGCGGTCCTGGTGCGGCGGGCGGCAAGCCGCTGTTCGGCGCTCAAGCCGCGGATCTCGGCCTCGATGGCGTAGACCGCTTGCAGGCGCTCGATCACTTCGTGAGCGAACGGCGACTGCATCGTCTTGTACACCTCGACGAATTTGCGTCGGGCATGGGCGAGACAAAAAGCCAGCTGGATCGCCCCGCCATGACCGCGGGCAAGCGCTTTGTAGGCGGCATAGCCATCCACCTGCAGAATGCCGGAGAAGCCGGTCAATTGCCCGGCGATCTCCTCGGTGCCGCGGCCATCGGCAAACACATAGGCGACCGCCGGCGGCGATGGGCCGCCCCATGGGCGATCATCCATCGCATGCGCCCAGAACTGGCAGATACGAGTGCGATGTCGTCCGGGATCAAGCACCGGCATCGGCGTCTCGTCGCAGAACAGCCGCGGCGAAGCCTGGATCGTCCGCAGCTGAAGCTCATAAAGGCTCTTGAGCCACCATGCCGCACGCTTCACCCAGCCGGCGAGCGTCGCGCGGTCGAGATGGACGCCCTGGCCAGCCAGGATCTGCACCTGGCGGTACAGCGGCAGATACCAGGCGAACTTCGAGACCACCACGTGAGCCACGAGTGCCGTCGATGCCATTCCGCCCTCGACCAGACGCGGCAGCGCCTTCGCCTGCACCACGCCGTCGGTGCAGCCGCGGCAGGCGTATTTGGGACGAATCGTGCGCAGTACCCGCAGGATCGCCGGGATCACGTCCAGTACCTCGCTCACATCCTCGCCGATCCGGTGCAGAAGGCCCCGGCAGCACGGGCACGCTGTCGTGTCCGGCTCGAGCACCTGCTCGCAGCGCGGCAAATGCTTGGGCAGCGCGCCGATGTTGCGCCTCGCCTTCTTGCGCGGCTTCCCAGCCGGATTCGTCGCAGGCAAATCGTCGTTGGCTGGCGCAACTGGTGTGACGCCGGTCACGAGATCGTCCAGTTCGAGCGCGAGTTGCTCGGTCACGATCGCCGCCAGCCGCTCCGAGCGCTTGCCGAAGATCATCTCCTTCAGCGTCTGCATCGCCACACGTAGCTTCTCGTTCTCGGCGTCAAGCGCGAGCACCATCTCGGTCAGAGCCGCTGCGTCGGCCGGAAGAGCTTCGGGGCGAATCGCCATGATCGAACGATATATCCACGCATCACAGGCTCCAGCAAAATCTTCGCCTCTCAGCCGACAACGGCCGGCTGCTTCACAGGTTTGGGTGAAACACGCGTCCACTCAAGCCCGTCGAGCAGCATCGCGAGTTGTGTCGCACTTAGATGCACCACGCCGTCGCGGATCGGCGGCCAGGTGAAGTGTCCCTGGTGCAGCCACTTCGTCACCAGCACCATTCCGCTGCCGTCCCATGCCAGAAGCTTCACTCTGTCCGCGCGCTTGCTGCGGAACACGAAGACGTCGCCGCAGTACGGGTTCGCGCGCAACGCTTCGCTCACCAGCGCCGACAGCGTGTGCACCGACTTGCGAAAGTCGACTGGCTGTGCCGCCAGCACCACCTTGAGGTCAGACCGTAATGCAATCACCGCATGCCCCGAAGCGCCGACAGCACCGTCGAAAGCGTCGCCAGCTCCACTCCGGGCTCGACCCGGATGCGTGCCCCTCCCACCTCGATCTCGATCATCCCGCCAAGCTTGCCTGGGGACGATGCCATCTGCGGCAGCACTTTATGCGCGGACGCTAACCGGTCCGGCTCGTCTGCCGTCGCCGGACTGCTCTCGGAAGCGATCCGGACCGGCACGAAGCCTGGCGCCTGAAAGCTCGCTGCCGTCGCGAACTTGCGCCGCCACACCGTCAGCAGCCCACGGACAACGCCATGGCGCCGAGCGACCTCGGAAATATTGGCTCCTTCCTCGAAGCTCTCCGCCACGATCCGCGCCTTCTCTTCCGCCGTCCAGTGCCGTCGTCGACGCTGCCCCGTGATCACCTCGATCCGACGATAGGAGCCGCCTTCCTGCCTGGCATCAAGCATGGCTTCATGCATGGCATCTGCCATAGCCCACCTCCAAAAAACAGTTCATACCAGGCTGTATCGCAGCTCATTCGCGCGATGCCCAGGTGGAGGGCTCATGCCGGTTACGCATGTGCCGGAGCAGCCGCGCGCTTTCGTAATTCACGTCATCCTTGCCGCGCGCAATGATTTCGCTTGGGTCGTCCAGCAAGCAAGGCGGCTTTTGCCACGGTGCAAGATGCAGGTTATCGATTTGCGAGGAGTGGACCGCAAATTTTGCGACTTCCTGGCGCGGCTCATCGTTCAGCTTCGCCGGGTTGGCAATGATTGCCGTCAATGCCAATTCTAGGCATTCGGCATCAGTGAGCGCCGCCATTGGCTTCACCTTCCTCCTCATCTGCGTGGAATTGCGCAAGGTAGCTGCTCTGCGGGTTGGCGGCCCAGCGCCCCACAGTCTCCTTATGGGCGCGGGATTGCGGGGCGAGCCTGAGCTTGGTTGCCAGCGTAACCTGAGTGCGGATCAATCGTTCCAGTTTCTCCAACGGCAGCTTGGTCATTGCTCTATCAAAGTGGTGACGCGCGTAAAGCTGGCCAGCAGCGGGATATCCGTTTGGGCGAAATGTCCGCGGTCTGTCGCCGCCACAATTTGGCTGAACAAGATTTGCGCGGGCTTGGGCAGTGTTGGGGGTGGCGTGAGACGTGGAGCGGTGCTGTTCATGCCCAGAGGCAGCACGTTGCTGGATGCCTTCTCACGACCTCTTGCATGGTCTTCACCGAATGTCATTAGGCGCATTTAGTTCACGTTGCACTGTGGGCCAGACAGAGATCGATTCGACTGCTAGGTTCCAACACTCCCCCCGGCCATTTATCGTCTCTTCGGATCACTTCCCCAACGTTCGTCGCGGTTGTGTGGTGAGCCTTCTGCGTTGCGCGCTGCATCGCGTCGGTATGCGCTGAGGCATTCGTCCAAAAGCTTCGCGTCACCACGCACCAGCATACTAGCATTCCAGTTCTCGAAAGCTTCGGACGTCCGGTCTGCAAGAAGTCTCAGGCTTGCCAATCGGCTATTCTGCAGGAGGACCCGCGCCTCGCTGAGGATGGTCTGGTGGTTCCGCGTGTTCATTGCAGGTCCCTTTGCTGTACCACCAAAGCCAAGACTGTGTTCGATCGCTGCGTCTCGCACGGCAAGCCTGCCTTCGAGCGCCGCTTGCCGCGTTTCCAATTCCACGATCCGGCCACACAAAACTTTCACGTCGTTCTGTAACCTCTCGACGGCGTCACAAGCGCTATCAGCAAATTTGTTCATCGCCTGTAGTGCGAAGTTCAGGTTGGCCTCATTGTTCATCGCACTCGCATCGAGCTTGGCGGCAATTTCCCGGCGGAATTTGACACGGCTGATCGTCTCCTGTTGCTGCTGAGTGGCCGCGCGGCGCTGTTCAGCAAGCACGTCAGCTTCGCGCCGCCATTTGGCGACAGGATCTTCAATCGGCAAGCTCAGCGCTTCCTCCAGCGACATTGGCTCCTCGGGATGACACGCGGAGGCGTCGCTGGTTTGTGCACCCCAAGGACTCTCCGCGCCAGCGCGGGCAAACAACTGGCGTGAAGTTTCGAGAATTTGTCGTTTCTGGTCAGCGTTATATTGCATCGCTGTTTCACCAATTGACGTTGTTGATAAGCGCAATCGCATTGGCACTCCGCCGCGCCCGTGTCGCGGGCAAAATGAACCTCAAGGCCACATTATCTGTCTGGTACATGGATTTAACGGGCACGGCTGGCACGCCGCCAATATCAACAATCTGGCTTGCCGGATCAGCCAGATGCACTTCGGTTTCCGTACTGGCGTCGAAGCGCGTGCCTGATCGGCTTCAAGAGGCTGTCGCGCGCGTCCTGAAGCTTGATAAGCCACGTCTCGTGTTCCTGAAGAGGTCGCTGGGCACGAAGGCGACCAGAGAAGCAAACACCCGCGCCAAGCCAATTCAGATGGAGTTTGACCGCATGCTCGAACGCGCGGAAGCACTCCTCATCGCCAAGCCAGTTCGTAGAAGCCTCAGTGCCATCGAGGTGAGACGAGCGTTCCCCTGATGTGGTTCTCGCGCGATAGCAAGGCGGGGAGGCGGCTAACAGCATAGGCATTGCTTACGCCGTGTTCTTTACCCTGTTGACGAGTGCCTGCACGTCGTCGCTGTAGCTTGGTAGCTCCCGTTTGAACCCCTCGTCCGTTTTGAAGAACTCCTTATGTGGGAGCAAATGGCAACGCATGTTGTCGCACCAAACGGGGTCCTTCTTCGCGAACTCCAGCAACTCTTCTGTGGCCCAAAGCATATAAGCAACAAACCACTCATACTTTTCGAGACGTTCTCTGGCGAGCTTGCTTCTGTCTCCGCGTGCTAGATCAGGATTGTCAAAGGCGAGCTTGAGATACTCTCGAAATACACCTTTCGCTGTGGTTTCTCGTTGATTGATCCGGTTTAGTCTGAGTTGCCGCCAAGCGACCAGTGCCGCGATCAGCGCCACGATAGGTGTAAATCCAGGCGCAATGACCGCCCACTCTTTCAAAATCTCATACATTGAAAGCCCCTTATCGCCCCTGAACACGTAGAGCTTGCATAATCGCGTAGTACGCTTCAAGGCTTGAAAGGACTTCAGTAGGAGCGCGTTCCCAATTTGCGTGCCGTGTCATAGTCCACGATAGCGGCGTGAGCCTGACCGAGAACACGGACAAGTGTCCTCCAGTCCAATTGTGAGCAGCCAGAGGAACGCTTCGGTTGCGCAAAGAGGCTAGAACCTCCCGCAAGGCACAGAGCGTGAGTAACTGTTGCGGAAGGCTCGATAGTGCGAGACGGGTTCGCACATGAGCGAATGGCTAGACGCCGCCCTGATGGGCATCGTCGCACGATCTCCAACTATCGACCGACGAAAATGCTGGGGCAAACTGATCCCCGGTGGTCTGCTGCGTCTGAAGCGTATCAGTTAGGAAGGATTTTGCATCAGACGTGAACGCCCATCGGCAGCCGTGAGACTACGCTTTGTTCACGGCGTCTCTCAGATTGTCGAAGTCCAGCGGCGATGGATTTTGATGATCCGGCAAGCGAATCTCACCGCAAAGACATGAGCGCAGCCGGCGCGCGCGACGTGCTGATTTATTGCAGCGATTACGAGCTTATCGAGACCACCCAGCAGAACCCGAGTGGGAGTTGAGGCCACCAGACGGAGGCGGCCTCGGTACTCTGCACTAGAAGCCGACGACAATGAGCGAGAACCAGCCGGGAGAGCCATTTCTGCCCGATGTGTCTTGCGCTCCCTCCCACACGATCACGTCAACATTCTGAATGCTCTTGAAATAGACAGTGCTCGTTGCATAAGTCGCATTGGGCGATATGAAGGAAACGCTTGGAACCACTGTCAGATTTTTTGGATTTGGAAAAGTGACCGATCCGGTAGCCTGGTTAAAGTTCACACCTGGACTTTGACTAACGACATTATGATTTTCAACTCGAATTGCCGCCAATATTTCAAATGCCATTTTCCGACCCTCCCGTTAGCGCCATGAGTGGCGAGAATATGATTTGCAAACCGATGCCGACCCAAAAGCGGGCAAGAACAAAAAAGAGCAGTCATCATACGGTCTCGTGCCTCGGTTTTCGTGCGAGTTTGGTGCTGCCAAGCAGGAACGCGGCGCGATAGATAAAACCTTGCAGAAAATCTGTCGTCGCGCTCCAGGCGCAAGCGATAGCCGTCATACTTCAGCGGGATATAGCGCCTGGCGCCGCCGTAGGAATAAATAGCGACTTACCCGAATTGGTCGGTCGCTCGGGTAAACGCTGGGTGCTGCCGGCTCTTTACCTTTACCCAGTCGTCGTCTGGAAGGAGGATCAGCGGCCTCGGATCGTAGCGCCACTGATTCAGCCGAAATGCTGCGCTTGTGCGGACGCAAACGCCGTTAAACGTTCTCGCTGCGGCTGTATTGGTGAGTGTTTTGGGGAGCCGCCATGGCTGGGGAGCTCGTTCTATGTATGATGTTGCGTTGGCAGAGGTGGCAGCAACCAAGCTGTCCTCGGCAATGGACGCTGACGTGCTGTTTTACAACGGCGAGATCACGTTTAAGAGCAGTGGACGCTTTATCGATCTGATTTGTGCTCGGAGCCGCAAGAAGAAACTCATTCTAATTCTTGTCACCCCGGGCGGAGAGCCCGACGCGGCCTTCAAAATTGGTCGCTCGATGCAAGCGAAGTACGATGAGATTTCCGTCTTTGTCCCGGGCTGGTGCAAGAGCGCCGGAACGCTCATCGCGTTGGCCGCAAACGCCATTTATATTGGCGACCGGGGCGAGCTGGGTCCCCTGGATATTCAAATCGCCAAATCGGATGAGATTTTGGAGATGGGCTCCGGATTGACAGTCGATTCGGCGATGAAGTCGCTAGAGACGACGGCCGCAAAGATGTTCCTTAATCTGCTGTTAACCATACGTCGCGACACTGGAGGTTCTATCACGACTCGAACCGCTGCCGAATTGGCGTCCACAATGGTGGTCAAGCTGCTTGATCCGATCTATCGCCAAATTGATCCAATGAAAATCGGCGAAAATAGCCGCGCCATGAACATCACAAAAAGCTATGGAACTCGGCTCAGCATCAAATCTGGCATCCTAAAGGGCAGGGAGAGCCTTGATTTCCTTGTGTCAGCGTACCCAAATCATGGGTTTGTGATTGACCGCGCGGAGGCAAAGCTTCTCTTTACCAAAGTTCTGGAACCGACCGCCGAGATGCTCGGTTTAACCGATGTACTCAAGGAGGCCGCTCTGACGAGCGTTCGCATTTCGTCGGACGGATCACCAATCATTACGTTTCTTTCCTCTGAAGCTGCTCTAAAAGAGCCCGCAAAGCCAAAAGAACCTGTTAAGATGTTGAGGCCAAAATCTGCTAGGAGCGACAGTAATGCAATCCACCGACCTGCTCCCCCCGCTCCCAAGCCAAAGGGAATCGTCGCTTCGCGGACAGGGTCCAACGGAAAGCCTAATGGATCTGCTGCAGGCAGAGCTGGCTGAGCGGCTACTTGTTCCGCCTAAAGTGTTTTTGCCTCCTCATGGCAAAGAAACAAATCCGCCGGCGACTCCCACGCGACGCAGCCGAAGATAATCCGCGGTTTGAATTGATCTTGGAAGCCCGGCCCTGGCGTCGGGCTTTTCTAGCGTCGCGTCAGGGCTCTTGCCACGCGCCAATGCCAGCACCGCCACGGCTCACCTGATCGCCATCTGAGACGCGGCGAAGGATGCTGCGGAATGCTCTTCTTGTGCACCCGACGCGACCGAAAGACGAGCGTCATCCATTGGGCGCTATGCCGCCTGGCCGCGTGAGTAAGGCTTTTCCTGCGTGGCCTTCGAGGGCCTTCTCGCATCGGTGATGCGACTTGAGTTGCTTGGGATTTGCCCGAGAGAACGCCGACGGCGGCGTGCGTGATGGGGAAATATACGGAAGCGGTTCTGCGATGGACGCGCGGGGGCAAACGGCGAGCGATGGCCCCTGGGCTTCGGATGGCAGGCCTCTTCAACCGCCATCGTAGCGGCGAATTTGAGCGACCTGCGGGATGTGTAACGCTTCCCCGCATCCTTGCTAGGGGCGACCTCTGTGGATTCATGCCGAGCTTCAACCCTGCGCGCCTCCCTTGATCGATATCACCTTCTTGGGATCGAGCCAGTGGTCGATCCGATCAGCCCAATGCTGCATCAGCTTCGTGCGCGAGCCGATCAGCGCGAGCGGTCCGTGCTTTTTGTAGAGACCTTCCACAGTAGAATTGTCGAGATGCGCGAGCTGCAGCTCAACGACATCGCCATCCCATGCCTTGGCGTCCATGATCTCTTCGTGGTGAGACAGGGTCGAGAAGGTGGTTCGGAATCCGTGGGCACAATGATCAGTCTTGGTGTCAATGCCAAGCAGCCGCAATCGCTTGTTGAGCGTGTTGTTTGATAGCGGCCCGTCCTTCGCACAGGAAAACACGTACCGGCGATGGCCGGTCAGCTTTTGAACGCTGCGCAGGATTGCGACCGCCTGCCGTGACAAAGGCACGACATGGTCCCAACCGGTCTTCATTTTGGCGGCGGGAATAGTCCAGCGTTTGGCATCCCAATCGACATCGCTCCACTCCATTTCATTGACCATGCCGGGGCGGGGAATGGTCAGCGCATCGAAGCGCAAGGCAAGGCCAACAACGTCACCATACCTCGCTCTCGTCCACGGAGCGCTGATGAGCTTAAAGACGCGCGTCACGTCACGTGGTTCGGTGACGCCGGGACGCGGCGTCGAAATGTTGGCAATCATCTGCCCATTCAAGTTGCGGAACGGATTGTAGCCGTCGCCCTCGACATCGGCATAGTCGCAGATTTGCTCACCGATGCTGCGCACGCGGTCGCGGGTTTCGAGCTTTCCCTCGGCTTCGTATGAACGCATGAAAGCGAGCACGTCCGGACGCTTGATGTGCTGCCTACACAGTTTGCCGAAACGAGCCTTGACGTAGCCGACGCGCAGCTCGAGCACCTCGATGGTCTTGGGGTCGCGCACCGCGACGATCCTGCCGCGTTTGACTTTCTCCATTTTCTTCTTCGCGAGCCACTCGTCGGCCCATTGCTCGAAAGGCCGGGCTGCGGCCTGCCTGTGCTTGTCGAGCTGCTTCTCGGTGCTCGGGTCTTTGCCTTCCTTGAGCAGGTCTTTCGCCTTGTCGCGCTCGCGCCGCGCGTCGGCGAGCGAGAACGTGCCATCCTTGCCGTTGCCGTAAGGGCCGATGGAGTAGGTTTTCTGACGGCTACGGAAGCGGTAGCTCATCCGCCACAGCTTGGAGGCCGCGTTACCTGGTCTGCTCTTGTCCGGCTTGACGAAGAGATAGAGACCGCCGCCGGTCACATCCGAAATCTTGGCGGGGCTCCACGCGCCCTTGTCGAATTTCGGGCGGGCGGCGCGGCAGTCGACGTCGGTCCTGATCTGCCTGGGGTTAGCGTACGCGCCATCGTTCTTGCGGGCCATCTGCTCAATTCCCTTCGTTCGGAATAACGAAAGTCGCCGTGAACGTTTGTTCTCCCGATACCAACACGATACCAACAAAAATACCAACAAATCGGATGGCTGGGATCGGATGAGAACAAACGGTGACGAACACCCATGTACGCGGAAGAGCCTATTTTTCAAGGGCTTCCGGGCACTGCGCGGACGGTTGCGAACGCTTTAGAACGGGCTTGAACAGCCTAGCTGGTGCCCCTGGCCGGAATCGAACCAGCACTCCTTGCGGAACTCGATTTTGAGTCGAGCGCGTCTACCAGTTCCGCCACAGGGGCATTCGTGGCCCTTGGCCTGAGTGGCCGGGGGTCGCGAAGCCGGCGGACTATAGCGGGCGGCCTGTTCCGGTCAACCCGCGCGGATGTGATTGTCCCGCGTCTCGACAGCGGTATTTGCGCGCGATACGACCCCCTCGAGCATGGGGTCCGGGTCTTGGCGTTTCGTCTTGGCGTTTCGGACCATGCCGACAGGAGACCCGCCGTGACGCTCGCCACCGCCCACCCGTCGCAAGCCCCTGCCGCTGCCAATCCGGCGCTGACCGCGGCCTCGGCGATCACGCTGATCGCAGCCGCGACGCTGGCGGGCGCCTGGTTTTTCCAGCTCGTGCTCGAAATCCTGCCCTGTCCGCTCTGCCTCGAGCAGCGCTATGCCTATTATCTTGCGGTCCCGCTCGGCGCGCTGGTGGCGTTTGCGGCCGCCAAGGGCGCCTCGCGCCCGCTGCTCGTCGCCGGACTTGCGATCCTCGGCCTTGCCGCGCTCGCCAATGCCGGGCTCGGCGCCTATCACGCCGGCGTCGAATGGGGGTTTTGGCAGGGGCCGACCGATTGCTCCGGTCCGATCGTCAATTTCGGCAGCGCCGGCAGCCTTCTGGAGCGGCTCGACAAGGTGAAGGTGGTCCGCTGCGACGAGGTGCAGTGGCGCTTCCTCGGACTCTCGCTCGCCAGCTACAACGTGCTGATCTCGCTCTTGATGGCCGCGATCGCGGCGTGGGGCGTGGCGAAGACGGCGAGGGCGTAACGGTCCGTCGCACGAAGCGGCCTCACTACCAATTCCGTCATGCTGAGGAGGCCGCATAGCGGCCGTCTCGAAGCATGGACGGCCACGAACCGGGCCGTGCATCCTTCGAGACGCGCGAAGACGCGCTCCTCCAGCGACAACGGCGAAGCCGTTGCGCGGGGATGACGGGTCAAATAGCTGCCGATCACCTAATCGTCCACGTCGTCCTGCGGCCGTCCGAACAGATGGATGATGCCCGGCGTCGTGATGGTGACGAAAACGAAGCGCGACAAGTGATGCGCGCCGACGAAGATCGGGTCGATGTGCAAGGTCAGCGCCAGCGCCAGCATCGCGTCCATCGCGCCAGGCGCGAAGGCGACGACGATGTCGGCGAGGCGCACATGGGTCGTAAAGGCGATGATCGCGACGAAGATCGCGGAGATTGCGATCGCGATCGCAAACGAGCCGAGCCCGGCATTGACATGGCTGAGCAGGGTCGAGGTCTTCATCCGCGCGAAACGGGTGCCGATCAGGGCGCCGATCCCGACCAGGGCGACGTTGCGGATCCAGGGCGGCAGCCCGCCATCGACCACGCCGGCGCCGTGCAGCAGGCTGGAGGCGAGCATCGCGCCGAACATCCAGCTCGCCGGAAATTTCACCCAGCGCAACAACAGCGCGACGCCGATCGAGGCCGCGATCAGCACGGCGAGGCCGAGCGGGGAGGCGACCGCAGTCGGCAGCGCCGGCGGTGCCGCGTGCGTCACCCCGGTCAGCGCCAGCACCAGCGGCAGCGCCGCGGTCAGGATGATCACGCGCATGGTCTGCACCACGGCGATCGCGGCGACGTCGGCGCCCTTCTCCGCGGCGAGGATGGTGATCTGCGACAGCGCACCCGGGCTGCCGGCGAGGAAGGCCGAGGTCTGGTCCCAGCCGTGCACGCGCTGCAGATAGAGGCTCGAGCCGAAGGTCGAGCAGAAGGTGGCGAGCGCGAGCAGGCCGATGGTGAGCGGATAGGAGCTCATGTGCTGCAGCAATTGCTGCGACACCAGCGATCCGAGCGAGATCCCGAGCAAGAGCAGCACCGATTGCGTCAACACCGGCGGCACCGCGAGCGGGCGTCCCGCAAGCGCGGCGATGCCGACCGCGGTCATCGCGCCGGAGATCAATCCGCCCGGCAGCCCTGCCCATAAAAACAGCAGGCCGCCGGTCGCGCCGATGACGAGGGTCTCGAGCGCGTTGAGCACCTTGGTACGGTCGGGAATGGCCGTTGCCATCGAAGCGCGGATCAGGGTCACGCCGTCTTATGGCAAATTCGCACCCGCGCGACAAATGCATGTTGCGATTGCAGCATTGCGCGATGGGGCTGAATGACGCGCAAAACGTTCACCCTCCCCGGTGGGGAGGGTGCCGATACGAAAAAGGAGGCCGCGATTTACTTCGCCGCCGGCGCACCCGCCGACTTCTCCTTCTTGCATTCGGAGCGGAATTTCTTGCGCTCCTTGCCATGCAGCCCCTTGGCGTCGGCTTCCTTCGAGCATTCCAGCGACTCGGCGGTGCGCGGCTTGGCTTCCTTCTTGGACGCCGGCGCTGCGGTCTCGGTCTTGGGCGCGGCGTCCTTGGCCGCCGGCGCGGCGGTCTGCGCGTAGGCCGTGCCGATCGCCAGCAGGGAGGCAAGGGCGGTTGCGGTCGCGAGCGTCGAAATCTTTGTCATGGGGCACCTCGATGGGAAGGGAGGCGAGACCGTTGCGCGGCGATGCTGAACCGCGGATGAACGTGCGGCGATTCCACCGCCACAATATTTTGACGGGCCGGCGGGCCGACGCGTTGTCGCTGATGGTCCTTGCGCTAGGATAAAGGTCTTATGCCAATGCCCCTCAAGGGAGACCCGGGATGACCATCCAGACCAGATTGTTGAGCGTGATTGCGGTGTCGGCTGTCGCAGCCTTTGCGGCGACCGCGCCGGCGCAGGCCCTGACCACGCAGGAGTGCAGCGCCAAGTATCAGGCAGCCAAGGCGGCCGGCACGCTCGGCGGCCAGAAGTGGAACGATTTCCGCAAAGCCCAGTGCGGCGCCGATGCAACGCCGGCCGCAGCTCCCGCCGCTCCGCCGCCCGCCGCCGCCGCGCCCGCACCGGCTGCGCCGAAGGAAGCCAAGAAGGAAGCCGCTCCTGCGGCTGCGCCTGCCGCGCCGGTCGGCAACGCGGTTTATCCGACCGCGGTCGATCCGAAATACGCCAAGGAGTCGGCCGGCAAGGCGCGCATGCACACCTGCGTCGACCAGTACAACGCCAACAAGACCACCAACGGCAATGGCGGCCTGAAGTGGATCCAGAAGGGCGGCGGCTACTACAGCGAATGCACCAAGCGCCTGAAGGGTGCGGCCTAAGCAGGTTGGGCTGAATGTGTTGAGCGGCCGGCACTGATGCCGGCCGCTTTTCATTTGCTGTCGTCGAGCAGCCTGTCCGCCGATCCGGCCAGGAGCTGCGCGCGCTTGCGCGGGCCGCGCTCGAGGAACAGCAAGCTCTGGCCGAAGATGAAGCAGTAGAACAGGAAGGCCTTGGCGTCGGCCTCCTCGGCGGATAGTCCTGTAGCGCGATAGAGCTGCCCGACATTCTTCAACCGCGCAGCATCGACGCTGGCGACCGCGGCGGCGGCGGCCTCGTCGGTGCGGGCCCATTGCCGGATCGCGAGCTCGATCGCCATCGCTTCGGTGTTCATGCGCTCCGAATAGAGCGTGATGATCGCCTTCAGCCGCTCGCGCGCGGTCGCGCCGTCGAGCGCGGTATGTTTCTCGATCGCGGCGATGCGGCCATCGCGCCAGCTCGCGAGCATCGCCTCCAAGAGCGCGGCGCGATCCCTGAAGCGGCGATAGAAGCCGCCCTTGGTGACGCCGAGATTCTTCGCCAGCACCTCGACCCGGACGCCCTCGACGCCGGAGCGCGCGACCTCGGCAAAACCGGCCGCGACCCAGCCGTTGCCCCTGCTGTCAGTCATCTGGTCCCCGTTCGTCCCCTGATACGGTACCGTATTGCTAGCCTGCTTCATCAGTGATACGCTACCGTATCAGCGAGCGAAAACACGCCAAGACACGGGAGAACGCAGCATGGAGGGCGAGGCGACCTATCGCGGCACGGTCTACCCCTGGCAGTGCGACCATGTCGGGCACATGAACATCATGTGGTATGTCGGCAAATTCGACGAGGCGAACTGGAACCTGTTCGCGCGGCTCGGGCTCACCCCGAGCTATATGCGCGAGTCCGGCCGCGGCATGGCGGCCGTGCAGCAGACTCTCTCCTACAAGCGCGAGCTGCTCGCCGGCGACATCGTCGAGGTGAGGAGCCGGCTGCTCGAGATCCGCGACAAGTCGATCCGCTTCCTGCACGAGATGCGCAATGCGGAGACCGGCGAGATCGCCGCGACCTGCGAGATCACCGGCGTGCACATGGACCGCCAGGCGCGCAAGTCGGCGCCGTTCGCGCCGGCGATCCGCTACGCGGCGATGCAGCACCTCGCGCCGGCCGAGGGCGTGGTCGCATGACCGCTGTGACGCGCTTCGAACCGAAGAATCCCGACTACCGGGCGATCGCGACCGACACGTTCGACCGTCAGCGCGCGATGCAGACGCTCGGTATCTCCATCGCGCGGCTGGAGCCGGGCGAAGTCGACCTCGCGATGCCGTATTCGGCCGACTTCACCCAGCAGAACGGTTTCGTGCACGCCGGCGTCATCACCGCTGGCCTCGACAATGCCTGCGGCATCGCCGCCTTCACGCTGATGCCTGCGGGCTCCGACATCCTCACCGTCGAGTTCAAGACCAATTTGCTGGCGCCGGCCAAGGGCGAGCGCTTCGTCTTCCGTGCCGTCGTCGTCAAGCCGGGCCGCACCCTGACGGTCTGCGAGGGCCGGGCCTATGCCGTGCAGGACGGCGTGGAAACCCTGGTCGCGACCATGACCGGTACGTTGATGGCGCTGCCGCGGCGGGAGTGATTCGCTTCGCCGGTGTCCTGGGCAAGGGCAGCAAAGCAAGCCACCGATGGTACAGCGCGCGTCGTGGCATAGGTTGCGCGGGAAAATCTATCCCCGTCACCCCCGCGCAACGGCTTCGCCGTTGTCGCTGGAGGAGCGCGCTCTTGGGCGCGTCTCGAAGGGTCGACGGCCACCAGCGGGGCCGCCGTGCATGCTTCGAGACGCGCTACGCGCTCCTCAGCATGACGGCGTTGGCAGATGTCGGCCACGCTTCGAAATCCACGGTCGGCCAAGGCCAGCGCATTGACAAGTCTCCACAGCGGCGACCTGATAGGCGCATGCTTCGCGTGAACGCCTGCTCATGATCGCCAGCCTCAGCCTGATCCTGCTCTGCCAATTGATCGGCGAGGTTGCGGTGCGCGGGCTCGGCGTGCCGGTGCCGGGCCCGGTGGTCGGGCTGATGCTCCTGCTCCTGCTGTTGCTCGGGCGCGACCGCTTTCCGGCGCTTGCGCAGGGCCCGCTCGCCAATGACGGCGTCGAGGGCGCAAGCCGCGGCATGCTTGCGAATCTTTCGCTGCTGTTCGTCCCGGCCGGCGTCGGCGTGGTACAGAAGCTCGATCTGCTTGCCGAGCACGGCATCGCGATCGTCGCTATCCTTGCTGTATCCGTCGTCATCACGCTGCTGGTGACGGTCGGCACCTTCGTCGTCGCGAGCCGCTTCCTCACGCGCGAGGAGGAGCGGCCGTGAGCGACAATCCGTTCGCGCTGTGGGTCTATCTCTCGCAGTCGCCGCTGCTCTGGCTCACGGTGACGCTCCTGACCTACGCGGTTGCTGATGCCGTGTCGCTCAAGACGCGCCGCTATCCGCTCGCCAATCCGGTGCTCCATTCGATGTGGATCATCGGCGCCTTCCTGCTGCTGACCAAGACCTCCTACACGACCTATTTCGCCGGCGCGCAGTTCGTGCATTTCCTGCTCGGCCCCGCCACGGTGGCGCTCGCGGTGCCGCTTTACGAGAACCGCAAGCGGGTGGCGGCGGCGATCCTGCCGATGCTGGTCGCGCTCGCGGTGGGATCGATCACGGCGATCGTCTCCGTGGTGGTCCTGGCCGAGGCCGCCGGGCTGCCGCGCGGCCTGATCCTGGCGATGGCGCCGAAATCCGTCACCGCTGGCGTCGCCATGGGCATCAGCGAGTCGCTGCATGCGGACCCGTCGCTGACCGCGGTGTCGGTGATCCTGACCGGCATCATAGGCGCGATCATTGTCACGCCGCTGATGAACCGCACCGGGATCACCGATTACCGCGCCCGCGGCTTTGCCGTCGGCATCGCCGCGCATGGCATCGGCACGGCGCGCGCCTTCCAGGTCGACGAGGTCGCGGGCGTCTTCGCCGGCATCGCGATGAGCCTGAACGCGCTGGTCACCTCGCTCCTGGTTCCCCTCGCTGTGACATTTTTGGTGCGTTGATCGCTGTTGCAGTGCAGTTTTGTGCTGTCGGCATAGCGCCCGAAAGGAAATTCTTCTAGGGTCTCGTCCTCAACCCGCGAGTCTCCTCACCTTGGTCTTCTCCGCAGCGCAGAGTGTGCTTGGCCTGGTATCGGGCATGCTGGTCGGCTTCTCGCTGGGCCTCGTCGGCGGCGGCGGCTCGATCCTGGCGGTGCCGTTGATGGTCTATGTGGTCGGCGTGCCCGAGCCGCATGTCGCGATCGGCACATCGGCGATTGCGGTCGCCGCCAACGCCGCGGTCAATCTCTCCAACCATGCCCGCGGCGGCACGGTGATCTGGTCCTGCGCGCTGTTGTTCGCCGCCGCCGGCATGCTCGGCGCGTTCGGCGGCTCGATCCTCGGCAAGATGCTCGACGGGCAGAAGCTGCTCGCGCTGTTTTCGCTGGTCATGCTCGTGATCGCGGCGTTGATGTTCAAGACCCGCGCCCGCGCCGGGCTGACCGACGTCAAGATGGATATGTCGAACATGCCGGCAATCGCGGGCATGGGGCTCGCGACCGGCACCATGTCCGGCTTCTTCGGCATCGGCGGCGGCTTTTTGATCGTGCCGGCCCTGATGCTGGCGACGGGCATGCCGATCATGAACGCAGTGAGTTCCTCGCTGGTCGCGGTCACCGCATTCGGCATGACCACGGCGCTGAGCTATGCGTGGTCGGGGCTGGTATCCTGGGGATTAGCGGCGCTATTCGTCGCCGGCGGCATCGCCGGGGGATTGGCGGGAACGCGCATCGCGCGGCACCTGTCGGAACGCCGCGGTGCGCTCAACATCGTATTTGCGACCGTGATTATCGTGGTGGCGATCTATATGCTGCTGCGTAACATCACGGCGTCCTGACGCGTAGAAGGGCAGAGGCCCTCGCGAGACCTGATCGATGAATCGACTGATCACACCACCCGGGACCCAAACCGGCTCCACCCGCCGCGACGCGCTCGGCTTGCTCGGTGCCGGTGTCGCCCTGCTCGCCGCGGGAAGAGCCCGCGCGCAGGACGAAAAGGTGCTGACCGAAGCTTTGGTGCTGCGCGACCCCGATATTCCAGTGGCGGGAAATACCGAGGGCGACATCACCATCGTCGAATGGTTCGACTACAACTGTCCCTATTGCCGCAAGATCGAGCCCGAGATCCGGCAGGTGGTGCAGGACGACGGCAAGGTCCGCCTGGTGCTGAAGGACTGGCCGATCCTGGGGCCGGTGTCGAAGGTCGCCTCGCGGATGGCGCTGGCGGCGCGCTACCAGGACAAGTTCCTGGTCGCCCATGAGGCGATGATGGCGGTCAATTCGCGCATCACCGAGCCGCGCATCACCGAGCTATTGTCCGGCGCAGGCCTCGACATGGATCGCCTCAAGAAGGATCTCGACAAGAATGCGCAGGCGATCGATGCCGTGCTGGCGCGCAACCATGAACAGGCCCTGGCCTTCGGCTTCCAGGGCACGCCGTCCTTCATCGTCGGCAAATACCGCGTCCCGGGCGTCCTCACCATGAACCAGTTCGAGCAGGTGATCGCCGACGCGCGCAAGGCCAACATGGGCCGCAAGATCGAGAAGAACTAACGCGGGCTCGAATGAATGATGGCCTCTCCCAGCATAGGAGAGGCCATTTGTCTTGGTGCAATTATCCCGGCGCAATCGGCGCGCGTTACTTCGACGCGACCTTGGTCCACTCTTCATGCGCCCGCGTCTTCAGCGCGTTCCAGTCATGCGCAACCACATCCCAATTGACGATGCTGCGGCTCGTCTGTGCGACCTGTCCGTGCGCCGCGCCCGATGTGCGGATGGAATCGGTAAGATAGACGCCGCACGTCAGCAGCAGCGCGCCAAGGATCATTCCGAAAAAGGTCCGCATCGCAAGTCCTCCGGTGTTGGAGGAATAACGTCGTGGAAGACGGGATGGTTCCTCGCGTTGCCCGGTGCGCAGCGGATGGCAAAATAGTGGCGGCTTCAGATCATTGCGTCAGCCATTGCAAGATCTCCGCATTCATCTCGCGCGGATAGGTGTGGCTGAGATCGTCGAGCTCGCGATAAATGACGTTGGCACCCGCCGCCGAGAGCAACTGCTGTGTCTGCCGCGCGGTCTGCACCGGGAACATCCAGTCGTGCCGGCCGTGGGTGATGAAGATCGGCAAGCCGCGCAGGCGGTCGGCGTCGGCCATCTCCGCCATCAGCGGATGGAAGGTCGCGGATACAGGCGCGAGATGCGTGAAACGCGATGTGCCCTCGAGGCCGCTCACATAGCTGAACGTGCCGCCGTCGCTCATGCCGGTCAGCAACAGGCGCGTGCCGTCGATGGTCCAGCGTGAACCGACATAGTCGAGGATGCGGTTGAGGTTCGGCGTGTCGGTGTCGTTGCCCATCAGCGCCCAGGTGCTTCCAGTCGCGGTCGGCGCCACCAGGATGGCGCCGCGGCTGCGGGCGTCGCGCAGCCAGCTCCACAGGAAGCCGCGGCCATTGCCGCTGCCGCCATGCAGTGCCATCACCAGCGGCCAGGCGCGGTCGGGCGTGTAGTATTCCGGCACGTAGAGCGAGAAGCCGCCGCGGCTGCCCGGCTCGTTCTGTTCATGGAAGATGCCGGTGTTCTCATTGGCCGGCTCGACGAGCTTTGCCAGCAAGGTGGACTCCTCGCGCAGCTCCGGCGCGATGAAGAAGCTGCTCACCGGCGGCAGCTGCGCGGCAAGCGGATAGAGCGCTTCCTGCGCCCGCGGCGCATAGCGCAGCGCGCGGAACACGCTGACGAGGTCGCCTTGCCCGTTCTGCACGGTGCGCAAATCAGCATAGCCCGCGAGCGCGGCATCGCTTGCAGCCTCGAGCGCCGCCTTGATGTCAGCAAATTTCTCCGGCCATTCGCCGAGCCGCGGGCGCACCGCCTTCAGCGCCTCGTCGGGCTCGCCCGCGATCTGCATCACGCGGTCGAAATCGGGCGGGTTGAGGTTGCGCGCGACGAAGGACAGCGATTCCAGCGTCTGCAACAGCGGTGGCAGCACGGCCACGATGTCGTCCACCACGGCCTCGCTCATTGCCGCTGCCTTTCTTCTTGCTTTAATGCAGCTGCGGCGCCTTCAAGAGCTTGGCCCGGTCGGTCGAGGTCAGCGTCACGTCGAAGGTGACGCCCTCGTGATAGACGGTGAGCGGCACGTCGACGCCGGCCGAGCCGAGCGACCAGAGCTTGCGGTAGAAGCTGGTCTGGCTCGTCACCTTCTCGCCGGCGATGGCGAGGATCACGTCGCCGGTTTTCAGTTCGGCGCGCGCCGCCGGTCCCTTGTTGGCGATGCCGACCACGACGACGCGATTGTCGATCTCGGTCGAATACATGCCGAGCCATGGCCGCGACGGCTTGTTGACGCGGCCGAACTTGCGCAGGTCGTTCAGCACCGGCTTCAACAGGTCGATCGGCACGATCATGTTGACGTGCTCGGCCTTGCCGCCGCGCTCGCGTTCGAGCTGCAGCGAGCCGATGCCGATCAGTTCGCCGGCATTGGAGATCAGCCCGGTGCCGCCCCAGTTCGGATGCGACGGATAGGTGAAGATCGCTTCATCGAGCAGGTACTCCCAGTAGCCTGCGAATTCCTGCTTCGCCGCGATCTGGCTTGCCACCGAGCGGGTGCGGCCGCCGGCGCCGCCGACCACGACATTGTCGCCGACGCGCGTTGCCGCCGACGAGCCGATCGGCAGTGGATCGAGGTCGAGCTGGCCGAGCGCCTGCACCAGGCCGAAGCCGGACTCGAAATCGAAGCCGAGCGCGTGGCCCTCGACCACGCGACCGTCGCCGAGATGCAACCACACCGCCTCGGCTTCCGTGATCAAATAACCGATCGTCAGCACCAGCCCGTCATCGATCAGGACACCGTTGCCGGCGCGCTCGGTGCCGAGCGTCTCGGCGCTGAAGGCATCGGGCGGGATGATCGAATGCAGTCCAACCACGCACGTCAGCGCGCGATCGAGGTCGAAGCGATAGTCCTCGGGGCGGGGCTGAAAGGCCGGTGGCACTTTCCATTCGGTCAAAGAGGGCATGGAGCGGTCTCCGTACGATTGCGTGGGTCGTCATATCAACGCCGCGCAACCTGAAAAGGTCGCGGTCGAAAAGAAACGTCCGCGCCCACGATATATAACACTGAAATGACCAATATGGCAGCACGCATGGCGTGCGGTGACGGCTGAATATCTGTCAGCCGCGTCATTCCCGATAGTCGCGCCGGACCTTCTTCTCCGCGGCGTTGGCTGCTTCATTCAACCAGTCCTGCACCGTCTCAAGAAAAAATTCCGCGGCCGACAATCGAGGCGGGTCTAGTCCCCCATTCTTGTGGCGAGAGGATGCCTTGAATTAATCCTGCGAAAGGTGGTCGCAGCTCTTCCCCTCAAGGTTGTATCGTAGGTAGACTGAGAGCCATTGGAATTGCCGGGGCGTTCCGGCGTGCATTTGAAATGTAGTGGCAAGCCGTCCGCAGCCGCGATCTGCGCTATTTTTGCCGGATGCCTTGACCTGACAGGTCGGGAGAAGCGCACATGGAAGATCGACCGGACAAGGTGGGGTCGTCCTCTGTCGGGAGAAGCGAGGACCCGCCGAATCCAAACGGCGTGAGCGCTTCGCCGCCGCGGCGTCATGTCCTCTGGTTTACCGCCTCATTCCTGCTGGCGCTCGCGGGCGCTTGGGGCATTGTCGGCGGATGGTATTTTGGGCTGCCGTTCGGAGGCGAAGTTCGACAGGACGTATTCGGCGATCGGCGGCTCGGGCTGGGCGATCTGTTTACGACGATTCCGCACCCTGATTTTGCCGATCTTCCGTTCGCACCGGAGCCAGCGGGCGATGGCTTCCAGGTTCGGGAAAAATTCCGCGACGCAATGGGGTGGAAGGAAGGCGCGCTCGAGGTCAGGCCACCGCAAACACCGCCGTCGGCCGAGATCCAGCAATCCTCCTCCAAGGCCGATGTCGCAGACACGACGAAGCAGGCGCAGGTTCCGAATCGAGCCGCGCGACCGCTCGAGTTTTCCTCTGTCTTCATTCCGTATTTTACGACCCGCGTCGATTCGGTCCGCATGGTGCTGCAACTCCGACAGCCTCAGCCGGACTTCGGGACATGCCTCACATTTCTGAATCGAGATCAACAGAGCGGGGCTTGCCTCGTGCTTCCGCATGACATCTCCGCAAATGCGCCTGCAGATTCCAAGGTTCTGACCAGCCGCGAAATCAGGCCTGCACCGTTGCAGCCAATCGATGGAGGTGTCTTCCCGGATCAGCAAAGTCAGACGCCGCGCCTTTATCTTGCGAACGTCGCGCCGGTCGCCTCATCATCGATGGTCTACTCCGCTACTCTCGGGACCGAGGCTGGTGCTCCGCCGTCCGGCGGAAGGCCAGCCATTTGGGTCGGCGGCCAGTTGGGCGACATCTTCCGGATTTCCGCCGCTCCGGACGGTGCACTGACCGTGACGCGGCTCAGCGTCCCCGGGGCCGGGGCAATCAAATTTGTCGCCTTCGTCTCGTCCAATCGCGGCTGGGCATGGACGGCCCAGGCGGGCGAGCGGGGAATCTCGTCTGATGCGGCCTTTCAAACCTTCAACGGCGGCGCAAGCTGGCAGCTGCTGTCATACCGCTGGTTGCCGGCGCCGTGGGTCTTCGTGGCCTTTGTCCTGGGAGCGATCGCATTCGAGCGCGGAACCACGGCGCGGCTCAGGCTGGTGCCGGTCGCAACCGAGAAGCATATCGCCGATCACGGCGTCTCCGATGATCCGATCGGGCTGAACGACCAGGACGCGCTTGGCCTCGGACCGATTGCACGATCGATGGCGGGATTCCTGCGCAACACCGAAACCAAGCCGACGGTTGCCATCGCGGTGACCGGCCCCTGGGGATCTGGAAAGACCTCACTGATGAATCTGGTGAGGGAGGATCTCAACGCGCGCGATGTCAGGACCGTTTGGTTCAATGCCTGGCACAATCAGAAGGAGGAGAATCTCCTCGCGGCGCTGCTTGAAGCCGTCCGCAGCCAGGCGGTGCCGCCGCTCTGGACGGTGCCGGGATTTGTCTATCGGTTACGCGTTGCATGGAAGCGGGTCGGCGTCGATCCGAATGCGGCAGTCGCGCTGGTTGTCTTTGCGGGCGTCGCATTGTGGGTCCTTGCCACGCATCTGGATACGGCGGCGCGCGTCCTTGGCCTGTTCGCGGACCGGATCGCGGAACTGTTGCTGCCGCAGCAAGCCCCAGCCCAGCCCGCTCAGGCGGCGGGTACACCGGGGGCAGCGTCCGCCGTCACCTCGATCGGATTATCGACGGGCGGAATCTCGGCCCTCATCTATGCCGGCAAGAAACTGTGGGAGCTGTTCAAGCCTCTCAAATCGATCCCGGCGGAATTGCTGTCGACGCTCGGCGCGCAACCGAGCACCAGGGACATGGATCAGCAGCTCTCGTTTCGCTATCGCTTTGCCTCCGAATTCGCGATCTTCTGCGACACGCTGCGGCGCCCGCCGCATCCCGGGCTCGTCATTTTCATCGATGATCTCGATCGCTGCGCACCGAAACAGACCGTCGATATCCTCGAAGCGATCAACTTCGTAACCAGCGCCGGCCGTTGCTTCGTGGTGCTTGGACTCGATGAAAACAAGGTCAAGGCCGCGATTGCGGACTCCTACAAGGACACCACGCTACAGCTCGAAAGCCAGCGATCCGCCAGTTGGTCCCGAACCGTCGCCGTCCGAGTTGCAGCGCAGGCGGCGCGCGGCACTGAATGAATTTGCTTCGCACTATTTGGAAAAATTGATTCATCTCGTTGTACCCGTTCCCGGCAGCCGCGAGGACACCGTCGAGCTTCTGCTCGGTCTCAAGCCTGCCTCGGCTAAGCCGCCGCAGGCCGATGTCTGGCGTGTGCGGGCCAACACAATCTTCGGAATGCTGGGCACGGCCCTGGTCGTCGCTTTCCTGATTGCGTCGGCATGGCTGGGCCTCACGCTTGTAACGAGCTCATTGCCTACGGTGGCGGCCTCCTCCGCCGCGCCCGGTGTCCCCACCGCCCCGGTCCGGGCGAGCAATACGCCGCCTTCGTCCGCCGGCTTCGGAGCAACTGGATCCGCCACGCTGCGCCCGCCGTTGACGGATCCGCCGGTCTCCGCCGCAGAGCTGTCTAATGCCGGTCTTGCCGCGCGCGGGGTGCTTGGCACAGTGCCGCCGGCCGCGGTCGTATTTGCGTTTGCGCTGGCCCTGATCATCGTCAGCATCCAGTTCCTGCCGCGGCTGCAGATCGAGCCGGTCGTGAGCGACAGTCCGGAATTCCAGGAGGCCCTGCGGATCTGGCTTGGCGGCATCATCAGGACTCGTGAGACGCCGCGCGCGGTCAAGCGATTCGTCAATCGCTTGCGGTTCATGGCCATGCGGCTCCGCGACTTGTCCGTCGAAGCCGAACGGGCGGGCCAAAGGCCGCCGTTTAACGAGGCGGATCTCGTCGCCATGGCGGTGACCGGTGATGTCAACGAAGAGCTACTTGGAGCAGGGCCGGATGATCTGAAAATCCGGGCGATGGCGGGCGGCGAGCGGGGGCAGGACGCGGAACTCGTTCGCACCGCGCTCGAGAATTTCCGTGGCAAGTTCGGTGACCCCTACGGCAATGCGGTCGCATTGCCCACTTTCCGCTTGTTGGCGGGTCTGGTCGCGGAACGCCGCGCCGAAACGCCTGCCGAACGGAGCAAGCCACCCGCGGCCTGAGCAGGCCCTTCGCGGACGTCAGGGCCGCCCGGCCGCCCGCCCGCGCGCGGGCATGATGCGGAACGCGCGGTTCTCCTTCAGCCAGGCCGCGCGCTCGTCGCGCAACAGCGTGCGGCGCACCTTGCCGGAATCGTCGCGCGGCGGCGCGCTGACCCGCTCGAAGCTTTCCGGGTGCTTGTAGCGGCTCAGGCGGTCCTTCAGGAAATCGCCCATGCCGTCGGCGATCGTTTGCGCGTCGGCCGCGTCGGCGAGCTCGAGGATCGCGTGCACGCGCTGGCCGAATTCCGGATCGGGCAGCCCGACCACGACGCAGGAGCGGACCTCGGGGTGTTCGCTCACGGCGGCCTCGACCTCGGCCGGATAGATGTTCGCGCCGCCGCGCAGCACCATGTCGGCGAGGCGGTCGCCGAGATAGAGATAGCCTTCTTCGTCGAGCCGGCCGATATCGCCGAGCGATTCCCAGCCGTCGGCGCGCCGCTTCGGCGCGGCGCCGAGATAGTGATAGGTGGTGCCGGCGCCGTCATTGGGCAGGAAATAGATCTCGCCGGTCTCGCCGGGTGCGACGTCGTTGCCGTCCTCGCCGATGATGCGGAGCCTCGCGGTCTCGCCGATCTTGCCCACCGAGCCCTTGTGCGCCAGCCATTCGACGCCCGAGATCACGCAGGCGCCCTGCCGCTCAGTGCCGCCATAGAGCTCCCAGATTCGCTCCGGCCCGAGCCACTCGATCCATTTCTCCTTCAGCCAGGGCGGCATTGGCGCGGCCATATGAAACACGATTTGCAGGCTGGAGACGTCGTAGCGGTTGCGCACCTCGTCCGGCAGCGCCCAGATCCGGTGCATCATGGTCGGCACGAAGTTCACCCATTGCACGCGGTTCGCTTCGATCAGCCGCAGCGTCTCCTCGGCATCGAACTTCACCATGCCGGTGAGCCGGCCGCCACCGAACAGCGCGGTGTGCGACAGGATGAACGGCGCGTTGTGATAGAGCGGCCCCGGGTTGAGCAGCGAGGCCTGCTGCGGAATCCCGAGCATCAAGGGTGCTGCGGTGTCGACCACAGCCGGACTATGATCGAGGATCACCTTCGGCCGTCCTGTCGAACCGCCGCTCGTCATCGCCTTCCAGTACCGCGCGACGGGTGCATCGAGCGGCGCGTCGGAAAATCCCTCAGGCACAAAATTCGCCGGCAGCGAATTCGGCGTATTCCAGTCGGCCTCGCCGCCGACCACGAGCGCGGGCTTGAGGATGTCGAGCACCGCGGCCGCCTCGCCGCGCGGCAGCCGCCACGACAGCGAGGTCGGCGTTGCGCCGCACTTCCACACCGCAAAGCTGGTCTCGAAGAACGCGTTGGAGTTGGGCAGCCCGATCGCGACGAAGTCGCCGGGCTTGACGCCTTTGGCGGCAAAGGCCCGCGCCCGCGCATTGGCGCGGCGCTCGAGCTGGTCCCAGGTCAGCGTGTCCTGGCCGTGGCTGACGGCGATGGTGTCGGCCGGGTAACGTTCGGCATACCAGCGCGGCACGTCGGCGAGGGGGATAAGCATGGGGCGTTTCCGTCCAAAATGGCGGTCTTGATGCCGCTCTTGTTGCCAGGGGCGTGGCGTGGGGCCACGCGCGGCACTTCATCAACAGCGCCGGGCTCAAGTCAAGCGACCATCCCCCGCGCAACTGGTATCCCATTGCCGGATCTGCGGAATCTGGTTTGCTTAAAAGCGGCGTCAACAAACCGGTAAAGTTCAAGCGATCGCGCTAAGCCGGATTTTACGCGGAGGGGTTCATGGTGCTGAAAGCGGTTGTGCGCCCGGCGGCCTTCGCGTCACCTGAAGTCGTCTCGGCGCTCGACATCCTCAAGGGCAACGACGATGGCGACCAACGGGGCAAGGATGAAGGTCAGTCGCGAACCGCGACGCCAGCTCAACAACCGTTTGGCTTGGATCACGGTCGACGACGGCGCGACCGAGAACGAATGCGCGGTCGTCGACATCTCGCCCGGCGGCGCCAAGATCATCACCGAAGTGAGCTTCGACGTGACGGACCGCCTCGCGCTGGTGCTGCTCGCCGATCACTCCAAGCGCTATGCCTGCGAAGTCGTCTGGCGCCGCGGCAAGACCTATGGGCTGAAATTCGTGGTGGCGGAGCCGGAGGCCGAACCGGCCGAGGAGCCCGCGGCCGAACCGGTCAGCGAGCCCGTCAGCGCGGCCTAGGGCGCGTATTCATCTGTGGACGCCCCGCGAGATGCAAGCGATTTTTGAGGAAGATCGGCACGTAGTCGG
>NZ_JBHMET010000057.1:0-94191 GCF_042430365.1 Bradyrhizobium erythrophlei
TAAAAAATTGAATCAGCAAATTCTCGCTACGGCGAGAGGTTTTTCAGCAGACTGCTAGATTCTTGTTTTGACGCGTTTTCTTTACGCGAACCGGTATCCACTTCGCTCGAGCTCTAGTCATCATCGTCAAACGAAGACCGCGGCGGCGCGATCGGCGCGGGCTGCATCGGCTGCGCCGCGTGTGGCCGCTGCTGCACCGTCGGCGGCTGCGGCGCGCGTGCCACCGGCTGCTGCTGTTGCGCGCTCGACTCGAACACGGCGCGGCACCCGTTGGAGAGTTGCGGTGTGTTCTGCCGCAGGCACGCGACGATGCGCTGGACGTCGGGAACCTGATCGCTGCACAGGCGCCAGACGTCAGGCGTGCACGCCATCTGCTGTTCCCAGGTTCCCCGATACTCCTCGGAGAACGCGGCGGTTGCAGCGGCAGCTCCGCCGCCGATCGCGATGGCCAGGCTCAGGACGATCCGCTGCATTCGCATGTCCGGCTTCCCTTACGTCAAATTCAAATTTCAATGAGCGCGCGAAAGTTCCGCGCTCCGATGTGCTCCAAACTTGCAAATGAATACGGCCAAGGATCGTTCGCGCGGACAACAAAATGTGAATGTCGATTTGTTGTAACAGCAGTTCCCTACTCAACCTTGCCGATCTTCTTCACCGCAGCGATCAGCCGCGCACTGTCGTTGGCGACGAACGCCGCGAACTCCGGCGCATCGAGATAGGCGACGGGGCTGCCGGCGGTCTCGAAGGTCTTGATCACTTCCGGTGCCCTCACCGCTTGCGCCATCGCTTCGCGCAGCCGCGTCATGATCGGCGCGGGCAGCGCGCGTTGCGCGAACAGCCCAGCCCAGATGTAGAACTCGACGGCGCCCCAATTGGCGAGCACGCGCATCTTGCCGTCGTCGACCTGCTGCTTCAACGTGCCCGGCGCCGACGCCAGCGCCTGCACGGTGCCCGAGAGCAGCGCGGTGAGCGCGGGGCCGGCGCCGCGGAACGGTACGTGCAACAGCTTGATGCCCGCGCTTGCCGCAAACATCTCCATCGCGACATGCAACGTCCCGTAGGGACCCGACGAGCCGTATGGAATTTGCCCCGGACGCCGCTTCGCGTCGTCGACGAAATCCTGCAGCGTCTTCCATGGCGCCGAGGCCGGTACCGCAAGCAAGGTCGGATCGGCGAGCACGCGCGCAATCGGCGCGAATTGCGACACCTCATAGGCAACCGGACGATCGAACAGCCGGTCCGCCTCCGGCAGCACCGCAAGCGACGACAGCGTCATCAACAGCGTGTAGCCATCCGCGTCCGCGCGCGCGGCCTGCGCATTGCCGATCGATCCGCCCGCCCCGCCGGCGCGATTGTCGACGATCAGGCTTGCCGAGGATCCGCTCCAGCGCGACAGCCACCGGCCGCGCCGCGAGATCGGCCTGCCCGCCGGCCGGAAACGGCACGATCATCGTGATGTTGCGATTGGGATAGGGAGCTTGCGCAAAGGCGGAGGTCGCGAGCGCGGTGTGCGCGAGCGGAAGTGCGGCAGCGGCGCGCAAGATGTCGCGGCGGTTCATTGAGAGTATCTCCCCGAGTAGTTTGTTGTTTTGTGGCGAGAGCCTAGCCGCAATTCGTAGGGTGGGCAAAGCGCAGCGTGCCCACCATTCACTCTCCGAACGATCCTTTGACCTCCTTCATGTCCCCACCCCAATCCGCATCAAGCAGACCGCGCGCGACGTAACGATGGAAGCTGCTGTACGGCCAATCCGCGACGCGCGCGACGTGTCCATGTTTGACGGGATTGAAATGAGTGTAGTTAACGTGTCGCTCTAGATCGGCATCATTACGAATAGCGTGCTCCCAGAAGCGCCGACGCTAGATCCCCTTCTCGCGCTTGATGATCTTACTCGGAGATCGCGGCATTTCCTCGAGGCCACGCGAGAAGCTGCTCATGATCAAGCTCCACCGACCTGAAAAATCTGTATCCCCGTCGGGCAATGCCCAAACTGCGTGGATATGGTCCGGCAGGACACAGATTGCGATCGTCTCGAAGGGACGACGCTCGCGGACGATTCGATAAGCACTCCTTAAGCGATCCACCTCATCGACCAGCAACGTGCTCGATCGATCGGCAAGGACGACGGTAAAGAAGAATGTGCTGGCTTCGATCCTTGCGCGTCGATATTGCGGCATGACGCCGACTATCCCCGAGAATGGTGGGCACGCTTCGCTTTGCCCACCCTACGAATTGCGCTTCTTCCCCTTGGCAAAATGCCTGGCGAGAAAATCCGCGAGCACCTCGACGCGGGCGGGACGCGGGCCGCCGGGCGGGGTGACGAGGTGGACCGCGCCTTCGGGCTGCTTCCAGCCTTTCAGGATCACCTCGACCTCGCCGCGGGCGATCGCATCGCCGACGATGAAGTCGGGCAGGTCGGCGATGCCGAGGCCGGCAAGCAGCGCCGGCATCACCGCCTCGCCGTTGTTGACGCGCAGCTGGCCCGCGGGACGCACGCTCGCCTGTTCGCCTGAGGCGTTGGTGTAGTGCCAGACGCCCTGCGTCGAGAGATAGGCGTAGCCGAAGCATTTGTGCTCGGCGAGGTGCATTGGATGCGTCGGCCGGCCGTAGCGCTTCAGATAGGAGGGTGCGGCCACCGTGTAGCGCGGCATCCCGCACAGCCGCCGGGCGATCAGCGACGAATCCGGCAGCCGCGCGATGCGCAGGCCGGCGTCAAAGCCCTCGCCGATCAGGTCGACCGTCGCATCGCTCAAATGCAGGTCGATCGACACCTCCGGATAGGTCTCCAGGAATTCGGGCAGCAGCGGCGCCACCGTCTTGACGCCGAAGGTCATCGGCACCGCGAGCCGCACCAGCCCGCGCGGCGTGGTCGATTGCGCCAGCGCTTCGTTCTCGGCGGCCTCCCCGTCGGCGAGCAGCCGCGCCGCGCGCTCCGACAATTTCTGGCCGGCATCGGTCAGCGCCAGCCGCCGCGAGGTGCGGTTGAACAGCCGCGCGCCCAGCCGCTCCTCTAGGCGGCTGACCGCCTTGGAGACCGTCGCCTTGGACAGCGAAAGCTCGGTCGCGGCCGCCGCAAACGACCGTAATTCCACGACTTTTGCGAAAATCGCGAGCGCCTCGAAGTCCGGCAGTTTCGACATTGGCAATCATCCCGCTTGCTCATATTGGGAAACAATGAGTTTCAATAGTTTCTATTTCTATACCACAGCCGGAGGCATATCCAAGAGCCATCGAAATTCAAGCAACGAGAAATCCAATGACCAAGAAGCTCTCCGGCAAGGTCGCCCTCGTCACCGGCGGTTCGCGCGGCATCGGCGCGGCCAGCGCCCGCGCGCTCGCCGAGGAAGGCGCCAACGTTGCGATCAGCTACGTCGCGTCATCAGACAAGGCGGAAGCCGTTGTCGCCGAACTGAAGGCAAAGGGCGTCAACGCCCGCGCCTACAAGGCCGACCAGGCATCTTCGGCCGATGTCGACCAGTTGGTGAAGACCGTCGCCAAGGATTTTGGCCGGCTCGACATCCTCGTCAACAACGCGGGCGTTGCCGTCGGCGGCCCGATCGACGACGCAAATACCGACACCGCCGCGCTCGCCCGCCAAGAAGAGATCAACGTGCATGGCGTGATCACCGCGATCCGCACCGCGTCGAAGCTGATGGGCGACGGCGGCCGCATCGTCACGATCGGCTCCGGCATTGCCACCCGCGCCTCATTCCCGGGCCTCGCCGATTACGCCGCCACCAAAGCCGCGATCGTCGGCTACTCCAAAGGCGCATCGCGCGATCTCGGCCCGCGCGGCATCACCGTCAACGTGCTGCAGCCCGGCTCGATCAACACCGACATGAACCCCGACGATGATCGGGAATTCGCCGACGCCCAGCGCAAGCAGCACGCGCTGCAACGCTTCGGGACGGCGGAAGAAATCGCGGCCGGCGTCGTCTTCCTGGCAAGCCCGGAAGCGTCCTTTGTCACCGGCACAGTGCTCAATGTCGATGGCGGCTTCGGCGCCTGATCAAGACTTTCGCAGATACCGGGCGCGGAACGCCCCGCTCCTCTCCTGGCAACATTCGAATTGAACGGAGTATTCCAATGATCGAACTGAGACCATATGCAACGCTTGGCGGCGCCGATCACGGCTGGCTGAAGGCCAAGCACCACTTCTCGTTTGCGAGCTACTACAACCCCGACAACATGAGCCACGGCGCGTTGCGGGTGTGGAACGACGACGAGATCGCGCCGAACACCGGCTTTCCGGCGCATCCCCATGCCAACATGGAGATCATCACCTATGTCCGCGAAGGCGCGATCACGCACCAGGACTCGCTCGGCAACAACGGACGCACCGAAGCGGGCGACGTTCAGGTGATGAGCGCGGGCAGCGGCATCCGCCACTCCGAGTACAATCTCGAGCCGACCAAGACCAAGATCTTCCAGATCTGGATCGAACCGACAACGCGTGGTGGTCATCCGACCTGGGGCTCGAAGCCCTTCCCGAAGGCCGACCGCTCCGGCAAGCTCGTTACCATCGCCTCGGGGCTTGAAGGCGACAACGACGCGCTGCCGATCCGCGCCGACGCACGGGTGCTCGCCACCACGCTGAAGGCCGGCGAAAGCGCAGAATACGCCGCCGACAAGGCCCGTCACCTCTATCTGGTGCCGGCGGCCGGCAGCATCGAGGTCAATGGCGTGCGCGTCAATGCGCGCGACGGTGCCGCGATCCGCGACGAGGCCAAGCTGAAGATCACCGCACTCGAGGATTCCGAGCTCGTGCTCGTCGACGCGGCCTGACGCCCTTCACATGCGCGGATGAATGTCGGCGCATGTCTCTCCCCGCAAAACTCCCCAGCAAACTCAAAGGAAGCCATCATGGCCAAGGTTCTCGTGCTCTATTACTCCGCCTACGGTCACATCGAGGCAATGGCGAATGCCGTTGCACGAGGCGCCCGCGAAGCCGGCGCCACCGTCGACATCAAGCGCGTGCCCGAATTGGTGCCGGCCGAGGTCGCCAAGGCGTCGCACTACAAGCTCGATCAGGCGGCACCGATCGCCAAGGTCGAAGAGCTCGCCGACTACGACGCCATCATCATCGGCACAGGCACGCGCTTCGGCCGTATGTCGTCGCAGATGGCCAACTTCCTCGACCAGGCGGGTGGCCTCTGGGCCAAGGGCGCGCTGCACGGCAAGGTTGGCGGCGCCTTCACCGCGACCGCGACCCAGCATGGCGGCCAGGAGACCACGCTGTTCTCGATCATCACCAACCTCCTGCACTTCGGCATGACGGTGGTCGGACTCAACTACGGCTTCGCCGGCCAGATGAAGCTCGACGAGGTCACCGGCGGCGCACCCTATGGCGCCACCACGATCACCGGCGGCGACGGCAGCCGCGGGCCGAGCGAAAACGAGCTCGCCGGTGCGCGCTATCAGGGACGCGTGATCGCGGAGACCGCCAACAAACTGCATGGCTGATGCGATCAGGGCGGCATTCTCCAATGCGAATGCCGCCCTATCTGCTGTCTCAGGAGACGACAGATATGGCGATGGTCGAACTTCTTTTGATGGCTCAATATGTGCGGCGCCCGGCACAGGTGTTCGCACGGCGCTGGTGGTGCGCGAGCCTGTTCCGCGCCACGCGCGGGCAACACCGCTGCCCCGAAAGCACCGCGTCGTAGCGACGCCGTGACGGATTCATGATTGCGCGTTCATTCGGCCCGAAATGGCCGAGTGTGGAAACCCAAACCTGCCGGAAAGGCCACGCTCACCGCTCCAGGGAATCTACAGACTGGTTCCCGAAGTCATCATGACCAATTCGTGATAAGCCCATAGGCATTCACGTCGAGCAGCGCCGAGGTTTTGGCATGAGCAGCACCCCGAAGACCCGCTGGCCGGACTTGCCGACCGCCGAATGGCGCGACACCAGCGCAGCGCTTCAGCTCTGGACCCAGATCGTCGGCAAGATCCGGTTGACGAAAACGCCCTGGCTCAATCATTCCTGGCATGTGACGCTCTACGTCACCGCACGCGGGCTAACGACGTCGCCGATTCCAGACGGCGACCGCACGTTCCAGATCGACTTCGATTTCATCGACCACGTCTTGCGTATATCGACCAGCGACGGCGCCGGGCGGCACTTCGCGCTCGCCGGCCAATCGGTGGCGAGCTTCTACGCAGCCGTCATGGCCAATTTGAAGGACCTTGGCGTCGACGTCGCAATCGACGAGATGCCGAACGAACTGCCCGACCCGATCCGCTTCTCGCAGGACACGCGCCACACCTCCTACGATGCGAACGCCGTGCAGCGCTTCCACCAGATCCTCGTCAATTGCGACCGCGTGTTCAAGCAATTCCGCACCGGATTCCTCGGCAAGGCGAGCCCGGTGCATTTCTTCTGGGGCAGCTTCGATCTCGCAGTCACCCGCTTCTCCGGCAGGAAGGCGCCGCGCCATCCCGGCGGCGTGCCGCATTTGCCCGATGACGTGGTCCAAGAAGCCTATTCGCACGAGGTCAGCAGTGCCGGCTTCTGGCCGGGCGGTGGCGCGATCGATTACCCCGCGTTCTACTCCTACGCCTATCCGGAGCCGGCGGGCTATCGCACCACGACGGTCAGACCCGACGCGGCGTTCTTCAGCGACGCGCTCGGCGAATTCATCCTGCCCTACGACGCCGTGCGCACCGCTCCCGATCCCGAGAGCGTGCTGCTCGATTTCCTGCAGTCGAGCTATGAGGCTGCGGCCATCAACGCAAGCTGGAACCGCGATGCGCTTGAATGTGCTCTGGGCAAGCCGGACGTGGTGAGGAAGGTCTAACCCTCTTCCCGCGACGGCGGCCTGCCAAGTGCCTGCTTCAACCGCGCATCGAGCTTGGGATAGCGCCGCAGCGCGCGCACGGCGCGATCGCGCAGCGCATGCGGCCATCCGCGCCAGCTGAGCGACGCAGAGAGGTCGACCAGCGGCATCCGCCGCGGGCCGAAGCGGCGCTTGTAGGCGTAGTTGCCGATCGAGAAATCAAACTCGCGCACGCCGTCCTTGTGCAGCGCCGCCATGGTACGCTCGATGATCAGGCGGCCCGGCGAGCAGTTCGCCCATTTGTCGCCGGCATTGCTGATGCGGATCATCACGTAACGCGCACCGGTGCGGATGCCGAGCAGCGTTGCCACGACCTCGTCGCCGGCGGTGAGCGCGGTCACCAGCGCATAGCCCTGGCCGACGCCGTCGCGAACTAGGCCGCGATAGAACGCGGCGCAATTTGCGTCATTGAGGATGAAATTGAGCCCGAGGCGCGCCATCCGCGAGCCCTGCTGCGTTTCCGTGGTCGACAAGATCTTCAGCGCTTCGTTGGCACCGGCGGCGATCGTGAAGGCGGCGGAGGGATCGCGCGTGAACACGCGCCAGCTCCGCTCCAGCTCCTTGCGCACGGTTTTTTCCAGCGTGTAGCGCCAGGCGTCGTAGTCTTCTCCTGTCAGGACCGGGTTGCCGTTGAGCGGACACGGCCCTGCGGCATCGAGCAAGGCCAACGGATTGGCGCGACCGTCGAGCTCGGCCGGCACCTTGCGCAGCCGAATGAGATCGGCGCCGCCGTTTGCCTTGCGCAGCGCCGCGCGCAAGGCTCGCCACAGCCGGCGCGCTGCGGCGGCGTCGCGCGGTGCGGCCGGCCCGAACAGCGGCGCGTTGTAATCGGTGAGATCGAGATCGGCGAACTCGACGATGCGGATGCCACTCTGCCGGCGGCGGATCAGCGGCAGCAGTGCGGCGCGCTCACCGGTCACGGCGTCGGTGACAACTGCGATCAGGGGATCGATCCCGGCCGTCGTTGCGAAGGCGCGATACCACGACGCATACCATTGCGGGTGCTGGAAGGCCGTCGGCGGATCGAACGCGCCCCAGCGCGCCACGGCCTGCGCCCAATCCGGAAACAGCTCGACACGAAAGCCGACCGCGCGAGACGGTGCCTGCGCGCTCAGTTTCCCGGCCGATGTCGTCAGCACCGTCATTGCAGAGCCCGACGCTCAGGCAGCCTTTGGCAGATCGACGATCTTGCCGAGATCGGCCTCGTCGAGGCGGAAGTCGATCGGGCGGCGCACCGCGCGCTCACGTTTCACCCATGTGCCGTCGCGCAACAGCTTCTGCATCACCTGCTTGGCGAAGAACGACGGGCCGCGGATGTTGCGGCTCTTCGGCGCATAGCCGAAGCGGTGGCGCAGCATGCCGTTGGCGAGATGGAGAATCTGGGAGCGGCGGATGTCGTCGTTCACATAGGACACCGTCATCGAGATGTTGACGGTGCCGAGGTTCTCGACGCGATGCGGCGCATTCAGCGGCCAGTTCAGCATCTGGCCGGGCTCGAGATCGATCACCTGCGCGTGCTTGTCGTACCAGGCGGCATAGGGGATATCGACCTCCACATCGAACAGCGCGATGTCCTCGAGATGCTCGGGGCGGATGAACGGCGCCGTGTTCGGATAGATATAGACGCGCTTGCGTCCGGCGATCTGGATCAGGCCCTGCCCGGGCAGGTCGGCGTGATAATAGACCTGCGCGTCCGGCGAGGAGATCAGGATGCCGGCCTGATGGGTCGGCGCCTCGAAGCCCGGCACCTTGGCCGCGACTTCGGCAAACATCCGGTCGATCATGTCGCGGTAGCGGTGGTCGATGGCGGTGACGTTACGCAGGTTCAGCCACAACCCGCCGCGCGAGATCGCCTCGATTACCTGGCGGCCGCAGAGCTTGCCGATCTCGCCCTCGCGCCAGACCCGGCTCGCGCCCCTCGCGCCAGTCTTGACCAGGCTGTAATGCTCTCGCGGATAGGTCTCGATCAGGCGGGCGAGATCGTCCATCGAGAACGCCGGCTGCTGATGCATGCTGTGATCGAGCCGGATCGGCTGATGGCTCCAGAGCTCGGAATGGGTGTCATCCCAGTTCGTGAAGACCTTGCCTGTCGTCATCGTCGCACTCCTGCTGGCTGTTCGCGGCATGCCGCCTCGACCGATGTCCCGTTCCGGGACGATCGGACCGCCTCTGGGCAGGGATTGGCAAGAAGGGTGCCGCTCTGTCGAGCCGGCCGCTTAACCGAAAGTAATGTCTCGCCTGTATGGCTAACGCGGCGCCGACCCGGCCGCCAGGGCATGTGAACCAAGGCACGATGACCGAACAATCCCGATACCGGGCGCTGTTCCTCAGCGCCGGACCGCAGATGAATTGCGGCGTCGGGTATTTCACCCGCTTGCTGCAGGAGGCGGTCGACAAGATCGAGCCCGGCGCCGGCGCGACGTTAACCCTGACACGGACCGACGGCACGATCGGCGAGATCTGGCGCGCGATCGGATCGGCGCAAAGTGTTGTCTGCAACTTCCCGATTGTCGCCTGGAAACGCGTGATCTGGCGGCCACTGCTCGCGCTCGCGATGGCGCGGCTCAGGCGGCGCAGGGTTGTCCTGATTCAGCACGAATGGGGCGGCCTCAACTGGATGCGCCGGATCACCTATCTGCCGGCGCTGTGGCTCGCCAATACCATTGTGATGTTCTCGCCGCTGGTGCGGCAAGAACTCGCCGATGATCGCTGGGCGCGCCGCATGGTGCGGAAATGCGTGCTGGCGCCGCTGCCGCCGAACATTGCCGCGCCGGCCGGGATCGAGAATTCGAAATTGCGACACCGACTCGTGGCCGCGCGCGGCAACGGCCAGCTCATCATCGGCCATTTCGGCTCGATCTACCCAGGCAAGCAGCCGAACGCGCTGCTCGAGATCGGTGCCGTTCTGAAGCAACGCGGGCTGAAGCCGCTGATCGTTTATATCGGCTCCTTCATCCGCGGCGTCGACAAGGTCGAGGAGAAATTCCATGCCCGCGTCGCCGAGCTCGATCTCAAGGGCGACGTGATCGTCTCCGGCTTCGTCGCCTCCGATCACGAGGTGTTCGGCCTGCTCGGCGAGGCCAGCGCCTTCTGCTATCCGCTGGATGAGGGCCTCACCGCGCGCCGCTCCAGCGTGCTGGCCTGCGTGCAGTCCGGCCGGCCGCTGATCGTGACCGGCCCGGCGCTGCCGGACGAGTTCGACCATCATCCGCGCTTCAAGGAACTGATCGACCGCGGCGCCATCGTGCTGGTGCCGCGCGGCTCGGACAGCGCCGCCTATGCCGACAGGATCGACTCGGCGCTGAAGCGGCCGCCGGTCCATGTGCCGTTCGATTTCGACGGCTGGTGGTCGGACGTCGCAAACGCGGTCCGCGCGCAGCTCTAGACGGCTATCCTCAGCTCGCCGCGCGGAAGCGCGCGAGATAATGCAGCCCGAACACGGCGATCAGGAACGTCACCCAGATCGTATCCGCGCGATCGAGGAAAAAGCTCTCCATTGACGACAGATAGAGGCCGAACAGCCAGATGCGGAGGAACAGCATCGTCAGCGGTCCCCGGTTGCCGCCGATGTCCGCGGCCTGGAAGTCGCGCAACGGTTTCACCACGATCGCCGCGATCAGCAGCACCAGGCCCGGCAGGCCGGTGCCGAGCGCGGTGTCGAGATAGCCGTTGTGGCTGTGCGAGGCATAGCCTGCCCATTCCTTGCCCTCGCGCAGGTTCTGGATCGCGTCACTGCCCCAGAACGACTCGAAGCCGTAGCCGGTGAACAGCCGCTGGTGCAGCGAATCGAGCGCGAACACCCAAATGTCGGAGCGGCCGGTGAAGGATGTGTCGAGCGGCAGGAACTTTGCGATCGTCGCAAGCGTGTCGCTCATCACGGTGCCGATGCTGAACAGATTGAGCAGTACCAGCGGCAGCAGCAGGATGAGCGCGCGGCCCCAGAGCGAGCGGACCGCAGAGGTGACCGAGGTCAGGAGCAGCACCGCAGCACACAGCGACAATGAGCTCTTGCCGGCCGAGTACAGCAGGAACAGCGACGCAAGGCCGACCACGAGGACGCCCGAGATCCATCCGCCGGCCCTGAT
This sequence comes from Bradyrhizobium erythrophlei, assembly GCF_042430365.1. Lineage (GTDB taxonomy): Bacteria > Pseudomonadota > Alphaproteobacteria > Rhizobiales > Xanthobacteraceae > Bradyrhizobium > Bradyrhizobium erythrophlei. The sequence goes on from NZ_JBHMET010000057.1 coordinate 10,923, forward strand.
CAAATAGATGCCGATGAACAGCATCATCGCCATCATCGCGGCGGCGACGTTCTTGTGGCCGAACGCGCCGCGCCAGTTGCCGGCGAGCGCCGGCTCCTGCGGGTCGGTCGCCAGATGCATCGACAGATGCGGGGCCAGCAGGATGCCGAGATAGCAGGTCGCGAGCAGCACGAGGGCCGCAATGCTGAACCAGCGCATCAATTCGTCCTGCGATTTCGGCAGCAGCATCATGGTGGCCGTGACCACGACGACGAAGACCGAGAGCGCCAGCCGGCGCACCGACGTGGCGGGATCGACCGACAGCACGACAGTGACGCAGATCCAGCCGGCGAACAGCACGAACGCCGGCGTCAACAGCGACTTCAGCGCCGGAGTGTTGTCCTGAACGGTCAGCGCGAGCATCGCCACCATGAGCACGCCGAACAGCCCGTAGAGAAACGCCTCCTTGCCGGAGGTCACTTCGCCGACCCTGAGGTCGCCGAGATCCTCGAACGGATGCAGCGAGATCCAGACCAAGAGCAGGATGCCGATGAACATCGTGCCGCGGACAACATCCATCACCGGCCGGCGCGACGCTTCGGCGATCAGCGCCCGGCTTTGCGCGGTGATGGGAAGGTCGGTCACGACGCGATCTTGGAGGCGGCGTAAGGCTGCGGCTCGATGCCGAGCACCGCGAGCGCGCTGCCGATCGCGACCACCATCGGGTGCATCGCGATCACGGCCTGCTGCTCCTTCAGCACGATGCGCGTGAAACGGAACAGCGAGAACGGCACCAGGCCGAACATCTTGGCCTTGACGGCGGCGCGCGACCATGTCGTTTGCGCCGCCTTGCGCTCGATGTGATAGTTGATCGCGCCGATCCGCAGGCCGCGCCGCACGATCCAGCCGAGATTGGTCCGGCTCTCCGGCACCGTCTCCATGATCGCCGCTTCCGTCACCCAGAAGAAGCCGAAGCCGGCGCGGCGGGCGCGCGCGAAGAAATCATGGTCGCCGCCGCCGAGGAAGTTGAAGCGCAGATCGAAGGCCGGGTTGCCCAGCGCATCGAACACCGCGCGACGGATCAGGCAGTTGCCGCAGCCATAGATCACCGGGACGGGGCCACTTTCGTGATAGGCCGGCGCAAACGCCGGATGGCGCGTGAGGCCGCGCTTGTGCTTGTCATCGAACTTCGGCCATACCGGCCCGCCGATGATAGCGGCACCGGTCGTCTCGGCGGCCTCGACCATATGCTCCAGCCAATCCGGCGAGGCGACCTCGTCGTCATCGATCATCAGGATGTTCTGCGCCTGCGGGAAGATCTCGAGCGCCGTCTCGAACGCGGCATTGATGGCGCGGCAATTGCCCTGGCGGGGCTCGACGATGCAGAGGCCGCGCAGCCGGCCGGAGGTCAGGAATTCGGCGGCGACCGGCGCGCTTTCACACCGTGCGGCGTCGTTCTCGACGACAACAACGGCAAAGCGCCGTTCGGTCCGCTGCGCCACGACCGACTCCAGCGTCAACCGAAGATGCTTCGGCCGGCGAAAGCTCGGTATGCAGATCACGGTCTCGATGGAGCAATCAAGCTCGGGTGACGTCGCAACCCAGGCGCGCTCTGGCGCGGCAAGCTCGGTCGACATGGGTTCATGGCCTCCTGCCAATCCCGGTCCACGACACGCATCGTCCCAGGACGGGGCACGGCCTCACGGTGGGACATCTTCGTCCCGCGATGGCCGCCACAGAATGCGATACGGACGCAGTTCAAACGCTACGGCCATCTCATGGCAAAATCCGATCCACGGACCGCGCGCAGCCCGGCAATTTCCACCGCAAGGTTAATTGCGCGCGAGCGGCCGGATTTGCCACGATCAAGCGCCCTCCGGTCCGCAAGATCGGCCGTCGGCCGGTATCGGCAACGCTTTCTTAGGGTTAAGGGCCGCGTGCAGGCGATCGTATTAGGCGCCCGATCGCACTGGCATCCAATTTGCTGTTGTCCCGGCGACGCAACGATCCCGCCCCAGTTCGCAACAACAACAATTCACGTCTGAGGTTCACCTTGAAAGCGCTCGACCTCGTCTCGCTCGGCACCAAGCATGTCCGGAATGCCCTTTCGGAGGAGCTCTACCTCCGCACCGGACGCGACATCACCCGCCCGGCCGCGATCTTTGCCGAGGTGGTCGAGCGCTGCAATTACAAATGCCGTTACTGCGACTACTGGCGCCGTCCGAACTATCGCGAGGAGATGAGCATCGCGGAATGGCAACGCGCGCTTGCGAGCCTCAAGGAATTCATCGGCGCCTATCATGTCGAGTTCGCCGGCGGCGAGCCTTATATCAAGAAGGGCTTTCTCGATCTGTTGCGGTTCTGCCGCAACAACGACATCCACTGGGGCGCCACCACCAATGGCGGCGCCTACCTGAACAAGAAGATCGTGGCACAGACCGTCGAGGCCCGCCCGTTCAACATCAACATCTCGATCGACTCGACGGATCCGGCGATCCACAACTATTCGCGCGGCGTCGAGAACTCGCTGAACGACATCGTGCAGGGCATCCGCAACGTCGCCGAGGCGCGCCGCGCCGAGGGGCTGGATTTCCCGATCATCATCAAGCCCGTCGTGCACAGGCTGAACTTCCGCCGCCTGCCCGAGATGGTGGACTGGATCCAGAAGATCGGCGCCACCGCGCTGAGCTTCCAGCCGGTCGAGCAGGGAACGCAGGAGGTCGAGGACGAGTTGTGGATCGGTGAGAACGAGATGGACGATCTCATCAAGGTCCGCGACGAGCTGCTGCGGCTGAAGCGCCAGGGCGCGCCGATCCTCAATGGCGAAGCCGTGCTCAGGGCCTGGCCGAACCATTTCCGCCGCGAGAAGGCGCCCAAGGAAGTGATGCCGTGCCGGGTCGGCATGCGGAACTACTTCATCCGCTCCGACGGCCGCCTCGAAGTGTGCTGGTTCTTCAAGCCGATCGGCAACGTCCGCACCCAGACCGCGCGCGAGATCTGGTACAGCGAGGAGGCCCGCGCCCGCCGCAAGGAAACCGTCGGCTGCGACAAGCTCTGCCTGTTCACCTGCCTCGCGCAACGCACGATCCAGGACAAGATGAAGATGGGCCTGACGCTGCTGACGGGCGCGCAGGCGTCCTGACGCCTCAGCGCAGCGATGAAGCACGGCCCGATCCGTCGAACGGCGGATCGGGCTTTTTGCATTTCCGCGGGACAAGCCAGCGCGGCCGGTCGATCAGCCCGCGAACAATTTCCGGAACAGCCGCGCCGAGTTCGGAAAGCGGCCATTGTCGATCTGCGTCGGCCAGAGCCCATCGACGTCGAAATAGGCCGCATAGGCGATCGCGGCCCGGTTGGCGGCAAACCAGTCGTGCATCTGCTGGACGAAATCGGCATTGTCGCCGGATTGGCCGACGCCCCATTCCGGATAGCTCATCAGCTTGCGATGCGCGGCGGCGAATTCGCGCTGCCATTCGAGGCCGAACGGCGCCTTGAGATAGCGGCTCGTCCAGCGCTCCGCGGGCGAGCCTTCGGATTTGAAGTCGTACACGTCGAGGCCGATGTAGTCGACGACATCGTCGCCGGGATAGGCGGCATCCGCGGGCGTGTCCTGCGCTCCCCAGCCCGGGCACCAGTCAAACCTGAAGCGGCCGGAACGACTACGGAAGATCCCGACCACGCGGCGGAACGATTGCACGTAGTCATCCTCCTGCCCTTTTGTGAACCAGCCCATGTTGGCGATGTTCATTTCCCAGCCGAGCCGGATGATCGCCTTGGGATGCGCTTCCGCGATGGCACGGGCGGCGGCGTCGAAATCGGCATCGTGCAGACCGCCGGCGACATCGGCCAGCGGTGTGCCCGATATCGTCAGCGGCACCGACCAGACGACGTTGCGCGCGGGGTTGAGCTTCTTCCAGATCCCCGGCACCCAGTCGTAGGTGTGGTAATCCTCCCAGGTGTTCTGACCGTAGAAGTCCACGCCGATCACCGATGAACGCGGCTGCTTCAGCCACTTCTCCCACGCCTGCAGCATGTGCTCGCGGCCGGTCTGGCCCCAATTGACGAACGCGCCGGCGAACCGGGCCGTATCAGGACCGAGCCGCGATGTTCCCGACGGCGCAGCCTTCGCGGCGGACAGTCCGCCTGCGGCAAACAGCGCGACAGCCAGCGCCGCGCGCCGCGTGATCCCCTCGTTTCCATCAGCTCGCATCGCATGCTCCGACAAGCCTACCGCGTCGACGGTCCCGAAAGCGGACAGCGCGGACGTCGGCGCTGTGCCGAAATGACAAACGGGCACGACATCGGCGCCGTCCGCGACGCTCCCGCGCCGGGAATAGGGTCAATTCGCATTCATTCTCACCTGCGCCGAGCAGTGTCGGCGACGCAGACACGGGCTCTGCAATATCCGGGCAAATCTGCGGTACGGCACGCAGTTCGCGCGTTCGCATGGTTACTTCGCGCCGCTTCACCGCCGCCACGGTTTGACCCGCGCGAGAATTAACCACGACAGGCTGCCCCAGGCAGCCGGTACACCGTCCGGCATCGATCTTGCTGAACCGGGAAACCACGGACATTTGGCGGCCGCGACGTACCGCCCTGACACGGTGTTGGCGGAGAAAGCTACGAGATGAACCCTGTCGCGTTGTTGACCCCGACCTACGGGCGCGATCTGGAAATCTGCACTCTGCTTTGCGAAAGTGTGGATCGCCACGTCACCTCCTTCTCCAAGCATTACCTGCTGGTTCCGGATTGCGACCTGCCGCTGTTCGCCCCGCTGGCGAGCGAGCGCCGCATCATCATTCCGGCCTCGACGTTCCTGCCCGACTGGCTGCGGCCGCTGCCGCGGATGATCCAGCGCAAGCGGCGGCAATTCTGGTGGTCGCTGCGCGCCAAACCGGTCAACGGCTGGCACGTCCAGCAGATCCTGAAGATCGCGGCCACCATCGCGCTGCCCTATGAGCGCTTCTGCATCCTGGATTCCGACATCGTGTTCTTTCGCGATTTCGATCTCGCGCGTTTCGCGTATCCGAACACGATCCCGCTGTTGAGGATGGACGACGCGGTGACCGCCGACCAGCCGCGTCACTCGCGCTGGCTCGATACCAGCCACCAATTGCTCGGCCTGCCAACGCCTCCCTTCCCGGCACCCGACTTCATCGGACACATCATCTTGTGGGACAAGCAGACCACCCGGGCGCTGGCCGAACGGATCGAGGCCGCCACCGGCGTGAGCTGGGTCGAGGCGCTCTGCAGAACCCGCGAATTCTCCGAATACCTGCTCTACGGCTTCTTCGTCGAGAACGACGCCGGCTCCGCGCTGCGCCACAGCGTCGTGCCCAAGACGCCCTGCATCAGCTATTGGGACGACCCGACACTGAGCAAGGATGAGTTGAACCGCCTGCTGATGCGCGCCGACAGGGACGATGTCGCCTTCTCGATCGCCTCGTTTTCCGGCACGCCCGTCGACACGATCCGCGAGGTGGTCGCCGAGAGCGACGCCATCCTCGCGCCGGACATGGTCGACCAAGCAGCGGGGCTCGCCGCATTATGCTGATCGGACAGGCCAGCATCAATCTGACCGCCAACATCCTCTCGGCACTGCTGGGGCTGTTGAGCGTGTTCATTTTCACGCGGCTGTTCGCGCCGCATGATTATGGCGTCTATCTGCTTGGTGTCGGCTTCGCCTCGGTCATCTCGGTCTTCCTGGTCGGCTGGTTCCGCAACCTGATCCTGAGCGGACACGCCCGCAATGACGGCACCGACGTCCGCAGCCTCGTGGCGTCGGGTTATCTGATCTGCTGCCTCACCGCGCCGATCGCCTATGTGCTCGCACGCCTGGTCGGCCTTGATGCCATGGCAGCGCTGGCCGCCGTCGTGCTGTCGGTCGCGATCGGCCTGTTCGAGCTGACGCAGGACCTGCTGCGCGCCCGGCTGATGGCGCAGTCGGTCATGAAGGCGACGCTGGTCCGCGCGGCCGCCTTGCTCGGCTTCGGCGTCATCGTCGCGCTGACTGGCCCGAGCGGCTTCCTGCTGCTGCTCGCCGCGGCGGCGGCCTATCTCGTCGCGGTGCTCGTGCAGTCGCGCCGCGCGTGGCGAGGCACGACGATCGTCTTCGACCGCACCGATCTCACGACGCTTGCGCGCACCGGCCTGCCGCTGACGCTGTCGCTCACGCTGCTCGCGATCTCGAGCGTCACCGACCGCTTCATGATTGCGAACCTGGTCGGCGCCGCCGACGCCGGCAAATATGTCGCGGCCCTCGACCTCGTACGCCAGACCCTGATGATGCCGGCGATGAGCATCGCGACCGCCTTCTTCCCGATGGCGGTGCAGATCCACGCCCGGCAAGGCAACGCCGCGGTGAAGACCCATCTCGCCGAATGCCTCGAGCTGCTCGCCGGCGTCACGCTGCCGGCCTGTCTCGGCTTTGCCGCGATCGCAGCGCATGTCGCCAATATCATCCTCGGCGCCGACTTCCGCGAGCTTGCCGCGCAGATCATGCCGATCATTGCGCTCGCCGTCGTGTTCCAGGTGCTGACCCAGCAATATCTGCATGCGAGCTTCCTGCTCTCCGGCCGCAATTCCTTCTACCTGATCAACACCGCCTCGATCATCGCGGCCAATTTGACCCTGTCCTATGTGCTGGTGAGCCACTACGGCACGATCGGCGCGGCCTGGGCCCGGCTCGGCGCCGACGTCGTGGGCTTTGCCACGGCTTTCGTCCTCAGCCGGTTCGCCTTCGCGGTCCCGTTCCCGCTCGGACGGTTGGCCCTGATCGTCATTGCCGCGCTGGCGATGGTGCTGACGGTCGGCGCGATCGATCGCGGACTGCACATCGCCGACCTCCCTGCCAGCATCGTGCTGATCGGCGCCGGCCTCACGGTCTACGCCGGGCTGTGCTGGCTGTTCGATATCGCCCGCCTCCGCCAGCGGTTGAAGCAAGGCCTGGCGCTATTCCGCGCCAAATTCGCAAGCAGCAATATTGGAATGCCCCAATGACCGAGACTTTTGCGCTCGATACGATCCAGAAGAAGCTCGTCGAACCGGCAACGTCGGCCATACCGATCCACCCGCAAGCGCTGCTGGATCTGCCGCCCGGCGAAGCCAAGCAAAGCCTGTTGACGGTGCACAGCATCCTCGAAGCCAAGCTGCCGGCCGGCCCGCTTGCGGTCTACGAGGCCGGCGGCGGCTCGACCAGCTTCCTGCCGCTCGGCGTGCTGCGCCGCGCCCATGTCACCGTGGTCGATATCGACGAGGACCAGATCCGCAACAATGACTATGCCCAGGAGGCGATCCTCGGCGACCTCCAGACCTATCGCTTCCCGTCGCAGAGCTTCGATCTGATCATCTGCTACAATGTGATCGAGCACGTGCCCGACGTCGAGGCGGTGCTGGCCGGCTTCAGCGCGGCGTTGAAGCAGAACGGCCTCCTGCTGATCGGGGCGCCGAACCCGAAGTCGCTGTCCGGCGTCGTCACCAAATACTCCCCGCACTGGTTCCACATCTGGTTCTATCGCCACATCCGCGGCGACAAGAAAGCCGGGTTGCCGGGCCATGCGCCGTTCCCGACCCATTTCCATCCGCTGGTCACGCTCAGCAATCTCGAGGCATTTGCCGCCGTGCACGGGCTGCAGGTGATCTACCGCAGGAAATACGAGAGCCCGCGCTATCCCGAAATGCGCAAGCGCAAGCCGATGCTCGCCGCGCTGATCGACCTCGCCGCGCGAACGATGAATGCGTTGCTGCCGGGCAAGATCGACATGCGGCATGGCGACTATCATGTGATGTTGCGAAAGCTCTAGCGATGAACGCGCTGTGGTCCGAGGCCAGGGTCAAGGTCAGCCATCGGCTGGCGATGCATGTGCAGGTCGAATATTTCCGCCTGCACAATGCGACGCCGATGGTCAGCTTCACCTTCGACGACCTGGCGAAGAGCGCGGCGACGGTCGGCGCCGACATCCTGGAGTCCTACGGCGCGCGCGGGACATTCTACGTGTCGGGCGGCCTGGTCGGGTCGGACACCCCGAACTGGACCACCGGCACCGCTGATGACGTGGTGTCGCTGCATCGGCGCGGCCACGAGGTCGGCTGCCACACCTTCTCGCATCGTCGTGCCTGCGATCTCGACGAGGCCTCGCTCGCCGCGGAGATCGCGCGCAACCGCGCCTATTTCAATTCGCTCAATCCGTCGATGGCGATCGAGACCTTCGCCTATCCGTTCGGCTACGGCTCCTACGCCCGTAAGCACCTGCTGAAGTCCGAATTCCGGACCTGCCGCAGCATCGTCCCGGGCGTCAACGCGGGCGAAGTCGACCCGCAGTTCCTGCGCGCCATGCCGCTGATCGACCGCCAGCTCAGCCACGACCGGATCGACCGCGCCTTCGACGAGGCAGAGGCCGGTAACGGTTGGTTAATTTTCTATGGCCACGACGTCGCCGAGCGGCCGAGCCTCTATGGCTGCACGCCCCACCTCATGATCTACGCACTGGAGGCCGCGGCGCGGCGGAACATCCCGACATTGACCATGGCGGAGGCGTTCCAATGCGCCCGCGCTTAAACGCTTTGTTTGCCTTTCTGGTGAATAGTCCATCAATGAGTATGGTTAATTTTCCCTGTTGCGTTGTGCCCGCGTTGTTTTCTCGCGCATGTCGCGTGACTCGAGAAGTAACCCCTCAGCCGATGCGTGCGGCCGTTCGAATGGAAGCTGGGGTCGATGCTTAACTATGACCAGCCGATAGGTCAGACGAAGCCCGAGCCCCGTCCCGCCGGAACTGCGGCGGGCTTCAACGTGCTCGACCTGATCCGGCTGCTCTGGGAGCGCAAGGTCGCGATCGTATCGGCGGCGCTGCTCTGCGCCTGCGTCGCGGTCGCCATCGGCAAGACCCTGACCCCGAAATACACCGCGAGCGCCCAGCTCTATGTCGACCCGCGCGAGCTTCAGCTCGTCGAACGCGAGCTGACGCCGCGCGCCCAGGACATTTCCGGCCTCTCGATGGTGGTCGAGAGCCAGTCGCGCCTGATCACCTCCAACAACGTGCTGCTGCAGGCGATCCGCGATATCAATCTCGACAAGGATCCCGAGTTCGGCGGCGGCGCGGCCGGCAGGGGCATCTCTGCCTCGCTGCTCGGCCTGTTCGGGATCGAGTCCAAACCGACGCCGGAACAGCAGCAGCAGATCGAGATGGGCACGCTTGATGCCCTCAACCGCCACATCAACGTCAAGAAGACCGATCGCACCTTCATCGTCGACATCGACGTCTGGTCGTATGAGCCGGCGAAGGCGGCGATGCTCGCCAACGCGATCACGAAGGCCTATCTCGCCGAGTCCAAGCAGTCGCAGGCAGCCGCCGCCCGCCGCGCGACAACCGACCTGTCCGGCCGCTTGAAGGAGCTGCAGCAGCGGCTCCGCAACGCGGAAGAAGCGCTGGCGACCTACAAGGCGCAGAACAATTTCGTCGGCTCGCAGGACAATCTGATCGGCGACCAGCAGCTCTCCGCCAGCAACCAGCGGCTGGCCGCGGCCCGCGCGCTGACGCTCGACGCCCAGGCCAAGTACGACCAGATCGAGACCAGTCGCCGCAGCGCGAGCGATCCGGGCGCGATTCCCGAGGCGCTGCAATCACCGACCATCGCCAATCTGCGCGCGCAATATGCCGATGCGAAGAAGCGCCAGGCCGAGCTGCAGGGCGAGCTCGGTCCGCGCCATCCGGCACTGCGCCAGGTCGAGCAGCAGGTCGAGGACCTGCACCGCACCATCAAGGAAGAGGTCGACCGCTTTGCGCAGGCCGCCAAGAACGATCTGACCCGCGCGCGCGACTACGAAGCGTCGCTGAACAAGGCGCTCGACGTGCAGAAGCGCCAGAGCGTGCAGATGAGCCAGGCATCGGTGCGCCTGCGCGAGCTCGAGCGCGACGTCGAAGCCAGCCGCGACGTGTACCAGTCGTTCCTCAAGCGCTCGCGCGAAACCGAGGAGCAGGAGAGCCTCAACACCTCGAGCGCGCGCGTGATCGGCGACGCCACCATTCCGCAGCGTCGCACCTTCCCGCCGGCGATGAGCCTGCTTGCGATGATCGGCTTCGTGTTCGGCGGGCTTGCCGCAGCCGCCTGGATTGTCGCCGCCAGCCAGTTGGCGCCGGGCGCCGACCCGATCCGTCCGAAGGTTCAGCCCAAGGAAGACGCGGCCTCCGAGCGGCAGGTGGTCGTCGAGACAGTGAAGCAGCCCATTGTTGCGCGGTCCCAGCCGCAGCCGGCCGCCGGCGCGATCGACAAACCGTTGATTGCACAATTGCACGAATCCGACGTCATGCGGACGCTCGGCGGAATCCTGACCGGCGGCAACACCGCCGACGTCACGCGGTTCGGCTGGCCGACGTTGCGCACCGGCGCCGCACGGACCGCTTTCGCAAACACGATTCGCGAGATCCGCGCGACATTGGCCAAGCGCGCAGGCACCGACGGTGCCATCGTGCTTTCCGTGATCGGCGACGGCACCGGTCGCAGCGTCGTCGCGCTGAACATCGCGCTATCGGCCGCGCGCGACGGCGTCAGGGTCCTGATGATCGACGCTGACACAACGACCCACGCCCTGTCCGACAAGGTCGCACATCTCGGCAAGAGCGAACCGGGTCGGCTCGGTTGGCTGACGATCGGCAGCAAGGCCGCCCGCGTCGTCAACACCGCGAACGGCATCGCGATCCTGCCCGCGGTCAAGGGCGCCGATGCCGAGGCGATCCGCAAGGCGATCGCCCAGGCGGGCTCCGCGCGCGGCCACGACCTCGTGATCCTCGATGGCCCCGCGATCCCGTGGGCGACTACGGACCACAACCTGTTCGAGACGGTCGATGGCCTCGTCGCGGTCCTGCCCGTCGATCTCGATATCAATGACTGCATGGAAGACATCATCGCCGGGCTCGGCGGGATGGAGCGCAAGCTGGTCGGTGTCGTCCTGAGCGAGCTCAATCCCGCGGCCATCGATCATCGTCGCGACAGACAATACGCATGAGCGGCGCGCCGCGTCATGTGCCACGTAGAGCGAGCTTCGGGTCAAGTCCAAGCGCATGACGTACAGTCACCAGGCAACCCAGGCGGCTCCAGATCATGTGGAGGACGCCGCCTCGTGGGAATCTCCTGACCGGCCATTGGCGCGTCGCGGCGAGCGCCCAGAACTCCTGAAGGCCACGCTCACGATTCCCGGCATCATCGCGTTCTTTCGGCGCAATGGCCTGCGCATCGCGCTGCTGTCGCTTGCCCTGTTCGCAGCAGGTGTCGGTGTGCTGATGGTATTGCCGGTACGCTATGCAGCAACCGCGCTCGTCGTGGTCGATCCCCGCGAGCAACACGTTACCAATGAGCAGGATGTCCTGCCCGGATTCGGCCAGGATGCCGCCGCGCTGCAAAGCCTGATCGAGATCGCGAAGTCCGACAAGTTCCTGCGGCCGTTGATCGAGCAGCTCGATGTTCAGAACGACCCCGACATCGCCGGCTCCGAGACCGACCGGGCCCGCATTGTAGACCGGTTTCGCAATCGCCTGGACATCGCCCGCCGCGGTCTGACCTACGTCGTCTCCGTCACGTTCGTCTCCAACTCGCCGCAAAAGGCGGCGCGCTATGCCGATGCCGTCGCCGAAGCCTTCGTCGCAAGTCAGGTGCAGGACCGCGCGACCGCGACCGATGACGCCGCCGACTGGCTCGACGGCCGTCTCAAGACGCTGAGCGACCGCCTGCGCGCGTCGGAGGACGCGGTGGCCCAGTTCAAGCACGACCACAAGATCGTCTATGCCGGCAAGGATGCCACAACGCAGCAGCTGAAGATCATCGACCTGAACCAGCAGGTGTCTGCCGCGCGCCTGAAAGCGGAGGACGCGAAGACTCGCTACGAACAGACCCAGCGCGACCTGAAAGCCCATGTCGAGGCTCCCGTGAAGCAGGACCTGCTCACCGCGCTCCGTGCCCAGCGTGCTGCACTCAACGACCAGATTTCGCAGAAGCGCGCGGTGCTGGGTGACCGGCATCCGGAGCTCGTGATTGCGCTCAGCCAGCTCGCCGAGCTGAACAAGCAGATCGAGACCGAACGGAAGCGCAACATCGACACCGCGAAGTCTGAATATGAGACGCTGCTGGACCAGCAAAACACACTCGAGCGCCAACTCAAGGCCGCCGAGGCGGAAGCGCTGACGGACGCGCAGTCGCAGGTCAAGCTGCAGGAGCTGCAGCGCATCGCCGATGCCAACAAGAACATCTACGAGCAGTTTTTGGCGCGGTTCAACACGACCAACGAGCAGCGGCGGCTGCAGAGTTCGCAGACCAGGCTCGCCTCGGCCGCAACTCCACCAACCCGCCCGGCTCGCCCGCCGCTCGCTCTTCTGCTCGTCGCCGTCGCCATCGCCTCGACGCTGACATCGACGGCAGCGATTGCAGTGCTGGACGCGCGGCAGACATCGCCGCCGCAAAAGGCACCGGAGCCGCCGCCGGCAAAGCCGGCCACGGGTGCGGCGCCGGGCGCGGCACCCGTGGACCTGCCGGTCTGGGTTCGCATTCCGACCGCAGCGCGGCGCGATGGTCGAATGACCGTTTGGCACACGCCGATTGGCGGTCCCGCAGAGGCCGACATGCGTCCCCATATGCAGCGGCTGCTGCAGCGGGTTGCCGCCGCATCTGGTCAGCGCGGCAAGATCGTCCTCGTGACCTCGCTCCAACCGGATTCCGGCGCCGAGGCGATTGCCCATTCGCTGAACCTCTGCGCCGTCAACACCGGGATGATGAGCGCTGTGATCGAGGTGCAGAACGGCTCCAGTCTGGCACGCCCCGCTGACGCGACGGTCCAGAGCACCGCGCCGACCGGTCCCCGCACCTCGCGTGCGGCCCTGCACTCGGTCGGGCTGCTGCTCGGTGCCGGGCGCGACTCGATGCCGGACGGCGAGGATATCCGCGCCGAGTTCGCCCTGATCGTGGTCGATGCGCCGTCGCTTGCGGAGCAGCCCGAGGTCGCCTCGCTGGCGACCCATGCCGACCTGATCGTTCTGGTCGAGCGGGAGGGCGCCAGCGATGCCACCGCGATCCGAGGCGCTATCGCATCGCTCTCAAAACGAACGTCGGCCGCGATCGGCGTCGTGATCAACGAGGCCGCCCCGCGCCCCGCGCCGGCACTGGCCATCGCGAGCTGATCGTCCATGGCCCGGCCGTCGATCCTTGCCATTGCCGCCGCCGCATCCCTGCTGCTGTCCGCCGCCGCGCCGGCATGCCCGGCCTTGATCGAAGGCGTCCCGGCGGACCGGATCAAAGCCCTGTCGAGCGGCGTCAATGCCGACGGCTGGATCGCCGAGCCGCCTTCGGCGCCGCCCCGCAGTCTCCTCCTCGAACTGCGCAAGGCGGGCATGACACACATCCGGCTGCCGGTGCCCGCCGACCATGTCATGCCGCGCTTCGCTGCGAAGGCGGATATCGACAACCGCCTGCGCACAGTCGATGCCGCACTCAAGACCCTGCTCGCGCTTGGCTATGCCGTGTCGGTCGACCTGCATTCGGGCGAACACTTCAACGCGCTGCACAAGGACGATCCGCCCGGTGCGATGACGGAAATGAAGAATGCCTGGAGCGGGCTCGCGGGAGTCATGGGGCACTATCCGGCCGATCGGGTCTTTGCGGAACTGCTGAACGAGCCGGAGGTCGACGCCGCGCAGTGGCAGCGCGAGGTCGAAGAACTCGCCGGGTTCATTCGCCGGCTGCTGCCGCAAACCACGCTGATCACCGGTCCGGTCAACTGGCAGCGCGCGGATGCGCTGCCGGGTTTCAAACCGCTCGACGACCCGAACGTCGTCTACGCCATTCACTTCTATGATCCGATGGCATTCACCCATCAGGCCCACTGGGATCCGAGCGAGCCGCTCCATGACATCACTGGATTGCCCTACCCGGTCCGCGCCGACGATCCGCAGGTGCAGCGGTTGCGGGAGCAACTCGCTGCTCTGAACAAGCGCAAGGCACTCGCGATCCTGGACAGCGCCACCCCCGACCGTGGCATCGACAAGTGGCTCGAGCCTGCCGCCGCCTGGCAGCAGCAATATTCGCGTCCGATCATCATCAATGAATTCGGTGTGCTCAAGGCCGGAGCCCCGCGCGACAGCCGGTTGCGCTGGCTCGCCGCAGTCACGGCCTACGCCCGGCAGCATTGCTGGGGCTGGACCCATTGGGAGATGTCGCAGGGCTTTGGCCTGGCCGATGCAATCACCGGCAAGGCCGACCCCGATGCCCTCAGGGCGCTGCTCGGGACGCGCTAGCCCTCTTGTTGGTTAACCAATTCTTACACATTGGGCGGCTAGATCGACCAGGCGAGTGTGGCGCCACACATCAGGTCATTAGGTCAGAGCTCGTGCAAGCAGGCATAGCCCAGCGGCCGCTGATGGCCGGCGATGTGATTCCGGCACTCGGCATCGCCGTGGCATCGATCGCATTCGCGCCGATCCTGCAGGCGGCCAACTCCGCCCTCGCCATCCTCGTCGAAGCGCTGGTCGGCTGCGCGATCATTCTCGCGGCGCCTGCCTATGCGCCGTCGATCGCCATCTTCATCATCTTCTTCCAGAATCTTTTCGTCTCGATTCTGTCGTCCTACATAGCGACCGAGTCGGAGGTGGAGTTCGTCAAGGGCTACAACTTCCTCGTTTGCGCGGTCATGTGGCTGGTCACGCTGGCGCTGTATGCCCTGCGCGAGCGCAAGCATTCTCCGGACATCGACCGGATCATGAAATGGGGGTTGATCACGCTCGCGACCGTGACGGCGTATTTCGTGATCGGCGCCACGCAAGACTCGCGCGCGGCACTCGTCTATCTGCGCAACATTGCGTTGCCGCTGTTTCTTTTTCAGCTATCGCTGCTCACAGCTGCGACGTTCGAAATCCGCACGACGCCCTTCCTTGTGGCCGTTGCCACGCTGTTGATCGTCTGCGGATATGTCGAACTCCTGTTCCGCGACTTCTGGCTCTCTATCACCAACGGCTACACGTTCTGGCACTTTGACGAACTGAAGGCGACCCGTTCCGGAGCCTGGGAAGCCCAGATGCGCGAAACCGGCAACGTCCCGGTGGATCTGCTGGACCGCTTCCGCTTCAGCTTCTTCAACACCCCGTTGTTGGAGGATCTCGGGCTGTCGAATCTGCTGCGCATCTTCGGACCGAACATGAGCCCGATCAGCTTCGGCTACGGAATAGCCTTCTCCATCCTGTTCCTGTTCGCGGTCGGATATCGCTGGCTGGCCCTGGCCGCGATACCACTGCTGATCTTCTGCAGTGTGAAAGGCGCGCTCATCCTGGCCGTCTTCGTGGCGCTCGCCTGGACGTCAACCTGGCTGCTCGGCCCGCTCATCACCCTCGCAGGCGCGCTCATTGCGCTGATGTTGTACGCCATCGTGGCAATCTACGTCGGAATGCAAATTGGCGACTTTCACGTGATCGGCTTCATGGGTGGCTGGAGCGGCTTCTTGCAAAACCCGATCGGCCGCGGACTTGGCGTTGGCGGCAACCTGTCCGAAGGTTACTTCTCGATCGACTGGAACGCCGCGCAGCAGGCCGGCAGTATCGAAGGCGCGGTGGAGAGCGCCGTCGGCGTATTGCTCTACCAGATGGGTATCGGGTCCCTGGTGCCGCTCGGCTTTTTCCTGGCCATGGCGCTGAAGGCGTGGCGCCTCTACGCCTCCTCCGGGATTCTCACGCAAGGGCTCGCCGCCTTCGGCACGATGGTCGTACTGGTGAACGGCATATTCCAGGAGGAGGCCCTGTTTGCGCCACCGGCACTCGGACTGTTGCTGTGCCTGACCGGGCTCGTGATCGGCCATCACTTGCGCACGCAAGGCGACGGTCGGAAGGCCTCCGATTGACAACGAACAATAGGGCCCGATCGCGCCGCGACCGGGCCTCTCTCGGCTCCCGCAGTCAGAGCGGCTTGATCTGCACCTTGCGGAACTTGACCACGCCCGAGCCATACTGGAGGGCGATGTACCCGCTCGCGTGCTTGGTGTCCTGCGCATCGACCGTCTTCTGGCCGTTCAGCGCGACGACGAAGTGCGGGCCCTGCGCCGTGATCTCATAGGTGTTCCATTTGCCGGCGGCCTTCGGCATCGGATCGACCTTGGCGACATCGACGATGGCGCCGGTGCCATAGGTCGGATCCGGCCGCTTGTCGAAGATGTTGACCTCGTAACAGACCTTGGCGTCGATCGGCTTGTTCACCTCGCAGCGGATGAAGATGCCGCTGTTGGCGTCCTCATCGGTCCAGAACTCCGCCTTGATCTGGAAATCCTTGTAGGTGGTCTTGCTGACCAGATAGGAGAGCTCCTTGCCGTCAAGCTTGTCGGCGACCAGCGCGCCGTCCTTCATGGCCCAATTGGCTTTGCCGACCTCGTCCCAGTCGCCCATCTTGGAGCTGTCGAGCAGCGTGATCCAGCCATCGCCCTGCCCCGAAGCGGCTGAAGAAAACTGCAGCCCGGCGGCGCCGATCAACAGGCCGGCCGCAAGTGTCGACACATACTTCATGAAGGTGGTCCTCCCAGTTTGTTGTAGTTGGCGCGCAACCTAGCATTGCTCGCCGCCGGGTAAATCCCGATTTTCATGTTGCATATGCGTTGTGTGACGTCCTGACGTCGCATCCGGGAGATCAGGCATGCGCCAGCGCGTCTTGTCCGGTGCGTTGCAAGGATCGGCGGCGCTTGTATCATCGTGGGCGAGAAAGGGCTCTCGATGCACCCGGCCGCCAAACTGCAATTTGCGCGCATTGTTGACGAATTCGCGCGCTGGCGCGCGATTCCCGAACCGGAGCGGCCACCGGCGCCGGCATGGTGGTGGGGGCCGGCGCTCGACATGCACGGGAGCGGCGAGACGCTGCCAACAGGCTGGTGTCGCCAGCTCAAGCTGCCGGACGGCGCGACCTACGCCGACGGCGGCGAGGCACTGCGCCGGTCGCTGACCGGCCAGACCTTCTTGCCTTGGCCCTACGACTTCTCCCGCAAGGTCGCCTCCGCCGATTCCGACGTACGGGACCTCCACGTGCAGCCGTCAGACGACAGCGCGTTTCCGCCTTGAGTCCGGTTCGGCCTCGTCGAAGACCTCATCGTCCAGCACGGGCTGCAGCGAGGGCGAGGCCAGCACCGGCGTCGACTTCAACAATTCCGCAAGCTCGCGCGGCGGCAGCGGCCTGCTGAACAGGAAACCCTGCATCTCGTCGCAGGCATGCGCCCGCAGGAACTGCTGCTGCTCGGAGGTCTCGACGCCCTCGGCGACGATGGTCATGCCGAGTGCCTTGCCCATGCTGATGATCGCCTGCGCGATCGCGACATCCTCGGAGTCATCGGGCAAGTCGCGCACGAAGGAGCGGTCGATCTTGATGGTGTCGATCGGGAACTGCTTCATCAGCGACATCGACGAGTAGCCGGTGCCGAAGTCGTCGATCGCCAGGCGAATGCCGCGGCTCTGGATCGCGTCGAGCACGCGGATTGCCCGTGTCACGTTGCGCATCACCATGCTTTCGGTGACCTCGAGCTGCAGCAATGCCGGCGACATGCCGCTCGCGAGCAGCGCCTCGTCGATGTCATTGAGCAGATGCGGATCGGCGAACTGCCGCGGCGACAGGTTGACCGCCATGGTCACCGGCAGCAGGCCCTGGCGCTGCCACGCCATGTTCTGCGCGCACGCCTCCTTCAGCACCCAGCGGCCGATCGGCACGATCAGCCCGATCTCCTCGGCCAGCGGGATGAACTGGCCCGGCGAGACCGCGCCAAGCTCGGGATGGGTCCAGCGCAGCAGCGCCTCGACGCCGCTGATCTGTTCGCTCGCCATATCGACCTTGGGCTGATAGTGCAGCGAGAACTGGTCGCGCTCGAGCGCGCGGCGCAGCGCGCTCTCCAGCGTCAGTCGCTCGATCGACTGCGCCTTGATCTCCTTGGAGAAGAAGCGGAAGCCGTTCTTGCCGTCCTCCTTGGCGAGGTACATCGCCATGTCGGCATTCTTGGTCAGCGTCTGCACGTCCGCGCCGTCGTCCGGGTACATCGCGATCCCGATCGAGGCCGTGGTATGGCATTCATGGCCGCTGAGCTGCATCGGCTGGCTGAGCACGGCCAGGAGCTCGGCGGCGACATGCTCCACGCCGCCGCGGTCGCCCGTCTCTTCCAGGATGACGACGAATTCGTCGCCGCCGAGCCGCGCCACCACGTCGCTCGCGCGCAAGGACGTGCGCAGGCGGTCGGCGATCGCCACCAGCAACATGTCGCCGGCGTCATGGCCGAGCGAGTCGTTGATCACCTTGAAGCGGTCGAGATCGATGAACAGCACCGCGAACTGGCGCTGGTGGCGGTCCGCCATCTCGATCGCGTGACGCAAGAGCTCGTTGAACATCTCGCGGTTGGGCAGATGGGTCAGGCCGTCATGCGAAGCCAGATACTCGATCCGTTCGTCCGCCCTGCTCTTCTCGTCGGCGCGATCGAAACTCTCGAGCGCAAACGCCAGATTGTCGGCGAGCCGCTGCAATAGCTCGGCGAACTCCGGCGTGAAAGTGTCCTTCTCGATCGCGACGAAGATCATGACGCCGACGACATACCCGCCGACGATCAACGGAAACGAAGCGCCGGATTTGGTTCCGTCGAGATTCGCCCTTTCGTGGAACGCCGCCGTCTGCGGATCGGCGCAATAGTCGTTGATGATGCAGGCCTTGCCCGACCGGAAAGCCCGGCCGCAGGCGCCGCGTCCCTCCGGATGCGCCTCGTTGATCGAGAGCGTCACCTGGCGCGCGCCCTCCGCGGTCGGCCCGGCGGTCGCAACGATCTCGAGATAGTCGCTGCCCGGCTGCAGCAGCGCGATGGTGGTGGAGGTGAACTTGCCGCCGGTCGCTGCCGCCTCGCAGACCAGTTGATACAGCTCATTGCGGGATTTCGCCCGCATGATCGCCTCATTGGTCGCGCTCAGCGCCGCGAACATCCGCGACAGGCGCTCCTTCTGCTCGTCGGCCCGGGCCTTCTCGTCGGCCCGGTCGAAATTGTCGAGCGCAAACGACACATTCTCGGCGAGCCGCTGCAACAGCGCCATCATCTCCGGGCTGAACGTGCCGGCCTCGCCGGAGAGGAACACCAGCGCGCCGATCGCCTCGCCGTTCTTGAGCAACGGCAGCGCCGCGCCGGATTTGCTGCCGGAGTCGCGGACGGCCTGATAGACGTGCGTCTCGGGTCCGAAGTCGCTGAGATAGTCGTTGCTGATACAGGGCCTGCGGGTGCGGATCGCGGCGCCGGTCAGGCTCTGTCCCTCCGGACGCGACGCATCGGCCGACAATTGGACCTCGCGGGCGCGCACCCGGTCGGGACCCGAGGCCGCCACGTTCTCCAGGAAGATCTCGCCCAGGCGCACCAGCCTGATCGTGGCCGAGACAAACTGGCCGCCGACGGCCGCCGCATCGCAGACCAGCTCGAACATCTCGCTGCGGGATTTCGCCCGCATGATCGCCTCGTTGGTCGCGCTCAGCGCCGCGAACATCCGCGTCACGCGCTCCTTCTGCTCCTCGGCCCTCGCTTTCTCGTCGGCGCGATCGAAGCTGCCGATCGCAAAGGAGACGTTGTCGGCGAGCCGCTGCAGCAATTCGGCGAATTCCTCGCTGAAGGTGTTGCGCTTGGCCGAGATGAACAGCATCACGCCGACCGGTTCGTCGCGGACCAGCAACGGAAACGCCGCGCCCGACCGCGAGTCCTCGCGGTCGATCACGTCGCGGAACGCGCTGTTGGCGACGTCGCGAAGGAAGTCGTTGTTGATGCAGGCCTGCCGGGTACGCAAGGCCTGGCCGCAGACGCCGTGCCCTTCGGGGCGGGCTTCGCTGCGGGAAACCGTGAGACGCCGCGCATTGTCCTCGGTGGGACCGGCGACCGCGACCATCTGCAGGAGGTCGTCGACCGGCGTGGCCATCAGGATGCTGGTCGAATTGAAGCCGCCGCCCTTGGCCGCGGCCTCGCAGACCAGTTCGAACATCTCGAGCCGCGAGCGGGCGCGCAAGATCGCTTCGTTGGTTGCGCTCAGCGCGGCGAACATCCGCGACAGCCGCTCCTTCTCGGCGTCGGCCCTGGCCTTTTCGGTGGCGCGACCGAAATTGTCGAGCGCGACCGATACGTTCTCCGCGATCCCCGCGAGCATCGCGATGATCTCCTCATCGGTCGCCCAGGAATTGCTGATGAAGAAGATCAGGACGCCGATGCTCTTGCCGAACCGGGTCAGCGGCAGCGCGACGCAGGCCATCAGGCCGCTGCCACGGCCGTTCGACGCGGAACCGGGCGATTTGGGGATGTCGTTGTTGATGCAGGGTCGCTGGGTCCGGAACGCCTCGCCGCAGATGCCCTTGCCGTAGACATTGTCCGGGTCGGTCGAGAAGCGCGTCTGCGTGATCAGGTCGATCGCCTCGCCGGTGCCGGCGACGGGTTCGAGCCAGTGCGTGTCCGGCTCGGCCAGCAGCACCACCGTGGCGAAGGACTTGCCGCTGAACACCGCGGCGTCGCAAACCCGCTGATAGAGATCGTGCTCGGTCTTGGCGCGCAGGATCGCTTCGTTGGTCGCGCTGATAGCGCCGAACATGCGGTTCAGCCGGCGCATCGCCCGCTCGCCATGCCGGCGCGAGGCCTCGTGGTCGAAATTGTCGAGCGCAAAGGACACGTTGGCCGCCATGCGCTCCAGCAGCATGACGACGTCGTCGCCGAGCGAGTGCGGCTCGCGGCGCGTGACCATGAAGACGCCGACGCTGCGCCCGTTGCAGACCAGCGGCATCGCCGCCGCGGCGCCGACACCGGCCACGGTCGCGCTCTCGCGCCAGGCCGCCGAATAGGGGTCGTTGAGATAGTCGTTGCTGACACAGGCCTTGCGGTCGCGGAACGCCCGCCCGCAGACGCCCTCGCCCTCCGGGGTGCTGGCGATGATCGAGATGTTGATGCGGCGCAGGCGCGCGAGATCGTCGCCGAAGCCGGCCGCAAACCTCAAAAGGCTGGTGTCCGGCTCGAGCAAAAAGACGGTCGCGGCCAGGAAGTCGCCGCTGGAAAAGGCGGCTTCGCAGACCTTGCCGTACAATTCGTCTGGCGATTTTGCGTACAGGATCGCTTCGTTGGTGGCATTCAACGCCGCGAATGTACGTCCGATGGTCGACTGCACAGTCCTTGAGACCCCCGCCGGGGCCGCCCCCTTCTTTCTGACCGGAAGCATTGCCCGCGAGAGGCCTAAGTCTCGGTTAGGAAATCCGGCAAGTTGCAATTCAGAGTAAACGGCTGACGAACGCCCCGCCCCGGAATCAGGAGAACTACGGTCCCGGCTGTGCCAGCCTGGGGCGCCACTGCCGCCGACCCCGCCGAAGCCCGGCCGGACGCCGTCAGCCGGGTCATATTCCGCACCGCGCCCCATCCTGTTCCGCAACGTGAAACAGCGGCGCCCAGCACCCTGCTCCCGGAATGGCGGACCGGATTTTCTGCCCTTGCTCGCCCTGCTGCGCTTTGAGAGCATGCCACCTGCGACAACAAGCAAGACCCGCTCACCTAGCGGGCATGACGAGGAAGCACCATGCCGATCGTAAAGGCCGACCGTCTCATCCGCATCGGCGCGGCGCTGCTGAAGGCCGCCGGCGCATCGGACGAGGAGGCGAACGCGGTTGCCAGCGGCAGCGTCAACGCCAACCTCGCCGGCCACGACTCCCACGGCGTCATCGCGATCCCGACCTATATCGACCGCATCACAGCCGGCCACATCGTGCCCGGCGCCAAATGGACCATCGTGCAGGAGAGCCCGACCACCACCGTGATCGACGGCCATTGGGGGTTCGGCTTCCACGTCAACGCCAAGGCGATGGAGCTGACGATCGAGAAGGCGAAGACTGCCAATGTCGCGGCCTGCACCGTGTTCCGGCAGAGCCATGTCGGGCGCCTTGCGCATTATCCGCTGATGGCGATGAAGGCCGGCATGATCGGCATTGCCGCCGCCGATTCCGGCCGCTCGCCGAAACACGTCGCCCCGTTCGGTGGCCGCGAGGCCCGGCTCGGCACCAACCCGATCTCGATCGCGGTGCCCTCCGATCTCGACGCGCCGTTCTATCTTGATATGGCGACCTCGGCGGTCGCCGCCGGCAAGATCCAGCTCGCGGTCGCCCGCGGCGAGGAGATCCCGAAGGGCTGGATCATCGACGCCGAGGGCCGCGACACCACCGATCCGAGGGACTACCGCAAAGGTGGCGCGCTGCTGCCGCTCGGCGGCAGCGAGGGCTACAAGGGAAGCGGCCTTGCCGCGATGGTCGAGGTGCTGTGCGGCCTCCTGACCGGCCTCGGCTTCGGCGTCGAGCCGACCGGCCGGCACAACGACGGCTGCTTCATGGCGGTATTCAACGTCGCCGCGTTCCGTCCGCTCCAGGATTTCAAGAAAGAGGTCGCCGACTTCGCCCGCTATCTGAAATCGACGCCGCCCTCGCAAGGGTCTCGCGGCGTGTTCTATCCGGGCGAGGTCGAATATCTGCGCGAGCTTGAGCGGCGCCGGGACGGTATCGAGATCGAGGACGCGACCTGGGAGAAGCTCAAGGCCCTCGCGACCGACTACAAGCTCGCCGACGAGCTCGACCTTCGCTGACGGCAATCGCCTGACCATGGGGAGAACGACATGACACGGCAAATGGCGCTGGTTGGCTTCCTGCAGGCGCAGAACTGCACCAACCTGCCGAGCTCGTGGCGCCATCCAGAGTCGCGCGACGATTCGATGTCGGCCGATTACTACCAGGAGATCGCGCGCATCCTGGAAGCCGGCAAGTTCCACATGGCGTTCTTCGACGACCGCCTGGCGATGCCCGACCGCTACGGCAACGACCACGCCCACACCGTCGAATACGGCATCCGCTGCGTGAAGATGGATCCGATCGTGGTGCTGACCACGATGGGCATGGTGACCACCAAGCTCGGCCTCGCCTCGACCTGCTCGACCACCTATTACGAGCCGTTCGATGTCGCTCGCCGCTTCGCCACCCTCGACCTGATGACGAACGGCCGTGCCGCCTGGAACGTGGTGACCTCGGTCAACGACGGCGAAGCCCTCAACATGGGCAGGGAGCACCATCTCGAGCACGATTTGCGTTACGACCGCGCCGACGAGTTCATGGAGGTCGTGCTCGGCCACTGGGACTCCTGGGAAGACGGCGCGCTGATCATCGACAAGGCAAGCGGCCGCTTTGCCGACCCGACCAAGGTGAAGCGGCTCGACCATGCGGGCGCGTTCTTCAAGTCGCGCGGCCCCTTCACGGTGCCGCGCTCGCCGCAGGGCCATCCTGTCGTGATCCAGGCCGGCGCGTCGGGCCGCGGCCAGCGCTTTGCCGGGCGTTGGGGCGAGGTGATCTTCACCGCCGCGCGCAATCTCGCCAATGCCAGGCAGGGCTATGATGCGATCCGCGGCGAGGCCGCCAAGGCCGGCCGCGATCCCGACCAGATGTTCCTCTGCAACCTGATGACGCCGGTCTGCGGCGCGACCAAGGCCGAAGCCGAGGACAGGATGGCGCTGATCCAGAAGCTGCCGCTTGAGATCGACGCGCTGTCGCTGCTCGCCGAAGGTCTCAATTTCGATTTCGGCGCCAAGGGCATCGACGAGCCGCTGACGACGGAGGAGTTGCAGGGCATGCAGGGCATGCTCGGCATCCGCGACGGCGTGCTGCGCACCTCGGGCAAGACCAATCCCTCGACCCGCGACTTCATCACCTTCTCCGGCCGCGGCCAGGTGCAGGACGCAATCGTCGGCGGGCCGAAGGAGATCGCCGACAAGCTCGAGGAGATGTTCGTCGGCCGCGGCTGCGACGGTTTTGTGATCGCGGCGAGCTACGTGCCGGGCTCTTACGCCGACTTCGTCAACCATGTGGTGCCCGAGCTGCAGCGCCGCGGGCTGTTTCACAAGGATTATGCCGGCACGACGCTGCGCGAAAATCTCGGGCTCAAGCGTCCGGCTTCTGGCGCGTGGAAGACGAAGGCCGCAGCGGCGGCGGAATAGGCAAGAGGACATTTCATGCGCTGGCTCAAATTCACCACCCGAGGCGCCACATCCTGGGGCATCGTCGCGGGCGACACGGTCACGTCCGTTAGCGGCGACCCGTTCGGCGAATGGACGCGGACGCGCGAGACGCATGCGCTTGATGACGTCAAGATCGAGCTGCCGCTGATTCCGCGCACCTTCTACTGCGTCGGCCTCAATTATCTGAAGCACCTCAAGGAGGCGGCCGACAAGGCCGGCACCGTGCCAAACGTGCCAGATCGTCCCGAGATCGGCTACCGCGCGCAGAACGCGCTGATCGCCCATGACGAGGACGTCGTGATCCCGGCAAGCGCGACCGAGAAGATCCATTACGAAGGCGAGCTCGTCGTCGTGATCGGCAAGAAGGTGAAGCACCTGACCGAAGCCAACGCGATGGATTGCGTGTTCGGCTACACCATCGGCAATGACGTCTCCGAACGCTCGTGGCAGAAGGCCGATCGCGGCCTGTGGCGCTCCAAGAACGCCGACACCTTCAAGCCGATGGGCCCGTGGATCGAAACCGATGTCGATCTCGCGGCGATGGAGACCGTGATCCGCGTCAACGGCAAGGAGACCGGCCGCTTCCACACCAACGACATGATCTTCGGCATCGTGCCGTTCATCGTCGAGCTGACGAAATACTTCACGCTGTGGCCTGGTGACGTGATCTGGATGGGCACCGACGGTGCCTCCCCCGACCTGAAGGCAGGCGATGTCGTGGAGATCGACATCACCGGCATCGGCACACTCCGCAACCGGTTCGTGAAGGAGATGGTGTGAGGCGGTGCCGCGTTGCCTTGCAGCGCGCCATCCATCTTCGCCGGGACGACGTGGGGCTGGTTCTTGATTCACATTTCAAACAACGAGGAGGATGCGAGTCCGCATTCTCGCGACGTGAATTGTCCGAGTTTTGCATTTCGTTCCGCCCTCTCAATCAGCAGAGGGCGCAGGGAAAGCCGGGTGCCGATTGCACCCATGGGTCCCGTGCAACAAAAAGCACGGGGGTAGGACCACAGGTGAAACATCCCGGCCTTCCCTGCGCGATGGTGTTACGGCTTGCTTCGTGCTCTCTCCGGCGAGACCGGGCTTTTTTGTCACCGTCTTCGCAAAGACGCTTTCGCGTCTTGCGAGGAGACACCTGCCACTGGGGCGTCAGGACCACACGACTTCGCCGTCCGCTCCGAGCTGCGTTCGTCTTATGCAGCCGTCAGCGTCCACCGCATCTCACCGCAACACTCGTGACGATCGCGACGCGCCCCTCAAGCGGGTGAGACGGGCGGATTCATACACTGAGTTGCCATTCCGAAAAACCGAAATATTTTTCGCGTCGGCCCTTGCGCCGTCGGGCAAATCAGTGCCAAGGGCCAACCGGGCGCGCGCCGGTCATTTCCTGACCACCAACAGCGCCCCATCGACGCCCCTCACATCAGACGTCGAGGCGTTCCTCTGCGAGGGACTTGCGCTCCTTCATGTTGAAGCGGCCTTCATAGATCGCCGGGCTGCCGGTCGTCGGGCCGGGATACTGGACGAGCAGCCAGACGCCGCCCGTCTTGGTGTGCATTTCGTCTTCGTAGTGCGGGTCCGGATGAAACACCATCGTGCCGGGACCGTAGGTCTTGCCGGCGATGATGAACTCGCCTTCCAGGATGTACCAGATCTGCGCGAAGCCGTGGCGGTGCATCGGATAGCCGGTGCCGGGCGCGTAGCGGACGAACCCCGCATTGGGTTCGGTCGGCCGCTCCGGACGCGGGTGGAACAGCATCTTGCTTTCAACCCCCTCGAAGCGGAGCGTTTCCCACTCGCGCTCGTCCTGGTGCACGGCTTCGTAGTGATGATCGCCATCCTGTCGCGGCAGCCCTTGGGCTTGGCTCATGCTCGTGCCTCCCTTATTACTCAGTGATCGTTGCTGCTGCTCCGGGTCGCGTGACACCCGCCACCGCATGATCAGCGCAGCCCGACCGACTTGCTTTACAGTAAAGTAAAATTGCTAACAATGCAAGTTAGGTGATCCTGCGGACGGAAGGCGTCGCGACGCGTGCCCGCGCGAACGATCCGAAGCAAACGCGCGGGGTAATGACGATGCGTCCACGTAAGGGATGCACCGGCGTCAGGGTTCCCTCTCCCCTTGCGGGAGAGGGTTAGGGAGAGGGGTGCCGCTTGCTCTGCTGCCAGTAATTGCGCGATCGATGCAGTGATGCGCCGACTCATACCGGCTCGCTTGATCTGGCATCGCGACGTCACGCGCTCCAGCGCCCGGGGCCACCCCTCTCCCCACCCTCCCCCGCAAGGGGAGAGGGAGCCCGACGATTGTGCTCACCTCACATCGAGGGTTGTCGGATCAAGGAACGCTATGTCGCAATGATGGCCGCATCGAGCGACGCGACGGCCGGCTATTTGCTCGTCTTTGCGCGACGGTGGCGCGCCGTCCGGGCAGGGGCGTGCGGCCGCCCCGGCAAGGTGCCGCGGCTCGCGGGAACGTCCGGCGGTCGCCACCAGTCGAACGCGACCGGGTCATGCGGCGTCTTCGACACCACCATCAGGATGTGCGCCTCGCCCTTGCCGGCGTTCTCGGCCCGATGCGGCAACGCCGAATCGAGAAAGATGCCCTCGCCGGCGCGCAGCCGATGCTCCTGCTCGCCGACATAGAACAGGACCTCGCCGGCCATCACGTAGCAATATTCCTGCCCGGGATGCGAGACCATGGTTTGCATGCGTTCGCGACGCGGCAGGATCAGGTGAAACATCTCCATGCGATCGAGCGGCGCGCCGCCGGCCAGATGACGCCAGCGGTACCCGGTCGCCGCGATCTCGGCCATGTCGGATGTGTCGGCGTGATGCACGGCCACGGATGTCTTGGCCGGCGTATCCTGTGCCGCAAAGAGATCGTGCAGGCCGAGGCCGAGCACTTCGGTGATCTGGATCAAATTCGCAATCGAGCTTGAAACCTGCCCGCGCTCGAGCCGGGACAGGAAAGCCTCCGACAGCTTGGTCTTTTCAGCGAGCGTCGACAGCTTCATGCCGGCGCTGGTGCGCGCCAGACGAAGGCGGCGGCCGATGTCCTGGGACGCACGCTCGATAGGGCTCAGCTCGGATGCCATTCAAAGTCGTCGACAAACAACACGGGGATGCAGATTGCAGCGGCCGCCGCGGTCGCGCGCGATCCGTCGAATGGCCATAGTGCCTTCCCCGGGAGGTGGCAAGACAGAACACAGCATGCCGTCGGTCAGTGCTGCGCCGACGTCACCGCGTGCTGCGGCCCCTCGGCATAGAGGTGCGACAGCCATGACGAGATCACGCCCGGGATGAGGCCGACCAGCCCGTAGAGGATGAACTGCTTCGCCCCGCTCTCGGAGCCGTGCGAGGCATAGGCCAGCGCCGCCGCGATGAACCCCACCGCGCCCATGATCAGCATCCGCAGCACCGGCGAGATCCGCCTGATATGCATCAGGATGTCGTCGATCGCCCCGAACATCAGCGCCGGCACGATGCCGATCATGTAGCTGTAGGGCAGCGACTTACCGAACACCGCAAACAGCTTCGCCACCTCGCCGCCATTGGTCTCGCTCCAGTAGCCCGACTGATAGGTGGTCGCGAGCAGGAGCAGGAAGCCGCCGACGAACGGCCCAATGGCTGCGAAGATGACATAGCGTTTCATGGCGCGCCCTTGTTTAGCAC
The DNA here is from genome assembly GCF_042430365.1 of Bradyrhizobium erythrophlei. Classification (GTDB taxonomy): domain Bacteria; phylum Pseudomonadota; class Alphaproteobacteria; order Rhizobiales; family Xanthobacteraceae; genus Bradyrhizobium; species Bradyrhizobium erythrophlei. The sequence continues at coordinate 38,606 of NZ_JBHMET010000057.1, forward strand.
CACAACAGTGTAGCCAAGTCCTGCTGCGGTTCTACGGGAAAATCGGGCGAGGGTTGCATCGGTTGATCCCGCACGCGCGTGCTCGACGCGGTGCAGCGTACAACGCTGCAACGCACAGCGGCGCCTCATACCGATGGACCGCGGATCAGCAGCGTATCACGCCGCTCGCGCGGCGCGCTTCGCAGCATCCGGGGAACGCTGTCATGGAGTGCAGCAGAGGATTAAGCCTGAAGAGGGCGAGGAGTTCTCCCCTCACTCCCCCCACGCCGCGAATGCTTCGTTGAACGCGCGCTCGCCGGGCGCGCCCTTTTCGATCGCGATGATGGCGCGGCGCTGGTTGGAGTAGACCAGCGGCACGTCAAACCAGGAGCGCTCCTTGAGGAGCTGCAGGTTGCGCGAGCGGTCGGCGTCGACATTGGAGAGGCCGACCAGGAAGAAGCCGTCGGTGACCTTGACCGCAAGGCCCGCAAGCGGCGTGCCGCGCGCTTGCTCGTTGGACTTCATCAGGATGCCCGGCACATTGCCGACGCCGCCATTGGCGAAATCCTGAGGCAGGATGAAGGTCAATTCCGCGGTGTGGCTCGCCGGCAGCGATGAATCGGTGTTGCGGCGGAACGACATCGTCATCTTGAACTTGCGGTCGGGAATGTCGATGTCGGCGCGCACCGCGATATCAGGCTTCTGGTTGCCGGACGCCTTGATCGGTTCGGTGCGCCACACCACCGAGCCGACAAATTGCTTGCCCTTGGGATCGGAGGGATCCTCGTCATAGAGCACGACGCGCTGCGCGACCGGTGCAACCTGCTCGCTCGACGGTTGGCCGACGCGGTCGGCGATCTTCGGTTTCGTCGTTGGCGCGGCCGCATCCTTCGGCGCCTCGACCGCCGGCGACGATTTAAGGAGGCCGCTGACATAGGTCATGGCCTGCTTGCCCCAGAGGATACCGGCGCCGACCAGGATCAATATGATGCCGATCGCGATCGCGCTCTTGAACGGGAACATCGAGCCGGTGCGGACACGCTTCTTCGGCTCACGTTCGGCGCTGCCGATCCGTGAGCGCGGCGGCGGCGGCATCTGCGGGAGCTGCTGTGCGTAGCGCTCGGCCTCCTCGACCGACTCGTCGTAGGAGTACGGCACGTCGGGATCGGCGCCGCGGTTCTCCATGCTCGGCTCGAGCCGGTCGAATTCCGGCGAGGGCGACGGCACGTTGGCGTAGGTCTTGCGCGCGTTCCGGCTGGCCTGCGCCGCGGCACGGCCGAGATCATCGGCGTCGGCGGCGATGTCGCGGAAGCCGCGCACGCCGGGTGCCTGCGGCAGCGGCGGCGGCGGGCCGTTGTCGGCACCGCGACGCGGCACGCCGGCGCGCGGCGGCGCGCCTTGCGGATCCGGGACGGGCGGCTGTGGCGCCGGGCCGCGCGGCGGAACCGGCGGCGCATCGGCGCGCAGGTTGCGCGGCGGACGGGGTTCGGTCTCGCGCGGCGGCGTCGACGGCCGCGGCGGACGAGGAGCCGCGCCGGCGACCTCGGGCGGCCGGGCATTGGCACGGCGGAACGCATCGCCGCCGCGGGGGGCGCCGCCGCCAGGGCGGGAGGCCTCGCGGGCGCGCTGGGCAGCCTCCGATTCGACCTTGCGGACGGCCTCCTCCAGCGACAGCCGTTCGCGGGTGATCTCGGATTCGGACAGCGGCGGCTGGACGCTGCGGAGCTGCTGGATCAGCGCCGCCCGCGCCCGCTCATAGAGCGCACGACGGCTCTCGCCGGGGGCGTTGGGATCCAGTCCGGCAATGGCACGGGCAATCAGCGGGTAGTAGTCAGCCATTTCCACACAATTGGTGGGATATAGGTAATATCCCGTTAAGCCTCGAACGGATTCTGTACCAGAATAGTATCCTCACGTTCCGGGCTGGTGGAAAGAAGAGCGATTGGGCATCCCACCAGTTCCTCGACCCGGCGCACATATTTGATGGCCTGGGCCGGCAGGTCCGCCCAGGACCGGGCATTGGCGGTCGGCTGCTTCCAGCCCTCGATGGTCTCGTAGATCGGCTCGACCCGGGCCTGCGCGCCCTCGCCGGCCGGCAGATGGTCGATCTCCTTGCCGTCCAGCTTATACCCGATGCAGACCTTGATGGTGTCGAAACCGTCGAGAATATCGAGCTTGGTCAGCGCCAGCCCGGCAATGCCGCAGGTCCGGACCGTCTGCCGCACCAGCATGGCGTCGAACCAGCCGCAGCGCCGCTTGCGCCCGGTGTTGACACCGAATTCCTTGCCGCGGCGGCCGATCTCCTCGCCGATCTCGTCGTTCAGCTCGGTCGGGAACGGACCCTGACCGACGCGGGTGGTGTAGGCCTTGCAGATGCCAAGGACATACCCGACCGCGCCCGGGCCCATGCCGGTTCCGGTCGCGGCCTGCGCCGCCACCGTGTTGGACGACGTCACATAGGGATAGGTGCCGTGGTCGACATCAAGCAATGCGCCCTGCGCGCCCTCGAACAGGATGCGCTTGCCCTCGCGGCGCTTGAGGTCCAGAAGCCGCCACACGGTTTCGGCATAGGGCAAAAGCTGCGGCGCCAGCGCCGTCAGCTCGGCCAGGATACCCTTGCCGTCGATCTCCTCGAGATTGAGGCCGCGGCGCAGCGCGTTGTGGTGCGCCAGCAGGCGGTCGATTTTGTGCGGCAGCGTGTCGAGGTCGGCGAGGTCCATCAGGCGGATGGCGCGGCGGCCGACCTTGTCTTCATAGGCCGGGCCGATGCCGCGACGGGTGGTGCCGATCGCGGTCACCGCGTTGGAGGATTCACGCAAGGCATCAAGCTCGCGATGCAGCGGCAGGATCAGGGTGACGTTCTCCGCGATACGCAGGTTCTCGGGGCCGACGGCGACGCCCTGCCCCTTCAGCTTGGTCACCTCGTCGAGGAAGGCCTGCGGGTCGAACACCACGCCATTGCCGATCACGGCGAGCTTGTGCGGGCGCAGCACGCCGGAGGGCAGCAGCGCGAGCTTGTAGGTCGCGCCATTGATCACGAGCGTATGGCCGGCATTGTGGCCGCCCTGGAAGCGCACGACGATGTCGGCCTGTTCCGACAGCCAGTCGACGATCTTGCCCTTCCCTTCGTCGCCCCATTGGGCGCCGACGACGACAACATTGGCCATTTCGAAGATGTTCCCTTCAGGTGTTTTCAGACCACGATCGCGGCGGAAACGCGTCCGCCCGGACGATCATGTTGGCGATCATGCTTTCGTTTGCCCAGCCGACATCACGGCCTCAGAGCCGCTCGCATGGCCCCCCATCGGATAAAGGAAGCGGGTCGGCTGCGCAAGCAAGAAGGGGGCGTTTTAGGCCTTTTGGACGGGCTCCAACCCTTTGATATCCCCTGAAAATCCCCATGGGCCGGGGCCCGCGGCATAGCCTTCGCAGAATTAATGTTGTGAGGTCCCGGAGTAACCCCCGTGGGCGATTGATCCCTACAGATGTTGCGATGATCGTCGACCGCTACCAGACAGGCCCCAGCGATGCCCAATTCGACCCAAGCGACGATGGCATTACGGAAGCTCGGTATCGCCTTCAAGCTCCACACCTATGTCTACGATTCCGCGGCCGAGAGCATCGGGCTGCAGGCCGCCGAGGCGCTCGGCGTCGAGCCGAACCGGATGCTGAAGACGCTGATGGCCGAGGTCGACGGCAGACCGGTCTGCGCCGTGGTGCCGTCCGACTGCGAGGTCAGCATGAAGAAGCTCGCCGCCGCGATGGACGGCAAGTCGGCGAAGATGCTGCGCCCGGCGGATGCCGAGCGGCTGACCGGCTACCATGTCGGCGGCATCAGCCCGTTCGGTCAGAAGAAGCGCGTGCCGACCGCGATCGACGAATCCGCGCTCACCCATGTCACTGTGTTCGTCAATGGCGGACAGCGCGGCTTGCAGATCGAGATCGATCCGAACGACGCCGCGCTCGCGGCGGGTGCGAAGATCAAGGCGCTGACGGCCGAGGGTTAGAGAGATTTTGAATTACATCCGCGCAACGACTGCGCTCCCTCTCCCGCTTGCGGGGGAGGGCTGGGGTGGGGGCTCTCTCCACGAGTCGCATTGTGGAGAGAGCCGCCGCGCTACGCGCGTCGGCCTCCCCCCGCAAGCGGGAGAGGCGAAGTGGAGAGCGAGACCGACGGCCGGCAGCTTCAACTCACGGCTGCTTCCGTAACTCACGGCTGCTTCCGCGCCCACAGCATCGCCTCGACGATCGCCTCGCGCAGTTTCGGCCGCAGCTGCTCGGAGCATTCGACGAAGGCCAGGATCGAATTGGCGCGCGCGGCAAAGCGCTCGCGCCGGTCATCGCCGTTATCGCCCGGCGCCGGCATTTTCAGGACGTCCATCAGGCTTTCACTTTTCGTCGCGAGATCAGCGACCAGCGGAAACGCTTCGATGCAGGCCGAGGCCATATAGCCGGGTTGGGTTCGCCGCACGTTTTCGCCCTCTGATTGCAACGCCACTCTAGCTCTGCAATAACGTGTAGACTAGGTCATTGGTTCACGTGCCGACTAGGTCATTCGTTGGGGTACCTCCAAAAACCGGGGGGGCGTCCCCTGACGCGAAAGTTCCGCCGCGGCGCCACAAGGGCAGCCTGGCGCATGGTCGCGATGCGTCCACTGCCATTGATAGGGCACGAAAATCCGTGTCTGTGAGAGGCGCCGGGCGTGTCATTTCCGGCCCGGCGGCACCCGCGCCGGGCGGGCCGCGGCGTCGTGAACCGGGCCTTTGAATGTCTGCCTCCGAATCCGCCACCACGCCTGCGTCCGGCTCCTGGATCGCCAACCAGCCGTATCTCCTGCTCTGCATCACCGCGCTGTGCTGGGCCGGCAATGCGATCGTCGGCCGGCTTGCCGCTGGCCACATTCCGCCGGTGACGCTGTCGTTCCTGCGCTGGGGCATCGCGTTCCTGATCATCCTGCCGTTCGCCTGGAAGCATCTGGTGCGGGACCGGGGCACGATCCGCGAGCGGCTCGGCACCATGATCCTGCTCTCGGTGATCGGCATCAGCGTCTTCAACACCATGCAATACTGGGCGCTCGAGCACACCCAGGCGCTGAACACGCTGCTGTTGCAGTCGGCGGCGCCGCTGATCGTCGCAGTGTGGTCGCTGATCCTGCTCGGCGTGCGGCTGACCCTGGCGCAGGCGTTCGGCGTGCTGCTGTCGCTCGCCGGCGTCCTGGTCATCCTGCTGCATGGCGACCTCACCAATTTGTCGAAGATCGACTTCAACAAGGGCGACCTGATCTTCCTCGTCGCGCTGACGATCTTCGGGCTGTATTCGGTGCTGATGCTGAAGCGGCCCAGCATCCACCTGCTTTCGTTCGTCGCCTTCACCTTCGGCTGCGGCGCGTTCTGCCTGATCCCGCTGTTGATCTGGGAGCTGATCGCCCGCCCGGTGATGGAGCTCGACGTCAACAATGTTCTGTCGCTGCTCTATGTCGCAGTGTTCCCCTCCACCGTCGCCTATCTCTGCTTCAACCGCGGGGTTCAACTGATCGGCGCCAACCGCGCCGCGCCGTTCTTCCACGTGGTTCCGGTGTTCGGCACCATCATGTCGATCGTCTTCCTCGGCGAGCATCCGCAGGCCTTCCACTTCATCGGCTTTGCGCTGGTGCTGGCCGGCGTGTTCGCGGCCTCGCGGAAGCAGGCGGCGTGAACGGCGCCCGCCACCGCGGTGACTATCGGCGGCAAATCCGCTATCTCTAGGCCTGTTTTCGCGAACAGGTCTCTGAATGGCGCGCGCCAGCAATGTGATGATCGGCACCCTGACGCTGGCCCTGCTCGCCGGCTCGCTCGGCGGCTGGCTGGGCTATCAGCGCTACGCCGGCATCAAGCGCCAGGTGCCGTTCCGCGTGATCTTCGAGGGCTCGGCCTATGGCCTGCGCCGCGGCGGCAGCGTCAACTTTGCTGGCGTCCGCGTCGGCGAGGTGGTGTCGATCCGGCTCGACCACCACCGCGTCGTCGCGATGACGCGGATCGAGGCCAACACGCCGATCCGGAAGGACACCGAGGTCGGCCTCGAATTCCAGGGCCTGACCGGGATCGCCGCGATCTCGTTCACCGGCGGCACCGACGACGCGCCGCCGCCGCCGGCCGGCGCCGACGGCATTCCCGAACTGACCGCCGACCCCGAAGGCACGATGGGCATCCAGGAGAAGCTGCGGGTCGCGCTGCGCAATGTCGACCGTGCGATCACCGAGAACGAGGCCGCGGTGAAGGACACGCTGCGCAATTTCGAGAATTTCACCAACTCGCTGTCGGGCAATGGCGAGCTGGTTGCCGGCTTCGTCGACGCCGCCGAGGCCGGCGTCGACGCGGTCGACGCCAAGATGACCGCGACGGAGACGTTTCTCAAAAGCCTCGGCAGCGACAAATATGGCGGCGAATTGCTGCCGACCGTGATCTCGCTGCGCGAGCTGATCGAGAGCTTCGACAAGAAGTCCCGCACCACCATGATCGAGGCGCGCAGGATGCTCGGCGACGTCAGCGAGTCCGTCAATGGGTTCAACGCAAGATTTGGCGGAACGCCGCGCAGGCGCTAACGTAAAAGCAAGAACCAAGAACAACGGAACACGCGACCGTGCACGACCGAACCGCTGCGCCCTCCCCTCCGCCCGCAACCGTGACCCGCGCCGCCAGCGCGGTGCCGCGGCGCCTGCGGCGCTACCTCACGCTCGATGATTTCGAGCCGCAGGCACGGCGGCTGTTGCCGAAATTCCTCTATGGCTACGTCTCCGGCGGCGCCGAGACCGATGCGGCGCGCGCCGACAACCGCAAGGCGTTCGACGAATACGGCTTCGTGCCGCGGGTGCTGAAGGACGTCTCCGGCCGCGACCAGACCACGACGCTGCTCGGCAAGACCTACGCGTCGCCGTTCGGCATTCCGCCGATGGGCTCGTCCGCGCTGGTTGCCTATCGCGGCGATATCGTGCTGGCGAAGGCTGCGGCGGCGGCCAATGTGCCGATGATCCTGTCGGCGTCCTCGCTGATCACGCTGGAAGAGGTCCGCGCCGCCAATCCGCAGGCCTGGTACCAGGCCTATCTCGCCGGCGTCGATGCGCGCATCGAGCCGCTGGTCGACCGCGTCGCGGCGGCCGGCTACGACACCTTCGTCGTCACCGCCGACGTGCCGGTACCGCCCAACCGCGAGAACAACATCCGCAATGGCTTCCAGGTGCCGCTCGCGATCACGCCGCGCGTCGCCTGGGACACGGTCACGCATCCCGACTGGCTGTTCAACACGTGGGCGCGCACGCTGTTCAACCACGGCATGCCGCATTTCGAGAACATGGACGCCAAGCAGGGTCCGCCGGTGCTGTCGAAGAATTTGATGCGCAACATCGGCAACCGCGACCAGCTCGCCTGGAAGCATGTCGAGCTGATCCGCAAGCGCTGGCGCGGCAAGCTCGTGGTCAAGGGGCTGATCTCGCCCGAGGACGCGCGGCTGGCGCGCGAGCACGGCTGCGACGGCGTGATCGTCTCCAACCATGGCGGCCGGCAGCTCGACTACGCCGTCTCCGCGCTGCGGACGCTGCCGGAGATCGCGACGCAGGCCGGCGGCATGACCGTGATGATGGACGGCGGCATCCGCCGCGGCACCGACGTGATCAAGGCGCTCGCGCTCGGGGCCGACTTCGTCTTCATCGGCCGCCCCTTCCTCTATGCCGCCGTGGCCGCAGGCGAGGCCGGAGTGGCGCGTGCGATCGCGTTGCTGCATGCCGAGATCGACCGCGACCTCGCCCTGCTCGGCATCCGCAGCCTCAGGGAGATCACGCCGGACCTGGTGCGGAAGTTCTAGGCGCGCGCGTGATAGCCATGGCGGGACTGCGCTCACGCGTAGCGCGCCGCACCCATGCAGAGCGCGGTGATGGCAAGCAGTGCGGCCGCGATGCGCTGCGCGATCGCGAGCCGCGCGCGGGCGCCGGCCTCGTCGGCCGCGCCGTTGCGCAGGCGCCGCACCGCGCCGCCGCCGACAATGATCTGGATTGCTGCGGCCGCCAGCGCGGCGACTGCGCCGAGGGCCAGAAGCTTCTCGCCCAGCGCGAACGAGCCCTCGTGAACGAGCTGCCACAGCGTGGCCCCGGTCACGATCGCGACCGTCGCGGCGCCGATCTGCGGGGCGAGCAGCTTCTCGCCGCCGAGGCCGCCGGTACGTGCCAGCGTGAAGCTCGAGCCGGCCCAAAACACCGATGACAGGATGTGGAAAGAGAGGGCTATGATGAGGACGGTTTGCATGAGAAGGCTCCAAACGGGATCTGGAAATTAGATATACAATATGTATAATCAATTCGACGAAAGGAAGGCAAGCGGATGCCGCCGCGCGCCTATGTGAGTTCGGTGCGCAGCGCCGCCGCCGCCGAGACGCGCGACCGCGTGATCGAGGCCGCCGCCAAGATCTTGCGCGAGGGCGACAGCATCGCGCGCTTCTCGCTGGAGACGGTGGCGAAGGCCGCCGGCGTGACGCGGCTGACGGTCTACAACCAGTTCAGCTCACGGCGCGGGCTGCTGGAGGCGGTGTTCGACGGCATCGCGCAACAGGGCGGGCTGTTTCAACTCGCCGACATCATGACGATGGCCGATCCACGCGCCGCGCTCGACCGCCTGGTCGAGATCTTCTGCGCATTCTGGGGCCGCGACCCGGCGGTGGCCCGGCTCAACGAGGCGATGGCAACCGATCCCGAATTCGCCGAAGCGGTGCGCGAGCGCAACGAGCGCCGCCGCAAGGGCCTCGCCGCGCTGGTCGACCGCATTGCAGACAAGACCGCATCGCGCCAGGCGCGCAGGGATGCGGTCGATTTGATCTTCGCGCTGACGAGCTATCCGACCTTCGCCGCGCTGAGCGCGGGGCGGTCGAGGGATCAGGTCTGCCGGTTGATCCAGACGGCCTGCCACGCGGCGCTTGCGCCGCTGTCAAAGGCGTCACCCTGAGCGCGGGTGCCTTGCCCAGCCGTCATTGCGAGGAGCGACAGCGACGAAGCAATCCATCTCTCCGCGCGCGTGGAGGCATGGATTGCTTCGCTTCGCTCGCAATGACGTGGCGAGGGCTGTGGCCCCTGCTCACCCGCGCTTGAACTTGCTGTACGCCTCGCGGGTCGCGATGATCACATGCTCCGCGCAGCCGTTGCGACGGTGCGGGTCGCAGAGATTTTCGTAATCGGCCGAGGTCATCATGTCGATGAAGGCCGAGACGGTGGGATAATAGACCAGCGCGAGATAGTCCCATTGCTGGTTGGTGGGATCGCCGAGCGCGATCGTCTCGGCGTTGCCGGTCCACAACAGCGTGCCGCCGCGCGCCCTGATCATTGGAACGGTCAGCGCGCTGTAGCGCAGATACGCGTCCCAGCCGGAGCCGTCGCCATCGAGCGAGCGTTCCCGAAACCGCATCAGGTTGACCATCACCACCGGCGCCTGGAGATCCAGCTCGCTCAGGCCCTTCACGTTCAAGAGATCGACGCCCATCACCACTCCCCTGCAAGACCGGACAAGGTCCGGCCGCAAAGATTATGTCACATCGCGCCGCTACCCTGAAATGAGCTGCGGGCCTCACGCTTGCTGAGCCACGCGATCCTTCGGAGGTCCAGGCCATGATGACCCTGCCCGAACTTGCGGCCGACACGCTCGGCAAGTTTCTCGGCGACTACATGCAGCGCCGGTTCGGCACCTCGCAGACTCAGCTCGTCGAGATGGTGCCCTCGATCGCGCGGATCGCGCTCGAATGCATCGGCAACAGCGACGCGCTCTATCACAATGTCGAGCACACCATGCTAGTGACGCTCGCCGGCCACGACATCCTGCGCGGCCGCGCCCTGCACACGCATATGACGGCGGAGGACTATGCGCATGTCATCATCGCCTGCCTGACCCACGACATCGGCTATGTCCGCGGGCTGTTCGAGGCCGACGACGAGGGCGGCTATCTGGTCGATGCCAGCGGCCGCAAGGTGACGCTGTCGCGCGGCGCGTCGGACGCTGCGCTGCTGCCCTATCACGTCGACCGCTCGAAGATGTTCGTGATGGAGCGGATCAAGGGCATCGCCCAGCTCGACCGGAGCCGGATTGCGCGCGCCATCGAGGGCACGCGCTTCCCGGCGAGCTTTCCCAGCGCAGACGAGGAATTCCACGAGGAGGCCGCGCTGCTGCGCGCCGCCGACCTGATCGGCCAACTCGGCGATCCCAATTACATCCGCAAGGCGAACGCGCTCTATTACGAGTTCGAGGAGGCCGGGCTGAACCGCCAGCTCGGCTACGAATCGCCCGCCGACATCGTCAACCTCTATCCCCAGTTCTACTGGAACAGCGTCGCGCCGCAGGTGACGAAGGCGATCCGCTATCTCAATGTCACCTCCGCGGGGCGGCAATGGATCGCCAATCTCTACGGCAACGTGTTCCGCGCCGAGCGCGACATCTCGTTGTCGGGACCGCAGAAATAGACGGGCTGGCGCACACCCTCAGGCGTCATACCCCGCGAAAGCGGGGTATCCAGTACGCCGCGACATCTCAGTGAGTCACCAGCGTCTCTGGAATACTGGATCACCCGCTTTCGCGGGTGACGACAGCCTTGGCCGGATTGGCAGCGGGGGCCGCGCGCATGGCACCAATCCCTTCTTTCGTCTTGTCGCGGCACCGGATTCGGGCGCAACATCGCAAATATAATGACCGATCTCCGCGCCTTGCCCGCACCCGTCCCGACGACGCATCGATCGCCGCTGGGCTGGCTCAACAACCAGCCCTATCTGCTGCTCAGCCTGACGTCGCTGTTCTGGGCCGCCAACATCGTGCTGGCGCGGCACGTCGGCAGCCATGTGCCGCCGATCACGCTGACCACGATCCGCTGGTTCGGCGTCTTCCTGATCCTGCTGCCGTTCGCCTGGCCGCATCTGAAGCAGGACTGGCCGAAGCTGCGCCGCGCGCTGCCGCTGATGCTGCTGTTGTCCGCGGTCGGCTTCGCCTTCAACAACGCGATCTCCTACTGGGCCATGCAATATACCGAGGCGCTGAACGCGCTGCTGATCCAGTCGGCGGGCCCGCTGTTCGTGGCGCTGTGGTCGCTGATCCTGTTCGGCGTGCGGCTGACGCCCGCGCAGCTCGCCGGCATCGCGATCTCGCTCGCCGGCGTGCTGACCATCATCCTGCGCGGCGATTTCTCGGCACTCGCCAGCATCGGCTTCAACCGCGGCGACCTGATGTTCGGCGCCTCGCTGGTGTCGTTCGGGCTCTATTCGGCGCTGATCCCGCGCCGGCCGAAGATCCACCAGCTCTCGCTGATCTCGTTCACCACCTGCTGCGGCGCGCTGATGCTGCTGCCGTTTGCGGCCTGGGAGTTTTCGGCCGGCCTGACGCTGAAGCTCGACCTTCTGACCATCTCGACGCTCGCCTATGTGCTGATCTTCCCCTCCACGCTCGCCTATCTCTTCTTCAACCGCGGCGTCGCGCTGATCGGCCCGAACCGCGCCGCACCGTTCTTCCATCTGGTGCCGGTGTTCGGCTCGGCGATGGCGATCCTGCTGCTCGGCGAGAAGCTCGCGCTGTTTCACCTGATCGGCTACGCCCTGGTGCTCGCCGGCGTCGTGATCGCCTCGCGGCAGGCGTCGGCCGCCAAAGGTTGAATGCGACGCTGCCGGCGCTTCCGCTTTCGGCGCGGACCGGCTAGCTTGCCGGCCAACAATATGTCCAAATGCGCCAGGGGAGACGCCACCGGTATGATCGGATTGTTCAAGCTCATTGCACGCGCCGCAGCCGCGGCGCTCATCATTTTCGCGCCGACCTCATTCGCCGCCGCAGAGGCCCCCTATCCGAACCGCAACCTCACGCTGGTGCTGCCGTTTGCCGCCGGCAGCGGCACCGACACCACGACGCGCCTGATCTCGAAGGAGCTCGGCGTCGCGCTCGGGGTCGGCATGGTGATCGACAACAAGGCCGGCGCCAACGGCTCGATCGCGGCGAGCTATGTCGCGCGCTCCGCGGCCGACGGCTATACGCTGTTCGTCACCACGAACACGACGCATTCGGCCAATCCCTTTCTGCTCAAGACCCTGAGCTACGACCCGGTCAAGGACTTCACGCCGATCGCGCGCACCGGCGACCTGCCGTTCATGCTTGTCATCAATCCGGAGATCCCGGCGAACTCGGTCGCCGAGCTGATCGCGCTCGCCAAGAAGGAGCCGGGCAAGTACTCCTACGCCAGCGGCTCGTCGTCGGCGATCGTCTCCGGCGCGACCTTCGCCCGCCTCGCCGGCATCGACCTGTTGCACGTGCCCTACAAGAGCTCGCCGCCGGCGCTCACCGACGTCATCGCCGGCCGCGTCTCGATGATGTTCGTGGATGTCACGACCGGGCTGCCGCATGTCAACGCCAAGGCGCTGAAGGCGCTCGCCGTCACCACCAAGCGGAAGTCGGCGCTGCTGCCGGAGCTGCCCACGATGGACGAGACCGTGAAGGGCTTCGACATCACCTCGTGGCAGGGCTATTTCGGCCCCGCCAACATGCCGAAGGAGATCGTCGCCCGCCTGAACGCGGAGATCCGCAAGATTGTCGAGCGGCCCGACATCAAGAGCCAGCTCGCCGAGCGCGGCATGGAGGCGTTCTCCGGCACGCCGGAAGAGTTCGACGCCTTCCTCAAGGAGCAGCTCGTGCTGTGGGAAAGGCTGATCACCGACGCCGGGATCGAGAAGCAGTAAGTGCGTAGGGTGGGTAGAGCGAAGCGAAACCCACCGTCTCGCGCCTCGGCTAAGGTGATGGGTTTCGCTGCGCTCTACCCATGCTACCGGTTCTGATCGCAGCGTGAAATCGTAGGGTGGGCAAAGCGAAGCGTGCCCACCATCAAGAGCGAGGCAAGAAGTGGTGGGCACGGCGCCAAGAGGCGCCTTTGCCCACCCTACAAAGCGTCTTACGCCGCGCGCACCTTTTGCAGGAAGCCGTCGACCGCATCGCGGAGCATGCCGGACTGGGTGTCGAGCTCGCGGGCATTCGCCAGCACGTCGCTCGCCGCGGTGCCGGTGGCGGCGGCCGCGGTGGTGACGCCGCCGATATGAGCCGAGATCTCGCTCGAACCGGCCGCGACCTGCTGGATGTTGCGCGCGATCTCGCGCGTCGCATCGCCCTGCTGGTCGATCGCGGTCGAGATCGAGGAGGTGATCTCGCTCATCTGGGCGATGGTTTCGGTGATGCCGCCGATCGAGGTCACCGCCTCGCCGGTCGAAGCCTGCATCGCCGCGACCTGCGCCGAGATCTCCTCGGTCGCCTTCGCGGTCTGGTTGGCGAGCGCCTTCACTTCGGAGGCGACCACCGCAAAGCCGCGGCCGGATTCGCCGGCGCGCGCCGCCTCGATAGTGGCGTTCAGCGCCAGCAAATTGGTCTGGGCGGCGATCGAGTGAATGAGCTTGACCACCTCGCCGATCTTCTCGGCGCCAGTGGAGAGCGCCTGCACGGTCGCATTGGTGCGCTCGGCATCGGCTACCGCCTTGCTCGCGACCTCGCTGGAGCGCGCCACCTGGCGGGCGATCTCGGCAACCGATGAGGAGAGCTCTTCCGCCGCGGCGGCGACGGTGCCGACATTGTTGGAGGCTGAGTCGGAGGCCGCGCCGACGGTCGCGGCACGCGCGCTGGCGTCGCTCGCGGTTGTGGTCATCGACTGCGCGGTGGTCTGCATGCCGGCCGCGGCCGACGCCACCGAGCGGACGATGCCGTTGACGCTGCGCTCGAAGTCGCCGGCGATGTTCTCCATCGTGGTGCGGCGCTCGGTCGCAGCGCGGGCCTGGGTCTCGGCCTCGGCCTGTTCGAGACCGCGCATCCGCACCGCATTGTCCTTGAAGATCTGCACCGTCGACGCCATCGCGCCGACTTCGTCGCCGCGGCCGACGCCCGGGATATCACCGTCGAGCTTGCCGTCGGCGATCTCGCGCATGCGACTGCCGAGCAGGCCGAGCGGCTTCGAGATGCTGCGGCCGATCAGCCAGGCGACCGAGCCGGAGATGATGCCGATGCCGAGGATCGCAAGACCGAGCAGCCACGCGATCGGGCGCATCTTGGCGTCGATATCTTCGAGATAGGCGCCGGTGCCGAGATACATGTCGAAGCCGGGGACAGCGACGGCATAGCCGAGCTTGCGGATCGGCGTCTCCTGGCCGGGCTTCATGTATTCGTAGAACAGCAGGGTCTCGCCCTTGGCCTTGACGCCGTCCATCAGCTCAATCGACAGCTTGCGGCCATTGGTGACGACGTCCATGCGGTTGGTGCCGATCTGCTTCGGATCGGGCGCCAGCACCGTGATGCCGTCATAGGACGTGCCGAAGAAATATCCGGAGCCGTTGTCATAGGTCATCGCGTTGGCGCGCTTGCCGAACTCGGCGAGCGCCGCCTCTTTCGTCATCTTGCCGGCATCGACATCCTTCTTCAGGCTCGCCGCCATGTTCTTCGCCATCTCGACCATCGATTTGGTCTGCGCGATGCGGCCCTCCAGCATGGCACGCTGCATCAGATATCCGGCGAGAAGGCCGGCCGTGCACAGGCCGAGGAGCGTCACCCCCACCAGAATGCCGAGCTTGGGGGTGATCTTCATGTTGGACAGCTTCACGGGGATCTCCGGAGGTGGGGAACGCGAGGCGATAGGCGGATTGATTCCGCTCACGGTAATGTGAGACGTTTTACCCGTTGGTTACGGCCATCCACCGTAGAAGACCGGAGGACTGCGCCTCATCACCAACCAGCGATTGTAGAGAACGCATCGGAGGTCGCGTAGAAGCATACGTTGGTCGCGCAAGTCCGCGAGCCCAAGCAAGAATCAAACGAGCAAGAAGCAAGAACACAAAATCAAACTCAACGTTGGGAGAGCCGAATGTCGAAATTCAAGGTGGTGACGCCGAAGGGCGCGAGCTTCACGGTTGCCGGCGGCGGTTACGACTATGAACGCGAGGCGCTCGACCCGATCGGCGCCGAGATCGTCGAGGCGCCGGCCAACGAGGCCGAGTTCATCGCCGCCGCGAAGACCGCGGATGCGATCTACGCCAAGGGCATGCCGATCACGAAGACGATCATCGACGCTCTCGAGAACTGCAAGGTGATCACGCTCGGCAGCGTCGGCGTCGACTCGGTCGACGTGAAGGCCGCCACCGCGCGCGGCATTCCCGTCACCAACATCCCCGACACGTTCATCGAGGAGGTCGCCGATCACGCGATGATGCTGCTGCTCTCAGGCTTCCGTCGCCTGGTCGAGCAGGACAAGATCGTGCGCACCGGCCGCTGGGCCGAGGGGCGGCCCGCGCTGTTGAAGATTCCGCGGCTGATGGGACAGACGCTCGGCTTCATCTCGTTCGGCCGCGTCGCACGCGCGGTGGCGAAGCGCGCGGCGCCGTTCGGGCTGCGCATGATGGCCTACGATCCGTTCATCCAGGAAACGCTGATGTACGACCACGGCGTGATGCCGGCGACGCTGTCGGAGGTGCTGTCGCGGTCGGATTTCGTCTCGATGCACGCGCCCGCCCGCCCCGAGGTGCACCACATGCTGAGCGAGAAGCATTTCCGCCAGATGAAAAAATCCGCCATCTTCATCAACACCGGCCGCGGCGCCACCGTCGACGAGGAGGCGCTGATCAAGGCGCTGCAGGAGGGCTGGATCGCGCACGCCGCGCTCGACGTGCTGGAGACCGAGCCGCCGTCGCACAACAATCCGATGCTCGGGATGGATAATGTTACCTTGACCGCCCACGTCGCCTCGGCCTCGGCACGTTTTGACGAGGCACGCAAGCGCCGGGTGGGCTACGAATTGTCACTGGTCCTCTCCGGCATGTGGCCGGTAAGCTGCGTCAACCCGTCGGTGCTGCAAACCACCGCGCTGCGACGCTGGCAGCCTGTCAGCATGGATCGCGGTCCGAACAGCTAGGCGGCGACGCGTTATCGAAGGCGAGCCTGTCCCACGCGGTCTGCGCGATGGCGGCAGGTTCGCCTCGATACGCGCGACATGACCGGAAACTCCTTCACCGGCGATCAACGCCGGGAAGGCAACAAGAAACCAGGAGGAATTGATGAGGAACGACCTCACCCGTCGTGATGCGTTGGCGCTGGGCCTATCCGCGGCCGCACTCGCCGCAACCGGCGCTTCGGCGCAGGATGCATCGAAGGTGAAGGCCGCCGATGTGGCCGCGCCGAAGCTTGCGATCGAAAAGGGCGCGAGCTTGCGCATGCTGCGCCCGGTGCGCTTCGTCCAGGCCGATGAGGACGTGTTCCGCGCCAACGCCAAGACATTCACCGACAAGACCGGCGTCGAGGTCAAGGTCGATTTCGTCGGCTGGGAGGACATCAACCAGCAGACCGCGGTGACCTCGAACTCCGGCGCCGGCCCCGACATCATCATCGGCTTTTCCGACGCCCCGCACATCTACATCGACAAGCTGATCGAGCTCACCGACGTCGCCGACTATCTCGGCAAGAGGTACGGCGGCTGGCTGCCGCTGGCGCAGCGCTACGGCAAGCGCCACAAGAGCGACGCCTGGATCGGACTGCCGTTCGGGGCCACCGCCGGCGCCCCTTGATCTACCGCAAATCGATCGTGCAATCGGTCGGCTTCGACAAGGTCCCGGAAGATCATGCCGGATTCCTCGACCTGTGCCAGAAGCTGCACAAGGCCGGCAAGCCCGCCGGCTTCGCGCTCGGCAACGCCAAGGGCGACGGCAACGGCTTCGCCAACTGGGTGCTGTGGTCGCACAACGCCTCGCTGCTCGATGAGGAGGGCAATGTCGTCATCAACAGCAAGGAAACCATCGCCGCGCTGAAGTGGGTCAAGGAGCTGTACCCGACCTTTATCGCCGGCACGCCGTCGTGGAACGACGTCTCTAACAATCGCGCCTACTCCTCGCAGGAAATCTCGCTGACCGCCAACGGCGTGTCGCTGTATTTCTCGCTGAAGAACGACCCGGCGACCCGCGCGATCGCGGAGGACAGCGAGCATCAGCTGCTGCCGAAGGGCCTCGCCAAGATCTCGCCGATGGCCGGCCTGACGCTGAACGCGATGGCGTTCAAGCACAGCCCGTATCCCAACGCCGCGAAAGCATTCCTGCAATTCATGCTGGAGAAGGAACAGTACGAGCCGTGGCTCAACGCCAACTCCGGCTACTGGGCGCAGCCGCTGTCCGCCTATGCCGACGCCGCGGTGTGGTCGGAAGATCCCAAAGTCAAGATCTTCAAGGACACGATGAACAGCACCTATTATGACGGCTACAAGGGCCCGATCTCGACCGCGACCGGGGCCGTCAGTGCTGATTACGTGCTGATTCAGATGTGCGCAGCGGTCGCCACCGGCGCAGCGACGCCGGAGGCCGCCGCCGCGGAAGCCGAGCAGCGTTGCAAGCGATATTTCCGGCGGCAGGGCCGGTAACAACAAACAGTACAGCCGTCATTGCGAGGAGCGACTTGTCCGCCGTAGCTCAACGAGCGAAGGCGGAAGCGACGAGACCTCGAAGGTGGATTGCTTCCGCCTTCGCCAAAGGCTTCGGCGGACAAGTCGCTTCGCTCGCAATGACGGTTTCTTGCAGCTCGCATCGAGACAACGTTGATGTCTGTAACCACCCTCCCCTCGCGCGGCGCGGCGCTCCGGCAACCGGGCTGGATCGCGCGGCTGTTCGACTACAAGCCGTTCCTGATCGTGGTGTGCCTGGCGCCCGCGATCGGCCTGCTCGCGGTATTCCTCACCTATCCGCTGGGGCTCGGCATCTGGCTCGCCTTCACCGACACCACGATCGGCCAGCGCGGCATCTTCATCGGCCTGGAGAACTTCCAGTATCTCCTGAAGGACCCGCTGTGGTGGAACGCGGTGTTCTACTCGATCTTCTACACGGGTATCGCGACCTTCGGCAAATTCGCGCTCGGCTTCTGGCTCGCGCTGCTGCTCAACAACCATTTTCCGTTCAAGAGCCTGCTCCGCGCCATCGTGCTGCTGCCGTGGATCGTGCCGACCGTGCTGTCGGCGCTGGCGTTCTGGTGGATCTATGATCCGCAGTTCTCGATCATCTCCTATCTCCTGGTCGACGTGCTGCACCTGCGCTCCAGCAATATCGACTTCCTTGGCACGCCGTGGCCGGCGCGGTTCTCGCTGATCGCGGCCAACATCTGGCGCGGCATCCCGTTCGTCGCGATCTCGCTCTTGGCAGGCTTGCAGACCATCTCGCCTTCGCTCTATGAGGCGGCGATGCTCGACGGCGCCACCGCCTGGCAGCGCTTCCGCTACATCACCTTCCCGATGATGATGCCTATCCTCGCCATCGTGATGACGTTCTCGATCATCTTCACCTTCACCGACTTCCAGCTCGTCTACGCCATCACCCGCGGCGGCCCGGTGAACTCGACCCATCTGCTCGCGACGCTCGCGTTCCAGCGCGGCATCGCCGGCGGCGAGCTCGGCGAGGGCGCCGCGATCGCGGTATCGATGATCCCGTTCCTCGTGTTCGCGACGTTGTTTTCCTACTTCGGCCTCGCGCGCCGCAAATGGCAGCAGGGAGAAGCCAATGACTGACGCTGTCGCGCAGACCAACGCCTCAAGCGCCGCGCCCGACACGATGGCGTGGGATTCCCGCGCGCGGCGCGTGGTGATGATCTATCTGCCGCTCGCCTGCTTCGTCCTGATCCTGCTGTTTCCGTTCTACTGGATGGCGATCACCTCGTTCAAGCCGAACGCCGAGCTTCTGAACTACAAGGAGCACAACCCGTTCTGGATCACCTCGCCGACGCTCGCCCATATCAAGCACCTGTTGTTCAACACGTCGTACCCGCGCTGGCTGAAGACGACGATGCTCGTCGCTATAGGCTCGACCTTCCTGTCGCTGCTTGCCTCGACGCTCGCGGCCTACGCGATCGAGCGGCTGCGCTTCCGCGGCAGCCGCTATGTGGGGCTCGGCATCTACCTCGCCTATCTGGTGCCGCCGTCGATCCTGTTCATTCCGCTCGCCACCGTGATCGTTCAGTTCGGCCTGTTCGACTCGCCGATGGCGCTGATCCTGGTCTATCCGACCTTCCTGGTGCCGTTCTGCACCTGGCTTCTGATCGGCTACTTCAAGTCGATCCCCTATGAGCTCGAGGAATGCGCGCTGGTCGACGGCGCGACGCGATTGCAGATCCTGCGCCGCATCACGCTGCCGCTCGCGGTGCCCGGCCTGATCTCGGCCGGCATCTTCTCCTTCACGCTGTCGTGGAACGAGTTCATCTACGCGCTCGCCTTCATCCAGAGCGGCGCCAACAAGACGGTGCCGGTCGCGATCCTGACCGAGCTCGTCACCGGCGACGTCTACCAGTGGGGGGCGCTGATGGCAGGCTCCCTGCTCGGCTCGCTGCCGGTCGCGCTGTTCTACTCGCTGTTCGTGGACTACTACGTGTCGTCGCTGACGGGCGCGGTGAAGGAGTAGCGGGCCTCTATCTCCGTCATTGCGAGCGAAGCGAAGCAATCCATAGTGCCACAATTGCGGAAGCATGGATTGCTTCGTCGCTATCGCTCCTCGCAATGACGGAAAGAGACTACCGCACCGAAAACTCCACCGGCACGCTAAACCCCATCGACCCCTGCGTGATCTCCGGCGGGAACGCGGGGAACGGCTGCGCCTGGCGGACCAGCGCCAACGCGCGGGCGTCGAAGGTCGGATTGCCCGAGGAGCCGCCGAGGCGGCTCGACAGCACCTGCCCGCCGCGGCCGAGCGTGAACACCAGCCGGACGACGCCGCGCTGGCCACCGGCGCCGGATGGATACGAGTGAAAGCGCATCAGATGCGCGCGGACCCGCGCGTTGTAGGACGCGATGACAGAGGCCGACGCGCCGGCGCTGACGGCTGACGCCACCGGCGCCTGCCGTTCGGCGCGGGTCGGCGCGCTAGTGCGCGGCGCCGGCGTGGCCTCGGACGGCTTTTTCGCCTCCTGGCGCACCACTTTCGGCTTCACCGGTGCGGGCTTCCGATCCGGAACGGGCTTCGCGGGCTCGGGCTTCGGCGGTGTCGGCGTTTGCTTCTGCTCGGGCGGCGCGACGACGTCGGGCTTCTCCTGCAGCGGCGTCGGTGCAATCTGCTCGGGTGCTGTGGCCGCGACCACCGGCTCCGGCGGCGAGGCGTCGGCCTCCTGCATCACGGGGCCCGGCGGCAATTCCATCGGCGTGATCTCGGGCGACGACGTGATCGGCGTCAGGTCGACCAGGATCGTCGGCACGCTGACGCCCGGCGGCGGTGCCGGGCTCCAGCTCATGCCGAGCGTGACCAGCGCGGCATGCGCGACGACGATCGCCGCTGCCGACAGTCCCCAGCGGCGCAGCCAGAGCTCGTCATTCGAGTCATGAAGCGCGAAGGCGTTCATGGCGCCAGACCTGGACAACATCGAGTAGAGTGGCGACCGCGAAGGGACTGCGCCCCCTCTCCCGCTTGCGGGGGAGGGCTGGGGTGGGGGCTCTCTCCACGAATCGTACCGTGGAGAGAGCCCCCACCCGTACCGCATCTTCGATGCGACACGACCTCCCCCGCAAGCGGGAGAGGTGAAGTTCCGACGTGGCGGAGATTCCTCATCATCTCGCGCTAGCTCCGGCGGTCCAGGCCGACGAGCGCGATCTTGAGATAGCCGGCGTTGCGCAGCAGGTTCATCACCTCCATCAGCTCGCCGTAGCTGACCGCCTTGTCGGCGCGCAGGAAGATACGCTCGTCCTTCTTGCCTTGCGTGGCACCGTCGAGCGTCGTGGGCAGCGCGTCGCGCGTGATGACATCCTCGCCCACCGCGACCGACAGATCTGATTTCACGGTGACGAACACCGGCTTGTCCGGGCGCGGCTGCGGCTCGGCGGTAGAGGCCGGCAGCTCGACGCCGAGATCGACGGTGGCGAGCGGCGCCGCCACCATGAAGATGATCAACAGCACCAGCATCACGTCGATGAACGGCGTGACGTTGATCTCATGCGCCTCTACGAGGTCGTCCTCGCCGCGGCGCCGGCCGCCGAGCGCGCCGCTGGAGCCGAGCTTCGCGCCCATCGCCCTACTCCGCGGCGCGGGCGAGGCGGAACAGGCTGCGGTCGCCCTCGCGGCTGATCAGCAGCATCACCATGACAGAGGCGTCGCCGAGCAGCGCGCGATGCGCCTTGATCGAGCGCGTCAGATGATTGTAGATCACGACCGCCGGGATCGCGGCGACGAGGCCGAGCGCGGTCGCCAGCAGCGCCTCCGCGATGCCGGGCGCGACCACCGCGAGGTTGGTGGTGTGGGCTTCCGAGATGCCGATGAAGGCATTCATGATGCCCCACACCGTGCCGAACAGGCCGACGAACGGCGCGGTGGCGCCGATCGTGGCGAGCACGCCGGTGCCGCGCGCGATCTGCCGCGACATCGCGGCTTCCACCCGCTCCAGCCGCAGCGCGATGCGCTCCTTGAAGCCGTCGTCGAACATGCCGCCGGACAGCGCGGCCTCGCGCGCCGCCGACTGGATGATCTGCGCCACCGCATCATCGCCGTCACGGCTCTCGCGCTCGACTTCCGACAGCACCGTATCGCGCTCGAGCTGGCCAATCCGCCGTCTTGCAAGCGCGGTCTTGCGGCGGATTTCGATCGTTTTGGCGAGCCAGATCGTCCAGGTGACGAGCGAAGCGAAGGCAAGCCCGATCATGACGGCCTTCACGACGATGTCGGCACTCTGGAACATGCCCCAGGGCGAGAGGTTGCGCGGCAATAGCGCATTGTCGGTGGCGGCAAGGCTTGCGTCCGACGGCAGGACGCCGAGCACGGCAAACGTCACCGTCCAGATCCCTCGCTCACGCCACCGCTGCAACATCGCCGCCTCCGTCCGTACTCAGGCTGCCCTTGGCGCCAGGCGATCCGCCAGCGCATGAAAGCGCTGGAGCTGATCGCCGCGCAGCGCACGGTTCTCGTCGCGGCCGACGAACACCTTGAACATCAGGCCGCCATCGCGGTTGATGAAGGCGATGAAGGCCGACACCTTGCCCATGAACGGCCGCTCGACGAAGGCGATGGCCGCGCAGCGCTCGTGGCGGATATGACCGTGCAGGCCCCTCGGCTGCATCAGGTTGAAATAGCCGCGGCCGACCTCGCCCTTTGGAATCGCACCGGTGAACTCGAAGATCGCATCATCGGTATGCACGATCAGCGTCACCTCACCCCACTCCGCGATGTCCTGCATCGCGTCGGCAAGGGCGCCGGCGCCGATCCGCACCATGCTGTCGGGCATGGCCTCGAGCACGGCGCGCGGTGTGACCATGCGCTCGCGCGCAACGTCCTCGATCACGGCGCCGGGATTGTCGGCCATGTAGGCCTTCAACGCAGCAAGCTCGGTTGCGAGCATGGACGCCTCTGTCACGCCGCGACGCTCTTGGCGCGCTCGGTGATCAGGACCTCGAAGCCCTCGAACTTGGGATGGCCGAGATAAAGGCTGCCGCCGGTCTGGTTGTCGGCGCGGGCGTGCGCGCGGCGGAACGCATCCGACTTGGTCCAGGCCTCGAACGCGGCCTTGTCGGCCCACACGGTGTGCGTCGCATAGAGCGAGTGGTCCTCGGCCTCGGGGCCCTTCACCAGATGAAACTCGACGAAGCCCGGCATGTCGCCGAGATAGGATTCGCGCGTCTTCCACACAGTCTCGAACGCCTGCTCCGAGCCCTTCTTCACCTGAAACCGGTTCATTGCGATGAACATGATCGAATTCTCCTGTTTGCGGCGGATTGCCCTTTGGCAACCCTGCCGGTTGATCTCGTTGAAAACATGAAACGCACCGGAGCCGCGCTTGGGCATCAGCGCGGCCCGGGCAGCAACTGGATGGAAGGGTCTCTTCGTCGTTACGCTCCACCTAGGTGAATCTTCAGGCCGGCCTTGTAGACGGTGCCCGGACCCGGGCTCGAGAACAGCACGTCGTTCTGCGTCGTGCCGTCGGTCGAAGAGCCCGGGATCGCATAGGGCCGGTAGTACTGGTTCAGGAGGTTGTCGACCGAGGCCGTGAAGGTGATGTCCTTGGTCGCGTTCCAGGTCAGATAGAGGTTGACCAGCTCGTAGCCGGTCGAGGGCAGATAGCCGGCCGGCAGGTCGTTGTTGGCGCCGAGCGAGGACCATTGCGCCGCGAGGATCAACGAGCGGTCGAGCAGGCGCACGCCCGCGGTGGTCGTCACCTTGCGCGGGGTGATCGTGGCAAGCCCGATATTGGTCTCTGTGTTCCGGCCGCGCATCAGGTGACCGGCGACGCCGACGAACCAGGTGCCCGCGTCGTACATCGCCTCGAGTTCGACACCCTCGATGCGGGCGTGCGCGATGTTCTGGTACTGAAAGAACTGACTGAACCTGCCGAACGGCGTCGCAACCGGCGTCGACGCGACGAGGTCGATATAGCCGTCGACGTCGTTGCGGAACAAATTGACCTTGCCGCGGAACGAGTCGTTCGCGGTGAAGATGCCGTCATATTTCAGGTTGAGACCGGCTTCCTTGTTCTTGCCGACCTCGGGTCGCAGGCCGGCGTTGGGCAGGAAGCAGAACAGACCGCTGGTGCCGTCGGGGCAATTGAACAGCGCCGGTCCGCCGCCGGTGGCATGGCCGCCTGCGATCAGCGTCTCGGTGATCGACGGCGCGCGATAGCCTTCGGCATAGCTGACATAGGGCGTGAAGCCCGCAACCGGGGTGACGCCGAGCGTGATCTTCGGCGACAGGCGATCGCCGCTGGTCGTGGTGTTGACCGAGTTGAGCTCATAATGGTCGTAGCGGACGGCGCTGACGAGCTCGAGCCAACTCGAGTAGTTCTGCTTCAGCTGCACGAAGCCGCCGGACACCGTGCGCTGGCCGCCGGGCGTCGTGATGTTGGAGTTGCCGCGCGAATCGAAGGTCTCGACATCGTCGCGGAAGGCGTCGAAGCCGTAGGTCACCGCATTGCGCCAGTCGCCGACATTGAAGCGCGAGGTGTTGTTGACGTCGATGCCGACGGTATCGAGCGAATAGCCGCGCTTGTCGCCGACGCAGCCGGAGATGTTGTTGCCGGGATTATTGAGCGTGCAGACGCCGCCGCCGGTCGAGATGCGGTTGTTGTAGGTCTTGACCTGGTCGTTGTCGGTGCGGTTGCCGTACACCGAGATGTTCCAGTTGAACAGATTGTCGTCCGGCTTGGAGTATCGCCAGCTCAGCGTCCCCGTGTAGTTCTTCACGTCGGAGGCATAGACCGAGGAGCCGGCGATCGCCGCCAGCGGCGCGGCCGTCGTGGTCGGTCCGCGGTTCTGCTGGCCGATATTGTATTGATAGTCCTGGAACACGCCGCCGACCTTGAACTCGTGGCCCTCGGCGGGACGGAACGTCAGCTTCATCAGCCCGCCGGCGAGCTCGTTGCCGGTGTTGCCGATCTCGGTGCCCGAACCGTCCTTGTAATTGCCCTGGGTGCGGTAGACGGCGCCGCCGAACATGTCGACATTCGGATCGACGCGCACGCCGCCGAACACCGAGCCCATGCCGCGGTCCTTGTTCGTGCCGTAGGAGCCGGACATGTCGACGCCCCAGCGCTCGCCGGGACGGAGCACGTCGTCGATGTCCTTGGTGCGGAACGAAACCACGCCGCCGATCGCGCCGGAGCCGTAGATATTCGCGGTCGGGCCGCGCACGACGTCGATGCCGCCGATCATCTCGGGATCGAGGAAGAACGAGCCGTTGGCGTTGTGCCCGGTGCGCTGGTAGTTCTGCCGCGCGCCGTCGACGACCACAGCGACGCGGCCGAAATCCTGCAGGCCGCGGATGTTGATAACGGTCGCGGGATCGTCGCCGCGTTCCTGGAACGACACGCCGGGGACGTTGTAGAAGATGTCGGACAGCCGGTTCGGCTGCAACCCCTGGATCTTCTCCAGCGTCACCGCGCTCACCGGCGCCAGCGCATCAATCGCGCGCTCCTCGGTCTTGGTCGCGACCGCCGTGATGGTGTCGAGCGACTGCACCGGCACGCCGCTGATCTGGGCGCGCGCATTCGTGGCCGATGGTGCGGATGGCTGCCGTTCAGCTTGCGGCTTGGCAGGCTTGCGTTTCGCCTGTTTCGGCGGCTGCGACGCAGGCCGCGCGGCCGAGGGATCCGCACTTTGCGCGAAACCGCGCTCCGGCATCCCTGCCGCAAATGAAAACACTGACGCGCCCAAAATCAGGGCGCGCGAATACCTAGCCCCGTCAGCCATACCAGTCCCAGCCCGATGATCGCTTCTTTGGTTTGGCTGGCGTGCGCTCCGCGAAAACGCGAGCGGCTTGCTGGCTACCGATGTCGCTTCGATGCAGGCCACCCGCCCGCACCGTGCCATGATTGGTTACGTGCCGGTGACGGGATGGTCAAGAATGCGGCGGCGCTGTTTATATCGATTGTAAAATGCAGCCGTTGGAATGCGCCCCTCGCCGCTTATACAAACAGGCAACGTTGAACGACGTCGAAAGCGCAGCACCAGGACCATGTCGGCAAGCTCCGGAGACAATATCGGCGATGCCGGAAGGCAAGCAGGAATCCCCTCTGCTGCAACGAAAACCCTGATCATGCACGGCAATCGCATCGACAGCCGCGACCTGTTCTCGACCGAGCGCGAGATCATCATCGCGCATGGCGAGGAGCACTATCGGCTGCGGCTGACGTCGCAGAACAAGCTGATCCTGACCAAGTGATCCACTCAATGACAATACGTCGCACGCTCGCTTTGCTCGCTCTCTGCTGCCTGTTGCCGGCGGGCGCGGCGCGCGCCGAGGGCATCACGGTGCACGACGCGCGCGACCGCGACGTCGTGATCGACGATCCGTCGCGGATCGTTGCGATCGGCGGCGCGGTCACCGAGATCCTTTACGCGCTCGGCTTCGAGGACCGCATCTCCGGCGTCGATACGACCAGCCTCTATCCGCATGCCGCGCTGCGCGACAAGCCCAACGTCGGCTACATGCGCCAGCTCTCGGCCGAGGGCGTGCTCGGCCTGCATCCATCGCTGGTGCTGGCGGTGCAGGGCTCCGGGCCGAAGGAGACGATGGAGGTGCTGGAAGCCGCCAAGGTGCCGCTGGTGCTGGTGCCCGAGAATTTCTCGGAGGCCGGGCTGATCGCGAAGATCAAGCTGGTCGGGCACGCGATGGGCGCCGATCCGCGCGCCGCCTGCCTGACGGCTGCGGTCGAAGCCGATCTCGCGCAACTGCGCGCGCTGCGCGCCAAGGTGACGAAGCCGGTCCGCGTGATGTTCGTGATGTCGCTCTTGAACGGCCGCGCGATGGTCGCCGGACACAACACCGCGGCCAACGAGATCATCACGCTTGCCGGCGGCGTCAATGCGATCGACGGCTATGACGGCTACAAGCCGATCAACGACGAGGCCATCGTGGCCGCGAAGCCGGATGTCGTGCTGTCGATCGAGCGCGGCAAGGATTCGTTGACGTCGGAAGCAGTTTTCACCCATCCGGCGTTCGCGCTGACCCCGGTCGCGGCCAACAAGACCTTCGTCGCGATGGAGGGGCTCTATCTGCTCGGCTTCGGCCCGCGCACCGCGGCCGCGGCGCGCGATCTCTCGGTCAAGCTCTATCCGGCGCTGGCCGCCGAGGCCGCGACGTTCAAGCCGGCCGCGCTGACCGCGAATTGCCGGCAATGAGCCTGCTGGCCGAGAGCGGCGCGCGCTCCGGACAACGCCGCGCCGGCATGTCGCTGCGTCCGGCCGCGCCGCTCGCCATGCTCTGCCTGTGTGCGGCGCTTATCGGGACGGCGCTGCTCGCGCTCACCGTCGGCGCCGCCGGCATCCCGCTCAAGCGGCTCCCGGCCGCGCTCGGCCTGTGGTCGGATGGTGCAGCCAATCCCCTGCTGGCGCGCGACCAGCTCGTGGTGTGGTCGATCCGGATTCCGCGGATCGCGGCCGCCGCGATGGTCGGCGGGCTGCTCGCCGCATCAGGCGCGATCATGCAGGGTCTGTTCCGCAATCCGCTCGCCGATCCGGCGCTGGTCGGCGTCTCCTCGGGCGGCGCATTCGCGGCCGCGGCGGCGATCGTGTTCACCGACAGCCCGCTCGGCGACAGCCTGCGCTTCATGCAGAACCAGCTCCTGCCAATCGCGGCCTTCGCCGGCTCGCTGCTCACGACCATGATTCTCTACGGCATCGCGAGCCGCGGCGGGCGCACCTCGATCGCGATCTTCCTGCTGGCGGGCCTTGCGATCGCCGCGATCGCCAATGCCGGCATCGGGCTTCTGGTGTTCGCGGCCGACGACCGCCAGCTCCGCGACATCACCTTCTGGCTGCTCGGCTCGCTCAGCGGCGCGACCTGGAGCAAGACCATGACGCTGGCGCCGGTGCTGGCGATCGCGCTGGCCGCATGTCTCTCGATCGCGCGCGGGCTCGACGTGCTGGTGCTCGGCGAAGCCGAGGCCTTCCACAGCGGCGTCGACGTCGAACGGTTGAAGCGGATCTCGATCATCCTGGTGTCGGCAATGACCGGCGTTGCGGTCTCGGTCTGCGGCGTGGTCGGCTTTGTCGGCATCGTGGTGCCGCATCTGCTGCGGCTCGTGATCGGGCCGGCGCACCGCCTGCTGCTGCCGGCCTCCGCGCTGTTGGGCGCGATCCTGCTGGTCGGGGCCGACGCGATGGCGCGGACCATCGTGGCGCCCGCGGAAATGCCGATCGGCATCCTGACGGCGGCGGTCGGCGCGCCGTTCTTCCTTGCGATGCTGCTGCGGCAGCGCGGGCTGGTCGCGCTATGACCGCACTGCTCGAGGCGCAGTCGGTGTCGATGGCGGTCGGCGGCGCGACGCTGGTCGACGCGGTGAACCTCAAGATCGGCGCCGGCGAGATGGTCGCGATCGTCGGACCGAACGGCGCCGGCAAATCGACGCTGATCCGGATGCTGTCGGGCGACCTGCGTCCGAGCCACGGCAGCGTCAAGCTCAAGCAACGCGACCTGCATGCCTGCGGGCCGCGCGAGCTCGCGCAACACCGCGCCATGCTGTCGCAGCACGTCGACGTCACCTTTCCGTTCACCGTGGAGGAGATCGTCACCATGGGCGCCGGCGAAAGCCCGCGCGCCACGGCGCGGGGGCTGGTCGAGGCCGCGCTCGACGAGGTTGGATTGGCGGATTTCAGCGCACGGCAATTGCCGACGCTCTCCGGCGGCGAGCAGCAGCGCGCGCATTTCGCCCGCGTGCTGGTGCAGCTCGCCTGCGGCGAGGCGCAGCACGGGCCCGGGCTATTGCTGCTGGACGAGCCGACCTCGAGCCTCGATCTGCGGCACCAGATCGATCTCGTAGAGACCGCGCGGCGGCGCGCGCAGCGTGGCACCGCGGTGATCGCGATCCTGCACGACCTCAACCTCGCGATGCGCTTCGCCGACCGCATCCTGCTCTTGCATCGCGGCCGGCTCGCCATCGACGGCGACCGCGCGGCCGCGATGACGCCCGAGACCATCAGGCAGATCTTCGAGATCGACGTCGCGATCAACACCACCGCCGACGGGGTACCGTTCCTGCTGCCGCAGACCATGCGGCCGGCGGAGAAGGCGACGTAACGCCGCAAGCCTTATCCCACGGCAATCGCGAGCCTTCACAAAACTGTCAGGCGGCTGTCACAGGCGCCCCGCAGAACACCGCATCGCTTGTTCTCCGGGAGATCCATCATGCGCCTGTCACTGCTCTGTTCCGTCGCTACCGTCCTCTTTGCCACCAGCGCCTTCGCGCAGGGCGAAGGCGAATTCCCGGCGACACTGGCGGGCCACGCCGTGTTGCCGGCGGAGACCTTTATCGCGGCGCCCGCCGACGCGCCCGACGACCTCAAGACCTCGGGCAAATACACCACCGGCAAGCGCGTCGATGCGATCGGCGCCGTGATGGGCAAATCCTATGAGCGGCCGACCGGCGTGTCGCTGCCGTTCAAGGGCCAGCCGCTGCAGGGCCATTCCGGCATCAAGGTGATGCCGGACGGCTCGTTCTGGGTGATCACCGACAACGGCATGGGCGCGCGCTACAACTCGGCGGACTCGATGCTGTATCTGAACCGCCACAAGATCGACTGGACCACCGGCAAGGTCGAGCGCCAGGAAACCCTGTTCCTGCACGACCCCGACAAGAAGGTGCCGTTCCGCATCGTGCATGAGGATACCGCCAAGCGCTACCTCACCGGCGCCGATTTCGACACCGAAGGTTTCCAGATTATTGGCGACACCTTCTGGATCGGCGACGAGTTCGGACCCTACATCCTGAAGGCGGACAAGACCGGCAAGATCCTCGCCGTGTTCGAGACGGTCGCCGACGGCAAGCCGGTGCGCTCGCCCGATCACTGGGCGGTGCAGTCACCGGGCGCGCCGGGCGCGACCTACACCAACGTCAATTTGCGCCGCTCCAAGGGCTATGAAGGCTTTGCCTCCTCCAAGGACGGCAAGTTCCTCTATGGTCTGCTCGAGGGCCCGCTGTGGGATGCCGACAAGAAGGATTGGGAAAGGGTCGACGGCAAGGAAGCCTCGCGCATCCTCGAATTCGACGTCGCGGCGCAGAAATTCACCGGGCGTTACTGGCAATACGTGTTCGAGCAGAACGGCAACGCGATCGGCGACTTCAACATGATCGATCCGACCTCGGGCCTCGTGATCGAGCGCGACAATGGCGAAGGCACCGCCGACAAGGCCTGCCCGCAAGGCCAGCGCGGCGAGAACTGCTTCCCTGACCTCGCCAAGTTCAAGCGCGTCTACAAGATCGAACTGTCGGATGCCAATGTCGGCAAGCCGGTGCGCAAGATCGCCTATATCGACCTCTTGAAGATCCGCGATCCGAACAAGAAGGCGCGGAAGCCGCTCAACGACGGCGTGCTGACATTCCCGTTCTTCACCATCGAGAATGTCGACCGGGTCGACGAGACCCACATCATCGTCGGCAACGACAACAACCTGCCGTTCTCCTCGAGCCGCGACCCGAACAAGGCCGACGACAACGAGTTCGTGCTGCTCGAGGTCGGCGAGTTTTTGAAAGCGAAGTGAGGCCGCGCTATCTCCACCCCCTCTCCCCGTTCTTACGGGGAGAGGGTCGGGGTGAGGGGCTGCTTCCGCGAGTTCAGGGCGCGGTGAGACCTGGACCCCCTCACCCGGATTGCTTCGCAATCCGACCTCTCCCCGCAAGCGGGGCGAGGTAAGCAAGTTGCCGCTAGCCTGCCGGCACCATCACGACGCCCTTGTCCTTGGGCCAGCGTACCCGCCAGGCGAAGTTGATATCCTTGACCTCGCCGGCCTTGGCGTCGAACGTCCATTCCAGCACGCCGCGCTTGTCGCGGAGGTTGGTGGTGGTTGCGGGCGTGCTCGAGGGCAGCATCTCGACCACGATGTCCTCGTTCTCGCTGACCGGCAATTGATCCTGGATCGCGACCTTGATCGGGAAGTCATGGCCGTTGCGCACCGTGGTCATGAAGGCGCGCTCGTCGGTCTTCGACGTCGTCACGATCAGGCCGGCGGAACCCTCGTTGCGCTTCACCACCGTGCGCTCGATCTTGACCTTGTCGTCGGCGCCGAAACCGAGCCGCACGGTTTCATCCTTGGATGTCGCTGTCATCTTGCCGCGGCCGACGAAGATGCCGTCACGGTAGATCGACACCCGCCCCGGCAACAGCGGCGCGTCCTCGCCCTGCACGAAGCTCGCCTCGATGAATCCTGTAGGATCGATCACCGGGACCGAGCGGATCACGAGCTCGGGCGCGATCGTCGCGGTCGAGATGCGCAGGCTCTTGGCGCCCTCATTGGCGGCGACGCTGACCCGGCCCGGAATCCGGAACGTCGCCTGGAAGGCGCCGACCTCGGCGGTCGCCTGCTGCTCGACGGCCCGCTCCTCCAGGAGCTTGCTAACTCTCGCGACTGGCTCGGACTCAGGCGCGGGAGCCGGCGCAGAGCGCAGCCGCGCGCTGTCGGACAGCGCGCCCGCGAGCGGCCGCGGTACCTGCGGATATTGCACGATCAGGGAATTGAGCTCGGGCGCATTGCCGCCGCGCGCGACGCGGACGGTGGAGACGCCGAGCGTCACGTTCGACCAGTCCTCGCCCGTCGACTGGGTGATCTCGGCGCGGCGCACCAGCTCGATCGCCGGCTTGCGGTCCTTGGTGCCGGTGTCGAGGCGGGCGTCATAGAGCGGCGTCCAGTGGGCGTTGCGCACCGCATAGGTCACGCGTAGCGTCGCCTTGGTCGCAGCGGCTGAAGCGACCTCGATCCGCACCTCGAACTTGCTCGGCGGCTTGGCCGCCCGATCGGCCTCGAGGCGGGCAACCTCGCGATCAATCTCGCGCTGCTTGCGCTCGGCGTCGCGGATGGCGTTGTCGGACGCCGCGACCTCCTCGGCCACGGCCGAGAACGCGGCGCGCCATTCGCTCAACGGACGCGCCTCGCCCTTCTCGCCGAGGCCTGCCGGCGAGGCCTCGGCAAAACGTTCGGCGAACTTGCGTCGTGCCTCGGCTGACGCGATGGCCCCTTGCAGGTCGGCACGCGCGTCCTTCAGCGCCTCGATGCGCTTGTCGATCTCCGACAGGTTCGCCGGGGCGACCTGCCGCGGCGGCCGCGCGTCGATCGCGCCGATCGTGAGCTTGGCGCCCGCCTCGCCCTCCACGCGCAGCGAGGACGGATCGAGCGACAGCGGAAAATCCTTCGCCACCAGCGTGTTGTCGCCGGACGGCAGGTCGAGCGTGATGATGCGGGTGACGCTCGCGCCGTCGGGATAGACGGTGACGGCATCGATATTGGACGCCGCGTCGAGATCGGCCGCGCGAAGCGGCCCGGCCGCCAGCGCCGTCACAAGCACTAGGCTTGTGGTAACAAGACAGTTCGCAATCAATCGCATGATATCCCTCCAGAAAAGACGCCGCGCCACGCGCGGGACGTTGCGGCGAGACCCGACAAGGCCGCACCACTCCTCGTGCTTGGACGCGGCGAGGAAGGAACCGGTTCGATTGAGGTTTCCGTGGGGCGCGGCGGTGGCGCGGCCACGGCTGCCGCGTGGCGCGGCTAGGACGTTCACTGTCGTCACCACCGTCATTGCGAGCGCAGCGAAGCAATCCATGCCTCCGCGTATGCGGGACGATGGATTGCTTCGTCGCTCCGCTCCTCGCAATGACGGCGGGGGAGCACGCGACAAAGCACGGTGTCCTGCCGCCGTAGAGTGTGAGGGGCACGGCGCGCCTTGAGGCAGGTCTAGGCGGCGCGCACCGAATTCAGGAACTTGCCGACCTCGAGCTTCAGCCGGTTGCTGTCGCCGGACAGCGACCGGGCGGAAGCGAGCACCTGCGACGAGGCCGAGCCGGTCTCGGTCGCACCCTGGCGGACGTCGGTGACGTGCGCGCTCACCTGCGTGGTGCCCTGTGCGGCCTGCTGCACGTTGCGCGAAATCTCCTGGGTCGCAGCGCCCTGCTCCTCGACGGCCGCGGCGATGGTCGATGAGATCTCGGACAGTCGCGCGATGGTGCCGCTGATCGCCTTGATGGCGCCGACGGACTCCCCGGTAGCGGACTGGATCCCGGCGATCTGGCGGCCGATGTCGCCGGTCGCCTTCGCGGTCTGCTCGGCGAGCGCCTTCACTTCGGAGGCGACCACGGCAAAGCCGCGCCCGGCCTCGCCGGCGCGCGCCGCTTCGATCGTGGCGTTAAGCGCGAGCAGATTGGTCTGCCCGGCAATGGCATTGATCAATTCGACGACGTCGCCGATGCGTGCCGCAGCCTGCGACAGCTCGCCGACGCGCGCGTTGGTCTGCTGTGCCTGGTTCACGGCCTCGCCCGCGATCCGCGCCGATTCCTGCACCTGCCGGCTGATCTCGTTGACGGAGGTGCTGAGCTCCTCGGTCGCCGCGGCCACCGATTGCACATTGGTGGCGGCTTCCTCGGACGCCGCAGCGACCATGGTCGAGAGCTCCTGCGAACGCGTGGCCGTCGAGGTCAGCGCGCCGGCGGATGCCTCCAGCTCGGTCGCGGCCGACGAAACCGTCTCGACGATCTGCCCGACCGCGCCTTCGAATGCGTCGGCCATCCTGATCATGTCGGCACGGCGCTGCTGCGCCGCGATCTGGTCCTGCCTGATCTTCTCTTCCGCCTCGTCGCGCGCTTTCTGCTCCGCGTTGACCTTGAAGGTCTCCACGGCTTGCGCGATCTCGCCGATCTCGTCCGGGCGGCCGAGGCCCGGCAGCACGATCGCGAAATTGCCCCTGGCAAGCTCCATCATCGCCGTGGTCATGGCGGTCAGCGGCTTCGCCACCGAACGGCCGATCAGGACCCCGGCGCCCAGCACCGCGAGTGCGATCGCCGCGATCGCAACCGAGATCCAGAACTGGATACTGCCCCGCTCGTTGGCATTGAGCCGTTCGGCCTCGGTCCGGATGTCATTGACCGATTTCGACACTGTGTCGATCACCGGCTCGACTGCGGAAAAGGCGTCCGACATCGCCTTCAGTTCGGCAGAAAGCGTCAGCGCAGTTCCCATCCAGGCGGCGAAGTCGCGCTGATAGTCGGCAAGCTTCTGGCGGAGCTCGGTCTTGGCGCCGTCGGGGATGTTGGCGCTATCGACGCCCGCAAGGAACTCGCCGGCGCTCTTCTTCATCTCGTCGCCATACTTGCGGTCTCGCCGCAGCATGAAATCCTTTTCGTGACGGCGCATGGTCAACATGCTGATCAGGAGCGCCTGCTCGTGCAACTGCTCGACCTTCGCCTCGATCGTGTGGACCGATGCGCGCAAGCGGCCTTCCAGGCCGGAGTTCTCGTTCAATCCAAGCTGCCGCTTCTGCTCCACGAGAGCCACGAACTGGCTCTGATAGCGCTTGAGCGCCGCGTCCATCGCCTCGATCTGGCGGACCAGTTCCGGCTTGCCGATCGCCGCGATCCTGCGGTGAAGCTGCTCGATGTCGGCGGCGACGGCCTTGCTGATCTCGACCTGACGCTCGGCCTTGGCCGGATCATTGCGCAGCAGGAAATCCTTCTCGGCGCGGCGCGCCTCGAGCAGTTCGACCTCTATCC
The DNA here is from genome assembly GCF_042430365.1 of Bradyrhizobium erythrophlei. Taxonomy (GTDB): domain Bacteria; phylum Pseudomonadota; class Alphaproteobacteria; order Rhizobiales; family Xanthobacteraceae; genus Bradyrhizobium; species Bradyrhizobium erythrophlei. Next base: position 72,548 of record NZ_JBHMET010000057.1, read on the forward strand.
TGCGGTTCAGCTCGGAGATCGTGCGCGCGTTGTCGGCCGCGTCGCGATACACGGCTACCGCTTTCTCGCCGTAGAGATGAATGCCGCCGATCAGGACGACGCCGACGACGCCAATGACACCGATCGCTGTGATCTTTTGGGTGAGCCGAAGAGAGAGCGCGCGCATCGCAAACATCCAGGTGACTGACTCGCCAACCGGGCGCCAATACGTTGATGAAGGGACAACGTAAAAGCTTTGGTTAACGTCCGCCTACGTAGGACTACGTGCTCCTGCAGCGGAACCGGCACAAAAAAGCAGCACGGCGATCAACGCCGTGCTGCCGGTCTTCCTAGCGATCTGCGGAGCCGAAGGCTCAGCTATAGATCTCGAACAGGCCCGCGCCGCCCTGGCCGCCGCCGATGCACATCGTGACGACGCCCCACTTGGCCTTGCGGCGACGACCTTCCTGCAGCAGGTGGCCGGTGAGACGCGCGCCGGTCATGCCGAAGGGGTGGCCGATCGCGATCGAGCCGCCATTGACGTTGTACTTCGCGGGATCGATGCCGAGCTGATCGCGAGAATAGAGGCACTGGCTGGCGAAGGCCTCGTTGAGCTCCCAAAGATCGATGTCGTCGATCTTCAGGCCATGGCGCTTCAACAGCTTCGGCACGGCGTAGATCGGGCCGATGCCCATCTCGTCGGGCTCGCAGCCGGCCGACGCCCAGGCCACGAAGCGGCCCATCGGGTTCAGCCCGCGCTTCTCGGCGTCCTTGGCTTCCATCAGCACCACGGCGGCGGCGCCGTCGGAGAGCTGGCTGGCGTTGCCGGCGGTGATGTACTTGCCCGGACCCTTCACCGGCTCGAGCTTTGCCAAGCCTTCCAGCGTGGTGTCGGGGCGGTTGCACTCGTCGCGATCGACCACATAGTCGACGATCGACTCGGCCTTGGTCGCCTTGTCGACCACCTTCATCTTGGTCTTCATCGGGACGATTTCGTCCTTGAACTTGTTGGCCTGTTGAGCTGCGGCCATGCGGCGCTGCGATTCCAGCGAATATTCATCCTGGTACATGCGGCTGACCTTGTAGCGCTCAGCGACGATGTCGGCGGTGTCGATCATCGCCATGAAGATGGCGGGCGCGGTCTTGAGCAGCTCCGGATCGATCGATTCCTGCGGCGAGCCGCCGCCGGGGATCGAGATGCTCTCGACGCCGCCGGCGACGATACAGTCGGAGCCGTCGGAGCGGATCGAGTTCGCGGCCATCGCGATGGTCTGCAGACCCGACGAGCAGAAGCGGTTGACCGAGACGCCGCCGGTCGATTTCGGCAAGCCGGCGAGCAGCGCGGCCTGGCGGCCGATGTTCGGCGCGCCATGCGCGCAATTGCCGAGGTAGCAATCCTCGACATATTCCTTGTCGACGCCGGCGCGATCGACCGCGTGCTTGATGGCATGCGCGGCGAGCGACATCGGCGGGGTGATGTTGAATCCGCCACGGCCGGACTTCGCCAGGCCGGTGCGCGCATAGGAAACGATTACGGCTTCACGCATTGTTTTCTCCCTTCGAGATGACCGTTATTGTGGCGCGTCCGGCCGCATTCGTACACACATTTCGTGCGCTGCAACAGGGATACCAGCGGCAGCCTGAGCACAAACGCCGCCTCCGGCGGCCGGAGACGGCGTTCTGTTCCGCAGATCGGAATATCTATGTGTTCTAATCTCTCGTTCGTCATGCCCGGGCTTGTCCCGGGCATCCACGTCTTTGGTGTGCACACTGTAGCAAGCAAGGCGTGGATGGCCGGGTCAAGCCCGGCCATGACGGGGAAAGCTAAAACGTCAGCACCTTGGCCTGCTTCACCTGCGGCAGCGTATGCACCTTGGCCAGCACCTCCGGCGGGACCACGCCGTCGATTTCAACCAGCGCGATCGCGTCGCCGCCCTGCTTGACGCGGCCGAGATGGAAGGTCGCGATGTTGATCTTGGCATCGCCGAGCAGGCTCGCGAAGGCGCCGATGAAGCCGGGCTTGTCCTCGTTGGTGACGTAGATCATCGACTTGCCGAATTCGGCGTCGACGCGGATGCCCTTGATGTCGACCAGGCGCGGCTTGCCGTCGTGATAGACGGTGCCGGAGACCGAGCGCTCCTGCCGCTCCGTCGTGACAGTCACGGTGATCAGGCTCTCATAGTCGCTCTGCGCCGCGCGCGTCACCTCGTCCACCACCATGCCGCGCTCCTTGGCGACGACGGGCGCGGAGACCACATTGACATCGCCCAGCATCGGCCGCAGCAGGCCCGACAGCACCGCCGAGGTCAGCGCCTTGATCTTCATCTCGGCGACCTGGCCTTCATAGGTGATCTGGACCTTGAGGATGCCGCTCTCGGTGAGCTGGCCGGCGAACGAGCCGAGCTTTTCGGCGAGCTGGATGAACGGCTTCAGCTTCGGCGCTTCTTCCGCCGTGATCGAGGGGAAGTTCACCGCGTTCGAGATCGCGCCCGAGAGCAGGTAATCCGACATCTGCTCGGCGACTTGCAACGCGACGTTCTCCTGCGCTTCCGTGGTGGAGGCGCCGAGATGCGGCGTGCAGATGACGTTGGGATGGCCGAACAGCACGTTCGACGTCGCCGGCTCCTCGGTGAACACGTCGAAGGCGGCGCCGGCGACATGCTTGGAATTGAGCGCATCGACCAGCGCCTGCTCGTCGACCAGGCCGCCGCGGGCGCAGTTGATGATGCGCACGCCCTTCTTCATCTTGGCGATCGCGGCCGCGTCGATGATGTTGCGGGTCTTGTCGGTCAGCGGCGTGTGCAGGGTGATGAAGTCGGCGCGCTTGAACAGCTCCTCGAGCTCGACCTTCTCGACGCCGATGTCCTTGGCGCGCTCCGGCGACAGGAACGGATCGAACGCGATCACCTTCATGCGCAGGCCGAGCGCGCGGTCGGCGACGATCGAGCCGATGTTGCCGCAGCCGATCACGCCGAGCGTCTTGGCGGTGATCTCGACGCCCATGAAGCGGTTCTTCTCCCACTTGCCGGCCTGGGTCGAGGCGTCGGCCTGCGGGATCTCACGCGCAAGCGCCAGCATCAGCGTGACGGCATGCTCGGCGGTCGTGATCGAATTGCCGAACGGCGTGTTCATCACGATGATGCCCTTGGCGGTCGCGGCCGGGATCTCGACGTTGTCGACGCCGATGCCGGCGCGGCCGATCACCTTCAGCTTCTTGGCCTTCTCGAGGATCTTGGCGGTCGCCTTGGTGGCCGAGCGGATCGCGAGGCCGTCATAATTGCCGATGATCTCGGCAAGCTTTTCCTTGTCCTTGCCGAGGTTGGGCTGGAAGTCGACCTCGACGCCGCGATCCTTGAAGATCTGCACGGCGGCGGGAGACAGCGCGTCGGAAATGAGAACTTTGGGTTTTGTCATCGGAATGATCCGTTGCTGAACGATGCGTTGAATGCACGACGGCCGCGGGCGCGAAACCCGCGCAGCCACTTTGCGCGATGGATGGCCGGGTCGAACCCGGCCATGACGAGATCAATGACTTGCTTATGCGGCCTTCGGCAGCGCGGCCTTGGTCTCGGCGAAGGCCCAGTCGATCCACTGCGTCAGCAGTTCGACGTCCTTGGCTTCGACGGTGGCGCCGCACCAGATCCGCAAGCCCGCCGGCGCGTCGCGATAATACGCGAAGTCGAAGCCGGCGTTCTCCTTCTCGACCAGCGCGACCAGCTTCTTGCAGAAGTCGGCCTGCGCGTCTGATGGAAGCGAGGTGATCGCGGGATCGGTGAACTTCAGGCACACCGAGGTATTGGAGCGGATCGCGGGATCGGTCGCCAGGAAATCGATCCACGGCGTCTTCGCCTTCCAGTCGGCGATCACCTTGGTGTTGGCATCGGCACGCGCGATCAGCGCCTTGAGGCCGCCGATCGACTTCGCCCAGTTCAGCGCGTCGAGGTAATCCTCCACGCACAGCATCGATGGCGTGTTGATGGTCTCGCCCTCGAAGATGCCCTGGTTCAGCTTGCCGCCCTTGGTCAGGCGGAAGATCTTCGGCAACGGCCAGGCCGGCTTGTAGGTCTCCAGCCGCTCGACCGCGCGCGGAGAAAGGATCAGCATGCCATGCGCCGCCTCGCCGCCGAGCGCCTTCTGCCAGGAGAAGGTGACGACATCGAGCTTGGCGAAATCGAGCGGCTGGGCGAAGGCGGCCGAGGTCGCGTCGCAAATCGTCAGCCCCTCACGGGTCGCGCTGATCCAGTCGGCGTTGGGCACGCGCACGCCTGATGTGGTGCCGTTCCAGGTGAAGACGACGTCCGACGCAGGGTCCACCTTGGAAACGTCGGGGATTTCGCCATAGCCCGCGTGGAGCTTGGTGACGTCCTTCAGCTTCAATTCCTTGACGATGTCGCTGACCCAGCCTTCGCCGAAAGATTCCCAGGCGATCGTGGTGACGGGACGCGCGCCGAGCAGCGACCACAGCGCCATCTCGACCGCGCCGGTGTCGGAGGCAGGAACGATGCCGATCTTGTAGTCGGCAGGCACCTCAAGCACTTCACGCGTCAGTTCGATCGCGAGCTTGAGCCGCGCTTTACCGACCTTCGCGCGATGCGAACGGCCGAGGGCGGCATCCTTGAGATTTTCGGGGTTCCAGCCGGGGCGCTTGGCGCAGGGGCCGGAGGAAAAATGCGGCACGTGAGGCCGCGAAGCGGGCTTCGCTGCAGTCATAATCTACCCTTCCAGATAGCTGCCTCTCGGTGGGGAGAGGTTTCCCGCCGCCGGACATAGTGGAAAGGTGCCTAAACGTCAAGGAACTTTGGACGCGTCCTGAGCGATGTCCGCATCACGGCTGATTGATGGAGCGTCTTCAATCCGTTGCGCCGCTTCCTGGTCGAGCAGTTCCACCGCTTCGGTGACCATCTTGGCTGCCATGCGCCTGCTCGACGTTCTCAAAATACTCTTCTCGTCGGCCCGCACGATGTACTCGTTGCCGATCCGAACGATCGTATAATTTGGCATCTGAAATCCCCAAGCTGCCGCCGCGCCCCATGGGAAACGATGCCGACATAGCGCAGTCGCTCCACGCCGTAAAATCACGGTGGCGGGCTTAGTTTATCGCGCCTTAACCGAATAGCAGAGCGAGGAGCATCGGAGGTATCGCCGACCGCGCGCGCACAATTCGCGCGATCCTCAGAAGCGAATCGTCATGCCGAGATGGCTGCGCGTAAATCCGAGCCGTTCATAAAACCGCTGCGCATCGACGCGCGTCTGATGTGTCAACAATTCCACGAGGATGCAGCCTTTGGCGTGCGCTTCCGCGACCGCCCACCGCACCAGCTGCTCGCCGATACCGCGGCTGCGGCAGTGGCTGGCGACGCGAACGTCTTCCAAGAGGCCGCGCGAGGCGCCCTGCGAAGAGATGCCCGGCAGGACGCAGAGCTGCAGGCAGCCGACCACAGCGCCCTCGCCGTCGGCGGCGACGACGAGCTGCAGATTGGGATCGCGATCGACCCGCTCGAACGCCTGGTAGTAGCTCTGCGGTAGCGGGTCCGTGATCCGCTCGCGCGCACTGCCGAGCGGATCATCGGCCAGCATGCCGACGATGAAGGCAACATCCTCACGGCGGGCGCGGCGGATGGTAATCGGTGACGCTGCGGTCATTGGACGTTCCGGTCGAGATTGTCAGCGGGCCGGCGGCAGGCCGAGCACGCGCTCCGCGTCGCCGATCCAGCGGTTGACGACGGGATAGCGGTCGAGATCGAGGCCACCTTCATGCGCGAGGCGCGTGTAGGCGAGCAGCGACACGTCGGCGAGTGTGAACGCATCGCCGACCAGGAACCTGACGCCGCCGAGATGACGCTCGAGATGATCGAGCGCCACATAGCCGCGCTTCACCAGGTTCGGATCGAGCTCGGCAACCGCCTTGCCGAGATACACGGTCTGGAAGCGGCACACCGCGACATAGGGCTCATGCGTGTTCTGCTCCCAGAACATCCACGCATCCATCTGCGCCGCGCGATAGGCGTCGCCGGGGATCAGATCGCTGCCGCGCGCAAGATAACGGATGATGGCGTTGGATTGCGCCAGCGTGCGCCCGTCGTCGAGCTCGACGGTGGGCACCTGCCCCCAGCCGTTCAGCTTCAGGAATTCGGGCGTGCGGCTGCCGCCCTTCATAGTGTCGATGTCGATCCAGGTGTATGGCAGCGCCAGCTTGTCGCACACCCATTTCACCTTCAGGCAATTGCCCGAATTCGTATCGCCATAGATTTTCATGTGATCGCGCTCCCCGAGCATCATCCGCGGGAGTGTATCTCGGTTTTCCTTCGCGACAAGCGCGCACGCCATGCGCAAACAATGGAGCAGGCGCGACTGACATCGTCGCGCCTGCGGGAATGTTGTCAGGTCAGCCGCGCGGCCGACGCGTCAGAACTTGTAGCCGAGCCCCGCGCGCACAGTGTTGATGCTGGTGTCGACGGTGGAGGTGAAGCGGACGTATTCCCATTCCGCGCGCATGAACAGGCCGCTCGTGATATTCACATCGAAGCCGAGGCCGCCGCTGTAACCAAAGACCAGGTGATTGTGCACGATATCAGATGCGGTCAATGGTACCAGCGGCGTGAATGGCCCGAATGCGGTGCGGCTGACGGCGTCGTTGACGGTGACGGAGCGCGAGATATCGGCATTGCCAAGCGCGACGCCGCCGAAGATGTAGGGCAGGAAGCAACCCCAGGCATAGGCGGCCCGGCCGCGGAACGTCGCCATGTCCGTGATCCTGATCGCCGCCGACGAGTCGACGCGCACGTCATGGAAGTTGCCGTCGCTCAACGCAGTGCCGCTCACCAGCTCCTTGCTCGCGACGGAAGCGCCGCCAAACTTACCGTGGACGTAGCTGGCTTCGACGCCGACGACGACATCGTCCCATTGCCAGTTGTAGCCGGCAAAGGCGCCGTAGGCCGACGAGCGCTCGGATGTCTTGCCGAGGCCGAGATTCCAGTTCGCGACATCCATCTGCTGGATGACATTATGATCCAGCAGGGCCGAGAGCAGGTTGGTGTTCGTCCCTCTGAAATTCTCGTCGGACGATCCGTAGCCGGCCTGCCCGCCGATGTAGAGGCCGCGCCAGTTGACGGGCGCGCTGGGTACGCCGTCGGTGAAGCCGCCGCGCAGCACAGGGAAGTCCGGCATATCGGCCGCGTGCGCGCCGGTTACCGCTCCCAACATCATCGCCGCCGCCAAGAACCTACGCATCGCAACGCTCCATCGACCACACCGATTGCGCGATGATCATCGCCTGTTAACCTTAACCAATCGTTGTTGCCGGCAGCTTTTGGCATGCTCTCGTTGCAGAACGCGCGACGTGAGCCAGCAAAGCAAAACGGCGCGGGATGGTCCCGCGCCGCATGCAATCGTTAACCGATGGTGGTTCTGTGTTAACCCTTGCGAATCAGCGGGGGCGGCGGCGGCGCGTAGACCGGGCCGCTGTCCAGGTTCCAGCGCACGCCGAGCATCAGGTCGTGCGAGGTAAGGTCCTTGATGGTGAAGGGGCTGCGATTGCTGAACGAGCCGTCGAACGCGCGCGTGGGACCGGTGGTCGCGTCGCCGAGGTTGATGTAGCGATAGGCCAGATCGAGCGTCACGTTCGGCGTGACCTTGTAGGCAAGGCCCGCATGGAGGGCCCAGGCAAGATTCCATTTGCCGGCGTCCGCTCCGTAGGTGACGCTGTTGTTCAGCGTGCCGACCGGGAAGTAGATCACGCCATCGTCGCGGAAGCTGCTGATCCGGTTGTAGGCCGCGCCGACACCGGCGCCGATATAGGGCGTTACGCACCACCAGGTGCCGAGATCGACATAGGCGTTCGCCATCACGACCCATTCCGACTTGCTTGCGCTGTAATTGTCGGCCGCCGCGAAGCCGGCAAACGCTGCATTCAGCGGGATGTTTTGGGACCCGTGGAGATTGGCCTTGCCGCGGTATTCGCCGGTGAGATCGGCGCGGAACCAGTTGTTGAACTGATAACCGACGCCAAGCTTGAAGAGCGGCGAGCTGTCAAAGCCGAAACCGTTGTTCTGTAGCGCGCCCGGGAAGGACGCGTTGACCGCGTCGATGCTCCGGCTGTGCAGACTGCCCATGCTCTGGTTGGTCATGCCGATGTCGCCGCGCAGGTACCAGCCGCCGAAGTCAGCCACCGGCGGCGGGCCATAGGCCGGCGGCGGGGCGATGGGCATGTCGGCAGCGAACGCCGCCGAGGACAGCAGAGATGCCGCACCCGCGGCTATCAGAGACTTAACGCTACGCATTGGCTTCGTCCTTTTGGCCGGTGAGGCGAACACGAAAACCCCACTTCTGAAACTCACGGCGCGGACGATGCCAGCAAATGTTTAAGCCGCACTTAACCCTAATTTTTAAGGTTGATTTTCTCTCACCAATTTTCGCGCGCGGGCTTTCGCGGCCCCGCCAGCGATGCATTTGCGGCACGACAAGATGGCGAACACGCCACAGTTGCTAACGATGTGTTGACGGAACTCGCGCTGTGCGACGTGCCACCGGCACATCCGTTAGCGATTGCCTAATGCGGCGCGTCGGTGCGCCAACTCAGTGAGCGCTCTTGGGCATCTTCGGCTGGAACACCGCGAGCAGTCCAATCGCCGGCAGCAAGGCGCAGAGCTGATAGACGAACGTGATCGAGGTGTGGTCGGCAAGCTTGCCGAGCACGGCCGCGCCGAGGCCACCGATGCCGAAGGCGACGCCGAAGAACACGCCGGAGATCACGCCGAAGCGATGCGGCATCGATTCCCGCGCGAACACAATGATCGACGAATGTCGCGAACCGCAGGCAGACGTCTCCGATAGCGGCAATCCTGCGGCCAGATCGCAGCAGGAACACGTCCAGGGGATGAATGGCGCATGAAGCGGCAATTCCGGCTGCGTTCAGAGTGCCTCGCTTAGAAATGCGATCACTGAAGGTCCCGCGATCGGGGTAGATCGGAGCACGGGGCCTGCCAACGGAGACGTGTCATGACCGCCACCAAGATCCTCATCACGGCAGCCGCGCTACTGCTTGCCACCTCCGTCGTGCCCGCACTCGCGCACGACGATGACGACAACGGTTACAGCAGGCACGAGGAGTTCCACGACCAGCTCTCTGACGCGCATGAGCGCGCACATGAGCAGGGATTCTGGAGCCGCGCCGAGCATCGCGCCTATCACCGCGCGCTCAGGGACATGCACCACAACTATCACGACGACAATGACTACGGCAGCTCGTATCGCGGGTACTACGCCCCTCGTCGCAGCTATTATTACGCCCCCTACAGCAGCTACTACTATGGGCGGCCGCGGTTTAGTGCGTTCTCGGCGTGGTAACATCCGCCCAGGCGGACGGCCGGAACAGTCGGGGCGCGAGCAAAGTCGTGCACCCGACGTCCCCGGAGCTCTCAAGAGACAGAAGGAATGCAAAATGCGGCAATACAAGATCTCCGTTGGCGCGCTTGCGCTCGTCGCGATCGGCCTGATGGCGGCGCCCGCCAGCGCCCACCCCTCGCTGAAATCTGCCAGCCCGGCGGTCAACGAGCCAAGCGCCAGCTCGCCGGCCCAGATCGAACTCAACTTCAGTGAAGGCGTGATCGCAAAATTCTCGGGCGCGGAACTCAAGGATGCGCAGGGGAAAACGGTCACGACCGGCGCGGCGACGGCTGACCCGAAGGACAAGAAGCGTCTCATCGTGCCGGTCACGGCTCAGCTCACTCCGGGACGCTACACAGTCAACTGGCACGTCGTCTCCGAGGATACTCACCGCGTGCAGGGACAGTACTCGTTCAGCGTTGGACAGTGATGCCCGAAGCGGCGATCGTACTCGCTCGTTTCCTGCACTATGCTTCGGTGCTGACGTTATTCGGCGTATCGCTGTTCCCGCTGTACACCTACCCCGCACACGCAGGCGCCCCACCCGAACGGGTGAGGCGCTTGCTGCGATCGATGGTATTGTTGGCAACGCTCGCCGCGCTGCTGAGCGGTTGTTTCTGGTTCGCCTGTGTTGTGGCCGGCATGACCGGAACCCCCGGGAGCGTATTCGATCGCGACGCGCTCTGGCCGGTGCTGAGCGAGACCAGCTTCGGAAAGGTGTCAGCCGCGCGCTTCCTGATCGCAGTGAGCCTTCTCGGTCTCATCGCCACCCGGCCAACGTTCGTCACGACGTCCTCGCCCCGGCTGACGGTCGGGTTCTCCGCCGCACTGTTGGCGAGCCTGGCTGGCGTCGGGCACACCCAGATCCATGAAGGAATCGCGAGCGTCGTTCATGTCGGCGCGGATGGCCTGCATCTCCTCGCCGCCGGCGCATGGCTCGGAGGCTTGCTGCCGCTGCTGTACCTCGTCGCGACGGCGGTCCGGACGCCCTCCCCCGACCATCAAGTCGAAGCCGGCAACGCGGCGCTCCGCTTTTCCGGCATGGGCTATGTTGCGGTCGCCACGATCGTCGGTTCAGGCCTGCTCAATGGCTGGTTCCTGGTCGGGTCTGTTGCCGGCCTGATCGCAACCCCGTACGGCCAGCTCCTGATGCTCAAGCTATGCCTGTTTGCCGGCATGCTGGCCCTCGCCGCGGTGAACCGGTTTTGGCTCGTGCCGTCCCTGATCAAGAACAAGGAGCGCAGCCCCAATCGCCTGCTTTTCAGGCTTTGTGCGCACGTTCTTGGTGAGCAGGCGCTGGGCCTCATGATCATATTGATCGTCAGCGCGATGGGCACCATGGACCCGGCCATCAATCTGCAGGGGTAGATGCGCAGGAGATCGCTGCAACGAGGATGGCCCGCGTTGCAGCGTTTTCGAGCGAGGCGGTCGCGCTTTGCGTGACGAAACCGCGCCAAGGTGAGGGTGCAGAAGCCCTCGCCTCCCGATCCGGACGGAGCAGATCCGACGTTACGCCGCGGCCTGGCCCAGCGCGCTGACGATAGTGTCGACGACGTCCTCGACCAGGATGCGGTCGTCGCCCTCGCCCATCACGCGGATCACCGGCTCGGTGCCGGACGCGCGGATCAGCAGGCGGCCGTGGCCGTTGAGGCGCTTCTCGCCGTCCGTGATCGCCGACTTCACCTCGGCGTCGTCGAGCGGCTTGCCGCTGCGATAGCGCACGTTCTTGAGGATCTGCGGGAGCGGATCGAACTTGCGGCACACCTCCGACACCGGGCGGCGCTGCTTTTGCACCACGGCCAGCACCTGCAGCGCGGCGACGAAGCCGTCGCCGGTCGTCGAGTAGTCGGACATGATGATATGGCCCGACGGCTCGCCGCCGAGATTGTAACCGCCGGCCAGCATCTGCTCGAGCACGTAGCGGTCGCCGACCGGCGTGCGGATCATGTGCATGCCATTGCTCTGCAGGAAGCGCTCCAGCCCGAGATTGGACATAACGGTCGTGACGATGCCGGGCTTGGCAAGGCGGCCCTCTTCGTTCCAGCTCTGCGCGATCACCGCGAGCAACTGGTCGCCGTCGACGATATGGCCGCGCTCGTCGACCAGGATGACGCGATCGGCATCGCCATCGAGCGCGATGCCGATATCGGCGCGCATCTCGCGCACCTTCCGGCTCAGCGCCTCGGGCGAGGTCGAGCCGCATTCCTTGTTGATGTTGAAGCCGTCGGGTTCGACGCCGATCGGAACGACGTCGGCGCCGAGCTCCCACAGCGCCTCCGGCACCACCTTGTAAGCGGCGCCATGGGCGCAGTCGATCACGACGCGCAGGCCCTCGAGCGAGAGGTCGCGCGGCAGCGTGCGCTTGGCGAATTCGATGTAGCGGTCATGGACACCGTCGATGCGGCGAGCGCGGCCGAGGCTTGCGCTCTGCGCCAGGCGACGATCGAGTGACTCATCAAGCAACTGCTCGATCTGCTTCTCGACGTCATCGGACAGCTTGAAGCCCTGCGGGCCGAACAGCTTGATGCCGTTGTCCTCGAACAGATTGTGCGAGGCCGAGATCATGACGCCGAGGTCGGCGCGCATCGACTTGGTCAGCATCGCGACCGCCGGCGTCGGCATCGGGCCGAGCAGCAGCACGTCCATCCCGACCGAGGTGAACCCGGCCACCAAAGCGTATTCGATCATGTAGCCGGACAGCCTTGTGTCCTTGCCGATGACGACGCGATGGCGATGATCGCCGCGCTGAAACACAAGGCCCGCGGCCTGCCCCACCTTGAGCGCGAGCTCAGGCGTGATCAATCCGTTGGCGCGGCCCCGAATCCCGTCGGTCCCGAAATATTTGCGGCTCATATAACCCCCCAGCACGGGCCTCTCGTATCACCCGGCGAGAAGGCCCCGAATGCCCGCCATTTTAGCGTGCATCGGCCTTATAGTCCCTCAGCCGCTAAAATGACTTCAAAAAATATGATGAATCATTACCGTCAACAGCCTGCAAGGATTGAGGCTAAGTCTTTGTGAAATAAAGGATTACTCCTTACGGCGTGATTCGCCCGCGGGACGTGCCTTTAGTCCTCGCCCTTGCGCTTGACATGGCGGTCGCCCTTGCTCGGCGCCGGCTGGGTCACGTTGACGGGGTCGGAACCCGGGAACGTCTCCTCCAGCCCCTCCTCCAGGGCGTCGTCCAGGCGGCGCTTCTCGGCACTATCATCCGCTTTCGGCTTGGCGACTGCTTGGGTCATCGTACCCTCCCATCGTGCCGGTTCCTGCCTTGCGATTTGGCAGGCGGTTCAACCATGCTAGATGACGACAAGATCTACGATCTACAAGGCTTGCGACTTACAAGAAGGGCCGGGAACCTCCATGAAGCACATTACCTGCATTGAAGATCTGCGCCAGTTGCACAAGCGCCGCGTGCCGAAGGCATTTTTCGATTATGCGGACCGCGGCTCCTACACCGAGGACACGCTGCGCGCCAATTCGGAGGACCTTCAGCAGATCAAGTTCCGCCAGCGCATCCTGGTCGACGTCTCCAAGCGCACCCTGGCCACCACAATCCTTGGCGAGCCCGCGGCGATGCCGCTGATCCTGGCCCCGGTCGGCCTGCTCGGCATGCAGCATGGCGACGGCGAGATCTACGCCTGCCGCGCCGCGCAGGCGGCCGGCATCCCGTTCACGCAGAGCACGATGTCGATCTGCTCGATCGAGGACATCGCGGCCGCGGTCGACAAGCCGTTCTGGTTCCAGCTCTACGTCATGAAGGATCGCGGCTTCATCAAGTCGCTGATCGAGCGCGCGATCGCCGCAAAATGCTCGGCGCTGGTGCTCACCGTCGACCTTCAGGTGATCGGTCAGCGCCACCAGGACATCAAGAACGGCATGACCGTGCCACCGGAGTGGTCGCTGTCGAAGCTGCTGGACTTCGCGAGCAAGCCGTCATGGGTCGCCGGCGTGCTGCGCGGCAAGCGCCGCAGCTTCGGCAACATCGTCGGTCATGTCAAAGGCACCGAGGATCTGACCAAGCTGTCGGAATGGACCGCCTCGCAGTTCGACACCTCGCTGAACTGGAAGGACATCGACTGGATCCGCAGCATCTGGCCGGGCAAGCTGATCTTGAAGGGCATTCTCGACGTCGAGGACGCCGAGCTCGCGGCCAAGACGGGCGCGCAGGCGATCGTGGTCTCCAACCATGGCGGCCGTCAGCTCGACGGCGCGCCGTCCTCGATCGAGGTGCTGCCAGAGATCGTCGATGCGGTCGGCTCGCAGATGGAGATCATGTTCGACGGCGGCATTCGCACCGGCATGGACATCATGCGCGCGCTCGCGCTCGGCGCGAAATCCTGCATGATCGGCCGCGCCTATGCCTACGGCCTCGGCGCCGGCGGCGAGGCCGGCGTCGCCAAGGCGATCGACATCCTGGCGAAGGAGCTCACCACGACGATGGGGCTGTGCGGCGTCAACACGATCGCCGAGATCGACGATCACGTGCTGGCGGTGTAGCCATCTCTCGTAGCCCGGATGGAGCGAAGCGCAATCCGGGACCGTCCTTCGCCGGAAAGATTCCCCGGATTTCGCTTTGCTCCATCCGGGCTACGCGTCTTCTTCCCTTCTCCCCTTGTGGGAGAAGGTGGCGCGGATGCAATCCGCGCCGGATGAGGGGTCTCTATCCGCGGAGACAGACCCCTCACCCGGCTTCGCTTCGCGAAGCCACCCTCTCCCACAAGGGGAGACGGTAAACACGTCTCACATCGGCGGCGTGACGCCGTCGCGGCCGACATTGACGCGGTTGGCTTCCAGCGTGCCGTCATCCTTCTTCATCGCGCCGAAGATGATGATCTTGGCGCCCGGCTTCAGCTCCGACTTGTCGCCGGCGACGAAGGTCACGACCGGGGTGCCCGGCGGCACCACGACTTTCTTCTCGCCATCCTTGTATTTGACCAGGATGTTCTGGCCGTCGGCGCCCTTCACGGTCTCGGCCACGGTCGCGTTGGTCATGGTCGAGTTGGCGCGCAGGTCCCAGGGCCGAAAGCCCTCGGCGGCGCCGCGCTGGTTCTCCGGGAAGATGTGGACCGCGATCGCCTTCTGCGTGCCGTCCGGTTCGGGCATCGCAGTGACGCCGATATAGGAGCCCGGCTTGATCTCCGGCAGCTCGGTGGCGGCAACGCCGAACACCGCGACATTGTCAGTCGTGCGCACCTTCATGTCGGCGCCGTCGCGCGACTTGATCGACAGCATCGGGCCGTCGACGGCCTCGATGGTGCCGCGAATGCGCACCGTCGGCGGCTGCTGCGCCGAGGCGATCGTGGCAAGTGCAACGGCGAACAGCGCTGCAAACAAAGGCGATTTCGGCATGGTGTCCCTCCCGGGGGTTGACTGACCGAGTCACGAACACCGGGAGGTTGAAGGTATTCCGTGGCTACTCAATCACCTTTCCCCGTAGCCCGGATGGAGCCAACGGGTCGCGCGAACGCGCGCCCGATGACATGCTCCGCGCAATCCGGGACGGTCTTGCCGCAGAGAGAACCCGGATTGCGCTTCGCTCCATCCGGGCTACGCAATGTTGCCTCACATCGGCGGGGTCAGCCCGTCGCGGCCGACGCTGATGCGGTTGGTTTCGAACGAGCCGTCGGGCAACGTCTTGGTGAAGGCGATGATCTTGGCGCCGGCCTTGAGATCCGACTTGTCGGCGGGAACATAGGTCACGACCGGTGTCTCCGGCGACACGACGACCTTCTTCTCGCCGTCCTTGTACTTGATCAACAAGGCGTGACCGTCATTGCTGACGACGGATTGGGCGACCGTTGCATTGGTCATGCTGCTGTTCGGACGCAGATCATAGGGCCGCGAGCCCTCGCCGGTGCCGCGCATGTCCTCGGGAAACACATGCACCTCGACCGCGCTCGGCACGCCGTCGGGTCCCGGTACCGTTGTCGTGCCGATGAAGGAACCGACCTTGATGTCGGTCAGCGCAATCTCGGTAAGGCCGAGCACGCGGATGTCGCCCGTCATGTGCAGCTTGACCTCCTCGCCGCTGCGCGACTTCACCGCAAGCGTATCGCCGTCGACGCCCTCGATGGTTCCACGAATACGCGACGGCGACGGCGGCGGCTGCGCGATGGCGTAGAGCGTGGACGCCGTTACCATCGCAAGCGCGATGAACGGACGGATGAATTGGGTAATGCGGGCAGGCATCAGGTGATCTCCGGAGGGTGCGCGCTGACCTAACCCTTGACCCCGGATTTACGATCCTATTCCCGCCTCAAGTCTTTGTGAGATCGGCTTCGACCAGCGCACGCAATTCTGATGTGACTTGCGGACGCTGCCCGAACCACAATTCGAAACCGCGCACCGCCTGATGCAGCAGCATGCCGAGGCCATCGGCGGTTTTCAGGCCGCGCGCCCCTGCCGCGGCAAGCAACGGCGTCACCAGCGGCACATAGACGAGATCGGCGACGACGGCGGTCTGCGGCAGCATGCCGACGTCAACCTCGAGCGCGGGTTGACCGTGCATGCCGAGCGACGTTGTGTTCACGAGCAGACCTGCGCGCGGCAGCAGGTCATTGACCGCGTCCCATGTCGCGGGGTGAACGCGCGCGCCGAATTGGCCGGCGAGCGCGCGGGCGCGGTCTATCGTGCGGTTGACGAGATGCACGCGCGCGATCCCGCGCTCCAGCAGGCCGAACACCACCGCGCGCGCCGAGCCGCCGGCGCCGAGCACCAGGGCATCCTCGGCCTTGTCCCAGCCGAGCGCGCTGGCATCGAGATTGTTGATGAAGCCCTCGACGTCGGTGTTGGTCGAGCACAATTCGCCGTCGGCGAACCACAGCGTATTGGCGGCGCCGACCGCGCGAGCGCGGTCATCCGGCTTCGACAGCGCCAGCGCGCGCTCCTTGTGGGGAATGGTGACGTTGGCACCAACGAAGCCGCGCAGCGACAGCCGCAGCACGAAGTCCTTGAGATCGTCGGGCGGCACCGCCTCGATCACGTAGCCGCCCTCGATGCCGAGCGTGCGCAGCCAGTAATGGTGGATCAGCGGCGAGCGTGAATGCGCCGCCGGCCATCCGATCAGGCAAGCGGCGCGGGCCTTGGTGGTGGTCGTCATGACCTGACATCGGCCAAGCCGCCTTCGCTGTCAATCCTTCCGCTGCGCGGTCGCGGCGGCCAGGGCGCTGAGCGCGCACGCAGCGCCAGGTTGCGGCGGGGATTCAAGCATGCGGTCCTTGCGCCCCGTCATTGGGCGCAAGCCAGCTTTGCAGGGTGGGCTTGCCAACGATCGCGCCACCCTGGCGGCGCGATCGCCGGCGGACCTCACGCCGCGTCGCGATGCGCGGCGATGATCTGGTCGGCGGCGCGGCCCGTCACCTCGGCCATGCGGTCGAACTGGCGGGTGAAGCTGCCGGCGCCGGCCGTGGCCGAACGCAGCTCGACGATGAGGTCGCCGATCTCGGCTTCCGGCATCGTGGCGCGGACGCAGTCCCAACCGCTCCAGCCCTCGCGGGTATCGAAGCCGAGGATCTGGCCGCGGCGCGCCGACAGGATCGCGTTGATCTTGGCGGTCGCTTCCGTCGGACAGACGATTTCGACGAGGTGGATCGGCTCCAGCAGCACCGGCTGGCACTGCGGCAGCCCCTCGCTGACACCGATCCGCGCCGCGGTGCGGAACGCCAGATCGGAGGAGTCGACGCTGTGATAGGACCCGTCCGTCAGCGTGACGTCGACGTCGATGACGGGGAAGCCGAGCGGACCGCGCGCCAACGCGTCGACGACACCCTCCTCCACCGCACCGATATAGTTGCGCGGCACCGCGCCGCCGACCACCTTCTCGTGGAATTCGAAGCCGGTCCCGCGCGGCTTCGGCTTGATGTCGAGCACGACGTCGCCGAACTGGCCGTGGCCGCCGGACTGCTTCTTGTGCCGGCCGCGCTGGGTGATCGGCTTGCGGATGGT
The DNA here is from genome assembly GCF_042430365.1 of Bradyrhizobium erythrophlei. GTDB lineage: Bacteria > Pseudomonadota > Alphaproteobacteria > Rhizobiales > Xanthobacteraceae > Bradyrhizobium > Bradyrhizobium erythrophlei. Next base: position 89,858 of record NZ_JBHMET010000057.1, read on the forward strand.
TTCCTGATAGCCGATCGCCGGCGTATGCGATTTGACGTTGACGCCGAAGCGATCCTTGAGCCGCTCCTGCGCGACGCGCAGATGCATCTCGCCCTGCCCCCACAGCACCGTGTCGTGGGTGCGCGGATTCTGGATCATGGTGAGCGAGGGGTCCTCCTCGTTCAGCCGCAACAGCGCCTGGCCGAGCTTGACGTCGTCCTTGCGGTCGGTCGCTGCCACCGAGATCGACAGCACCGGCGCTGATGGCTCGACCTTCACCAGCGAGCTCGGCGCGGTCTTGCCGCTCGAGACCGTGTCGCCGGTCTTGATGGCGTCGAGCTTGCCGAGCGCGACCGTGTCGCCGGCGTCCGCCGAGACACGCTTGCTGTCATGTGCGCCCGAGACTGCGAGGATGCCGGAGACGCGTCCGCTCTCGCCGGACGACGACTGCAGCGTCGCGCCATCGTCGAGGTGCCCTGCGAGCAGGCGCACCAGCGACAGCTTGCCGCCGTGCTGCAGGTGCAGGGTCTTGAACACATAGGCCAGCGCATCCCTCGAGTCCGGCGCGCCGAGACGCTTGGCGGTCTCAGCGACGCCGGGCGCTTCGTGGCGCAGCGCCTTCATCAGCCGCAGCACGCCGTTCTCGCGGGCAGCGGCGCCGAGCAGCACCGGACAGATCTGGCCTTCGCGCAGTTCGCGGGCGAGATCGTCGAACACGGCGTCGCGCGGCGGCTGGATGTCCTCCAACAGCTGCTCCATCAGCGCATCGTCATGATCGGCAAGCTTCTCCAGCATCGAGAAGCGCGCTTCCTTCTCGCGATCGAGATTGCCGCCCTCCAGCGCAATGACTTCCGACGGCTTGTGCTCGCGATAGACGAAGGCGCGCTCCAGCGCGAGATCGACGAAGCCTTCAATCAGATCGCCGTTCCAGATCGGGATCTGGCGCAGCACCAACGGCACGCGCGAGGCCGGCTGCAGCGTCACAAGCGTCTCGCGGATCCGCTTGTTGGCGCGATCAATCTTGTTCAGGAATAGAAAACGGGGAATGCCGAGCTCCTCGAGCTCGCGCAGGATGATCTGCAGCTGCGGCAACTTCTTTTCGTCGGCCTCGCAGACCACGACCGCGGCATCGACCGCCGGCAACGCGGCACGCATGTCGTGCGCGAACTCGATCGAGCCGGGACAATCGATGAAGGTGTAGCTGTCACCCATGAAGGTGGTGGTGGCGGCGGTCAGGCCGACGCCCATTTTGTGCTGGCGCGCTTCGGGGCTGGCATCGCCGGCGGAGGTTCCGGCATCGACGCTGCCGGCAGATTTAATGGCGCCAGTGCGCGCCAGGATTGCTTCCAAAAGTGTGGTCTTACCGCTTTGGAAAGGGCCCACCAGTGCGATGCACCGTGGACCTCGGGGACTTCTGACGTCTTGTCCCATTGCCGCCTCCTCGAGTTGGAGCTCGGCCCTTGATTGGGTCGGCAACGGATCATGCTCTGCTTGCGTCGCGCGTTTGGCAAGCGGGAAAACGTCGCTGCGGTGCGGCGGCGCGCGACTTCGTCACAACTTCAGAGCGAAACGAAGTTAACGCGCCAGTTCCGCAGCCGGCGCCGGAACAATGTCCCGCCAGCGCGCCGCAATCGCAAACAGACGCCGCAAGGCCGGCGAGACATCTTCCTCGCGCCAGATGATCGTGAGCGGCGCCATGACCGTCGGCGCAGCGAGCGGAACATAGGCCACGCCGCGACCGGTCTGAGCGCGGGCGGCGCCTTGCGGCACGAGCGACACGCCGACGCTGGCCGCGACGAGACCGATCGCGGTCTGCAGATGCAGAACCTCCTGAGCTATTCGCGGCGTAAACCCCGCGGCCTGACAGGCGGCCACGATCAGCGCGGTGACCGACGGCTCCGGCTGCGCGGGATAGAGCACAAAGGCATCGTCAGACAATTTGGCCAGCGCGATCTCGCTCCTTGCGGCCAGCGGATGCGCGCGCGGCAGCGCTGCGACATAGGGCTCCTCCAGGATCAGCCGCTGCGCAAAACCCGGCTCGGGCGGCAATGGCGGCCGCGCGAAGCCGACATCGATCTGCCGCCGCCGCAACGCCTCGGCGATATCAGCGGCAAGCATCTCGTCGAGCACGAGCTCGACATCCGGACAGGCGTCGCGATAGGCGCCGATGATGTCGGGAAGACCGGCGAACATCGCGGAGCCGACGAAGCCGACCGCGAGCTTTCCGGCCTGGCCGCGGCCGATCCGTCTGACGTCGGCGACGGCGGCTTCGAGGCTTTGCAATAGCGTACGCGCCCGCGTCAGGAACAATTCGCCGGCCTCGGTGAGCCGGACCGGCCTGCTGTTCCGCTGCAAGAGCGTCACGCCCAACTCTTCCTCGAGCTGGCGGATCTGCTGGCTCAACGGCGGCTGGGCGATGTGCAGCCGTTCGGCGGCGCGCGTGAAGTTCAACTCCTCGCCGATCGCCACGAAATAACGCAGGTGTCGCAGTTCCATGGCAGCCGTATAGCACGTCAAATGATTGCGCGAAGCCATATGCGGCGGCTCTGCAATTGTATCGAACGAGTATTGGACCGGACGCCGGATCACGATCAGCCTGCGCGCGAAACGACAGGAGATCATGATGACGGCACTCGAGAAGGCGCTGGCGAACGCGGCCGTGGAAGGCATCACGCAAACGAAGATCGATATTGGCGGCCTGCGCGTGAATGTCGCGCGGTTCGGCAAGGGCAAGCCGCTATTGCTGCTGCACGGCTGGCCCGAGTTCTGGCTGGTGTGGCGCCCGGTGATGCTGCGTCTCGGCGACAGCTTTGAGCTCATCGCACCCGATCTGCTCGGCTGCGGCGACACCGCCAAGCGCACGGCGGGGCCCGACGCCTCGGCCACCGCGCAACGTCACGCGCTCGATATGTTTGGTCTGATGGACGCGCTGGGCATGGAGCGGTTCGGCGTCGTCGGCGGCGATGTCGGGGCCTATGTCATGCAGGCGATGTCGCATCACGCCCCGCAGCGCCTGACCGGCACGCTCTACCTTTGCACGCCCTATCCCGGCCTCGGCCACCGCTACGGCCAACCGAGCCATCTGATCGAGGTCTGGTACCAGTACTTCCAGCAACTGCCATGGGCGGCGCAACTGGTCGGCAGCTCGCGCGAGTCATGCCGGCTTTACTTCCAGCACATCCTCGATCACTGGTCGGGAGACAATCCGGCGGTGTTTGCCGATATGCTCGACGTCTATGTCGACAATTTCATGAAGCCCGGCAACATCCAGGGCGGCTTCGACTGGTATCTCTCTTCCGCGCCCAATCGTCGCCTCTGGCTCGAGGGCAAGCTGCCTGCCAAACCACCGATCAAAGTCCCGTCGCGTTTCCTGTGGGGCCGCCGCGATCCGCTTGTTTTGCCCGAATGGTCCGACCGTCTCGGCGAATACTGGACGGATCCTTCGATCAGCTTCGTCGACACCGGGCACTTCGTTCATGCCGAGGCGCCCGACCTCGTCGCTGACGAGGCGCGCAGCTTCTTCGGCAACCTGTAGGGTGAGCTTTGCTCCGCGACTAACGTCCCGGACGCAATTCCAGGCTCTCAAGCCCGGCGGCAACGTTGACGCCGACCTGGCCCTGCACGCTCAGCGGCTGCAGCGCGATCGTGTTGTTGGAGCCGCCGACCAGCACGTTGCCGCCGACGCCGACGCCGAGCGTCGCACTGCCCTGCGCACCGGCGTAATCGCCGGCGAGGTCGCCGGGCCCGAGCCGCGACACCGGCGCGTAGACGCCCCAGGCCAGCGCCGATTCCTGCGTGATGCCGATGTCGATGCCCACCTTGCGGATGGTGGCGACGTAGCGGTCCTCCGGCATGCCCTCGACCCGCAGCACACAGCCGAGATGGGTGACGGAGCCGACGATGAATCCGACGCTCGCGCCGCCGCGGCACTCCAGCACGCCGACCTGCACGCGCTGCATCGGCTGTTGCGCATTGGCGCCGGCGATCGAGGCCGCCAGCGTGGCGAAGGCGGTAACGGCAAGAAGGATGGGGCGACGCATGAAGGGATCTCCGGCTGAAAGGCGTGATGCGAGCAGAGAACAGAGGCACGCCGCATCGGGCGGCGCCCGGTTCCTATGCCACAACAACGGACGCCGTGCCAGATTTGCGGTACTCGCGCTCAGATTGTTGGACGGTGTGGCCGCCCTGCTATGAGGTGGGCGCCTGCGGCCGCAGGCGGCACGATTTGAGCCGACGCGACGTCACTGCAGCGGCGCCCGGCCGATCGACCGCAATCGGGATAGGGGGACGTCTCACGACGCCGCCCACCGGGTCACCGGAGGCGGTCGCCCGCCCCCGGTTCCCACAGAACGTGG
>NZ_JBHMET010000058.1:0-21596 GCF_042430365.1 Bradyrhizobium erythrophlei
CGAGTGTTGGAAACCCAAACCTATCGGAAAGGACATGCTCACCGCCTCATGGTATCTACGAGGTCAACGTAGCTTCCCGCGTGCTGCGACCGGCAACGTGCCGATGATCTCATTGCCGCGCACCATCACGACCTCGTCCATCATGTTGACAACGACGCAGACGTGGTTCGGCACGATCCGCACGACGTCGCCGACATTCGGCCGCGTGTTGCTGCGGGAGAGGTCGAGGAAGCCATGCTCCTCGGCAAAGCGCGCGATCTTGGCCTCGGGATGTTCGAGGATCAGGCCGTGCCCTTCCAGGCCGCCGGTATCCGTCGTCAGCGTCTTCGAGCCGGCATCGAGGATGCCGCGCTCGGGCGCGGCGCGGCTGACCACGGTGGAATAGATGTGGAGCGCGCAATCGTCCCAGGTGGCGACGCCGGCCGCAACCTGCATGCGGTCGTTGTAGATGTAGGTGCCGAAGCGGTGCTCGGTGCCGCCCCTGAGCTTGCCGATGTTCTTCAGGTTCGGCGTGCCGCCGGTCGAGACGATGGTGGCATCAAGCCCGTGCGCGCGGACGCCGGCGAGCGCCTCGTCGAAGAACGTCTGTGCCTCCGTCCAGCCGGTCTCGGTCGGATAGAGCATGAAGCCTGCAAAGGTCAGGCCCTTTGCGCCGGCGATCTCGCGCGCCAGCGCAATCGCCTCGGCCGGGGTCTCGACGCCGGCGCGCTTGCGGCCGGTATCGCACTCGACCACGACCGACAGCGGTCGCCCGGACGCCGCTGCCGCCTTCGGCAGATCGCCGATCACGACTGAATTATCGGCTGCGACGGTGACATTGGCCTTGGTCTGCAGCGCGCCGAGCCGCGCCATCTTCTCGTCGCCGAGCAGATTATAGCTGATCAGGATGTCGTCGATCCCGCTGTCGGCCATGATCTCGGCCTCGCCGAGCTTCTGGCAGGTGATGCCCTTCGCGCCGGCCTTGACCTGCATCTGCGCCAGCATCGGATTCTTGTGCGTCTTGATGTGCGGCCGGTTGGCGACGCCGGCGGCGTCGCACGCCGCCTGGATACGGGCGATGTTTCGCTCGACCTTGTCCATGTCGATCACGGCGCATGGCGTGCCGTATTCGCGGGCGATCCTGGCGGCGAGGGGCGTGGTCATAGGGTCAACTCCAGTTGAGAGTTCTCGTCATTGCGAGGAGCGCAGCGACGAAGCAATCCATGCATCCGCAGATGCGGACAGATGGATTGCTTCGCTTCGCTCGCAATGACGACAGAGGACATTGCGTTTTACGCCTGTTCAATCTCTTCGCGCAGCACTTCGAGTTCGAGCCAGCGATCTTCGGCGGCGGTGAGCTCTTCCTGTGCCCTGGCGATCGCGGCTGATGCGGCGTCGAACTTCTTGCGATCCTTGGTGTAGAGGTCGGGGTCGTCAAGCAGCGTCTGCTGCCTGCCGATTTCGGCGTGCAGCTTCTCGATCGTCTTCGGCAGCGTTTCCAGCGCGTGCTTCTCGTTGAAGCTGAGCCGGCGCTTGGGTGTCGCCTCGGGCGCCGCAGCCCTGGCTTCTTTTTTCTCTTCGATCGCGGCCTGCGCCTTCACCGTCTCGCGCTTCAGGTCGGCGCCGCGCTGCGCCAGCATGTCCGAATAACCGCCGGCATATTCGATCCAGCGGCCCTGGCCCTCCGGCACGATCACCGAGGTGACGACGCGGTCGAGGAAGTCGCGGTCGTGGCTGATCAGGATCACCGTGCCTTCGTAGTCGCCGAGCATCTCCTCCAGCACGTCGAGGGTTTCGAGATCGAGGTCGTTGGTCGGCTCGTCCAGCACCAGAAGGTTCGACGGTTTTGCCAGCGCGCGCGCCAGCATCAATCGGCCGCGCTCGCCGCCGGAGAGGGCTTCGAGCGGCGTGCCGCGCTGCTCCTGCGCGAACAGAAAGTCCTTCATGTAGCCGATCACGTGCTTCGGCTTGTCGCCGACCATCACATGGTCGCCGCGGCCGCCGGTCAGGGCTTCGGCCAGCGTCAGCTTCGGATCGAGGCTTTCACGGTGCTGGTCGAGGGTTGCCATCTCGATATTGGCACCGAGCCGGACCGAGCCGGAGTCGGGCGGGTCGTTGCCGATTAAGAGATGCACCAGCGTGGTCTTGCCGGCGCCGTTGGGGCCGACGATGCCGAGCCTGTCGCCGCGCTGAATTCTCGTCGAGAAGGCGTCGACGATGGTGCGATCGCCATAGGCCTTGGTGATGTTCTTCGCCTCGATCACGAGGCGGCCGGATTTCTCGGCCTCGGACGCGGCGAGGTTGGCGTTGCCGGTGGCGCCGCGATAATTGCGGCGCTGGTCGCGCAGCGCATGGAGATTGCCGAGCCGCTTGACGTTGCGCTTGCGGCGGCCGGAGACGCCGTAGCGCAGCCAGTGCTCCTCGTTGACGATCTTGCGGTCGAGCTTGTGCTGCTCGCGCTCTTCTTCCGCCAGCACCTCGTCGCGCCACGCCTCGAACGCGCCGAAGCCGCGGTCGATCTGCCGGATCTGGCCGCGGTCGAGCCAGGCGGTTGAGCGCGACAAATTGGTGAGGAAGCGGCGGTCGTGGCTGATCAAGACCAGCGCGCAGCGCCGGCTCTCCAGTTCGCCTTCGAGCCATTCGATGGTCGGCAGATCGAGATGGTTGGTCGGCTCGTCGAGCAGGAGGATGTCGGGCGAGGGCGCCAGCACGCGCGCCAGCGCCGCGCGGCGGGCCTCGCCGCCGGAGACATGGGCCGGGTCCTCGTCGCCGGTGAGGCCGAGTTGCTCGAGCAGGTAGCGCGCCTGGTAGTGGTCGTCACCGGGGCCGAGGCCGGCCTCGACATAGGACAGCGTCGTCTTGTGGTCGCCGAAGTCCGGCTCCTGCGGCAGATAGCGGATGGTGGCGCCGGGCTGCACGAAGCGGCTGCCCGAGTCTGGTTCGACCAGGCCGGCCGCAATCCGCAGCAGCGTCGATTTGCCGGAGCCATTGCGGCCGATCAGGCAGACCCGCTCGCCTGCTGACACGGAGAGCTCGACGCCGGTCAGAAGCGGCGCGCCGCCGAAGGTCAGGCTGATGTCCTTGAGCTGGATCAGAGGAGGCGGAGCCATCGCGTCAGCCTCTCACTGGCTTTGGGGCGCCGCCGACTGCTCCGCGCGGCGGCGCTGGAGGCGGCGGATGGTCTGGTCGAGCGTCGACAGGAAAGTCGAGCGGTCGCGCGGCGAGAACGATTTCGGCCCGCCGGTGATTTCGCCCGACGAGCGCAGGTCGGTCATCAGATTGCGCATCGCGAGCGTCATGCCGATCGATTGCTCGGTGAATGGTTTGCCGTTCGGCGCGACCACCTCGGCGCCGGCCTTGACGCAACGGCTCGCCAGCGGAATGTCCGCCGTGATCACGACGTCGCCGGTGCGCGCGCGTTCGGCGATCCAGTCATCAGCGGCATCCATGCCGGAGCCGGCCGCGACGCGCTCGATCAGGGGATCCTGCGGCACGCGGATGAAGCTTCCTGCGACCACACGCACGGGCACGCCGTGACGGATCGCGACGCGATAGATTTCGTCCTTCACCGGGCAGGCGTCGGCATCGACATAGATACGGGTGGTTGCGGGGGTCTCAGTCATCAGATCGGTGGTTGGCGGGCAGGCGGCGGCGGCGCGCCCCGCGTGTACTCCATGGCGCGGAAAATTGCGAGCAAAACGAGAGGCTTGCCACGTCCCTCGGTTCGATTACGATTATCGCGAGAAAAACAACCGAAATAAGGGAAAACCCATGACGGTCACGCAAACCTACCGCGTCTCGGCCTACAACACCTCAAAACTCTCCGAGAACAAGATCCACGACGATACGGTGGCGCGGCGGTTCGGCTTTTCCGGCGGGCTCGTGCCCGGCGTCGACGTCATGGCCTATATGATGCATCTGCCGGTCGAGAAATGGGGCCGCAATTTCCTCGAGCGCGGGCTGATCGAGGCGCGCTTCGTCAAGCCGGTCTATGACGGCGAAACCGCGGAGCTGACGGCCAAGGAGAGCGGCGGCGTGCTCGCTATCGAGCTCCATAGCCGCGGCGACCTCTGCGCCACCGGCAGCGCGTCGCTGCCAACAACGGCGCCCAGGGTCGCGATCGACGATTACAGGCAGGTTCCGGCGGTGGCCGAGCGCAAGCCGGTCGGTCCGTCGTCCTACGAAACAGGCAAATGGCTCGGCACCATCCCGCGCGACTGGTCAGGCACTGCGGCGACGGACTATCTGGCCGACATCCGCGAGACCGATCCGATCTTCGCCCGCGAAGGGCTCGGCCATCCCGGCCTCTTGCAGCGGGTGATGAACAAGGTCTTGGTCGACAATGCGATCCTCGGACCGTGGATCCATGTCGGCAGCCGGATGCAACTGCTCTCGGCCGCAAAGGTCGGCGACGAACTGACCGCGCGCGCCAAGGTCACCGGCAATTACGACAAGAAGGGCCACCGTTTCGTCGAGCTCGACGCACTCGTCGTCGCCAATGGCACCACGCCGCTGGCGCATTGCTGGCACATCGCGATCACCCAGCCGCGCGAGCAGGCGGCGGCGTAGGGAAGGGGCACGACGCGTCCCCGTCCACTGCTCGCCATACCCGGCGTATGCGGGGTATCCAGTACGCCGCGGCTTCTCGGACTATCGCTAGCGTCTCTGGAATACTGGATCACCCGCTTTCGCGGGTGATGACAGCGGTGTTTGTGTGAACGAAAGCGCTACGCCGCCTTCGCCTTGGCGTCCTGGATCGCGCGCCAGACCTTCTCCGGTGTCAGCGGCATATTGATGTGCTTGATGCCGTAGTCCGACAGCGCATCCACCACCGCGTTGACGATGCAGACGAGGCTGCCGGCGCAGCCGGCTTCGCCGCAGCCCTTGGTGCCCAAGGGATTGGTTTTCGCCGGCGAGGGATGGTCGCCGACCTCCATGGTCGGCACGTCGCCGGCGCGCGGCAGGGCGTAGTCCATGAACGAGCCGGTGATCGGCTGGCCCGAGCCGTCGTAGCTGACTTCCTCCATCAACGCCTGGCCAATGCCCTGCGCGACGCCGCCATGCAGCTGGCCGGCGACGATCATCGGATTGACCACGGTGCCGAAATCGTTGACCGCGAAGTAGCGCACGATCCTGGTGACGCCGGTCTCCGGGTCGATCTCGACCTCGGCGACATGGCAGCCGTTCGGGAAGGTCGACGCGGTTTCCTTGGTGGCGTGGTCGACGTCGAGCGTATCAGGCGCGCCCTCGGGCAGCTTGCCTTCACGCACGCGTTCGGCGAGCTCCATGATGCCGATCGAGCGGTCGGTGCCGGCGATGGTGAAGCGGCCGCCGCCGAACTCGATGTCGGCCTCGGAGGCCTCAAGCATCGCAGCCGCGGCCTGCTTGCCCTTCTCGACGACCAGCGCTGCGGCTTCGACGATCGCCTGTCCGGTCGCGGTGATCGAGCGCGAGCCGCCGGTGCCGTTGCCGAAGCGCACGAGATCGCTGTCGCCCTGTTCGAGCGTGATCTTTTCGAAGGGGATGCCGAGCTGGTCCGACAGCACCTGCGCGAACGGTGTGGCGTGGCCCTGGCCGTAATCGAGCGTGCCGGTGGTGAGCTTCACCGATCCGTCCGGCTCGAAGGTGATCTTGCCGAGCTCACCGCTCGGCGGTGCGGTGACCTCGAGGTAGGAGCCCACCGCGATGCCGCGCAGCTTGCCGTTCTTCTTGCTCTCCTTCTTGCGCTTGGCAAAATTCTCGTAGTCCGAGATCTCCAGCGCCTTCTGGAACACGCCGGCGAAATCGCCGCTGTCATAGGTGACGCCCGACGCCGCCGGGAAGGGCAATTGCTGTGGTTTGATGAAGTTGCGCTTGCGCAAGGTGAGGCGGTTGATGCCCATCTCGTCCGCCGCCGCGTCGATCAGCCGCTCCATGAAGTAATTGGCCTCGGGCCGGCCAGCGCCGCGATAGGCGCCCATCAGCGTGGTGTTGGTCACCACAGTCTTGATGTCGACGCCGAGCAGCGGAGTGCGGTAGACGCTGGCGAGGTTCTTGCCGGTGTTGAGCGACAGCGGCCCCGGCGCCACGCCGGTGATGTAGGCGCCGAGATTGCCGTAGCCGGAGAGGCGCACCGCGAGGAACTTGCCGTCGGCATCGAGCGCGAGCTCGGCGTGGATCAGCTGCGCGCGGCCATGGCTGTCGGACAGGAAGCTCGTCGAACGCTCGTCGAGCCACTTCACCGGCCGCCCCAGCGCCTTCGCCGCATGCGAGATGCAGGTGTATTCGGGATAGTTAAGGTTCTTCATGCCGAAGGAGCCGCCGACATTGGCGGTGAGGATGCGCACCTTCTCCGGCGGCACGTTGAGGATTCGGGCGAGGATCGCCTTGTTGCCGGAGACGCCCTGGGTTGGCACCTGCACCGTGAAGCGCTCGGTCTTCTTGTCGTAATGCGCCAGCGCCACGCGCGGCTCCATCGAGACCACGGCAACGCGGGTATTGACGATGTCGAGTTTGGTGACATGCGCGGCAGCGGCAAACGCGGCCTCGATCTTCGCGGTGTCGCCATAGTGGTAGTCGAGCGCGACGTTATCAGGGATGTTGTCGTAGAGCTGCGGCGCGCCGGGCTTGGCGGCTTCCGCCGCGTCTGTGACCGCCGGCAAGGGTTCGATGTCGACCTCGACGGCCTCAGCCGCGTCGCGCGCCTGCGCCGCGGTTTCCGCCACCACGAAGGCGACGGGATCGCCGACGAAGCGCACCTTGTCGGTCGCGAGGGCGTGGCGGTTGGTCTGCAGGAGCGGCGAGCCGTCGCGGCTCTTCAGCGGCAGGCCGCAGGTGAAGGGGTTGTAGTTGGCGGCCTGAAGGTCGGCGCCGGTCCACACCCCGAGCACGCCGGGCATCGCCTTGGCGGCCGCGGTGTGGATGCCCTTGATGATGCCGTGGGCATGGGAGGAGCGGACCATCCAGCAATGGGCCTGGCCGGCAAGCGAGAAATCGTCGGTGTATTTGCCCTTGCCGCGCACCAGCGTGTCGTCCTCCTTGCGGCGGACGGGCTGGCCCACACCGTATTTTTGCAGTGCGATAGCGTTTTCCAACGAGGCGGCGGACGTGTGATCTTGCATCGAAAATGACCTGAAATGCCGGGATTTGCGCCGGTTTGGCGGGCGACTGAGGAGATAAGGCACGCGCCCCTTAACGACAACGCCTGATTGGGCATGGTCCCAATGTGTTCCGATGTTGCACAGGCCCTTGGCGCTGCTAAAGTTTCCGTGAACGGACAATTCTTCGGCGGGCCGGAGCGTGGCCCAGCGGAAAGACAGGTTTGATGAATGACGATGTGCGGCTTTGCGACGGCCATCAGGCCAGCGAAGCCCCGTCAGGGATGACTGCGGCAGGCGCGGAAACGGGCGTCTACGCCGCGCTCGACCTTGGCACCAACAACTGCCGGCTCCTGATCGCCTGTCCTGCGGGTGACGGGTTCCGCGTCGTGGACTCGTTCTCGCGGATCATCAGGCTCGGCGAGGGCATCGCTGCGACCGGTTCCATCAGCGAGGCCGCGATCGAGCGCGCGATCGCGGCGCTCAGCATTTGCCGCGACAAGATCCGCTATCGCAGGGCGCGCCGGCTGCGGCTGATCGCGACCGAAGCCTGCCGTGCCGCCGGCAATGCCGAGAGTTTTCGCGCTCGTGTTGCGGCAAAGACCGGCATCAAGCTCGAGGTGATCGACCGCGAGACCGAGGCGACGCTCGCCGTGATCGGCTGCTCGCCGCTGCTCGACCCAAGGGGCCGGGGGGCCATCCTGTTCGACATCGGCGGCGGCTCGACCGAGCTCGTGCGGATCGAACGCGATCCGGACGCGCCGAATGCAGCGCCGCGCATCAAGGCGTGGATGTCGATCCCGCTCGGCGTGGTCACGCTCGCCGAGCATTTCGGCGGCAAGCATGTGACACGCGACGCCTATGCGCGGATGATCGCGGATGTCGCGCAATATGTCGCGCCGTTCGCCGCCGAGCACGGCACCGATCTGCGCGACATGCATATGCTCGGCACGTCGGGCACCGTGACCACGCTGGCCGGCGTGTTTCTCAACCTGCCGCGGTATGATCGCCGCCGCATCGACGGCATCTGGATGAACAATTCCGACGTCACCGCGACGATCCAGAAGCTGCTCGGCATGAACTATGAGGCTCGCGTCAACAACAATTGCATCAGCATCGAGCGCGCCGATCTGGTGCTGGCGGGCTGCGCCATTCTCGACGCGATCCGCAACGCTTTCCCGATGCCGCGCCTGCGGGTGGCCGACCGCGGCCTGCGCGAGGGCATGCTGGTCGAGATGATGCGCGAGGACGGCGCGCTCAGGGCCTGCTAGAGCGTTTTCAAGCGAAGTGAACACCGGTTCGCGTCTAGAGCGTCGGTCCGGCTCCATCGGAACGAAAAAGGCTCAAGCCGCTCTCCGGTTCGGTGATTTCATCCTCTCCTCGGAGCGTTGCGTGCGCGCGGCAAGCCTGCCGGGGCTGGCCTCCCGTCACTTGTCACAAACCTGATGTGATGTCGTTCACATCGCTATGACGTTGGTGCGTTAGTCGCTCTCATCACAATCTGAACGGGTGTGGTGGGAAGCTGACATGCGGTATCTGGTCGATCTTGATCGTCTCGTTGGTGTCAAGCAGCGCCTGCTTCTTGCACTCCTTGCGTCCACAACCCTGAGTTTTAGTTGGGTCGCTCCGGCGCTCGCCGACGTGTCCATCCTGGTTGATGCGGGGACGCCGATGATCCAAAGCGACAGCGGCGACGACCTCGGGACGTTGCAGAGTGTCTTCCAGGGAGCAAATTCTCCCTCCGAACCCTATTCCGAGCCGCAGCGCACGCTCCTCAAGCAGGTCATGACCGACCTCAAGATGAAGCGGCTTCGCTTCCTGCAGAGCGACAGTTTGTGCGACCTTGATGCCAGCAACAATCTTGGCAGCGTCAGTGTCGGCACCGATCAAAACGGGGCGTATGTGTTTAGCCCCGTTCCGTCCGTCACGCCGGGCGGCTGCAATCTGCTCGATTGGACGTTTCCATGGTCCTTCGACAACGGTCTCTCCGTTCATGTCGCCGTGGCATCGTTCATGCCGCCGAGCTTCATGAAGGACGCCAACAACGCGCCCTTCAACTCCGCCGAGAGCTGGCCTTCGCAGGACCGCTACAAGATCTACGCCGACCGGCTGGTGCGCTACATCGTGACGCAAGCCTTCAACAGGGGCGCACTGTCTGTGATATTCGAGGTCAGCAATGAGCTCGATGGCGTCGACAATACGCCCGAGAACTTCAGTGAAACCAATCCATCGGCCTACACGCTCAAGCCGCTGGGGCCGTTCGGACGCTGGCTATGGTGGATCAATCCCAACAGCTATGCTCTGCATCAATACCCGCCGTTCCAGGCCAATACATATCCCTACAACAATGTCGGCCTGTCATATCCGTACGGCTTCGATATGAGGCGGCTGGACCATGGTATCTTGCCGGTCCACAAGATCTTCGCGGACGTGATCGCCACGGTCAGGACCGAGCTCAGCAACAGCGGCAGCTATTCCGGCAAGACCATCGAAATTGCCGGGCCGGCGTTCACCAGCAGGAGCTTCTTCTATTATCCCGGCTGGCACCTTCCGACCATGGAGGAGGTCTTTCTGGACCAGACGCTCACGCCGAACACGCCGTTCAACGCGGCGCTCGATCGCTTTTCCTTCCACTACTATGGCTCGCTCGGCTATGCGAAAGACCCGACTGCGCCGTTTTCGATGTTCAGGCAGGTTGTCGCGACGGTTCGCAGCAAATATCCCGGCATCAAGCTGTTTCTTTCGGAGTGGGGGCCGAGTGAGACGTACAGCGCCGACGTCAACTATTCGCACAAGGGGGCCGCTTGGGCGGCAGCCTTTCTGACCGAAGCGGTCGCGCAGAGGATTTCGATGGGATCCTATCTCATGCTCGAGGATGGTCAGGGCAATCCCAACACAGCGTCGTTTCTGACTCAGGCAAGCCTGTTGCACAGGTACAAGAACAGCAGCGACAACTCGGTCCATTATTACCCCAAGCCGGCTGCGAACGTCTTCAAGATGTTTGCCATGATGACGGGGACGCGCAGGCCGGTCACTCTATCCACTTCGGGCTCAAGCTCGAATCTGGGCGCCTTTGCCGTGAGTGATCCAGATCCAGCCAAGCGAACCGCAGGCATTGTCGTCTTCAACTACAATCCCACGCTGGTGTTTGGGAATGACAACAATTCGCTGCCGGACGCGCCGGAAACCTTCTCCGTCGAGATTTCCAACCTGCAGCTCGCCGATGGAATGGCGACCGTTCAGCGCTACCTGGTCGACGCCACGAACAGCAATCTGTCCGCCTACCTGAATCGCCCCGAGCATCCGGACCCCAGCCTGCAGATGGTCGAGCAATTGTCCGTGCCGGTCCTGAATGGGAAGGTTCTCCTGCCGGCGCGTAGCCTCGGGCTGGGCGTCACCTTCTGGCGGATTCAGGGCTAGCCGCCAGATCGTTGTGCGGGACGCCTCGAAGAACCTGGAACCTCGAGAGGCATGAGCCAGTGGTGCGGCTCGCGGGGTCGGAACGGCGCGGGGTCCCGATGCTGAATGGACTGGCGGGACCGATTGGGCTAAGGCGGTGACGGACACTGTGACTTGCGGGCTAACTCCTCAACATGGCGAAAGACACCACCGGGCGGCTGCACGTCACGGTCAAGACCGGCGGCAAGCGCAAGCTGTCGTCGAAGCTCTGGCTGGAGCGCCAGCTCAACGATCCCTATGTCGCCAAGGCCAAGGCGATGGGCTATCGCTCGCGCGCGGCCTTCAAGCTGCTCGAAATCGACGACAAATACCGGCTGCTGAAGCCCGGCATGACCGTCGTCGATCTCGGCGCCGCCCCCGGCGGCTGGAGCCAGATCGCGGCCAAGCGCACCGGCGCGGCCGACGGCAAGGGCAAGGTGGTCGCGATCGACCTGCTCGAGATGGGCGAGATTCCGGGCGTCACCTTCGCGCAGCTCGATTTCCTCGACCAAGACGCGCCAGAAAAGCTGATCGCGATGATGGGCGGGCGCGCCGACATCGTGATGTCCGACATGGCCGCCAACACCACCGGCCATCGCAAGACCGATCAACTGCGCATCATCGGCCTCGTCGAGACCGCCGCGCATTTTGCCTGCGAGGTGCTCAATCCCGGTGGTGCGTTCCTGGCCAAGGTCTTCCAGAGCGGTGCCGACGCCGAGTTGCTGGCGCAGTTGAAGCGCGATTTCGCCACCGTGCGCCACGTCAAGCCGGCCGCCAGCCGGCAGGATTCATCCGAGCGCTATGTGCTGGCGACGGGGTATCGGGGGCAGCCCAATCGAGTCTAGGTGCAGCGCTACCCGGTTACGGCGATGCGCGCTTGTGTCTCGGGAAGAAGGGGGCGCGGCCGAGCTGAAGCCGCTGGAACTTTTTCCCGCACGGCGTATTCTATTTTCCCGGCGCGGTCTGTTCGTTGCGTATCTCAGCCTGACGCCACCGCAGGTGTTGTGCAGCGAGCCGCGCTTCCGTCTGGGGAGTTGTCCCGTGATGGAGCACAGGCCGAGTATTGGTAACCGACTCCTGGCCGCGCTGCCGCCCGCGGATTTCGACCTGCTTGCGCCTCATCTCCGGAAGGTGTCGCTCGAGCGCGATGCCGTGCTGGTACGGACGGGCGACGTCGTCGAGCAGATCTATTTTCCCTGCAGCGCATTGATCGCGTTCGTCATGGACATGCCGAACGGACAGACCGTTGCGACGACGATGATCGGCAATGAGGGGGCGGCCGGTATCCTGTCGGCACTCGGATCCGTACGCTCGCCGATGACAGCAGTCGTTCGCGTCGCAGGTACGGCCTTGCAGATTTCACCGGTAAAGTTTCACGCCGCGCTCGGTCGCAGCTACGCCCTCGCATATGCGGTACACGTCCACATGCGGTCGCTGTTGGTGCAGTTCCAGCATATTGCGGCGTGCAATGCGCTGCACTCGGTGGAAGCCCGGCTGGCGCGGTGGCTGTTGCAGGTTCACGATCAGATCGGCCACGACACGCTCCCGCTGACGCAGGAGACGCTGTCGGAATTGCTCGGCGTGCGGCGGACGACCGTAACCCATGTCGTGTCCAAGCTTCGCGCATCGGGGGCGATCCGGTCCAACCGGCGAAGCTCCATCGAGGTCGACCGGCCGCGGCTCGAGGCTGCGGCCTGCGAGTGCTACGAGATCATGCGGGGCAGGGTCGATCGCATCGTTTCGGCCGAAGGGCCGAGGCCGTCCGGTCGCGATGCGCCGGCGCAGGGGCTGCCGCGTTCTCACACGCAACCGTGGGGCAACGGCGACAAGGTTCACGCACACGCGCGTATCGCGGGTGCCGAGCGCTCACGGAGCCATTGAATCAGGTTGTCGCGCGGGCGCGGATGTCAGGACGCCTTGCGCATCCTCTCCTCGGGTTCGTAGACCCAGGCGTCCTTGGCGAACCATTCGTGGTTGGTCCGACAGATCGCGCAGTAGGTGCGCGAAAAGAACACCGTGCTGCAGCGGAATGTCTCGCGGTCGGTCTTCATGCCGGTTGTGATCGCGCGTCCCGTCTGCGGGCATTTGATCATGATGACGCCCACCTCGATCCTCCTCCAAATCTCAGGAATTGCTGCTGGGCCTGCCGTCGGCTGGACTGCGCCCCTTCTGATCGGGGACGCTTGTTCCAGCCGGGCTCGGGGGCGGGGCTTGCTCAGGAAGGTGTCTTCAGCGCTCTTGCAAGGCCCTTCTTGATCGGCTCGGAGGTCTCGGTCGCGACCTTCTTCGCGATCTCCCAAAGCTCCTTGTTCTGCGCGGTGGCGACCTCGAGATACTTGCGGCCGTGGTTGGCCGAAAGCTGGATGACGTCCGATACCGACCTGGTGCCGACGAGATCAGTCAAGAATGCGAGGGCCGAACTGGTGTTGGTGTTGGAGATCTCGATCACCTTGGCGGCGTAATCCGCGGCGCCCTTGGCGTTGATTGAGTAGGCCTCCTGGAGCAGGCGGGAGACATCCGCCGAGGTCTCCTTGACCTTCTCGAGCCTCTCCCTGGCGCGCGTCGCATTTTGCTCGGCGATACCCTGGAAGGTCTTGGGCAGGGCGAACAGCGGCAGGCTGAAGCCGCCGACGTTCGGATTGTCGCTCACTTCATTCGTATGTGCGTCACTCACTGGCTCTGATCCTTTCAAGCGAGACCAAATCAAGGAAAATCCGGACCTTCCGTGGCGTTTGGACGCCACGGAAGGAACCTCGAGCGTTTCCTGCTGCATGATTTTCTGGTGTTGCGGGGTCACCGCGTGCCCGCTTGAGCCGAACTATGCCGGATCGGCGGCGGAGCTTCCGTTCGCTTTCTGACTCTCGCGGAGATTTTTTGCGTCCGGAGATCCGCATGGCAGGCGCTGTGCGGATGAGGCTGCGCGCGGACGAACATTTAATCGCGACAGGTTGGAACTTCGGAGCGCGGCCGGAGTCAATTCCTTTGCTCCCGGTCTAAAGCCCCCCAAGCCCCACCGGGAGAAAACCCCCCACTGGGTTGGCGGCCTTGGTGCAGCGTCGGGTTTTCGCGCACTGGGGCCGTTTCTTGGAGGAGGGCTGGAAAACCCACGGTCCCAAGCGCATATCTCTGATATGGCGACAATTGTTCAATGCAATTGCGGCGCCGAGTACAGACGCACTGAAGAGAAGTTCTTGGTGCCGCACACGGGTGACGCGATCTGCACGGTCTGCGGAGCTGCGCTGGAATCGTGGTTGGACGCCACCCACGTTCCGACATATGAACTGGTTGAACGTCCGGATCGAGGACAGATGGCCGGAATGACCGGCCACGCTTAAGGCCTGGGCGCGACCGGGCGGCGCGCTTGCACTTGATGTCCGTGCCTCGCGAACAACGCGTTCGGTTGACTAGCCGAGGCGCTGGTCGCGCGCGTCCTGCGTATCTTCCGTTGCGACCTTGACGGCGGCGGTCGCGGCGCCCTTTGCCGCGCCCTTGCGGCTGGAGATTTCGATCGCCTTGCGGCCGGAGATTTCGTGACCGGCATCGTCGGGCATCTGCCAGAAAAACCAGGCCGACGCCGCCGAGATGATCGCGACCACGATGAAGGCCGGCGCGAACACGCTCGCCGTGAGTTCGGTCTGGTGGTGCAGCGCGAGCGTGGTCTCGACAGAGAAGGCGCCGACCGCGACGCCCGCGGAGACCGCGAGCTGCTGGTTGACGCTGACCAGCGTCGTGGCGCGGCTCATCTGCGGCGCCTCGACGTCCGCATAGGCCACGGTGTTGATCGCGGTGAACTGCAGCGAGCGGAAGAAGCCGCCGACCACCAGGATGATCATGATGAGCAGCAGCGGCGTCGTCACCGTGAACAGCCCGCAAGCGGCGAGGAAGAGCGACGAGACCACCGCGTTGATTGTCATCATGGAACGGAAGCCGAAGGCGCGGATGATGCGCGCGGCCAGGGTCTTCATGCCCATGGCGCCGACGGCGGAGGCAAAGGTGACGAGGCCGGACTGGAACGGCGTCAGCCCGAAGCCGACCTGCATCAAGAGCGGCAGCAGGAACGGCAGCGCACCGATGCCGAGGCGGAACATGAAGCCGCCGATGATCGCGGCGCGCAAGGTCGGCAGCCGCAGCAGCGCGAAATCCAAAACCGGCGATCCAGTGCGCCGCGCGTGGATGACATAGAGCGCCATCGAGATCGTGCCGACGCCGACCAGGGCCGCGATTGCGGTCCATGGCAATAGATTGAGGCCGGCGACCGAGAGGCCGAAGGCGATGCCGGCGAGGCCAACGCCCGCGAGCACGAGGCCGTAGAGATCGAAGCGCTCCGGATCGACGCTCTTGATCGGGTCGATGTATTTCAGCGCCATGAAGATGCCGAGCAGCCCGATCGGGATGTTGATCAGGAAGATCCAGTGCCAGGAGAAATAGGTGGTGATGAAGCCGCCGAGCGGCGGCCCGATCACCGGGCCGATCAGCGCCGGGACCGTCACCCAGGCCATCGCATTGACCAGCGCGCTCTTGTCGACCGAGCGTAACAGCACCAGCCGGCCGACCGGCGTCATCATCGCGCCGCCGAGCCCCTGGAGGATGCGGGCGAACACGAAATCGGTCACCGAGGAGGAGAGCGCGCAGCCGATCGAGCCCAGCATGAACACGCCGACCGCGCCGGCAAATACGATCCGCGCGCCGAAGCGGTCCGCGGTCCAGCCGCTCGCCGGGATGAACACCGCGAGCGACAGCAGGTAGGAGGTAATCGCAAGCTTCAGCGTCAGCGGGCTGGTGCCGATGTCGGCGGCGATCGCCGGCAGCGAGGTCGCAATCACCGTGGAGTCCATGTTTTCCATGAACAGGGCAGTGGCCACGATGAGTGGGATCAGGCGTTCTTTGTTCATCACGTCAGGGTGGCTGAGGCGGCTGAAAACGGCGGGCGAGGGGGCTGTATCATCCTGCCGTCACACACGCCATTGCGGAACCGGGCAAACCACCTAAATCCAGCGTGACGCTGGTATGCATCCGCCGGCGCCGGAGGTGACCGTGATTTATGTCCTTGCCGCCCTGCTGCCGCCGATCGGGCTGCTCCTGAACGGACAGCCATTTTCGGCGATTTTCAATCTGGTCCTGATCGTGTTTTGCGCGGTTTTCGGGCTGATTTTCCACGCGTTGCTGCTGGTGCCGTCGGCCCATGCCGTGATCGCGGTGCATATGAAGCGGGAAGACCGGCGCCACCGGGAGGTGGTCGAGGCGATCCGCCGCCATGGGCCGCCGCCGGGCTACCGGGCTTGGTAAAAAGGCCTGTGCATGGCTGGCAAACGCTTTGATTCGTCATCCCGCCATGCTATCGACCAGCGTCAACCCCACCGATGGGCACCGATTCGACGGTGACGCACCGAGCGTCGCCGCGGGCGGCGTTCATCCGCAAAACTGTTGCGGCGGACGCCGCCGAAAGGAGTTGGCAAATGGCCACGGGATTTCAGGCTATCCGCGAAGCCTTCACGTTCGACGATGTGCTGCTGAAGCCCGGTCTGTCGGATGTGCTTCCCTCGGAGGTCGATATCCGCTCCCGCGTGACCCGGGCGATCCCGCTCAACATCCCGATCATCGCCTCCGCCATGGACACCGTCACCGAGGCGCGCATGGCGATCGCGATGGCGCAGGCCGGCGGTCTCGGCGTCATCCATCGCAACTTCGACCCCGAGGGCCAGGCCGCCCAGGTGCGGCAGGTCAAGAAGTTCGAATCCGGCATGGTGGTCAATCCGCTGACCATCAGCCCCGACGCCACGCTCTCTGACGCGCTGACGCTGATGAAGGACCACGGCATTTCAGGCATTCCCGTCGTGACCGGCGGGGCTAAGAATGTCCCCGGCAAGCTCGTCGGCATCCTGACCAACCGCGACGTGCGCTTTGCGAGCGATCCGCGGCAGAAGGTCTCGGAGCTGATGACGCACGAGAACCTCGTCACGGTGCGTGAGGGCGTCGGCCAGGACGAGGCGAAGCGGATGCTGCACGAGCACCGCATCGAGAAGCTCCTGGTCGTCGACGATCAATATCGCTGCGTCGGCCTGATCACGGTCAAGGACATTGAAAAGGCGGTCGCGCATCCGCTCGCCTGCAAGGACGCGCAGGGTCGGCTCCGGGTCGCCGCGGCCACCACGGTAGGCGAGACCGGTTATGAGCGCACCGAGCGGCTGATCGATGCCGGCGTCGACGTCGTCGTCGTCGACACCGCGCACGGTCACTCGAAGCACGTGCTGCACGCCGTCAACCGCATCAAGCGGCTCTCCAACGCCGTGCAGGTCGTCGCCGGCAATGTCGCAACCGAGGGCGGCGCGCAGGCCCTGATCGATGCCGGCGCCGACTGCATCAAGGTCGGCATCGGCCCGGGCTCGATCTGCACCACGCGCATCGTCGCCGGCGTCGGCGTGCCGCAGCTCACCGCGATCATGGACGCGGTCGCCGCCGCCAAGAAGGCCGACATCCCCGTGATCGCCGACGGCGGCATCAAATATTCCGGTGATCTGGCCAAGGCGCTCGCCGCCGGTGCCGACATCGCGATGGTCGGCTCGCTGCTCGCCGGCACCGACGAGACGCCGGGCGAGGTCTTCCTGTGGCAGGGCCGCTCCTACAAGGCCTATCGCGGCATGGGCTCGGTCGGCGCGATGGCGCGCGGCTCGGCCGACCGCTATTTCCAGCAGGACATCAAGGACACGCTGAAGCTCGTGCCCGAAGGCATCGAGGGCCAGGTGCCCTACAAGGGCCCGGTCGGCAATGTGATGCATCAGCTCGCCGGCGGCCTCCGCGCGGCGATGGGCTATGTCGGGGCGCGGACGATCGCCGACTTTCACGACAAGGCCGAGTTCGTCCGCATCACCGGCGCGGGCCTGCGCGAAAGCCACGTCCACGACGTGACGATCACGCGCGAAGCCCCGAACTATCCGGGCGGGGTGTAATCCCCCGTCGCCTCGACCCGAGCCGACACATCGAACTGTGACCTGCAATTGCGCCGCGGAGAATTTTGCAATTCTTCGCGGCGCTGCTTTTTTGCCGCGCGTCTCGCGACGCGCTTTAAATGACAAACAACATTTCAAACAGCGTTCGGCGAAAAGAGCAAATCCATCTCCCTTGCGGGGAGGTGGATTGCATGACTACCTGTGCGCCACGAAGCAACGAGTAGAGGAAACACCATGTCCCAAGGCAAACGCATCGTTCTCGCCTCGCGTCCCCAAGGCGAACCCAACGCATCGAACTTCCGGATCGAGGACTACGCGGTGCCGACGCCGGGCGCGGGCGAGGTGCTGCTGCGCACGATCTGGCTGTCGCTCGATCCCTATATGCGCGGACGCATGAACGATGGTCCGTCCTACGCTGCGCCGGTCCCGGTCGGCGGTGTGATGGAAGCCGGCACGGTGTGCGAGGTGATCGCGTCGAACAATCCGAGCTTCGCCAAGGGCGATATCGTGCTGTCGCGCGCCGGCTGGCAGACGCATGCGATCTCGGACGGCAAGGGTCTTTCCAAGATCGATCCGAAGCTCGCGCCGATCTCGACCGCGGTCGGCGTGCTCGGCATGCCCGGCATGACCGCCTATACCGGCCTGCTCGCGATCGGCAAGCCGCAGCCGGGCGAGACGGTGGTTGTCGCAGGGGCGTCCGGCGCGGTCGGATCGGCGGTCGGCCAGATCGCCAAGATCAAGGGCGCGCGTGCGGTCGGCATCGCCGGCGGCAAGGACAAATGCGACTACGTGAAGAATGAGCTCGGCTTCGATGACTGTCTCGATCATCGCGATCCGGATCTGGCGGCCAAGCTGAAGGAGGCCTGCCCGAAGGGCATCGACGTCTATTTCGAGAATGTCGGTGGTCCGGTGTTCGAGGCGGTCTATCCGCAGCTCAACGCTTTCGCACGCGTGCCGGTGTGCGGTCTGATCGCGCATTACAACGACCGGGAGGCCAGGGCACCGAAATGGGCCTCGACGATCATGTTCGCGATCCTGACCAAGCGGCTGACCTTCCGCGGCTTCATCGTCAGCGATTTTGCCGCCATGCACGGCGACTTCATCCGCGACATGTCGCAGTGGGTGCGCGAGGGCAAGGTCAAGTACAAGGAGTTCGTGACCGAGGGGCTCGACAGCGCGCCGGAGGCCTTCATGGGCCTGCTCAAGGGCGCAAATTTCGGCAAGCAGTTGGTCCGGGTCGGACCGGACCGGGCGTAAGGGAGGGGGCCCGGCGGGTCCCATTCCGCGCAGAAACGTATCAAAAACGCCACATCAGGCGGCAATTTGGGGGCTTTTGCCCCCATTTGCTTGACCGGGAACCGGAGGAATTGAATCAATACGGCTATATTTCAGGTGTAGCCATGTTTTTTGAGCTTGTTGTTTTAGGGATATCCTGCTGGCCGCCGGCTATTGGGCGACGATGTTCGCCATGGGCCGCCGCGATGACGTGTTGCATGGAAAATTCGTGCAGGAGGAGCCCGGCGAGGAGCAGGCTCTGTCGGTCGCCGCTGCCGCTCCGGCGCGGCCGGCACCCATCGCACCGCGCCCCAGCGCGGAATCGCTCCAGTCGCTGCTCGCGGTCATCAAGCAGGACCTCAAAGACGCCGCGCAAAGTTGAGCCGCGCTTACTTCGCGGGCTCCCTGCCGAACAGCATGTCGAGGTCGACATTGACCTGACCCGGCGCGCGGACGTGGCGCACCTCAAAACTGTCGGGCTGGAAGCGGTATTCGACGAGGCCGGTCTCCTTGATGCCGATCACCTCCTGCTTCTCGTCGGGGAGGATGAATCCGGTCGACGGCGCCCAGACGTGGCGGACATGCTCGAAGGTGTAGTCGCGGCGCTGGTGGACGTGGCCGCTGCCGACCAGCCGCAAGTCGACCTTGCCGAACATCTCGATCAAGCGGCGGCGCGACGGTTGCGGCACGAAGCGGATCGCGGTTTCCGCGCGCTCGGGATCATAGGGCGCATCAAGGAAGAGCGGCTTGTGCAGGAACAGCGCCACCGGCTTGCCGAGCACGGTGTCGAGGTGCGACGCAAGCCAGTCGAACTGTTCGGCCTCCCTGTCGAGGCCGGTGTTCATGATCAGCGAGTTCAGCCCGATGAAGCACCAGCCGGCCGCCTCGAACCGCCAGCGGTCCTCGCCGAGCACGGATCTGAATGCCTTGCAGCTCTCCTCGGTCGGGAGCTGCGTCGGCGCAGGTCCGACCGCGGTCGGGTTGTCGCCGATGTCGTGATTGCCGGGCAGATAGAGACAGTCGACCGGGAGCGCGTTGTGCAGCTTCTTAGCGAACACGAGATCATCGCGGCTGGCTGAGCCGTCGAACGAGACGTCGCCGGAATTGAGCACGAGGTCGGGGCGCGTCGCGTCAATGTGCTCGCTCACGCGGTGGAAGTTGTCGGTGAGGGGCTTGAAGTGGTTGCCGAGGTGGGTGTCGGAAATCTGCGTCAGTCGGAATTGAGCCATTCAGAGGTCCTTTCGGCCGGATCATAGGACCGCCGAGAGTCGGAACGATGACGGTAAGTGAGGACGAAAGCGTCGCGGCATAGAGGTTTTGAGGGCTGAAACCGCAAAAACTCCCGCACGTTGATTGGGGCAGCTCAAGTTGTGGTTCAAGCCGTTCCCGCAGGCCTTGATTGTCAGGGACGGGCGCGGGGGCTAAGAGGGGCCGCGCGTCACCGCAGCCCAGGAACCCGTTCCCGGTCCAGCGCGCCCTCCAACCGAAAGATCGCCATGACTCCCGCAGCCCGGCTTTCCGCCGCCATCGAACTGATCGACACCATCGACGCGCAACGTATTCCGGCGGCGAAGGCGCTGAAGGAATGGGGCACGGCGCACCGCTATGCCGGCTCCGGCGACCGTGCCGCGATCTCCGGCCTGATCTGGGACGTGCTGCGCCGGCAGTCCTCCAGCGCCTATTTGATGGACGACGGCAGCGCGCGGGCGCGCGTGCTCGGCATGCTCAAGCTCGAGCGCGGCATGGATCTCGCCACGATCACAGCGCTCTGCGACGGCGGCCGCTTCGCTCCGACGCCGCTGACCGAGGCCGAGCAGACCGCGCTGACCTCGCGCGCGCTTGAGGGCGCGCCGGCCCATATCGCCGGCGATTATCCGGAATGGCTCGACCCCTATTTGGCAAAGGTGTTCGGCGAGGAGCGGGCCGCGGAGGCGACCGCGATGGCGAGCCGCGCGCCGCTCGATCTGCGCGTCAACACGCTGAGGGGCAAGCGCGAGAAGGTGCTGCCGCGCCTGTCCCACCTCGGCGCCAAGGAGACGCCGTGGTCGCCGCTCGGCCTGCGCATCGAGCTTGCGGCCGACGCGCGCAATCCCGGCATCCATTCCGAGGAGGACTTCATCAAGGGCGCGATCGAGGTGCAGGACGAGGGCTCGCAGCTCGCAGCCCTGTTCTCGGCCGCCAAGCCCGGCGAGCAGGTGATCGACCTCTGCGCCGGCGCCGGCGGCAAGACCTTGGCGCTGGCGGCGATGATGGGCGGCAAGGGCCGGCTGATCGCGACCGACCACGACAAGCGCCAGCTCGCGCCGATCCATGAGCGGCTGTCGCGCGCCGGCGTGCACAATTGCGAGGTGCGCACCCCGCGCGGCGAGGCCGACGCTCTCGCCGACATCAAGGCGTCCGCCGACCTCGTGCTGATCGACGCGCCCTGCACCGGCACCGGCACCTGGCGCCGCAATCCCGACGCCAAATGGCGGATGCGCCCCGGCGCGCTCGAGGTGCGGCTGAAGGACCAGATCGAGGTGCTCGACCGCGCCGCGCCGCTGGTGAAGCCGGGCGGCCGGATCGCCTACATCACCTGTTCGGTGCTGCCGGACGAGAACGGTGCGCAGGTCAGGGCCTTCATCGCACGCCATCCGGAATTCTCGGTGCAGCCGCCGGACGAGACCGCGTCCGTGCTCTGGGACAAGGCCGAGGATTTTGCCAAGGCCGCGCTGCAATCGGACGAGGGCTGGCTGATGACCCCGCGCCGCACCGGCACGGACGGGTTTTTCGTGTCGGTGTTGAAGAAGGGGTAGGGCGACTTTCGGCGGCATCGCGAACTGCGTAGATACCATGAGGCGGTGAGCATGTCCTTTCCGATAGGTTTGGGTTTCCAACACTC
>NZ_JBHMET010000059.1:0-32030 GCF_042430365.1 Bradyrhizobium erythrophlei
TCTCGGAATCCCCGGGCGACTTCATATCGGTACACCCGGGCGACTTCGTCGGAATCCGCAGGCATGGACGCGGGCAGATCAAATACGATTGGGGCGCCACAGTTTTCTTGCGTTCAGTTGTCGACTTCCGGCTCCGAATTGTGGGGCTCAGCTGATGAGGCGATATCTCGGTGTTCAGTCGTAAGTGAAATTCTCTTTATTGAGGCGCGAACCTGTATAGCCGCTACTGAGCGTCCAAGCTCCTTTGAGGTTGCTTCGACGCCCCTAGAAGCAAGAAGTCGTAGCTTCTCGTCCTCATTTGCGGACCACGATAGGCGACGCACCCGCTTAATGCTGGAACTGGTGTCATTGCTATCGTGCGTGCAACAAGCGATCATGGTTGAGCGCCAGGATCACCTTGTCGCTGGGCACCTCCTGGGCTGTAAGGAAAGTTGTTGGTGACATTGCCGCTGGTATCGAAAGTCAACGTGGGTGCGGCGGCGCTCAACGTGGACCAGTCGCTCGAGGACCCTACGCTGATCATCAGTTGTTGCAGGTGAAGATAATACGGACTTGCGAGCAGACCAGGCTCGCAAATTGAGTCTTCGACATCCCGGCCGCCCGCACCTGGCCGGTCATCTTTTGGCATTGACAGCCAACGTTCGCGCTCGTCGGCTCTCTTGGGGGGCTACCTCAATTCCGTCGAGAAGGTTTGGCGAGGGTTCTTTCGCTTCCGAGAGAACCTGTGGCGCAGCCGCTGAGCAAGTTTTTTTCTAGATTCTCTCCCTCCGCCATATCACCTATGTCTCGGGCGCTCGCTTTTATGGCCGGATGTCTCAAGGCCGACTGCGCGGTAGCAGCGCTTCTGTTCTTCTCGCCAAGCTCGCCTCTCGTGCCTAATCCGCGATGAGCCCCTGAAACGCGAGCGGCTTGATGGAAATCGATCCGATAAACGGCCTGTCGTGTGCCAGGATCACGAAGTAGGCGGCGGATGCTACCAGCACATATAGATGCGTGGCAGTCACCTGCATGCGCAGCGAATGCGTATTGCAAATGGCGATCGCCGTCAGCGCCGATGTCGATATGATGAACATCGCGATCCATTGTGCCCAGGTGATGCCGGAATTCGATGCGGCGAGGCGAGCAATGCGCGCATTGCGAGCCGTCAGGATCTGGTTCAGGAGCGCAGAGAATATTGGCTGCTGATCGAGCGAGGTCGGCTGGCGGGACAGGAATTCGATCATGGTGACCAGGATGTTCTCCGACTGGCCGAATACCGGATCCTCAAGAGTGCCGCCTTTCGCCATTTCGGGCCAATCGATCGTCATCACGCTCGTCACATAGGCGCGTATGTCGGCACGAATCGCGGTCCGAACCTCAGCGGGAAGGCCGGCCGCGAGCACCGATGCGTTCTGCAATGCGTCCGCTTCTCGTTGCACCGTGTTACGGGCGTTGAGTCCGTCGTTCCAAATACCGGCGGCGGAGAATGCCACGATGAGGGCAAAGATCGTGGTACAGGCTCCGATGATCGAATCGCGGATCGGCAACATCTCGGTCGGTCCGAATCCGGCGAGGCGGACGACCGTTCGGACTGCGCCGATGATCAGCCAGCAGACCGTGAGGCTGACGAGAAGGACAGCGACGAACATTTGCGGCAGCGGCAATTGATGAAAGAAGATGAACATAGCGGCGATTTTTTGTGGTTGTATCTCTGGTGATCCGACTGCCGGCGGGATTTTCGATCGTGATGCCTACGGTTCGAAGCCGATCGGACGATCGCGGCGTCTCTTGGCTGAGTCTGACACGAGTATACGCGCGATTTGATGATTCTCGTACGAATGTCGCGGGCTTGCCGGAATTACGCCAATGCCCGGCCATGAGACTTCGCAATCGAGAGTTGATTTTGAAGCTATCCTCGCGTCACTGAACGGGATTGGCGCGCGCGGCAGCGCGTGTAACTGTCAAAATTTCCCGAAAGTTAACGATCCCCTGCGATTGATTCATGCGACGGCGATGTGGGTTCGGAGCTCCGCGGTCGCGCATGCTGCCGGTGTGCGACTAACCATGAGAGAGTCGTGCCGACATCGCAGGACGGTGCTGCGATGTCGGGCAGGGGGCGGTGATGGGGCTGTGGAGACGTGCGAGCTCGGGCCTTGCCATGCTCGCAATGCTGGGCATGGGTTTAGTACGTGCTTCGGCGGAAGACCTCGCCCTGCGAGATGCGGTGGCGATGACGGGCACCGCCATGTTTCTCAATTCCGGCGCACCGGGGCTCGTTCTCGCCGTCGTGCGCGGCGACGACAGCGTCGTGCAAGGCTACGGCGAGACCGCCCCCGGCAACAAGGTCGAGCCCGACGGGCGATCGATCATCCGACTGGGGTCGGTTTCCAAGGTCTTCGCCACCGACCTCCTGGCGACGCTGGCCGCGGAAGGGCGCCTCGGCCTCACCGATCCGCTGTCGCGCTATGCCCCGGCGGGCGTCACGGTCCGCTCGTTCGGCGATCAGCCGTTCAGCCTGCTCGATCTTGCGACCCATTCGGCCGGCCTGCCGCGCGAGGTACGCGATCCCACCGTGAAGGACGGCGATGGCAATCCGTTCCTCGCATTCAAGCGCGACACTTATTGGGCGTGGCTTGGTGAGAACGCGCCGGCCTACGCGCCGGGCACCACCGCGATGTATTCCAATTTCGGCTACGGCCTTTTGGGCGAAGCGCTGGCGAAGGCCGGTGGCAGGTCCTATGCCGACTTGCTGCAAGACAAGGTCATCGCGCCGCTCCAGCTCGCGGATACCACGCTGCACCTGTCGGACGCGCAGCGGCCGCGCCTGATGGTGGGGCTCGATCCGTTCGGCCAGCGCGATCCGAACTGGGAGGTGCCGGAGATCATGTACGCCAGCGCCGGGGTCTATTCGACCGCGGACGACATGGTGCGCTCGATGCGCTGGCACCTTGCGCGCGACGAGAAGTCCGCAGCGGCGCTGTCGCTCGCTCACGCGCAGTGGCGGTCGCATGACGGCCTTGCCCGTCTGGTCGGCGTCGAGGTCACGGGAGCCGAAGGCATGGGGCTTGGGTGGATCGTTAGCCCCGTGCGCGACGGCGTGCCGCTCCTGCTCGGCAAGAGCGGCGGTCTTGGCGGCTTCATGAGCTACGTGGTGCTGTCGCCGAACCGCAGGCTCGGAATTTTCGTCGCCGCAAGCCGGGTCAACTTCGCGATGTTCGAGGGGTTGCGCACGGCGGTGCGCCAGCTTGCCGCCGAGCTCGCGCCGGCGGGCCCGTGAAGTGACGCATGCAATGACGATGCGGACGGATTTTCGGCACGGCGCGGTCTCCTGGGGTGCGACGCTGTCGGTCCTGACGCTGTTGCTCCTGTCTGCCGTGGGTATGCCGAGCCAGGCGCAAGCCAATAGCTATACCGCCGGTACCGACGCGGAATTGCGCGCCGCTCTCAGCGGCGCGGCCAACAATCCGGGCAGCACCATCACCCTCACCAGCAACATCACCATCACGGGGGGCGATCTGCCGGCGCTGGTCAACAACACGACCTTCAATGGCAATGGCTATACGCTGGACGGCAACAATGCCAATCGCGGCCTGTTCGCCTATCAGGGGACGGTCGCGATCAACAACCTGAGGATCGTCAACACCGTCGCGCATGGCGGCAACACCTATGGCGGTGATACGTTCCTGACCGCGCAACAAAGCGGCGGCGGTGGCATGGGGGCTGGTGGTGCGCTGTTCGTCGCGGCAGGCGCCAATGTCACGATCACGAACGTCAAGTTCAGCCGCAACAGCGCGATCGGCGGCAGCGCATTCGGGGCGACCTACGGCAACGGCGGTGCTGGCGGCGGCGGCGGCATGGGAGGCAATGCCGCTTTCGGGGAGAATTCCAACTGCTGCGGCGGCGGTGGGGGTGGCCTTGGCAATTCCGCTACCGGCGGCATCCCCCAGGGCACCGGCAGCGCAGGCATCGCGCCGGGGGCGGCCTCGGGCGGCAACGGTACAGTATTAAGTGGCGGCTGGACGGGGCCTGTGGTGTGGCTTTTCCCCTCCTATTCAGCCGGCGGCGCCAACGGTGGTGGAGGTGGCGGAGGTGGGGCTTTTGGCACCGGCGGCGGCGGCGGCGGCGCTGGTGGCGGCATTGGCGGCGCCAATGGCTACCACGAAAATGGCGGCAATGGCGGCTTCGGCGGCGGAGGCGGCGGTGCGCCCGCCGGCATCGGCGGCAATGGCGGTTTCGGTGGCGGCGGCGGTTACACCGACAACGCCGCTGCAGGGAAAAATGGTGGCTATGGCGGCTTCGGCGGCGGCGGCGATCCCAATGGTCCCAACGGCGGCATTGGCTATGGCGGCTTTGGCGGCGGCAACGGCGGCATTGATTCCAACAGCGTCGGCGGCGGCGGCGCGGGCTTGGGCGGCGCGGTGTTCGTGCAGCAGGGCGGCAGCCTGACTGTCGCCGGCGCGGGCTCGATCGCAAACGGCGTGGTCGCCGGTGGTCAAGGCAGCCAAAACGGCTTTGCTGCCGGTTCGGGCTTTTATCTGCAGGGGAGCGGCACGCTCAATTTTGCACCGTCGGGATCCAATCCACTCGTGATCGCGGGCGCCGTTGTCGATGACACCGGTAGCGGTCTGCTGGGGACCTGGGGAATGGGTAATCCAAACTCATATAGCCCAGGCTCATACAATGTCGTGGTGTCGGGCTCCGGCACGCTCATCTTCACAGGAGCCAATTCTTACTCCGGGGGCACCACCATCAATGCAGGCGCCACCTTGCAGCTCGGCAGTAGTGGCTCCGCCGGTTCGATCTCGGGCAATGTCACCGACAATGGGACGCTTGCCTTCAATCGCTCCAACGTCGTCTTCAACGGCGTGATTTCCGGCAGCGGCGGCGTTCACCAGTTGGCTGGTACGACAGTGCTCACGGCCGGCAACAGCTATACAGGCGGCACGCTCATCGACACCAACGGCACGTTGGTACTCATGGGAGCCGGCTCCATTGCCGCATCGAGCGGTGTCACCGCCAATGGCACGTTCGACATTTCAACGACCGCCGGCGGCGCAACCATCGCGACCCTGTCGGGCATCGGCAAGGTCTTGCTCGGCGGCCAAACTCTGACCATCGATCATGGCGCGACCACCTTTTCCGGGGCGATCCAGGGCACCGGCGGGCTCGCCATCACCGGCGGCACGCAGACCCTCAGCGGCGTCAACAGCATCAGCAATACAACGGTCACTGGCGGCACGCTGGTGATGGCCAAAACCGGCGACCTCGGCGGTGCGCTTACAGTCAATGCGGGCGGCCGCCTCGAAGGCCTGGGTGCGGTCGGTTCGACCACGGTCAACAGCGGCGGCACCATCGCGCCGTCCGGCGGCGGCGCCCTGACCATCGATCACAACTTGACCCTCCAGGCGGGATCGACGTTCGAGTATCATCTCGCCGATCCCTCGACCTCGCTGGTCGCGACGCCGATGGGCTCTTCGGTGATCAACGTCAATGGGAACCTGACTCTGAACGGTGCCGGGCTTAGCGTTCTCGGCAATGGCGCGGACCCAAGTCTCGGCTATCACCGCCTGATCTCCTACACGGGTACGTTGTCGGAAACGAACGGCGGATTAACCGTCACCAGCTCTCCCCCGAGCAGCCCGATCGCCTACACCTATACGGTCGATACCACGACATTCGCGCATTCCGTCGACCTGCTGGTGCGGTCCGATGGCTTGAATGTCCTGCAACTATGGGGTGGCGGCACCAATGGCGTCGGCATGGGCAACGGCACCTGGAATGCCGGCAACAGCAACTGGCTCGATCCGATCGGTGGCGTCGCGCCGACAATTTGGGGCAGTGTGTACGGCATCTTTCGTGGTCCAGGCGGAACGGTCACGGTGGACGGCGCGCAGTCGGCGGTCGGAGTGCAGTTCGCGGGCGGGACATACACGCTGGCGCAGGGCACGGCCGGATCGCTGAACATGGTCAAGAGCACGGCGGTCGGGATTGCCGTTCCCGGCATCGATGTCCTCGCCGGCGAGACAGCAACGGTCGGTGTGACGATCACCGGCACCGACGGACTACAAAAGACCAGCGACGGCACGCTGATCCTGAGCGGCACCAACACCTATTCCGGTGGCACCTTCATCAGCGGCGGCGTGCTACAGATCGCCTCCGACGCCAATCTCGGCGCCGCGAGCGGCGGCCTCACCTTCGATGGTGCCTCCTTGCGCACAACGGCGAACATCGCTTCCGCGCGCGCGGTCAATCTTCGGGGAGCCGGCGCGTTCGACACCGCTGCGGGCACGACCTTGAGCCTCTCCGGCAACATGACCGGCGCGGGCGGCCTCACCAAGCTTGGCGATGGCACGCTGGCGCTCTCCGGCATCAACAACTGGTCCGGCGGCACGCTGATCACCGCCGGTACTCTGCGTGCGGATTCGGCAGGAGCGCTGCCGACCCTGACCGATTACGTGCTCACGGGCGGCAAGCTCGATCTCAATGGCTACAACCTGACCATGCGTTCGCTGTCCGGCATTGGCGGCGAGGTGGCGCTCGGCAGCGGCTCGTTGACCGTCAATCAATCCATCGACAGCTATTTCGGCGGCGTCATCTCCGGCACCGGCGGGCTGACGAAATCCGGCTCCGGGATTCTCATCCTGACCGGCAACAGCACCTATGGTGGCGGCACGAACATCACGGGCGGCACGCTCGGGATCGTATCCGACAGCAATCTCGGCGCCGCGACAGGCCAGATCTCGATGTCCGGCGCCAGCACGCTGGCGACGCTGGGCAACATCACGACGACACGCAATATCGGCATCGCCGACACGTCCACGCTGCACTCCCTTGCCGGGACGACGCTGACCGTTGCGGGCCGGATTTCCGGCGGCGGCACGCTCGTCAAGGACGGCGATGGCACCTTGACGCTGACCGGTGCGAACAATTACAGCGGCGGCACCACCATCAATGCGGGTACGCTGCAGATCGGCAATGGCGGCACTTCCGGTTCGATCGCCGGTGATGTCTTCAACAACGGTGTTCTCGCCTTCAGCCGCGCCGACACGATGAGCTTCGGCGGCAACATTTCCGGCTTCGGCGCCGTCAACCAGATCGGCGGCGGCACGACCATTCTCACCGGCACGAACACCTATGCCGGCAACACCTTCATCCAGGCCGGCACGCTACAGCTCGGCAATGGCGGCACCTCCGGCTCGATCGCCGGCGGCGTCATCAATAACGGCGTCCTCGCCTTCAACCGTTCCGATACGTCGGTGTTATCCGGTGCGATCTCCGGCACCGGTTCCGTGCAGCAAACCGGCGCGGGCACCACGGTGCTGACCGGCAACAACAGCTTCACCGGCGGCACCACGATCGCCGCGGGCACGCTGCAGCTCGGCAATGGCGGCATGTCGGGGTGGATCACCGGCAATGTGACCGACAACGGTGCGCTGGCCTTCAATCGTTCGGATGCAATGGTCTTCGACGGTACGATCACGGGCGCAGGCAAGCTGTATCAGCTCGGTCCAGGCGCGACGGTTCTCACCGCGAACAACAGCTATCTCGGAGGTACCTCCGTCACCGGAGGTGTGCTGATGCTCGGCAATGGCGGCACCTCGGGAGCGATCGTCGGCGACGTCACCAACAACGGCATCCTCGCCTTCAACCGCTCCGACACGTCGGTGTTCGCCGGCGCGGTCACCGGCGCTGGTTTGTTGCTGCAACTCGGTCCGGGCACCACGGTGCTGACCGGCACCAGCTCCTATGGCGCCGGTACGCTGATTGCCGCCGGCACGTTGCAACTCGGCAATGGCGGCACCTCGGGTTCGATTACCGGTAATGTCGCCAATAACGGCGTCCTCGCCTTCAACCGCTCCGACACCTCGGTGTTTGCCGGGTCGATCTTCGGCACCGGCTCGGTGCAGCAGATCGGTGTGGGCACCACGGTGCTGACCGGCACCAGCACCTATGGCGGCGGCACGCTCATTTCCGCCGGCACGCTGCAACTCGGCAATGGCGGCACCTCCGGGTCAATCGCCGGCAATGTCCAGGACCAGGGCAAGCTGGCGTTCAATCGCACCGACACCCTCATCTTCGCAGGCAGCATCACCGGCACAGGCGCGCTCGCACAGATCGGGTCGGGCATCACCGTGCTGACCGGCAATAACAGCTTCACCGGCGGCACCACGGTCACGGCCGGTGAACTCATCGTTGGCGACGGCCATACGTCCGGAACGCTTGCGGGCAATGTCGTCAACAACGGCACGCTCGCCTTCAATCGTTCGGATATTTCTGAGTTCGTGGGCGCGATCTCCGGTGCCGGTTCCGTGCAGCAGATCGGCGCAGGCACCACCAAGCTCAACGGCATCTCGAGCTACACCGGCGCGACGGACATCTATGCCGGGCGCCTGTCGGTGAACGGTTCGATCGCATCGTCCTCGCTCACCACCGCGCATGCTGGCGGCACACTCGGTGGCAACGGCAACGTCGGCCCGACCCTGATCGATGGTGGCACGCTGTCGCCGGGTAATTCCGTCGGCACGCTGACCGTGCAGGGCAATCTGACGTTCACCGCGCCCGGGACCTATCTCGCCGAGCTCAATTCCGTCACCTCCGATCGCGTCAATGTCAGCGGCACAGCCACGCCCGGCGGCGCCACCGTCGTTGCGGTCTATACTGGCGACGGCTATGTGAAGACCCGCTACACGCTGCTCAACGCCGCCGGCGGCGTCCATGGCACTTTCGGCGAACTGGTCAACACCAACCTGCCGGCGAGCTTCGATCCGTCGCTGAGCTACGACTCCAACAACGTCTACCTCGATCTCAAGCTCACCTATGCCGGCCTGAACATCAACCAGCAGAGCGTGGCCAATGGGCTGTCGAACGGCTTCAATGCCGTCGGCGCCATTCCGTTGGCGGTCGGCGGCTTGACGCCCGCGGGCCTCACGCTCGCGTCAGGCGAACTCGCCACCGGCGTCCAGCAGACCACCATTGACGCCATGGGGATGTTCATGTCGACGATGACCGATCCGTTCGTGGCCGGCCGTGCCGGATGGCCGTCGTCCGTTGGACGTGCGACGCTGGCCTATGCGTCGGCGACGCGGGACGAAACGAGCACCGCGCGCGAAGCGTTCGCGGCGATGCCCGGCGCCGCGCCGGCCACGTCATTCGATCAGCGCTGGGGCGTCTGGGCGGCGGCCTTCGGCGGCGCGCGCAGCACCGGCGGCAACGATATCGTCGGATCGAACACCCTGACCGACCGGGTCTACGGCACGGCAGTCGGCGCGGACTACCGCTGGTCGGCGGACACTCTGCTCGGTTTCGCGATGGCCGGCGGCGGCACCGGCTTCGGTCTCGCCAATGGTTTCGGCAGCGGGCGCTCCGATCTGTTCCAGGCGGGCGTGTACGCCTATCACCGCATGGGTGCCGCCTATCTGTCGGCGGCGCTCGCCTATGGCTGGCAGGACGTCACGACCGACCGCACGCTGGCGCTCGCCGGCATCGATCGCTTGCGTGCCGGCTTTCAGGCCAACGCGTTCTCCGGCCGCCTTGAAGGCGGCTACCGGTTTGCGACGCCTTGGGCCGGGCTCACGCCCTATGCTGCCGGGCAGTTCGTGACGCTTGATCTGCCGGCCTATGCCGAAGGCGTGCTCGCAGGAGACAATATCTTTGCGTTGAACTACGCCTCTCGGAACGAAACTGCGAGTCTGTCAGAACTTGGCCTGCGCACCGACAAATCCTTCGCGCTCGACAACGCTGTCCTGACGCTGCGGGGGCGTGCCGCATGGGTGCACAATTTCGATACCGACCGCAGCGCTGCCGCAACGTTCCAGGCGCTGCCGCAGGCAAGCTTCCTCGTCCGCGGCGCGACGCTAGCGTCCGATGCCGCGCTTACCACGGCTTCCGTCGAGATAAAGTGGATCAACGGCTGGTCTGTCGCCGGAACCTTCGAGGGTGAGTTCTCCGGTCTCAGCACCAGCCTTGCCGGCAAGGGCACCGTTAACTATCAATGGTAAGCGTACGTTATCCGACAGCCAAGTGATTGCGACCCTATTGGATGCTGATCGGCCGAATGGGGCCCGATAGCGTGCAACCGGCCGCCCTTGCAGATCCCACGACTTACTCAGATCATCCAGACCTTCTTTCATTTCGCCGTGCAAGGAATGTCGTTGAACGGCAGCCCGAAGAA
This sequence comes from Bradyrhizobium erythrophlei, assembly GCF_042430365.1. Classification (GTDB taxonomy): domain Bacteria; phylum Pseudomonadota; class Alphaproteobacteria; order Rhizobiales; family Xanthobacteraceae; genus Bradyrhizobium; species Bradyrhizobium erythrophlei. The sequence continues at coordinate 10,151 of NZ_JBHMET010000059.1, forward strand.
AATGCGGCTCTACGTGACGCTCCCGGTGTTCGCATAGATCTCAATGCTTAGCCGTGCGTCTGTCTGACGCTCGCGCAATGAAGGGAACCCCAATCCGGGTCCGAGCAATTGACGGCATCGAAGAAGTGCGGCGAATCCGATCAGCGCATCAATGGTGGTCCGCGGAAGCATCAGTAATTCACCGGGCTCCCTCATCATTGAGCGGATGAGCGTGGCGAGATCGATCGTACCGTTCGGGCGAATCGCAGTCACTGCGGCCCGGGGGAGTTCGCGCGTCGCTGGATCCATGATGACCCGGACAGCAGCCATCGGAAGGCCGCGCGCTGCAGCGATGCCCGCCACGACGTGGGATTCGTTATCGACGGCCAGCGCGCCCGTACTTGCGTGCAGATCGCGCTTCGTCTCAGGAAGCGAGATGACCCTAGGAGTGCCGACAATTGCACCATGAACTGCGTCAGGAATGAGTTGAAGCAGAGCCCGTGACCAGTTCCTGTCGGTAGCGACCTGGGTCACCTCTGAGACGATCGTCGATCCTACGACGCAAGTCCCGGTACGAAGGTCAGGCGATAGACCGCCCGCAACGCCGAAACTAATGAGACCGAGGCAGTCCTCGGAAACGGCCTGCGCGATCGAAGCCGCGAGCATTCGGCCATCGCCACCGCAGATGGTGCGCGTGTGTCTACCCGTAGCGATCCGCGCCTCGAATGCGAGTCCGGTGACTCCGGTGACTGCTGCCACGTAGTCTACTCCCCGAATGTTGCAAAAGTCAGCGCTTGCGCAACACTCGCATTTTCCGAGTTGTGCAGCACCTAACCCGTCAGTGGGGCGCGCGTGTTACATGGATCGCTTGGACCACCGGCAATGTTTCCTTGCCAGCGCGAAAATCGCAAATGACTAAGGAGTTAGATTCTGACAGATGAGTCAGCTTCGACGTTGGCGTGTTGTGATCGAAGACCTAGTCTAGCATGTGGTGATCGCAGAGGACGTCGATGTGAGAGTGGGCGCCCTAAGGCCGCCATCCTCGTCGCGCCGGCATGCTTTGCTGCACTTTCCATGCCCACCATGCTGCGTGCGCGGAGTTTAGCTGAGGCACATTTGCCGCGCTCAGTGTTGGTCAGTCCTTGCGGACGACTGTCCCGACATGTTCGCCGAGCAGCGCTCGCTCTAGCAGCTCGGGCTTGAGCCCGTTGATGATCTGGAATTTCTTGACTTGGCGAGCGTTGGCGAGGAGATCGATCAGGACGCGGTCAAAGGGAAGCGTCGGCAGGTTGAGCGTTCTGAGTTCAGAGACCGTAATCTCGCTGATGAATTTGGCATCTGGGTTGAGCTTTGGATCAGCGTCGTAAAGTCCCTTTACGTCCTTGACCATGGTATGTGTGGCGCAGCCGTAGCACTCGGCTAACAGGAAGGTGCCGGCATCGGTCCGATGTGGCGGGATGCGTCCGAAGCGGGGTGTATGCTCCCAAATCGAGAACGGGGGATCTCCATTGCAGATCACGCCTGGAGCCGATCTGATGAAGAAGGGCAGCATGTGCCCGAGAATTTCGGGTGGGATTGCGACAACGCCGTATGGCGCCAGCAATGTGCCAAGGAGGTGCGCATTTCCAAGCGCGTCGATGATCCGAAGCTGGGCCAGAACGCCGGTCGGCAGGCCGAGGTCCATGCCGATCGAAGTCACATGGCGGCTGCGCACGCCGCCACCGGTGCCGATCACCAGCTTGAAGTTTTGGAGTATGCTGACAAGGGCTTCGACCAACGGGTAAACGGCTTTCTTCCCTTGGTCGATGATGGAGCGTCCGCCAATCTTGACGACGTGGCAGAATGGCAGCATCGGCACGACGGGCGTTTCAGTGGACGACATGACCTGCTTGTCGAGCAGGCTCTCGCGCATCAGCATCGATTCGACGTGGCGGCGCTTGTCGATCGGGATTTCCCGACCTTCATGAGCTTGTTCGGTCATGATGCTACCTCGCTTCAGGCGGTGATTACGGTTCCGACTGGCTCGCCGTTGAGCGCGCGCGTGAGATTGCCCCGCTTCAAGCCGTTGATGACCTGAACCGAACGGCGGTTTTTGGCATTCCTCATGAGTTGGAATACGGTCCGCTCCAGCACGACGTCGACTAGATCAAGTTCAGTCAGTTCGTCGACCGTAATCCTGGGAATGAATTTGGCGTTCGAGTCCTTCTTCGGGTCTGCCGTGTAGAGGCCCTCTTCGTCCTTGACGTAGATCATTGAACGGGCACCCAGGGTCTCGCTTATGAGATAACAGCCAGCGTCGGTGCGGTGCGGGGGAATGCGGCCGATCTCCGGGTTGGGCTGCCAATAGGAATACGGGGGCATTCCGACGCAAACGCAAGCCTGGCGCTCGGCGAGGTAGAGTGGCATCTGGGCGAACTGAGCTGGCTCGATGGATGGAATTCCGTGCTTGGCGAGGAGATAGTGGATCATCTTCGCGTTCTGGATGCTCACGAAGAACCCGAGCACGCTCAGCACTCCGGTCGGCATGCCAAGGTCGAGCCCAACGCTGTAAGCGTGGCGAGCCCGCGTGCCGGCTCCTGTGCCGATGATCATCTTGTGCCTGGGAAGGTTTTCGACGATCTCGTCTATGAGCGGAAACACAGCCTCGCGACCGCGATCGATGAAGCTTTGTCCGCCGATCTTGATGACGTTTGCGTCCGGCAGAATCTGGATCACCGGCTGCCGATCGAGCCGAGCCATCTCCGCTTCGTCGGTGTCGCTGCCAATCACGAGCGCGGAGGTCAGTTGATCCAAGGTCTCGTTTTCCATCTGCATCCCCTGTCGCTTTGGTCGCCGTTTTGTGATCAGCGTGCTGGTACTGCCACGCTGGATCCGGCAAATGGCGGCGCCCGTCCCGGCGTGTCCCAGAGCTTGACGGTGCCATCCATGCCGGCGGTCGCCACGAACTTTCCGCTATGAGAGAACGTGACAAAGTGAATGCGCCTTAGATGTCCCTTCAGCGCGGCTGTTTGCGTACGCGTCGCGACATCCCAGAGCCGCACGGTGTTATCGAGCCCAGCCGATGCGAGCGTTTTCCCGTCCGGCGAGAACGCGCAAAACCGAACCCACGCGGTGTGGCCTTTGAACGGCTCCAGCTCCTTGGGGGACCCCACCTCGAAAAGCTGCACGTCCTTGCTAGCACCAGCGGACGCCAGCAGCTTGCCATCCGGGGAGAATGCGACGGAATGGACCGGCCCGGTATGCACGTCGATGGTGGCGACCTCCTTGGTCGAGGAGACGTCCCATAGCTTTATGGTGCCATCGATGCTGCCCGACGCAATCATCCGGCCGTCAGGCGAGTAGGCCAACGCCTTCACTCCGCCGGCATGGCCGGTGAGCGTGGCGATTTCTCGGTGGTTGCTGACATCCCAGAGCTTGATCGTTTCGTCGTAGCCCCCGGAGACCGCTGTCTTTCCGTCGGGCGCGTAAGCCACCGCGCGGATGATGTTTGTGTGCCCAACAAGGGTGGCAATCTCCCTTCCCGACGGCAACTCCCATAGCTTCGCGGTTCGGTCGTAGGAGCCCGTGAAGAGGATCTTGCCGTCAGGTGAGATGGCAAGCGTGACGATGGCCCCGCCGTGACCGCTGAGGGTTCGGAGTTCATCGCTCGTCGCGACATCCCAAAGTTTGACCGTCTTATCGTGGCTTGCTGAAGCGATGAGTCGATCATCGGGCGAAAAGGCCACTGCGGTCACAAAGGACTTGTGGCCCTTCAGCGATGCTCGTTCCTCTCCGATTGGCCCGAGCTCTTCGGGGGCGGGCTCGATGCCGGATCTCAATAGTTGATCGACGTCCCAGATCCTGGCGAGATGATCCATCGTAGCGGTCGCTAGGGATTTGCCATCCGGCGAGAAAGCTACGCCGCGGACACGGTCGCCGACCCCGCTCCATCGCACAACGAGATCTTCGCCGGTTGCGGCGTCCCAGATCCTGAGCGAGTTGTCTACGCTTCCAGCGGCCACCAGCTTGCCATCCGGTGAAAATGCGACGCAAAGAACCTCGCTTGTCGTGCCCTCAAGTGTCGCCTTCTCCTTGTGTTCCGCGAGGTCCCAAAGCCGCACGGTTGTGTCCATACTGCCGGTGACAAGCGTCTTATCATCGGGCGAGAATGCAATGCCGCGGACGCCATGCCCATGGCCTTGCAGCGTTACGAGTTCATGCCCCGTGGCGACGTCCCACAGCTTGGCGGTGTAGTCGTTGCTACCCGAGGCGAGAATCTTGCTATCATGGCTGAAAGCTAATGATCGCACGGCTCCTTCGTGCCGAAGCGTGGCACGCGGCTCGCCGCTGGCCACGTCCCACAATTTGATCGTGTTGTCGTGGCTTCCAGACGCGACAGTTTTCCCGTCGGGTGCGAAAGCGAGGGACCTGATCATGTTGCTGTGGCCCCTGAACGTCGCCAGCTCGCGCCCGGATGCCCAGTCCCAAAGCTTCACCGTGTTGTCGTAACTGCCTGTCGCAAGAGTCTTGCCGTCGGGTGAGAAACGGACCGCCTCGACCGTTGCCTCGTGCCCCCTGAGCGTGACAACCTCGGCGCCCGTCGTTGAGTCCCAAATCTTCGCCGTCTTGTCGTAGCTGCCCGTTGCGACATACCGGCCGTCGGGCGAATAATCGATCGATGCAAGAGCCAGGCTGTGGCCTTTGAGCGTAGCGCGGATCTGCGCGGCGGCTGGTAAGGTTGCCAGGCCGATAGCGAAAACCAGCACGAGTGCCAATGCGCCATGAAGGTACCGGCTCGGCATTGGGCCTTCCTCCCGAATATTGGCCGCCTTGGATGCCGGCCATCCCAATTCTGCCAAATGCAACAACAACAGGAATGGTGTGGGGTTCCATGGGATGCCGAGCGGAAGGAGCTCGAGAGTGTCGCCGTTCATTTCTGGCGCCGCGGACCGTTGCGTTGGCCGACTTGGGATGTCCGTCTTTCGTTCGGTCACGCTCATCTACCCAGCGTCGAACCCGTCGTGATAGAGGCCTCCCAAATTGGAATGGCAGTCGTGTCGGCGCCATTGGCTTGGGGTAACGCGGCTCCAAGCGTCTGCCTGTCGAAACCCACGGTCTTGATCACCGCGTAAACCGGCACGCCTTGCGAGAGATTAAGCGTTTCGACCGACCGCTGCGTCAAACGCGCCAGGATCGCCTGCCCGCCGCAATCCAGACGCAGATCCAGGATGGGCCCACGCTGCGGACCGAGTTCCGCAACGACTCCGCGCAATACGTTTAGCGCGCTGAGCCCTTCCGGACGCCGCGTGCTGATCATTACGTCGCGGGCGCGGATATGTACCCGGACCTTGGTGCCGAGAATGCGCCCGTTGAGCCGCGGAACCCAGAGCCGGCCTCCGCAGAGGCCCAATGCGGTGAGGCCAAAATGCTCGTCGTGCTCGAGAATCTCTGCTTCGAGGACTGCCCCTGCCTCCACAAGATTAGTGAACGGGACCAGATCCAGGCGAGCCATGATTTCCGCGGTCGGTCCCGTGGCTATGACGCGACCATCCGTCATCACGACCATGGTGCTCGCCAAACGCGCAACCTCCGGCACAGAATGGCTGACATAGATAATGGGCACCTTGGTCTCGTCGTACAGGCGCTCCAGATAGGGGAGGATCTCGGCCTTGCGCGCGTCGTCGAGTGAAGCGAGCGGCTCGTCCATCAGCAGTAGGCGTGGTGTGGCAAGCAAGGCTCGTCCTATCGCCACCCGCTGCTTTTCCCCGCCGGAAAGCGAGCGAGGATGTCGATCGAGCAGATGGCCGATCCCGAGCAGTTCAACGATTTGCACAAGCTGGCCCCCGCGTTTGGCCGTGGGAGTAAACCACCAGCCGTACAGTAGGTTCTGGCGCACGGTAAGATGTGGAAACAGCCGCCCTTCCTGGAAAACGTAGCCGACCCGGCGGCGATGCTTTGGCACGAATATCTTACGCTCTGTGTCGATGATGACGTTGCCGTCCAACGAGATTTGGGCGTGGTCAGGACGGACAAGGCCGCCAATGACGTTAACCAGTGACGTCTTGCCCGAGCCGGACCGACCAAAGAGTGCCGTGACTGGACCTTCACTCACGAATTTGGCCTTGAGATCGAACGTACCGAGACGATGCTGAACGTCGACCTGGATCATCCCTCCACTCCGATCCGCCGTCCAACCAGGTACCCGATCGCTTCCGAGATGAGGAGAGCGGACATTGATACTACAATCGCAATCACCGTGAGGCGGAAGGCGGCAACGTCGCCACCCGGAACCTGTGTGAACGTGTAGATGGCGGAAGGAAGCGTCTGGGTTTCGCCAGGGATATTCGAAACGAAGGTGATGGTCGCCCCAAACTCTCCCATGGCACGCGCGAACGAAAGGATCGTGCCTGCGATGATACCCGGCAAGATGAGCGGCAAAGTCACGGTCACGAAGACCCAGGCGGGGTTGGCACCAAGCGTTCCTGCGGCGTCTTCAAGCCCGCGATCGATCGAGTCTATGGACAATTGCATTGCTCGGACCAACAGCGGGAAGCCCATCACGGCGCAAGCGAGCGCTGCGCCGGTCCACCGGAAAGCAAAGACTATTCCGAGGTTGTCAGCGAGGAAGGCACCGAGCGGTCCGCGCCGACCGAACAAGATAAGCAGGATATAGCCTGTAACCACCGGCGGAAGGACCAACGGCAGAAACACAATTCCGTTCAGGATCGACTTGCCCCAGAAGTGTCCCCGAGACAGGAGCATCGCCATGGCAAGCCCCGGCGGCAGGCTTGTCAGCGTCGCCCAGAACGAAACCCGTATGCTTAGTTCGACGGCGGCTTGTTCCTCAGGCGTGAGCGTCAACACGGCGGGGCCTCAGTTCAGTTTCGTGAAACCTTGCTTCTCAAAGATAGCGCGCGCCTCTGGTGTCTTGAGCATTTCGATGAAGGCAAACGCGGCTGGTTTCGTAGAATCGGCAGTGACCGCAATTGGATAAGCGATGCGTGGGTGCGTGCTTTCCGGAAAGGTGCCCAAGCGCGAGACAGTTGGGTCTGACACTGCATCGGATTCGTAGACGATGCCCAAGGGCGCTTCGCCCCGCGAGACCATGAGAAGCGCGGCACGGACGTTTTCGGCTTGGGCGATGCTGCCCTTGACCGACTCCCAAACGCCGAGCGCCTCAAGCGCAGCCCGGCCGTATTTGCCAGCCGGGACTGCCTCCGTGTTGGCCATCGCGAGGCGGCCATTTCCGAGCAGCGACAACAAGGGAAACCCCGGCGCAATATTTACTTGGAGGTCGGAGCCTTGTGACGAGACAAGCACGAGGCGGTTGCCAACAAGATCCGAACGCGTTTCCGGTCTGATCAGCTTGCGCTCGGCGAGGTAGTCCATCCAATCCTCATCGGCAGAGATGAAGAGGTCGGCTGGCGCTCCTTGCTCGATCTGCTTAGCGAGCGCGGGGCTCGATGCGTATGAGATCGTGGCTCGTTTGCCCGTGCGCCCATGCCATTGGGCATTGATCTCATCAAGGGCGCTCTTCAAGCTCGCAGCGGCGAAGACGAGCACATCCGGATGCCCGGCCCGGGCAGGGCGCAAATCGCCGGCACAGATTAAGGCAAGCAGGGCTGCGCAAAGCCGGAGGGCGCTTTGGATTCTCGTGCCCGAACGTTTGGACGCTCGGGAGGCGGCTTGCCGGCATGCAGGTTCACGGATTCTGACACGGATGTTAGCCACGGGACCCTCCGGCCGGAGTGTTCTCGTTTTGCGACAGCGTCCTAATGTAACTTTCGCCTAAGCTAAACGTTGCAGGTGCAGGAGGCTCCCGAATTCATTCGGGGGAAACCGGAATGGCCGAGGCTTGGAAGAGCTCGGGCGTGATCGCTCGTCCTGGACGACCGGCTGCCACCGCATATCGCGTGATCGGCGCGGACGGTGTCGAGCGGAACATGTCAGATTTGTCAGATTGGATCGCGGCCATTCGATCCGGCGCGGTCGAACCCGGATCGTTATTCCTGGACCATGAAACGGAGCGCTGGCGGCCGGTGTCGGGCCTGGACATCTTTGACGACGCCAAGGAAGCCAGCGAAGCGAGCGGGGCTCGCCAAGGGAACAACGGCTCGCGTTCGGAAAGGGGCCAGTCAGGGATTGAGGGGGCAGGCCCTGGATCAGAAAGCTTTGCGAGGCGAGCGCAGAGCTCTGGTGTGGTCTGGGCAATTCCGGTGGCGGTCATGCTCATTGCCTTCACCGCCTGGGCCGCAGGATCCGACCTGGTAGCCGCCGTTCAAGCGTTCATTCGCCAGGCCCCCGAGCCGGCCCGCATTGGTGGAGCGGTCGTGCTCTTCGTTATTCTGGCCGAGGAGTTCTATTGGTTTTCCCTGAGAATGGTTCGGGCAGGAAGTACGAGCTTGGTTCGGCGCTTGGCGCTGCAGGTTCTCGCACTGCTGACCGCCTGCGTATTGATCTATGCGGCGCTTGCGTTGTTTTCGACCGGAGATTTTCAACCCGGTCTTCGTTTCTTCGTGGCAAACGCGGCTGTTATCGGCGTTGCCTACGCGGTGTCTCTCCTCCTCTGGTCAATCCTTGTGCTGCGGGGGGCGGACGTGACAGCGGCCAAAAAGGCGCTTGCCAGCATCATGGCGTCGGTCATGCTGGCCGGCACTTTCTACATGGCGCTCGCTCCATCTGAGCGACACGAAGCGCAGACAGACAAAACGGTTCGCACGCAGGACCGCTGACGAGGTCGTAACTGTCCGGCGCTATTGCGCTAGTAGCCCCAGCGCCAACCGGGATGACGCCAACGCCATCCGGGATAGCGGCGGTGCCATCGCCAACCAGGGTGAGCATAAGCATAATCCCCACGCCAACCAGGGCGGTAAGCGTGCCACCGCCAGCCCGGATAGTACTGTGCTTGGACCTGGAACCCTTCCGGTTGCGCCAGCGGAGCCGGGCTAAACGCGGCCGCGGTCCCGATCTGGCCAAGCCAGAGGAACAAAACGCCTGAGGCGAACAAGATGAGTGTCCGATGCATAAGGGGCCTCCTCGATAGGAAACGGACCCTCCCACCAGGGACAACGCTTTAGGGGCTGTTGAAGCCCCACGGTGCGACCTTTTGCCAATCCCCTCAGGTAGGCATATCTTATGGTCAGATGGATGATCCCCCATGTTGAACGCGATTCGTGTCGGGGGCGTTCTTTTGATCATGGCTGCTGCGGCCTCGTGGTACGCGTATGACTGGGCCCGGGCTAGCCGTGGGCGCGACGATGCGGATGTTGCAAGCGCCTATCGTGGCGGCGGGGGCGGAGGCGGCGGGGGTGGAGGCCGCGGCAGACACCGCCTCAGCGGGCCGGTCGAGGTCGTCACGGCTCCGGTGGTTCGACGGGACATGCCGGTCAATGTCGAGGGCATTGGAACTGTTGAAGCGTTCAATACTGTCACCGTGAGGGCGAGGGTCGACGGTCTACTCCAGAAAGTCGAATTCACGGAAGGTCAGGAGGTAAAGGCCGGCGATCTGCTGGCGCAGATCGATCCGCGCCCCTATGAGGCCAAGCTCAGTCAGGTCCAAGGCATCAAGGCGAAGGACGAAGCACAGCTGGCCAACGCGAAGCTCGATCTCGATCGCGCTGTGAAGCTTGGCCAGTTTGCCACGCAGCAGACTGTGGACACCCAGCGAGCTCTGGTCCGGCAGCTGGAGGGAGCCCTGCAGACGGACCAGGCGAATATCGACGCCGCCGCATTGGACCTCGAATACGCCAGCATCCGCGCACCGATTTCCGGACGCACAGGGGTACGGCTCATTGACGTGGGTAATTTCGTTCGCTCGCGGGAGTCGAGCGGAATAGTCGTCATCACGCAATTGGAGCCGATCTCGGTCGTCTTTTCGCTGCCGCAGCAGCACCTCGGGACGGTGGATCGGGCGCTCTCCAAAGGGAAGGTCCCGGTGGCGGCGCTCGATGCAGACGGGAGGACATTGTGGGAGGAGGGCGTCCTCGCGGTTCTCGACAATCGCATCGATCCGCAGACCGGCACGATCAAACTCAAGGCCACATTCGCCAACGCTGAACGCAAGCTTTGGCCGGGGCAGTTCGTCAACGTTCGTGTAAGGCTCGATACCGTCAAGGACGGCACCGTCGTGCCAAGTGCGGCGGTCCAGCGTAATTCAAGCGGTACGTTTGCCTACGTGGTGGATTCCGAGAACCGGGTCGAGATGCGGCCGATCCGAGTCGGCCAGATCGACGGCAATGTGGCACTTGTCGAGTCCGGCCTCGAGCCCGGTCAGAAGGTCGTTGTCACCAGTCAGGAGCAGCTGCGGCCGGGCGCGAGCGTGATTGCGACTGAGGCTCGGGCCGACGCCGAAGGCGGCCCCTCCGCACCGCAGATCACGTCTCCCAAGCATCCGTTAGAAGCGGCGCCGAATCGACGGCGTCGGCAGCCGCCATGAGCGTATCTGCGCCTTTCGTAGCACGTCCGGTCGCTACCTCATTGATTAGCGTCGCGATCCTTGTTGCCGGAGTGCTTGGATTTCGTTTGCTTCCGGTCTCCTCATTGCCCGAGATCGACTTTCCCACCGTCCAAGTGTCGACGCAGCTTCCCGGTGCTGGCCCGGACACGATGGCCTCGCTGGTCACGACGCCGCTTGAGCAGCAGCTAGGACAGATCGCAGGTCTATCGCTGATGACCTCGACAAGCTCGTTTGGGATCAGCGTGATCACCATGCAATTTGTCCTGGACCGGGACATTGACGCGATCGGGCAGGACGTACAGGCAGCCATCAACGCAGCAGGGGCTTCGCTGCCGAGCGGCCTTCCATACCCGCCCGTGTACAAGAAGGTGAACCCGGCGGACCAGCCGATCCTCATCCTGGCCCTTACCTCCGACACACAGCCAATCACGAAAGTCCAAGACCTCGCCGACACGGTGCTGGCGCAGAAGCTGAGCGAGGTAACCGGCGTCGGAGCGGTGATGATCCAGGGCGGGCAGAAACCCGCGACGCGGATCCAGGTCAACCCGACCCAGCTCGCGGCATATAATCTAAGCCTGGAACACGTCCGCACCGTCCTCAGCCGCACCAATGTCGATCAGCCCAAGGGCAGCTTCGACGGCCCCAACCAAGCATTCATGATCGGAGCCAACGACCAAGTTCTGGCAACTGAGGCCTATTCAGACGTGATCCTCGCGTACCGGAACGGAGCTCCGGTCCGCGTGCGGGACGTCGGTACTGCGGTCTACGGAGCAGAGAATGCGAAAGTCGGCGCCTGGTTCGACGGTCGACCGGCCGTCATCCTCGACATCCAGCGCCAGCCCGGGAGCAACATCATCCTGACGGTTGATCGGATTCACGAGCTCCTGCCGCGGCTACGTGCGGCCCTGCCGCCAGAGATCCGGCTGACGATCCTTAGCGATCGTACGGAGACCATCCGGGCCAGCATCGGCGATGTCGAGTTCACGCTGTTGCTCACTGTGGGGCTGGTCGTGCTCGCGATCTTCCTGTTCCTTCGCCGCTTCTGGGCGACGGTGATCCCGAGCGTTGCCATCCCGCTTTCGATCATCGGTACGTTCGGCGTCATGTATTTGGCGGGATTCGGCCTCGACAATCTCTCCCTCATGGCGCTCACCGTCGCGACCGGCTTCCTGGTCGACGACGCCATCGTCATGATCGAGAACATCGTGCGCCACATCGAGGCCGGAGAGGCGCCGCTTGAAGCCGCCTATAAGGGCGCACGCCAAATCGGGTTCACCATCATCTCCCTGACGATCTCGATTGTTGCAGTGTTCATCCCGCTGCTGTTCATGCAGGGAATCGTCGGGCGACTGTTCCGGGAGTTCTCGCTGACACTGTCGGTCACCATCGTTGTGTCGGCTATCGTGTCGCTGACGCTTACCCCGATGATGTGCGGGCGCCTTTTGCGTGGAGAGCAGCAGCAACGCGGCAACGCGTTCTTGCGTGTCTCTGAGCGGGCGTTCGCTGCGAGTCTGGCGCTCTATGAGCGGAGCCTCGCATGGGTGATGCGGCAAGAGGCCGCGACGCTCGCGGTCGCGCTGGCGACGCTAGTCGTTACCGTGGCCCTGTACTTGCTTATCCCCAAGGGCTTTCTGCCTATCCAGGACACCGGCGTTATCGTTGCGACGACCGATGCGCAGCCTGGAATTTCGTTTCACGAAATGGTGCGGCTGCAGGCGAGGGCTGCAGAGATCGCCGGCCGCGACCCGGATGTCAGCGGTGTTGATTCATTCGTGGGCGTCGGACTTGTCAATTCGACACCCAACACCGGGCGCATGACCATCGTGCTCAAACGACGCGACCAGCGGACCGTCACGGCCGCTGAAATCGCGCGGCGGCTCCGTACTGCCATGGCCGGGGTGCAGGGCCTCTCGGTCTACCTTCAGCCCGCACCCGAAATTCAGATTGGGACGCGCACCAGCCGGACGCAGTACCAATACATCATGGTCGACGCGAACCCCGCGGAGTTGGCCGAATGGGCAGGGCGGTTGCTCGAAAAGCTGCGCTCGACGCCGTTGCTCCAGAACGTCGCGAGCGATCAACAGGCGGGCGGCCTCGCTGCCGACGTGGTTATCGACCGCGACAAGGCCGGCCGCCTAGGGGTACTGCCGCAGACGGTTGATGACACGCTTTACGATGCCTTTGGGCAGCGCCAGGTCTCGACCATTTATACCCAGCAGAACCAGTACCACGTTGTCTTGGAGGTGGCGCCGGAGTTCCAGCTCGATCCGGCCGACCTGGGGCGCCTTTACGTGCCATCGAGCCAGGGCGCGCAGGTCCCACTCCAAAGCTTCGCCGCGGTAAGGCTTGGCAATGCTCCGCTTGCGATCACACACCAAGGCCTTTTCGCGTCGGTCACGCTCTCGTTTGATCCGGCCCCGGGCGTCTCACTCGGACGAGCGGTGCGGACCTTGCGTGAAGCCGAGCAGGCGATTGGCATGCCCGATTCCGTCATCGGCTCGTTCGCCGGTGAGGCTGCCGAGTTCCAGGCCTCACTGGTAAGCGAGGTCTGGCTCATCCTCGCCGCCGTGGTCGCCGTCTACATCGTACTCGGTGTACTCTACGAGAGCACCATTCACCCGATCACGATCCTGTCGACCTTGCCTTCCGCCGGAATCGGCGCCTTGATCGCGCTTATGATCACGGGCAACGACCTGTCGCTGATCGCGGTGGTCGCCATCATCCTCCTCATCGGGATCGTCAAAAAGAACGCGATCATCATGATCGACTTTGCCTTGGACGCCGAGCGCACGCAAGGATTGCGTCCGGAACAAGCAATCTTCGAGGCGTCGCTCAAGCGCTTCCGTCCGATCATGATGACGACGATGGCGGCCCTTCTTGGATCCATCCCTCTCGCACTCGGCTCCGGTCCAGGATCGGAGCTGCGACGACCACTTGGCATTGCCATCATCGGTGGGCTGCTGTTCAGCCAGTTCCTGACGCTCTACACGACCCCGGTGATCTATGTGGCGCTCGACCGCGTGCGATCGCAGCTTCGTTCTCGCATGCGAATGACGCTGGAGAGCGCGGAATGAGGTAGCCGCAAGCAAGCCAGCACGATCGGAGTACGTCATGGGCTTTCTTGAAACGTGTCTGCGGCGACCCGTTGGCGTCAGTCTGCTGATGCTGGCGATCCTGCTGAGCGGCGCACTCGCGTTTCGATTTCTGCCTGTGGCATCGTTACCGCGGGTGGATTATCCGACCATCATGGTGACGGCGGAGCTCCCGGGCGCCGAACCGCAGACGATGGCCACCTCTGTCGCCGCGCCGCTGGAGCGGCGGATTGGGCAAATTGCCGGCATCACGGAGCTCACCAGCACGAGTCTTCTCGGCATCACCACCGTCGTCGCCCAGTTCGAACTCAACCGCCCGATCAACGCAGCGGCTCGCGACGTGCAAGCGGCTATCAACGCGACAGCACCCGATCTTCCGGTGGGTATGTCGCACCCACCAACCTGGCGCAAGAATAATCCGTCAGCAGCGCCGGTCCTGATCTTGGCGCTGACATCCGCGTCGCTTCCGTCCGGCGTGGTCTACGAGGCTGCGGAAACAATCCTGGCGCAACAGCTCTCGCAGGTGGAAGGCGTCGGTCAAGTCACGGTCAACGGCTCGGAGAAGCCCGCGGTTCGTGTGCAAGTCAACCCGGCCGCGCTTGCCTCGATGGGACTCGGTCTTGAGGATGTGCGGGCCGCCTTGAACGCCGTCAATGCAACGGGCCCTAAGGGGCGCATCGACGCGACGGACGGCTCTTACATCATACGCGTCAATGACCAGATGCGCTGGGCCGACGAATACAGGTCAGTGATCGTCGCTACCCGTCACGGCACGCCGATCCGGCTCGATGCGGTCGCATCGGTCGTCGACAGCGTCGAGAACGTCCGCACCTCGGGATGGTTCAATAACCAGCCCGCGGTGCTGGTCTTCGTTTTCAAGGAGGTCAACGCCAACGTCATCGAGACGGTGGATCGCATCTACGCGCTCCTTCCCACGCTGCAGGCTTGGCTCCCGCGGGCCGTTGATCTGTCGGTGATGAGCGATCGAACGGAGACCATTCGTGCCAGCGTGCGCGAGATAGAACTGTGCCTCGTGATCAGCCTCGGACTTATCGTGACCACGGTATTCCTCTTCCTTCGGCAGATCTGGGCTGCCTTGGCCGCGGCAGTTACTATCCCGCTGTCGATTGCCGGTACTTTCAGCGTCATGTACCTGCTCGGCTACAGCGTCGACAACCTTTCCCTGATGGCGCTCACGGTTGCGACTGGCTTCATTGTCGATGACGCCATCGTGGTCATCGAAGCGATCAGTCGCCGGATGGGAAGCCACAGGTCGCCGCTCGAGGCTGCTCGCCAAGCGTCGCGCCAGATCGGTTTCACTGTCATTTCGATCAGCGTCTCCTTGATCGCCGCCTTGATCCCGCTTTTGTTTATGGGGGGCATGATCGGGCGGCTGTTCCGCGAGTTTGCTGCCACGCTGGCGCTGGCCATCGCGGTCTCCGTAGTGGTGTCTCTGACATTGATCCCGGTCATGGGCGCCTATCTCGGTCATCCCCGCAGGGCAGCGGAGAAGCCCCCGTTGGAATTCATTTTTCAGAAGCTGCTCGCGCGATACGAAGTCGCCCTCGCAGTCGTTCTGCGCCATCGCGGCGCCACTCTCGCCGTGATGGGAATAACTATCCTCGCCACCGTTATGCTCTGGATTCAGGTGCCAAAGGGGTTTTTCCCCCAGCAGGACACGGGTGCCATTGTCGCCATCGCCGAAGCGCCGATGACGGTTTCGTTCCAGGCCATGACTGGGCGGGTACAGGCCCTGATGAACGTCCTGCTCAATGATCCGGCGGTCGCGAGGGTTGGAAGCTACACCGGTCAGTCGGGCGCCACGCCGAACCAGGCCCGCATCTTTATCGCCTTAAAGCCACTTGCCGAGCGCGCGCTCGACACCGACCGGGTCATCGCCCGGCTGCGCCGAGCGACGCGCGAGGTGCAGGGAGTTGCGCTCTATATGGTGCCCGTCCAGGAAGTGCGCGTCGGCGGCCGGATCTCCAAGGCGCAATATCAGTATACCATCACGGGACCGGATCTGGGTGAGTTGGAGACATGGGCAGCGCGGCTCGTAGAGCGTCTGAAACAGTTCCCCGATCTTCGCGACGTCACTACCGATCTCGAGGTCGGCGCCCTGCAGGCCATGCTTGTCATCGACCGTGACGCGGCCGCACGGGTCCAGGTGGCGCCGCACGATATCGATCAGACCCTTTACGATGCCTTCGGCCAGCGTCTCGTGTCCTCAATCTATGCCCCTCATTACACGTATCACGTCGTCCTCGAGGCGACGCCGGAACTGCAGGAGGATCCGTCCTCGTTGGCCAAGGTCTACGTCGCCGGGCCGGGCGGGAAACAGGTTCCGATGGCGAACGTTGTCCGGGTCGAGCACGGCGTCCAATTGAGTGCTGTCGCCCATCAAGGACAGGCTGCGGCGGTGACGCTGACGTTCTCGATGCGGCCTGGCCTGCCGATCCAGAGGGGTACTGAGATCGTCGAGCGCGTGATGCACGAACTTGGCCCGCCAAGCAATATCCAGGGGAGTTTTCAAGGCAATGCACGAGCGTTTGCGGAATCGCTCGCCACCCAGCCTATGCTGATCGCTGTGGCGCTGTTCGCCGTCTACGTGATCCTCGGCGTTCTTTACGAGAGCACTATCCATCCTCTGACGATCCTGTCGACCCTGCCATCAGCCGGGATCGGCGCAATCCTGGCGCTGTGGGTGGTTGGGCGCCCGCTCGATCTGATCGGGATGGTCGGGATCATCCTGCTCATCGGTATCGTCAAGAAGAACGCGATCATGTTGATTGATTATGCGCGCGTCGCTGAGCGCGAACGCGCTCGTTCGCCGGAGCAGGCGATCTTGGAGGCGTGTCGTGTGAGATTTCGTCCTATCCTGATGACAACAATCGCGGCGATTCTTGGGGCGGTGCCACTGGCGGTCGGGCTGGGTGTCGGCTCTCAGCTTCGGCAGCCGCTCGGCATCTCCATTATTGGCGGGCTGCTGGTGAGCCAGGTATTGACGTTGTTCACGACGCCCGTTGTGTATTTGGCGCTCGACCGCCTGCGGTCCGGTGTCGAAAAGCGTAGCCTTGAACCGGCCTCACGGACTCGCACAAGCGCGGGCGCGGCGGGAGGGATGCGGGTCGAGTGAGGGTTGGTGAGACCCTCATCAGAGTGGTCCCGATTTAAGCGTGGTCCATTACGATCGCTTGATTAGCGGAGGAGTTGCCGGTGTGACCGAGATGCAGCAGGAGACTCGTACCAGCACCGCCGTGCTGAAGGTGTTGTTCCTCCTCGCGGTGACGATGGTTGCGTTCGCGGTGCCGGCCCTCTCCCTGACCGAGCCGGCGCGATGGTTTGTCATTCCCGGCCTTGCAGGAATCCAAGTCGTCATACTCTTGGCCTGCCGAGTGGGTCTGCGAGTCGTACACTTGGCCTTACGGCTCAAGTGGCTGTTCGTTTTCCTGATCGGCATGTACGCCCTGCTGCCGCCCGAGAACCCTTCTGCAAACGACATGCTGATGGATTGGCACGTTCCAGGGGTTGGCTGGTCGCTATCGATCAACCTGAGCGGGCTTGAGAAGGCGGCGCTCATGTGTCTGCAGATCATGACCGTCCTCCTTGCCTCGGCTGTGGTGCGCTTGACCGGCACTGGCCACGACCTGGTCGATGGCCTGCATGCATTCCGATTGCCGCCCCTGTTCGTACACGCGCTCGACCGGACTCTCGCTCTCCTCGAAGGGACACATGGACGGGAGAGCGGAGGGGGGCGCGTACACGACCGCAGTTCCAGATCCGGATTTTTTGCCGTGTTACGGCAAGTTTTGCGAGGCGACATCGGCGCGTTTGCCGACGTCGTCCGGGCGAACATCGCGCTTGCAGAGAAACAGGCCGGCGCCGATGACGATCCTCGGGTGGGTGGCCAACTTGCTCATGATGCCGCGGTCATCACGGGAATTGCGCTCTGCATGGCGTCACTCAAGATGCTCAAGGTCCTGCCGGGTCTGCCGTTCGCGTCTGGGCACAAGACGTTTCTATTGTTTCCGCTCTATGTTCTTGCGGCCCGCCTGACCCAGTCGCGGTGGGGCGCGACCGCGGCCGGTTCGATCATGGGCGTGATCGGCTTCCTCCAGGGCGACGGCCGCTTTGGGGTGCTGGAAATCCTCAAGCATGTCGCGCCAGGGCTCGTCATTGACATCGGCGAGCCGCTGGTGCGGCGATGGCCACCGTGGGCGCTCGGCTATTGCATGCTTGGATTCTTCGCGGCTATCGCCCGCACCGCGACCGAATTCGCCGTCGTGCTGCTGCTCGGTGCGCGGGCTGAGATATACCTCTTTCCCGCCGTCAAGCTGGTGCCGAACTTGGTCGCCGGCGTGCTCAGCGGTTTCGTGTCGGTGGTCCTTCTGCGTGTTGTCGCCGGGGCGGGCTCGAAGGCGTCCAGCGAAGCTGTCGAGCCCGTTGGAGACCACTTAGGTCAACGACCGCCCGGCGAGCAGCAACTGCCGGGCGAGGAGGACGGAGCATTGGCCGGGAACGGGTCATTGCCTCGCCACGGACGCGATGCTGGGCGCAGCCTGAGGACCGGGCATGCTGATATGGACCGGCCGAAGACCTAAGGCGTGGTTTTCAGGCTCGTCTTCGCTCGTCGAGTTACAAAGCGTGCTCAGCACACGTCTGCTTGCGGTGAGGTGGCAGTTCCTTCTCGATACGTCGTTGGCGATACGCTAGTGCAGCCCGCGATTCGCCAATGCGGCCTTGCATCTTTCTGACAACTCATTTGGGTTTTGGTTTCGCAGACAGCGGCCAGCTCGCTCTTCGCCGCGGCAGAGTTTCTCGATCTCAGCCTCACAAGCGGTCCGAACCGGCCCCTCGCCGCGAGTTGCGTCGTTCGATCCTTTGCTGCGCTGATCTTGGCAGGCCGCGCTATGGACGCAGCTGATCAAAATCAGCACGCTCAAAATGGCTCGCGCCATAGGTCACTCACAATTGAGAACGCTATTATGCATTTGTAACAGGATCCTGCGGGGTCGAGCAGCACTCCGGTAACACGGATAGAGCAGTGCATTCTGACGGTCGTAAGACGGCGTCGCCATTCCGAGCCCTCTCGTCCTGCCAAACCTCGGCCTCGCCCAGGGACGCTACGGGGTGGTCACGATGTGCATCGGAGGCGGGCAGGGCATCGCGCTGGTCGTCGAAAGCCTTCACTAACTGTTCCCGCCTCGAGCCACATCGCACAAATGTATGATCGCAACGAACGTCGCCGTATGGTCGCGCTTGAGTTGGGACATTCGGCGCGGCTTGGTCGCTAGAGACCGGCCGTGAACACACGCTCGCCACCGCGACCATCGAGCCGGGCGATCTTTTCCCCGGGCGAAATTGGCGATCTTGATGCGATTATCCTCGACGACCTCGGCGCACCACGCGGCCTTGATCGAGGTTGACAGGGTGCGCCGGTCACCTTAATCAATCAACTAACTAATTAATCAATTAACTAAGCGAGAAGCCGTGTTCCACGGAGGAAAATGCTCCGATGCTGGTCAGAGACATCCTGTGCGCAAGGGCGCCGGCTTGCTGACCCGCATCAACGGCGGGCCTCGCCGGCAGCACATCGGGCCGGACGAACGCGACGGGAAAACGCACGATCGATCAGGTGATGCGGATGGCAGATATCCCCCGCGCTGAGCGACGGAAGCCGGAGAATGCGGGTGACGCGAACCATGCTGGGTTCGTTCACGCCTGCGAAAATGCAACTCGGATGTTGTGAGGGCGTAAGCGATGGGACGTCGATCTGAGAGACTGATGGCGCAAGAGGGGCTTTCCTGCGATGTGGAAAGCAGGGACGTGATACAGGTCGTGTCGCGTGCGTTCGACATCCTGCGCTGCTTCGAAGATCGAAGCATGTGTCTCGGCAATCGGGAGATCGCCGACCGTTGTGGCCTTCCGCGATCGACGGTCTCTCGTCTGATGTTGACCCTCACCCGGATCGGCCAACTGATCTACCTGCCGCAACAGCAGAAGTATGCTCTGGGTCCGCAAGCCATCGCGCTCGGCGCCGCATCATTTGCGGAGGGCTGCGACGAGGCGACCTGTGCCGGGGAACAGCAGCTCCACAATAGCGCGACCGTCCATGTGGCGGAGGATCAGCTCGCGCTTTGAGCCCTTCGGGGATCGGCGCAGCACGATTGTCGAGCCTAGCTCGGCGATATCACCGGCATGACGCATATGGTCGGAACCATCGTCATCACGCTATGAAACGAGAACGTTCGAAACGAAGGGAAGCGCATGTCTGAAGCATACATCATTGACGCGGTTCGCACGCCGCGGGGCGTCGGCAAGCCGGGCAAGGGGGCGCTGTCGCACCTGCACCCGCAGCATCTGGCCGCAACGGTGCTCCGCGCGCTCAAGGAGCGCAACAAGCTCGATACGTCGACGGTCGATGACATCATCTGGTCGACATCGACCCAGGAAGGCAAGCAGGGCGGCGACCTCGGACGCATGTCGGCGCTCGCGGCCGGCTACGACATCAACGCCAGCGGTACCACGCTCGATCGTTTCTGCGGCGGCGGCATCACGTCGGTGAACCTCGCAGCAGCGTCGGTGATGTCGGGGATGGAGGATTGCGTCATCGCGGGTGGTGCCGAGATGATGAGCTATCAGCAGACCCTCGCAGCCGAACGCTCCAAGGCGGGGCAGCCGGCGCGGATGATGGGGTCGGGCAATGCGGCGCTTGACGCCATTCACCCGCAATCCCACCAGGGCGTGTGCGGCGACGCCATCGCCACGCGCGAGGGGATCAGCCGGGAGGCCTGCGACGCGCTGGCGCTGGTCAGCCAGCAGCGGGCCAAGCGGGCGATCGACGAGGGCCGCTTCGCCAAATCGGTGATCCCCGTGCTCAACGACGACGGCAGCGTCGCCCTCAATCGTGAAGAATTTCCGCGGCCCGAGACCACCGCCGAAGGTCTTGCTTCGCTGAAGCCGAGCTTCGAGCAGCTTGCCGATTTCGATCTCGGCAACGGCGTGACGTTCAAGAAGCAGATCCAGCGCCGCTACCCGGGCCTCGAGTGGAAGGGCGTGCATCATGCCGGCAACAGCTCGGGCGTGGTGGACGGCGCCGCCGCAGTGCTGATCACGTCGAATGAATACGCCGAGAAGCACGGCCTCAAGCCGCGCGGCCGGATCGTGGCCTACGCCAATCAGGGCGACGACCCGACGCTGATGCTGAACGCGCCGGTTCCGGCGGCCAAGAAGGTGCTCGCCAAGGCCGGTCTGACCAAGGACGATATCGACGTCTGGGAGATCAACGAGGCCTTCGCTGTGGTCGCCGAGAAGTTCATCCGCGACCTCGATCTGGATCGCGCCAAGGTCAATATCAACGGCGGCTCGATCGCGCTCGGCCACCCGATCGGCGCGACCGGATCAATCCTGATCAGCACGGCGCTCGACGAACTCGAGCGCAGCGGCGGCCGCTACGGTCTCGTCACCATGTGCGCCGCCGGCGGCATGGCGCCGGCCATCATCATCGAACGCATCTGATCGCGAAAGGAACCTGAAATGAAACTCGATTCATCGGTCGCCGCCGTTGTCACCGGTGGCGCTTCCGGCCTCGGTGCAGCCACCTCGCGGGCGCTCGCTGCGCACGGCGTGAAAGTCGCGATCTTCGACTTCAACGAAGAGAAGGGCGAAGCCGTCGCCAAGGAGGTCGGCGGCGTGTTCTGCAAGGTTGACGTCACCTCCGACGAGCAGGTCGATGCGGGCTTCGCCAAGGCGCGCGCGGCGCACGGCCAGGAGCGCATCCTGGTGAATTGCGCAGGCACCGGCAACGCGGTGAAGACCGCCGGCCGGGACAAGAAGACCGGCGAACCCACTCACTTCCCGATCGACGCCTTCAACCGCATTATCCAGATCAACCTCGTCGGCACCTTCCGCTGCATCGCCAAGTCGGCGAAAGGCATGCTGTCGCTGGCCTCGCTGGAGCACGGCGAGCGCGGTGCGGTCGTCAACACCGCGTCGGTCGCGGCCGAGGACGGCCAGATGGGGCAGGCGGCCTATTCGGCCTCGAAGGCCGGTGTCGTCGGCATGACCCTGCCGATCGCGCGTGACCTGATGGCCGAAGGCATCCGCGTCAACACCATCCTGCCGGGCATCTTCAACACGCCGCTGCTGCAGGGTGCCCCGGAGAACGTCAAGGCTGCCCTCAGCGCGTCGGTGCCGTTCCCGAAGCGTCTTGGCATGCCGGAGGAATATGCGCATCTCGCGCTGACCATGATCACCAACGGCTACTTCAATGGTGAGGACGTCCGCCTCGACGGCGCCATCCGCATGGCTCCGCGCTAGGACGAATCCACATTCAACGGAGCCAAATGCAGATTGCGGCGAGGTGGACGAAGGC
>NZ_JBHMET010000060.1:0-19559 GCF_042430365.1 Bradyrhizobium erythrophlei
ACCACCTGCCCAAACACACAGCAATGCTTCAATTTCTGGGTTTTTCAGCAGACTGCTAGTCGTCAATCGCCTGATAGGCCGACGTCCAGAAGTCGGTGAACACCGGCGGTGGCTGCGGCGCATCCAACAGGCGCTGGGTCAGCAGGATCCCGGTCATCTCCTCGCGCGGGTCGGAATGCCATGATGTGCCGTAGCCGCCGTCCCAGCCGTAGCGTCCCGGCACCTGGCAGAGATCATTGCGCCCGGTGCAAACCGAGAGCCCGAAGCCCCAGCTCAGCGCGCCGCCGAGCAATAGCTCGGAGCCCTGCCTGTGCGCGGGTGCGAGTTGGTCCGAGGTCATCAACTCCACCGACGGCCGCGACAGGATTCGCTCGGTGCCGAGCCGCCCGCCATTGAGCAGCATCTGGGCGAAGGCGTTGAAATCGTCCGCGGTCGACACGAGGCCGGCGCTGCCGTTCTCGAACACCGGCGGCGTCGCATAGTTGCCATCAACCGGATCGTCGAACACTTTCAGCGCGCCGGTCGCGTGATCGCGTCCGTAGCACGTCGCGAAACGTTCGCGCTTCAACGGCGGCACGTGAAACGCCGTGTCCTTCATGCCGAGCGGCGCGAAGATGCGCTCCTGCATGAAGCGCGCCAGCGACGTGCCAGCGACGCGCGCGATCAATACGCCAAGGATTTCGCTGCCGGTGTTGTAGAGCCAGCGCTCGCCGGGCTGATAGGCGAGCGGCAGCGTGCCGTAGCGGCGCATCAGCTCATCCGGCGGAAACGACGGAAACACCGGCCCGGGCGCGAAGCCTGCATCCGCCATCGCCATCTGAATCGGATAGCGCTGCGGAAAGACCGGGATCATGCCGAGCCCGAGGCGGAACGTGAGCAGGTCGCGCAAGGTGATCGCGCGCGCCGCCGGCACGGTGTCGCCGACATCGGATTCGATTGCGCGTAGCACTTTGCGGTCGGCGAGCTCCGGCAGCCAGCGATCGACGGGATCATTGAGCCTCAGCCGGCATTCCTCGACCAGGATCATCGCGGCGGCCGCGGTCACCGGCTTGGTCATCGATGAGATGCGGAAGATGGAATCGCGCTGCATCGGCGCGCCACCGGCCGCGATGCGGCCGACGGTCTCGACATGGATCTCGCCGCGGCGGCTGACCAGCGCGACAAGGCCCGGCACGCCGCCCTCGGCGACATGGCGCGCCAGCACCTCCTGCATCCGCCCGAGCCGCGCGCGCGACAGGCCACCACTCTCACATGCCGTCAGCATTGTCTGGTTCCTCGCAGAGGTTGAATCTCGTTCCTGGACGTCGACGATCGAGCCGCCGCGCGATCAACATCGTCATCTGTGCTTAGCGTTGCTGTTTGACGAGTGTCCCGTCCTGATGCGACGGGCCGAAATAGACGTCGATCCGCCTCACCTTGTCGTGATCGTCGAAGACGAAGAACTCGGCGTTGCGAAAGCTCTTGCCGTCCTTGGCGACGCAGCGATAGGTGACGAAGGCGTCTCGCCCGTCGATCATGATCCGCTCGATCTCATGGCGGCCGATCCAGTCGCTGTCGCGCCAGCACTCGGTGAAATAGGTCGGCTTGTCGATGCCTTCGCCATAGGGCGTGTTGAAGCGAAATGCCTCGGAAAACGCCTGCTCGACGGTTCTACGGTCGTTGGCGAGATAGGCGGCGAAGATTGAACGGATAATCTCCGCCCGGTTGTCGGCTGCAGCCATGTCCACTCCACATGCGTGTCCGGGGCGATCAGGAGGAACAATCCCCAGAGATCGCGGCCTTCAGGTGGAAGACGAACGGAACCGCCCGAAGGCGACAGTCGCGCCGGATTTTTTTTCGCGCGCAATCGGGGCCGGAACGGACCTTTGGTCCGCTTCGGCCCCCTTTAAGGTGTCTCTGCGCGTTTGCTTGTCAGCTATCCTCAACTATCCCCGGGGTAGCATGCCGAAATAGGGCTCGGCCTCCTTGAGGACGCGCGCGAACGAAGGCCGCGCTTTCAGCCGCTCCAGATAGGCGGCGAGATGCGGATGTCCGTCGCCGAACGGCTCATTGATGTTGCCATAGAACAGGGCCGGCGCCGCCGCGCAGTCGGCCAGCGTGAAGCGCTCGCCCATCATCCAGCCGCCATGCGCCAGCTGCTGCTCGATCATGGCATAGGAGGTGCGCAGCCGCGCCCGCGCTTCCGCCACACCATGCGGATCCTTCCGGTCGGCGGGGCGAAGCCGGTCGAAGACGATCCTCTGCATCGGCAGATGGACATAGAGATCGAGGACGCGGTCGCGCAGCCGGGTCTCAAGGGCAAGGCCGGGATCCTCGGGGATCAACCTGGTCGCGCCGGGATAATGCCGGTCGAGATATTCGATGATGATGCTCGATTCCGGCACCGTCTCTCCCCGTGCATCGTCGCCGAGCACCGGAAAGCGGCCGATCGGCCACAGCTTGACCAGCGCCGCGCGCTGGTTGGGATCGCCGAGATCGACAAGGTTCGGCGTGAATGGTGTGCCGTTCTCGTAGAGGGCGACCAGCGCCTTCCAGCAGAATGACGAGAGCGGGTGGTAGTGCAGTGTTAGCGACATCGGATCTCCTTCAGGACTTGTCGATATCAGGAGGACGCTTGAAGGGACGCCAGCCCGACATTTGCGGTACGAATTTTTTCGACGACGAAACGGATCGCCGGTGCGCGACAGGATCAGAGCGGCGGCTACGGAAATGGTGTAGTGCGGTTGACATGGCGACACAAAGGTCGCAGACGCTTCATTCAATTCGCAAGCGTCAATCGGCAAGCCAACGGACCACGCCATGCCCTCCTCTCCCTACAAAGTCGCACTCGTGACCGGCGCCGCGCGCGGCATCGGGCTGGCGGCGGCAAAACGTTTTCTCGCCGACGGCTGGCGCGTCGCGCTGCTCGACATCGAGGGCGAGTTGCAGCAGCGCGCGGTCGAAGCGCTGAAGAATCCCGACAACACGCTGGCGCTGACCTGTGACGTTTCCGACGCTGCCGGCGTGGCCGCGGCGATGGCTGCGATCATCAGCCGCTTCGGCCGCCTCGATGCGCTGGTCAACAATGCGGGAGTGGCGGTGTTCGCGCCGGTGCTGGAGACCTCGGATACCGACTGGAACCGGATCATGGCGGTCAACCTCACCGGCCCCTTCCTGTGCACCAAGGCGGCGGCGCCCCTGATGCGCGAGCATGGCGGCGCGATCGTCAACATCACCTCGATCTCGGCGGTGCGCGCCTCGACACTGCGTTCCGCCTACGGCACCAGCAAGGCGGGACTGGCGCATCTCACCAAGCAGCTTGCCGTCGAGCTCGCCTCGCTCGGCATCCGCGTCAACGGCGTCGCGCCGGGACCGGTCGAGACCGCGATGGCCAAAGCGGTGCACACGCCGGAGATCCGCGCCGACTATCACGATGCGATCCCGCTGAACCGCTACGGGCTCGAAGAGGAGCTGGCGGAAGCGATCTTCTTTTTGTGCTCGGATCGCGCCAGCTACATCACCGGCCAGATCCTCGCCGTCGACGGCGGCTTCGACGCCGCCGGCATCGGCCTGCCGACCCTGCGCGGCCAGCGGCGGAACGGGTGATATTGGATAGAGCTGCGCCCCCCTGACCCCGTTATCCTGAGGTGCGCGCTCTTGCGGTGCGCTTGCACCTCAGAATGACGGGGTTAGTAGCGGCGGAGTGGCTAGCGCCCGTTCACCCCAACCACCCGCCATCCGTTTGACAGCCGATCGATCCGCGTCAGCGACAGCGGATCGATGACGAAGCGCAGCGCATTCTCGGGCGCGAGGTCGAGGGCGATGGCAAGAATGGCGCGGATGGTGCCGGAATGCACGACCAACACGGCGTCGCCCGCCGGCAGCCGCGCAAGCCCTTCGCTCGCCCGCGCGACCTGATCGACAAAACTTTCGCCGCCGGGCGGCCGGTTGCGCGCCGGCATCAGCCAGAAGTCGTGATAGGCCGCGCCGAGTTCGGCCTCGAGCTCGCTATGGCGGCGTCCGGTCCACGCGCCAAAGTCCTGCTCGCGAAAGCCGGCATCCTCGATTGCGTCGAGACCAAGTCTTGCGGCGGTCTCGCGCGTGCGCCGCGCTGGACTACAAATGGAAAGGGCATTGACTGGCAGCCGTGCCTTCAGCGCCGCAAAGGTCGCATTGTCGCGGAGATCGGCCGGCGCGTCGGGTGCGTGGATCACGCCGCGCGGTCCGTCGACCGGCGCGTGACGGATCAACCAGAGCCGTGTTTCATTACCCATCGCCGCTTAACCCAGCCGCGCCGCGAGCAAGACCAGGATCGCGGTTTCCGCGACCTGCTCGGCACCGCCGAGCACGTCGCCGGTCTGGCCACCGATCTGCCGCTTTGCCAACAGCGCCACGACGAAGGCGCTGGCTCCGGCCGCGATCGCGGCGAGCAGCGCATTGATGAACGACAGTGACACCAACGCGATCGCCAACGCGATGACGACCGCAATCGCCGCCGTCGAACTGTCCGGCTTGCCGGCGTTGGCCGCGAGCCCATCCTTGCGCGCGTAAGGCAGGCTGATCGACATCCACGGCAGCACGCCGCGGCCGAGCGCATGCGCGACAATGAGACTCTGCACGACGCTGCCATCCGGGATCGCTGCAAGCGCCGACAATTTGGCGGCAAAGGAGACCAAAAGGATCAGCGCGCCATAGGTGCCGAGCCGGCTGTCGCGCATGATCTCGAGTTTCGCCGCGGCGGCGCGGCCGCCGCCAAAGCCGTCGGCGATATCGGCGAGGCCGTCTTCATGCAGCGCGCCGGTCAGCACTACGCCGCCGCCGAGCGCGAGCGCCGCGGCGGCGAGATCAGGCACGCCGATCGCGCGCAGCAGCAGACAAAGCAGCCCGACCGCGGCGCCAATGAACGCTCCGACCAGCGGAAACATCCGGTGCGCGCGCACGAAATTCTCGGGGCGCGCGCCTTCCGGATGCGGCATCGGCAGGCGGGTCAGGAAGGCTGTGGCGGCCCTGATATCGTCGAGCCATTGATTCATGGTAGCGGCCTGCAAATTGAACTAGCGTGCCGACCCGCTCGACGAGGGAATCGCATGCAGTTCGACACTCTAGACGACATCCGCGCCTTCTGTCGCGACCTCCCTGGAGGTGACGAGGCGAGCGCCGATGCGGCTGCACGACGGCAGCAGAACCTGACCAAGCCGCCTGGAAGCCTCGGCCGGCTCGAAGAGCTCGCGATCTGGCTGGCGCGCTGGCAACGGCGTGACATGCCACGGCTCGACCGTGTCACCATCGCCGTGTTTGCCGGCAATCACGGCATCGCCGCGCGCGGCGTCTCCGCCTATCCGTCCGAGGTGACCGCGCAGATGGTCGCCAACTTCGCCGCAGGCGGCGCGGCCATCAACCAGATCGCAAAGCTCGCCGGCGCCGAGCTGCGCGTGGAGCCGATCGCGCTCGACCGGCCGACACGCGATTTCACGGTGGCGCCGGCGATGGACCCGGACGAGTTCCTCGCCGCCCTCAACACCGGCTGCCGGACCGTGCCGGACGGGTCCGATCTGCTCGTCGTCGGCGAGATGGGGATTGCCAACACGACGACCGCGGCGATGCTGTGCGCCGCCTTGATGGGTGGACATGGCGCGCGCTGGGCCGGGCGCGGCACCGGCGTGGACGATGCCGGGCTTGTGCGCAAGCGCAGCGCGATCGACGCCGCGTTGAAATTCCATCGCGGTATCCTCGACGATCCCCTGGCTGTCGCTACGTCGCTCGGCGGGCGCGAGCTTGCGGCGATCGCTGGCGCGGTGCTGACCGCGCGCGCGAGGCGCATCCCGGTGCTGCTCGATGGCTTCGTTGCGACATCGGCGGTGCTGCCGCTGGCGCGGCTTGCGCCCGATATCCTCGATCACTGCCGCGCCGGTCACGTTTCGGCCGAGCTCGGCCATCGCGAATTGCTGCGCGAGCTCGGCCTAGCGCCACTGCTCGATCTCGACATGCGGCTCGGCGAAGCCTCCGGCGCCGCCGTCGCCATCCTGCTGCTGCGCGCCGCGCTGGCCTGTCACGGCGGCATGGCGACCTTTGCCGAGGCCGGCGTCTCCGGCGCGGACTGACAAACTCTTGCCGTATCCTCGGCCGTAACTATCCAGCACGACCTCAACCGCGAGGGGACGCTGATGCGCATGACGGCGATGAGAATGCTCCTGGCGGTGGCTGCGCTCGGCGCAGTGATCGCTCCCGCCCGCGCCGAGGTGCGCATTATCGCGAGCCCCGGCGGGCAGGTCGGCCCATTCATCGAGCTGTTCGATAAGGTGCGCCAATCCGGCGAGCGCGTCGTGATCGACGGTCCCTGCCTGTCGGCTTGCACGCTGGTGCTCTCGATGGTGCCGAACGACCGCATCTGCGTGACCCGGCGCGCCGTGCTCGGTTTTCATGCCGCGCGGTCGATCGACGGGCGCGGCCGCCTGTATGCGGAACCGGAAGCGTCTCAAGAGGTGCTGGCGGCCTATCCGGCGCCGGTACGCGGCTGGATCATCAGCCGCGGCGGATTGACCTCGCGGCTGCTCCTGCTGCGCGGCCGCGAGCTCGCCGCGATTTATCCGCGGTGCCGGTAGAGCGCTCTCTCCGTTCCGTCATCCCCGCGCAACGGCTTCGCCGTTGTCGCTGGAGGCGCTCGCGGAGCGAGCCTCGAAGGGTGAACGGCCCGGCTGGTGGCCGTCGATCCTTCGAGGGCCGCTGAAGAAGCGGCCACCTCAGGATGACGGTCCAACCGGGTCGCCCGCGCCTCACATCCCTTCCATCGGGCAGTTCACCATCCAGGGGATGCCGAACTGGTCGACGCACATACCGAAGCCGTTGGAGAAGAAGGTCTTGCCGAACGGCATGGTGACGCTGCCGCCGTCGGCCAGCGCCTTGAATCGACGCTCGGCGTCGGCGGGATCCTCGACCTGCAGCGCGACCGAAAAGCCTTGCGGTTTCTGGAACTGACCGGGAGGGGCGTCGCACGCCATGATGATCTCGCCGTCGATGGTGACCTTGCCGTGCATGATCTTGTCTTTCCATTCCGGCGGCATCTTCATCTCCGGCGGCCCTTCACCGAAGGGGAACATCGCCTCGATCTTGGCGCCGAGCACCTTCTGATAGAACTTCAGCGCAGCTTCGCAATTGCCGTTGAAATTGAGATAGGGATTGACCTGCATCGCATGCTCCTTGGGTACCTGACGGACGATTCTTGTTTTGACGCGTTTTCTTCACGCGAACCGGTGTCCACTTCGCTCGAAAACGCTCCAGCTAGCTCTCAGTGAGTTTCTTCAGATTGGCGAGACCGACCTCGAAATCCTTGCCGATCATGTGGTCCAGGTTGATGAACACTTGCATCACTTTCGACATGAAGACGGCCGGACCATACATCGTCCATGTGACGTTGGTCGCATCACCCTGCGGCAGCATTGTGAACTCGGCGGTGTTGTGGCCCTCGAACGGCTTGAAGAAATCGAGCTTGATGACGATTTTCGATGGCCCCGACGCTTCCAAAATCTCCATCCGGCCGGCGCCGACATTCTTGTCCCCGTCCCAGGCATAGACCGCGCCCTTGCCGCTGTCCGCGCCGCTATAGGTGCGCTGCATCGCGGGATCCTTGTTCTCGTAGGGCGACCAGCTGGTCCAGCGGTGGAAGTCGTTGATCAGCGGAAAGATCCGGTCCGCCGGCGCCTTGATGCTGGCCGAACGCGTGACCCGCAATGTATCAGGCTTGGTGGCTGCGAGGATAAGGACGACCGCAATCGCAATCGCGAGGATGACAGCGATGATGGCAATGATCTCGAGCATGATGGTCTCCGTGACGATTTGTTCGGGAAAGGCTTAGCGGCGAAACGGGATCAGCGAGCGCAGGCTGCCGTCGCGCAGATAGAGCCCGCCCCACAGCATCAGGCCAAGATAAAGCCCGAACAACGTGTGCGTGAACAGTGGGCTGCCGATCCTAACATGCGAGGCGATCGCGCCGCCGAGATAGCCGGTGAGTAGGATCGCACCCAGGATCGAGGTCGGCGGCACCGAATAGAGCAGCGTGCAGACGATGGTGATGAGGCCGAGGCTGCGCGCGAGCGTATCGCTCGAGCCGTAGCCCATCTTGTCCATCGTTTCGTTAACGATCGGCCACGGCACCAGCTTGATCGCGCCGTCGAACAGGAGGAAGACGATGACAAGGCCGCTGAGAGTGCGACCAAGATAGCGTGCAGGCTTTGAGACGTCGGTCTCGACAATCGTCGACATGGCTGGCTCCGTAGGGTGTGTGATGCTCTGCCACTATGACGAACGGCCGGCCACGGGCCCGACAACCAGAGCGAGATTTTTTGAGGGCTGGACAGTAGCAGCGACGGGACTTCGCTCCCTCTCCCGCTTGCGGGGGAGGATCAGGGTGGGGGTCTCACCGCGAATCATATTGTGGTGAGAGCCCCACCCGCCGCGCTGCGCGCGGCGACCTAAGAGCGAGCTGCGCTCGTCTCGACCTCGCAAGCGGGAGAGGTACAGCAAGCCTGCCACGGCATTGTTGCTGAGAGACTACTTCGCCTTCGCGTTGCGCGGCTGGCTGTCGCGCATCAGGCGGTCGATATGCATGCGGATGTGGGCCGCTTCCGCGGTGGTGTTGGCGAGCGCGATGGCGCGGTCGAAGGCGACGTGGGCCTCGTCGTTGCGGCCGAGCTGCATCAGGAAGGCGCCGCGCACGCCGAAGTAATGGAAGTAGTTGGAAAGCCGCGGCGCCAGCGGTTCGATCATCGCAAGCGCGGCTTCGGCTCCCCGCACCTTGGAGACCGCGACCGCGCGGTTGAGCGTCACCACCGGCGACGGCTGCATGATCTCGAGCGCGCCATAGAGCAGGTCGATCTGCGTCCAGTCGGTCTCCTCCGGCTTCTCGGCCCGGGCATGCAATGCTGCGATCGCCGCCTGCACCTGGTAGGGCCCGCTCCTGCGATGACGCATCGCCTTGTCGATCAGCGCGAGGCCCTCGGCGATCAGCGGCTTGTTCCACAGGCTGCGGTCCTGGTCGTCGAGCAGGATCACCTGGCCGTCGGCGTCGAAGCGTGCGGCGGCGCGGGCGTGCTGCAGCAACAGCAGTGCCGTCAGCGCCATGATCTCCGCCTCGCTCTGGAACAGGCGGAGCAGCAGGCGGGCGAGACGGATCGCCTCCTCGCACAGCGGCGCGCGCAGTTCGGCGGTGTCGCCGCTCGACGAATAGCCCTCGTTGAAGATCAAATAGATCATCGCGGCGACGGAGGTCAGTCGCTCGCTGCGCTCGACCGCGCCCGGCGTCTCGAACGGCACCTTGGCGTCGGCAACCCGTGCCTTCGCCCGCGTGATGCGCTGCTCCATCGCAGCCTCGGAGACCAGGAAGGCGCGCGCGATCTGCTTCACGGTGAGGCCGGAGACGATGCGGAGCGCGAGCGCGATCTGCTGCGTCGCCGGCAGGTCCTTGTGGCAGCAGATGAACAATAGCCGCAGGATGTCGTCACGATAGTGCGAGCCGTCGAGCCGTTCGGCGATCTCGTCCTCGGCGTCGTCGAGATCGGAGATCGCCTGGTCGTCCTCCGGCAGCGGCTCCTGCTTCTTGGTGCGGCGGACCTCGTCGATCGCGACGTTGCGGCCGACCATGATCAGCCACGCCGCGGGATCGCGCGGCGGGCCGTTCTGCGGCCAGCTCTTCAGCGCCCGCAGGCAGGCGTTCTGGAACGCCTCCTCGGCAGTATCGAGATTGCGGAAGTAACGCAGCAGCGCACCGACCGCCTGGGGACGCGCCGAGGTCAGCGCGGTATCGATCCAGGCGGTATCGGTCACGTCGTGATCCTCCCCGGGTTCAACACGCCGACGGGGCGGATCTCATAGGAGCCGCCGGGATTGGCGTCGCCGAGGTCGCGCGCGACGTCGAGCGCCTCGTCGAGATTCTTGCAATCGACGATGTAGAAGCCGAGCAACTGTTCCTTGGTCTCGGCAAACGGGCCGTCCAGCACCAGCGGCGGATCGTCCTTGCGCAGCGTGGTCGCCGCCGTAGTCGGCAACAGCCGCGCCACCGGGCCGAGCCGGCCCTGTTTTGCCAGTCTGTCCTGCACGACGGTCAGCTTCTGCATGACCGCGGCGTCCTGTTCCTTGCTCCAGGAACCGACGAAGTCTTCGTCGTGATAACAAAGGATGGCGTACAGCATCGAAAAGGCATCTCCATTCATCTCAAGGACGAACGATTATGCCCGGTGCCGACAGCGGAGCGAAAGAAATTTCGCCGCCGTTTTTGACGCCTATGGCCCGACGATCCCGGTCGGCGGACGGACATGCCGACAGGTGCGGATAGCGACCGTGCTGCAGGCGCTGCCGATCACAAGGATCACGATCAGGCGCTTGAACGTCTTCACAAGACGGCCGCGGCCGCCCGAGCGCCGACGTCGCGGTGGTTGGTCCGGTTCGTGTACGCGAACCACATCACCGCGGCAATCGGCGCCTGGCGCATCACCAGTAGATGCCGTAGCGGGCGGCGATGCGGCGCGCCTTGGCCTCGTCGCTTTCGTAGCGGCGGACATGGGTCTTCTTGACCGGCTTCGGCGTGTCGGCCGGCGCGGCCTGAGGCTGGACTTGCGTCTGGGCTTGGCACGGCGCCGGAGCGGGTTGCACCTGGGCGGCCTGGGGCGGCGCGGCGGGGGCCGCCGCCTGCGTCGACGGAACCTGGTCGTTGGCGGCGAGAACGTGGCGGCGGCTGCCAGCCTGAGCTGTGGCGGAGGCGAGCACGAAAGTGGAAATCAGGAGCAGTTTGCGCATGGAAGTTCTCCCCTGTTGATGGCAGGAGACTAGGTGTGCGGCTCGGCCCGCTCCGTGACATACATCACGCTGAAATCTGGAGGTCTTGGATGGGCAAGGGCGCGCTCGCGTTGCTGGTGCATGGCGGCACCGAGAACTGGTCGCCGCAGCGCTGGAAGGCGCGATTCGGCGAGGTCTGCGGCGACCGGCCCGTGGTGCTGCTTCCGGATCCCGCACTCGACCCGGCCGAGGTGCACTATGCCGCGGTCTGGAAGCCGAAACCCGGCGAGCTCGCCGCATTCAAAAATCTCCGCGTCATCTTCAATCTCGGCGCCGGCGTCGACGCGCTGATGGCCGACCGCTCGCTGCCTGATGTGCCGCTGGTGCGGGTCGCGGTCGACGACCTCACCGACCGCATGACGGAATATGTCGTGCTGCACGTGCTGATGCATCACCGCCAGGAGCCTTACCTGCGCGAGTCGCAACGCGTGAGGCGCTGGGCGCCGAAATATCAATGGGCGGCGAGCGCGCTCACGGTCGGCATCATGGGGCTCGGCACACTCGGCGCGGCGTCCGCGCACGCGCTTGGCGCGCTCGGCTTCCGCGTCGTCGGCTGGAGCCGCAGCGAGAAGCAGGTCGTCGGCATCAGGTGCTTCCACGGCTCCGACGGCTTCGACGCGTTCCTGCGCGAGACCAACATCCTGGTCTGCCTGCTGCCGCTGACCCCGGAGACGCGGCACATCCTCAACCGCGGGGTGTTCACGAAGCTGAACCGCACCTCCCCGCTTGGCGCCCCGGTCGTGATCAATGCCGGCCGCGGCGGGCTGCAGAACGAGGCCGACATCCTGCGCGCGCTCGACGACGGTACGCTGGGTGCCGCTTCGCTCGACGTCTACGAGACCGAGCCGCTGCCCGGGGATAGCCCGTTCTGGAGCCATCCGAAGGTGGTGCTGACGCCACACAACGCGGCCGACACCGACGCCGACGAGATCTCGAAATACGTCGCGCGCCAGATCGCCCGCTTCGAGGCCGGCGAGGCGCTGGAGAATGTGGTGGATCGGACGCGGGGGTACTAACAGCCGCGTCGCCCCGGCGAAGGCCGGGGCCCATAACCACAGGACATGGTTGTTAAGCAGAGCGTCTCCCTGCATGCCCAAAGAGAAGCCGCGGGGTATGGGTCCCGGCCTTCGCCGGGACGACGCAGCAAACGTGGGCCCGTCCGTCAGCACGGGCGAGCCCGCATCGTGCGCGACCTATCGCGGCCGCCGCACGACGGTGACGTGGGTCGCGTTCGGACCGGCAACGCTCTCGGTGCAGGCATAGCCAAGCGCCGGCAGGTCGAGCCCGGAGAACAGGTTCTCGCCTGCGCCGACCAGGACCGGGGAAACCGCGAGCCGCAGTTCGTCGAGCAGGCCCGCCTGCAGATATTGCCTGACGACGGAGACCCCGCCGCCGATGCGAACGTCCTTAGCCCCGGCAACCGCGATCGCCCGCTCCAGCGCCGCATGGATGCCGTCGGTCACGAAATGAAACACGGTGCCGCCCTCCATCTCGATGGACGGACGCGGATTGTGCGTCAGCACGAACACCGGCACATGGTACGGCGGATTGGGTCCCCACCAGCCCTTCCAGGCATGGTCCGGCCACGGGCCGCGGATCGGGCCGAACATGTTTCGTCCCATGATCCAGGCGCCGAGATTTTCCATCGACGCTCGGGCGAAGCGGTCGTCGATGTCGCTCGTCCCGCCCTCGCGGCCGGTCATTTCATGAAACATCCGCGTCTTGAGCATCCATTTGGTCAGCCCTTCGGCGCCAACACCAAATGGATGCTCCAGGTCCTGATTGGGACCCGCGCCAAATCCGTCGAGCGAGACCGAGAACGCGGAAGCCCTTACCTTTCCCATTTGTCACTCTTCCCTTTTCTGCTGAACCAAACAGGGGACGAATGGGGGACGCGGCGCGCCGACATTTCGGTTGAAAAAAATATGACGCCCCCTGCCGCCCGGCAGGGGCGTTTATGCCAATGGCGCCGCCGACGCACACATCACGTCGATGGCGCCCTTCACGATCGCTTCCAGCTCCTTGCGCGGAACCTGGGCGCGGGCGCGGATCGCGATGGTGTGGATGGTCGCGGATGCGAGATGCGCGAGCGTGGTCGGGTCGGCGCTGTCGGCCAATTCGCCGCGTTCCTTGGCAAGCCGGAAGCAGGTGGCGAAGGCCTTGTCGAGCTCGGTAAAGCCTTCCAGCACCATGGCGCGGATCGCGGGATCCGACACCGCCTCGGAGGCCGCCGTCATCACGGTGAAGCAGCCGCGTGGCGATTCCCCTTCGGTATAGATGTCGAGGGCGATCGCGTAGATGCGCGCCAAGCGCTGCCTGAGCGGCGCCTCGCTGCGGAAGATGTCGACCATCGCGGCGCGCGCGTCGTCGCGATAGCGCTGGTAGCTCTTGATGTAGAGCTCGCGCTTGTCGCCGAACGCGCCATAGAGGCTCGGCCGGTTCATGCCGGTGGCGGCGCTGAGATCGTCGAGCGAGGTCGCGGCAAAGCCGTCGCGCCGGAACAGCTCGAGCGCCTTGCCGAGCGCAACATCGGGCTGATAGGCGCGCGGCCGCCCGCGCCGCTTCGGGGCGACCGGCGCCTCGATTTTGGCAGCAGATGGCGGCCTCTTACTTTTTTGTACCATTTCGCATTAAATTCCTTGACGCTTCTTATATTATACGGGACAGTACAAAAATCAACAAAGGCCGGATGTCCCGCGCCAGACCGCCAAGGAGGCACCTATGGATCTCTATTTCTCGCCGCTCGCCTGTTCGATGGCGACCCGCGTCGCGCTGTATGAAGCGGGGCAGCCGGCGAACTATCTCGAGGTCGATCCCAAGACCAAGCAGGTGCGGAACGACGGCTCCGACTTCAACGCGGTCAACCCGCTCGGGCTGGTGCCGACGCTGCGCACCGATGACGGCGTGGTGCTGACCGAGAACGCGGCGATCCTGCAATATGTCGCGGATCAATTCCCGCGGGCCGGCATCGGCACGACGTCGAATGTGGAACGGTCACGGCTGCATCAGTGGCTCTGCTTCATCGGCACCGAGCTGCACAAGGGCCTGTTCCTGCCGCTGCTCGACAAGAAGGCGCCGCCGGAAGCGAAGGCCTATGCATTAGAGAAGTACGTCTCGCGCCTCGACTATCTCGAAAATCACCTGAAGGGCCGCGAGTACCTGCTCGACCATTTCAGCGTCGCCGACGCCTACCTCGTCACCGTCATCAACTGGACCATGGCGACGCCGCCGATCGAGCTGGCAAAATGGCCGGCGCTGAAGGCCTATTACGAGCGTCTGCGCGCCCGTCCATCGGTCGCCAAGGCGGTCGCGGAAGAGTTCGAGCTCTACAAGGCCGAGCTCGCACGCCACAAGGCGGCGGCGTAAGCGTCGTCTCGCCATAAGTCGTCCCGGCGAAGGCCGGGACGACTGCCCGTAGCCCGGATGGAGCGAAGCGCAATCCGGGGACGACCTCACCGCAGGAGAGACTGCCCCGGATTTCGCTTCGCTCCATCCGGGCTACGGGGCCAATCAGAACGGACTATCCCCCAACCCCGGCACGTCGGCCGGGCGCGGGCCTGGCGCCGGCCGGTGGAAGCGGCGGTCCTTTTCGGCGATCGCGATGTCGTTGATGGACGCCTCACGGCGGCGCATCAGGCCGTGCTCGTCGAACTCCCATTGCTCGTTGCCGTAGGAGCG
Organism: Bradyrhizobium erythrophlei; assembly: GCF_042430365.1. Lineage (GTDB taxonomy): Bacteria > Pseudomonadota > Alphaproteobacteria > Rhizobiales > Xanthobacteraceae > Bradyrhizobium > Bradyrhizobium erythrophlei. The sequence continues at coordinate 14,485 of NZ_JBHMET010000060.1, forward strand.
AAACCAGTTGCCGCTGGCATCGTGCCATTCGTACTGGAAGCGCACCGCGATGCGGTTGCCGTCGAACGCCCAGAGATCCTTGATCAGGCGGTAGTCGTGCTCCTTCTCCCATTTGCGAGTCAGGAAGGCGACGATCGCCTCGCGGCCCTGAAACACCTCAGAGCGGTTGCGCCAGCGGCTGTCCTCGGTATAGGCGAGCGCGACGCGCGCCGGATCACGGGAATTCCAGGCATCCTCCGCCATGCGCGCTTTCTGCGCGGCGGTCTCGCGGGTGAACGGTGGAAGCGGCGGGCGCGACATGATGGACCCCTGCGGTTGATGTCGCGCGCAATCTATCGCCGCAGCGGCGGAAGTCGATGGCCCAACTCCTATCGGCCGATAGCTAGATCAGATCGGCCTTCATTAATTGCCGGATTGTCTTCGGAATCGGCTGCGCGCGGCCGCCGCTGATGAAGGCGACGCGCACCTCGGCCTTCACAAGCACGTCATCGCCGCGCCTGACCTCCTGCGCCAGCGTGATCGAGGCGCCCTTCACCGCGATCGGCCAGGTCACGACGTCGAGGATGTCGTCCATCCGTGCGGGCTTGAGGAAGTCGAGCTGCATCGAGCGCACGACGAAAGCGAAGCCGCCAGTCTCCTCCTGCGCCTCCTCGAACAGCGCGTTCTGCTCGGCCCCCATCAGGCGCAAATGATTGGTGCGCCCGCGCTCCATGAAGCGCAGATAGTTGGCGTGATAGACGATGCCGGAAAAATCGGTGTCCTCGTAATAGACGCGGACCTTCATGTGGTGGCGGCCGTCGCGGATCTCGCCGTCGATATGGGGTAAGGTCACTAGCTACTCCGGAATCCTGGCGGCGAGGGATAGTGCTTGGGCGGCCGCCAGCGCGCGCTTGTCACGTGTCCAGAGCAATGTCTCGGGTGTTAGCGCAGTCGCCGCGAGAAGATGAGCATCGACGTAACCGATACCCGATCCGGGTAACTTTCGATCCGAGATGAATTTCAGGACTTCGTCGGTTGTTGCGACGATCGCCTTCGGAAGGGTATTCAGGTCATCTATCATTTCAGCGATCCTCGGCACGTGTCCGAGCACCAATTCACCAATCACGAAAGGATGCATGACAACGTCGCCTTGATCTAGAATTCCGGCCAGTCGCGGATCGCCACGGCGGAAATGATCAATCCAGATCGACGTATCGGCAAGCACCCTCATTTCGGGCGCCGGCGCGGAGGTGCCTTGGCGTCCGGCTGCGTGCCGCCCATGCGCGCGAGGCGGCGGGCGGCTTCGCGTTCAACGAACGCCTTCAATGCCTCGCGTATGACGGCAGACTTCTCCGTGACACCGGCGAACTCCTGCGCCTTGGCAAATAATTCGTCGTCAATTGCAACCGTGGTTCTCATAGCGGCCATCCCTTCGACATCAAATATAACATCAGTTGATGTGAAATTCGATGCCTTCAGGAGGCACTTAAACCGAGTCTTAAGCCGCTGCCTGCGCCTTCGCCCCGAGCGTTACCTGGACGATTTCCGGCGGCACGCCGAGGCGGAACGGCATGATGCTGCAGCCGAGCCCGCCGGAGACGACGACGTCGGTTTTCAGCTTCAGATGTCCATAGGCGAGCTTGACGCCATGCTTCGGCGGCACCGCGGGCGACCAGCCGAGCACGCGGACCTGGCCGCCATGGGTGTGGCCGGAGAGTTGTAATGCAACGCGCGACGGCACACGCAACGCGATGTCAGGCTCATGCGCGAGCAGGATCACCGGTGCGTCGTCGGTGACCCTGGCGAGCGTCGCGCCGAGATCGTCGACGCCGACCCGCGTGACCTGCCGATAGTGCCGCGCCGGCATATAGGCGAGCTGGTCGCCGAGACCGGCAAGCCAGAACGGGCGGCCATCCTTGGTCAGGCGCACCGCGTCGTTCTCGTAGACGGGAATGCCCGCGCGCTCGAGCGCACGGCGCGCGACCGGCATCCCCTGCCCCTGGCGCTGCACCGTCTTGTCTTCCCAGTAATCGTGATTGCCGAGGATCGCATGCACGCCGAACGGCGCCTTCAGACCGGCCAGCACGGCGGCCCAATCCGACGCCGGGATGAAGCGCGTGACGTGGCGATGGCCTGCGACATAGTCGCCGAGCATCACGATGATGTCGGCGTTCAGCGCATTGGTGCGTTCGACGATCCGTTCGATGTGATCGAGCGACATCCAGGGATCGCAGGCGTGGATATCGGCGAGGGCTGCGATCTTCAGGGGGAAATCCGCCGGCCATTGCCGCGGCGACAGGTCGTAGCGCGTGAGGCGGAGCCCGAACACCGGCTCGCCAAAGCCGTACGCGGCCGTGGAGGCGCTGGCGGCGGTCAATCCGCCGACGGAACGCAGAAACTGACGACGTGAAATCATGGACGCCAAGATCGGTGATGCCTGGCCAAGCTAGCCGCGCGATTAAAGCGGAATTGGGCCGCGTTTGTGCAAAAGGTCTGCAGGTGCGCCGCAATGCTTACCGGCTGACGCGATGCGCTGCATCAGCACGCATCTTCAATTCTTCGGGAGCACGGTCGCGTCCAATATCGGCAGACGGCAAGACGCCGTCGCGCGTTCAGTCCTCGTCGCCATTGCCGCCGAACAGGCCGAACTGCGCGGGGTCGCGGTTGGGCTCGGCAATGCCGAGATGGCGGAAGGCGTGCGAGGTCAGAAGTCGCCCGCGCGGGGTGCGCTGCAGATAGCCGCACTGGATCAGATAGGGCTCGATGATGTCCTCGATCGCGTCACGCGGCTCCGACAGCGCCGCCGCCATGGTCTCGACGCCGACCGGGCCGCCGCCATAGTTCATGGCAATCGTCGTGAGATAGCGGCGGTCCATCGCATCGAGGCCGGCGCTGTCGACCTCGAGCGCGCTGAGCGCGCGGTCGGCGATGGCGCGGTCGACGGAAGCGGCATCGGCCGCGGAGGCAAAATCGCGCACGCGGCGCAGCAGGCGGCCAGCGATGCGCGGCGTGCCGCGGGCACGGCGCGCAATCTCGTTGGCGCCGTCGGGCGTCATGCCGATATTGAGCACGCGGGCACCGCGGGTGACGATCTTTTCCAGCTCCTCCACGGTGTAGAAATTCAGCCGGATCGGAATGCCGAAGCGGTCGCGCAGCGGATTGGTGAGCAGCCCTGCGCGCGTCGTCGCGCCAACCAAGGTGAACTTGGCGAGATCGATCTTCACCGAGCGCGCCGCCGGCCCCTCGCCGATGATGAGATCGAGCTGGAAATCCTCCATCGCCGGATAGAGCACCTCCTCGACCGCCGGGCTGAGACGATGGATCTCGTCGATGAACAGCACGTCGCGCTCTTCGAGATTGGTCAGCAGCGCCGCGAGATCGCCGGCCTTGGCGATCACCGGTCCCGAGGTCGCGCGAAAGCCGACGCCGAGCTCGCGCGCGACGATCTGCGCCAGCGTGGTCTTGCCGAGGCCGGGCGGACCGACGAACAGCACGTGATCCAGCGCCTCGCCGCGCTTCTTCGCCGCCTCGATGAAGATCGAGAGGTTCTTGCGCGCCTGCGCCTGGCCGACGAATTCGGTCAGCGACTGCGGCCGCAGCGCGGTGTCGCCGACATCGTCGGAGCGACGCTCAGGCGTGACCATGCGGGAGGGCGTGTTCACTTCGACAATTCCTTGAGGCCCAGCCGGATCAATTGCGCGGTCTCCGCAGCTTCACCCGCACTCCGCGACGCCGCCGCGATGGCCGCCGCCGCCTGCGGCTGGCCGTAACCGAGATTGACCAGCGCGGAGATCGCGTCCGTTACCGGGCGCGGCGCGCGGTTGTTGTCGATTGCGCCGGAGAGCTGCACCACCGCGGGGTCGACATTGGCAAAGCCCGGCGCCTTGTCCTTCAATTCGCTGACGATGCGCTCGGCGACCTTGGGCCCGACGCCCGGCGTGCGGGCGACCGCGGCCTTGTCACGCAGCGCGATGGCGTTGGCGAGGTCCGTCGGCGGCAGCGTGCCGAGCACCGCGAGCGCGACCTTGGCGCCGACGCCCTGCACGGTCTGCAGCAAGCGAAACCATTCGCGCTCGTGATCTGAGCGAAAGCCGAACAGCTTGATCTGGTCCTCGCGGACATAGGTCTCGATCGACAGCACCGCGGCCCCGCCCGGCGACGGCAGCGCTTGCAAGGTGCGGCCGGCACAATGCACCTGGTAGCCGACGCCGCCGACGTCGAGGATCACGTAATCCTCGCCATAGGAATCGATCAGGCCCTTGAGCTTGCCGATCATACCGGCCACTCCAGCGCGTCAGATACATCTCTCTCGTCATGGCCGGGCTTGTCCCGGCCATCCACGTCTGCGACGCCGACAGGAAAAGACCTGGATGCCCGGCACAAGGCCAGGCATGACGGCGGTTGGTATTGGCCGATCATAGGCTCGCCACCTTGAGCCGCAGCGCCGCGCTCTGGCGGTGATGCGCATGCGTGATCGCGACAGCGAGCGCGTCGGCCGCGTCGGCCGACGGCGGCTCCGCTTTCGGCAACAGGATCTTCAGCATCACCTGGATCTGGCTTTTCTCAGCGTGTCCCGCGCCGACCACGGTCTTCTTGACCTGGTTCGGCGCGTATTCGGCGATCGATATGCCGAACATTGCGGGCGCCAGCATGGCGACGCCGCGCGCCTGCCCGAGCTTCAGGGTGGCGACGCCGTCCTTGTTGACGAAGGTCTGCTCGACCGCGGCCTCCATCGGCTTGTAATCAGCGAGTACCGCTGCGAGCCCCTCATGGATCGCGAGCAGGCGGTTCGCCAGCGGCAGGTTATCCGGCGGCTCGACCGAACCGCAGCCGATATAGACCAGCCGGTTGCCCTCTGTCTCGATCACGCCCCAGCCGGTGCGGCGGAGGCCCGGATCGATACCGATGATGCGGACGGGGGAACGAATCGGCTGGGATGTCATGGGTTAGTGATACCGTCTGCGGATCGAGAACGAAACACAAACGGACGGGTCATCCCCTGCCCCGGCTGGTGATGCCCCCGCTTGTCATCCCCGCCTAGGTGGTGTGGACTCTAAGGATTCCCTTTTAGGAGCAAATCAGATTCAAGGCTGCTT